>CAKPOE010000010.1 GCA_934169745.1 uncultured Clostridia bacterium | reverse complement strand
CAGAAGTTAAGCTCAGTAAAGCCGACGATAGTTGGGGGTTGCTCCCTGTGAAAATAGGTATTCGCCAGTTTTTTTATATTCCTCTTTAGCTCAGTTGGTAGAGCGCTCGGCTGTTAACCGATAGGTCGTAGGTTCGAGTCCTACAAGGGGAGCCAAACAGGTGTGAGAAATCACATCTGTTTTTTTATTTGGAAGGAATATAAGGCAGAAGCAATGAAGTGTATATTACTTTGCTCGAATTGTCACAAAGAAATACATAATAAATTAGGATATAAATACATTGAGTAAATATGTATTGCGTATGTTTTAAGAAATATATTGGCTAACAAATTCTCAGAGCGTCTTAAGTTCCTGAAAAATATTGTGGACAATAAAAAATTTAATTGTTATACTAATATATAGATATAAAATAAATGGGGGTATAGATATGAAAATGAAAAGAATGGGTTTAATTGTATTAACTGTTGTACTGGTATTTGCATTGGTTGCATGCGCTAATAATGAAAACATAGACAATAGCAACGATATTCAAAATGAAAATCAGCAAGAAATTGAACAACAAACTGATAATCAGCCAAATATAATTCAACAAGCAGATGGTTCACAAAAAGATGAGGAAAAAAATTCTAAGGTAAATGAATTATTAATTAACAACAATTGGCAATGTTTTAAGATAACAGACACTGATGCAAAAGAAGTAGATATGAGAATGGCATTTGGTACATACTGCTTTAGCTCTCCTGGAAGCTTAACATTCAATCAAGATGGAACTTTTACACATGTATTACCAGGAATAACAAGTGATGAAATTGCAACAGATGGAACATATACAGTTAATGGTATTGATTTAGGTTTGACGTATAATGATAATAGAGTTAGCGTTGGCAAAATTTTTATTTCTGAACTAGAATCAGATTCTGAAGTTATGTTGATGGATGATGATATGGGATATAATATGTATTTCAAGATAGTTAAATAACATACAAAAAAGCAGATGCAACTTTTTGCATCTGCTTTTTTGTACAAAGTGCAACAAACTCCATAGGGTATCGTAGTCCAAAATATCGATGCAGTATTACTGAATTATTACAAATGTGTTAAAAAAATATTACACTTTACTAAAAGCTTTATAAATATGTCAAAATATGATAATATTTTCATGTTTAAGGGAGGGATTGTGAGGATGAATAAAAAGATTATTTTGTTATTTTTGACGTTGATAGTGTTAACTTTTGCAAGTGCTACATCAACATTAGCTGTTGAGTTTTCTGATTTATCAAAAGATCATTGGGCATATGAAAACATAACAACATTAGCAAATAAAGGTGTTATAAACGGCTACCCAGATGGAACATATTTACCGGAAAATTCAGTGACAAGAGGTGAATTTTTGAAACTAGTAATGACAACATTGTACGATGGTGACGAATATTTTAAAGATTTAGGTTTGGACTTTATACATTGGGCGGCACCATATGCTTTTGAAGCAATGAATAATAATTATTTGATGGATGGAACTGATGCAACAGGTTTAGACAATAATATTACTAGATTGGAAATGGCATGTATATTATCAAATATCTGTTTGGACAATGACATTTCATCAAACGAGGCCGGAGCACATATGATTAACTTTTCGGATATTGATGAGTTGAGTATAGCAAATGAAAATGCCATAATTTATTCTAATATAAATGGTTTAGTAAATGGTTATCCGGATGGAACATTTGGACCAAATAAAACAATGACTCGTGCAGAAGTTGCAACAGTGATATACAGATTTATGAATATGATGTAAGAATGGAGGTATAAGAGTGAATAAAATAAAAATATTTTTAGCAACTATTATAATAATTACTTTTATTATATTTTGTAACATTGTAGTAGCAGAGGATTATACATCAGATATTAGCATTATGCGAAAAATCAGTACTAGTCTGTCAAACTCAGATAATTTCCAACCTGCCAAGGAAAGATATGTTAGAGATTCTACAAAATACAAGGAACCACCTACAATTGAAGTGGGACAAAAGATATATATTTCTGATGAAATAATAACTAAGAATGGAAAAGAATTGCAAGACTTTAAGATAAAATTTGAAGGCCAGAAAAACTACACATTTGAAGAATTTTTGTCAAAAGCTCATGAAAAGTATGGTGATATGGTTTATGATGTGTATTTAAATTCAGAAAAAAATAATCTTCACCCATTCTTATTTGAAGAGGGAAATGGTCAAATTGCATATGCGGAGATAAAAACTGATGCTAACGGAACATATTTCGTTGTTAATGGAGATATATTAAGCGCATGCGGTGATGTAATAAGATTTGCTGGATTTAGTTATATTGATGAAAATGGCAAATTGAGAGAAAAAGAAGCAAAGGGGCTTTTTAGAGTTTATGCGGGAATTGATGGAGAGGCGGAGCCTTGGCCAGATCCTAAGGAAGATGGATATAGGTATTGGAATGTGGAAGTAACGACCAACAATTATACACATTTAACGCCGTCAGTATCAGCAAGTATTTCAAACGATAAATATGATGTTACAAAAGCTATACCAACAAGTGAAAATTTAACTTATTCAATAACAGCAGACAGAGCATTATATGATATTGCTACTAGAACATATAAATTAACTGCAGGTGTGAAAGATATAACGATTACTCTAAAAGCTAGTTATACATATACTTATACTACTGATGAGCCGGAATATAAGTTGAATGAAAAAGGTGAAATTGAGAAAGATAAAGATGGAAAATACATCGTAGAAAAGTGGAAAAAGGTAGAAAAAACGGAAACTAGTACGGTTTCTCGCACTTTAGATGGAAAATATGATAAGGAAATAACTAAATATTTTTATGATGTTCCAAAATCTAATATATATCCTGTATTTTCAGGAGTAGTTAGTGCAAGAAAATCAGATAATACGTTAAACAGTGGCGGATTATCACTTTCTGGGACAGCCACTCCAGGAGCACAAATTTTTTCGGCAATAAAAGGCAAAAAGCCAGATGTTGGAGATAAAACGGGTAAGTATTATTATTCTTTAGGAACGTATTCTTCAAAGCGCGAAGCAGAGAAAGCAATAGAAAGTGTTGGGGAAACTCTTGCAAAGCAAAAGATCGATACAATAATTGGAAATGCTATAGGAGTTGTTGGTGCAATAAATTATGGGTATGAAGGATTAAATGTCACAACAGAAAGTATTTCAGGTACTCCAAATGTTGGAAAAGCATCAAATTTAACTACTAAAGTGATACCATCTAATTACTCTAATGGAACATATGACGGCACTGCAGTAGCTTTCTACGCAAATGGTTCATTTCCAACTGGTTGTAACAATGTGCTTATTCATACTCCAGTCGTAAATAAAACTAAGATAACAGTCGAAAAGTTTGTTAATCAAAAGATTAATAAAGATACAAAGGTAACATATTTACAATTGGATAAACAATTTACTATACGAATTCCAGATGATGGACAACATATTTCTGAAAAAGGGTATGGAAATAGAAAATATAACACAAATGGTAATTTAACAATTACACCAAAAGAAACAAGTTGGGGTAAAGAAAAAACTATAATGATACCGTTTGATGTATATAGGCACAATAGTGATGGCACAACAACGTTTATTCCTGCAAAAGAAGTGCAAAAGGTTAAAGGGAACACAGACTATACATATACAATTCCTGCTTGGGTGTGGGAAGATAAGTACACAATTGAAACGAGAGTTATAGCAGAAAATAAGCAAAATGATAATGCTGAGGTTGGAGCGAACTTGAATTCAAACAACTATATTGCAAAGCAAGATATTCCTGTTGAAATAGTTGGAAAAATATATGATTTAAAAGTTTCATCATCAAATGATCCAGCTTTGTATAACAATATAAAAGGAGAATATATAACAGATAAAGATTTCCCTTTCGGACAACAAGGCCAAAACAAAGTACCTTCATATAAATATGCACCAAAACTCGGATATACGTTTGTTTTTGATTTTAAGACTAAAGGTAGAAAAAGCAATAATATAGATGTAAGTGCATATTCAGAATTTTATTTTGTAAGTAAAAATGGTGGAAGTGCGAAGAAAGTAGATTTGTATTATAATACAGTAAATGAGAAATGTGTAAAAATCAATGAACAAGACGCAAGAGTTCCTTTAGTTGTAAAGTACAATGATACATATATGAAGGTTCCTTCCCAAGAGAAAATTGACACAAATAAAATTTATAAAACAAAGTATAATTATAATTTGGGCGTTAATGTTGGAACTTTCGCAAATATGCATTTGCCACATGATTTAAGATTGTGCTATAACAATTTTGATGAATATGTAGGCAAGTTGTATGGAAAAAATGCTACTAAAAATTCTATAATAAATGATGCAACTAAAGTAACATATGCTGATGAAACAAATGGCGGGGAAAACATTGTAATAGGTAGTGTTGGACATTGGTTTGCAGGGTATAGATTACCTGCTTCTACAATTGCGGTTGACCCAGGTACAAAAGTAACACCATCAAATGTTAATAATGTAAAGAAAGTAGATGGATACATTTTAGTAAAAATGAATATTAAAACAAATTATCAAAGCTGGTCATACCTAAAGTATACAGGACCAGAGGGATTAAATGAAAATGCTAATATTCCTACTCCTGATTGGGAGAAGACATACGATCCAAGTAATCCATCAAATCATCAAGATATAACACTTCCAAATGGAAATCCAGCAGATGTGCCAAACGGAACAACAATAATATATGATAGCGACTTAAGAAGTACAAATGATGCGGAAACTAGTGGAACACATTAATATGAAAAAATACAGGTAAAGTTTTACTTTGCCTGTATTTTTTTTAAATGCATTGGTAATACTATCCTTAGAAATATATGAGGAGGTAAAAACATATGCAAGTAAAAGATATTATGACTAAAGATGTTGTTATAGCAGATATGAATGATACAGTACTAGATGTGGCCAAACTTATGGCACATCATAATATTGGTTGTGTGCCAGTGACAAGAGATGGACAAATAGTGCTTGGAATGATAACTGACAGAGATATTGTTTTGGCGATGGCTAAATATAATAGAGATCCGGAAAATACATTGGCAACTAATATAATGACAAGTAATGTGTATAGTGTAAAACCTGATGCAGAATTAGGACAAGCGTTAGCACTAATGAAAAAGCAACAGATAAGAAGATTACCAGTAATGGAAAATGAATTGTTATTAGGAATGTTATCGTTAGGAGATGTAGCAGTATATGCAGAAAAGGCAGAGAGTGAGATAAGCGAAGCATTAACAGAAATTTCAAAGCCATCAAAAGTGGAAAATTTGTAGAGCGAAAATGAAGAATGAACGGATTTCCGGCAGGCACTTTTTCGTTCATTTTTGTGTACTTTTTAGAAAAGTTCTGTAACAGAAAATGAACAAAAAAGTGCCTGCCGGAAATCCGTTCATTCAATAAAAATATCTAAATTGCTTGATATGTAACTTTGTTATTTGTATAATAATTGTAGGTGATTTTATGGAAGTTAACGAAGTTTTACGTATGGCAAACGAGTGTCTAAAATGCAAAAATCCTTTATGTGTTAAGGCTTGTCCTATAAACATGAAAATACCCGATTTTATAAATTGTATAAAAGAGAAAAGTTTTGATGAAGCGAAGAAAATTATTGTACATAAAAGTTATTTAGGCAGTATTTGCGGTAGAGTATGTCCACATGATAAGCAGTGTGAAGGCTCTTGCATAAAGGGAATAAAAGGTAATAATGTGCAGATAGGTGCGTTGGAGTCGTATGTTTTTGATAGAAGTATTAAATTTGATGTTACAAAAGAACTGAAAAATTTAAATGTGGCTATAATTGGATCTGGTCCTGCGGGTCTACAATGTGCTGCAAGGCTTAGAAGCAAAGGCGCTAATGTTACTATTTATGAGAAAGAAAGTACTTTGGGAGGTATTCTTACATATGGTATTCCAGATATGAGATTACCTAAAGATATAGTTAAGAAAGTCATTAATGATATTTTAAGTATGGGAATCAATGTGAAAACAAATTCTTGTTTTGGTATTGATTATAACGTTAATGATCTTAAATCGAAAGGCTATGATATTATTTTCTTGGCGATTGGAGCCGAAATATCAAAGATGTTAAATATCGTTGGCTCTGATTTACAAGGCGTATATGGTGCAAATGAATTTTTAAGAAATCATGATCTACAAAAAAACGAAAATGTTATAGTGGTTGGCGGCGGAAATGTTGCGATGGATGTAGCTTGTGTTTCAGCTGTAGGTGGTGCAAAGGTAACTGTAATTTACAGAAAGAAAAAAGAAAATATGCCGGCTAATTTGAAAGAAATAGAGTTAGCAGAGGATTTAGGTGTGAAGCTTATTTTTGAAGAAAATGTTGAACAAATAATAGGAAATAAGGTTGTAAATAGTGTTAAAATAAGTTGTGGAGATATTATTAAGGCGGACAAAGTGATTATGGCTATTGGTTCAGAACCTAATAAGAGTTTATTGACTGAGTTTGAAAAAAATGATAATGGACTTTTAAAAGTAGATGAATATGGGGAAACAAGTATTAGAAATGTATACGCAGGCGGTGATTTAACAGAGCCAAAAGCGACAGTGTGTATGGCAATAAAAACGGCTAATACAGTAGCAGATAGGATTATCAATTTATATAGTGATAGGATGGAAAAAGATGAAATCAAAGTTTAAAAATATTACACCAACACAAATTATAATACTTGGTTTTTTAGTGACGATTGCAATAGGTACAGTTATATTGATGCTTCCAATTTCAAATAATAAACCAATTAGAATTGTGGATGCTCTTTTTACTGTTGTATCATCCACATGTGTGACAGGACTCACAACAGTGCCAATTTCGGAGCAATTTACTACATTTGGTAAGACCATAATAATGTTACTTATAGAAATTGGTGGCTTAGGATTTATGGTATTTGTGTCTTTAATATTAATGATATTTGGAAAAAAGATTTCTTTAAAAGAAAGAATTTTAATTAGTCAATCTCTGAATCAGAATTCTTTAAAAGGTATGGTAAAGTTAACTCGAACAATCTTTAAATACACGTTTATTTTTGAGATAATCGGAGCATTACTACTAGCAACAACTTTTGTTCCGATGTATGGTTGGGGAAAAGGATTATTCATGTCATTATTTCATTCCGTTTCTTCGTTTTGTAATGCAGGAATTGATATTATTCCTGGAAATGATAGTTTGGCTATGCTCAGAGAAGTACCGGTTGTAAATTATACAATTAGTATACTAACTATTGTGGGAGGGATAGGCTTTTTTGTATGGAGCGACATCGAGGAAGCTGTGTCTAGAGGATTTAAGCAAAAATGTAGCGTGAGAAAAATTGTTTCATCGCTCTCTTTACATACAAAAATGGTTTTAATAATTACAATAATATTACTTATAGCAGGAACGTTTTCGTTTTATTTGCTAGAAAAAGATAATACACTTTCGCATCTTGATATTCAAGATAAATGGATGGCTTCTTTCTTCCAGACGGCAGAAGTTAGAACATCTGGTATGTCTACAATAGATGCTGGTAAAATGCTAAATGCAACAAAAGTTTTAATGATGGTTCTTATGCTTATTGGTGGTGCACCAGGAAGTACTGCAGGTGGCATAAAAATTGTAACAGTCGGAGTAATTATTATGGCAATAATAAAATCTATAAAAGGAAAGAAACATTTGACAATATTTAAAAAAGAAATTCCTGATGAAACAGTTAGCAGAGCTCACGTATTGTTTGAAATAGCTATAGTAATAGTTGTATTATCAACGACTTTACTTATGATAAGTGATAATAATTTTTCTGCGATCGATTTAACTTTTGAATGTATTACTGCATATGCGACAGCTGGTTTATCGACAGGAATAACACCAATGTTATCACTATTTGGTAAATGGCTTTTAATGCTTTTAATGTTTATTGGTAGAGTTGGAACAATTTCTATGGCAGTACTTTTTGTTATAGAAAAACCAAAGACAGAAGATTATGTAAGATATGCAACCGAAAATGTAATGATAGGGTAAATTTATATAAAGGAGTATTGATATGAAACAAATCATAGTAATTGGACTTGGAAAGTTTGGAATGGCTGCAGCGAAAGCACTTTCAAGATATGATTGTGAAGTTATGGCAATCGACGAATCTAGTAATCTTGTTGATGAGGTGGCGCCGTACGTTACACATTCAGCAAAGGTAAATGCAATGGACAAAGAAGCTTTATTAGATTTAGGAATAAATAATTTTGATACAGCCATTGTTGGAATTGGTGATGATTTAGAGTCTAGTATAATGATTGCACTTACACTTAAAGAATTAAACGTTCCATATATTGTGGCTAAAGCCAGAGATGATAAGCATGCAAGATTATTAGAGATGATCGGCGTAGATAAAGTGGTTCAAGTTGAAAGAGACATGGCTGTGAAGATGGTAAGCAGTTTAATGCACAAACACTTAGTGGAAAAGCTGGAATTTAGTAAAGATTATAGTATTGTTGAAATGGAAGCACATAATAATTGGATAGGAAAGAAACTTAGTGAGTTAGCGTTGAGAGCTAAATATGGAATAAATGTAATTTGTATAAAGAAACAAGATACCGGTGATACAGTTTTTCCGACTGCTGATTATGAAATAGAAAAAGAAGATAATTTAATGATTATTGCACCTAATAAAGAATTAGATAAAATGGGATACTGGAAATAGGAGAGAAAATTATGAAATTATTTAGAAAAAGATATATACCTAATGAAATAGTAGATATATCTGGAGATGAAATATTAAGCATTGATACAGATCTTATAATTACCAAATGGAAGCCAATTCGTCCACGTGATGATATTGGAAGCGGTTTATCTTTTACTTTTTTAAATGATGGAATTAAAGTTAGCAAATTCTATGATAAGAATGGAAATTTTTTATATTGGTATTGCGATATAATTGATTATTCTTTTAATAAAGAAAAGCATGAATATATCTTCACAGATTTGCTTGTTGATGTCAAGGTATATAAAGATGGCAAGTATGAAGTGCTAGACTTAGATGAACTTGTTGAGGCGTATAAAAAGAAATTAATCACAATAGAAATAATGACGGATGCATTGACGAAGTTGAATAAGTTATTGCTTCAAATAAAAGTTGGAGATTTTCCAAATGATGTATGCAAAAATTTCGGAGAAGAAACTAAATAATAGAAACAAAAAGGTGAAGCTTTCGCTTCACCTTTTTATGGCTTGTATTGTTGAATTCTTCTTTCTGCATCTTTCTTTGCAATATCTTGACGTTTATCATATAATTTTTTTCCTCGTGCCACTGCGAGTTCAAGTTTAACGTGATTTCTGTCGAAGTATATTGAAAGCGGTACAAGAGTAATACCTTTTTGCTTTATCATTCCTATAAGCTTTTGAATCTCTCTTTTATGTACAAGTAATTTCCTTGTCCTCATAGGGTCTTTATTATTAATATTCCCTTGTTCATACGGACTTATATGCATATTATGAATATATAATTCACCATCTTTTATCATGGCGAAAGAATCCTTCAAATTTACTTTCCCGTTACGAATGGATTTAACTTCTGTTCCAACTAATGCAATACCGCACTCTAAAGTATCATCTATAAAATAATCATGACGGGCTTTTGGATTATTTGCAATTACCTTTTGTTCAGTCATAGTTACCTCCTAAAACCTTAATCTGTCACTATTATAGCATATACGTGCTGAAAATTCAACCGTCTAATGTTTAAAGTTAGCATAAACTGAACGGATTTCCGGCTGCCTCTTTTTCGTTCATTTTCCTTTGCAGAAATTTGTTTGTGACAAACAGAAGAAAATGAACGAAAAAGAGGCAGCCGGAAATCCGTTCAATGGTATCTATTCAAAGATTAATATCTGTCTCTTCTTTTTCCAGAAGTTTCGTTATTTGTTCCAAAGTAGTACCAAATAAGTCCAATAATTGCCACAGCTGCAATTATAACAACAATCCAAGTGAAAGTATTGTCAGTTCCTGTTGTAGCTGCTGTTCTTGTAGCAGTATATGTTGTTCCTGTGCCATAGTTATTTGTTCCTGTTGTGTTTCTTGATGTGTTTGTTCTATTACCATTATTTGTTGTGGAATTATTATTTCCATTCATTCCATTAGCTGCCGCATTACCAATGTCGCTGCCAACATTTTTCGTAGCATTGCCAACACTTTTAACAGCATTACCAGCACTATCTATAACACCGCCAACACCATTACCAATGTCTGTAACTACATTTCCAGTAGAACCAGTATTGTTATTTGCAGCAAAGGCTACTGTAAAAATAGAAAGACAAAAAACAATCACTAATGTGAAAAGTATTTTCTTATTCATATTTAAAACCTCCTAAAATTTTTCGAATTTTATTAGAACTCAGAAATAGTATGAATAAAATTTTAAAAAAATATACAAAAATAAATACGATGAGAAATTGCCAAATTTTAGTCAATGTGATAGTATAAACATGATTAAAAACATATAAAAGGAGATAAAATATGGAAAAAGTATATTTTTCGAAAATTATAAGTGAAGAAAAAGTAGTTGAAATGTATAAAATATTACAAAAAGAACTTAAAGGGAAGGTGGCTGTAAAGGTTCACTCTGGAGAAGCCGGAAATCAGAATTATTTGAAACCAGAATTTATGAAACCTATAGTAGAATATGTAAATGGCACAATTGTAGAATGCAATACAGCATATGAAGGACAAAGAAACACAACTGAAAAGCACAAAAAATTGATGGATGATCATCTTTGGACAAAATATTTTGACGTAGATATATTAGATGCTGATGGCGACGACTTAGTATTGGATATACCAAATGGAAAAGTTATAAAGAAAAATTATGTCGGAAGAGACATTGAAAAGTATAATTCTATGCTTGTTGTTTCGCACTTTAAAGGTCATCCAATGGGAGGATATGGTGGAGCCTTAAAACAATTATCAATTGGTGTTGCTTCATCTTATGGAAAAGCATATATTCATGGAGCTGGTGACCCAGCAAAATTATGGACAGCGGACCATGATAAGTTCTTAGAATCAATGGCTGATGCTGCGTCATCTGTTGTGAAATATTTTAATGGTAATATGGCGTTTATAAATATAATGTGTAATATGTCTGTTGACTGTGACTGTTGTGCAAAAGCTGAAGACCCATGTATGAAAGACATTGGTATACTTTCTTCTTTAGATCCAGTAGCATTAGATAAGGCGTGCATAGATTTAGTATATAATTCGAAAGATTTAGGAAGAGATCATCTTGTAGAGAGAATAGAATCGAGAAATGGTACTCACACAATTGATGCGGCTGCAGATTTGGGAGTTGGTAGCGAGGAATATGAATTAGTGATAGTATAGATTGCGCTGGAAAATAATTACAAAAGTGTTGAATAATACCGAAGAATATGATATACCGATGAAGAAAAGTTGACTTCTTACTACCTACTACAATTAATGGCGGTTGTGGTTTTCTTCGTACAGCTAATCATACAAGGAACAAAGAGAATGTTTAAAGAAGGCCGTCAAAAATTGAATAAACTAAGGGTGGAATATGCTCAATACAAGAAGGAACAAAGATAGGAGCAGAATATGGCAGAAAATCTTAGACTTTCTGCCATATTTTCATATTATACAAGAATAATTACATATAAAAACAGATTGTCAAAAAAGAGCTATTTCTAGTAGATTTATGGTCAACTTTGTGGTATTATATGATTTAAAAAGGTGGGATGTATGTTGGATCAAACTCAAGAAGCTACTTTATTTTTAGCAATATTTACAATATGGATGAGTTTTTTATATATAAGAGTATTTGATAAGAAAGTGAAAAAATATATCTTTTCAATAGGTGTGCTTTTAGTTTTCTGGATGACTACGAAAATAGTAAAGATAAAGACAACGGGTACGTTAGAAAGCATTATGTGGTATTTGTATTATATTCCGATGATATTTATACCAACTTTATATTATGGATGTAGCGAATATTTAGCAAAAACAAAAGGAAAGAAGCGCATAATATTTTCTCTGATAATGTCAGCACTATTGTCCTTGTTGGTAGTTACTAACAATTTTCATAATTTAGTATTTAAAATTTCCGAAGAAAGTATTGATAAATATACATACAATTTTGGTTATTATATAGTATATGCTTGGATTATATTACTATTAATGGTTGCCATAAAAAACTTATTTAAATCAAATAAAGAAAAACGACATAGAAACATAATGGTAATATCAATGATTATATTTGCTGGAATTATATATACAATTTGTTACAACAATGATTTGTTGCCTTATAAAATTCGAAATATGCCAGTTGTTGTTGGAGTGTTGTATGGAATAGGTTTAGAATTATTCTTTGATTTTGATTTAATTCCAAATAATTTTAGATATAGAAAATTTTTTGTTAAGTCTAATTTGCCATTAGCGATTGTTTCCGAAGATGGTGAAAAAGTAATAAAAACAAATTATTCACTACAATCTGAAGATAGTATTATAAACGATATAAAATTGCAAAGAGTATTTAATACTTATGAAACTAAAAATACAGTTAGTAAAGTAAAAAAAACGTATGGTGGATATGCACTAGAGGAAAAAAATCTGACTAAAGTTAATGAGTTAAAGAAGAAAATTCAAAAGGTAAATAAAGAACTTGTTCAGCAAGAAAATACTTTAAAAAAGCAAAAAGAAATAAAGACACAAATGTATGAATTGGAACTAAAAGGTGATGTAATAAATGCTGTTGATACAGCAATTGCTAAAAAAAGAGAAAAAATAAGTGCAATATTGAGTGAAACAAAAGATATAACAGAAGAAAAAATGCACTTAATAAAATTGCTCATAAGTTATTGCAAAAGAATGAGTTGTTTAGTGATTTCGAATTATAATGATGAAACATATGACAGTGAACGATTAAAGCTTATACTAAGCGAGCTACTTATTGATGCCAACTTTTTTAATATAAATGGTACAATACAAACAAATACATTTGTTATTACTAGTGATGAAGTAATAGATTTGTATGAAATAATATTTGAAGTATTATTGAATCTGAGTAACATATGTTTTATATTAAATATACAAATCGATGAACAGTATATGGAATTGAAATATGTATTTGATAAGAGAGAGATTTCTATAAGATCCAAAATTCAGGGAATGAATTTGCAGAAAGTAGCTGAATTAAAAGAAGAGAATACGGAAGATGGTACGATATTGAAAATGAAAATTATGAGAGGGAAGGAATAATAGTATGGCTGTGGTTCTACTTATATTATGCTTAATACTTGTGTTACAAGTATTAAAAATAATTATTAAAACAAGCATAATAGATAAAAACGTGGTTGATTACATAGTTGAATATATCGTAGCACTGCTAGCACTTTGCAGTATTTTTTTTAGAGAAGAATTACCTGAAGATGTATCGTGGAAAACATCAATCTTCTGTGTAGCGTATGAAATAATTTCATTGATATATACATATTATAAATATATCAAAAACAAAAAATTGAACAATTTTTCTATAAAAGATGTGATAGATTCATCCGAAATCGGAATTTTAGTGCTTAAGGGTAATAAAAAGGTTTTAACGAATACTACAATGTGTAATATACTAGATAGCTTAAATATACAAAACGATTATGTTTCAAATATATTAAAGCATAGCAAAGAATCAAGGAAAGAAAGTTTTATTGTTAAAGTAGATGAAAAGTATTATTTATTTAGTGTTAGTAAAATTGAAATCATTGCTTTTGACGTAACAGAAGAATGCAAATTACAAAACGAATTAAATGGGCAGAATGAAAAAATTGCAGAAAATAATCATAAGTTAATCGATAGCATTAAAAATATAGAGAAATATGAAAAGGAAAAAAATCTTTTGAAGTTAAAAAACAAATATCATGATTTCTTGGGACAAAATCTTTCCATACTTCAACAATATTTGAATAGGAAAAATATCACGAAAGATAATTTTGAAGAGATAAAATATATGATAAACAAAATGTTTGTTGAAATGGAAGATACAGAAGATGCAAATACAAATTTAGAAAATTTGATTAAAACGCATCAAAGAAACGGAACTAAAGTAATTGTGACCGGCAAATTGCCAGACGATAAAAACAAATCAAAAGCATTGTTTGAAATAATAAGAGAAGCGGTAACGAATGCAATAAAGCATGCTAATAGTACAGAGATTTATGTTGATATTGTGAATGAGATAGGAACAGTCAGCATGCAAATAACTAATAATGGAAAGATTCCTACTAAAAATATCACGGAAAACGATGGAATGAAAGGAATGAAAAGAAAGGTAGCAGAATTAGGTGGAGAGATTCACTTTGAAACAATACCAAGATTTTTAATAAAAATACGCCTATAGAAGATATAGGTGTATTTTTATTCTTTTGGATTCTCCAAATTTGTAACTATCAAACCGTTTGAAATACAGTAAACAGAAAGTTTGGTTAAATTATCATAGCCTGTTTTTGTATATATAGATGAAATGTGATTTTTTAAGGTGCTTATTGATATTCCTAATTCCTCTGCAACTTCTTTTCTGTCTAGAAGCCTACAATATGTTTTTAGAACTAGCATTTCTGTGCTTGTTAGGCTTTGTAAAATAGCTGTTTCTGGTGGAGCATCTTTTTCATTCGGATAAATAGAGTAACCATTCATTGTGCTTCTAAGAGAAGTTATAAGAGACTCTTTGCTAATACTTTTGTATATAAAGCTATCAATTCCAAACTTTTTGGCATCATTAATAAAGTTCAAGTCCATAATACCAGTCATTATAACAATTTTGATGCTAGGAAACTTTTCTTTAATTAATTTTGAGTATGCTATTCCGTTTGAATTGTTTTCTGTGCAAATATCCATTAAAACAACATCCGGTTTCAATTCTTCACAAATTTTCGCGGTTTCCTTTGCGTCTGCTAAACTCGCAACCACATGAAAATCGTTTTCACATTCTATGGATTCCACAATCATATCTCTTAATAATTTATGGTCTTCAACAACAACAATATTATACAAAGTGCTCCCTCCTTATAGGTATCGTTATTTTAACACAAAATTACACAAAATTAAAGTGTTTTTAATATTTTTAAGAAGAAATATGCTGTTGGAAACATTGTCTTTGCCTGTTAACCACGAGGGGTAAAAAAACGCTTTTTTTTGTCCCAAAAGGTGGATATGTTTTTTCGTTTGAATGTGATATAAACTATGTTAGTACTAAAATATGCATAGGTGCTACCTATGAGCCTTTGGTCTACATAAGGCTTTCTAGGAGCAAACTAAAAGGAGGGAATGATTTTGAAGAAAATCAAAAGAAGTATAGTAGTATTATTATTGTTGACAGTTTTAGCAGTGCCAGGAGTGGTTAATGCAGAAAGGGCTTATCCAAACG
>CAKPOE010000009.1 GCA_934169745.1 uncultured Clostridia bacterium | reverse complement strand
TCATTAATAATGCTAAAACACGTTTCTAAATGGAGCGGATTTGAGAAGTTGCCACATGACTGTAAGAAAGCATATAAGGTAGAAGTAAAACAAGTTAATGACGCAAAACATAAACTAGTATATACTTGTGGATGTGGACTACAACTAGGAGAAATAGAAGAAGAACACAAATTAAAAGATAACAAATGTACAAAATGTGGTTATGAAGAAAAAGTATTGTATGGCGATATAAATAGTGATGGTGTAGTAGACACAAAGGACGTAACAACGATACAAAAATATGTAAATGGACAAAGTGTAAAGATAGACAAAGAAGCAGCAGATGTTAACTTAGATGGAAAAGTAGACATAGTTGACTCATTAATAATGCTAAAACACGTTTCTAAATGGAGCGGATTTGAGAAGTTGCCACATGACTGTAAGAAAGCATATAAAGTAGAAGTAAAACAAGTTAATGACGCAAAACATAAATTAGTATATACTTGTGGATGTGGACTACAACTAGGAGAAACAGAAGAAGAACACAAACTAAAAGATAACAAATGTATAAAATGTGAATACAAGAAAGAAATTTTGTATGGTGATGTAAATGGCGATGGACTTGTAAATACAAAGGATGTACTTTGTATGCAGAAATATGTAAATGGACAGAGCGTAGAAATAGATAAAGAAGCAGCGGATGTTAACTTGGATGGAAAAGTGGATAGCGTTGACTCAGAGATAATATTAAAACATGTTTCTGGTTGGAGTGGATTTGAAAAATTGCCACTAAAATAAAAAAACATAAAATTAGACGTAACAAGAGCATGAGATGATTTGAATATAAAAAATAGAGGTATAGTTTTCATGGAGGGAGATTATGAATTTCGTTAGAAGTTTTACAAAAGGATTTGCAAATATAGCATGTCATATTTTATATAGAATAAAGATAGATGGCCTTGAGAATATTCCTGAGGAAGGAGCTGCACTTTTGTGTTCAAACCATATTCATGCACTTGATTCGGTTGTGTATGTTATACATTTTAAAAGAATGATATATATGATGGCGAAGCAAGAATTGTTCAAAAAAAAATTTAAAAGTTGGTTTTTAACAAAAATGGGATGCTTTCCAGTAAAAAGAGGAGCAGCGAGTGAAGAAGCAATAAATATAGCGATAAATCACTTGAAAGACGGAGAATTAGTTGGAATTTTTCCTGAAGGTACAAGAAATGGTTTTGCAAAGGGTGTCAAGTTTAAAAAGGGTGTAGCACTTATAGCTATAAAGGCTGGTGTTCCAATAATTCCAATGGGAATAACCGGTACATTTAAGCCATTTAGTAAAATAACAATACATATAGGAAAACCAATTGATACAAGTATGTATAATGGAGAAGAAATTAACCCAAGAGACATAGTTACGTTAACAAATAAAAGTATGGAAGAAGTGAAAAAATTAGTTGACAATTAAGCCTTTTTGTAAGATAATATAGGGTGTTACTGCGGAAGTAACAAATAGCAGATATAGGAAAGGATTGATTAAAATTATGGCAAAAAATGAAGAACAAAATTTTGCAGAGTTATATGAAAACTCATTAAAAAAATTAGAGGAAGGAACTACTGTTAAAGGTACAATTGTTGACATAGTAGGCGATGAAATATTTGTTGACTTAGGTTATAAAGCAGATGGTATTATTCCAAGAGATGAATTTTCTTATGGAGATGAAAAACCATCTGATAAATATAAAGTTGGTGACGAAATAGAAGCTTATATATTAAAGATGAATGATGGTAGAGGTAATGTTTTACTTTCTGCAAAAAGATTACAAACAAAACAATTAAGAGAAGAATTTGAAAACAATGTAAAAGCAGAAAAGCCAGTTACAGCAAAAGTTACTAATGTTGTAAATGGAGGCGTTATTGCTGAAACTGTTGGAATAAAAATATTTGTTCCACAAACACAATTAGCCAAAAAGGTTACAGATTTGGCTGAGTATAGAGGAAAAACAGTTGCTTTAAAGGTTATTGAATATAATCCAGAAAAGAGAAAAATCGTTGGTTCTGAAAGACAATTAGCAAAAGAAGCTAGAGAAAAGGCTTCAAATGAAATTTGGAACAATATTGAAGTTGGAAAAGAATATAAAGGAACTGTAAAACAATTAAATGACTATGGCGCATTTGTTGATATTGGTGGTGTTGATGGATTACTTCATATTTCTGAAATCACATGGAAGCCAATCAAACATCCAAGTGAAGTATTGAAAGTTGGTCAAGAAATAAATGTTAGAGTATTGTCTTTTGACAAAGAAAACAAAAAGATTTCTTTGGGATACAGAAAAGCAGAAGATAATCCTTGGCTTAATGTAAAATATCAAGTTGGTGATATAGTAGAAGCTGAAGTTGTTAGCATGAAACCATTTGGAGCTTTTGTTGCTTTGGATAACGGATTAGAAGGACTAGTTCACATATCAAATATAACACATAAGAGAATTTCAAAACCTCAAGATGTTTTGGAGCTAGGACAAGTTGTTAAGGCAAAAGTTGTTGAAATTGACTTAGACAAGAAGAGAATAGAACTTTCTATAAGAGAACTAGAAGAGAAAATGCCAGAAGAAGGTACAACAGAGGCATAGTTGATTTATATAAATTAAATAAAAAGAAGGGTCGCCAACCGGCGACCCAAAATTACTGTTAACGTACCATATTATGTAATTAAGAAAGTTCGTTAAGATATCTAAAAATTGAAAAGGGGAACCTAAAATGGAAATAAGAAATGTTGCTATTATTGCACACGTAGACCATGGTAAAACTACTTTGGTAGATGCTCTATTGAAACAGTCAGGTACATTTAGAGCAAATGAACATGTTGATGAAAGAGTTATGGATTCTAATGCTTTGGAGAAAGAAAGAGGAATAACAATACTTGCAAAAAACACATCAGTTATGTATGGTGGTGTAAAGATTAATATAATTGACACACCGGGTCATGCTGACTTTGGTGGAGAGGTTGAGAGAGTATTAAAAATGGTAGATGGTGTAATTCTACTTGTTGATGCTTTTGAGGGTGTTATGCCTCAAACACGATTTGTTTTAAGAAAGGCTTTGGCACTTAATTTAAAACCAATTGTTGTGTTGAATAAAATTGATAGACCTGGTGCAAGACCAGAGGCTGTTGTAGACGAAGTTATTGATTTATTCTTTGATTTGGCTGCAACAGATGATCAACTAGGCTTTCCAGTAATATATGCATCTGGAAAACAAGGTACAGCTTCATTAAAACTAGACGAACCAGGTACTGATATGAAGCCATTGTTTGATACAATAATTAAATATGTAAATGCTCCAAATGTACAATTGGATGGTCCAATGCAAATGCTTGTTTCAAGTATTGACTATGACAACTACGTTGGAAGAATAGCAATAGGTAGACTTGAAAGAGGTTCAATAAAACAAGGACAATCGGTAGCTGTATGTAGGAAAGATGGAGCAATTCAAAACTTAAAGATAGGCAAGGTGTACACGTATAACGGCCTTAAGAGAGTTGAAATTGAAGAGGCTTTTGCTGGAGATATAATTGCAGTTGTGGGTATTCCAGATATTAATATTGGTGAAACAATTGCTGATCCAGAGCATCCAGAAGCAATTCCATTTGTTGATATTGATGAGCCAACACTTACAATGACATTTAGCGTAAACAACAGTCCTTTTGCAGGAAGAGAAGGCGAATACGTAACATCAAGACATTTAAGAGATAGACTTATGAAAGAATTAGAGTCAAATGTTAGTTTAAGAGTTGAGGAAACAGAGTCACCAGATAGCTTTAAAGTATCTGGAAGAGGAGAGCTACATTTGTCAGTTCTTATAGAAACAATGAGAAGAGAAGGTTTTGAATTAATGGTATCAAGACCATCTGTTATATTTAAAGAAATTGATGGTGTAAAATGTGAGCCAATGGAAGAGCTTGTAATAGACGTTCCAGATGAGTATACAGGTGTTGTAATTGAAAAATTAGGCATAAGAAAAGCTGAAATGACTAACATGATTGTTGGTGAACAAGGCTATACAAGACTTGAATTTAAGATACCTTCAAGAGGTTTGATTGGTTATAGAAATGAATTCTTAACAGATACAAAGGGTAATGGCATAATGAACCATGTATTTAGTGGATATGAGCCATATAAGGGTGAAATGTCAACAAGAACAAAAGGTGTTCTAATTGCCTTTGAAAATGGCATTTCTGTAACTTATGGATTATATAATGCTCAAGAGAGAGGAATTTTATTCATTGGTGCTGGAACAGAAGTATACCAAGGAATGATAGTCGGTGAAAATTCAAGACCAGAAGACATGGAAGTAAATGTTTGTAAGACAAAACATTTAACAAATACGAGAGCCTCTGGAAGTGATGATGCTTTGAGACTTACGCCTCCAACGGTATTTTCACTTGAACAAGCTATTGAATATATTGGAGAAGATGAACTTGTGGAAGTAACACCAAAGAATATAAGACTAAGAAAGAAGATATTAGACCCAACGGCTAGAATCAGATGGATGAGAGCTAATGGACTCCTATAATAATGAAAAGTAAAAAAGCTTGCCCCCTATTAGTAGGGGGCAAGTTTTTTCTGATTTGAGTTATTCAATTGAATCGTCTCGGTGTCGAGGAACAAATACGCACTGCGCATATTTGTTGGGGTCTTTACGCTTCTACCAATGAAGAGTACGTCTGCTAAATAGAATTCTTTGCTGGTGTTGCTTCCCACAAGTCGTAGAGAATAACCTTTATAATGCACTTCATAGAAACGCTGAACACTGTCAGATACACTCTTGATATAAAGCACATCATCAGCTACTTGCTGGGTATAAAAAGTGGCACAATCCCGCTTTCTAAGCTCATCAACAAGTGCCCGCGAAAGGTAGACATCCTTTACATACAGAAGCACGCTACTTATGTCGTATGCATCAGGGAAAACAGAAGGAAAATTGTTGTGGTCTTGTTCGGTGTAATTTACCCTACTTAGTATTTTCACTATGACCCCTCCATAAATTTAATTGCAATATAATTATACAACAAACGAATAATTTAGTCAACATAATATCGACGAAAGGACACAAAAATCTACATTTATCAACTTTACAGTTACCATAAATTGTGTTAAAATACTAAAGGTGGGAAAGTCCACAGAAACGAGGAAAAATTATGAAATTATCAGATTTTTATTATGATTTGCCAGAAGAACTAATAGCTCAACATCCAATGGAAAAAAGAGATGAATCTAGACTATTAGTTTTAGATAGAAAAACGGGTAAAATTGAACATAGGATCTTTAAAGATATAATTGAATATTTATCACCGAACGATTGCTTAGTAATAAATGAAACAAGAGTAATACCAGCAAGACTTTACGGAAAAAGAGAGCAAGATGAAAAGAATACAATAGAAATTTTACTATTAAAAGATATGGGAGATAAAAAATGGGAAGTTCTTGTAAAACCAGGCAAGAAGTGTAAGATAGGTACTCGCATATTCTTTGGAGATAAAGGTCAATTAGTTGCCGAAGTAATTGATATAATGGAAGATGGAAATAGAATTGTGAAATTAGAGTATAATGGAATTTTAAATGAAATTTTAGACGAAATAGGTGTAATGCCACTTCCACCATATATACATGAAAAGTTGAAAGAGAAAGAGAGATATCAAACAGTATATAGTAAGGTTGAAGGCTCAAGTGCTGCTCCAACGGCAGGGTTGCATTTTACTTCTGAGTTATTAAAGGCGATAGAGGAAAAGGGTGTAAAAATAGCTCGAGTACTTTTACACGTTGGTCTTGGCACTTTTAGACCAGTAAAAGAAGAAAATATAGAAGACCATAAAATGCATTCAGAGTATTATGAGATTGACAGTGATGCATGTAATATAATAAATGAAACAAAGAAAAACGGCGGTAAGGTATTTTGCGTTGGTACAACTTCATGTAGAACGGTTGAGAGTGCAGCTGATGAAAATGGATATTTAGTTCCTAAAAAAGGAATAACAGATATATTTATATATCCAGGATACAAGTTTAAAGTGCTAGATAATTTGATAACGAATTTTCATTTACCAGAAAGTACTTTGTTAATGTTGATTTCTGCACTCGCAACAAGAGAGATGATAATGGATACATATAAAATTGCTGTAGAGCAGAAATATAGATTTTTTAGCTTTGGCGATGCAATGCTAATTAAATCGTAAGGACACTAATTAAGATTTTAGAAGGAGAAAGAAATGACACAACCAATAACGTATGAACTTATAAAAAAAGATGCTAGAACTGGTGCTAGAAGAGGCAGAATTCATACACCGCACGGAGTTATAGAAACTCCTGTATTTATGCCTGTTGGAACTCAAGCAACTGTTAAAGCAATGACACCTGATGAATTAAAGGATATGGTGGATGCAAAGATAATACTTTCAAATACATATCATTTGTATTTACGTCCGGGTGATGAACTTGTTGCAGAGGCAGGAGGATTGCATAAATTTATGAATTGGGATAGACCAATTCTTACAGACAGTGGAGGATTTCAGGTATTTAGTCTAGCTGATTTAAGAAACATAACAGAGGAAGGTGTTAAATTCAAATCACATTTGGATGGAAGTAGTCATTTTATTTCGCCGGAAAAATCAATGTCTATACAAAACAACCTAGGTTCTGATATTATGATGGCTTTTGACGAGTGTTGTCCATATCCATCTACTTATGAGTATACAAGAAAATCGATGGAAAGAACAACACGATGGGCAAAGAGATGCTTAGAAGCACATAAGAGAAAAGATGAGCAGGGATTATTCGGAATTGTACAAGGTGGAATGTATAAAGATTTAAGAGAAGAAAGTGCAAAACAATTAGTTGAGTTAGATTTTCCAGGTTATGCTGTGGGTGGTTTGAGCGTCGGCGAACCAGCTGATTTAATGTATGATGTGCTAGAGTATACTACACCATTTTTACCAGAAAATAAACCAAGATATTTAATGGGTGTAGGTACACCAGATTATTTAATAGAGGCAGTTATGCGTGGTATAGATATGTGTGACTGTGTACTTCCAACAAGAATAGCTAGAAATGGAACAGCAATGACATCTGAAGGAAAAGTTGTAGTAAGAAACGCAACCTATGAAAGAGATTGGACGCCTTTGGACCACAATTGTGATTGTTATACGTGTACTCATTATACAAGAGCATATATTAGACACTTAGTAAAGTGCGGAGAAATATTAGGTGCAAGATTAATTACAATACACAATTTGAGATTCTTAGTAAGGTTAATGGAGAACGTAAGAAAAGCAATTGAAGAGGATAGATTGACAGAATTTAGAGATGAATTTTATAAAAATTATTATCAAAAATAAAATGAAATATAAACATATATTGTAGGATGCAGGCACTGTACTGCACCGATTGACGAAAATTAGAAAGCAAATTACTGTAAATATGATATCATAAACAGATAGGGGATGAAAATTTGAATCACCAAGATAAGATTAGAAACTTTTGCATAATTGCACATATAGATCATGGAAAATCAACACTTGCTGATAGACTTATAGAACTTACAGGTGTGCTTACAAAAAGAGAAATGCAAGATCAAGTGTTGGATAATATGGAATTGGAACGTGAAAGAGGCATAACAATAAAGCTTCAATCGGTTAGAACTGTGTATAAGGCGAAAAATGGAGAAGAATATATTTTAAATTTGATAGATACACCAGGTCATGTTGATTTTAATTATGAAGTATCTAGAAGTTTGGCAGCATGTGAGGGTGCTGTGCTTGTAGTTGATGCTTCACAGGGCGTTGAGGCTCAAACTCTTGCAAACGTATATTTAGCATTAGACAATAATCTTGAAATACTTCCGGTAATAAACAAGATTGATTTACCAAATGCAAATCCAGAAATGGTAATTGATGAAATCGAAAATGTAATAGGTATAGAAGCACATGATGCACCAAGAATTTCAGCTAAGACTGGGTTGAATGTTGAAGATGTACTAGAGATGATAGTAAATAAAGTGCCTGCACCAACTGGCGATGAGAATGCACCAACTAAAGCTTTGATATTTGATTCATATTATGACAATTATAAAGGTGCAGTTGCATACGTGAGAGTAAAAGATGGAAATATAAAAATTGGCGATGAAATTCTTTTCATGGCTACTAATAAAACTTATGTTGTTTCAGAGTTAGGATATTTTGGCGCTGGAACATATATCCCAACACAACAATTGAAAACAGGAGAAGTTGGATATGTTGCTGCAAGTATAAAGAATGTATCAGATATACATGTTGGTGATACAATAACATTAAAAGAAACACCTGCAAGTGAAGCGTTGCCGGGATATAGAAAAGTTACACCGATGGTGTACTGCGGAATTTATCCTGCAGATGGTAGCGATTATGAGGATTTAAAAGCAGCACTAGAAAAGTTATCATTAAATGATGCGTCATTATTTTATGAACCTGAAACATCAATTGCTTTAGGCTTTGGCTTTAGATGTGGATTTCTCGGACTTTTACATATGGAGATAATACAAGAAAGAATAGATAGAGAATATGACTTAAATGTTATAACTACGGCACCAAGCGTTATATATAAGGTTAATAAAACGGATGGGACATCATTTGATTTATATAATCCAACAGATCTTCCGCCAGCTCAAGAAATTTCGAGTATGGAAGAACCAATAGTAAATGCGAATATAATGTTGCCAAAAGAATTTGTGGGAAACATTATGAAGCTATGTCAAGATAGACGCGGAATATATAAAGATATGAAATACATGGATGCTAATAGAGTAATACTTAATTATGAAATGCCGTTAAATGAAATTATATATGATTTCTTCGATGTGCTTAAATCACGTTCTAAAGGATATGCATCTTTTGATTATGAAATGATAGGATATAAGGTATCAGATCTGGTTAAATTAGATATACTATTAAATGGAGATGTTATCGACGCTTTCTCACTTATAGTACACAAAGATAAAGCTTATGCAAGAGGAAGAAAGATGGCTGAAAAGTTGAAAACTACAATACCAAGGCAAATGTTTGAAATACCTATACAAGCAGCAATTGGTGGAAAAATCATAGCGAGAGAAACAATATCAGCAATGAGAAAAGATGTATTAGCTAAATGTTACGGAGGAGATATAACAAGAAAGAAAAAATTGTTAGAGAAGCAAAAAGAAGGAAAGAAAAAGATGAGACAACTTGGTACGGTTGATGTTCCACAAGAAGCGTTTATGTCGATATTAAAGCTCGATGAAGATTAAAGGATGATGTTTTTATATGATGTCGATGATGCATGCAATGTTCTCAAAAGAGTTGATAGAACACATAAATTTAAGATATGGAATGAAACTAAAAAAGAGTAGCTTGATTTATGGAAGTATAAAGCCTGATGCATCGACAATATTTGCTAAATATCCACATTATTTTGATAAATCTTTAGATATGCTTTGCGAAAGGATAGCACTTTTAAAGGATGTGGCAAGTTCAAAAGAAAATATTGAAACAAGAGCATTTGCAAGAGAACTTGGAGTAGCAACTCATTATATAGCAGATTATTTTTGCAGAGTCCATAATGATATAAATGGAATAAAACATAATGAACATCTTGGACATGTAATATATGAGCAAAAGCTTTATAAGAAGACAAAAATGCAATATTTAGATGAGATACGAGAAGAAGCAATTAATAGAATAGATAGTGAACTAATCATTATAAAGAATACATCAATAAAGGAATATATAATAGCAAATCATAGAAAGTATATGCGAGAAGCGGGAAAGTTGTTTTTATATAATAATGTGAAAAAAAGATATATGATAGATACGAAGTATGCAATGAAAATGATATTGATAGTTACTAGCTATATTGTGGAATAAAATTATATATATTAAAAGGAGAAACAAAAATGGATGAATTTAAAGTTGAGGGAAGAAATGCTGTAATAGAACTTTTAAAATCAGACAGAACGATTAATAAAATTATGATAGCTAAAGGTGAAAAGCAAGGTTCTATATACGAAATAATTAAGCTTGCAAAAGAAAAGAGAATTGTAATAACTGAAGTAGATAAGGCAAAATTAGATACTATTTCTGAAACAAAGCATCATCAGGGTGTAATCGCTTTTGCTTCTCCAATTGAATACAAAACATTAGATGATATTTTAGAAATAGCTAAATCAAAAAACGAAGATCCGTTTATTTTGATTGCCGATGAAATAGAAGATCCACACAATTTGGGTGCGTTAATTAGAACAGCAGAGATTGCTGGATGCCATGGGCTTGTAATTCCAAAAAGAAGGTCAGCACTTGTTACAGAAGTTGTAACTAAAGTTTCTTGTGGCGCAACGGAGTACTTACCTATTGCGAGAGTTAACAATATAAATGAAGCCGTTAGAGATTTAAAAGAAAATGGTGTATGGGTTGTTGGAACAGATGGAAGTGCGGACAAGCTATATTACGAACAAGACTTTAGAGGACCTATTGCAATAATTATTGGAAGTGAAGGAAGAGGAATGAATAAATTGACGATGAAGAGCTGTGACTTTTTGGTGAAGATTCCGATGTTTGGACATATCACTTCTTTAAATGCAAGTGTGAGTGGTGGAATAGTATTGTTT
Organism: uncultured Clostridia bacterium; assembly: GCA_934169745.1. Lineage (GTDB taxonomy): Bacteria > Bacillota > Clostridia > TANB77 > UBA1234 > RGIG4465. Next base: position 46,508 of record CAKPOE010000009.1, on the reverse strand, counting down.
GAAGCGGTAAAACAGAGAATGAAAAAGTAATAATATAAAAAGTAAAAAGGAGGTAGTACATATATGACAAAAATATTTAAGTTATTGTTTAGCCGTACAGCTATAACGTTATTACTAGTGTTATTGCAACTATTTGTGTTCATATCTGTTGCTACTTACCTAAAAGAATATTCTGCATACATACATATTTTCTTCTATATATTGAGTGCAATAATGATAGTAGCGATTATTACAAATAAGTCGGAAAGCATGCAGATGAAACTGCCATGGCTTATACTAATAGCTTTTTTTCCTGTGTTGGGAATTCTGTGCTATTATTTGTTTAGTGAAAATAATATGAGAAGAAAATTTATTAAAAATTTAAACAATCAATCATATTCCATAAGCGAGATAGTAAAAGAAAATAGTAATTTAGAAAATTTAAAAGAAGATATTAGAGTATATAGACAATCAAGTTATATATTAAATTCGTGTGATATGCCGGTGTTTGAAAATACAACTACTACATACTTTGAGATTGGTGAGAAATATTATGAATCACTATTAGAAGAACTTAAAGCAGCACAAAAATTTATATTTATAGAGTCATTTATTGTTTCACAAGGTGTTATGTTAGATAGTATTTTAAAAATACTAAAAGAAAAAGTCGAAGAAGGAATAGAAGTTAGAGTAATGTATGATGATTGGGGTACAATTCAAACTTTACCTTATGGATATAATAAAAAGCTTGAAAAAAGTGGAATAAAATGTGTTGTATTTAATCCTCTTATACCAATATTAACTTTGCGTCATAACAATAGAGACCACAAAAAAATAATTGTTATCGATGGTAATGTTGCATATACGGGTGGAGTAAATATAGCAGACGAATATATAAATCGAAAATTAAGATTTGGTCATTGGAAAGATAGTGGAATAATGATAAAAGGTGAAGCTGTGCAAAACTTTACTTTTATGTTTTTGGAGTCTTGGCATTATTATAGAGACAGAGACGAAGATTATCAAAAATATATGCCTACATTAAAGGAAGAAAATGATGGATATGTGCAGCCATATATATATAATCCAGTAAATGATAAATTAGTTGCAAGGGATGTGTATGTTAATATTTTAAATGATGCAACAGACTACGTATATATTACAACTCCATATTTAATAATGGATGTTGAATTAACAAATGCATTATTATCCGCGGCAAGAAGAGGCGTAGACGTAGAAATAATTACACCGCACGTACCAGATAAATGGTATGTACATGCGGTAACTAGATCATTTTATTTGCAACTAATAAATGCAGGAGTAAAGATATATGAATATACACCAGGTTTTATACACGCAAAAAATGTTATTTGCGATGATAAGATTGCTACTGTGGGAACAGTAAATTTTGATTATAGAAGTTTATATCATAATTATGAATGTGGCGTGTGGATGTACAGGACAAAAGCAATAGAAAGCATGAAAAATGATTTTGAAAACACGCGTGAAATATCAATGAAAATAACGGAAGAAATGATGGCAAAAATTCCAATAATAAAAAAGGTGGTAGCTGAAATACTTAAATTCTTCTCACCACTATTATAAGATGTATTGCATATAAGGAGGAAAAAATATGTTAGATTATAAGCAGGAATTATCTAAAAAAATATCTTCGATAACAAATGTTGAGGTGGCAGAATTAGAAACATATATAGAGATACCACCAAATTCTGAAATGGGTGACTTTTCATTACCTTGTTTCAAATTAGCTAAAGAGCTAAAAAAAGCTCCACCAATTATTGCAAACGAAATAAAGGATAGTATGACAGAAGAAGAGTGGATAGAAAAAGTTGATGCAGTAGGTGGTTATTTGAATATTTTTATCAATAAAGATTTACTTACAAAAAGTGTTTTGAGTGAAATTATTAGTAAAAAAGAAGAGTATGGTAAATCTACGATAGGTAACGGAAAAAATATTGTAATAGATTATTCTGCTCCAAACATTGCTAAACCATTCCATATAGGTCATTTGCGTTCTACAGTAATAGGTGGTGCACTTTACAAGATGTACAAGTTCTTAGGATACAACGTAATTGGTGTAAATCATCTTGGTGACTGGGGAATGGGAGTATGTAGAATAATTGCTGGTTATAAAATGTGGAAAGATGAATATGATTTTACAGAAAACCCTATCAATTCGATATTAGCAATATATGTTAGATATAATAAAATAGAAAAAGAAGATCCAGACTTTAAAAAGTATGCGGTTGAAGAGTTGAAAAAATTAGAGAGCAAAGATAAAGAGACTGCTGATATTTGGAGATGGATTATAAAAATTAGCTTGGAAGATTACAAAAAGATATATGATTTGATAGGTTGTGAATTTGATTCGTATAATGGAGAAGCATTCTATATTGATAAGACAGATAGAGTAATCAAAGAATTGGAAGATAAAAATTTGTTGGTAGAAAGCGAAGGTGCAAAAGTAGTAATGATGGATGAAGATATTCCACCATGTATAATACTAACATCAGCTGGAACAACAATATACGCAACACGTGATTTGGCAGCCTTGTTATATAGAATTGAAAATTATGATTTTGACAAATGCCTATATTTGGTTGCAAGTGAGCAGTCTCTTCACTTTAAACAAGTCTTTGAAACTTTAGCTAAAATGGGATATGAAAAATATGCAAAAAGATGTGAACACATTCCTTTTGGACTTATATTAGGTAAAGACGGTCAAAAGTTTGGTTCAAGAAAAGGAAATGCAATAACACTTGCTGAGGTATTTAATGAAGCGATTGAAAAGTCATTAAAAATAATAAACGAAAAAAATCCTGAGTTGGAGAATAAAGAGGAAGTAGCAACTATGGTTGGTGTTGGTGCAATCATATTTAATGACTTAGCAAATAACAGGATAAAAGATGAGATTTTTGATTGGGATAAGGTTTTGAACTTTAATGGTGAAACAGGTCCATATATGCAATATACTTATGTTAGAACTCAAAGCATTTTAAGAAATGCTGGATATACGCCTAGCAAAATCGATTATTCAAAATTGACTGAAAAAGAAGCCGTAGAAGTTATAAAGAACTTGGCTAATTTTACAGATATCGTAAAAAGCGGAGTGGAAAAAAATGAACCATCAATATTGTCGAGGTACTTAATCGATTTGGCTCAAAGTTTTAGTAGGTTTTATAATGAACATCACATATTGTGTGATGATAAAGATGTACAAGATGCTAGACTTGCGTTGACTATGGCTGTTGGAATTGTTATAAAAGAAGGCTTATCATTATTGGGAATAAAATGTCCTGAAAAAATGTAAAGTAAAAAAGAAAATGGAGGCACAAAATGGATGAATTAATGCAAAAATTAAAAATGTATAATCAATCACACTTGTTAAACTTTTATAAGAAACTTTCTGAAGAACAAAAACAAGAATTACTTAAAGATGTAGAGAGTATTGATTTTGAAAAAATGCAAAAACTATTTGAAGAAAAAGATTTTCATATATCAAAAGATGTGAAAATTTCTTGTGCACCATATATTGATAAAGCTTCATTGTCTGCAAAAGAGAAAGAAAAATATGAACAGTTAGGAGACGAATTAATAAAGCAAAATAAGTTGGCCGTGTGTTCAATGGCAGGAGGACAAGGAACAAGACTTGGACATACAGGTCCAAAAGGAACATATATTGTGGATTTAGAAGAACCAAAATCAATATTTGAGATTTTGATAGACAAATTAAAGGCTGCTTATAGAAAGTATGGTGTGTATATCAATTGGTATATTATGACTAGCAATGCAAACGATAAGCAAACGAAAGAATTTTTTGAGGAAAACAATTATTTTGGCTATCCAAAAGATTGTATTATATTTTTCGAGCAGGGCGAATTGCCTTTGATGGACTTTAATGGAAAAATAATTTTGAAAAATGAGTATAGCATTTATAAAGCTGCAGATGGTAATGGCGGAGTGTTTGAAGCTTTGTATAGAAACAAAGTTTTGGAAGATATGAAAAACAAAGGGATTGAATATTTGTCAATCGGAAATGTAGATAACATTTTAATAAAACAGGTAGATAATTTGTTTATGGGAATGATAAAAGAAGGCAATTATGATTTAGCCTCCAAATCTGTTGTAAAACGTTCTCCAGATGAGCCTGTTGGAGTATTTTGCAAAATCAATAATAGACCATCAGTAATAGAATACATTGATTTAGATAAAACTTTAGCAGAAGAAAGAAATGAGAATGGTGAATTAGTGTATGGAGAAGCCTTTTTTGGAAACTCATTAGTTAGTAGAAAACTCTTAGAAAAAATAGGTAGAGAAAAATTACCGTTTCATGTGGCAAAAAAGAAAAATTCATATTTAGATGAAAATGGAAATCTTGTTACAAGTGAAGTGCCAAATACATACAAGTTTGAAGCTTTCATATTTGATGGATTTAAGGTAGCAGAGGATATGCTTATATTAAGAACGAAACGAGAAGAAGAATTTGCGCCAATAAAGAATAAAGAAGGAAATGATAGTCCTCAAACAGCAAAAGAGTTATACACAAATTACATGAGCAACAAATAGAATGTTGTAAAAATTTCCACGTGTACAAAGAAGAAAATAGAACAAAATATAAATAGGCAAGTTATAAGCCTAACCGTTTAAAAAGGAGGAAACTCTAATGGCAAGAATTCAATGTTCTGTTTGTAGTTGTATGTATAATGCACCTGACGAAAATCTTTGTACGTTAAAAGATATACAAGTATGTCCTTGTAAAAATTGTAAATCTGGTACACCTGAAGATGAAACATGTTGTGCAAGTTATAAAGATGTAAAAGGACATTAACGCATACAAAAAATGATGTGAAAAATGACTGACAGAAAAGTGGACATTTGTCCCATTTTCCGTCAGTCATTTTTTGTTAAAATTAATGTTGTAGGGTGTGGGAACTGAACCGCACCGATTGGATAAAACTAGCAAACAAATTACTGTAAGTGTAACAAATGCTTGACATTATTTTTATGAAGTGCTAATATGAATATATGAACAACTAATCATATAAAAGGAGAAAAAGTATGAAAGAAGAATTTGAATGTGAACAAACCGTTATACATGAAGATGTTGTAAAAAAAGTTTCAAAAAAAATGAAAGATGAAGATACATTAATTGATCTTGCAGAATTTTTTAAAATCTTTGCAGACACTACAAGAACGAGAATAATTAATGCGCTTATGTATTCAGATATGTGTGTTTGCGATATTGCATATATGCTTAATATGACACATTCTGCAATCTCACATCAATTAAAAATATTAAAACAAGCTAAAATCGTTAAATACGAAAAGATAGGTAAAGTAGTATATTATTCGTTGGATGATGACCATATAGGAAAGATATTTAATATGGGAATTGAACATATTGAAGAATAGGAGGCTTGGTTATGAAATATAGATACTTGGTTAATGGATTGGACTGTGCAAATTGCGCTAGAAAGATTGAAGGACATTTGAATGATGATGAAAAATTAAGAAATGTTGTACTTAACTTTTCAACATCTAAGTTATCATTTGAAGCTGAAGAAGATAGAAATATGAAAGAATTTATAGAACTAAAAATCAGTGAAATTGAAGATGGTGTTACTCTAGTAAATGAAACTGAAAATGTTGAGAAGAATAATGTTTCTAAATTAAATATAGCTTTTTTAATCTTAGGAAGTATTATTGGAGTTTTAACGATGATTCTTCATTTCGATAGCAAGATAGAAATGATACTAATGATTATAGCATATGTTCTTCTATTGTGGAGAATATTTGGCGTTGCGTGCAGAAAAGTTTTTAAAAACCATGTTTTAGATGAAAACACTTTGATCGTAATCTCTGCAATAGGAGCTTTTTTAGTTGGGCAAACACATGAAGGAATGATGGTAGTAATACTTTATGAAATAGGAAAAATATTAGAAGATAAAGCAGTAAATAAAACAAGAAAATCAGTTCAAGAATTGATGGATATAAAACCTGAATATGCTAACCTAAAAATGGATGGCAGAGTTGAGAGCGTTATGCCAGAAGAGGTAAATATAGACGATATAATAATTATAAAATCTGGAGAAAAGATTCCTCTAGACGGTATTGTGGTTTCAGGAAAAGCAAAAATTGATAATAGTGCATTAACTGGAGAAACAAAACTTGTTATGGTAGAAGAAAATAGCGAGGTACTTTCAGGAAGTGTTAACGTAGATGGTTTTATAGAAGTAAAGGTAACAAAGGCATATAAAGATAGTACGGTTACGAAAATATTAGAACTTGTTGAAAACGCAACAGACAGAAAAGCAAAAGCAGAGAACACCGTATCAAAAATGGCTAAAGTATATACACCGATAATATTGATATTAGCTGTTTGTACGGCTATATTCTTGCCTTTATTTACGGAATTGACATATAGAGATAGTATTTATAGAGCTTTGATATTTTTAGTAATATCATGTCCTTGTGCTATTGCAATATCAGTGCCACTTACGTATTTTTCAGGTATAGGAAGAGCCTCAAAATCAGGTATACTCATAAAAGGTAGCGATTATTTAGACGGGCTTAGAGAAATTTCAAAAGTTGTTTTTGATAAAACAGGCACGTTGACTACAGGTAATTTCAGTATAGCAAATGTTAAAAGTTTTGATGAAAAATATTCTGAGAAAGATATTTTAAAGACAGCTGCAATAGGAGAAAAAAATTCAAACCATCCGATAGCTAAATCGATTTTAAAAGAAGTAGAAGAAGATATTTCGAAGATTGAAGTTCAGGAGTATAATGAAATTATTGGTGAAGGTATATCTTTTAGATGCAATGAAAGTGATGTGTTTGTAGGAACAGAAAGTGACAGTGAAAACGATGGCATTACAAATATTTTAGTAAAAGTAAATGGAAAATTGATAGGAAAAATATTAATGCAAGATGCTATAAAGTCAGATGCACTTGAAGCAATAAAAGAGTTGAAGAAAAATAATGTAGACGTTGCAATGTTTACAGGCGATAAAAAAGATGTTGCATTAAGTGTTGCAAAAGCATTAGAAATAGATGATGTAAATTATGAAATGCTCCCAAACGATAAGTATCAAAAGATGGAAGAATATTTAAAGGATGGAAGAAAAATTGCGTTTGTAGGAGATGGAATTAATGATTCTCCAGTACTTGCTTTATCAAGCGTTGGAATTGCTATGGGAGGAATTGGCTCTAGTAGCAGCATTGAAGCTTCTGATGTTGTTATAATGACAGATGAATTAAAGAAGATTCCAGAAGCTATTAAAATCTCAAAGAATACAAATAAGATAGTAAAACAAAACTTAACTTTTGCTCTAAGCATGAAAATACTATTTTTAATACTTGGCTTATTTGGTGTTGCAACAATGTGGATGGCTGTATTTGCAGATGTTGGAGTAACAATACTTACTGTATTAAATAGTATAAGAAATTTGAAATCATAAAATGGAGGAATTATATGAACCAGTTTTCACGCACAGAATTGTTGATTGGTAAAGAAAATGTAGAAAAATTACACCGCGCAAAAGTAGCTATATTTGGTATTGGTGGCGTTGGCTCTTACGTTGTTGAAGCTTTAGCAAGAAGTGGAATTGAAAATTTTATTTTAATAGATAATGATGTAGTATCATTAACAAATATAAATAGACAACTAGTTGCAACACATAAAACTATTGGAAAATATAAAGTTGATATTGCAAAAGAAAGAATATTGGAAATAAATCCTGACGCAAAAATCGACATTAGAAAAGAATTTTTCACACCTGAAACGGAAGATTTTTTTGATGAAAGCATTTCATATGTTGTTGATGCTATAGATACGGTGACATCTAAATTGGAGATAATTGAAAGAGCAAAAAAACATAATATACCAGTTATCTCAAGTATGGGTACAGGAAATAAATTAGACCCTACGCGATTTGAAGTTACTGATATAACAAAAACAAGCGTATGTCCACTTGCAAAAGTGATGAGGAGAGAATTAAAAGCAAGAGGCGTTAAACATGTAAAGGTTGTGTATTCAAAAGAAGAGCCTAGAGTTCCAAAGCAAGAAGTGATGGAAGACATACGAGAGGATAGTGATAAAAAATCGGTACCTGCTAGTATATCTTTTGTACCATCTGTTGCAGGACTTATAATTGCAGGAGAAGTGATAAAAGATTTGATTGACATAATTTAGAAATCGATATATAATGAACGCGTACGAATGATTAAAATATTAAAAGTAAATCTTTACTTTTGCGACGTGAAATGGAGGAGTATGAATGAAAGGCAGAAATGGGCGTCGACACGGAATGGCAAGGCGAACTTGGCGGTGGAGCAAGAGAATGTTAAAGATGGCGATTGTACTAATCATCGCATACGCAGTAATGTGGATAGTTGAGCTACTTGATTGGTTCCACTTTGGTATTCCATTTCCATTCGGATTTGGTAATAGCGTAATTGAAGCCAAAATTGGTGATGACAAGAATGATGGGAGCCCTCATGACAGTGAACTGACTGGTACGGAGGCACCTACTCAGCACCCAACAGAAATGGTGACTAATTTAACGGATGTACAAAGTACGGTGATTCCGATGATTGCAACAACTGTACCGTTAGCAACTGGTAAGCCGTCATTAACAGAAGAGAGTGTTGTAGCTCCTAATGTACCTGTATATATAATACCAAATGTAACAAACACGCTTCTGGCAACTAGTACACCAACTGGAACAAGTACGGTTCGGGTAACAAATACGCCGAACGTGACGAGTACAGTTTCGGTAACAAATACACCAAACGTGACGAGTACTATTTCGATAACAAATACACCGAACGTGACGAGTACTATTTCGATAACAAATACACCGAACGTGACGAGTACAGTTTCGCTAACAAATACACCAACTGTGGCAAGTACGATTCAAGTGACTAGTACACCGCAGCAAGTAACAAGTAAATCAACTGCCGAAGTGGTACAAAAGCCTATTGCGTTGGCAACATTCACACCAACTCCTGAACCTATTACTGGAGAGTATTTTGTTTATAATCTTGTACTCACTAAGGAAAAATTTGAGGAAATACTTGCTAGTAGTGATGACGCTAGTGAATATACAATAGAGAATTCGATTCTTAAACTAAACACGGAGAGTAAAAGTACATTGATGAATGTTACTATCTACAAAGAAACATTCAAAAAGATGTACGAAGAAAGAGTGTTTAGTATTGAGATACCTTATAAAAAGGTGAGTCTCTTGAGTATATGGCAACAGCTAAGAGAGACTAATACTGACAGGGTTGAGCTAGTGTGGTTTGTACAAGATGATGAGTATAAGCTTAAATGCATATACAAGAATAACCATTTTGACTGGCTATATACTCTACTAAGTGGAGAGCGTTACGAAATAATTGAATAAAAATAGGCCACACGTTTTGAAGTACACCCCAAACGTTAGACAAAAATCTAATATTTTGGGGTGTACTTTTTTTCTATGAGCAAAATTTTGATGAATTTAGAAAGAAGGTGGTAGAAAAATTGCGTACAAAAATAAATGTCAAATAATGTCGAAATTTGCGAACGAAAATGCTTGAATCTCTGTGTACATCATATTATAATCAAAACATAGAAAAAATAATTTTAGAATGAAATTTAGTTTTATGAAATATATTTATTTTTAAAACAGCCATTTAAGCAAGTGCTATATTGTTTTTGGCAAAACGATTACTACATTAAGGAGAAGTATACGCAATGAAAAGACTAACTTGGGCTTTCCTCATTTGCATGGTCTTAGCCATGGTTTTCTCTGCTGTCGCTGTCGCGGAAACTGGCGTGGGATACAATTCTGGGAGCATTGATGGTTCAGGAAAGATTACTGTCACTGCTAATAACAAGCCGAGATACGTTTACATCATTATTACTGGAAGTAAAAACGTTTCTACGGGCGCTATTAGCGTAAAGAAGCCTGGCAGCAATACTTATGAACTTCTTGCTGACTTTTCCGGAGATACAGCAAAGAAAGTATCCATTAGTGGTAGTGCTGGTGACTATGAATTCTATATTCAATGCACTGGCTCTTGCAACGTGAATATAACAATGACTAGATAAGCGAAAAATGAATAGCACTTGCTTTTTGGGGAACATCTTATTAGATGTTCCCCGATTTTGTAATATATAATCTATATCAGTAAAAACCGTTGATAAAATTAGTTAACTACTAAAGCTGAAACAATTAAACGTATGCTGAAAATAATTAAACGTATGCATACGATTGACATTTATGTGTAAAAATGTTACAATATATGTAATATTTTGCCAAGGAGGAGATTGTTATGGAAAATTCGCGTAAAATTAGAAATATTGTTGGAATGATAATTTTGGTAGTATTAATATTGGGTGTTATTTCATATCTTTTTATGTCGATTTTTAAAGGAAAACTATCGAAAAGTGATGTTCAAACTATACTCGATAAAAGAAGTACTTTAAGTAGTATTCATACTAGAGTTTATATGTTTCCTGAAACATTTGTAAATGAAAATAGCCCAACGGCATATATTGAATTCTTTATGCATGATAATTTTGCTCAAGTTGCTTATGTGTTACAAAATGGGAAAAAAATAATTTATCAAGAAGATAAAACAACAGGAGATGTTATACTTATTAATGAACTATTTAAAAATATTTTACTTAAAATTGAAAATCTTAGTCCATTTTCATTTAGATCACTTAAAGATTTAAGCGATATTTCAAAATACAAGAAATTTAAATATTTAGGAAGTACAATGATAAATGAAAGAAAAACTATTATAGTATTCTTACAAGAAGATAAAGATTCGGCTAAAGAACTAGTGTATATAGATAAAGAAACAGGTATCGTTGTAAAACATTGTTGTGACTATGGAGATTTATATGCTGAAGAAGTAACCCAAATAGAGCCTTTAAACGACGTTAACTTTATGATAGACATTGAAAAAACATATCCAGAATATAAGGTTTTTGATATTACAAAAAAATAAAATATGTAACAAATTACTAAAAAAGTACTCATTGGTTTTCAATGAGTACTTTTTATGTTGAAAATGTTTTATCTATACATTAAATCTAAATAGAACTACATCGCCATCTTTCATAACATATTCTTTTCCTTCAAATCTAATTAACCCTTTTTCTTTCGCTTTAGCTAACGAACCACATTCTATTAAATCATCGTATGAGATTACTTCTGCTTTTATAAATCCACGTTCAATATCTGTATGTATTTTTCCGGCAGCTCCTGGAGCTTTTGTTCCGTTTACTATTGTCCAAGCTCTAACTTCAGGTTCACCAGCAGTTAAGAATGATATAAGTCCTAATAATTTATAACTAGCTTTGATAAGTTTATTAAGGCCAGACTCATCAATGCCAAGTAATGCAAGCATTTCGTTTTTCTCAGTATCATCAAGCGTTGCTAATTCCTCTTCGATTTTTACACAAAGAGGAATTGCTGTGCTTCCATGACTTTCAGCATATTCTTTTAATTTGTTAAATTTCTCATCGTTAGATATATTTTTTAATTGTTCTTCTGAAACATTTGCAACATATAGCATTGGCTTGCTAGTAAGTAGGAATAAATCGTTAACAGCTTCTTTTTCTTCGTCTGTTAACTTTGTACTTATTGCTAAATGTCCAGCTTCTAAAGTTTCTTTCAATTTGTTGAGAGCATCAACTTCTACTTGGTGTTTCTTATCAGTTCTAGCCATCTTTATGGCTTTTTCTAGTCTTTTTTCAACGGCTTCAATATCAGCAAAAATTAATTCCAAGTTTATAGTTTCAACATCACGGACTGGGTCAATGCTTCCATCAACGTGAGTGATGTTTGAATCTTCAAAGCATCTTACGACTTGAACAATTGCATCAACTTCACGAATATGCGATAAAAATTTGTTTCCTAAGCCTTCGCCTTTTGAAGCTCCTTTTACCAAACCCGCAATGTCAACAAATTTTACAACGGCATGTGTAACTTTTTCAGGATTATAAATTTCAGCTAATTTATCTAATCTTTCATCTGGTACAGGTACAATACCAACATTAGGTTCAATTGTACAGAATGGATAATTTGCACATTCAGCACCAGCTTTTGTTATTGCATTAAATAATGTACTTTTGCCAACATTTGGCAGACCAACGATTCCTATTTCCATAAAAACATCTCCTATTTTAATACTTATAATTCTAATTGCATATTTTGCAAATAAAAGCTGCCTTTAATTTATCATAAAATTGTACAAAAATCAATTATATGATAAAATAGTTTTGAAAAAAGCAAATTATCTCAAACAATTGAAGGGAGTATTAAAATGGAAGTTGCGAATATAGAAAAATTTATGCCTACCGTGTATCAGGCGGAAATCTTGGTAAAAAATAATATAGAAATGTATAGAAGCAAGAAGGTAAAAGTTTTTAAAATAATTCATGGGTATGGTTCTACTGGAAAAGGTGGAGCTTTGCGTACAGGGATTAGAGCTTGGCTGGAGCAGGTGAAAAGGGCAAAAATAATAGCTGATTATATACCTGGTGAAGAGTGGAGTGCTTTCAATGAAACTACTCGAAAGGTTTTAGATTTAGATGATTCTTTGAGAAAGGATAGCGATTTGGGGCAGATGAATTCAGGAGTAACAATAATTGTAATTTCATGGTAGTCAAAAACTTTCGAAATTTATTTTTAGGTGTTGAATTTATGCAATTTATGATATAATTATTGTGATAATATTTTTGTCAGAAAATGGAGGTTTACATATGAAAAGATGGTTTTTTATAGTCTTTATCTTAGTTATTACTTTTGGAATTTCATCTGTCGCTTTTGCATTTGAGGTTCCTGATGAGATAAGAGTTGGAATTTATTATGGTTCGAAGGGAGCAAATAGTGTTACACTTTCTTCAAGTGGAGGAATAAGGATTGGAACAATAGATGAAGATGGTAAAATAGATATAATAGATGAAATTGATGCGGATGATGAAATTACTATAACAAAAGGTAGTAATAAAAATTCGGTAAAAGTTTCAGGAGTTGGCGAAATAGGCGATAAGTACAATTTCCCTTATTTTGAAAGTATTGAAGATGATGATGATTTAAAACTTATTACGATAAATGGAACAACGTATCGTGGAGATGTGGAAATAAAAAGATTTTCTGATAGTGACATGACTGTTATAAACGTTCTTCCTATGCAAGAATATTTGTATGGTGTGGTGCCAAGAGAAATAGGTGGAAATAGTCCAGTAGAGGCTGTTAAAGCACAAGCAATTATTGCAAGAACTTATGCTGCTAAGAATTATAATAAGAGAATAAAATGGGGATTTAATGTATGTCCAACTGTGGATGACCAAGCTTATGGTGGTTACAAATGGGAGAACCCAAATTCAAATAAAGCTGTTGATAAAACAAATGGAATGGTAGCAACATATGATGGAGAGCTAATAGGCGGATATTATTTTTCAACAAGTGGTGGTTACACTGAAGATTCTGAAAATGTGTGGGGAGGAAAATTCGATTATTTAAAAGCGGTAGCGGACATATACGAGCCAGAAAATCTTAGTAAAAAAACTTGGTCTGTTACTTTATCTGCAGATGAAGTAAAGACAAGATTGGCAAAATACAATGTTGATGTTGGAGATGTATTAGATTTAGTACCAACAAAATTTTCTGATGTTGGTAGGGTTGTAGAGTTAAAAGTTGTAGGAACAGATGATACAATTACACTTACTAATTCGAAAACAAGAACTTATCTTGGTTTGGATAGTCAGTGGTATACTGTAAATGATGAGGCACCAGTTGTTGCAGAGTATGATATTAAAAAGCCATCAAAAAATGATGATGAAAAAAGAAACGATACTGCTAATGAGAGAGATGACATTTACAAAAATGAAGATAAAGAAGAAAATGTAAAACCATTGTTACAAAAATTGTTAGCTATTTTTAATCCTAAAAAGACAGAAACTATAGAAAAACAAACTGCATATTCTTCAAGAACGTCAAAAGGTGATTTTGTGATTCAAGGAAGAGGTTGGGGACACGCAGTTGGAATGAGTCAAAATGGTGCAATTGGAATGGCAAATAATGATTTTGATTATGAGGAAATTATAAAATGGTATTATAGTGGAGTTGAAATAGAAAAATAAAAAGTTTTAAACAAAAGAGGAGGGATTCTTATAAATATAGGAATTGATATTGGTGGAAGACACATTGGAATGGGATTGGTTGATGATGACGGAAATCTTTCATATAAAGAAATTATTAAAATAGATGATTCTAATAGAAATGAGGAGTTTATTTTTAGTACAATAAAGGACTATGTCGATAAACATTCTGCTGAAGCAGAGTATGTAGGAATTGGAGTTCCAGGAATTGTGCATAACAATGAAATTGTTTATACATGCAATTTACCATTAAAAAATGTTAGAGTTGAAGATTATATAAAAACGAAAAAGCCTTTGTTCGTTGGAAATGATGCATTGTGTGCAACACTTGCAGAATATCATTATATTGATAAAAGAATGTATTCAAATTATGCATTGGTTGCAATTGGCACAGGAATTGGTGCTGGTATAATATTAAATGGAAACATATATAATGGTACTACTGGTACGGCTGGCGAGGTTGGACATATGGTGATTGAGAAAGATGGCATACCTTGCAAATGTGGTAGAAAAGGTTGTTACGAAAAATATGCTTCAATTTCTAGCTTGTTAAAAAAGACAAATACAGAAAGTCTTAAAGAGTTTTTCTATTTACTAGATAGAAATCCAAATATCTCGAGAGTGTTTGATGAATACCTAGACAATGTGGCTGAGGGATTAGCTAATATAATTAACTTATATGATCTGGAAATGCTTGTTATTGGCGGAGGTATCGCATGGTTTTCAGATAGATTTATTCATCAACTTAAGGCTAAAGTAGCGAGCAAGATTTTAAACAGATATACTTATGATTTAAATATGAAATGTGCTAAACTTGGCAATGATGCTGGTATAATTGGAGCATCAATTTTAGGTGTGTATGAAGATAAATAATATAAAGATGGAGGTTAACAATGAATATCTTAGAACAACTAAAAAGTATTACAAACGAAGAAAATATTTTTGTTAATGAACCAATGAAAAAACATACTACATTCAAAACGGGAGGAAATGCAGACTATCTTGTCACTCCTACTAGTAAAGAAGAGATGATTGAATTACTTAAAATCGATATTCCAAAGACCGTTATTGGAAATGGCAGTAATTTACTTGTTAAAGATGGTGGTATTAGAGGTCTTGTAATACAACTTTCAAAAAATGATAGGTATACAATTAATGAAAACGTAATAGAAGCTGGCTCGGGAATATTTGTAGCGAAACTTTCACAGCTTGCATTAAAAGAAGGACTTACTGGCTTGGAATTTGCGTGTGGCATTCCAGGTACACTTGGCGGTGCTATATATATGAATGCTGGTGCTTATGGTGGAGAGATGAGTAACGTTGTAGTCGAGACTGATTTTTTGAGAGAAAATGGGGAGATTGAAACTATTACAGATCATCAATTTGCTTATAGGAAAAGTATTTTTCAAAATATGAATGGAATTATTTTATCTTCCAGATTAAAACTTGAAAAAGGAAATGTAGATGAAATAAAATCTAAAATGGATGAATATAAAACGGCACGAAATACAAAGCAGCCTGTTAACTTTCCAAGTGCAGGAAGTACGTTTAAGAGGCCAGAGGGATATTTTGCGGGTAAGCTTATAGAAGATGCTGGTTTAAAGGGATATAGAATAGGTGGTGCGGAAGTTTCTACACTTCATGCAGGCTTTGTTATAAATGCTGACAATGCAACATCAAAAGATATATTGGAATTGATATCATATATTCAAAAAACTGTTAATGAAAAGTTTGGTGTCAATTTAGAAACAGAAGTGAAAATTATCGGAGAAGATTAATTTAGAAAGAAGGATAAACATTGGATAATAATTATTCGGAATGGTTTGGTTCGGGACTGAAAATTAAGAGATGGCTTCTATTAGTAATAATAGGAACTTTACTTGTTGGATATGGAATTGCAAATATAATTGCATTACAAACAATGGAAGTTTCAAAACTTATAATAATCGGATTATCATTTGTGTTAGGAATATCAAGTATAGTAGCTGGTTTTATAATGGCACAAAGAAGAATTCTACAGGCTGTGGCAGAGTCGAATGCAGGGATGAACCCTAGAAGTTTGAACGTAAAGAAACTTGTTTATGATAAAGAGATGCTTGACAAAAGTGTAAAAATAGTTGTACTTGGAGGAGATTCTGGTTTAGCTACAATTCTAAGAGGATTGAAACTGTTTTCAAATAATATAACAGCTATTGTTGCCACAGCGACAGGCGTAGCAAATCAAGATTTGGTTGCCAAGGAGTTTGGAATACTACCACCAAATGACTTAAGACAGTCTTTAGTAGCTCTTTCAAATAAGGAGAAAGTAATGGAAGAGCTTATGCAATATAAATTTAAAAAAGGAAACTTGAAAGGATATAATTTTGGTAATTTATTGTTAGTAGCAATGAATGATATTTGTGATGGAAACTTTGCGAAAGCAATTCAAGATACTTCTAAAGTATTGTCTATTACAGGAAAAGTTTTGCCTGCATCTTTAGACAAAACTACAATAGGTGCTATACTTACAGATGGTACTAGAATTGTTGGCGAAGACAATGTCACAAACGAAAAGAAAGCACCGATAGAAAAGATATTTTTAACTCCTGAGAAATGCACACCTGCACCTGGTGTCATTAGTAGTATTAAAGAAGCTGATGTTATTATCATTGGTCCGGGAAGTTTATATACAGGCATAATTCCTAATTTGTTGATAAGAGAAGTTGCAGATGAAATAAAGAAGAGCAAGGCAACCAAGATAATGATTTCTAATATTATGACTGAACCAGGCGAAACAGATAATTATAAAGTGTCTGATTACATCAATGCAATTCACGACCATGTTGGAAAAGGTATTATAGAATATGTCGTTGCGAATGATAGTAATATAATGCCAGAATATATTAGAAGATATAATGAGATCGGTAGTGATGTTGTTGAGGTAGATAAAAACAATATAAAACCAACAGGGATTACTTTGCTTGTTGATGACTTTGCTAAAATTGATGAAAAAGGTATGATAAGACACGACCAAGAAAAACTTGCAAAAGCAGTTATGAAGATTGTTTGTGACAATATGGATTTAACAAAATCAAGACAGTCTTTAGAATATTTCACTATTAAATCTAAACTTAAGAAAATGAACAGAAGAAAAAAGAAAAAGAATATACTATTTAGAGACGTTAAGGTAGTTAAGAATACTGGCAGAAAATCGAAGAAGACTAATAAAAAGGAAGAATATGCAGATGTTCCTGTTGTTGGTCAAAGAAAAAAATAAGAGGATAAAATATGAAAATTACAAAAGAAAAATTGTTGGAAAATGAATATTCTATGAGTCATGAATGGCTGGTGACAAACGGAATTGGCGGTTTTGCTTCTTCCACTTTATGTGGGTTGAATATAAGAAAGTATCATGCGCTCTTGGTGGCTGCAATTGGAAATTCGAGAGAAAGAAGAGTTATATTATCCAAAGTTAATGAGAGCGCGGAGATAGATGGCAAAACATATTCAATATCAACAAATGAATGTCCTAACTACTTAGAAGATGGGTATGTTAGGCAAGAATGTTTTGAAAAAGATTTACTTCCGGAATGGACGTTTAGCGTCCATAATAGTGTTATAAATAAAAAAGTTGCATTGATACATAAGAAAAATGCAGTATGCATTTTGTATAATATAAAAACCGGAGATGAGAAACTAACTTTTTACATCACGCCATTATTGAATAATAGAGATTTTCATAGGGTGAATTCTAATTTAAAATTTTCACAATCTTATGCAGAAAATGCTGTAAGACTAGAACTTGGCGATGAAATAAAAGCGTATATGAATTGTGATGGCAGATACATCGAATATGGAGATACACTTTATGAGAATATGTACTATAGAAATGAGGCGGCTAGAGGATTAGAAGCTATGGAAAATCATTATATTCCTGGTGCATATGAGATAGATGTGGCTCCAAATTCTGAAAAAGAAATTTCTTTTGTTTTAGCTTTAGATGAAATTATAGAAAAAGAAAGTGTAAAAGATGATATTAGAAGAGAAGAAATAAGACTAGAAAAGATATGTAAAATTGCAGGTGCTAGAACAGACACTGAAAAAGAACTTGCTATAGCTGCAGACAATTTTATTATAGATAAAAATGAAGGAAAAACTATTATTGCAGGTTATCCTTGGTTTAGTGATTGGGGAAGAGATACATTTATTGCATTTGAAGGTCTTGTGTTAAAAACTAATCGTTTTCTAGATGCAAAAAATATATTGGCTAATTTTACGCGATATATTAAGAACGGACTAGTTCCAAATGTGATTTCTGAAAATGGTGGAGAAAGTTATAATAGTGTAGATAGCTCGCTATGGTACATTGAGGCATTTTATCAGTATATTAGATATACAAAAGATTTTGAATTTTTAAAATCAAATTACCATAAGCTTTTAGAAATAATAGAAGCTTATAAAAATGGAACAGATAATAATATTCATATGGATAAAGATGGCTTAATATTATCAGGAAATGAAAAGACACAGCTTACATGGATGGACGCAAAAGTGGGAGATGTAATTCCAACACCGCGTTACGGAAAAGCCGTTGAGATAAATGCTCTTTGGTATAATGCTTTGAAGATAATGGAGTATTTTTCTAGAATATTAGAAATTGAATTTGATAGAGGATTGTCATCAAAAGTAAGAATATCATTTGATAAGTTTTTTAATGAAAATGGATTGTATGACACAATAGAACCATTTAATGCTCAAATAAGACCAAATCAGATAATGGCTGTTGGACTTTCTTATCCAGTTGTTTCTGGTGAGAAAGCGAAAAATGTATTTAATGTTGTAACTGAAAGACTTTATACCGATAAGGGTCTGAAGACACTTGATTCAAACGATAATGAATATGCTCCTAGATATGAAGGAGACGTTTATAGAAGAGATACAAGCTATCATCAAGGAACAGTATGGCCATGGCTATATAAGGTATATGCAAAAGCATATAGAGAAGTAAAAAAAGAAAAATTTGAAGTAAAAAATATAAAAGAACTACTTCACGATGATTGCATAGGAAATGTTGCAGAAATATATGATGCTGAAGAGCCAAGAATGCCAAAGGGCGCATTTGCTCAAGCATGGTCTGTAGCTGCACTTATTGAAACTTTATAATTAGGAGATAAAAAATGACTATTTTAGGTATTGACCCGGGGTATGCAATAACAGGATATGCAGTTATTGAATACCAAGGAAATCATTTTAAATTAATAAATTCTGGAGCAATCGAGACAAAGGCTGGTGTACCTATGCCTGAAAGATTGGCTCGAATTTATGATGACACTACAATGCTCATAAACAATTATAAACCAGATGCTATAGCTGTTGAGGAATTATTTTATCACAGCAATGCGAAAACAGTAATAGGAGTTGCACAAGGAAGAGGAAATGTACTTACAGCGGCCGCGAAAACTAATACGGATATTTATGAGTATACGCCTCTTCAAGTAAAACAAGCCGTCGTTGGATATGGAAGAGCAGATAAAAAGCAAGTTCAAATGATGGTGAAAGCATTACTTGGATTAGAAAAAATTCCAAAATTGGATGATACAACAGATGCTATGGCTATTGCTATTTGCCATGCACATTCTAACAAATTTACACAGAAAATAACGTAAAAATAAGGTGGGAAGTTTATGAATTTATATTTGATTTCGGGTGATGACATATTTGAAAAAGAAAAATATATTGAAAACATCAAATCAAAATTTGCAAACCTGAAAAAAGGCGTGAATTTAATTGCGATTGACAAAGATAATATAAATACATTGGAACAAGAACTTTCCACATATTCGTTTTTTGGCGATGAGAAATTAATTATTGTTAAGATACCAAAAAAGAACAAAGAAGAATCGGGAAGTAACGATTGGTTAACAGATTCTTTGATTGATTTACTTGGAAAAGATATAGAAGGTACAACGCTTGTTTTTGTTGAGGATGGTACAAGCAAGGGAAAATTATATAATACTGTGAGTAAGTACGGCCAATATGTACTCTTTGAGAAAAACAAAAAGGAAAATTTGGTTCCATGGGTAATGGAGCTATGCAAACAAAAAAATATAGTGATTGCTCCGAATATTATTTCATATCTTGTTGACGTATGTGGAACCGATAAGCAGACTTTGCATAATGAAGTAAATAAACTTATGGATTATGTCGGTGAAAAAGGCATAATAGATAAGCAAATAATTGATTTGTTATGTGTTAGAACTTCAGAAGTTATTATATTTGATTTAACAGATGCGTTAGGCAAGAAGAATATTAAAAGAGCACTAAAATGTATGGATGATTTATTAGAAAGTAAAGAACCCCTTCAAAAAATAATGATAATGATAACAAAACATATAAAAATGTTGTTGCTTGCAAAAGTTTCTACAAAAGAAGGCAAGAGCTTAGTAAAGGATCTTGGCGTAAATGCATATGCAGCTAAAAAATATGCGGATCAAGCAGGAAATTTTAAGGAAGATGAATTGTTTAAATTATTTGATGATTTAGCACAGCTTGATGTTGATTCAAAGGTTGGAAAAATAGATTTAAGAATAGGAATAGAAAAAATTTTTATGAGTTTATAATGAATACACCTTGTAACCTTGGTAATACTAAGGCTGGAGGTGTATTTTTTTGGAATATAAAATTAGAACGGACTTGGCAATAGAAACAAGAGAAATTTATAAAACTGCTCAAAAAATAGATGATGAAGTGCCCGGAGTAGAAACAACAGTTGATAATAGTGATGAAGATATGTTAATTACAAAGGTAAAAATAACAACGAAAGAGGCTGAAGAAGCTTTACAAAAACTACAGGGAATATATGTAACCATAGAATCTTCAAAATTGAAAGAGGATTACGAAAATGTACATGAAAAAATAGCTAAGAAAGTGTCTGAAACAATAAAAGAACTAGGAAATTTGATAGCAGGCGATACGGTTCTTGTTGTTGGACTTGGAAATTGGGATGTGACGGCGGATGCACTTGGACCAAAAGTTATTTCGGATATAGAGATAACTAGGCATTTATTGGAATATATGCCAGAATACGTTGTGCCAGGTACTAGACCTGTATGTGCGGTTTCGCCAGGAGTTCTTGGAACGACAGGAATTGAAACAGGAGAAATCATAAAAGGGATTGTTGAAAAAATAAGACCGAATTTAATAATTGCGATAGATGCGTTAGCTTCAAGAAAAATGGAAAGAGTAAGTACTACTATACAAATTTCGGATACAGGAATAACTCCGGGGTCAGGAATAGGCAATAAAAGAAATGCGATAGATAAAGAAACTCTTGGAGTTTCTGTTATTGCTATTGGAGTTCCGACAGTGGTTGATGCTGCAACGATAGCAAATGATACGTTAGAACTGATGATAGGTAAATTAAAAGAAGAAAAAAGCGAGATAGCCGATGCTATTGAAAAAATGGAAAATGACAATAAGTATAGCTATATAAAAGAGGTTCTTAGTCCGGAAGAATTAAATTATATTGTGACTCCATCAGCAATTGACGAAATTATAACAAATGTATCAAAAGTGCTTGCATCAGGCATAAATACTGCCTTAAATGGGTAAGTAAGCAAAGGCGTGATGGTAAGGCATTGCAAGGAAGAATATCCAAAAATCAAAGCACCAAATGTGCACAGTTTTAGTGTACATTTGGTGAACTGTTCAAAACAGAAATTGGTTGAAAAATACATAATTATCCTACTTTTTTTGGGGTAAAATGTTGCTAATTATTGATGAATATTGTAAAATAAATATATATAGGTCTGTTTTTAGGAGGTTAGCATGAATAAAGTAGGAAAAAAGATACAGAAGATTTTAATTGTTCTTATTTTTATAATGGGAATTGCTATTTTTTTACTCAATAAATATGTACTTCAAGAAATGCCAATTGCGGAGAGAATTGGTACCGCTACGGAGACGAGTGTTACAATCGAAGAGAGTCTACATATTAAAACATATTCTACAACTAAATATTTTTCTCTTTTAAGTGATGGCGAATATGAGAAAGCATATCAAATGCTTACAGATGAGTACAAAGCATATATGCCATATGAGCAATATTTAGAAAAGATTAAAAACTTCGATTATAATAATCAGGGGGTTAAAGCTGTAAAACAAATCTCTCAATATGGATACATTATAAAGTTAGAAAATAAAGATACGAAGGAAGAAACACATTATTTAGTATATATGAGTGATCTTAACAATAAGTTATTCACTATATCACCAGATGGTTTTGTTTACTATGATAATAAGGAAAGAAAAGAAGAATCAGGAATCTTGAGTGCAAAATTGAAAGATTACTTGATTTTTGAGGACAGCATACAATTTAAATTGGTTTTGAAAAATAAAACTTCAAAAGAGCTTACAATTGATGATATACAAGCAGAACTTACTAAAGGTGGAAAGATTAATAATAAGTTTGAATCAATTACTTTAGCTGCAAAAGAAGAAAGAGAAATTACATTTTTAGTTGAAGACGCTAATTACTATATTCCAAAGAATGTTATTATAAAAATGGGCAACAGGAGCTTAAAAATAGATTTGTGATGGAGGACAACCTATGGACAAGAAAACAATTTTTAAAGTTGTTGGTATTACCATTATTGTTATTATAATAATTTCTTGTGTTGAATTACTTATTAGAAAATTGGCTGATATGAGAGAGAAGAATGATAATTACATTTCACCATCTCAAGTATCAGAAACACAAAAACAAACAGAAGAAAAATTTATAAAAAAAGTAAATGATATTGCGGAACTTTTAAAAGCTAAAGATTATGAGAAGATATATGAAAGATTTCCGAGTAGTTACAGGAATGCCAAATATCCTACATATGAAGAGTTTGAAAAATATATGAATTCAATAATTAAAGATGATACCAAAATAGAAATAACAGATTGGGTTAAGTATGCATATGGCTATTATGCAACAATAACACTTGATGATGGAAAACTTGAAATTCCAGTTGTTTTATGGGGAATAGATGAGAATAGTCAAATAACGTTAGATAATGTGATTTCAATATTTAATAGAACGCTTATGATTTTGGCAAAGGATACTACTCTTGATTTGAAATATTACATTAAGTATCTTGATAAAGCAGGATACGTTTTTGAAGTAAAAAATGAAAGCAACCGCGAACAAAAATTTTCGGTTAGGAATGCGTTTCTTTACGGGACTACTAGAATAAACCAAAATAAATACCCTATTGTTGAAAAAATAGAGGTTACTATTCCTGCAAAGGGTAGCAAACAAATAGAGATTCAATTTCCAGTTCCTTCAGGTGAAAATTTTCCACCAACTAAGATGTATCTGCCATTTACCGTAAATGGCACATTCTATGAAAAAGAGGTCGATGTTTCATTTGAGGATGAATATTATAGCAGATGATGCATGGAGGTGTTTTAAATGAGCTTTTCGGATAAGGTGCAGGGAGCAAAAGATACTGCAGTCAAAGCAGTTAATGCTGCAAGAAAAGTTAAAAATATAGCTAAGTTTTTTGCCACTGTTGTGGGGCAAATAGTTTTGTGGGTTATAATTATATTACTTGCAATAATTTTACTTTATATTTTGGTAAATACTATTTCTAAAGGTATTGCAAAGATTTTTGGAATAGAAAACCCTGGACTAAAAGAATCTGCCGATTATCAAATATTATTAGAGTTGCAAAATAGTGGATATAATACTTTGATGGATTCAAAAGAGTTACAAAGTTATTTAATTTATGAATATGGTGTGCTTATGGATGCTGCAAGGTTCTTCCATGACACTGGTGTATATGAGATGACTTTGAATGATAAAGCAGAAATAGATTTGTCAGTACTAGATAATGAACAGAGAGCACAATTGATTGCTGCTCAAAAATCTGGAAATTCAGAATTGATTAAAAAGGCTGAAAAAGAAATAGGAAAAGCTCAATTGGCAATAGAGGGTAATAAGCGATATAGAGAAGCAATACAAACGTTAGATGACGAAATGGACGAGCTAAAAAAAGAAAAAAGCGAGCTGGAAAAGAAATTAACTACTGAGACTGATGAAAGAAATAAAAAGGTTTACAAGCTAAAAATAACAAATATAGAGTCTCAAATTCAGGAAATCGAAAAATACGGCAAAAAAGAGTTGGATGGCATAATGAAAAGGGTTGATGACAACACAACATATACATCTGTCTCAACTCAAATTAAAAAGGTGTTAGAAAAGTATGTTGATAGAAAGAGACGTTTGACAAATGCCGATTCTTCAAAGGAACTATTTTACAAAATTGCTGGTAATGAGGGTATGAAAGATAGTGCAGAAAATTCGGAACAAGAGTCAGATAACGTTAAAAATATGTGGGATGATGATGAAGGAATATATAAATCACTTATGCCATATTTGAGAATATATAGAGAAGCTGTCATTAATACGTATTACATAATGGACGGGGAAGAAAATCAGATTATAAATCAACCAGTTGATGCTATTAACCAAGGAAGATATGATCAAATCCAGAGCGCGGTAACAAAAGCACAGGCTGGTGATGATAGTGCGCTTAAAGCTTTCACAAGTACGTCAAAAGGATACTATATAAACGTAGACTTAAATTCTAGAAATTATGAATTATGGACAAATTCAAAATTGCCTAATACAAATACAGTTTTGACATTGACAAAAGAATACGAAAAAGATCAATTATTTTATCAAAAAAGAGATGATGGTTCGGCTTCATACGAAATACCATTTAAAGTAATTGTTGATAGATTCTTGCCAAAAGCATCATTACTTAGTTCTTGGTATATGCTTAAAGACAGCAATGATGAAGAAGATGATACTAGGGGAGAGATAGATGAATTACTACAGGATATAAAAGATGTATACAACAAAGCTTGCCTTGAATTAGAAGAGACGGATAAAGAAATATCACATACAATGTTAAGGCAATACAGTGATCGCTTAGACGAACTCGATGATACAAATGAGTATGTACTTCTAAAACAAGCCTATGCTGGTTTAATGGAAGAAGAAACAAAAGAGTTTGAAAAAGGAAATTATCCAAATTTAACAAATGAATACTCTTTTGTTGAGTTTGATAGAACTCTTTTGGAAATGAATAACCTTGGGGATTGGGAACTTGGAAAAACCGAAAAATTTGTTCCAGTAACAGATTTGGTACACGCGTTAGATTTCAATGGGCTTAGTGCGGGAGTGAGCCATTCTGGACAAGTCGTAGATGAGAATGGAATGGCAGTTGATGTTTCTACGAAAATTAATAATGCACTTTCAAAAATTTTGAGTGGAACTGAAATGATAAGAGTTGGAGGAAAACTGTATAAACTTTGTGGAATTGAAGGAAAAGGCGTTATAAAAGAGGCTGATGAAACTGGTGAGTATGATTTGTCGCCACTTGAGTATCCATCACACGATATGGTGGATGTGGACAACTGGTACTATGTGAGAGATGAAAATGGTGAAAAGCAAAAAATAGACGATACAAATGGTATCTATAACGGAATTTACGCTAAGTTAAATTCCTTGCTAGATAATTGGCTAAAGACGTTGTATCAAGTTGATGAAAGAGGAAACATTACTCCAATTACTTCAGGTCTTTATGTTTCTAGTGGAAGTTCAACACCGAAGGCTGTGTTTACTGTTGAAGAAAGAACATTTGGTATTACACAACAAGTTAAGATAAAGAAAATGCCAGTATATTTTCCTAAAAATGTTTGGACGTGGTCTAGAGATATAGAATATAGCAATAATGTTGAAATTGGTGGTAAATTTGACCAAAATAATTTTAACTACTTAATACCCACAGGTGATAAATATGCTTGTGGTTTTCAAAGAATGGATGTAGGTGATAATTCTGAGTGGAGAGTAGAGCTATATGGTGAAATATTAGGCAAGAAGAATGAAAAAGAAGGAAGAGTTAGAGAAAACGATGTTATTGCAATGCTTTCTGAGTGGGAACAGGCGGCTGAAGATGATATTTACGCGGCGGATACATATATTAGAGAACTATATAAACTAATAGAGTATTCAAAACCAAAATATTCACCTGATAAAAAATATATAGATGAAGATTCATACACATATATAAATATTGCTGATGAAATATTATATTATGATGAGCATACAACAGATATGAGCTTTTGGCTAGAACACTTCCTTGCATCACAGGATGATCCAATAAAAGCAGAAGAAAATGTAACAATGCGTTCAAGACTAGATGTGATGAAGTGGCAAAATGTTGAATATGAACTGTATGAAGAATGTTATGATGTGGAAAATGATAAATATAAAGTATATGCATTGTGGCCAGAAGGCGGATATATGGCGAGAGCTCACTATGCATTATCTGCTAATGCTACAGATTATGCAAATGACGTAGTAGAAAGCTGGGGAGGATGGATGTTTAATGGCTCACATGCAGGTGTTGACATATATGGTAGAAGAACATCAGATACGCTTGCAAGATCCTTCGCTTCTCAGATAAAGAGTAAAATCGATGGAAATAAAATAATATTAACAGACGAAAAGGGTAGTCCATTAACTGGTAGCGGAAGCGATGGAATAAATAGTTCTAAGTTTGAAAAATTGGCAGTAGCTGATACGGGACTTTATGTAAAGGGTGCTACAACCACCTTAATTTTAGATGGTAATGAGTATAAATTTCCTGGTACAGCAGCTGCTGTGTATGGTTATGAATTATACAGGCTTACAAAAGTTTTAGAAAATGCCAATCAAGCTTCTGGAACTCTTTTGAAAATACTTAATAATGAAGCTAAAGACACACCTTTAGTTGCAGTTGCTCCGGGAATCGTTACTAGTGTAAGAGTTGGACCTGTATGTGGTTTTGGCGTGACTGTTGAACATACAAGAGGTGATAGAGTAATATACACTAATTATGTTCACATGAAGAGGTGGCCAAAGGTTCAAATGGGTGAGTATGTGGGTGCTGGAACATTATTGGGATATGAAGGTACAACTGGTGCTAGTAAGGGTTTGCATGTTCATTTTGAACTTGCAGAAACTGTAAGCAATACATCAACTTCTGGTAGTGAGAGTTCAGAAACACTTACTACATTGCAAAAAGGAACATATCCAATACCATATTTGTATCCATTCTTTACGCCGTTCTATAATGATGAATTGGCAGAAAAAAATAATTATGAAAAAGATAGTGAATATATGTCATTATTAAGAACCGTATATCCAGTTGGACAAAAAATAGGGGATGATTTAACTGGAAGAATTGTAAGTGAGCAAATTACAGTTGGAAAAGAGAAGAAAACCGAAACGGTAAAGAAGCTTCTTAAGAGAAATGCACATTGGGTTCCTGATAGAGCAGAGTATTCAATAGAACAAGTTGAACTGAACGATGATAATACAATAAAAATAAAAAATTATACTCCAACATTGCCATTAGTTTCAGACGTTAACACTTTGCCAACTAAGAGTGATGAAAGATTAAAAGAAGGTTTTTTACTGGAAAAAGAAGCTTTGTACACGACTGGCGCGGTCACATATTCAGGTAAAGAAGATGTAAAACCATTGGATATATACTACAATAACATATTCTTAAAAGTAGTTTCTGAGCTTGATGGATATGTATATACGGGTGGTATTGATATTAGTAAACTTATTTTTGACAATTACAGAGGCAAAAATGCATCAAAGGAAAAGAAAGGAAAACCTATGCTAGGCGACAAGGGATGGTCATTCAGTGTGAAGCAATGGAAAAATCTTGATGAAAAGTTGGCTAATAATGTTGCTGTTGCTGGATATGGCTCTAGATCTGGTGTTGTTGCTGCTGCTAGATTTTTGGCAGGCATGCCTTATGCTGTGCCATATCTAGGAAGTAAGAGCGGTAGTACGACTGTTGGTTCTTATCCTTATATGGGATTAAATAATACGTGGGGACAAAGAGTAACCGCGGCAGGAGAGGTATATAATCGAAATGGTTTTGACTGCACAGGATTCCTTACGTGGGCTATGATTAATGGTGGCGTACTTTCGGAGCTTGAAGATGTTGAAAATGTGTATTCAGATACGACCGGTTTAAACAAATCAGCAGATGTTATTGATCAAATTAAAGTTGGGGACTGGATGTACAATGATGGTTCTGATAAGGGTCAAACTGTATTTCATGTTGGAATAATAATTGGTGAAGATAGTGAATATTTCTATGTTGCTGAAGAAATAGGTAGTTCACTTATAATTACCAGATTTTCTAAATCACAAGGTTGCGCAATAGATGATGACGGAAAAGAACTTCCGGGTAGACTTACATATGTAAGATTGGCGGATAAAAGATATCCGAATGTTGGTAATTATTTTGATGAAAATGGAAATTATACATTTTCGGAAGATTGGTATGATATAAATAAGAATAAAGTTGGTACATGGTAGGCTTTATAGAATGAGTTTTTAAAATTCTTGGAGGGGATAAAATGAAGAAAAAGGCGATAGCAAGGCTTGTAATTATTTTAATAGTAAGTATTGCAATCTTTGCGTTCGCCGAACTTTTAATAAAACATATTATCAATATATATACCGAAAACAAAGAGAGACAAGACTATGTTGATAACGTTCCTAAAGTCTCAGAAATACAGAAAAAGAGAGAAGAAACATTTATATCATATACAAATGAAATTGTTAATTTGATTGAAGAAAGAGATTATGAGAAAATATATAGCTATTTTTCAAGAGAATATAAATTAGCTAAATATCCAACTTTACAAGATTTTGAAAAAAGAATGAATGGTATACTAAAAGATGGTTCAGTTATTGATATTGTGGACAAGGTTAAGTATTCTAATCGATATTATGCAATTATTAGTGTTGATGGAAAGGAAGAAATACAATTAACAGTAAACTATGACGATAACGAGAAAATAGAAAATGTAACTTTTGAAAATATCTATAGCATTTATGTCGCAGACTATATATGTTATGCAGATAGCATTGAGTTAAAAATGACATATGCAATAAATTACATAGACCATATAGGATATGTATTTGAAATAAAAAATACGAGCAACAAAATTGCAACCTTCGATATTGAAAAATCTTATGTATATACAAGAGCGCTTACTGATGAAAAAAGATTTGATAGTATTAGTCAGAGCGATATGTTAAAGATTGGTTCTGGTGAAGTTGTGAGGCTGGAAATGGAATTTCCAGTGGTTTATGGTGATTTGATTAAACCAGACAAATTGTATTTACGCTTTAGAGTTGATGATGTATCATATAAGTATACGTTTGATGTATCATTTGAAAATGAAGATTTTAGTATGTAATGATTGGAGATGAGGT
Organism: uncultured Clostridia bacterium; assembly: GCA_934169745.1. Lineage (GTDB taxonomy): Bacteria > Bacillota > Clostridia > TANB77 > UBA1234 > RGIG4465. The sequence goes on along the minus strand of CAKPOE010000009.1, from coordinate 17,019 downwards.
ACATGGGATTTATGGAAGGTGCAAAAAATGCTGCATCAAAAGCTATAAAGGCAAAACAGGCTGTTGCAAAAATAATGAAATTTTTTGGCACTATTATTGGTCAGATTGTAATGTGGGTTTTGATAATTTTACTTGCAATAATATTGTTGTATATATTGGTTAATACTGTATCAAAAGCACTTGCTAGTATACTTGGGATAGAAAACCCTGGGTTAAAGGAATCAGCTGATTATCAAATATTGTTAGAACTACAAAATAGTGGGTATAACACACTTATGGATTCAAAGGAGCTTCAAGAGTATACAGCGTATGAATATAATGTTTTAATGGATATTGCTAGATACATGGAGGAGAAAGGTGTATATGTAGACGAAAGTGATCCGGCTAGATTTGATGAAAACATTTATAATACTGAAGAATATCGTAAAGCACTGGCAGAGAGACGAGCTGCAGGTTTGGCTTCTGGCTTTGAAAAAGTAAGCAACGAAGATTTTGATAATATGGCACTTGAAAATTGGAAAAAAGCAACAGGTAGCAAGGCACAGAGAATTGATAATGACACTCTGGACGATGAAACTGAAGAAGAGGTTTCACAAACATCTTCGGCTATAGAAGATAACTTAAGTAATGAAGAAGTAAAAAAAGAGCTTTATTATAAGCTTGTGGACAATGGTTATGGCGATACAACAGAGAAGGCATTGGTCCCATATTTAAGACTTGAAAGAGGAGCTTATCGAAATACATATTACTTACTTGATAAATCGACAACCAATAACTTGCTTAATGAAAATGGAGAAATAAATACAAGTGAAGTTGAAAAGTTGGAGAAAGCACTAGATTCAATTGAAGGTGTTACAGATTCAAGTGCTTTGTCAGGTACGTTAAGTGACTTGGCAGCACGAATGGAGAGTATAGATGGATATTATCTAAATGCTGAATTAAATAAGAATATGCTTAGCAAGTCATTGACAAGAAATATGGGCTTTGGAGAGGAATTGTCACTTACTAAAGAGTATAAACATGAGCAATTGTATTATGATAGGGTGGATGCCGGCTCATGCACCTATGATATACCTTTAAAAGTAATTGTTGATAGATTTTTACCTAAGGCTACATTACTTAGTTCGTGGTATATGCTAAAAGGTGAAGATAAAGATGATAAAGAAAAAGGACCAGCGGGTAAGGTATTAGAACAAATAAGAGCAATATATGATGAGGCTTGTTTAGGTGGGGAGACAGCAAAAGAAATTATTGTGAAAGAAGAAAATAGAGATGAAAAGCAAAAAGCAGAAGATGAAACAACAGGGGATAAAGTTATAACAGATTATACAAATAATTATACCTCTTTGATAATGCAAAGAGCATATTTAGATATATCAGAACAATATCCATGGTACTTTGACGAGGTAAAAACAATAAAACCTATAACAGATTTAGTGTGTGGTATCGATTTGTCAAAGATATATGAAAGCGGAGCAAGTGCAACCACGGGAGATAACAACGAAAAGTTACTTGACCCAGATGGTAAGGAATTAAATTCAAATTTAAGCTATGGAGAAATTGCTCGAATATTGTCAGAAGAGTATGTCTTAAAAAGTGGAGAAAGAGTAAGACTTGTAAAAGTTCAAGGAGAAGGATATGTAAGAGATATTCCGAATGGCTCGGGAACGGTTGAATATCCTGACATAAAGGATGATGAAAAGAGTATAGATGTTTCTGATTATTACTATGCGATGAAGGATGGAGAGAAAATACTTATAACGGCAGCCGACTTGAATGACGATGATGGTAAAGAAGGAATAATCAGTCAAATAGAAAGAAAAATTATAGCTACAGTTAAATCAAATTTGTCAAGAGAAAGTAAAATTCCGCAAAAGGATATTAAAGTAAGAATTGGAACTGTGAATATTACATCTCCAGAAGCTGTTTTTACGTGTGAAGAAGTAAAATTTCCGATTAGCCAATTAGTATTAAGAAGAAACTTGCCTACATATTTTCCAAAAGAAGCAAAAACATGGTCAAGAGAAGTGATATTTGATAACAATATTAAATATGGACCAAAATTCCTTGACAATAGTACGCTATGTTTAATACCAAATTGTAATGAGTATGGATATCAACAGATGAGCATAAAAAATGACTCAAAGTGGAGAACGAAATTGTATGCTCCTGTTTTCCCTACAGTAAGAGAAAACGATGTTATTGCGATGCTTTCTGAATGGGAGAATTCGACAGATGATGGAGTATATGCAGCAAATTGCTATATAAGAGATTTATACAAGTTGATTGAATATTCAAAACAAGAAAAAGATAAAAATGGAAAAGCTTATGTGGATGAAGAATCGTATACATATGTAAATATATCGGATGAAATACTACTATTTAATGAAAATACAATAGACCAAATGTATTGGCTTAATCATTTGCTTGCAACAGAAGAAGATCCAATATTACCTGAAGAAACTCTTACAATGCGTACAAAGATGGATGTAATGTCTTGGCAAAATGTTGAATATGAACTGTATGAAGAATGTCATGATGAGGAAACCAATACGTATAAAGTATACGCGTTATGGCCACTAGGAAATTATATATCAAGGGCTCGCTATGCAACATTAGCAAATGCTACTAAGGATGGTCAAGATTATACTGAGGTTTGGGGCGGATATCAGTACAATAATAGACACGCCGGAGTCGACTTATATGGCAGGAGAATAGTCGGGCACATGAAAGATGCATATAAAGATGGTTTTGACCAAGATTTATTGATTGATGATTCAAAAGTAAGAAACACAGAAACGCAAATTGTTATGGATGGAAGAACGGAAATATTCAGAGATGCAGATTCGGCTGTATATGCGTATGAACTATATAGACTTTCAAAAGCTAGTGGCAGTAACGACAATCAGGCGGCAAAAGCACAATTGGACAGTATTGTTGATAAGCTTTCAAAAGACACCCCAATTGTTGCAGTGGCACCTGGTATTGTAACAAGTGTACATGGCGGACCTGTTTGTGGATTTAGAGTAAAAATTGAACATACAGTTGATAAAGATTGTAAAACATTATACGTTCATATGAAGAGATGGCCAAATGTGCAGGTTGGACAATATGTTGGAGCTGGTACAGTTATTGGTTACGAAGGAACAACAGGAAAAAGTGGAGCTGTCCATCTACACTTTGAGATAACAGTTGGAGGACACAGACAAATTTATCCAATTCCATATTTGTACCCAATGTTTTCTCCTTTCTACAATGAAGAAAAAGCAGAAGAAGCGGAATATGGTTTAGAAAGTGAATATATGTCTCTTGTTAGAACAGTATATCCAGTTGGGCAAATTATAGGCGAAGGTGTTGTTACGAGTCCTGAAACCAAAGGCGTAGATCAAAGCGTAAAGCAAAGGAGGTTTGTATATTTGCCAGACGGAACAGCACAGCAAACACAAATTCAACAAGTTGAAGAGGAAGATGGAAAAGTAAAGATTAAAAACTACGTTCCATCATATCCAATTGCAGATAACTATTTGAAACTATACACATATAGTCAGCATAGATTGACAGATGGAGTTGAAGAAAATCTTTCAGAATCCAATAAAACAGATGGTTCAAACTATAATGAACAAGAGTTTGTTGAAGACCTATACTACGATAGAGATTTTATAAAATATTTTAAACATTTGGGTACTCATGTAGTAGTAGGTGATTTGTAAAATTTAGTGTTGCATTTTTAAGAGATTTATAGTATAATCACATAGAACCTTGACGTGGAGTAAGGATATACTCCTCTTATTCTAGGTTTAAGGCGATTAAAAGAAATAAAAGGAGGTAATTTTAATGGACGCAGCAAGAAAACAAGAAATTATTGCTAAGTATCAAACACATGAAGGAGATACTGGTTCTCCAGAAGTTCAAGTAGCTCTTTTAACAGAAAGAATCAATCATTTAACAGAACATTTGAAAAATCACAAAAAAGATAATCATTCAAGAAGAGGATTATTTAAAATGGTTGGTCAAAGAAGAGGACTTCTAAAATATCTTGAAAAGACTGATATTGAAAGATATCGTAGCTTAATTGAAGAATTAGGACTAAGAAAGTAGGATATAATAAAGATGTCGTAAAAACGGCGTCTCGCCGCGTGGACTTTAGATTTGTCGTAACGGTGAGGCGCTTTTATATATTATAAGAACTGGTAAGAAAATACCAAAAAGGAGAGAAATATGTTTAAAAGTTTTGAAACAGAATTAGCAGGACGAAAACTAGTAATTGAAACTGGTAAGATGGCAGGACTAGCAAATGGTAGTGCATTAGTAAGATATGGAGATACAGTTGTTTTAGTAAATGTAACAGCATCAAAAGCTCCGAGAGATGGTATTGACTTCTTCCCTCTATCAGTAGATTATGAAGAGAGATTATATTCAGTAGGAAGAATTCCAGGTAGTTTTGTAAAAAGAGAAGGCAAGCCAAGTGATAAAGCAATCCTTGTTGCTAGAGCTATTGACAGACCAATAAGACCACTGTTCCCAAAGGATTTAAGAAATGATGTATGTGTTAATATATTGGTGCTAGCTGTTGACCCTGATTGCTCACAAGAGGTTGCAGCTCAAATAGGAACTTCAGCAGCGCTCTCAATTTCGGATATTCCATTTAATGGACCAACAGCTGCAGTGAGCGTTGGATATGTTGATGGAGAGATTGTTATAAATCCAACATTGGCTCAAAGAGAAAAGAATCATTTGAATTTAACAGTTGCTGGAACAAAAGAAAAAGTTTCAATGATAGAAGCTGGTGCTGACGAGATTCCAGAAGATATAATGTTAGAGGCTATTGCTAAAGGTCATGAAGAAATAAAGAAAATAGCTATATTTATAGAAAATATTCAAAAAGAAATTGGTAAGCCAAAATTTGAATATGAGTCATGTGATGTACCGCAAGAGCTATACGACGAGATTTCAGCTTTTGCAAAAGATAAAATGTATGAAGCACTTCAATCAACAGATAAAACAATCCGTGAAGAGAACCTAGAGAAGTTGAATGAAGAAGTAAAAGTATATTTAGAAGAAAAATACGGAGAAGAAGCAAGTGAAAAATTAGCTAAGCTAGGCGAAGCTATGTATAAACTTGAAAAGAAAACCGTAAGATATATGATTTTGGAAGAACAAAAGAGAGTTGATGGTAGAAAGATTGATGAAATTAGACCTCTTTCTGCTGAAGTTGATATACTTCCAAGAGTACACGGTAGCGCTTTGTTCTCAAGAGGACAAACACAAGTACTATCAGTAGTTACATTAGGAACGATTGCAGATGAACAAGAATTAGATGGATTAGATGAAGAAAAAACAAAAAGATATATTCATCATTACAACTTCCCACCATATAGCGTAGGCGAAGCTAAACCTTCGAGAGGACCAGGAAGAAGAGAAATTGGACATGGAGCACTTGCAGAAAGAGCATTAGCACCAGTAATTCCTTCACAAGATGAATTTCCATATACGATAAGAGTTGTTTCTGAAGTGTTATCTTCAAACGGTTCTACATCACAAGGAAGCATTTGTGGAAGTACATTATCACTTATGGCCGCTGGTGTACCTATCAAAGAGCCAGTTGCTGGTATTTCGACAGGACTTGTTACAGATGAACATGATAGAAGTCGTTATATAATGCTTACAGACATTCAAGGAATTGAAGACTTCTTTGGCGATATGGACTTTAAAGTTGCTGGAACAAAGAATGGTATCACAGCTATTCAAGTAGATATAAAGATTGATGGTTTGACACTTCAAATTATAAAAGAAGCTTTTGAGAGAACAAGAAAAGCAAGAATGTATATTTTGAATGAAGTAATGTTAAAGGCAATTGCAGAACCAAGAAAAGAAATTTCTAAGCATGCACCAAAAATAATTACGCTTTCAATAGATCCAGATAAGATAAAAGACGTGATTGGTTCTGGTGGAAAAACAATTAATAAGATCATTGCTGATACAGGTGTAAAGATAGATATTGAAGATGATGGAAGAGTTTATATAGCATCAGAAGATGTTGAATCTGCAAACAAAGCATTGCAAACAATTAAGAATATAACTATGGAATTAGAAGTTGGCAATGTATATGACGGAAAAGTTACAAGAATAATGAATTTTGGAGCTTTTGTAGAAGTTGCACCTGGAAAAGAAGGACTTGTTCATATCTCAAAACTTGCAAAAGAAAGAGTCGAAAAAGTAGAAGATGTTGTCAAAGTTGGAGATCCAATTAAGGTAAAAGTAATTGAAATTGATGATCAAGGCAGAGTTAATATGAGAAGAGAAATAGAAGACTAGGAGGATATATGAAACTATATGCTTTTGTTGGACCAAGTGGTACTGGTAAAAGTCATAGGGCTCAAATGGTAGCTAGGATGAAAGGAACAGAGTATATCATAGATGATGCTTTGTTTATAAAGGGAAATCGAGTCATTTCTGGAACTTCTGCAAAACGAGCTGAAACAAAAATTGAATCTGTGAAGAGAGCACTTTTCTCTATGCCAGGACAAGTAGAGGAAATAAAGGCAGCTATAGAAAGTGAAAAACCTGATAGCATTTTGATTCTTGGGACATCTGACGAAATGGTAAAGAAGATTGCTAAGAATATAGCAGATCAAGAAATTGATGAAACAGTATATATTCAAGATGTCTCTACTCCGGAAGAAATTGCGGCAGCAAGGAGTGCTCGTATGGCAGAGGGAAAACACGTAATACCAGTGCCTACATTTGAAATAAAGAAAGACTTTTCTGGATATTTGGTAGATCCTCTACAAATATTTAAATGGAAAGGAAAAGGCACGGCACCATATATGGCAGAAAAGTCTCTTATAAGACCAACGTTTAGTTATTTGGGAAATTATACAATATCGGATAACGTAATAAGAACGATTATTGAGCATATGAGTAGTGGTATTGCTGGAATTTACAAAATTCAAAGAATAAAGATAGATACGTATCCAAATGGAATATTTATATATATAGATGTTATATTAGAATATGGTCACAACTTGAGGGATATGCTAAGCGAGTTGAAGAGGAGATGCATCAAGGAAATAGATAGGTTAACTGCAATTAATGTAATCGACCTTCAAATACTGGCAAAAGGTTTACATGTAGATGAAAGTAAGAAGTGATAATATTGTTGTAGGGTGTGGACATTGCGTCCACACCCTATGCTGTTTGAGAAAATACAGATAAGTGTTTCAAATACAATCTCAATACTAAATTTTTGTTCATTTTTACATATAATTTACATTTTCATTAAAGATTATTTACAGGTAGTGTATAATATAATTGAAGGTAAATTATTGCAAATTGTGAGGAATAATCTTCAAGTAATTGAATTTTCGACTATTCTTTAGCTTAAGTTACTGCTCTAACTTGAATTAAAGGATATTTGAATTGGATAAGAAAGAAGTTGTTCACGTTGTTGCATCTAGTAAGTTTATGAAGAGCATGGTGTTTTGTTTTTTTGAAATTCTGTGTGAAACAAAGCTTAGTACTTGCAATGACAAGTTTGCAGTTTGTATTACTTATTTCATCGCCCTTTTTTGAATGGGAGGGTGTAGAAATAACAAATGCAAGATGGGGCGAAAGCCTCTAAAAGGTAATTGCCCCCAAAATGCATTTATTTTGAAGGTAGAGGTGTATGAATGAATAAGAAAATATTAGTTGTTGATGATGATAAGAATATATGCGAATTATTGAGCCTTTACTTAAAGAAAGAAAATTATCAAGTGGTTTTTGCATATGATGGAAGTGAAGCTGTTACAAAAGCAAAAGAGGAAAAACCAAACCTTATTGTGTTGGATGTTATGATGCCAGTTATAAATGGTTGGGAGGCATGTAAGCTTATACGTCAATTTACGGATGTTCCGATAATTATGCTTACAGCGCTTGACACTGTTGAAAATAAAGTGCAAGGGTTAAATATTGGAGCAGATGATTACATTGTAAAGCCATTTGAACCAGTAGAAGTTGTTGCTAGAATTAATGCACATATGAGACGTCAAGAGAATAGCAACGCGGATAAAACACAAGAAAATGCAAATGGGCAAGAGATTGAAGTAGATAATTTGAGTGTAAATATGGATAAATATGAGGTTAAATTAAATGGTAAATTAGTGACAGATCTTAAGCCAAAGGAAATTCAACTTTTATATTTCTTTATGCTCAATAAAAACCAAGTTTTTACTAGAGAGCAATTACTAGATAAGGTGTGGGGGTATGAATATTTCGGTGGTACAAGAACGGTTGATGTTCATATAAAAAGCGTGAGAGAAAAATTAAGTAGTAGTAAAAATAAATGGGAAATAAAAACAATTTGGAATGTCGGATATAAATTCGAAACAAAGTAATAGATTGGGGAGCATATGTTTAAAGGAATATATTTAAAACTGGTAACTACATATTTAACTTTATTCTTAGTAATAATTTTATTAATATCTTTTTTTACTCTAAGCATATTTTATAAAGAATTTACTAATCAGGCTGAACAGAATTTGCTAAATGCTGGAATAAAGACGAATGCATTGATGACTAGATATTACGATAATGAAATATCAAAAGCTGAGTTGACGGCTTGGGTTAATGCAATGAGTTACATTTCAAATATAAAAATTTACATATTAAATCCTGATACAACAATTCTTCATCAAGTATCTAGCGATGAGGAAATGTCTATAAACGAACAAATAAAAACAGATATAAAAGCAGTAATGGAAGGACAAACAGTAAGAAGAATGAATCCGTTGAAATTGGATACAGAGAGTGAGATTGTGTACGTTGGAATGCCATTAACGTATAATGATAAGATTAGTGGTGTCATAATGTTGTTTTCGCCGATAACAGAATTAAACAACATTTTAAAACAAGCTATAATTACAATTGTTACAGTAATTCTTATATCGATATTGATATGTACGCTGGCAATTTTGAGAATTTCAATTAAAATTTCAGAACCAATCAGAGTAATAAGTGATTATGCCAGAAAAATTGGTAAAGGTGAAGAAGTGCCTGACGTGGAGATTGATTCAAACGATGAAATCGGAATGCTTGCAAGTTCGTTCAATGAAATGAAAAAAGAAATTTCTGTTGCAGAACAAATGAGAAGAGAAATTGTTGCAAACGTTTCACATGAACTTAGAACACCGCTTACTTCTATTATCGGATTTATAAAGGGAATTTTAGATGGTGTTATATCAAAAGAGGACGAAAATAAATACTTATCAATAGCATATGATGAAGCAAACAGATTAAAAGAATTAACAAAAGATATAGTGGATATTGCTAAGCTAGAATCTGGAAACACTAAATTAAATAGAGAAGACTTTGTCTTAAATAATTTGGTTGAAGATGTATATGTTGAATTGGAAGAATTAGTAAAGGAAAAAAATCTTGAATTTATTTTAGATGAAAAAGATAGGGACATAATGGTAAATGCTGACAAAGCTAGAATAAGGCAAGTTCTTATAAATGTAATAAACAATTCTATGAAGTTTACAAATGAGGGCTATATAAAGATTGAAATAAGTAAATTTATGGATAAAGCAAAAATAGTTATCTCTGATACAGGAATAGGTATTCAGAAAGATAAGATTTCTTATTTATTTAATAAATTTTACACAGCAAATGATTATGGAAATGCAACTTCTGGCGCTGGACTTGGTCTAAATATAGTGAAAAATATTATTGATATGCATGGTGGTAGTATAACAATAGATAGCGTTGTTAATAAAGGGACTACAGTGTCAATAATGTTATAAAATTAGAAAAGAAAGGAGAAAAGATAAGTGAACAATATATTTAAAATCATATCAACTATACTTATGATAATTTTAATACTTGTCTTGATGTGGGTTCTTATAAATTATTATAAAGATGAACCAGTATCTAACATATCTCCTAATATTATAAATCAATCTGGTAATATAAATAATGTTATTCCTGAAAAAAAAGACGATGAGAATAATCCAACTATATTGCCGAACAATGAAAAAGAAGCAAATAATTCGGGTGTAGAGATTGGTAATAACGGTAGTGAGGATCCTGAAAATGGACAGCCAAATAACGGACAAGATGGAGAGAACAATGATCCTGTTATAATTACATCATCGGAGCAAACATCCAATGCAGAAAAACAGGAAGTGCTAACAGAAATAGACAAAACATTGATGGAATTGTTAAAGGTCGTTGATAAGGTTCAAACCGTTGATGAAACAAGACTAGGAATAGATGAGAGCGAGGTGCAACCATGAAAAAGTTTGCATTTTGCTTTGTGATGCTTGCTTCATTAATGATTGGGAGTATAGCTTTGGCAACGGAAACCACTAGTTCGGAAACAGGAAACATTCCCTCTATGTCTATTGAGGAATATATGATAATGAACCAATCAAAACAGGCTAAGGTTGATATAATCAAAAAGAACAATATAGAAATGGAAAAATTAAAAAACGAGTTAAAAGAAAAAATAGTAAAAGCTGCAGAGAAGATAAACACTATGAAGATAGAAATAGAAAAAGATAATGTTGTTATAACGGATGAGATGTTAGATGAATTGAAGGAACTACTTCAATTTTTACAAGATTCTAAAGATACACTTGAAGTTGATGTTGAAAGAACATTAGCGGAAATAGAAAAGATATTAGACTTAATTGCAACAAAAGGAATGCAGTTAGAACAATATGATAAACTGATTGAAAAACAAAATGAAGTAATAGTGAAGATGAAAAATGTAATGCAAACTGTGGAAAAAATATAAACCGATTGCATTTTAGTATATTATATGATTGGAAAGTAACAAATCTAGCAACTCTTGTATTTCTTTCCTATTGAATAAAAACTTTAATTTAGAAGATTTTCAGCTTTCTTGTAAGGAGAATAAAATGGGATTTTTTGAAAAACTAAAACAAGGATTAACAAAAACAAAAGAAGCAATAAATAATCAAATAAATAATGTTTTTAGCAATTTTAGAAAAGTTGATGAGGAATTATTAGAGGAATTGGAAGAAGCTTTAATAATGTCTGATGTTGGTGCAGAAACTTCAATTAAAATAATTGATAATTTAAGAAGTAGAATAAAATTGCAAAAAATAGAAGATGCTGATGCTGTTAAAGAAGCATTAAAAGAGGAAATAGCAAATGTATTAAGTGAAAAAGACTGTGAGTTACACATTGATACAAAGCCCTCTATAATAATGGTAGTAGGAGTAAATGGTGCAGGAAAAACAACATCAATTGGTAAGATGGCAGCAAAATTGAAAGCAGAAGGCAAAAAAGTTCTTGTCGCTGCCGCAGATACATTTAGAGCTGCTGCAATTGAACAATTAGAAGTATGGACAGACAGAGCAAAAGTTGATATTTTAAAGAAAAGTGAAGGCTCAGATCCTGCCTCTGTTGTTTTTGATGCGGCAAGAAGAACGAAAGATGAGAACTATGATGTGTTGATTATAGATACGGCAGGAAGATTACACACAAAGAAAAATTTGATGGAAGAACTTAATAAAATAGAAAGAGTACTAGAAAAAGAACTACCAGAAGCATCAAAGGAAGTTTTAATTGTTTTAGATGGAACTACAGGACAAAATGCCTTGATACAAGCAAAAGAATTTTCTGAAGTAACTAAAATTACGGGCATAGTACTCACTAAACTTGATGGCACAGCAAAAGGTGGAGTTGTAATTGGAATTTGTTCTGAGCTAAATGTGCCTGTTAAATTTATTGGCGTTGGAGAGCAAATAGATGACTTACAAGTCTTTAATGCCAAAGACTTTGCGAACGCTTTGTTTGAATAATAAAAAGAAAAATTAGAAAAAATACTCATTAGGTGATAACTTAATGAGTATTTTTAAATCCAAATTAGAAAAGAAAGTAGATATAATATCTAAGAAATTAGAAACGATTAAGATAAATGAATATGTTGAATTGATGAATAACACAAAAAGATTACTTTGGAAAAACTTTGTCATAGGTTTAGCAAAAGGTCTTGGCATGTCTGTGGGCTTCACAATACTAGGTGCAATAGCATTACTACTATTTAAAAAACTACTATATTTATATAAATGAACAACTTTCCGGCTGCCTCTTTTTCGTTCATTTTTGAACGATTTTCCGGCAGCCACTTTTTCGTTCATTTTTGAACAATTTTCCGGCAGTCACTTTTTCGTTCATTTTTGAACGATTTTTCGGCAGTCACTTTTTCGTTCATTTTTGAACAATTTTCTGGCTGCCTCTTTTTCGTTCAATTGACACGTATCGAAAAATGAGAGTATTAATGGTTTAATTCACGTATTGAAAAAAATTGTTAACTAGTGTATAATCAACTTGCTAAGGAGTGAAAAAAATGAAAATAGGATTTGTATCATTAGGATGCAGCAAAAATTTGGTAGATACTGAAATGATGATAGGTTATTATAAGGAAAAAGGCTATGAAATAGTTAACAATTCAAAAGATGCTGAAGTTATTGTTATAAATACTTGCGGATTTATCGAGAGCGCAAAAAAAGAAGCAATTGATACTATTCTTGAGATGGCAGAATACAAGAGAAATGGAAACTGTAAAAAGCTCATCGTTACAGGCTGCTTAGTTGAGCGTTATAAAGATGAACTTGAAAAGGAAATTCCAGAAGTGGACTTGTTTGTTCCGATTAGAGAATATGATAAGATTTTTGAAAAACTAGAATATATGAATAGAGAGATTTCTACTGGTAAGAATTTTGCATATTTGAAAATTGCAGAAGGCTGCAGTAATAATTGTACATATTGTGCAATACCATTGATAAGAGGACCATATATTAGTAGAAAGTTTGAAGACATTTTGGAAGAAGCAAAAAAAATTGAGCAAAAAGGGATAAAAGAGCTTATAGTTATTGCACAAGATACAACTAAATATGGTATTGATTTATATGGAGAGAGTAAACTTCCAAAATTACTAAAAGAACTTTGTAAATTAGATTTCAAATGGATAAGATTTTTATATGCGTACCCAGAAACAATTACAGATGAACTTATAGACGTGGTAAAGAATAATGAAAAAATTTGCAATTATTTTGATATTCCTATTCAACATATTTCTGATACTGTTTTGAAGAGAATGGGAAGAAAGACAAATGGTGAAAGAATAAGAAATATAATTTTTAAAATTAGAAACGAAATACCAGATGTTGTTTTAAGAACCTCACTAATCGTTGGCTTCCCTGGAGAGACAGATGAGGATGTTGAATTACTAGATGAATTTGTAAGAGAAGCAAAGTTTGATAGACTTGGTGTTTTTAAGTATTCATTAGAAGATGGAACGCCAGCTGTTAAACTAAAGGGGCATCTATCAGACAACGTAAAAGAAGAAAGATATGAGAAAATAATGGAGACGCAGCAAAAGGTTTCAAGTAATCGAAATCAAAAAATGGTTGGCAAAGAATTGGAATGCATGATTGAGGACATTACAGAAGATGGAGAATATTACATAGCAAGAAGCTATATGGATGTTCCAAATGAGGATGGTGTTGAATTTATTAAGAATAACAAAGAACATAATATTGGTGACTTTGTAAAAGCAAAAGTTGTATCATCCATGGAATATGATCTTATTTTAGAAGAATAAAGGAGGAAGTATATGAATCTACCCAACAAAATAACGATTGCACGTATGTTGTTAATACCAATTATGATAATTATTCCTTTTATAAACATTCAAGGCACGTTGGCAAATACGGAAATTACATATTCTAATTTGGTAATTTTAGTAATATTTCTTATAGCTTCACTTACAGACTTTTTGGATGGGTATTTGGCTAGGAAGAATAATTTGGTAACAACGTTTGGAAAATTTCTAGATCCAATTGCAGATAAATTACTTGTGCTTTCAGCGCTTATGATGTTAGTGGAGATGGATAAAATACCGGCATGGATACCTATTATAATCGCGGCCAGAGAGTTTATTGTTTCGGGAATCAGAATGCTTGCAGCAGGTGAAGGAAATGTGATAGCAGCTTCATGGCTTGGAAAGATAAAAACTGTGTCTCAAATGATTGCGATTTCGCTTGCGTTTGTGGATGTAAATGCATTTATGCATTTTATAAGTGGTAATTTATCAAATGGAGCATTGATTCTGAATATTATAATGTCATTTTCGATGATTATATCGGTTGTTGCGACAATATGGTCTGGTTTGGACTATTTCATAAAGTCTAAAGAAATTATCTTAAAGAGCAAGTAACTTATATTTGACACATTACATAAAACGTTATATAATGCAATTGTAAGTATGGTGTTGCGTTTACCTTTTGGAATAATTTTTGGGAGGGGTTTGTGTATGCGGTATGATGTGAAATGTAGACATTATGAGGCTGATGGAACAGTGAGAGTTGATTCTTATACCGTTGTTGCAAGCAATGCGTTTGCATGGTGCAAGGTGCGTGCATTGATACTCAGAAACATTGGACCGTTTGGAAAGTATGGACATCCTACAATCGAATGTATCAGAGTAGCAAAGACTGATGAGCCTTCACGTACGTTTGAAATTAAAAAGAATGAGGAACTGCTTTAAAAGTAGTTCCTTTTTTTATTGGGTTGAGATATAATTAACTGGTAATAATAAATTTGGAGGTTACAAATGAATAAAATTGAAAAACGTCTAAAAGAATTAAAAGAATTAATTGCATACCATGCAAATAAATATTATAACGAAGATTCGCCAGAGATTTCTGATTTTGAATATGATATGTTGATGTTAGAACTTAAAAATATAGAAAAAACACATCCAGAACTTGTAACTGCAGATTCTCCGACACAAGTAATTGTTGCAAATGGAAAAGTTGACACTCATTTTGCGGAGGTTCACCATGAGGTACCGTTACAAAGTTTACAAGATGTATTTGATTTGCAAGATGTAAAAGATTTTGATGAGCGTATCAGGAGGACTGTTAAAGATCCTAAATACGTTGTTGAAACTAAAATAGATGGATTGTCTGTTTCACTTGAATATATAAATGGTAAGTTTTTTAGAGGAGCTACAAGAGGTGATGGTTTGGTAGGAGAGGATATAACACCAAACCTAAAAACAATAAAAACGATACCACAAGAATTAAGTGAAAATGTCACAATCACAGTGCGTGGCGAAGTTTTTATGCCTAAAAAAAGTTTTGAAAGACTAAACGAAGAGCGAGAAGTAATCGGCGAAAAGTTGTTTGCCAATCCAAGAAATGCTGCTGCAGGTTCTTTGAGACAGTTAGATCCACGAATAACAGCAGAAAGAAATTTGGATATTTATATTTTTAATGTACAAAAAATTGAAAAAGTAGAATTAAAATCGCATTATGAATCTTTTAAATACTTACAAAGGTTAGGATTTCAAGTTAATCCATATATAAAATTATGTAATAACATCGAAGATATTATGGGTGGAATTGTAGAAATAGGTGAAAAAAGAGGAGAGTTGACTTTTGATATAGATGGAGCTGTTATTAAAGTAGATGATCTTAAACAAAGAGAAGAAATAGGTACTACTACTAAAACTCCAAAATGGGCAGTGGCTTATAAATATCCGCCAGAGAAAAAAGAAACGATTGTAGAAGATATAAGGGTTCAAGTAGGAAGAACAGGAGCACTCACCCCAATGGCAATACTAAAGCCAGTTAGAGTTGCTGGTTCTTTGATTTCAAAGACAACACTTCATAATGAGGACTTTATTAAAGAAAAAGACATAAGAATAGGTGATACTGTATATATACAAAAAGCTGGGGATGTAATTCCTGAAGTTGCAGAGGTGTTAAAAGAAAAAAGAACGGGCGATGAAAGAGTTTTTGAAATGCCTAAAACTTGCCCGGTATGTGGAGCTGAAGCAGTGAGAGAGGACGGCGAAGCGGTAACACGTTGCACAGGAATAGAATGTCCAGCACAATTATTTAGAAGTTTAGTACATTTTGCGTCAAGAGATGCAATGGACATTGACGGAATGGGTCCTGCCATGATAGAACAACTATTAGATGAAAACTTAATATCAAATATTGCTGATATATATACTTTACAAAAGGAAGAATTATTAAAATTGGATAGGATGGGAGAAAAATCAGCGGATAATTTGATACAAGCAATAGAGAAGAGTAAAAATAATTCTCTGGATAGACTTATAAATTCTTTTGGAATACGACATATAGGAACGAAAACATCTAAAATACTTGCTAAAAACTTTAGTGATCTGGATGAAATGATGAATGCAACGTATGAGCGCTATGCTTCGATAAACGAAGTTGGGGATATAATGGCAGATAGTATAGTGTCGTTCTTTGAAAGTGTTCAATCTCAAGACTTGATAAAAAGGCTAAAAGAGGCAGGAGTAAATACGCAAGGCAGTAAAAAGGAATTACAAGATAATAGATTTGAAGGAAAAGTATTTGTATTGACTGGTACACTTCCAACTTATTCAAGACAAGAAGCGGCTAACATAATAGAAGACTTTGGAGGAAAGACATCGTCAAGTGTTTCGAAAAAAACAGATTATGTATTAGCTGGGGAAGAAGCAGGAAGTAAACTTACAAAAGCAGAATCATTAGGAGTTAAAATAATAACAGAGGGAGAATTTAAAGAAATGATAAAATAATAAAATATGCTGATGTTTCGCACCTTGCAAAGGTCAGCAACACGTGAGACATCAGCTAATTCAAATTTAAGTATTTACAGGATTTTAGTGCGAAAATAGTTGATAGAAAATCGTGTAGAAAAAACTTTTAAAAAAGTTTAAAAAAGTGTTGACAATGAAAAGTATAAATGTTATTATAAACGAGCACTCAGGAAAACGACAAAAAACGTCAAAAGCGAGTGTGAAAATCTAGTGAAAAATTGTTGAAAATTTCGAAGAAAAAAGTTGAGAAAATTGTTGACAATGCATCCTAAAGATGCTATACTGATTAAGGCTTTTGAAGAGAGCCACAAAGTACATTGAAAAGTAAACAATGAGTAAAAAGAGAAACCAAGCGAGTAAGAAATTACACGTACGAAAAGTACAAA
>CAKPOE010000008.1 GCA_934169745.1 uncultured Clostridia bacterium | reverse complement strand
ATGTCCAAGTGCCGATATTGTACTTGTTTCATAAGAAGAGCATCCTGATCTTGTACAATTTCGTCTCTTTGTTCCTGTACGTGTACATGTTGCGCTAGTAGCTGTATACCAGCTTCCATAGCTATGTCCTAATGCTGATATTGTATCTGTTTCATAAGAAGAGCATCCTGATCTTGTACAATTTCGTCTTTTTGTTCCTGCACTTGTACATGTTGCGCTAGTAACTGTATACCAGCTTCCATAATTGTGTCCAAGGGCTGAACCACTTGTCACTGAATAGTGATGATAACTTATATTACGTGAACATGAGTATGATGTGGTCCCTGCTGTTGTACAAGTCGCTGGAGTGGTTGTAACATTCCATGTATGGCTCCAACCATCAGTATAACCACAGCTACATCTATAATACTGACAGTCTTTGTCTGGGTATCTTACTCCTTCGTGAGTTTTTATTTTTACAGACTTACCACACCTTCCACATGTCTCTGCACTAACGGTTCCACTTAGTCCAAACAACATTATTCCTATCAATAATAAAAACATAGTTATGAAAACTTTCTTTTTCATTTGTACCCTCCATAAATCATTATTTCATACAAGAATTATAATTATTTTACTTCTCTTTGTCTATACTCATACGCGCGCACACGCGCTATTTTAGTAGACTTTTAGGGCTTTAAATTTTCAAATCTATTTACGGAAGCCACTTTCATAGATTTTAAGTTTTTCGTATTTTGTCGATTTGTTAAATTTTATTAACAATTTTGTTACAACACTGTTACACCTTGCCAACATTTTGTATTTAAAATGTTGATAGCTTGTTATTCCGTAAATGTTTGGTTAATTAATTCCATTATCCCTAATTTAATTTTAGTACCATTATATTTCTTTTTCTATACAAAAAAACTGGCAAGGTTGGTTACTCTTGCCAAAAGTGAACGAAAAAGTGGCTGCCGGAAAATTGTTCATTTTCGAACAATTTTCTGACAGCCTCTTTTTTGTAATAATTATTTATTTATATATTCTAACGCTGGTAATGTTTTGTCGTATGTTACATATTTGTTATCTGTTGTTGTTGTATATTCTTCTCCCACTTTTCCTGTACTACTTGTGTAATCACTAAATTTTACATCATCAAGTAGTTCTTCTGCAAATGATGTGTCTACTGTAATTGTCGCTGTCCAGTTTATTTTGTCTGTCGATGTCGCTCTTGCTGTTTTTGTTGCACCATTAGAGTTTATTGTTACTAATGGTCCTTGTGCTAGTTCTTTATCTGCTTCTATTTCTATTGTTATTGTGCTACCTGTTTTCGCATACAATTCATCTATTGCATCTGCAGCTTTGTTTCTCATTGTTCTTGTTAACAAATGTGGTGCTCTGTCATCAACATCAAAATACATACTACTCTTTACTGGTGCAGTTGTTTCGTTTCCAACAGCATCTTTAACTCCTTCTTTTATCCATAAATAATACTTTCCTACGACCTCTGATGGTGTTGTTACTTGCACTGTAACGTCATTTCCTGCCACTGATGTAACCTTATATTCAGTGTAACTTGTTGGCTCACCATCACCCTCTTTCCATGCATAGTATATAATAGTATCTTTTGCTATTCCTGCTAGAGCGTCTTTTATTCTTACTATGGCTGTATGTTTTGATTTTGTTATTTCTGTATCCGTTGCCTCTATTGTAACTGTTGGTGGTGTTCTATCGATGTTGCTTACTGTTATAGTTTTTACTACACTACTGCTATTTGGTTCTGGACTTCTCTTATCTACTATTTTTGCATAAATTATTGTTGTTCCCTCTTCTGTTATTTCAATTGGTGCCGTGTATTCTTTCCAGTCTGTACCATTACCTTGTATTCTGTATACAATCAACAATTCATTTATTGCTTCTTGTGGTAATGATAGTGTTGGCATTGTTAAAGTCACTCTTACGTTGTCTCTTGTTATGCTTTCTTGTGATAATTCGTGATTCACAAATTGCGCAGGAACTTCATATGTTTTTGAAGTAATACTTCCTTCTACGTAATTATCTGCCTTATCATATCCTCTTACCAATATTTCATAATCTTTATTGTGTATTTGATTTTCAAATTTGTATATACCACTCTCTGAATCGCTACTTACTGAAACCCTTTGCCATGTTGTTCCACCGTCAATACTAAATTCGTATCTTGACATTCCTAAACCGCCATCATTGTCTTCTGTTTGTGCAGATACTTGAATTTGGTGTGTTGTTCTACTTACAATTCTTATATCACCTGCATCAAATGCCTTTGGTGGTGTTGTATCCAAATCTCTTCCGCAGACATCACATACATGATCTCCATCTTCATCTACGTGTTTATCATCTAGTATCTTGTTATCTGGGTCACAGTCGTTACATTCTTTCCAGTGATTATCATTATCTGAATGCCATCCATCATCTTCGTGTATTACTTCATAGTTACACAATGTACAATATCTCTTGTGATGTGTTGCATCAATATTTACTATCTTTATATTATGTTCTGTTAGTACTGATTCCCATCCACAAATATAACAGTTTTCAATATGATATTTGTGATAATTCGTATCAGTTTCTGATAATGCAATGTAGTTCTTTGAATGGTTTGCAACTTCTTTTTGTGTTCCACAGCCATTCTTACATTCTATCCAGTGCTTTAATGCATTGTATTTCCAAGGTGATTCTTCACCATAATTGAAATCGTGTCCTTTTGCCGGCTTAAATATCTCTCCACATCTTCTACACATTTCTGCTTGTGTACATGTTTGAGGTATTATATCATGTCCAAGTGCTGTGTTTGGAAGTTCTTGACCACAAATTCTACATTTAGAATTTTCTGTACAAGTTGCTGTTGCCCATATGTGTTCATGATCTGCTGGCGGTTCTAAGTCAAACGAGCCTTTCATTTCTACTAGATATGTAGTTCCTGTTATGTATTCTACCAAAGCAACCGGAGAATATTTTTCATCTTCTTTTGGTATTGAGTTTAAATCTTTTACAATGTATTTTTCGTACTTGTCTATTTTCTCAACACCTAAACCTTTTGCACTCTCACCATCTAGTACAAACCATACTGGAGATGTACCATTAAGTTTTTGATTTATTTTTTCCTTTTCTGCATCAAAGTCTTTCGGTAGATTTCTAAAATTATTTTCATTTATATCGCTTTCATCTAATATTACACTACCTTCATAATAGCTTTTTGCGTCAACGTTATAATCATTCTGCCTCTTGTATGCCGCCTCAGAAATTATGCTCGTAAGTGTTGCCTTTTCCGCTCGCTCACTTTCTTGCATGTATCTGTAGCCTGCACCTATTGCTAACGCTGAAAGTATTATTATAGAGATTATTACAACGACAAGCGATATCATTGAAATACCTTTGTTATTCTTCCTCATATCTTTTCTCCTTGCTTTCAGAATATACAGATATGGGCGGAGACAACTCCCCGCCCCTACATCCTAATAATGTTTTATCTTTTTTCAATCTTTATATCATAAGCATTTGCATAATCTAAAGTTGCAGCAGCATCTATCTTAGAGGTAGCACCAGCCTCAACAGTTCCGATATATCCACCCATTTCAACAAGTACACTGCCATCTTTTTTGTACAAAGTTATTGTAAGCTCTATATCGCCTTTTTTCTCTTCTGTGCTATTTTTTACATCTGCTGTTAAAGATGTTTTACCAACAAGTTCACTAAGTTGTATGTTGCTTATTTCTAGACCATCAATAGTAAATTTTGCTTTTTTAATTTTGTCACTTGTATTTACTCTTGTGCCATCTTCTTCTGTTTTAATATATTCGTTCTTATTTTCTTGTTGTTCTTGTTGTTGATGTTGGTCATCTTGAGGATTATTTACTGGCTCATTATCATTAAATAACGAACAGCCTGTAAATATCATAGACATTGCACCGACTGCAACTAAAAGCCCTATTCCCTTTTTATTCATATTTCATTCCTCCTGTGTATAATTAGTTAATTTAATTTTACTATATTTTCTGTATATTTGTAAACATATATCGATTTTTGTAACAAAAACTTAATATTCTATAATATTTGGTAAAATCTTTTTGCGTTTGTAACTGTCATATTTGAAAAAGTTTCTAAACTAATTTCTCTTAAATCAGCAACTTTTTGTGCTGTGTGTATCACTAGTGAAGAATCATTTCGTGTTCCTCTGTATGGTTCTGGCGCTAAATACGGACAATCTGTTTCAATCAAAATTTTATCGTCTGGCACCATTTTCGCCACGTCCAATAATCCTCTTGCATTTTTAAAAGTGACAGGGCCTGCAAGTGATATGTAGCCACCTAACTTTAAGATTTCCTTTGCAACTTCCACACTCGATGAAAAGCAATGCATTACAAAACCGCTTTGAATTTTATTTTTCTTTAAAATTTCTAACATGTCCATGTCCGCATCTCTACTGTGTATTGCAACTGGTAAGCTTAATTCATTTGCCAAATTTATTTGTTGAATGAAATATTTTTTTTGCATTTCTTTATTAGTTGTATCATAGTGATAATCAAGGCCAACTTCGCCAATCGCCACCACTTTTTTATCTTGTGCAAGTTCGGTTATAAATGATAAATCAACATCATTGTTACATTCGTCTGGATGCGCACCGATAACAGCATAAACATTATCATATTGATTAGCAAACTTCACTGCCGCACGTGAAGTTGCTTCACTGTAACCAATTTCAGCAATATACTTCACACCACTTTCAAAACACTTTTTAACGACTTCTTCTCTATCATTATCAAAAGCCTCATCATTAAGATGAGCATGTGAATCAAATAACTCCATTTTTTCTCCTTTCCAAAATCAAATGAACAACTTTCCGGCAGCCACTTTTTCGTTCAAAAATGAACAATTTTCCGGCTGCCTCTTTTTCGTTCATTTTTCACACTCTTTCAACATTTATCAAAGCACAAGATGCTTCGAACCGTTATAGGGCACGGACACTGTGCCGTGCCGACTTGTTTCAACGTACAGGTAGACTTCTATTTATGATTATCATATTTACGATATATTAAGGGCACCAAAGTTATTCCTTTGATGCCCTTATTTTTAGTCATTTTCTAATTCTTCTTTTATATTAATTCTCATAAATAATGGTTCAATAGTTTTTACAACTTCAATATTTTTCAACTCACTATACTTATAAATGCTCTCCCATGTTCTGAAATTATCACTTAAGTTAAAACTGTCTAAAATCTTATTAGAAATATCCGGCATAAACGGTTTTATTAGTATCGCTACTTTTCTGATATTTTCTACTAAATGATACATAACAGATTGTAATTTTTCAATATTTTCTCCATCTTTAAAAAGTACCCATGGAGCTGTTTCATCTATATATTTATTAGTACGTGAAATTATTTTCCAAGTTTCCGTCAATGCATCTGCTATATGAAAAGTATCCATTTTACTTTCAACAAGTTCAAATTGATTTTTAACAAACTCTTCTAACTCGCCGTCTACACTGTTTGGAGTTCCATTGTATCCCTCTATCTTGCCATCAAAATATTTATTTATCATTCCTATTGTTCTACTAACCAAATTCCCCAAATCATTGCTTAGATCTGCATTGTATCTTTCCAAAAAGCCCTCTAATGAGAAAACTCCATCATTGTCAAAAGAAATCTCACGTAACAATAAATATCTTGTTGCATCAACTCCATATTTATTTGCCAAAACGTCTGGGTAATATACATTTCCTTTCGATTTAGACATTTTTCCGTCCTTCATAACATACCAACCGTGTGCATAAATTTGCTTTGGCATTGGCAAGTTTAGTGCCATCAAGAAAACAGGCCAATATATAGCATGAAATCTTATTATATCTTTTCCTATTATTTGCAAATCTGCTGGCCAATATTTATTAAATAATGTTTCATCATCAGAGCCATACCCTAGCGCTGTAACATAATTTAGCAAAGCATCCAACCACACATAAATTACGTGCTTAGGGTCTTTAGGAACTTTTATCCCCCAATTAAAAGATGTTCTAGTAATGCAAAGATCCTCCAAGCCAGGTTTTATAAAATTATTTATAATTTCATTCTTCCTAGAAACAGGTACTAAGAAATCTGGATTATTATCATAAAATTCAAGCAATCTCTTCTCGTACTTTTTCATATTAAAGAAATATGCTTGTTCACTTGTTTTTTGAACTTCTCTTCCGCAATCAGGACATTTTCCATCCACCAATTGGAAGTCCGTGAAAAACGATTCACAAGGAGTACAATACCAACCATTATATTCTCCAAGATAAATATCTCCTTGTTCTTGTAATTTATCAAACACTTTTTCTACAGTTTTTACGTGTCTTGGCTCTGTAGTCCTTATAAAGTCATCGTTCGATATTTTTAAATTTTCCCACAATTTTAATGCTTCTTTAGCCATATTATCTACGTGTTCCTGTGGTGTAACGCCTTGTTCTAATGCTACTTTCTCAACTTTTTGTCCATGCTCATCTAGTCCTGTTAGCATGTATGCATCATATCCACGCATACTTTTATATCGTTTAATCGCATCCGCAAGTAATGTTGAATATGCCGTTCCTATATGAAATTTTCCACTTGGATAATATATTGGTGTTGTAATATAAAATTTTTTGTTCAAGATAATCACTCCTCTTTAAGATATTCTTTTTTGTATGTATTTGGCTTATTACCCCTTCTTTCCTAGCAACGTGTATTGCTTTATAATGTAATCATACATTTCTTTCAAGCCAAATGTTCTACTCCAATTTTGCCATAAATTCATTCCATGCTCTGCATTCGTCACTTGTCCAAGTGCAGTCATTCTCGTTACCTTTTGTATTTTTTTATGTACTTGTCTATTATTTTTTCCTAATTGTTTTAAAATTATTATATATAAAAGCCTTTGATATAATGCATATAGCATTATATACATATATACAGTTTCATAGTAAAATGGCAATTTAGTAAAATTGAAATGATCAATTGCTGATGAAAAAACAACTCCAGCCGTTTTAGCAAAACCATATATAGAGTACTTCCAACGTGAATATGTGTTATTAAGTTCCAGATTTTCTGCAAATTCTGAAGAATAATCTCCAGATAACACATACTGATATTTCAAGAATTCATCTTTTATTGTTCTAAAGTCTCTCGTCGTATTCCATTCTGATTCATCCACACAAGCATATGAGTACACAAACAAACGGTTTGAATAGATATCACGATTTGACGAATCTTCATAATCACAACAAACTCTTTTTATAAAATCACGTATATCTTCTATAGTTCCAAACTTACTAGTCTGAATCTTAATATACTCATAATCTTTAAGGCGATTATACTTCGGAGAAGCATTTCTAAATTTATAATTCAAATTTAGCAAGTCTGAAAACTTTGCATAGTCATTAGAATCGATTTCTGCTTTCAACATCAAAAAGCAAATTCCGTCTCTAAAACTCATAAGTTTTATATTAGTTATTTCAAAGAAAACAGCATTTTTCTCTGAACCAGCCTTGCCTTTAGATATGTCTTCTATCCTATATTCAAATGAAGCACTAGGTAACTTTGACAAAATCTTTGCTTTATCATCACTTTTTAAAGAATTAAATTTTGTCAGTTTTCTTTCGTCCCACTCAAGCGTCGGAAACATCACACTTTTAGCACTTGATAAAAAGTGAGAGTCTGCTTCTATATCTTCATCTTTTTTATAAATTTTAGCGTTCCATCTGCTATCAAGCATTATTTTAGTTATAAATTTTTTGTAGTTTTTTTCTTCTACAACAAACGGATAAATAAAATAAGTGTATTGATACTTTGTCTTTAGTTCCAAGTAACTCACCTCGGCACACATTTTATCACATTTTTTCCACAAAATCTACATTTTTGTAGAATTATTTGCGTTGAATCTAGTTATAGAAAAGCGTCTACCGAAAAATATGCAAAATGAACGAAAAAGAGGCAGCCGGAAAATCGTTCAAAAATGAACGAAAAAGTGGCTGCCGGAAAATCGTTCATTTTTCTTTTTTGTAACGTTTTTTCTTTTTCTGCATATTATTAATTAGATTTTATCTTTGGGGGTGTTTTTATGGATAATCAAATGATGCTTAACATGATGATGGGAATGCTTGAAAAAATGAGTGATGATGAGATTGATTCTGCTCTTTTGCGTGTTAAAGGCATGGTTAGTCCTTCTGATTACGAGAAAATTTGCAAGATTGTTCAAGAGAAAAGAGGACACGGAAAAAACTGAATTTTTCTGTCAACGCCAGTAACGGACGGCATAAGCCGTCCGCACAAAAGGGAGGGATTATCTAATATGGATAACATACCAGATTTTATAAAAATGTTCAGTGAACAGATGGGTGGAGATTCTTCTAAGATTGAGTCTCTTCTTAATATGGCTATGTCTTCCCAAAATGCCACTAACACTTCTGACTGTAACTCGTCCTCATCTTCACAATCTTTTGAAATGCCCGATATGGAAACAATTATGAAGATAAAGAAAATCATGGACGCAATGAATTCTTCTTCAAATGACCCTAGCACAAAGCTTCTTCTTTCTCTTAAGCCTTATTTGAGAGATGAGAAAAAGAACAAAGTTGATAATTACATTAAACTTTTAAGTATTGGTAAAGTCATGTCCAACTTTAGCGATTTTGGTGGTGATTCTAAATGACATTTGATTTTGAATTTGATAATATTTTAATCATCTCGATTATCTTCTTTTTGTTTAATGAGGATGTCCATGATTATTTTTTATACATTGCACTATTTATGCTTCTAATTTCATGATACGCTTGACTTAAAATTTTCTGACTTATAATCTGGGAATATTTCTTCTTTCCTGTACAAACCACCAGTATTAAAAACATACTCATGCTTTTCAAGAATATTTTGAAGCATGTTGTTTGTATCAAATACTTCATAGCAATTTATTATTTTGCAATCTCTATACATATTAACTAGGTTTTCGTGTAAATATTTATTAACATCTTCTATAAATTCATATGTTCCTTGAACTATGATGCTTACGGGCGTACATTCTTCTTTAATTTCCATTATAAAATTTTCATTGAGCCAAGTTATATCATTTATCCCATTTGGATTTTCAAATTTTATATTTATTTTTTCAACTAGTTCTTTTAATCCTTTTTCCAATTTGTCTTGAGTTATAAATATTACTTTATGATTATTCTTTAGTTCTTCTTTCAGATAAGGTAATAGTGCCGCAAACAAGTGCCACTCACTAACATAAAAATTACAGGCCTTTACTATTTTATTCTCTCGCATCTCGCTTTTTCCTCCTTCGTTATCTTCTATGGAAAATATTACCATATTTATTTTCCCGTGTCAACCTTTTTATTCCAAATTTGTATATTTCTGTTTACGGATGGTTATACTTTAGCCGAGGTGACTTGGTTTATGACATACAAAAAATTTTTAGTTTGTTTATTATTTTGGTGGGCAATTATGTTTCCACAATTTGATTTTTTACCTAATAATATAGATATGAGTAATGTGAACTTACATTTATGGATTGTTGATGTTTTTAGTTAGAAAAATAATCTTGTCATTTCTACTTGTTTATGGTATATTTTCTTTGGGAGTATTTTGCTCCCTATTTTTACCTTAATATTAGGAGTGATTTAATGGCTATCATTACATTTTTTACTAGCCCAATTGCACTTGAGATATTAGGGAAGCTTCTTATTGCTTTCCTTTTATCTTTAGTAATAGGAATGGAAAGGGAGTTTATTCAAAAACCAGCTGGTATCAAGACGCATACACTTATATGTATTTCATCTTGTCTTGTAATGTCACTTCGGAATATATTTGTATAACAAATTTCCTAATGTTGACCCTTCAAGATTACCTGCACAAATACTTGCTGGTATCGGATTTGTTGGTGCTGGAACAATAATTAGAGATGGCTTTTCTGTTAAAGGAATTACAACTGCAGCAAGTTTACTTGCCATCACTTGTGTTGGTTTAACTGTTGGTGCTGGATTTTATGAGGCTGCAGTTTATGCGACTCTTATAATTCTTCTTATACTACTTCTTGTTATTCCTATACAAAAATTCTTTAACAACAATAAGAAGACTGTACTATTCACAATTACAGCAAAATCAGTTCCTGGAATTTTAGGAAAAGTAGAAAATATTTTTAATGATAATAATGTTTCAATATTAAATATAAATCAATATCAAGACAATTCTTCACAATATACACTTTTAAAAGTTTTTGTAAATTGTCCTGATATAAAATTGAGAGAAAAAATAATTCGCGAGCTTTGTGAAGTTAATTTAATAAAGGAAATATATACTTCTAAGAAATATTATCATCACGATTCTGAGTAAAGGAGACTTTGTATGGAGAAATTAGTTATTAAAGGTGGTACACCTTTAAAGGGTACTGTTAGCATTAACGGCGCCAAGAATGCTGCTGTTGCAATACTTCCAGCAACTATATTGGTAAATGGAAAATGTCGTATTGAAAACTTACCGCATATTAGTGATATTATTTTGTGTTGTGATATTTTAAAAGATCTTGGTGCTACAGTTAATTTTATTAATGACAATGAAGTAGAAATTGATACATCTTCTATAAATAAAACTGTTGTACCTATTGAAAGTACAAAGAAGTTTAGAGCTTCTTACTATTTTATTGGCGCTTTACTTGGTAGATTTAAAACTGCTGATGTTGGTCTTCCTGGTGGTTGCAATTTTGGTTCACGTCCAATAGACCAACATATAAAAGGTTTTGAATTGCTTGGAGCTACTATAAATGATGAAGGTGGAACAATAAAGGCAGATGCTTCTGAACTTGTTGGTAACGGTGTATATCTTGATATAGTTAGTGTTGGTGCCACAATAAATATTATGCTTGCTGGAGTCCTTGCGGAAGGCACTACTGTAATTGAAAATGCTGCAAAAGAACCTCATGTTGTTGACCTTGCAAACTTTTTAAATACTATGGGTGCAAATATTAGAGGAGCCGGAACAGATGTAATCAAGATAACTGGTGTTTCAAGTTTGAAAGGTAATGCTACATATTCTATTGTTCCAGACCAAATCGAAGCTGGTACATTTATGATTGCTGCTGCTGCAACAAAGGGCGATGTTTTGATTACTAATTGTATTACAAAGCATTTAGATCCTATTTCTGCTAAGCTTGAAGAAATGGGTGTTAATATAGAAGAAAATGAAGATGGCGATGCTGTTAGAGTTTACACTTCAAAGCGTACCAACAAAGTTTCTATAAAGACATTGCCATACCCTGGTTTTCCTACAGATATGCAGCCACAAGCTGGGGTGCTTTTATCAATATCTGATGGCATTAGTTACATTAATGAAGGTGTATTTGATTCAAGATTTCAATACACTGAGGAGCTAAAAAAATTAGGTGCAAAGATACGTGTAGAAGGTAAAACTGCTGTTTTTGAAGGTGTTGAATCTTTAAATGGTTGCCCTGTTACAGCTTGTGATTTGAGAGCTGGTGCAGCGCTTATTATTGCTGGACTTGTTGCCAATGGAACAACTGAAATTTCAGGAATTGAACATGTTGATCGTGGTTATGAAAATATAGAGAATAAATTTAGAGCATTAGGTGCTAATATTACTAGATACAATATTTGAGGTGTACACAGATGATAAAATTTTGTAATTTATATAGTGGTAGCAGTGGAAATTGTACTTTTATATCTTCCGAAAGTACCAATATTCTAGTGGATGCTGGTACTAGTTGTCAAAAAATTGTAAAAGCGTTAAACAATCTTGAAAAATCAATTGAAGATATTGATGGGATTATAATTTCACATGAGCACATTGACCACACAAAAGGTCTTACTACTATTTGTAAAAAATATGGTATTAGTGTCTATGCAACGTCAAAAACTTGGAAAGCAATGGACAGCTTAAATATCGGTGAGGAATGTAAAGATTTTTTTGTTGCAAACGAAGATTTCTCAATTGGTGATTTGAAAATACATCCTTTTAGTATTCCTCATGATGCTGTTGACCCTTGCGGATTTAGTATTTATTGTGAAAGCAAGAAGATAACTATCGCAACAGATATTGGTCATATGACTGATGATATATTACATCAGATGGAAAAAAGTGATGTTTTACTCCTTGAATCAAATTATGATACAGAAACTTTAAAATGTAGTCCTTATCCTTTCTTCTTAAAGAAAAGAATAGAAGGTGAATACGGCCATCTTTCAAATGATACGGCAAGCAAAGCGATTTGCCATCTTTGCAAGAGCGGAGTTTCTAATATAATTCTTGGTCATTTAAGCAAAGAAAACAATTTTCCAGAGCTTGCATACCAAACAGTAATTAATGAGTTATCCCTTAGCAACATCGACAAATCAAGCTTTAATTTATCTGTGGCTGGTAGAGACACTGTTGACAAGGTTTTGGAATTAGTATAATTCTTATGGTCGCATTTATAATGCGACCTAATTTTAAATTATGGAGAAAATGTTATGAATATTAAAATTTTTTGTGTTGGAAAAGTAAAAGAAACTTACATTCAAGATGCTATAAAGGAATACACAAAGCGTATATCTAAATATGCAGAAATTAGCATTTGTGAAGTAGCAGATGAAATGATACCCGCAAATCCTTCTGAGAAGGATTTAAACAATATTAAAAAACTTGAAGCCGACAAAATACTTAAACAAATCAAGACTTCCGACTTCGTAATTGCATTAGATTTACGTGGTAAAGAGCTTTCTTCTGAAGAGTTTGCTGAGAAACTTCAAAGTATAACGGTAAACGGATTCAGTACTATTTGTTTTTTAATAGGAGGAACATTAGGTTTAGATAAAAGTTTACTTGACAGAAGCAACTTTCAACTAAGCTTTTCAAAGCTAACTTTTCCGCATCAATTAATTCGTTTATTTCTAACAGAGCAAATTTTCCGTTGCTTCAAAATAATAAACAATGAAAAGTACCACTGGTAAGCAGATTTGAGGGCGTTGTTGCCCTTTTTCATCTCTTACTGACCGATGTCCTACTTATTTCCATTGGAATTGTTTTTTCTCCTATTATAGGTAATTTCAAGTTATATTTGTACTCTACATTTAAATATATTGGTGAACCGTAACTTTGCAGTTTCGTTGTTGATTGCACTTTCACATTTTCCTTTTCAAATCCTTGCTTTTCTAATTCATTTAACAAATTGCTTTTTTCTTTCCTTGTTAAATAGCCATATTCCTCCATTATAAATACATATTTTATACAAGTACTCGACAGCTTTTCATACCATATATATGGCATTAATATTTTGATTGCAAATACTATAAGCGTTGCTACTAGCATCATACCAATTGCTATTATTATTGGTGTTGTTAATATTGAACTTCCTTTTTGAGATTTCATTTTTTCTCCTTTTATAAATTTACAACGTTTAAATTCACATCTTCATGTATCTTAAAAATAAAAATTTTTTCTAAAAGTTTTCTAAAGATTATCGGTCTTAACTTTACTTCTAGCACTATATGCAACGTTCTATCATCCGCTCTACTTTTTGTGAAGTTATCTTTTTCACCCTTCTTGTATATTTTGTATTCTACTATTTTTATTTTCGAGATTAATTTTTCTTCATTTTCAAATTCTTCATTTAGCTTGTAGTTTTCTTTTAAGCTCTTTTCAAATTCTTTTTTATACGTTTTTGTATCATATTTAAAATTCCCTACATTAGCTTGGTTTTTATTTACTGATATAATTCCACTTCGTGCAATTGAATACATATCTAGTTTTACATTATATAAAGTGTTATTTACATGCGACATAAAAATCACCACAGCAAATATTAAAATTGTCAGTATTATAGCCATAAATATCGTCACGATTATCAACGTGTTTCCTCTTTCCATTTTTCACCTACTTAGTTATGTATGGACTTAAATTTCTATTATATAATGTATCCCATCTTTCAAAGACATCAAGCTGTATCTTTTTGGTTCTTACCCCATCTTTAGAATAAGCTTTTATCACTATGTTGTATGGCTTTCCTATTCTTGAAAACAATTTGTTCTCTTCAATTTCAAAAGCATCGTTTTTTTGTTCTCTTAGTGTATTCCATGAATGTAATGTTTGTTTTGTCTTATATGGAATCACATAATAATACACAAAATATCCACCTTGTTTCGGATATATTTTGGTACGTTTTTTGTATGTATTCTTCAATGCCTTTAGAGAAGAATATCTCGTCTTAACTTTTCTTTCTTGTGGTTCATCCCATTCAAATCTTTTTGTTAAATCGTCCAATGTTATTATTGATGAATCGCCTTCAAACTCTAGCGTTATATAATCTGTATTACTCGTGTCAACTTCTATTGCGAGCATATGACCAGCACAAATAAATTCTGTTTTTGTTTTCTTTGATTTTTTTAGTGGTATTATCTTTGCATTTTGGTATCTTCCTAATGTTACACTATTTATTCTTGGTGGTACTGCCTCGTCCACATAGTTTCGATTCTCTTCTTTTACTTTTAAGTCATCTGCTTCTTCTTCGTTGCTTTCAATATGAATATAAATTTTTTGTACATTAATATCTGTAAGTGCACCGTCTACAATGAATTCAGTAAGTAGCAACGAATTACAAGCTACTTCTATTTCAACATCACTCTGTCCTCGAAAATCTTGTTTATTAATTATAAGATTATATTCTTTTGAAATCTGCGTTGTTTTTTCATCTGATGTTTCGCTGAATATTTTATTGTCTAAAGTGAGTTCCGCATGAATTTTCTTTACATGTTTTGGCTTAGCAAAATCGGTTAAATTAACAACTTGACAGCCATATGTAATTGGAACGACTATACTTTCTTCATCTTTTTTTATTGTATATTCATTTCCATTTTCTAAATATAATTCTGCTTTTAACTCGGCATTTGCAGCCATTGGTGGCACAAGAAAATTTGCAGCCCATTCTTTATTATTTCTGTCATACCTTCTTGTGTATATGTTCCCTTCCGTCTTCCAAGTTGCGTAGTTTTCAACTCTTGCTTTATTAAGTCCGATATCTTGTGCTGTCAATTCATATGTAATATCATTACGCATTAACTTTGTTGTTTGCATATATATTTTTTGTTCCTCATGTAAATATATTTCTGTGTTATTCCAAGATTTTTCTGCATCAGAAAGCTCTACATATCTCCATTCTGTCGGCGGTGTTGGTGGTTCTACATCTACTGGAAATCTATGATTATGTACAAATTCATTGGACAAATTATATCCCAATATCCAATACTCTCCTCTTGTACCAGAGCCTTTCCATGCTCCGCCACCTTTTGTCCATCTACCTTGTTCTACATTTTTCCATCTCTGCCCACTTGTAACAGCTAACGGACTTCCATAAACAAATTGCTTATACTTATCATATATTTCTTCATTAAGCATATATCCATTTTCTGTTTTCGGTTCTATATTCATTGCACCTATCATATATTCAAAGTTTCTGCTATATCCAAACGATATAGTTTGTATACTAATTATAACTATCAATAATATTATTATTTTTCTCATTTGTCCTCCTTTAGGGGCCTCATAAAGAAATAGGTTAAGGGCCCTATTTCTTTATGAAAACATTTAGTATTACTGGTTTGAAAGCTTTTGCTTTCAAAATTGAAATCATTTTGAAACATATATTACAACTCTTGTGTTGTCTGTGTATAAGTTTAATTCATATTTACCTATTTTCTTTGTCTCTGCAAATCTTTTTGTGCTACCTTCTTTCATAAGTTTAGGTATACATTCTTGTATGTATTCATATATCCCATTTGCTGTTTCGTTATCAAAAATGACTTTCAGAGATCTAAGTAACCTTTCGTTATTTAGTTCATGTGCATACTCACCGCCTTTGTAAATCTGCAAAGTCTTTCCACATTCTTGCTATTGTGATTTTCATAAAACACTCTTCGCTTAAATTCTCGTTCATAGATATTCTTCTAAGTTCAAAAGGCTTGTCCTCATAAAATACATATCCAAAAGCATAGCTATTATTATATACATATCCTTCTTGTCTTCCAAAATTAACGATTATTTTATCGAGTAATTTTTCATCTGGTACATAGCTTACTGCAACGTACCCATCTTCTTGTATTAAACTTTCTATTAGATTAATTAATTTTTGGTTTGATATGTACTTTTCATTTATTGTATATCCATCAAGTTTAGCATATCTTCCATTATCAAAAAAATACACCTTTCCATTTCGGACCTCGTATCTATTGCTATAACTACTTTCATATGTTGGATTTTTATTTATATTGGTTAACCTTTCACTATTTTTTAAATCATATTTTCGATTTGCAACTAGTTCTCTTCTTGTTTTTACAGCTCTACATATAATCGTTGAAGCTTCTGCTCTTGTAACAAAATCATTTCCTTTAAAGGTGCCATCGTTATACCCTGTTACTACTCCGAGTTCAGAAAGCTTTAAAACATCATCTGATACTTCATCATTAAAATTGTTTTTAATTTTTTTAATATCATCAACATTTATATATCTTGCAAGTATTCTAGCAACATCGTTTCTTTTTATTGGTGCATTATAATCTTCAAATTCGTTTTCTTTTATAAAACCATAATGTTTTGCTGTGTTAATGTACCAGTCAGGCCAACGTTCTCCTTCATACACCTTTTTATATTCCGTATATTGCACTATCATCTTTAAAAACTCTGCCACTGTGACATTATTATCTGGTTTAAAAGTACCATCTTCGTAACCATTTATAACATCATTTAGTACAAGTCTATTTATATAGTTCTCTGCCCAATGATTTTTCGTGTCTGAAAATTCAAGTGCGTAACTTATATTTGCTTGATTGACGCATAATACAGCCATTAACATTACAATAAATATTAACTTTTTCATTGTTTCTCCTTTCATGCTATATTTTGAGCTATACGTTTTATAATATATTCCCTATCCAAATTCGCATCTATTATGTCGATACAATTATATAAATTAACAAATTTCCAAATATCTTTTTCATTCTTGTTTTTAGTAATCCATATTACTTTCGTTGTTTTAGACAAAGCTTCAAAATCGCTATCTTCTAATAAAATTAACACATCATTTTTTGTCGCTTTTATTTTTGTATTTTCTTTTGTCTCAACGTTTTCTATTCCATATGTTTGCAAGCCTTTTACGATGTCATAATTTTTATTATATCTATCAATAAGAAATATCTTCAATTTGAGTTTCCTCCTCTAATTCTGTTATATTAAATGTGGCCAAATCTCTTATCAAGTTAATATCACGTGCTTCGTCATGTGTCACTGATATCATAACCGTATCTGGAATGAGCTCTTCTGTCCTCTCTGTAATCTCTAATCCATTGTTATCAAACACACCTATAACTCTAACACTATTTAATATTTTAATTGCGGAGTAACCATCATCACCTCCACCAACAAGTTGCCTATCTCTTTCAGGGAACACATTATTTGCGTATTCTGTTCTAAGAGTTGCATAAACATTTATTATAGAGCGTTCTTTAATTCTATACGAAACGCCATTTTCAGCAGATTTTATTTTAATTGCAATTTTTTCCTTGCCCTTTTCACCCTCAAACAGAGATAATTCTTCGCTGGTTTTAAACTGTTCTTTTACTAGAATTTGTCCTGCATATACTTTGTTTTCTGCATATAGATTTTCTATATCATCTAAACTTTGTATTATCTTCATGTTCATAACAATTGTTATTGGAATTTGAATTTCTTTAAACATTTCTTTTTCCGCTTTTTCATATCGCTCAATATTTTCTTTTGCGACATAACACTTTGTTACTGGCTCATAATTTATAAGCTTTCGTTGAAGATAGGTTGACACCGAAAAAAGAATTACTGTTAGTACGATTGCTATAGTTAGTATGCTAATCTTTCGCTTCATTATTACCTCCTATACGCCGAACGGCTTACTACCAACATTTTCAAACCAATTAGAAATTGTACTCATCATGTTGTTGAAAAGTGTTTGCATTTGAGGATAAAATAATGTTATTATAATTACCAATAAAAGTCCCGATATTAATATTACTTGCAATATTTCAGATCCTCTTTCTTCTTTTAGTTTTTGAATAAATTTTTTCATAACTTTCTCCTTCCTTTACTTGAAAATATCATTAAACCCTTGTCCAATACTTGTGAATAATGGATAAAATGTTATTAATATAATGTTTCCCAATGCTACAACAACGCCAAATGTTATATATATTATTTTTGTTACAGTGTTTTGTTTTAGTTTTTCAATGTTTTTTTCTTTCAGCATGGTCGAAAGGTTTGCTAATACATTTTCTATTTCTGTAGTTTCATTATATGTGGCAAGTGCTTTACAAAACATACTGATTTCTAAAACATCAAATTTATCTTCCAATGTTTTTGTCGCCTCTATAATATTTAATTCTGAAAGTTCATACTTCATCGAAAGCTCTAGCAAAGCTTTTTTTAAATCTTTATTTTTACAATTTTCATACTGCTTTTTTAAGGAATTTTTGAGCGAGACATGCGCAGAAAGTTGCAAAGAAATTGAATCTGTAACATGCATTAAATCCGTACAGATTTCACTATCACGTGATTTTTTATTTATATAGATAAGCACATCTATAATAAAATATCCTAGTGTGCCAAAAATAATGGCAACAAAATAAGAATTATAATTTATCGTGCCTGCTATAAAAAACAAAAGCATTAAAATTATTTTTAATGTATAATATGAAATTACATTTAATTTTAGTGGGTATCCTTGCTTAGATAAAAAGTTTTCTTTTGTCTTTATAAAATTGATTTTTGAAATAAAGTGTTTGAAAAAATTTTCTTTTGTCTTTGAATTCTGTGTATGTTTCTTTTTGTATCTTTCTGCTTTCCATTTTATTAAGAATTGGTCTGCAAATATAATCGAAATAACAAAAAGTAAACAAATGAGTAAGTAATTAATCATGGCTTTCACATCCTTGTTTTAATTTACTTTTTATGCGCTCATTTTACCACGATTAAATTTCTTGTCAATACTTTTTATAAAAATATTTCATTTTTCTTTACTCTCGCAATGTTTTCGTGTTTTTTCGACTTTGGTCGACAATTATTTACAGAGCAATACCGCCATATATATTGCAACAATATCACAAACTATTCCAATCCACAATGCACCTCTTGTGTCTTTTATTTTTCCCACTGATAAGTAAACAGCTAATACATACAACGTGGTTTCACTGCTACCTAAAATTGTAGATGCTGTTTTTCCTATTACTGTGTCTGTTCCATATTGCTTTAAAGTATCCATAAGCAATCCAAGTGAAGCTCCTCCGTGATACGCTACTCATAAATCCAAGAGGAATTATTTCTTTTGGTATCTTAAAAAGATTTGTTATTGGTTCTATTAATTTTATTATTAATTCCAAAGCTCCTGAGCTTCTAAATATTGTTATAGCAACGATTATCGCAAGTATATTTGGAAAAATTCTAAAAGTTGTTTTTGCTCCTTCAAACACACCATCAACAAAACAATCATACACTTTTATCTTTTTTCTACTTGCACTTAAGATTATATACATTATCATTATTGGAACAATCATATATGATATGTATTCAAGTATTTTCATTTACTTATCCTTTCTGCACACAAAGTTTACAAGTATGATTCCAACGATTACAGAAATCACACTGGAAACAATTGTGGGGAATACAATTGAATTTGGGTTAGTTGATCCAAGATTTGCTCTTATTGCAATTACTGTAGTTGGTATAAGTTGTATTGAAGCTGTATTTAATACAACAAACATAAGTTGTGATTTTGATAATCGTGTTGGGGTTTTATTTAGTTCCTGTAACTTTTCCATTGCTTTTATTCCCATCGGAGTAGCAACATTTCCAAGTCCAAGCATATTAGCTGTCATGTTTATAGCTATATGACCACTAGCCTCACTTCCCTTTGGTAATTCTGGAAATAGAAGTCTTGTAATTGGTGTCACTAGTTTTGAAAAGCTTGATACAACTCCACCTTTCTCCGCAATATTCATAAAACCAGACCACATACACATAATGCCAGCAATACTTATACATAATTCTATTGCTGTACTCGTTGATTCAAATAGCGATTTTACAACTTCTTGAACATTTCCAACGCACACAGCAAATACAAATGAAAAAATTATCATAAAAATCCACACTTTTTCCACGTACTCACACCCTTTTTTAATTCTATTCATAAAGAATAGAATTATGTATTTCATTAGAAAACGAATACATAGTAATTTGTTTCTGTTGATAGATATTTTGCTCACTATTTGAATTTCTACCTAATATCTGCTATAATGTAAATTAACATTACTATTTTTTCATCAAAATTTTAGAAAATTCAAACAAGTTGAGGTGATTTTATGGCTTTACCTATTAATATTGAAAATACAATAACTTCAGATAAAAATTTACTTGCAGAACAAATAAAAAAATATATTTCAATTATTCTTAAAGAGTATCCTCGGAATGGTTCATTTACCACCTAATTTCAACATAGATTCGCCTGATTTAAGTGACAGAATTTATATAAAGGATACTGGAACAATTTCTCTTTATGTTGCTCGTGGACATTTTTATTTTCCACTTACAGCTTATGAATTATTAGGAAGTAATATTGGTAATACTGCTACTGTCTCTCCATTATATAATAAGAATACTCTTCTTAAAAATGATTATACTTTTAATGATTATATAAATCATGTATATGAAGAACATCTTAGTCCATTACAATATTTTAACGAAATTCTTCTTCATGAAACACTACATTTTTGCGGAAGTGGTGGTGGAAAAGGGCTAGCAGAAGGAATTAATGAATACTTAACCCGAAAACTCGCTCTAAAATATGGTTTACTTACTAATGGATGTGGGTATAACAAAGAAGTTCAAGTTGTACTCGAACTCGAAAAAATATTCGGAGAAAAGTTATTGTCCGAAATATCATTCTCTGATGATCCAAAAAAGCTTTTAAAAGAAAAAAGGTCTACTTTATTGGGA
Source organism: uncultured Clostridia bacterium (assembly GCA_934169745.1). GTDB lineage: Bacteria > Bacillota > Clostridia > TANB77 > UBA1234 > RGIG4465. The sequence continues at coordinate 49,192 of CAKPOE010000008.1, read as the reverse complement.
TTATATTGTTCTGTTGAACAATCCATGAGAGAAGAATGTTATGAAAAATATTTAAAATATGATTATCCTAATCCTACAGAGAAAGCAAAAAGATACTCTGACGTTGATTATTCTGAAACAATGAGAATTATTAATAAATTCAGAAAAGATATTGAGCCATCGCGCTAAATTTGGAAATCAAAGCTATTATAGATAGCCTAGATTCAAAGCTGTAGGGGTCGCTGCCCACACTCTACAACGCTTGCGACTGTTTATACACCGATGACCGATTTTCCGACAATTCATAACATATTTTTAAGTGTTCGCCTTGTGGACTATAAGTCAATATGATATAATGTATCCAGGTGAAGGAAATAGCAGAGCGGTTAACCATCTCTTTGTTCGCTTGGATTTACCTCCTATGATGAAAGGAGATGGTGCTATGATAACGAATGATTACATATTAGATGCAATTATAGTTATTGTTATAGCTATCGTCTTGAAGAGGATACTCGATAGACGCAAAAAATAATCACTCTGTCCTAACCAACGAGTGATTATTTTTTAAAATTATTACCGGTTAGCCGCTTATGCGGATTTCCTTCATCTATATCCATTTTAGTATATTTTATGTAAAAAGTCAATAAGTCCCCCGCGAATTACATTTTAGCTTGCTATTATATAATTTTTAGTGTTCTTCTTAATCCTACATATTTTTATGAATTTTTCCTTTTTTTTACATTTTCTGTTGACGACTTCATTTTTTTGTGCTATATTATTTTACGTCATAAGAAAATATTGTTTAGGAGGTTATTGTTATGAAGTCAACTGGTATTGTTAGAAGGATAGACGAGCTAGGAAGGGTTGTTCTACCTATTGAGTTAAGAAGAACTCTTAATATCGACATAAAAGATTCTTTGGAGATTTATGTTGATAATTCTTCAATTATTTTGAAGAAATATGAACCTGCTTGCATTTTCTGTGGGGATGCTACAGAAGTTGTTTCTTTCAAGGGTAAAAACGTTTGTAAAAATTGCCTAGAAGAAATGAAGAAGTAAGAAAAGAAAAATGAAAATCAAGTATTTTCATACTTAGAGTTCCGCTTGGAACTCTTTTTATTTTTCATTTTTCTGTTTTCTTTAATAAATATTTATATACTTCTGACTTTGTTATTCTTTTATCTTTTGCTACCAACTTCATTGCTTCTTTTTTATCGAAGCCTTTCTCCATATATCTTTCCATCAACGCCTCTATTGTCTCATCACTTATCTTGTCTGCTTCTTCTATTTTTTTACCTTCAACAATAATAACAAATTCACCTTTTATATCTTTTTCTTTGTAATATTCTTTAGCTTCACCAAGTGTAAATCTTAGATGTTCTTCGTGAATTTTAGTTATTTCTCTTGCTAAAACAATTCTTCTTTCTTCTCCAAATGTATCGCAAAAATCATCAATAGTATTTCGTAATTTGTGTGGTGCTTCATAAAATATCATTGTTCTTGTTTCGTTTTCTAATTCTTTCAATCTTTCTTTTCTTACTCTTCTATTTATTGATAAAAATCCTTCAAATACAAATCTAGTCGTATCTAGACCTGAACAAATCAGCCCTTGCACAAATGCTACCGAGCCTGGTATTGGAATTATTTCTATTTCGTTTTCTATGCATGCTCTAACCAAATCTTCGCCTGGATCTGATATTGCAGGAGTTCCAGCATCTGAAACTAGAGCTAGATTTTTTCCCTCCTTTAAAAGAGAAATTACATATTCACTTTTTACACCTTCATTATGACGATAAAAACTAATTAATGGTTTTGATATTTCAAAATGATTTAATAATTGTTTTGTTTTTCTTGTATCTTCTGCTAAGACTGTATCAACTTCTTTAAGTATTCTAAGTGCTCTTAATGTAATATCTTCTAAGTTTCCTATAGGTGTTGCAACTAAATATAACTTTCCTGTTTCCATATTTCCTCCATATTAAAGTAATCCATATATTTTCTTTATTTCTTCTGTGTAATTTCCTTCCGTATCATAAACATACAATGGATTTTCTATCTTTAAAAAATTTCCACCACTTCTTACTCCTTCTATTAGTACCAAATTTGGCGCTTGACCTATACTTGGATGTATAAATCTAATTCGTTTAGGTTCAATTTTTTCTTTTCTCATAGAACATAAAGCATCAACTAGGCGCTCAGATTTATGTATCATGTACATACTTCCGCCAGATTTTAATATTCTTGCTGATTCTTTTATTATATCTTCTAATGTGCAAGAAATTTCATGCCTAGAAATTGTTTTTGTATCCTTTTCATTTATAATTCCACTTCCCCTTTTCTTGTAAGGAGGATTTACTGTAACTGCGTCCACGCTTCCTGCACAAATTATATCTTTTATATTATTTAAATCGCGATTTACAATTTCAATCTTTTCTTGCAATTCGTTCATTTCAACACTTCTATGTGCCATCTCTGCAACATCTTCTTGTATTTCTATTCCGTATATTTTATTAGCTGCTGTCTTTCCGCTTAAAAGAATAGGAATAATTCCAGTACCTGTACAAAAGTCAACAACAGTTGCATTTGGTTTTATTCCCTTTGCAAAATCTGAAAGTAACACAGCATCAATTCCAAAGCAAAATCCATTTTTGTTTTGAATTATTTTTAAGCCTTTAAATTGTAAATCGTCAATTCTTTCATTCTCTTTTAGTTCCATATTTATTTCCTTTTCATATTATATATTAGGTGATTTATATGCGTAAATGTGATAATTATTTATGTTGTACACTTAGAGAAATTGAATGTTTTCTGCAGTCAATTTGCTCTGCAAAACATATATGCCAATTTCTTAAATGGTTTCGTAAATAATATTTTACCAGGTATAAAAGCAAATATATTTGACTTTTTTACCTGGTAGAAAAAATACCCATTTATAAATTAGTCCTTACTTGGTGCTGATACTGGACAAATTCCAGCACATGCTCCACACTCTATGCATTGTTCAGGATTGATTTCATATCTTTCTTCTCCTTCAGAAATACAAGATACTGGGCATTCACTTGCGCATGCTCCACATTTAATACAAGCATCTGATATTTTGTATGCCATTTTGTTTCACCACCTTTCTATGTCTGGTATTTCTAAATTATATCGTCTGTTCTTTTAAAGCCTTCTTCAAGCCCTTTTAATTCCTTTATATTTTCTATTTCTTCATCTTTCTTTTTATTATCTTTTAATATTTTAATCTCTGATAGTGGATACTCTTTTTTTATTATTTCATCTTTCTGCTCCACTTTGACTCTAACTACTTCTTTAAGTACTTCAACATTTTCAACCACACCTTTTCCGTCTGGTGTTTTCACTAGAGCACCTATACTTGGCAAACGTGACAATTTTTCCTCATACACGTCTTGCTCATGCTTCAAGCAACACATAAGCCTTCCGCACATTCCAGATATTTTGGTTGGATTTAATGATAGCCCTTGTTCTTTAGCCATTTTTATTGACACTGGATTTAAGTCTGTCAAATGATTGCAACAACATAGTTCTCTTCCGCACATTCCATACCCACCAAGCATTTTAACTTCATCTCTAACGCCTATTTGTCTTAGTTCAATTCTTGTTCTATATATAGCGGCTAATTCTTTAACTAACTCTCTGAAGTCGATTCTACCATCAGCGGTAAAATAAAATAATAATTTAGTTCCGTCAAATGTATATTCTACATCAACAAGTTTCATATCTAGCTTGTGTTCTTCTATTTTTTTCTCGCAAACTTCTCTTGCTTCTGCCGCTTTTCTCTCATTGTCAGCAAATGTCTTTTCGTCTTCCTCTGTTGCCATACGAATAGCTTTTTTTAATGGTGCAACTATTTTTTCGTCACTTACACTTCTATTTGCCACCGCAACTTCGCCAAGTTCAATTCCTCTCGCGGTTTCAACTATTATGCTTTTTCCTTTTATTGCTTGTATTCCATTTGGATCAAAAAAATATATCTTTCCTACCTTTTTAAATCTCACTCCTATAATTTCTTGCATGTTCTACCCCATTTCCACAAGTTTATCATCATTCTATCTAACGCGATATCTACATTCGCGTTTCTTAAAATATTACTTCTTGTATCTTCAACACATTCTATTGCTTTAATATTATTGTTTTTATTTTCTTTCATGTCTTTATAATACCAGTACATAAAGTACCCTAAAACATCTTGAAGATTTTCTTTAACATACTTCTCTTCTTTCAAAGAATTTACTTCTTTCATCATGTCAATTAAGCTTGTATACTTTAATGAACTCACAAGCCTTTCTATTATATCTGTATCGTTATTTTCTTGTAATTTTATTATTGTTCCAATACTTCCTCTACTATAAGTTAGCAAATCATCTGAAACATCATTGTTAAAATATTCTTTCACTTCTTCATCGCTTAACGGATTAAACTTAAACAATGTACATCTTGATTTTATAGTATATAATAACTTTTCTTTGCTGGATGTTACCAAAATTATAGTTACATATTCAGGCGGCTCCTCTAGTATTTTCAAAAGAGCGTTCTGTGCTTGCTCATTCATTACTTCTGCATTATTTATTATGGCAATTTTCCTGTTTGAAGTAATTGGCTTTAACATTAATTCATCTTTCATCTTTCTAATGTCATCGACCTTAATCATGTTTCCATCTGGTTCCACAATTATTAAATCGTTTGTCTCGTCAAAAGTTCTACAAGCACTACATTCTCCGCATGGTTTAATTGTTTCATTAATACAAAGTAATCCTTTTGCAAATTCCTTTGCTATTGTAAACTTTCCAATCCCGTCTATACCATCAAAAATGTACGCATTTCCAACTTTATCTGTATCAACTATATTCTTTAATTTTTTCAGTTGAATTTCATGCCCAATTATCTTCATTGTTCCTCCGTTAATCTACTTTTCCAAATTTATTTAGAGGCCATATTCTAATACTTACTCTTCCTTCTACTTTATCAAGAGGAATGCAACCAAACTCTCTACTATCTAGTGAACCAGTTCTATTGTCACCCATTACAAATATACAACCCTCTGGAACTTGTACATCATAGAAAACTCCTCTTCTTGGTGTTTCCAAGCCTTCTGTCAAATATGGTTCGTCTAATTTTTCGTCATTTATATATACTTCCCCATTTGCAATGTATACATGTTCTCCAGGAAGACCAATAACTCTTTTTATATAACTTGTTTTTGTCAATTCTAATACATAATATACAAATTTATTTTTTAGACCTCTTATTGTATCATACTTTGCAATTTGAGTTTCGTCAGCTTCACTAGATGGTTTCTCTAATGTTACAATATCTCCCCTTTTTATTTCCATATTAAATGTTCTTACTAGCCTGTTTATAAGTACTCTTTCACCATCTAAGATTGTCGGTGTCATCGAACCCTGTCTTACAAGTGTTGGCGTAAATATAAAATACTTTATTAGAAGCGCTATAACGAACGCTGATACTATACAAATTACCCAGCTTAGTATTTCTCTTGGTACTGACTTTTCTTTTGTTTCCATTTTTACCAATCCTTTCAACTAATTGATTTTTTCAAACCTGTACTACATTATACATTATTTTCTATGCTTTTACAACTGTTTTGAGCGGAACTTTGATGATTACCTCAGTTCCTTTTCCTATTTCGCTTTTCATATCTATGCTTCCACCATTTGCTTCAATTATTTCTTTTGCAATTGGAAGTCCAAGTCCAGTTCCTCCCATCTCTCTAGAGCGTGCCTTATCCACTCTGTAAAATCTCTCGAACACCCTTGGCAAATCTTCTTTCGGAATACCTATTCCGTTATCAATTATTTTAATGTATGCATCATCATGTACACTACCTACATATACCTTTATATTTCCTCCATCTGGTGTATATTTTATACTGTTTGTAAGTATATTGGTTACAACTTGTTCAATTCCATCCCTATCCGCATTAACTGCTGGCACATTTGAAGTTACAAAGCAATCTAATATTTGATTTTTAGTGTCTGCTTGTATTTTGTGTTTCTCGCAAATCTGTTTAACCAACTCTGGCAAATCAAATTCTACTTTATTCCAAGCTACTTTCTTATAATCAAACTTTGTTAATTGCAATAAATCGCTTACAAGCCTTGTCATTCTGTTGGCTTCTGTCAATATCACATTTAAAAATTTTGTTTCGCTTTCTTTATCAATGTCCTGATCAAGTATTGTTTCTGTATATGTTTTTATTGATGTAAGTGGTGTTTTCAATTCGTGTGATACGTTTGCAACAAATTCTTTTCGCATATCATCAAGCTTTGCTTGTTTTGTTGTATCTTGTATTACAACGATAACTCCACTTGCACGTTCTTTCTCATCTCTAAAAGGAGCAAAGAACATATTAACAAAAGTATCATCAACGCTCACCATTTGTTCAGAAGATGTCCAATCATCTAAATAAATTATTTTTTCCATATTTATATCTATCTTGTATTTACTAAAGATTTGAGTGAAAGTTTCATTTCCTTTTAACTTAAATATTTTCTTTGCTGCTAAATTTGCGTGCATTATCTCTCCATTTAAGTTAAATGCCAAAACACCATCTGTTAAGTGTAACAGTATCGTTTCCAACTTGTTTTTTTCACTTGAAATCTCATTTAAATTATTCTTTATTTGTGTTGTCATACCGCTAAAAGTTTCTATAAGTTTTGATATCTCATATCCAGCTTTATTTCTATCCGGTAGCCTTACACTCTCAATATCACCTTTTGCTATTTTTTCGGCTTCTTTTGTAAGAGTCTCTATTGGCTTAGTTATGTTTGAAGCAAATACAATAGATACAACAATTCCTATAAAGGCGATTATTACTATCGCTGTGCCATATATAATCCTTACTTCGTTTAACTGATTATAAATATAGTCCTTACTTTGCTCCACCAAAATAATGTATTCGATATTTTCTTGCTTATCTACTTTATGCTTTATAACATAAGCAAACAAATAATTTTTATTCTCTAAATCGTCACAAACAGAGTAATTCATCGAATTTAACTTTGCATCGTTTATACATTTTAAAGCACTATTTGAAAGCTCATTTGTATCCTCGCTTGAAAAAAGTATATCACCATTTTTTCCAATTATTTTTCCTGAACGACTTATGTTATTAAGCGAAAAATACGCTCTAAAATTATTATATATTTTTTGCAAATTTTCTTTTTCTAACTCTTCATAATTTACGCCTTCATATTCAAGGTCGTTTCCAATATTATTAATATTAATTCCAAAACTTGATATTGTATTTAACATTTCTTCAACGAATCCACGATAATATATTTGTTCCATTTTAAGTGTTGAAAAGGTTCCAGCAGCGATCATACTTACAAGTACAAATGCAAAGAATATTACTATCATTTTTAATTGCAAACTTTTAAAAAACATAACTTTCTCCTCAATAATAATTTTGGGTCGGCACCTAATGCCGACCCATGCATGATATACTATTTATTTATACAGATGGGTTGAAATAATATCCAATACCTCTTTTTGTTGCTAGAAATTCTGGTACACTTGGATTTTGTTCTATTTTCTCTCTAATTCTTCTTACTGTAACATCAACTGTTCTTACATCTCCAAAATATTCATAACCCCACACTTTTTCCAAAAGCTCTTCTCTAGAAAAGACTTGTCCTTTTTGAGTAGCCAAAAACTTCAAAAGTTCAAACTCTCTAAGCGTAAGCTCTACACTCTTTCCATTCACAGCGGCCTCGTAACGTTCTGCGTCTAATGTTAATGCACCAAAATGCATTGCTGTGTCGTTCTCTGTTTTAGTCATTTCAAACGCCATAGTCTTTCTAAGATTAGCTTTTACTCTAGCCATTACTTCTCTAACGCTAAACGGCTTTGTTATATAATCATCCGCCCCTAGTTCAAGTCCAATTATTTTATCAACAACATCTTCTTTAGCTGTTACCATTAAGATTGGCACATTATATTTTTGTCTTATTTCCTTACAAACTGAAAAACCATCTTTTTTAGGAAGCATTACATCAAGTAAAATTAAATCAGGCTTTTCTTTTTCTGCCATCTCAACAGCTTGTTCTCCATCGTAAGCTTCTACTGTTTTATATCCTTCTTTCGTCAAATTATAATTTAGGATATCCACTATTGCTTTTTCATCATCAACAATAAGTATTTTCTTTTCCATTTTCAACACCCTTCCTTACGGATACACAGTTTTGTCCTACATTTATTATCTATTATTAGTTAGAAAAAGTCAATACGAAAAAACGGAATAAAAGCAAAAAAATAGCTGTCCGTGATGGACAGCTATTTCTTTTTCTTATAATAAATCTTGTGGATTTATGTATTTTCCGTCTATTCTTATTTCCAAATGTACGTGTGGTCCTGTAGATCTTCCTGTACTTCCTACATAAGAAACTACATCACCCTGTTTTACTTCATCACCTACACTTACTGCAAATCTACTGCAGTGTGCATAATATGTCTCATATCCGCCTGTATGTTGTACTTTTACCAAGTATCCATAGTTACCACTCCACTTTGCACATGTAACTATTCCATCTTCTGCCGCATGAATTGGTGTTCCCAAAGGTGCTGCATAGTCGATACCTGTATGGAAATCTGTTCCGTTTCTTCTCCATCCAAATCTAGATGTTATAACATAGCTTTCTAGTGGAAGAGTAAAATTCAATTCTTCATTCTTTTCTTTTAATTCCGCTAATAATGTAGCAGAAACAACTTTACCTGCAGATGGTTGTACGTACTTTCTAATTACTTCTGTATTTTTCTTGTTAATTGGTTCATATACATCTGCAACTGCTAATTCAACGTCTGATGTTGCTTCATATTCTTTTTCATATTTTTCGCTTATTGTTAGTTCGGCTTTTTTGCTAAAATTCTTTTGTTTTTCGTTAACTTTATCTACAATTTCTTGAGCCATCGCTAATGTTTCAACAACACAAACTTCTTTCTCATCTGACTCTACCGCATATACTTTATAATATACATCACATTTATCTTTTATGTATGCATATATTTCTTCGTCTTTTGTTTCCAAATCTTTTTTCGCAAGCTCAAATGTGTATTCAGGTGCTTCCTTTAAAATAACATACCCTACATTCTCACTATCACCATATTTTAAATAGTTATCAATATTTTTTTGTAACACATTTTTGTTTTGTACATATCCCAAGCTTTCATCACCGTATGAAACGTTGTACACTGGTTTATATACCATAAGTAAAAGTGCTATCAACATTGAACATCCTAGAAGCATTGATACAAATATTTTTGTGAATATACTTGCTACTAATTTTGCTTTATTTGAAATTCTCAGCAAATCTTCAACCCCTTTTTGAAATAGACTTTTTTTCATTTCAAACATAAATATTTTACTATAAATACCACTTTTAATCAAATCAATATATTTCTTTTTTAGGTTGATTAAAAGTTGCTTTTCTCGTTTTTTGGCAATTTTGGGTACTTTTCTTACCAAATCTCTTGCTTTCTCTTGTTTTCTTTCACATCTAATTCAAAATATATTATTTCAAAGTACTCTTATATAATCTCACAATGTCTGTATATTCATATTCAACAGTATCTTGGTCTATTCGTGAGAAACCGCCTTGTATGTACAATTTGTCATTTTTCATATCGTATATGTATGTGTTTTTGATTTTTTCTAGCTCTAAACCATCTGCATTATCTGGTGTTATGACATACAAATCGTCCGTATCTGCTCCTGCGTCTACTCCAAATTCAGAAAGCGGCTCACTCGTCCATTTTTTTGTAAACAGCTTCGATATAGGATATTCCGTTGGATTCAATTCATTTATCACTATTGCATCATTGCAAGCCTCTTTTACAGTTGTTATTTCGTTATACAATCTTGTGAGTTTTGCCTCTGTTGATGTGTTTTTTGAATACCAAATTGCAAAGCTAGCAATAATTATTACTATAACCATTGTAACAATAACCTGAACTAATGTAACGCCTCGTTCGTTTCTTAACATATCTCTTACCTCCATTAAACATTTCCACTATCTATCATGCTTTGAACGCTTTCTAATGTTTTTACTTTTGTTCCATTTATTGATACGTCATCTTTTAACTCAAAATACCCTGTAGTGTAATTCACTACATAATCTCTTTTTAGATTACTTATTCCTAATGCCTTTGCTGCTTTTACCTCATGATTTAAGCTTCCATATATTATATAGTCGCTTCCGCTAACTTCATCATAATGCTCATCTTTTTTCAATTCAAACTCATTATCCATAATCATTTCAGCTTTCACTGCTTCTATAGCTTGTTCCACTGAGCGCATTTCCGAATAAACTTCGGTTGCTTCCGCTGTTGGCACTGCATTTCTAGCACTATAAATTGAGAAGAATGCTATAAATAATAGTAATATTACCGAAATTACAACTTCAATCATTGAAACACCATTTTGATTTCTCAATATTCTCCCCCCTAATCTAATATTTTCATATTTGAATATTTCGCCATCAAACGTTTCATTCCTGATTTTTCAAACTGTATTTCTACAACCAAGTCATCGTCTTCTGGCTCAACATTTGTAATTACGCCAACTCCAAACTTTTTGTGCTCTACGCTTATACCAACTTTAAATCTACTTAAGTCCACATCATCATCTGCTTCGATTTTTTTCAAAAAGCTCTCAGCTGTTCTAAAATTAAACGCGGCTGAAGGATTTATTGATGTAGAATGAAAATCTTCAAATTCATTATTTAATTTTTCAACTTTCTTATTAACGTTTCCATCAATATATGTATTTGGAACTTCTGTTAAAAACCTTGAAACCATGTTATATGATGTGCTGCCAAATGTCGTTCTTGAATTTGCACAAGTTAAATATAAATGCTCTTTTGCTCTTGTAATTCCCACGTAACAAAGTCTTCTTTCTTCTTCAAGCTCTGGCTCTTCTCCAATACTACGATAACTTGGAAATAGTCCATCTTCCATACCAACCATAAATACAACTGGAAATTCCAATCCTTTTGCCGTATGGAATGTCATTAACTTCACCATATCTTCATTATCTTCTACTGAATCCAAATCTGTAACTAACGCAAGATTTTCAAGAAAACTATTTAGAGAATTTTCTGCTTCCTCCTTTTCAAATTCTATTGCTACATTTAAAAACTCTCCCAAGTTTTCAATTCGGCTTTCTGCTTCCGCACTCTCTTCGAGCTCCAAGGCAGACATATATCCTGATTCCTTCAAAACTCTTGATATTAGTCCTTCTATTCCAGATGTATCTTTTTGCATTGTTTCAATAAAGTTAGCAAAATCTTTTATATTAGCGTTTGCTCTTGTTGCCACATACTTATCTATATCTTTTATTACCGCAAACATTGATGTATTCATGTTGTTAGCAACCATTTCAATTTGGTCTAATGTTGTTTTTCCAATTCCTCTTTTAGGTTCATTTATAATTCTTCTTAAACTAACATCATCACTAGGATTTGCTATTACCCTTAAATAAGCAATTATATCTTTTATTTCTTTTCTTTCATAAAATTTTTGACCACCAATAACTTTATAAGGGATACCTTCTCTCATAAGAACTGTTTCAAACACTCTAGATTGTGCATTAGTTCTATATAATATAGTAAAATCACAATATTTATAGTACTCTTCTCTCTTCAAATAATTTATTTGTTCTACCACATAGTTTGCTTCATCATATTCATCTTGAGCTTTATAAAACTTTGGCTTTTTTCCTTCATCATTTTCTGTCCACAAATTTTTCTTTACATTGCCAGAATTGTTTTTAATTACTTCATTTGCTAATGCCAAAATATTTTTTGTAGAACGATAATTTTGTTCCAACTTCACAACTTTTGTATTTGGAAATCTTTTTTCAAAGCTCAATATATTATCAATATCAGCACCTCTGAACTTATAAATGCTTTGTTGATCATCACCAACAACGCATATATTATTATGCTTTTGTGCAAGAAGTGCAACAAGCAAATCTTGTGCTTTATTTGTATCCTGATACTCGTCTACCAATATATACTTAAATTTATCTTGATAGAAAGATAGTGTATCTGGATTCTCTTGCAATATTTTTATTGTAACATTTATAATATCATCAAAATCTAGTGCATTATTTTTCTTAAGTTTACTTTGATATAGAGTGTATGCCTTAGCCACGTTACTAAGTCTGAAATCACTTGCATACATGGCAGCATATCTCGTATCATCTATCATATCGTTTTTGGCTCTGCTTACTTCTCCAAGCAAAAATTTATCGCTATACATTTTGTCGTTTAGTTCCAATTCCTTCATGCATTGCTTCATAACAGACTTTGAATCACTGGTATCAAATATTAAAAAGTTTTTATCATATCCTGCTTTCTCTATTTCTCTTCTAAGAAGTCTTACACACATAGCATGGAATGTTCCGACCCACATATCTTTGCTGTATTCTTCGCCGATTAACTTTTCTATTCTTTCTTTCATTTCTTTTGCTGCTTTATTTGTAAAAGTAATCGCTAGAATATTCCAAGGTTTAACACCATGCTCAGAAATCAAGTTTGCTATTCTATGCGTTAAAACTCTTGTCTTTCCACTTCCTGCACCAGCAATTACTAAAAGAGGACCATCTACGTGTGTAACAGCCTCATATTGTTTTTCATTCAATCCTTCTAATATATTTTGCATTATAAAATCCCTCTTCTATTTAGTCAATTTATTTTCATAACTATAATATCAATTTATACTTTATAATGCAAGCGTAGTTTTAACACTTCACATTTCAACTTCTATAGTATGCACCCTTTCATCATCTACAAGCTCAATTTCATGAGACATTAGCAAGTTATTATCCAAATATATATTCTTTACTCCACTTTGCTTATGATTTGGATTTTTGACTATTATTTTATATAACGTATTTTCATAAACATATTCAATTTCATACTTGCTCCATTCTTCTGAAATTGCCGGTACTATTCTTAGTTTATCCCTTTCTTTTCGCAATCCAAGCACATAGTTTAAACCTGCTGTATACAACCAACTACTTGAACCTGTATACCATGTCCATCCACCTCTTCCAATTAGCTTTCCTGCTCCATATACATCAGCTGCGACAACATAAGGTTCCACTTTATATTTTAGTGCATTTTCTTTTGTTCTTGCATGTTCTATAGGATTTATAATTCTAAAATATTCTTCCGCCCTATTTCCGTTCTTTAGTAGACTATTTGCAATTATTGCCCAAATTGCTCCATGTGTGTATTGTCCTCCATTTTCTCTCACTCCTGGAATATATGCCTTTATATAACCAACTTCTTTATTTATATTTTCAAAAGGTGGAGTCAACAATTTTATAACCATATTTTCTCTATCAACCAAATATGCATTTAAACTTTCCATAGCCATTCTGCTTTTTTCATCTTCGCCAGCTTTTGATATTACGGACCAACTTTGCGAAATACTATCAATCTTACATTCATCATTTTGATTTGAACCCAATGGAGTGCCATCTTCAAAAAAAGCTCTCTTATACCATTTGCCATCCCAAGCATTACTATTTAATGCATACTTGAGTTTTTCCATTTCTTTTTCATATTTGATTATTAAATTCTCTTCGTTTTTTATTCTACATATTTTTGAAAACTTCTCTAAAACATTATAAAGAAAGAAACCCAACCATACGCTTTCACCTGACACTTTGTTCATTCCATCATTCCAGTCCCCACTGCCCATTTTAGGCAATCCGTTTTGTCCATAGTTTAAACTTACATCTATAGCCCTTTTACAATGCATATACAAGTTTTCTGATATGTGTGATTTTACATTTTCTTGATAGCTCTCATCCTCTTCATCTAGAAGTTTTTTTCCCTCTATATATGATATTTCTTCATTTAATATTTCTTCATCTCCTGTAACTTTTATATACTCATAAACAACATATGGTAACCATAACAAATCGTCTTTATATCGAGTTCTTATTCCGTTATCCTTTTCCGGATGCCACCAGTGCAGTACATCTCCTTCTATGAATTGATGTGCTGCATGATACACAATTTGTTTTCTCGCAAGTGCTGGGTTTATCATAAGTATACCAATTAAATCTTGTAATTGATCTCTAAAGCCATATGCTCCTCCTGCTTGATAAAACCCTGTTCTTGCAAACAATCTACTCACTATTGTTTGATATACTAGCCATCCATTAAGCATTATATTCATTGATTCAACAGGCGTTTTCACCTGAACTGTATTAAGTAACTTACTCCAATACTCTTTCGTCTCTTTTAACTTTTCTTCTATATTTTGAAAACTATTTTCATCTTGTTCACCTAATGAAAAATATACGGTCCTTTCCTCATTACTTTCAAGATTGAATTGAACTTCAATTACTGCACAAACATCTTTGCACACGCCAATAACTTCTTTTTGTATTCCTAATTTTATATCAAAGTTCTCTTTTTCTGTCGTGTAAGAATTAATCGCCTCATTAGTTGAAATATATGTGACAAACTCATCATAATTTTCTCTATATTTATTGTAGAGTTCTATTCTATTTCCGTTCTTTTTTGAAAATATATGTTTCTTGGTATATTCTCTACTTACTCCTAAAACCGGATTTATATAATAATACAATTTGATCTCTTTCAACTCTTCTGAATTGTTTTTTAATTTTAAAACATTTATTTTTTCGCAACCATCTTTAGGAATAAATGTAGTAAGTTTTTGCTCTATTTCTTCATATTCTGTTTCGTATACTGCATACCCAAAGCCATAAGTAATAGTATATTCTCTGTCATCGATTGCAATTGGTGTAGCAGTGTAAACGCCTTCCTTTGTCTTTATATAAATAATCTCCGAAGCAACATCGCCAATCATATCATTACTCCACGCTGTAAGTTTATTCTCTCTGCTGTTTCCATGCCATGTGTAGCCTCCACCATTTGTAGTGATTAATGTTCCGAATTTATCATTTGCCATTATATGAGACCAAGGCATTGGTGTTCTCTCATTCTTTTTTATTTTTATTTTATATTCTTTACCATCCTTCGAAAAGCCACCATATTCATTATCATACAAAAGTTCCATTAAAAAATCCTCCAAAAGTATTGTAATATTTATTATTTACAACACTTTTAGAGGATATGCAATTTTTTCTTATTCCCACAAATCGTCCATTTCGTCTTCTATTTCATCTTCCATTTGTGAGGTTTCGTCTTCTTCAATTGTGTATTCATCCAAGTCTTCGTCGTATATTAATACGTCGTTTTCATCAACATCGGCCGGAAGCAATAGAAGTTCAATATCTTCCATCTCTCCTGTCTCTTGATTTTCGCATACTGCGTAATCTCCCTCAATTCTGTCTACTACATACTTCAACCGTTTTCCCCCTTTACTCCTTTTCCTCCTTAGCGTTTCCATCACATGATATAGCCAAAAATTGAATTTCATTTTCCTCACCATCACTTACAAGTAGGATTGTACCGCTTTCGTCGGTACGGTAAATGGTTGCTTCCACATTCTCCAAGCGTTTCACCACTTCTTCATGCGGATGACCATAATCATTATCCCTGCCTAGTGATATTACTGCAACTTCAGGCAATGTCTGGCTTAAGAACAATTTACTTGAACTTGTTCTCGAACCATGGTGGGCAACCTTCAACACGTCAATGTCGTTCCAATCACGTGCCTTTTCATTATTGGTTTCCATGTCGCCCGTAAACAAGAATTTCTGTGAACCATATGTCATTTCAATGACGATTGATGCTTCATTTGCATTATCAGCGTCATTTTCAATAGACATAACCTCACAAACCGCATTACCAACATTGAATTTGTCTCCAACTTTAGGAGCTTTCACCTTTAGGTTCTTATTTGAAATTGCAGTTAAAACATCTTTAAATGTTTTTGTCGTAGATGATTTTTTAGGCATGAATATTTTTCCTATATCCATCTCATTTATTACATCATCTAAGCCTCCGATGTGGTCTTCATGTGGATGGGTTCCTATCAGATAATCAATTTTCGTAATGTTCATCGACTTTAGAAAATCAACCACTAGCTTTCCATCCTCATTATTTCCTGCATCTATCAGCATATTTTCACCATTGTTGGTAATAAATATACTATCAGCTTGTCCAACATCCAAGAAATAGATTTGCAATTTTTTGCTATCTATTTTGGGAACTTCTGAATATGTTACTGGAGTTTCCGTTGGTGTAACAGTGGTAACTGTACTCCAATCGACATTTTTTTCGGTTTCGGGATTGTAGTTACTCTCATAGAAGTAACCTACTATTGCAAGCAGTACTACCAAAATCAACGAGAGGATCTTCTTACCACCAGAGCTCTTTTTAGGGTTTCTTGACACCATGTCCGTCTACCTCCTAATTGTTAATTATAACCTTTCCTCTTACCATTGACTTACCATAGCATATTTTACTCGCTTTCATAATGTTTTGCAATAAGTTTTTCAACAAAAGTTTTGCCTGTCATTCCATATTCTTTGTGTGCCTCTTCAAACTCTCCCTTGTCTGTGTGGTATACAAGATAACCAATATGTTTATCTTTGTAGTAAATTGCAGCAATCATTTCTGCATTCACTTTATATTCATGATTCACAATTAGTGGAAATGCATTTGTCTCGTCTTTAAGAAGAATTTCATCTTTACCAATAGCCAGATTCTTCAATTCCTCGGTTATCGGTCTTTGCTCGAAATTCATTTCTCCTTTTAATGCAACTTCAACGATACTTTTCTCTAAATCTGTCAATAATAATCTTGTACCTATAAATTTTTGTGAATAGGTTAAAAATTGTTTTAAATCATCCGTTACTTTCATTTTCTTTCCTCCATTCTATATATTCATTATACTCTTCAACCCCAGCAAAGTCAACTGTACACAGTTAATAACTCTCTATAATTAGTTGCTATAATTTTACCAGTAGACAAATATTTTTTATGAGGTGTTTTTGTATGAAGATAAATGACGCTATCGTTCAAAGAATATTGCAGTATTGTAATGAAAGAAATCTATCAATCAACAAACTTGCGAGTCTATCAATGATTACACAATCTACTCTTAACAACATAGTAAATAAATACACTAAAGATGTGAAATTGTTAACAATCATTCGTATTTGTGAAGGCTTGCAAATTTCTGTTTCAGATTTTTTTGATTGTGATTTATTTAAAAATATTGATTTAGAAATTTAATCGCAAACTGCAAATTACGTGACTGACAAAAAATAAACTTTTCTGTCAGTCATTTTCTTATTCCGATAAGTATGTACCTCCATTTTATGCTCTAGCTTTCAACCATTTTATTCTTTCGTTTCTTACTCTTTCTTTTATCAATTTGTAATCTTCTTTTTCTATACCCAGTGTTTTGGCATTTATTGATTTTATCATTTTTTCGCCCAAACTTGCAAAGCTTATTTTTTCATTTCCGCTGTCACTTTTTGCAATTATCTCTAAACCTTGCAGTCCTAGCGTTGTCCTTGAGACTCTTTCCAAAAAATCGACTTTAGTTGCATCCCTCATGTCCTCAAACTTACCTGCACGCATATGTTCTCTCGAAGATGTTACTCCTGCTTTTCTCCATGAATTTGGTAATTTCAGTGAAGTACATAAGTTTTTTACACATTCAACCCCTAAACTCTCATGATTATAATGATGTGGCCAATTTTCTCTTGGCGTTTTAGCTTTTCCCAAATCATGAACAAGTGCTGCAAATCTTACTTCGACATTACTTGTAGCAACTGCACACCTATCAAGTACTTGCATGGTATGTACAAAAGCATCTCCTTCCGGATGATATTTTTCTGGCTGTTCTACACCTATTAAGTCTGCAATTTCTTTAAAATGTACATCCAAGCAATTAGCTTGATTTAAAGCATAGAAGAATATACTTGGTTTATCTGTCAATAAAGCTTTTTTCAGTTCTTCGTATACTCTCTCAACCGATAATGCACTTAGTTCATCTTTTAGTGAATTCATTAGCTTTAACGTTTCAGTTTCAATCTTAAAATCAAATCTTGCCGCAAAGCGTGCAGCTCTATACACTCTCAAAGGATCTTCGCTAAAAGCTTTGCTTGTCGCTCTTATTATTTTGTTTTCAATATCTCTTTTGCCTCCAAATGGGTCCACAAGTTTTTCGTCTATTATATCATAGGCCATACTGTTTATTGTTAAATCTCTTCTTATTAAATCATCCTCTATTGTTAAAGATTTATCTGTACTTATTTGAAAGCCATCATGCCCTATTGCAATCTTTCTTTCATGCCTTGCTAAAGCAAATTCACAACCTTCTAAATCAAACACCGGAAAGTCCTCGCCTCTAATTTTTGCATCAGGAAATAGGCTTATAAATTCTTCACCCGACAACCCTGTAACACAATAATCATAATCTTTAGGCTCTATTCCAAGTACTTTATCTCTAACACATCCGCCAACTTCATAAAGCCTTCCGCCAACGGCTCTTATTTTTTCTGCTATTTGAAACATATAAACTTTTCCTTTCTTTGAATCAAATTAGCGCATTTATTTGTTCAGTAATTTTGCAATAATTGGTCTCTTTACTTTTATTGCACCCTTCGGACAAAATTCTTGACAACAAAAACAAGTAATGCATTTCTTTCTGTGTATTACAGCCTTGCCATTCTCTATATCAATAGTTTTCATCGGACAAACTTCCTTGCACTTGCCACAACCAACACACTTTTCCTTGTTCACTTTCGGAACAGAGCGAATTGCTTTCTGCACAAACTTCCCCCAAAGAGTATCTGTATCAGTAAATCCCAGTTTGCCATGTGGCGGCATTATTTTATAATCCTTTATTAACAATCTATCTATATCTTCA
Organism: uncultured Clostridia bacterium; assembly: GCA_934169745.1. Taxonomy (GTDB): domain Bacteria; phylum Bacillota; class Clostridia; order TANB77; family UBA1234; genus RGIG4465. The sequence continues at coordinate 30,344 of CAKPOE010000008.1, read as the reverse complement.
TTGCAAGAAACTTCTTTATAATCAATTGGTGACAAACCTCTTTTGTATGCTTCATTTATTGTTGGTATATCTTTAGCTTCGACTCCGATTATTTTTGCACATATCAAATCTAATGCATACGGATTTTTTGAGCCAAGAAGTAGTCCAACTTCTCTTGGTGTACCTGCTGTCGGACCGTTTCCCTCCATACCAATTATTCCGTCAACAATATATAATGACGGTTTAAAATATTCATTCAAATCTATCAACATATTTGCAAAATCTTCATATTTTGGATATCTAAAATGAAATTCTGGTTTTATTGTTCCTGGTATAACGCCAAACATATTTTTCACAACTGCCGACATTCCCATCATTCCGTGTGTTTTTAATTTGCAAAAATTAATTATAACATCTGCTTCATCCAAATACTTTGTGTATGGAAATTCTTTTAATATTTTTCCGTCTGCATAATGTACTATTCCTTCTTCAAAGTTTTGATTTAATTTTCCTCCAACCTTTTCTATTTCTTTCATTCCTGCAACTTTATAAACTCTATTAACATATACTTGATTATACAGCCCTCCAGGACTGTCACCAACAGTTACTTCAGCACCTTTTGCCACAAGCCTTTTTACTAGTTCACAAAGAACACTTGGATGAGTGGTTGCTGCAGATGCTGGTTTCATAAATGTTACTAGATTAGCTTTAATTGCAATTTTCATTCCATCTTTTACAAATTCCAAATCTCCTAATTCTTTTAGTAATTTATCAAAAGCTTCTTTTACATTTTTCTCTTCATAATTAGGGCATTTAACAATTACAACTTCACTCATATTCACCTCCTATACTGGTCTTGAAATATGACCATTTGTATACTTTTCTCCTGAGAGTTTTTCTCCCATTTTATGTATTGAAATAATGTTATTTATTTGAGATACGTTCTCGTTTAATATATCTATTCTTATACTGTCAACATTCAAGTCTCTAGAAACCACAGATGTTATTTTGCTATTATACACAGACATTCTACAATCTACATTATCTGGTATCACCACAAATTCTGCACCCGTTCTATCTTTTAAAGTGTATTTTTTTCCTTTTGTACATGGCATTGAACATTTTTGGTTTTCTGAAAACTTACCAACTACGCTTCCAACAACACAGTATTCAGATGTCATAACGCATTGCCTTCCATATACTTTTTCTTCACAAGGTAATTCAGAGCAGATAGAATTTATTTGTTCCTTTGTAAGTTCAGGAGATAATGTTATTTCTTGTACTCCAAAACTTTTCAGTTCATTTGCAGTATATGAATTAAACACATTAAAATTTTCATTTGCAATTATGTGTGTATCAATTCCGGCAAGATACTCCAATTGACCTATATTCGAAATAACAAATCCATCTACTATTTTGCTTAAACTCTTTATATTCTTCCTTATTAAAACATCATAATTTGCTTTTGTTATTACTGGAAATACAATGTATTTTTTGCATTTAAATTCTTGAATAAGCTCTTTGTTTTTTATAATATCTTTAAAAGAAAAATACACTCTGTCTATTTCTTCAAGCTTTATATTCAAATGTTCTTTTTTTAAATTTAAAATATATAAACTTACTTTCTTACTAGCACATTTTCTGTTTTCAAACTTTTCTAGTTCTCTTCTCTCCGCCTTTCGTGGAATTTGTGATATTATACTTTCCTCAAGCTTAGAAAAAGCAATTCTTCTAAGTTCATTTATTTCTTTAATTGATAGATAAATATCATCATCAAGTTCAATTTGTAAGTTATCAATTTTAAAAGGTGTATTTCCTGTTTTATTAAACTGTGTGCTAATTAAGTCAACAGTCAAAGGCTTACTCTGCGCTTTTGTAGGCACTATATCAGAAATTATTTCAATGCCTTCTATTATAATTTTAACTTTTTGCTCTAATTTCATTTCAATTTTTACATTTACTTTAGATTTTTTAACAAATCCTCTTGAATAACTTTCTCTAGCTGCCATGATTAATTTCTTGTCTGATGTCTTATATACCTTATCACCAATATTTATATTACCCTTTATTCTTCCGATTTTATTTCCAATTATCTCAGATATAATTGTTGATGGACTCTCATTTTCGCCATTCCATACTTCTATTCCATCCCCTATATGAAGATTAGAAACATTGTTAAGAGTTATAAACTTTTTACCATCATATGCCTCAACCTTACCAACAAATATTCCCCAATTCTTAGGTTTTTCATAGCACATCATTGAAGAACCTTGTTTCTTCTCAAGATATGCTTCTGTAAAGCCACCTCTATTAAATATTTGTGTCAAAGCTTCTCTATCTTCATTTAAAATGAAACCATTATCCAAATATTTACGATAGTTCGAAACAACTGTTGCAACGTACTCTGGTGACTTCATTCTACCTTCAATTTTTAAAGACTTTACATTCGGAAAAGTTTTTAGTAAATCAATTGTACATAAATCTTTAGGACTTAGCAAATATCCACTTCCTACTTCTTTTTCATCTTCCATAAGTTTATATAACATTCTACATGGCTGTGCACACTTTCCTCTATTTCCACTTCTGTCACCAATCATACTGCTCATAAGGCATTGACCAGAATAACAAACACAAAGTGCCCCATGAACAAAGACTTCTATCTCTATGCTTGTATTTTCACAAATATATTTTATCTCTTCCAATGACAATTCTCTTGCAAGCACAACTCTTGAAAAACCAACTTTTTCAAGTTCTTTTACCCCTTCTAAATTGTACACTGTCATTTGTGTGCTAGCATGCAACTGCAAATTAGGTATATACCTGTGAAGTACACTTGCCAAACCCAAATCCTGTACTATAACGGCATCTATTCCAATTTCATAGATATCGTACGCAAAAGAAAGAGCTTCTTTCATCTCTTTATCACTAAGTAATGTATTTAATGTCAAATATATCTTCACATTTCGTAAATGTGCATATTCAACTATCTTCTTTAACTCATCTATATCAAAATTTGAAGCATTTGCTCTTGCATTAAAAAGCTTTCCGCCCAAGTACACTGCATCTGCTCCATTTTCAACTGCGGCGGTGAAAGCCTCATATGTTCCCGCTGGTGCAAGAAGTTCAAAATCTCTATTCATAAACATTCTCCTTATGCAATCAATTCTCTTAATAGAATACCATTTTGTGGCAATATTTACAAGAAAAATGAGAAAAGACACATACTTTTTGTATGTGCCTCTCTTTTTCTAACATTTTATTTAATATATTCTTTTGGATCTACGTAATTTTCCGATTTGTCTTTTATACTTAAATGAAGATGTGGACCAGTCGCAAAGCCTGTACTTCCCACTTCTCCTATTTCATCACCAGCAGCCACCTTTTCTCCATTCTCCACTGTAATTTTTAATAAATGATTATATTCGCTTATTATTTTTTCATGCTCTATTTCGACATAATTCCCTCTTGTAGCACTATAGCCTGTATTACGTACTTTACCATTTGCTATACTCATAACCTTCGCACCTTTATCTGCCACAAAATCTATTCCATTATGAAAAATCTTCTTTTCTGTTACGACATTTTCTCTTTCTCCATAATTAGCAGAAATCTTCAACTCTCCTTCTAATGGTGAATTATACATCTCTTCACTTACATTCTCTGCTATACTTTCTATTTTCTCATCAACTCTATTTGTTGCTAATACTACACTAAATACAAAAGTCATAACAATAAGTAGTGATAATATAATAATACTTTTTATACCTATCTTACCTCTGTTTTTCAACATTACAATTCTCCTTTCCAAATCTCTTTTTCCACTGGACATAGCAGCTACATATCCATATTTTTTACTTTCCAAACACGAGACCTTAACTAACAATTTGCAATATTCTTTATAATTATCCAATTTGTTTATTACCATCTCATCTGTAGCATACTCTATGTCTCTTTTTATAACGCTTAATATGCATAGAACAACGGGATTAAACCAATAAATATTTTTTAACATATTTAAAACAAAATATATTAACACATCTTTCTTTTTATAATGTATAAGTTCATGCATCAAAATAAACTCAATTTCATTTGTAGATAAGTTTTGTACATTTGGTGTTAGAAGCAATATAGGGGAAATTGCTCCTATAATCGCAGGAGTTTTTATTTCATCCTGAATAACTATTTTTATATTTCTTTTTATCTTTAACCTTTCTTTACAGTTTTTTAAAACATCATGTATGTTATCAGGAATCTCTTTTGTTTCTTTGATTTTTGTTCTTAAAATAATATAACTAATTACATCTTTTAACGACAGTAAAATACCAACTGTTACATATATTGTCATCAGTACTTTAGTCACATTATTCTTTTCTTCTGATATTTTTAAAGTAGTATATTCTTGCGTGTCTAAAACAACCTCATTATTAGTCATAGGTACTTCTTGTGTCAGTGATATAAAATTCTTTATGCTAATTTTGCTCCTTATGTTTATCGGAAATATGAGTAAAATAATGAAAAACACCCATAAAATATTTGACAAAGTAACTGGAATCTTTTTTATGGCCTCTTTTGTTATAAAAATCACTATTCCTACTATTGATGCAAGAACTGACATTGAAATAATCTTATAAAATATGTGTTCCATTATTCCTCCTCACTATCTATAAGTTTCATTAATTCTTCCAAATCTTTTCTTGTCAATTCATTTGACTTTGCAAAAGTAAGCAGCATATCATTTATTGAACCGTTGTACAATTTCTTTAGAAAATTTTTATTTTCTTCATTTTTGTATTCATCAATCGAAATATTCGGTGTATACAAATATAAATTTCCTTTGTTTTTGTCTACACTAATTGCCTCCTTTTCAACAAGTCTCGAAATAAGTGTTTTAATTGTATTCTTGTTCCAATCCGTCGTTTTTGAAACCTCATCAATTATCTGTAGAGATGTTGCCTCCTTATTTTCCCAAAGTACCTTCATAATTTCTAATTCAGCTTCTGTTATCTTATTCATAAAAACCCCCATACAAAACTACAATTGTAATCTACAAGTATAGTTTACAATTGTAGTTTGTGATTGTCAAGTAAAATCTTAAATTTTATTGTAATTCATCCCACTTGAATATTATGTTACTTTGTGATATAATGTCCTAGCCGAAGACTTATAGGAGGTATTTATGAGGTTTTACACAAAATATACCTTACTAATGATAAGTGCGTTTATAATGTTAAGCTTGTTAAATGTTGTAAATGCTGATCTTACTAAAGAACAAGGCGAAGATGTTGCATTATTTTCTACAAACTTTATAGAAAAGGGCAATGCAAGACGTGATAGTAATGGATATCCTCTACTCGTTTATGCTTTAAGCAATAATTTTAACACAAGTGTGGCAATTCGTGATAGCGGATATAAAAGTATGTTATATAACATAAGCAAAAACAATTATCATAAACAAAACGGTACATACATAAACTTAGGCAATAAATGGTGTATGGACTGTGGTGGTTTTATATCTTTTGTTTATAATACAACTTTAGGACTAGATATGTATTTGAGTGATGCAAATGAACCATGGCACATTAAAGATATGTACAATGACGCTTCTAAAAGTAGTGATAGTAAGTACTTTCATTTTGTACATAAGAATATTTCTATTGGAAACATTGATTATTCAACTCTTAAAGAAGGAGATCTTGTTATAACAATTGGTTCGAGGGAAAACCATGGTCTTATATATGTTGGAGACGGAAAAGCATCTCACGCGAGCAGAAATGCTATAAAATATTATCAAAATCCACCAATTTTAGGCTTTGACACTGTAGTATTGAATAGATTTTACAAATCAAGTACAAAAGTAAGTATTCTTAGAGTAAATGACGGAGTAGTTCCTCAGGATAAAACAGTTAATTCTAAGATAATATGGCCTGATACGAACACATCAGAAATATTAATTCCTTTAAAAGTTACTGATGGAACATTACTTAATAACCATTATTCAAATCCAGACCTAATTACTTCAAAAACCGAAATACGTTATGCACTTGCAAAGGGCATAATGAAAAGACATATTAACTACGCAGCTTCAGCAACAAAGTAATAATAGTGAACAATTTTCCGGCAGCCACTTTTTCGTTCAAAAATGAACGATTTTCCGGCTGCCTCTTTTTCGTTCAAAACGGCCTACCGGAAAATTGATTGTCGGTGTATACCCTTTCAAAAGGCAAATTTCTGCTATTTTAAAAATTTTCTTTTTTACGGAAGCACGCATTACATAATTATGTCAATCAAAAGCGTTCACAAAGTTTACAGAATATGTTATAATAATGTCATAACTATTATTAAGGGTGTGATATTATGAAACGTAAAGTATTCTTTTTGATTCTTTGTTTTATACTTTCATTCAATTTAATAGCTTATGCTGCAATTACTCCTGAACAAGGAAATGACGTTGCTACTTTTGCACGAAATTTCGTTGAAAAAGGTAATGCACGACGCGATGAAAAAGGTTACCCACTTTTAACTTATGCTTTAAGCGGTAACTGGAATACATGTATTGAAATTCGTAATAAAGGTTACAATGAGCAGTTATACTATGTGAAGAATAATAGTTATTATTATAGAAATGGAAAGTATGTTGAATTGGGCAACAAATGGTGTATGGATTGTGGCACTTTCGTTACATACAATTTAAAGACAACTTTAGGCTTGGACTTGTATAACCAAAAAGAACCTTGGCATGTACAAGAAATATATAACGATGCTTGTAAAGGTAAAAATAGTAAATATTTTGAATTTGTTTATAAGAGTATTTCTGTTGGAAATATTGATTACTCAAAACTTCAAAAAGGTGATGTTTTAGCTCAAATTACTTCACATGGTAACCACGGTATGATATATGTTGGAGACGGAATGATTGCTCACGCAAATAGAGATATGATAACTTTTAAGGCACCAGTAACATTTGGTGTAAAAGTTTCAAGGCTTAATCACTACTATTATCCATCTACTAGAATAAGTATTATGAGAGTCAAAGACGGAGTAATCCCAAGCGATTATGTAGTTAATTCTAAAGTTACGTGGCCTGATACTGGTGAAGTTGAATATTTAGTTAATAATTCTAAAACAATACCAGACGATGAATTGGTTGAAATTAGTAACAAACTATTAGCATTGAGTTGTGAATTTGTTGTTAATATGCCGTTGAAAATGAAATAAATAATGTTTTAATTATCACAAAAAGAGTTCCGAAAGGAACTCTTTTGTATTTATATAAAAAAACGAAACAAGGCCCTTAAAATCGTATTGTATTAAAATATAAGCAGCCTCAAACAGTTGTAGGGCAGGGTTACTGTGCCCTGCCGCAAGGCCGGCCTGCACGAAAAAGCGAAGCTTCAAATGTGTACGGTTTTTGTGCACATTTGGCGGGCTGGACGAAGATGCAAAACAAAAGTATTGTGCTACATTTGGATTTCACGGGTCGCCGAAGGCGGCGACACCCTACAACGTTATTTTTATTTTGTGTATCTACGGTATTTTATTTTTTGGTTTCAGCTCAGTCGGTCAACTCACTAAAAAAGTTCCACTGGAGCTTTTTCTTTACGCTCGTTGCCCTCTCGGGTTCGAATCGTTCTTGTTATCACACATCAAAAAAACACTACGCTATTTCTGCATAGTGTTCTTTGGCGGAGACAGAGGGATTCGCCGTCTGCTTCGCATCCTAGACCTCCTTCGCAAGCTCAGTCGGTCAACTCACTAAAAAAGCTCCACTGGAGCTTTTTCTTTACGCTCGTTGCCCTCTCGGGTTCGAATCGTTCTTTTTTTCATACATCAAAAAAACACTACACTGTTTTAGCATAGTGCTCTTTGGCGGAGACAGAGGGATTCGAACCCTCGCGGCCCTTACGAACCCTAACAGTTTAGCAAACTGTCCCCTTCGACCGGCTTGGGTATGTCTCCTAATATAAAAGTTAGAACTTAGATATTTCTAAACTCTAACTTTCTGTGTGGCGCAGAGGGTGGGATTCGAACCCACGGTATGCTCGCACATACGCCAATTTTCAAGACTGGTGCCTTAAACCAACTCGACCACCTCTGCACTAGGTTGACCTTTTCGGTAACAGTATATATACTACCATTTTAAATAAAACTTGTCAATAGAATTTTTTTCTTTTTATCTTACATTTATAAAATAGCTATCTGCCATTCTTTTAGCTTTCTCAATTGCTTCTGATTCTTCTTTTGATAATGTATACTTTGAAACTCCTTTTTCTACTGGTTTTGCATAAGTAGTTGTTGTATTATCTCTCGAATATACCCCATTTATTACAACGCCATTATTTTCAAAATCTAAAAGAGCAAGTGCAAAGCACAAATCGCTTCCTGTGTCTGCAAAGGCATTATATCTCACTATTCCAACTTTTTGTAACGCATGCATACTATTTTTTTCGATAGCATCTATTTTATTTCTTATCGAAACATTCTCATTTCTAACTTCTTCTACAGAATTGGCATAATCATTTAGTAATATTTCTATATTCGCACCTTTAGAAAATTTTGAAATAAATTTTTTGTACTTTTTCGCTATTTTGTTTGTTCTTATAATATTTATTATAGTAATAACAAATAATGCAACTATTATTACTATTCCACAAATAATAAACTCTGGCTCTTTTGTAAATTCCAAAAATTTATCCATAGTATTTTCCCTCTTTCCTATTTTTCAAGTATCTCTAAAATTCTCTCTAGCTCTTCCTCATTATAATAGTCTATAACAATTTTTCCCTTGCTTTTTGTTTGTGGTTTGAATGATACCTTTGTGCCCAATGCACTCTTTATTCTATTTTCAAGATCTTTATAAATAGCTTCTAACTTACTTTTTTTCTTATTCGTTGGTTTCTTTTTAACTTCTTCCTTCTCCTCTTTTGCCATATTTTCAGCTTCACGAACACTCAAATCAAGATTGATTATATCCATGGCCAACTTATATTGCTTTTGAGGACTTTCTATTGATGCAAGAGTTCTTGCATGTCCTTCAGAAAGCTTTCCCTCTTGTACCATATCTTGTACACGTTCATCTAGGTTCAATATTCTCAAAGTATTTGCAATTGCGCTTCTACTCTTTCCTAACGTCTTCGCAAGTTGTTCTTGTGTTAGTTGATGTTCTTCCATCAATTCTTTAATGGCTTTTGCAGTATCCAATGCATTCAAATCCTGTCTTTGCAAATTTTCAATAAGTGAAACCTCTCTTATTTTTTTTGCATCATAATCTCTTACAATAACAGGTATCGTTTTCAACCCTGCTTTTTTAGAAGCTCTCCAACGTCTCTCTCCTGCTATTATTTGATAATAATCATCTTTTTTTGTTACTATTATTGGTTGTAAAACACCATGCTCTTTTATTGATTCGCTTAGTTCTTCCAACTTTTCATCATCAAAAACTTTTCTTGGCTGATTAATATCTGGTTCAATCTCATTCAATTTCATCTCAATAACTTTTTCTGACGTTTCACGTGAAACATCTTTTGAAAGTGAACCTATATCTACGTTTGATGGAAATAATGCTTCTAGTCCTTTTCCTAATCCACCCTTTGTTGCCATATATATTCCTCCATTCTTTTATATTTTTTCTATGCTTTATTTACAATCTTATTTTGTCTTATTACTTCTTTTGCTAAATTAGTATATGCTTCTGCACCTTTTGATTTTTTATCATATAATGCAATAGGAAGACCAAAACTTGGAGCCTCACTTAATTTTACATTTCTTGGAATTACTGTCCTATATACCTTATCTTTGAAATATTTTTTTACCTCTTCAATTACTTGCATTGATAAATTTGTTCTCGCATCATACATTGTAAGTGCAACGCCTTCAACTTCCAAATCTTTGTTTAACATTCTTTGTACTAAATCAATCGTGCTCATCAATTGTCCCAAGCCTTCCAAAGCATAATACTCACATTGAATAGGAACTAAAACTGTATCTGATGCTGTTAAGGCATTCAATGTTACAAGACCAAGTGATGGTGGACAATCAATAATTATAAAATCATATTCATCTCTTATATCTTTTAATGCTTCTTTCAATTTATGTTCTCTTGATAATTGAGAAACCAATTGAACCTCAGCTCCAGCAAGATTTATATTTGCAGCACAAACATCTAAACCATCCACAGCACTTTTTTGTATTACATTTCTTATATCTTCCCCATTTATAATAACATCGTAAGTAGATTTTTCAACGTCTTTTTTCGCACCCACTCCGCTCGTTGCGTTTCCTTGTGGATCCGCATCAATTAATAATACTTTCTTTTTTGCCAATGCTAAGCAAGCGCTCAAGTTTACTGACGTTGTAGTCTTTCCAACTCCACCTTTTTGATTTGCAATTGAAATAACTTTTCCCATTTATATACCTCCAATTTAAAAATGTTTCACGTGAAACATTACATTTTCTTTTGTTCAAAAATATTATATATGTTTTACAAATTTTATACAATAAAAAACACAAAAATTTGCAAAAAATTATTTATACCACTTTCTGTAGCATATCATTAGTAGCAAAATTAAAACAGCCGCAAACAGTTGTAAAGTGCGGGCATTTTCATATTTTAAGTTTCTTCTCGGCAACTACATAAGAACGAAACACTGTATAGCAGTAAAACACAAATAGTTACCTAAATAATTCCGGCAGTCACACCTTGCTCATTTTTCAAAAACAAGCAAGAATATGACTGCCGGAAATCATTTAGTTGGTAATTGTTTCACGTGAAACAATTTATATTAATATCGTGACAAGTACCGCAACAAATGGAATTACAGGATAAAGATATTCATACGTTTCTTCAAAACTTCCAAATATCTCACCCCATGCATCCATTTTGTACAAATAGTATGTAGCCAGAATAAGCAAATATGTTGCCATTACTATTCTAACCCACACTTCTCCCATCAATACAACGTATCCAAATGTTATGAGTGCAGCAAGAAGATACAGCGACATCAAGCCATCTGACGTTATTTTCATTGGGCTTATTTTACTTGATATGTTTATTAGTAACGTTGCCATCATCATCATGAATGAAAATGAAAACATTACAATTGACAATATCGAACCGTTTGTAATCACTCGGTAGCATGCAAGTGATGAAAGTATTGCAAACACTATGCATTTTCCTTTCGCTACATACATGTGTGATACCACGAAAATGTTCTTCAGGAAACGCCACTCTGTCTTTGATATTGCGATTATCACAATCGAATATATCAAACCAACCAAAACTTCAGCAACAATCCCCGCAAGTCCGCCCAAAGCTAGTGCCATCACGACTACTCCCTCCTCAAAATTTGTTTGATGAGTAATGAAAGATTTGTTCTTGAGGTGATTATATATCGATTGTGAAGCATTTGTCAATGTGCTTTAATCGCATATTATAACATTTTGTGCCATGTGCTACATGCTTTGTTTCACGTGAAACATTTTCACTTTATAGGTTCTTTTGCTGGAATACCAGCCTTTCTAGGGTACTGCTTAGGAGTTTGTTTTACTTTTTCGATTATTATAATATTTCTTTCAATATCTGAATTAGGCAATAATAACTTTTCTATATTTACTATTTTTCCTCCTAATACTTCTATTGCCCTTTTTGCTTCCTCTACTTCGTCTATATTGTTTCCTTTCATACAAATAAATTTTCCGCCAATCTTTACAAAAGGCAAGCAAAGTTCTGAGAGCGTTGAAAGATTTGCAACAGCCCTAGCAGTGGCATAATCAAAACTTTCTCTCATTGATGTTTCACGTGAAACATCTTCCGCTCTTCCATGAATACAGCAAACATTTTTCAAATTATTCGCATCAATTACTTCATTTAAAAAATTAATTCTTTTATTTAAAGAATCAAGTAAAGTAAGCTCAATGTCTTCTCTCACTATTTTTAATGGAATTCCAGGAAAACCAGCACCTGTTCCGACATCTATTATAGAGCTATTCTCTGTAATATATTTTTCAATTGTCAAAGAATCTATAAAATGTTTTAACAATATTTCTTCATCATCAACTATGGCTGTTAAATTTATTTTCTCATTCCATTCCTTCAACAAATCTTTATAGGTAAAAAACTTGTCAATTTGTTCATTTGATAATTCTATATCAATTTGTTTAGCTAACTTTTTAAGTAAGGTTTTCATAATCCCTCCTTTTGACTACCGAAATGTAAATTTAGAATTATTTGTCGGTATTTTTTGCTTTTTGGCTTTGGTAATAAAGTTAGTGGTGCTGACCGCAAAAAAGCAATTATAATCAATTGTCGTAGCGCATCATATAATTGTAGTGTTTGCAATGATTTAACCATTCATACTACAATGTTTGTAAATAAATTAAAAGTACAGATATGTCAGCAGGTGAAATGCCAGATATTCTTGATGCCTGACCAATTGAAGTTGGTCTAAACTTCTCCAGCTTTTGTCTTGCTTCAATTCTTATTCCCTTAACTTTTTCGTAATCAATATCTTCCGGTATTTTTTTGTTTTCTAATTTTTTAAATCCTTCTATTTGTTCTAATTGTAGTTTTATATAACCTTCATATTTTATTTTAATATTAACTTCATCTCTTTCTTCTTTTGTTAACTCAGGTCTTTGCTCATCGACATCCTTTAAAATTTCATAATCTAATTCCGTTCTCTTTATTAAATCTGAAAGCTTAGAACCTGTAGTAACAGGTGTCGTGCCTTTTTCCTCTAGGATTTGATTAAGCCTATCAGAAGGCTTTATATTAGTACTTTTTACTCTTTCTATCTCTCTTCTTATATTATCCTGTTTTTTTAAGAATTTTTCATATCTTTCATCCGATATTAAGCCAATTTCATGACCCTTAGGTGTTAATCTTTCATCACTATTATCCTGTCTAAGCAATAATCTATATTCCGCTCTAGATGTCATCATTCTATAAGGTTCATTAGTTCCTTTTGTAACTAAATCATCAATCAAAACGCCAATATATGCATCACTTCTATCTAGTATAAGCGGTTCTTTTCCTTTAACTTTTTGTGCAGCATTAATACCAGCCATTATTCCTTGTGCAGCAGCCTCTTCGTATCCCGATGAACCATTTACCTGACCTGCAAAAAACAAACCTTCAACTATTTTAGATTCCAAACTCAATTTTAAATCAGTTGAATCAATACAATCATATTCAATAGCATATGCTGGTCTTGTAAATTCACAATGCTCCAATCCCGGAATTGTCCTATACATAGCTATTTGAACATCTTCTGGCAAACTGCTAGACATTCCCTGAATATACATCTCTTCAGTATTTTCACCTAAAGGTTCTACAAAAACTTGATGCCTTTCTTTGTCAGCAAAACGAACCACTTTATCCTCTATTGATGGACAATATCTTGGCCCCGTTCCTTTAATTTCGCCACCATAAAGTGGAGAACGATGTAGATTTGCCCTAATTATCTCATGAGTTTTTTCGTTTGTATATGTTAAGTAACAAGGAACTTGTTCCCTGTTCAAATCTTTATTTTCGAAAGAAAATGGCACTATTTCTTTGTCACCTTCTTGTATCTCCATCTTACTAAAGTCAATACTTCTTTTGTTCACTCTTGCAGGTGTTCCTGTCTTAAATCTCCTTGTTTTTATCCCTATTTTCTCCAAGCTTTCTGTTAAGAACTTAGCAGGGAAAATACCATCTGGACCACTCTCATAATTAACTTCACCTATAAATATTTTTCCCCTCAAATATGTACCAGAACAAAGCACCGCAACCTTCGTGTGATATATTGCTCCTATACGAGTTTTAACAGCATCAATCTTCCCATCTTTTAATATGTATTCAACAATTTCAGCTTGTTTTACGTCCAAATTTTCTTGCAATTCAAGTGTATGTTTCATTTCCATCTGATATTTTTTTCTATCTGCTTGTGCTCTCAACGAATATACAGCTGGTCCTTTCGCGGTATTTAACATTCTTGATTGTATAAAAGTTTTATCAATATTTTTAGCCATTTCCCCGCCTAGAGCGTCTATCTCCCTAACTAAATGTCCTTTTGACGTTCCGCCAATGTTAGGGTTACATGGCATGTTTGCTATGCTATCCATATTTATAGTAAACAAGCACGTTTTAACTCCAAGTCGAGCAGCGGCAAGTGCTGCTTCACAACCTGCATGTCCTGCGCCTATAACAATTACATCATAATTTCCTGCTTCATAATCCATTTTATATACCTCTTTTCGATAATGTTTCACGTGAAACATTGATTTCCCTAGTGTTATTACTTTCCTACGCAAAACTTCTTAAATATGCCATTAACAACGTCCTCAGAGACTGTTTCCCCAGTGATTTCTCCCAAAAATTGAACTGCATTCTGTAATTCTATAGAAATCATATCTATTGGAATACCAGACTTCAATGCTTCTTTGATGTGTTCAATTTGTAATCTAGCTTTTGTTATTAAATCCTTATGTCGTATATTTGTAACAACAATTTCATTATCCACATCCATCTCATTTTGATTAAACATACATTCTATTTTATCTTCAAGCTTTTCTATTCCGCTCAGTGTTTTGGTTGAGATTTCAATGATATTTTCATCATTTAATTTATCTTTTTCTATATTTGAATCCAAATCGATTTTATTTATTATAATAATATGTTTCTTATTTTTCACCTTATCTAAAATATCAAAATCTTCTTTTTCTAGTTTCTTTGTACCATCCAAAATAATAAGTGCTAACTCTGCTGTTTCCAATGCTTTCATACTCTTTTCAACGCCAATTTCTTCTACTATATCATCAGTTTCTCTTATTCCAGCAGTATCCGTTATTTTGAGTGGAATACCTTTTATAGTTAAATATTCTTCTATAGTATCCCTCGTAGTTCCTGGTATTTCTGTAACGATTGCCCTTTCTTCTTTCAACAGCACATTTAAAAGTGATGACTTTCCAACATTAGGTTTGCCGATTATTACTGTATTTACGCCATTTTTAAGCACTTTTCCGCTTTCAAAAGAATTTTCAAGCCTTTGTAATTTATCAATATTTTTATCTAATACATCTATGACTTTCTCTCGCCTAACTTCCTCAATGTCATACTCTGGATAATCTATGTTAGCTTCAATATCTACAAGTAAGTCTACAAAATCTCCTTTTATTTCTCTTATTTTTTTGCCTAGCACCCCCTGTAATTGGTTCAAAGATGATTTTTTCTCCTTGTCACTCTTGCTATTTATAATATCTATTACAGCTTCTGCTTGTGATAAGTCCATCTTTCCATTTAAAAAAGCTCTTTTTGTAAATTCGCCACCTTCTGCAAGCACCGCCCCATTTTTTAGTAGAAGTTCTAAAACCTGCTTTGTTACTATATTTCCGCCATGGCAATTAATTTCACAAATGTCTTCCCCTGTATATGTTTTTGGTGCCTTAAAATATGAAACTAATACCTCATCAATAACTTTCCCGTCATTGTCAACAATATGTCCATATTTTATTGTATGAGAATTAAAAGTATCTAAACTCTTTGTTTTAAACACCTTTCTTAATATATTTAGAGCATTCTCTCCACTCATTCTAACAATACTTATTCCACCCGTTCCTGCAGGTGTTGAAATAGCAGCTATTGTAGTCATCATTTCACCTCAAAATTCAACAATATTACGTTACATAATTATATCACATTTTGTAAATTACGCAATAAAAAGATACAAAAAAGAGCCTTTCGGCTCTTTCTATTTTAATGATATAACAACTTTTCTGTATGGCTCTTCTCCAACGCTTAAAGTTTTTACTTTTGGATGATTTTGAAGTGTTTCATGAATTACTTTTCTTTCAAATGCAACCATTGGCTCAAGTGTTATGCTTTTTCTTTTAGAAACAACTGTGTTTGCCACTTTTTGAGCAAGTTCCTCAAGTGTTTTTTCTCTCTTCTTTCTATAGTTTTCTGCATCAACAATTACTCTAACTCTTGTTTCTCTGTTCTTATTTGCTATGTTTGCAACCAAAACTTGAAGCGCTTCTAAAGTTTCTCCTCTGTAGCCGATTATAAGACCTGCTTTTTCGCCTGTAAGCTCTACCTTAATAATATCATTATCTTCTTTTATATCTACGTTTAAATCGATTCCTAGTGCGTTTAGATAATCTTTTATAAAGCTTTCAACGATTTCTTCAGCACCTTTTTTATCTTCATCGCTTGGCTTCTCATAAACTTTTTCAACATGCTCTTTTACTGCTTCTTCTTTATGTTCTTTTTCTGTAATTTTTACCTTAACTTGTCTTGGATCTAATATGCTAAAAAATGTTTTCTTTGGCTCTTTCAAAAGCTCTATATCAACGTCTTTCTTTGATAGGCCAATTTTCTTAAGTCCGTCTGAAACGGCCTCTTCGTATGTTTTTCCTATTCCTTCTGCTTCTTTCATTATTTATTCCTCCTTCATGAACTTCTTTATTAACAATTGTATCACTATTTGTAATAAACTACTAAAGAACCAGTACAATCCTAAACCTTGAGGAACAATATATGCTATCCATCCTGAAAGCAATGGCATAGTTACATTCATCATTCTCATATCAGGCATTGGCATTTCATCTTCATTTTCCTTTTTCTCAACTTTTGGCTGTTTTCCGTTTATTACATATATAGATAACCATGTAAATAATGCTGATAATATAGGAATTATAAGTAATTTAAAGTCTTTTTTATTTTCTGATGCTACATCGCCTAAATCTATACCCAAAAAGTTTAGATTTAATAAATTTTCCTTCTTTATAACTTTTAACTCAATGTACCTATTTTGCTTTATAAACTGTTCATAGCCACCCTCATAATTCTCTGGCATTATTTCTATAACCTTTTGCTTAATCTCTTCCTGTGGCATTTTAACCATATTTGTAAGTGGTTTTCCCACAACATACAACATTCCCAATATTATAGGAATTTGTATCAAAGAAAGTAAGCAACCGCCAAACGGATTAAACTTGTTTTCACGAACTAGTTTTTGGTACTCTTGTGCCATCCTTTCTTGGTCATCTTTGTATTTGTTTTGCAAATCCTGAAGCAATGGTTGCATTTTTTTCGACTGTTCTAGTGATTTTTGCTGTTTTATAGTAAAAGGCAGCAAAATCAATTTCGTAATGACTGTAAATAATAAGATTGCAACTCCGTAATTATGCACAAGATTATAAATGTAATAAAGTAAATAACCAAATAACTGTGCTATCCAATCAAACAAGGACTTCTCCTCCTTTTATTCAATTTTATACAACGGGATCATACCCACCTTTTGCAAAAGGTCTGCAACGGCATATTCTATGAATTCCCATTTTAGTACCCTTTAAAGCACCATATTTCTCAATAGCCTGTATCGTATACTCCGAACAAGTTGGAATATATTTACAATTTCTACCTATAAATGGTGACAACGTATTCTGATAGATTCTAATAAAGAAAATCAAAATTTTTTTCATAAAAGCATTCCTGCCCTCTTCAAACAAATCTTTAAATCTTCAGCAATATTAGCATACGTAGCCTCTTCATAGCTATTTTTACTTCTCCAAAGAACAACTATGTTATACCCTACTTTTATGCTTTGCTCACTATTTCTATAGCTTTCCCTTATTAATCTCTTTATTCTATTTCTCTTAACACTATTTAAGCCTTTTTTTCCAACAGCAATACCAAGGAAATTACATTCCTTACCATTAGCAATCTCATAAAGACTTAAATAATCTCCACTATACCAACTTCCCTTTTTTAATATCCTTTGAAAGTCTTTAGTTTCCTTTAGTGCTAATGTTTTTTTCATATTGCACCTCTCTCATTTAGAAAAAAAGGGCCTAATACGGCCCACGTTATAATATTCAAAATTAAGCAGAAAGCTTCTTTCTACCTTTTAACATTCTTCTTTTTATAACTTTTCTTCCATTTGCTGTGCTCATTCTTTTTCTAAAACCATGTTCTCTTTTTTCTTGTCTATTTTTTGGTTGAAATGTTCTTTTCATGATTACACCTCCCGATATTACGTTCTTTATAAGCAACATGGGTATTATATAATGTTTTTATGTTATTTGTCAAGTATTGGGCGTATTTTTTTACATCATCTCCACAAATATATCACTAATATATTTTGTATCAAATTTTATGTTTACTATTGTTACGTGATTATGTTCTTACGGAAGGTCCATATTGTAAAAAAATGATTATTCTTCTTGCATTTATTCACATTTATAGATATAATGTTGGTAAGTTCTAGACATATTGAAATACATAGGGTTCTAGGGCGATTATTCATAATATTTTACTATGTAAATTTTACATAAAATTATATAACCTCAGCAAATTTTTGTTCGCATAAAAAATGTTGGGAAAATAGATTTATTTTATTAACAGTGCTTGTATCAACGCTTTTGAGTGTTAAGAAAAATAATGTAAAAAAATGTTGGTTTTTTAGGGGTTTCACAGGTTGTTCACAAATTTATCCACATTTTTATCAACATTTGTTAATAAAATGTTAGTAACTTTGTAAATTATTGTTAGGAGGTTGTCAAAAAAATGTTAGAGGAGTGTTGGACTAGGGTTCTAGAGCTTTTGGAGCCTGAGATGACTGGAATAAGTTTTGCGACTTGGATAAAACCTTTAATACCAATTAGCATGGATAATGAAAGTTTTACTGTAAAAGCATCATCACCATTTCAAAAAGATTCCATTTATTCTAGATATGCAGATTTAATAAAAGCAAGTATTAGACAAGTAACAAATAAAGATTTGGAATTAAATGTTGTTTTGGACGAAAAAGATACAAATTTGTCTAAACCAAAAAGTCAAAATAATTTTTCTACTAATAGTATACTAAATCCAAAATATACATTTGAAACTTTTGTCATTGGTGAAAATAACCGTTTTGCACATGCAGCGGCTTTAGCTGCAGCAGAAAGTTTAGGAAAAGCCTATAATCCATTATTTTTATATGGAGGAGTAGGTTTAGGTAAAACTCACTTAATGCACGCTATTGGTAATTTTGTATTGTCTCAAAATAAAGATGCAAAAGTTTTATATATAACTTCCGAAAAATTTACAAATGAGCTTATAAATGCTATTCAAAAAAATACAAACGAAGAGTTCAGAGATAAATATAGAAATATTGATCTTCTATTAATAGATGATATTCAGTTCTTCATAGGAAAGGAAAGATGTCAGGAAGAGTTTTTCCACACGTTTAATGCACTTTATGAAAACGGAAAACAAATTGTTATATCAAGTGATAAGCCACCTAAAGATATTAATCCATTGGAGGAGAGGCTTAAATCTAGATTTGAATGGGGTCTTGTTGCAGATATCGGAAAACCAGATTATGAAACTAGGTATGCAATTCTTAGACAGAAAGCTCAAAATGAGAAAATATATATAGATGATGAAATTTTATCAATGATAGCTGTTAAAGTTGAATCTAATATTCGTGAATTAGAGGGAATACTTAACAAAATGATTGCTTGGTCTTCACTTACTAATGGTGAAATTACTATGGAACTTGCTGAAAAAGAAATTTCTAATTTACATCAATCAAAAGAAAAAGTAATAACAGTTGATTATATTCAAAATATAGTAGCAAAATATTACAATCTAAATCAAAATGATTTTAAAATTCAAAGAAAAACTAGCGATATTGCTTTTCCAAGACAAATTGCTATGTATCTTTCAAAGCAACTTACAGGTGCTTCTCTTAAAGAAATAGGAAAAGAGTTTGGTGGTAAAGATCATTCAACTGTCATTTACGCAATAAAAAAGATAGAGGATACAATGGAAGTCGATCCTAATACAAAAATAATTGTGGATAACATTAGAAAAATGATTTTGAATTAAACGCTTGCAAAAACTAACATGTTACATAAAAAAATTTTGGTAGTCAAATTCGTTATGTGTTCTTACGGAAGAGCTACATTAGATACTAACAGACTAGTGTTGAAAAAGTGTAAATAAAGTGTTATTAACTCGATTTGTGTTAGTTTTGTGAAAACGGTGTTAATAAAAGTTGTAAAGTATCAACAAGTTATAAACATAAAATTCCACTACGGGTTCAATACTTTGGGGTGCTTTTCCACATTACTAACATACTCTACTACTACTATGACTAAAATATATTTATTTAAGAAAAAAGAAAAGAGGTTTAAAAAAATGAAATTTGTTTGTGAAAAAGAAAAATTATTAATAGGATTAAACAACGTAAGTCGTACTTCCGTAGGAAGAACTCCTGATCCAATACTAGAAGGAATATTAATTAACTTAAAAAATAATACATTAATTTTAACAACTAATGATTTAGATATAGGTATGGAATATGTTATTAACGATTGTTATATTGCTGAAGAAGGAAAAACAGTTGTTGATTGTAGAATGTTTGTAGATATAATAAGAAAATTACCAAATTCAGAACTTACTATATATGTAAACGAAAACAAATTATTAGTTATTGAATGTGAAGGTTCTGTTTATAAACTTTCAACTATGAATCCAGATAACTTTTCCACACTACCAACTATAAATGTGGAAAAAGCAATAGCTCTTTCTCAAAAAATGTTTAAAGAAATGGTTAAAAAAACAATGTTTGCTGTAAGTACAGATGAAAACAGGCCTATATTTACAGGATGTTTATTTGAAATAAAAGAAGGAAAGCTATTTGTTGTTGCTGTTGATGGTTTTAGATTGGCTCTTAGAAAAACACTTGCTGTTGATGCTAGTGATGATTTTACAGCAATAATTCCTGGCAAATATTTGAGTGAAGTAATTAAAAATATTTCTGATGATGATAATGAGATAAGAATAGGTATTTCTAAAAATCAAGCTTTATTTGAATTTGATAATTGTAAAATTGTTACTAGATTATTAGAAGGAGAGTTCTTAAATTATAATAATGTTATTCCTAAAGATAAAGAAACAAGAATAAAAGTAAAGAAAGAAAATTTACAAAACGCTATAGAAAGAGCTTCTATTTTCTCTGTAACAGCAGGAGAGAAAGAGAAAAAATATCCAATCAAATTGTTTATAAATTTAGGAAGTTTGATTGTTTCTTGTACTTCACAAATAGGAGATGCAAAAGAGGAAGTTTTAATAGAGACAGAAGGTAAAGAATTAGAAATAGGTTTTAATCATAAATATTTATTAGATGCATTAAAAAATATAGAAGATGATGAAATTTATATGGATTTTGGAAGTAATATTTCACCTTGTATAATTAAACCAGTTGTTGATGATAAATTTATTTATATGGTTTCACCAGTTCGTTTGAAAGAATAATTTTTTACGGTACGGTGCGGAGGATATAATGTTAATCAAGAATATTTACCTTGAAAATTTTAGAAATTATGATAAACAACAGATTGATTTAAATGAAAATATAAATGTTTTTTATGGAAAAAACGCACAAGGAAAAACTAATATATTAGAAGCTTTGTATTTTTGTGCATTAGGAAGGTCTTTTAGAACGCACAAAGAAAATGAATTAATTCGTTTTGAAAATAATGCTTCTAAAGTTGTTGTTAAATATGAAAAAAATAATAGAGAAAATGAAATAGAAATAGACCTAAATAAAACTGAGAAAAAATGTATTAAATTAAATGGCATTAAGTTAAACAAAAATAGTGAGCTTGTCGGAAATATAAATATAGTTATTTTTTCTCCAGATGATATGATTATTTTAAAACAAGGACCAGCACAGCGAAGAAAATTTTTAGATATTTTAATTAGTCAATTGAGACCAAAATATTTACACGAATTAAATTCATATAACAGAGTGTTGGAACAAAGAAATGCTGCGTTAAAAAGTAAAAAGGTAGATAGCATAGATATATGGAATGAACAATTAGCTGAATTTTCAGAAAAGATATTCACATATCGTCAAGAATATGTGGAAAAGTTGCAAAAAAATTTGGAAATTGTTCATCCAAAACTTACAAACGATTTAGAAAAAATAAAAATAAAATATAAAACGAGTTTTAAAAATAAAGAACAATTTAAAAAATTGTTAAATGATAAATTAAGTTTAGATTTATTAAGAGGTTACACTTCTGAAGGAATGCATAGAGACGATTTTGAAATGTTTATAAATGATGAATCGCTTAATATGTACGGTTCTCAAGGTCAGCACAAGACAGCTGTACTTTCTTTAAAAATGTCTGAGATGAATATTGTGAGAGATGAGATTGGAGAAAATCCAATTTTACTTTTAGATGATATAACGTCAGAGTTGGATGTTGATAGAATAAATTCTATTTTTGAGAATATTAAAAATTATCAAGTTTTTATTACTTGTACAGACGTTAATTTAATTTTGAAATATGATTGTTTGACAAAAAACATAAAATTATATAATATAGATAGAGGAATTGTTAAGTACAAAGGAGAGTGAAATGTTCTTACATATAGGTGAAAATAATTTAATAAAATCAAAAGATATTATTGGAATATTTGATATAAATTCTTTAAAAAGTTCTAGCGAAAATAAAGAGTTTCTTGATAAAATCGATGATGATATAAATGAAAAGAAAACAGTAATAATAGCTGAAAAAGGAAATTATTTATCTAATATATTAGTAAGCACAATGGCAAAAAGATTAAATAAAAATATTTAACAAAATGTTCTTAGATATATAGCTTTGAAGAATACACAGTAAATGATTTCAAAACAAAGGAGAAGATTAAATGTCAAAAGATGTAAAGGTAACAAATGAATATAATGAAGATAGTATTCAAGTACTTGAAGGGTTAGAAGCTGTTAGAAAAAGACCTGGTATGTACATTGGATCTGTTTCACAAAGAGGACTTCATCACTTAATATATGAAATAGTAGATAATAGCGTTGATGAAGCTTTGGCTGGTTTTTGTACAGAAATCAATCTTATACTACATAAAGATAATACTGTTACAGTAATTGATAATGGACGTGGTATTCCTATAGGTATTCACCATAAGATGGGAATTCCAACAGTTGAAGTTGTTTATACAATTCTACACGCTGGTGGTAAATTTGGCGGTGGAGGATACAAAGTATCTGGAGGACTTCACGGAGTTGGTGCGTCTGTTGTTAATGCTTTATCTACATGGCTTGAAGTAGAAGTTTCAAATGGAGAAGGCGTATACAAACAAAGATATGAGAGAGGAAAAACAAAGACTAAGTTAGAAAGAATTGGGGATACAAAGAAGACTGGTACAAAGGTTACTTTCTTACCAGATGACACAATTTTTGAAACTTTAGATTTCGATTTGGAAACTCTTGTACAAAGAATGAGAGAGATGGCTTTCTTAAATAAAGGACTTAGAATAACAGTAAAAGACGAACGTCCTGACCCAGAAGTTGATTATGATTTTCATTACGAAGGTGGACTTATTTCTTTCGTCGAATTTTTGAATAAAAACAAGGAAGTAATAAATAAGAAACCAATATATATAGAAGGTGGAGATGAAGTACCTGTAGAAATCGCAATTCAATATACAACTTCATATTCTGAAAATACAATTACATTTGTTAACAATATACCAACGCCTGAAGGTGGTACACATTTAGAAGGCTTCAAACGTTCACTTACAAAATGTTTTAATGACTATGCAAGAAAATATAACATATTGAAAGATAAAGACGCAAACCTTGTTGGTGATGATATAAGAGAAGGTATGACTGCTGTTGTAAGTGTTAAAGTAAGTGAACCTCAATTTGAGGGACAAACTAAAACAAAGCTTGGCAACAGTAATGTTACGGGTATTGTTACAGGTATTATGAATGATAGACTTGCGGATTATCTTGAAGAAAATCCTACTGTTGCAAAGGCTATATTAGAGAAATGCATTAGTGCAGCAAGAGCGAGAGAGGCAGCAAGAAAGGCAAGAGATTTAGCAAGAAGAAAAACAGCATTAGAGAGTAATTCTCTTCCTGGTAAATTGGCAGATTGTAGTGAAAAAGATCCTGAAAGATGCGAATTATACCTTGTCGAGGGAGATTCTGCTGGTGGTAGTGCTAAGCAAGGAAGAGACAGAAAATTCCAAGCTATCCTTTCAATGTGGGGAAAAATGCTTAACGTTGAAAAAACAAGAGTTGATAAGATATATAATAATGATAAATTATCACCAGTTATAATGGCTATAGGAGCTGGTATAGGAAGCGAGTTTGATATATCAAAAATAAGATATGGAAAAATAATAATGATGGCCGATGCCGATGTTGACGGTGCTCACATAAGAACACTTTTGTTAACATTCTTCTTTAGATATATGAGACCGCTTTTGGAAGCAGGAAGAATTTATGCAGCTCAACCACCTCTATACAAAATTACTAAAAAAGGAATGAAAGAGGAGATTTATTGTTATACTGATGAAGAATTAGCACAAAAATTAAGCGAAGTTGGAAAAGAAAATACAACTATTCAAAGATATAAAGGTCTAGGAGAGATGAATCCTGAACAACTTTGGGAGACAACAATGGATCCAGAAAGAAGAACATTAGTAAAAATACAGATGGAAGATGCTGCAAGAGCAGATGAAATATTTACAATACTAATGGGTGACGAGGTTGAACCTAGAAGAAACTTTATTCAAGAGAACGCAAAGTATGTAACTAATTTGGATATATAGTTTGAGTGTGTTAACTTTTAGATTTTATTGGAGGTACAAATGATAAATAAAAATATTTTTAGAGGCTATGATATTAGGGGTGTTTATCCTACAGATTTAAACGAAGAAGCTGCAGAGCTTATAGGTGCTGGATTTGCTAGCATGATGAAAAGAAAAGGTGAAACACAAATTATAGTAGGAAGAGATGTCAGACTCTCTTCCGATAGTTTATTTAATGCATTAACAAAAGGAATTATTTCAACTGGTGTAAATGTTGTGAACATAGGTGTTTGCATGACACCTATGACATATTTTGCAAGAGAAGTTTTAAAAATAAAACCTTCGATAATGATTACCGCAAGTCATAATCCAAAGGAGTACAATGGATTAAAGATATGTGCATTAGGAAGAGACACTATTTTTGGTGAAGAAATTCAAGAATTAAGAAGATTTGTAGAAGCAGGAGAGTTTGAAATTTCTGATGTTCCAGGAATAGTTGAAGATAAAGATATAAAAGAGACTTATATAGATTATATTACAGATAGAGTGAAACTTGGAGACAGAAAACTTAAGGTTGCAGTTGATTGTGGTAGTGGAGTAGCTTCGCTTTATATTAAGCCATTCTTTGAAAAACTTGGTGTTGAGATGCTTTCAGTCTGTGATAGTCCTGATGGAAATTTTCCAATTCATCATCCAGATCCTTCACAAGAAAGAAACATGCTTGATTTTGAAAAGATTGTTGCAAGACATAATTGTGACATTGGAATTGCATTTGATGGAGATGCAGATAGAATAATCTGCTTTGATGAAAATGGAAAGATATTATTTGGCGATGAATTTATGATTGTGATATGGAGAGATTTGATAAAAACTCATCCCGGTGCAGAAGGCATTTTAGATGTAAAATGTACACAAAGTTTATATGAAGAAATTGAAAAACTAGGTGGAAAACCAAGATTTGTTAAAGTTGGAAGTCCATTTATAAAAGATGAGATAAGGAAGAACAACTTGATTTTTGCTGGTGAGTATGCTGGACATATTTATTTTAACGATGAGTATTTTGGCTTTGATGACTCTTTTTATTCAGCTGCCAGAATTTTGAAAATACTTTCTAATACAAATAAAAAAATGTCTGAATTGTTAGATGGGGTTACAAAATATGTTGGAACTCCAGAACAATTTGTAATGATACCTGATGAGAAAAAAGTAGAAATCGTTAATAAAGTAAAAGAGAGCTTTATAAATGATGGTTATAAAGTAATTGATGTTGATGGCGCTAGAGTTCTGTTTGAAGATGGCTGGGGATTAGTAAGATGCTCAAATACAGAACCAAAATTAACGATTAAAGCTGAAGCAAAGACACAAGAAAGTGTTGAAAGTATAATGAACAAAATTCACGAAACAATAGATAAAGCATTGTAAATTATAATAAAAGGGGAGTTTAATATGAAAACTCAAAATGGTATTTCATTAATTGCATTAGTTGTTACAATAATTGTTATAATTATTCTTGCAGCTATAGTTATTACTATTAACTATGATACATTTAATATGATGGACAAGACAACTTATTATGCAAGAGTGAGAGGATTAGAGGAGAGGCTTAATATATACCATGAATCTGCTGAACTCGAATTAGACAATTATAGAAAAGATAAATTATCGTGGGATGGAACATCCGAAAGAGCTGAAAACACTGGAAAAGTAGAAGATGGGACAAATGAAGATACACCTATATTTATATTTAAAGAAATACCAGAATATTTTAAAGGAAAAATATATATACAAGATGGTGAACTAGGCGTTAAGGAGTATACAGATCAAGAAATGAAATGGCTAGATGAATTGCAGATAAAACACAAATAGATTTAAACAATATAAAAAGTGACTGTTGATAGTTAATTTTTCAACAGTCACTTTTTGTTAATCAAATACATTTTTTATTTCATATGTTAAATTCTTTCCATTTACCGTTATTAATATGCAATTTGTATTGCTACCAATTTCAGATGCGTCAGTTGTATTATTATTTATTCCTAAATATTTAATTCCTCTTTCCATTGAATAATCTGTGTAGTTTCCTGTATGGAGTACCCAAATATTTTTCTTAACTTCTCTTCGCAAATCACAAAGCATATCAATAAATAACCTTGCCTCATTATTATCAGAAAAATTATCAAGTGAATTATTTGTTATGATAAATATATTTTCGGCATCTGATTTTCTTATATCTTTCTGTAATGTAACCCATTGATTACTATCAGTATTTCTAATACCGGATTTACTACTATCAATAGTTATAAATGTAGAATTTTTATAATCTTGGGTTGAATAGCCATTCATAACTAGTTTTTCTACATCAATATCTTCTAGCAAATTTGAATCTTTTTGTGAAGTAAAGATTGCAAAATCTGCATTTGACGTAATTGTTTCTTTTAGCATTAAATTTCTTAAGTTTTCTATCATAAGAGAAGCCGAATCGATTTTATCGATGACAGCAATTCTAAATGAATCATCGCTTCCTAACGATGAAGGCTTATTTAATTCATCAATGCCTTTAATATCTTTTGGTAATTTAGTAGTTGTTGTACTTGCAGTAGTTTCTGTGTAGAATGTTAAGTCATCAACATATACGTAGCCACTAGATTGTATGTTAATATTATCTTGTGCCAAGTAAATATCAGTTATCTTTCCTGGTAGTGGAATGTTTGCAAGTGAATAGGTAAACTCTTTCCAGCCAGTGTGCGTAATTCCCTTTTGAACAACTATTAAATGATACCTACCATTAGCATCTTTTAATTTTATTTTTATATGATCTTCTTTTGGTGAATCATTGTATAGCCAAAAGCCAACATCTGTTGTGCCTTCCGGAATATCAACGCCTTTGTTTTTGAATTCTATATAAGCAGCTCTTATTTGTATATCTCGTTTGAAATCATACGAAAGTTTTGTTGAATATTTTCCAGAATGAGCTTGTTCATCTGTTTTGACAGCATCGCCACCGACTTCATCTGGATATGGGTCGAAAACATAATTTTCTTCGCCTTCAAAATCATCTATAACTTTTACACCTTTTCCGCTTACAGTAATTAAAGCAAAAGATTTTATATTTCCATCACTAACTGAAATGATGTAATCGCCAGATGTTGTTGCTGAAAATGTACCATTTTCTATTTTTGCATTTTCAGGTATAGAACTTTGAACAGAATTATTTAAAATATAGTTTTCTATTTTCCAAGATATTTCATCATCTGATAAGTAAGAGTAGTAACCGTTTTTGTTTTTAGCTTCAATTTTGAATGAAACATTTTTGCCAGAAGAGATTGTACTTTTCTTTGGTGTGATAGAAAGCTCACTTGGGTCACTTAAAATATTTATTTCTATTTTCGCAGAAGCTTTACCTAAGGTTGCTTTCAACATAGTCATTCCAACTGTATTTCCTGTTAATATTCCATTATTTACTTCTACAGGAACACCGTCATAAGTCCATTTGATATCTTTTTCATCAATATCAACAGGATTATAATATTTATTATAGCCTTTTACTTTAATTTCTCTTTCTTTTCCTTTGAATACATTCGTATCTGAAACTTCAATAATTAAGTTAGTTACTTTAGAAGAAGAAGGAGCATTATTAAATACACCAATTCCATTTATTATAGACCTCAAACTTCCGCCACTAGGTGTATTAATTGTGCTTAATGTATTTTCTCCCAGCTTTCTTGCAACCATTGTGGTTGAACCGCCACCATCTAGATTTATTGCATTGTATACACCTATTTCTTTTAGAAATTCTGCAAGTTCCTGCTCTGTCATACCAATACTTTTCTTTTGTCGTCCATCGACAGTAACTAAATATACCGTACTTTCATCTTTTGAAGAACCAATTGCAGTCCTCGGATGCGTTCCGGAAATTCTATCAGTAAAAGTAGAAGGTATATTTCCTCTATTTAATAGAACAGAGCCTCCAGATACTGCTAGATTTATTTCATCAATATCAATTGTTGTTTTTATATTTAATTTTACCTTTGTACCAACCTTGAAGTTGTTGTTTATGAATTCTGCACCTGCACCAATTCCAGAAACAACGTATCCATCTTCTGGAATTTGAACTGAACTTTCATTGTATATAATGTCGGTTACCTTGCCATTTTCTACAATCATCTCTGTTAAAGGTAAGCCCTCAACACTTCCATGAGAGTTAGTTCCCCAAGCTGGAGTATAAATAACTAAATTTTCAAAAGTATTAGGAAATTTATTAACTTCACCGACTGAAAAACTTTCATTTGTTTTTTGCGATGTTAAAATAATTTCATTCGTAAAGTAATCATAAAAAATAGATTTACCTTCATCTAGTACAAAGGTTGCGAATTTATTTTTATCTTTGTTTAAAGAATAAGCTGAACTAATTATTTCTCCATCTTCCACAGCAATTCCTATTGAAGAACCTTTACCAGAATTAGCCTGAAAGAAATCTGCATTTATAGCTGCGATTGAATCTGCATTTGTAGCCATTGTCTTTAGATTTTGTAGAGTACCCACTCCGATTTTCAGAAGTAAGTAGTCCCAAATTTGTATACTTATCATCCATATCAATTTCTAGAACGTTTATATTTTGCCAGCCAGAAGAAGTAAATCGAATATAATTCTTTAATAATACACCTGACGAGATTTTTGATTCGGCTGTTGTTTGGTATAGAGTAGTAGCAGCAAAAACAGGCATTGTTATAGAAATAAACAATGCAAGAAAAATAAAAAATTTTTTCAAATTTAGATACCTCCTTGATATTAAATTATTTAGGCGTCTTTATTCCATCCAGGAATATTTGAACGTGTAATTGCACCAAATATACATGCTTTAATTTTAGGAATATCATTTGTTAACGTTTTTATTAAGTTCTTCATATATTCTCTTTTACTATATCCATCATTAGGACAAGTTTTTTTCATAACAGGTAAATTATTTTTATTTGCAAATCCTTTTATTTCTTTTTCTGTAACGTAAATCATAGGTCTTATCGTAACGATATTTTTTCTAGATAAATATGTAGTTGGTGCAAAAGTATGTATGTTACCTTCGTAAAATAGACTTAAAAGAAATGTTTCAATAACATCATCTTGGTGGTGACCAAGAGCTACTTTATTGCAACCAAGAGATTCAGCGACACCATTTAGTGCACCTCTTCTTAAATTTGCACAAAGAGAACAAGGATTTTTTTCTTTTCTGATATCAAAAACAACTTCTTTTATATTTGTTTTTTCAATAACATATTCAATATTAAGACTCTTACAAAAAGCTTCTAGTTCCGTAGTGTCAAAAATATTTCCACCAGGATCGATAGTAAGTGCCACTATATCAAATTTTTTTGGATACCACTTTCTTAAATTATCTAAAGCAAGTAAAAGAGTTATACTATCTTTTCCACCAGAAAGCCCAACAGCAATTTTGTCTCCTTCTTCTATCATATTGTAATCTTCAATTGCCTTTCTCATACTACTAATTATATGTTGCATAACACGTACCTCCGTAAGTAAATTTCGAATTGTATTATATCATAAGATACTGCAAATTTCTACAAAATACTATAGAAAAAGTAGTATGATATATAAAAAATGAGTATACCTTGGTATACTCATTTTTATGAATAATATTAATGTGTTCCGCTTATTTCGTAGTCTTCACTTACAGAAATATTTGATTGATAAATTGCAACTGGATAATAACCATCTGTTACATTTATACTTGTTGTAGCATTAGAAGCTTGAGCTGTTAGTG
>CAKPOE010000007.1 GCA_934169745.1 uncultured Clostridia bacterium | reverse complement strand
TTTGTACTTTTCGTACGTGTAATTTCTTACTCGCTTGGTTTCTCTTTTTACTCATTGTTTACTTTTCAATGTACTTTAGGTTTGTCTCTCACAAGAGACTTCTGTATTATACTAGGGATGTTTGAATTTGTCAACAACTTTTTGGTTATTTTTTAAATATTTTTTTGTGTGTTTTTTATGTTATGTCTTTTCGCGTCGACAGTTATTATATTAGCACGGTTACCGACAATTGTCAACAAAAATTTTAACTTTTTTTGAAAGAATTTTTTTCTTTCAAATATGCAATATTCCGCGTGTTTCACGTCATATGTCTACAAGTATGATATCGTCGCCTATTTTAGAAATTTTATCCCATGGAATTGTTATATCGCCTTTGCTACCTATGGTAAAAATCTTACTAGTTCCTGGTACAATTATCGCCGTTATTTTTCCTGTTTCAAAATCCGCTTCAACATCTTGCACATATCCGTAGTCTTCTACCATCTGATAAATTTATAACTTCTTTCTGCTTAAAGGTCATTGCTCTCCCCATATGTATACCTCCCAATAAGAAATAAGTTTCTACATATAGTATATGCAAAAACTTATTTTTGTTGAGTATTCTTTTTATATGTTTCTTCTCATTCTTAAAAGTGCTGTTTTTTCTAATCTAGAAACTTGTGCTTGAGATATGCCTATTTCGTCCGCAACTTCCATTTGAGTTTTCCCATCAAAAAATCTCTTTGTCAAAATCATCTTTTCTCGCTCATTCAGTTTCTTCATTGCTTCACTAATTGAAATATCCTCAATCCAATTTTCATCGATGTTTTTACTATCCTTCACTTGGTCCATGATGTATAGACTATCTGCTCCATCATTATATACTGGTTCATATAGTGACACTGGTTCCTGAATTGCATCTAATGCATATGCAATTTCTTCTTTTGTTATACCTATTTCTTTTGCAATCTCATCAAGTGTTGGTTCTTTTGAATTTTGCGTTATTAATCTCTCTTTTGCTTGAAGTGCTTTATATGCAATATCTCTAAGTGAACGGCTTACTCTAATTGGATTATTATCTCTCAAATGTCTTCTTATTTCTCCAATTATCATAGGAACCGCATACGTTGAGAATAATACGTTTTGAGATAAATCAAAATTGTCTATCGCTTTTATAAGCCCTATGCAACCTACTTGAAATAGATCATCTGGATTCTCTCCTCTATTAGTGAATTTCTTTACAACACTCAAAACCAACTTCAAATTACCATTTATAAATTTTTGTCTTGCAGCTTCATCACCTTGTTTTATTTTCACGAATAGTTCTTTCTTTTCTTCATTTGATAGTACGGGTAGTTTTGATGTATTTACATTGCTAATTTCAACTTTGTTTATCATCTAAACATCCTCCCTTTGGAATTTAATGTTATGTACATTATTTCCAACAGGAAGTTAGTTTATACTCAGATAATCTTTATAGTTTTGCGCTCATTTCTCTTTTCATACGATGAATAATTCTTTTTTCCAAACGCGATATGTATGATTGAGAAATTCCTAACATATCAGCCACGTCCTTTTGTGTTTTTTCCTTGCCAGACTCAAATCCAAATCTTAGCTCCATTATTACCTTTTCTCTTTTTGATAATTTATTCATCGATTCCTTTATAAGTTCTCTATCTATCTCTGCATTTAAATCATTAAATATATCATCTTCCTCCGTACCTAATACGTCTGATAGTAATAATTCATTTCCATCACCATCCGTATTTAATGGTTCATCTATAGAAATTTCATTTTTAGTTTTACTATTTCTCCTTAAATGCATTAGTATTTCATTTTCTATACACCTTGAAGCATACGTGGCAAGCTTTATATTTTTTCTCGCATCAAAAGTATTTATTGCTTTCATAAGACCTATCGTGCCTATTGATATTAAATCTTCAATTCCAACTCCAGTATTTTCAAACTTTTTGGCTATATATACAACTAGTCTTAAATTTCGTTCAACCAATATTTTTCTAACATTTGTATCATTTTCCAAAAGCTTTTTCAACATCTCGGCCTCTTCTTCTTGTGATAATGGAGGCGGCAACGTCTCAGGTCCTGCTATATAATACACTTCGCCATCGCCTAAAATATTCATCATTGCTAAAATTTTCGTCCACATTTTCTTAACCTTTAGCCTTAACAACAAAAGAATTTCCAATCACATTACCCCCTTCAATTAAATTAATGCCAATTAAAGCATCCACTCTTTTTATTTTTTGTTTACTTAACGCCACCACTACGTTTTTGTTTTCTATTTTTTTACCACTATAATATAATGATACATTTTCACATCTTACACCCATTAACACTCCTTCATCACCAACAGAACTATATGTAATCATTCTTATTTTAGTTTTGTATTTTTCTGGTATAACTAAAGTTTTTCCTTCAAGGACATATAGCAATTCTTCTGATATTTCTCTAATAACATTTTCATTCACTATAATAACTGTATCTCCTGTAATTAGATCGTTAAGATTATGTCCTGTATCTATTAGAGCTTTTGTCATCACATATCTTCCATTAATCTCGATTTCCAAATCACAAATATAATTTGAATTACGCAAAATCTTTTTCATAATCATAATCAACAAATATGACATAGCAATTGCAATCAAAACACAAATCTGCTCTACAGGAATTGTATTTATAATTGAGCTTGCTATTCCACCAATAAAGTATGTAATCACATAAAAAACAAGTATGTATTTAATTCCATCACTAAAAGTTGTTGGCTTAAATGATATACATATTACCAACGCTGCTAATAACAACTTAAAAATTGTGGCACTCAGAAATTGACTTTTGGTTATTGTTGCTACAATCGAATAAATCGTTACCACAAGACTAGAAACACTTTTCTTTAGAAATGTTGACTTAATCTTTAAAGTTCTTCCTGTTATTTCTATCAATAAATAATTTATAATAAAATATTCTAAAAACAATAAATCTATATAAATAATCATGTACTAATTATACTAGCTAGTACCTAAAAAAGATGTCAGAACTTTGTGCATAAAAAAAGAACACATCTACCAAAGTAGACATGTTCTCCTTGATTATTTTTCTATTCGATAATTTTTTTGTTCTTTCTCAAGAAAGCAGGGATATCTAATTCATTTGTATTATCTGTTTTGATTTCTGGTACTGTAGTTTTATCAAATGCTCTATCTAGTACCTTGTCCACCATTACTGATGATAGTGGAACTCTATCCTTATCAAATCCTGTTGCGATAACTGTAACAGAGATTTCATCTCCCATATTCTCATCAATAACAGCACCAAATATAATATTGGCATCTGGATCAATGCTCTTTTGAACTAATTCAGCTGCTGTGTTTACTTCAAATATTCCTAAATCTGGTCCACCAGCAATACTTAATAGTACGCCTCTTGCACCTTCAATAGAAGATTCTAGCAATGGGCTATTTATAGCTTGCTTTGCTGCATCTTCAGCTCTGTTCTCTCCCGAAGCTCTACCAATACCCATATGTGCCATACCTGTATCAAACATAATCGTTTTTACATCAGCAAAGTCTAGGTTAATAAGTCCTGGAACGGCAATCAAGTCTGATATTCCTTGAACACCTTGTCTTAACACTTCATCTGACATTGTGAATGCATCTATCATCGAAGTTTTTCTCTCTGCAACTTGTAATAATCTATCATTAGGAATTGCCACTAGAGTATCAACTCTTTCTTTTAAATTTGACATTCCTCTTTCCGCATTTTGCGCTCTTCTCTTTCCTTCAAATGTAAAAGGCTTCGTTACAACTGCAACTGTTAATATTCCTAATTCTTTAGCAACTTGTGCAACTATTGGTGCAGCTCCTGTTCCTGTTCCGCCACCCATACCAGCAGTAACGAATACCATATCAGCACCTTTTAAAGCATTTGCAATTTCTTCTCTTGACTCTTCTGCAGCTTTCTCTCCAATATTAGGGTCTCCACCAGCGCCTAAACATCTTGTCAATTTTTCTCCTATTTGAATTTTGGTTGGAGCCTTTGCCAAAGCTAAAGCTTGTCTATCTGTATTTACAGCAATAAATTCTACGCCTTTAACTCCTGCTGCAACCATTCTATTTACAGCATTATTGCCAGCGCCTCCAACACCAATTACTTTTATCTTAGCAAGTCCATCCACCATTCCGCTATCATAATTATTCTCTTGTTCGTACACCTTAATTCCCCCTACTTCCTAAATTTACTTAATGTGGAACCCACAAAACCCTTTACCTTCTGAAAAGCATTTTCAAAAAAGGTTGGCTCTTCATCTTCTTGTACTTTACTTCCAATATTTCTTGAGTGCTTTATATTAGAAATATATTTTACTATGCCGTATGCTGCAACACATTCCGGCTTTATTAAATTCGCTGTTTTTGAACTTCCAAATCTAACGCTTGTACGTAAGATTTTTTCGGCAATCTTTTCACTCTTATTAATAGAGTTTATTCCTTGTCCTGAAATAACACAAGATTGAATAATCCCTTGCAAGCTATTAGCATCAATCGAAGCTTTAACTAATGAAAAGATTTCTTCAACTCTAGCTTCTATTATTTCAACAAGCTCAGAGCATTTTACAGATTTCATTCTGTCATCACCATTGTATGTTGTAAGTGTAATACTATAATCGTTATCTATGTATGCTGTACTTGCCAGTCCATATTGCTTCTTTAATTTGTCAGCCTCTTGATATGAAATATCAAGCCCAACCGAAATATCATTTGTAATCGTATCTCCACCAATAGGTATTGAATCTGTGAATACAATTCCATTTCCTCTAAATACTGATATGTCAATGTTACCTGCTCCTATATCTAGTAGCAAAACACCTCTTTCTTTTTCCTCATCAGTTAATACGATATCTTTTAAAGCAAATCCATTTATTACGATTCCATCAATCATTAACCCTGCTTTTTGCATTGCTAACCCTATCGTTTTTACAACCTGCTTGTCCGCAATAATAACATCAAGTTCAGCTTCTAATATATCTGTAAATATTCCTATTGGATCATCTGTTACCTTAGTATCCGTAATAAACTTAGATGGTACTATATCAATTATTTGTTGCCCTTCAGGAATTTCAATTTCACCTACACTTCTAATAATCGTGTCAATGTTTTTTTGAGTTACACCTTCATACTTATCATCTAGCTTTATACTGTATTTTGTTTTAAAAATAGAAACATACTTTCCAACTATATTTACATATGCAGATTTTATTATGAAATCCTGCATAGTTTCGATATCTGTTATAGCAAATCTAATTGCTCTCGCAACTGCATCTGCACTTACGATCTTTCCCTTTTTAAATCCATCACATGCGACACTACTTGAATTTAAAATTTCAACTTGATTAAACTTATTGATTTGGCCCAAACAGCAGCACACTTTTGAGGTGCCAATGTCAATTCCGACAATAATATCCCCGATGGCCAACTCTACACCTCCCTAATCAATTTTGCAAATTAAGAATATTATATTATCACAAAAAAGTCAATAGAAATATTACAAAATTATTACATTAATATTACAAGTGTGTAACATTATTTTTTAGACACTGAATGCCCCCCTAATAGGCTTCTTCTGATTATAGATAAATTGTTAAATATTCTATATACAAACACAAATATTGCAGCAAGTGAAATATCAACATCTAGTCTCTCACCAAACATTGTAAACACTATTGCAATAAATGCATTCGTGAAAAATCCTGACACAAAAATTTTCATACTAAAATTCTTCTGTTGTATAGAATTTATAGCGCCAATCACACTATCAAAAGCAGCCATAATTGCTACTGCCGTATATTTAGAATATTCATAAGGAATTGTCGGTGCAAACACACCAACAAGTGCACCCAACACACAACCAATCACTATTGATACTATCATTCTTTTTCCTCCTATAATGCTCTTACTCAACTGGCATTGCATATTTATTTGTTATTGCTTTATCATATTTTTGTATTACGACTTCTGCTTTCTTTTCTATTGTGACATCTATGCTAGCTTGATTAAGTGTATCAATTATTCCGCCTCTCAACTTCATAGAGCTTTCTAGCAAATCAGAATCTCCAATAGCCAGAATCTCAAACGGTGCTGAATACCTTGCACCGTTTATAGATACAACCGGACCAACACAACGTATTTCTGTTCTCTCTGAAATTCTTTGTCCATTGATGCTAATTGCTTCTGCATCTGCAGCTCTCAATTCATTAACAACCATAAGCAAATCAGAATCATGTATTACAAACACATTTGGATCATACCCACCTGCATCTATTGCGATTTGATTTATTGCCCTAGTATCATCAAGTGTTATTTTAATACCTTCTCCTTTTACATCTGTTAAACCAGCCAAGACTTTTGCTTCATCTAGTTCTTTTTTTATGACATTAGCAGAAGAGCTAGATTTTGCAGAAGCATTTTGATACTCTTCTATCTTAGCTCTCAATTCATTATTTTTATTTATAGACAGATTGTACATATCTTTCCACTGATTTATTTCATCTCGTAATTCATTCTCATTTTTTAATCTCAATATTTCCGATTCACTTACGCTTACCGTCTTTATTTGGCAAGTTATCATAAACATTAATAGGAAACAAATAACTCCTATTATTATTTTTGCACCTGTTGACTTTACCAATTTATTTTCACCCTTAATACCTTTCCGTAAAAATTGTTTTCTCCAAATAATTATTACTACTAATATCCAAATTTCCCTTTTTTCCGACCAAATTTTTCAAAATTCCATTCAAATAATTCATCTTGTCAGATAATATACTCCTGTCTATTTCTCCAAAATTAATGTCAACATCTAACTCCTTAACATCCATTATCAAGCTTTCCGTATCAGTATAATTTATCTCGTGAATTGTATAATCAAAATTATTTTTATATGATGTTTCTAATAAATATGTTATATTTTCATACTTTAATCCGGCTACATCCTGCAATTTTTGACCTGGCACATATTCATCAGCATCAATCCCATATATAATGGCCAAATCTTCCATATCATTTTCTTTTTTGATTTCAAGAACATGTAAATACTTATCCATAACAACATATGACTCTAAATATTTTATTAAGGCATATGGCTCTCTTTCCTTAAATGTAACATTTATTTCGTTTGGAAAAACCCTTTTTACTTCTACACTTCTTATGTATGGTATATCATTTTTTATGCTATCTTGAAAATTTTTAGTATTTACTTTTAAAATATTTTCGCCAATTACTCCATCCAACTTGCTAATAATCTCATTTTTATCAACTCTATTTCCCTCTTGAACATTAATAAATGTAACATTAAATGTTGGGGTAAAAAGGCATCCTATACCAGCACCTGCCAAAACAAGTATCAAGAAAAAAATTGCAAGGCCTACACCATGTCCTCCAGCTTTCTTTTCTAACACTTGTTTTTCGTTTTTAGGCTTTCTTGACGAATAAGAAGTTCCATTTGAAGCTTGTACCCTTTTTTTTGGTATTTTTTTACTCTTGGAAATAGCTCCTACATTTTTCTTTGTAGGAGTTTTTTCTTCTGATAAATTTAAAGTTCTAAAATCACTAATTCTGGTTGACTTTGGCATTTCTAATCCCTCATCTATCATAATAATTACATTTTACAAGTATATCACGTCTTAATAATTTTTGCACCTAATAATTGTAATTTCTGTACAAAATTTTCATAACCTCTCTCCAAATAATTAACACCTGAAATTTTACTTTCACCTTGTGCTGCCAAACTTGCAATAACAAGGGCTGCCCCGCCTCTTAAATCTTTTGTTTCTATAATAGCTCCATTCAATTTATCAACGCCTTGAATAATTGCGGTTCTTCCCTCTATAGTTATGTTTGCACCCATTCTAATTAATTCGTTCACATACTTAAATCTATTTTCAAAAATCGTTTCTACAACAATTGAAGTTCCGCTTGCAATACTAAGTAATGATACAAATTGTGACTGCATATCCGTAGGAAATCCTGGATAAGGCATTGTTTTTATATTTGTAGGAAGTACTAATTTAGGTGCTCTAATTGCAATCTCATTCTTTTTTACATCTAGTCTGCTCCCAATTTGTTTTAATTTGTGTAGCACCGAATTAATATGGTCGGGAATAACGTTTTTAATTATAACATCCCCCTGCGTTGCTGCTGCCAAACACAAATACGTTCCCGCTTCTATCCTGTCTGAAATAACGTTATGTACTGTTTCATGTAAAGCTTTTACACCTTTTATAATAATTGTGTTACTTCCTGCTCCCACTATATTTGCACCCATTCCATTCAAGAAATCCTGTAAATCTTTTATCTCTGGTTCACGTGCAACATTTCTAACATAAGTCGTTCCCTCTGCAAACACACTAGCAAGCATAATGTTTTCAGTAGCTCCAACAGATGGAAAATCAAGAGTAATATCCGCACCAATTAACTTTCCACACTCGCAAGTAATTCTACCGCTCTCTTCAACAATGCTAACACCTAATTGTTTAAATCCCTCTAAATGCATATTTATTGGTCTTGCACCAATTTCGCAACCTCCCGGATATGTAAAAACACATTTTTTCATACGTCCAAGCATAGCACCAGCCAAAATAACAGAAGACCTCATTTCTCTCATTAAATTTTCAGGTATCTCATACTTATTAAGTCCGGATGTGTCGACCATCATTTTGTTATTTTCCATATGTACGCTACAACCTAAAGAATTTAATATATCAATCATGATAAAAACATCATGTATATTAGGACAATTACCTATTTCTATTTTCTCGGGATTTAATAACGTTGCTGCAATTATTGGCAACGCTGCATTTTTGGCTCCAGAAATTGTGACTTCGCCTTCTAATCTGTTGCCACCTTCAACTACATAGTTCTCCAAAAAATTCACCTCATTTTCTTTGTTTTACAATATAGTGTATGCGAGGCTTGTTAATTATGTTACTATGCGTAATTACAGCTTATCTAATCATTTTTACTTTACTTACTTTAGTGCAGATATAATTTTCTAGTTTTCCCAAAAATTCGTCTGACTTTATTTCTTTATTTGCTACCATATCCAAGCCTTTTTCCCAACTTGCTGTTAATTGTGGGTTAAGCATATCTGGCATAGAATAGCGTACCACTTTATAAATTAACTCTCCCTTATTTGTTGGTGTTAACACCTGAGTTTTAGCATTTGTCTCCATATAGCCTATTCTGTTAAGTTTCTTTATTATTTCGGCGCGAGTAGCACTAGTGCCTATTCCGCTTCCTTTTATTTGCTCTCTTAACTTCTCATCCTCAATAAGCTTTCCTGCATTCTCCATCGCTAGTATCATTGAACCAGATGTGTACCTACTTGGAGGAGTTGTTTCTCCCTCCTTGGTGATTATATCTTTTATTTCAAGTTCTTGCCCATTCTTCAATTTTGCGAGTTTCTCGGTCTCTTCGCTACTAATCTCAACGTCTTCCTTGTCTTCACTGATTACAAGAAGGTATCCTTTCTTTGTACAAATTTTACTATTTGCATAAAAGCTTTGACCAGCAATTTCTAGTGTTATTGCCAACTTACTATATTCTGCAGGCGGAAAAAATATGCTTAGAAATCTTTTTACAATTAGCTTATATATTTTTTGATGCAATTCAGATAACTTATCATAATTTTCAAACCCTTGCCCTGTTGGAATTAAAGCATAGTGATCTGTTATTTTTGAATCATTTACGTATTTGCTCTTTACAATGTCAGTACTATATTTATTATCTATCATGTTTTGAATAACTCTTTTTATCTCTTCATCTTTGCCCCATTTTGCTATTCCATTTAAATTTTTACTTATTTCTTTCGCAACAGCAGTAGATAACACCCTCGCATCAGTTCTTGGATATGTAACCAATTTCTTTTCATATAATTCCTGAATTATTTCTAAAGTCTGGTCTGGCGAAATTTTGAATTTTTTAGTACAATCATTCTGAATCTCTGCCAAATTATACAAAAGTGGTGCATTTTCTTTCTGACTTTTTTTTGAAACTTCTTTTACAATCGCCTTTGGATTTTCTTTCTTTAATGCCTCAATAAAGCTAAGCGCATCTCCTTCGTTTTTAAATCCATTGTCATTATATAAAGCACCCTTTTCTACTACCATTTTTAATATTTCAGGTTTATCGGTCTTTTCATTGTTTAACTTCCATTCCGCAACAACTTCGCCCTCAAGAATAGATTGTATTTTATAGAACTTAGTTTTAACGAAATTTCTTATCTCATTTTCTCTATCAACAACCATTCCAAGTACGCACGTCATTACTCTTCCTATTGAAATAGAGGCTTTTTCTTCACCATTTAGACTAGCCACTTTCTTTCCATACGTAAGTGTTAATAGTCTGGAAAAATTTATACCTATCAAATAATCTTCTTTTGCTCTTAAATATGCACTGTCAGACAATGAATCATACTCGGATAAATCTTTTGCTTCACGTATACCTCGCAAAATTTCTTCTTCTGTTTGAGAATCAATCCATACCCTTTTTTTATTCTTGCCCTGAACATTCGCCATAGAATCTACTAATCTGTAAATATATTCTCCTTCACGCCCAGAGTCAGTACAAACATAAATCGTATCAACATCATCACGTGTAAGTACTCCTTTAACAATCTCAAATTGATTTCTAACGTTCTCTATAACTTCATACTTCCACTCTTTTGGAATAAATGGAAGTGTGTCATATCGCCACATTTTATATTTTTCATCATACACTTCTGGATAGCTCATTGTTATTAAGTGACCTACACACCACGTAACAATATATTCATCTGATTCTAGATATCCATTTTTTCTGGTTGTATTTATTTTTAAAGCCTTTGCAAATTCCATTGCAACGCTTGG
Organism: uncultured Clostridia bacterium; assembly: GCA_934169745.1. Taxonomy (GTDB): domain Bacteria; phylum Bacillota; class Clostridia; order TANB77; family UBA1234; genus RGIG4465. The sequence continues at coordinate 66,108 of CAKPOE010000007.1, read as the reverse complement.
CTTTTCCGCAATCAATACTTTTTTCAAAATATCACCTCATATAGCATAATATATATCAACAAAAAATAAAAAGCAACTGTTAAAAACAGTTGCTTTTTAAGTTTAATCATTTTGCTTCCTTTCTGGCACGTAAATGTACAACGCATTGTCAATTACAAACACTGAAAGGAGTTCATCGTCAATGTCAACAAACAGCTTTCCCTCGGCGGAAAAAACTAGTGTCGGTCCATTGATGACATCTTCAACCATGCTACCAACAGTTGGAAAGCCCAACAATTTTACAATGGCAGAAGAATAGAGAACGGCATTGTTGAACACATTTTTACGTGTAACGTAGTAAAATGCATCATGTGGCAGTGCTCTTGAAATGGTATACGCATCCTCGTCAGAAAGCCCCACATTTGGGCCACGGAGATACGTTTCAAATATCTCATGATATTTGATACCAGGAAGAAACACTGTAAGGTGCCTTTCAGTAAACCAATTGTACTCTACTGCAAAAAGTTCGCTGTTAATGTCGCCATAAACAACAGCACCATCCTGAGTTGCAAGTTTCCGACCACGTACAAATGAAGAATCAAGATGAAGATTTTCTGGAAATTTCAATGGTAATACATTCATTGCAAAAGCTTGCATTTCTCGCGGTTCAGTAACTCTACTTTTGGCAAGCATTGCCTGAACTCGTCTGTAGTTGATGTTTCTCTGATTTCTTTCTCTTTCCTCCTGTGCGCTCTTTCCTAAAGATGGAATGTAGATCTTTATTGTAGGAAAAGTCTTTTCTTCAGAAACAGTAGCGAATACTGTATCTTGACTTTTCTCCCCTCGATAGTTCTGTGCATCTTTGATTTCATCAAATGAAACCAGTAGAATCTTTCCAAATCGTTCCCGAGTATCAAGAAGCTTGTAAACACTGTCCTTCTCGGCTTCGGTACATGAATACTTCTTCGATGCCATCACATTCGAAAAAAGTCTTATGTTTTCCCGTTGCCCTACAGAAGTGATTACCTGTTCCTGCCGGAACATTCCATTGAGTTTCAACTCTAATTCCTCCTTCAAACATAATTATGGGGCAAAGTGCCCAAATCATCCGTTTTAGGCATTGCCCCAAACCAAAGTTCCAATATTCGACCATATCTATGTTAACATAAATTCGTGAGTTTGTCAATCTCTACTTCGATATTTTTCAATGCGCTTAGATTGCCAGTCCTTTTTGCATTCTCACCCATTTTTAAAAGTTTATTTCTATCGCCTATTAAGCTTTTTATCAACCATTCAAGTTTTTTACTTGTCATATCTTTTTCTTCTAATACTATGCCTGCTCCTGCGTCTTCCAATGTTTTTGCATTGTAATACTGATGATTTTCTGCAGCATAAGGAAAAGGAATAAGTATTGCTGGCACTCCGCAAACACCTATTTCACTTGTAGTTAAAGCTCCGCTTCTGCATACAAGTAAGTCACTCGCGGCCATCATCTCTTCCATATTGTATATGTATTTCTCAATTTTTACATTTTGAGGTATTTTAGTTATCTTTTTAATTGTTTCCTCGTAATTTTTAGGACCTGTAGCATAAATAAGGTTACAATCTTTCAAAGAGTTTTTGTTAATAAGTTCAACCATAACTTCATTAATACGTCTTGCCCCCTGACTTCCTCCAAAAACAAGCACTACCGGCTTTTCATCAAATCCTAGTTTTTTCTTGATCTCACTCCTGTTCAAATTTCCACTCATCTTAGTAGGATTCCCAGTATATACCGCATTTTTTGCTTTTGGAAGCTTTTTCAAAGCAGCTTCAAATCCAACAGCTACGGTACTTACCTCAGAAGATAACCAAATCGTAGTTTTTCCTGGAAGTGCATTGCTTTCGTGTATTAAAGTTGGAATGTTCAATGATTTTCCAGCAATCATAAGTGGAGCTGTTACGTATCCACCAGTTCCAATAACTAAGTCCGGCTTTTCTTCTTTAATTATTTTTTTACACTCTTTAATTCCTTTTGAGAGAGTAAAAATAACGCCTATATTCTTTAATGAAAATCCTCTATTTAAGCCTTTTGAATGAATATGTAATAATTTATAACCTGCTTTAGGTACCAAATCATTCTCCATTCCGTTTTCAGTGCCAACAAATATAACCTCATTTCCGTCTATCTCTTAGCATATTTGCAATAGCTATTCCTGGATTTATATGTCCGCCCGTTCCGCCTGCTGCGATTATAACTTTCATTATCATTCCTCCTTATAAACAGTATATGATAAATCAGCATTTTTCGTCAATCTTTATTTATTTGTTTGCAAATTCAACAACTACATCCTTACCTTTTATCTTTTTTCCATACATGCCTTCAACTAATTCTTCTGCATACTTGGCTGGTACTTCAACAAAACTAAACTTGTCCAAAATATTTATTTTACCGATTTCACTTCCTGAAATCGCAACATTTGAAGCAATACTTCCAACGATATCTTTAACTTTAATATTATCTTTTTTACCAAGACTTAAAAATAGTTTTACATTACTTGTCTCAACAGGCATATTTGATTGTTTTGGAATTTTGTCTATGATAGTTTGTTTGCCCACAGCCATCTTAATCAAAGCTTTTATTAATTTTTCATTATCATTTTCTTTAGAAAGTTTTTGATACATTTCCATAATAATAGAATTGTCCATATAATCTTCCTTATCGATTACATCTTGGACTTTCTTTATAAGTTGTTCGTTTTTCACTTCTCGTATTTCTTCATCAGTTGGAACGCTTTCAAAGTTAATCTTAGTTTTAGCATACTTTTCAATTTCAAACAATTTCTTCTTTTCACGTCCAACCACAAATGTATATGCTTTACCTTCAGCACCATTTCTACCAGTTCTACCAATCCTGTGCACATAATACTCATCCTCTTGTGGTACATCATAGTTTACAACCAATTCAAGACCATCAACATCAATTCCTCTGGCCACAACGTCTGTAGCCACAAGTATAGGAAATTCTCCTGCTTTAAATCTCTTCATGATTTTTTCTCTTTGAATTTGTTTTATGTCGCCATGCAAACTTTCTGCTTTGTATCCCTTTTGTTTCAAGCCTTCTATTAAATCATCAACCTTTTTCTTTGTATTGCAAAACACAACAGTCTTTTCTGGATTATTTATATCAATAATTCTAGTTAGTACTTGTTCTTTCATTGGTTGCTTAACCTCTATTGCAATTTGCTTTATCTTATCGACAGTTAATTCCTTAGCCTCTATTTTTACCGTTACAGGATTATTCAAATATTTCTTAGCAATACCTAAAATTCTCTCATTCATAGTAGCAGAAAATAGTACTGTTTGTCTTTCTTCTGGAACAGCACTTAATATTGTTTCCATATCTTCTTCAAAGCCCATGTTAAGCATTTCATCAGCCTCGTCAAGTACAACTGTTTTTACGTTTGCAAATTTAAGCGTTCTTCTTCTCATATGATCCATAATTCTTCCAGGTGTACCTACTACAATCTTTACGCCTCTCTTTAAACTTTGAATTTGTCTTTCAATATTTTCACCACCATAAACAGCTAGACATTTTACGTCAGACTTGTACTTAGCGAATTTTCTCATCTCATTTACTACTTGAAGGGCAAGCTCTCTGGTAGGACACAAAATTAAAGCTTGAACCTTATCAACATTTACATCAATACTATCAATTATAGGAAGTCCATACGCAGCTGTTTTTCCTGTACCAGTTTGAGATTGGCCTATAATATCTTTTCCTTCTAGCATATATGGTAAAGTCTGTGTTTGAATCGGAGTAGCTTCCACATACCCATTTTCGCTCAATGCTCTTTTCAACTCATCTGATAGAGTTGTTTCATTAAATATCAAATTTTTATTTTCCATATTAACCTTCTTTCTTTCCGAGAAAGTATTATATCATAAGTTGACATAAATTTCAAGTAAATAACGCATAATTGTTACGAACATTTATTCTTGACAAACATATATTCTTATGATATCTTTTTCCTAGGTGATTTTATGGAAATAATGGACAAATTAAAAATTTTATCGGATGCTGCCAAATATGACGTTTCATGCAGTTCAAGCGGTGGTTCAAGAAGAAATTCAGCTGATGGTATAGGAAACTCAGAAAGATCTGGAATATGCCACAGCTTTGCTGCTGATGGTAGGTGCATTTCTCTTCTGAAAATACTACTTACAAACTTTTGCGAATATGATTGTAAATATTGTATTAATCGTAAATCAAATGATATTCCAAGAGCAGCTTTTACACCAAGAGAAGTTGCTGATTTAACGATTAATTTTTATAAAAGAAATTATATTGAAGGTTTATTTCTAAGTTCGGCTGTAATAAAAAGTCCAAATCATACTATGGACCTCATGTATCAAGCAATAAAAATTCTTAGAGATGAGTATAATTTTAATGGATATATTCATGCAAAAGCAATTCCAGGTGCTGATAAGGAATACATTGATAAAGTTCGGAAAGCTTGCAGATAGAATGAGTGTAAATATAGAACTACCATCTAATGATAGTTTAAAGCTACTTGCACCAGATAAAGCAAAGAAAAATATATTAAACCCTATGTCTGAAATTTCAAACAAAATATTAACTAAAGAAAAGAAATTTGTTCCTGCAGGGCAAAGTACACAAATGATTGTTGGTGCCACCCCTGATACCGATTTAAAGATTATAACATTAACAGAAGGACTTTATAACAAATTCAAACTAAAAAGAGTTTATTACTCAGCATATATTCCAATAAACAATGACAAAAATTTACCAGCTTTAAATGTAAAGCCTCCACTGATACGTGAAAACAGGCTTTATCAAGCAGATTGGCTTTTAAGATTTTATGGGTTCAAAGCAGACGAATTGCTAGACAGTTCGTCACCTAACTTTAATTTGAACTTGGATCCAAAATGTGATTGGGCAATACGAAGACTAGATAAATTTCCAATTGAAATTAATAAAGCCGATTATTTCTCTCTTTTAAGAGTTCCAGGCATAGGCGTAATTTCGGCCAAGCGAATAATTTCAGCGAGAAAAAGCTGTAGCTTGAATTTTGAAAATATTAAGAAGTTGGGCGTAGTCTTAAAAAGAGCTCAATATTTCATAACTTGCAATGGAAAGTATTATGACAAGATTAAAAATTTTACTGAGGAACATATAACATATTCGTTAATGTTACAAGAAAGGCCATCAAAAAGTTCCTATGAGCAGCTCTCTCTTTTCGAAACAAAAGTACCAACGTTGGAGGATAAAATAAAATGTATAACTGGACAAATATAAATTTAACATACGTATATGATGGAAGTTTTGAAGGTTACTTAACAACAGTATTTCATATTTTTGAAACCAAGCAAGTACCAATGTATATAAAAAATGAAGATACTAGCATACCATTTACTTGTCCAATATTTCACATTGAAACAGATACTTCAAAGTCATACAGAGTTTTTCAAGGAATACTCAAAATTTCTGAACTCACATTGTACTATACGAACAATGTATTTTTAAGTGGGTTTGAAGATAAAGAAACCTTGTTACTCAAATATTTAATTGATGCCTTCAAGTATGGTGCAAAAGTAAATCACATGCTCGCATTAGATGAAGTTCTAAAAGTTCAAAAAATAAACCGAAACGTAACTTTAGAAATTCAACGATTAAAAGGCTTCATCAGATTTGCCGAAATAATTCCTGATATATTTTTCGCAGAAATAGAACCAGACAACAACATTACAGAAATATTGTGTGAGCACTTTAAGAGAAGATTTCCTACGCAAAATTTTATAATACAAGATCGTAAAAGAAGTTTGATTGGAATTTACAACAAACGCGAAATTTCAATAAGAGAAAATTCATCATTAGATATTACTCATTTATCTCAAAATGAATTACGTTATCAAGATATGTGGAAAGAGTTCTTCAAAACTATTACGATATCCGAAAGAAAAAACTCAAGATTACAAAAGCAATACATGCCGAAAAGATATTGGAAATATATTTTTGAAACTACTTAACAATGAAGATAAATTTTCCGATAGCCACTTTTTGGGTTATTTAGTGCTGTAAGGGTTGCCACCCTCGGCGACAGCCTACAATACCTGTTTATTAGCATATTTATGCTTATCTTATTTACGTTAGTATATTGACTGGTTTTCGCCAGTTGGTGCGGTACTGTGCCCGCATCCTACAGCTACGTAATCATTTTTAGTTTCTCCTTATACAACATATTTATAAAAAACTACCGTATAAATATATCCTTTTTTAAATTTCAATGTTCTAGTTCATTACTATGAAACTCACTTTTCATTTTTTGTAAATACGTTGAACTACCATATGCTGGATAATTAAGAGGCTTCAAATTTTGATTTAGCTCACAATATATTGATGTTGGCATTATCGCTTTGTTATTCCCTAAGTTTTCCTTTTCATATTGTTTTAATTTGTAAATGCCTGGAAATCTTTTTTCATCACCAGATAAAGTTTTAAAATATAAATGAATACTTGGATCATATATAAACATAGTTCCATCATTTTTATCAAAAAGTCCACAAAATGCATGTGCTCCAGCAACCTTCTTTAAATCACTTATATCACTATTTACGCTCGATTTTATATAAGTCGATTTATATGGAAATATTGTTTTCAAGCATTTGTCATTTTCAACAACACTTAAAAGTACATGACTTGCTAATGCTCTTTTGGTACACATTGCACAACCATTTCCTTTAAAGTCAGATAAATTTACCATAGTATATCCATCTTTCACATGATAAAACTCTTCTTCCTTTTTTTGACCATTATATCGTCCAAAATAATTTTCTACTACAAGATCAATTAATCCTGGAAGCGACACTATAGGGCCTCCAAATCTCATCTTAAAAAAGTTGTCAATGTTATCATTTTGTAATGCTTTATTTAAGTTTTTTTGCATTACAATTAACATTTCTTCAATACACTCTTTATCTGGATATATCTCTCCGCCTCTCCCAAGCTCACCTTTGCAATTCTTACCAGCATTTTGATATACTCTTAAATCAGGTCTTATAAAGTACGGTATACATAAGATTGAGTTTGAATTTTTTGCGTCTAATACGCATTTATCTATATCCTCTTGAGAAACCTTCGAATTAACTACCATATTTCTATATGTAGAAATTAAATCTATTATCATATAATACCTCCACATAAATTTTATTTTATATCAAGTTTTTACTAACTCATTATAAATTTTTTCAAGACGCCATGAGAACAAATAATTTAACTATAAAAAATACTTTCATAATTTATTTAATATTAGTATGTTTAATAACATACATTTTTCCGGCTTATGGTCTTACAATGCCAAAGTAATAATTAACATTAAATACTTGTGTCTGTTTTTACATCATTCTTATACGTATTCGCACTCAATATATTTTTTTAAGAAATTTTTTCTTAAAAATTCTATCTTCATATTGTCTTGCTCATATTCTTTAAGTACAATCTTATTTTCAAAATTAGGATATATCATATATATTTTCATACTATTTACTTTTGATGGAAATTTTTCTCTTATTTTATAAATAATATGAGAGAAAATATCATTTCCACAATTTCCTGTTAAACTTTTACTATTTTCATCAGTAATAGCAAATGGAAAAAATAAAATCAAATCTTCATTTTCTTTAATGCTATTTATTCTCATATTCATTTCAACAAACAATTTTGTCTCCTGCAAACGTTCTATATCGCCTTGTGATATCAATTCATAAATCTCATTTATTTCTGTTGACAATTTATTGAAAAAATCATTTGTTTCATCAAATTTTATAGCTTTACATTGTTCTTGATAGAAAAGCACCTTTGCATCTAGGTATTCATCACCATCGGTTGTAATATAGTCGCTTTCACCATCACTCTGTTCTTCTATGTGCTTATATGTCTTAGGAAAAACTATTTTGGAGGAATTCATAATATCCAATAGTACTAATTCATATTTTTCTTTTTGTATCAAATCCTTATATCCTTTTTTTACATTCCATCTCATTTTGTATTCTAATCCCATAACTTCTCCTTAATATAAATATTCAAATGCAAATTAATTCTTTTCTATTACTTTCTCCAAAAAAATCTTTTTCTCAAATGCTCCTCTTTTTTCACTTTTAACGTCTGCTATTTCAATTACATTTTGTAGCGACTTACCTTCTAGTTTTGCAAGAGCTCTAATAATTTCAAGCATATCCGCTAACTCTTCCACTCTATCATCGCCACTTGCAGTCAAAACTTCTTGATATTCTTCATTTAATTTCTTTTCAAGTTCTATTTTATATGTATTATCATCTAGAATTTTCGTCACAGGCGTTTCACCCTTTGATTCTATTATATCTGGTATATTATCTCTCACTAATTTGTTATAAATTCTTTCCATCTAACATTCCTCCTTTTCGCAAAACAATTATATCATAATCTGTTTATTATTATGATATCTACGTTAACATATTTGCTAGTTTTCGCCAGTCGGTGCGGTACAGTGCCCGCACCCTACAACTCTTGTGCCTACTTGCATACCGGCAATCAATTTTTCGACAGCCACTTTTGGGGTTATTTAGTGCTGTAGTGGTCGCGGTAATCTCTACAATATTTATTATTACTTTTCTCGCATAAAAAGATAGGGCAGTCAAAGACCGCCCTGTAATTTGTACTTGTCAGCAGGTTAACGGCGCATGATTTTTAACAAGACACAAATTGAATAGGTTTTGTGCAATTTGTGGTACATAAAAAAATTTTACGCCCCTACTTACAATATAATAATATGCCTATTTATTTTTGTTGTCAATAATTACATTCAATTATATTTAAGTTTTTCAATTGCTTGTTTTCTATCTTTTGCATTGAAAATCGCAGTTCCAGCAACAAGTATATTTGCTCCTGCAATTATAACATCTCGTGCATTTTCCAAGTTCACACCGCCATCAACTTCAATATCTAAATCATAATATTTTTTTCTTAAGTCTTTAACCTTTTGTAAAGTCCCTGGTATTAACTTTTGTCCGCCAAATCCAGGTTCAACAGTCATTACTATTACTTTGTCAATTTCATTTATATATTTATCAATAGTCTCAATTGGCGTATTTGGTTTTATTGCAATTCCAACATCAATTCCTTTATTTTTTATTTCCGCTATAAGTGTGGCTATATTGGCTTCATCTACTGCTTCTACATGAAAAGTTATACAATTTGCAACAATATATTTTTGAATATAATCAATCGGGTTTTCAACCATTAAATGTACATCTAAATATAAGTTTGTGTTTTGGTTTGCAACCTTTAGCATATTTTCGCCATCAGTTACATTGTTTACAAACTTACCATCCATAACATCAATGTGAATATAATCAGCTCCAGATATTGTTACATCAGTAATCTCATCTGCTAACTTTTCTTTATTAGCCGCCAGTATAGAAGGTGCTATCTTTACCATTTTTTATCCTCCCTTAACTTCTCATACAACTCTACATATCTTTCATACCTACCTGCATCTATTTGCTTTCTTTGTACAGCTTTCTTTATTCCACAATCATCTTCTTTTACATGCATGCATCCTCTGTACTTACATGCAGACTCGTATTTTTCAAATTCCAGAAAATAGTCTTTCAACTCTTTAGCATCTATATTTTGTACCTCATAAGTTGAAAAACCAGGTGTATCGGCAATATACGTATTTTTCGCAGCCTCATAAAGCTCAACGTACTTTGTTGTATGTTTTCCTCTCTCCAACTTTTCAGAAGTACTTCCTTCTTCCGAAACAGTCTTTCCTATTAGATTATTTGTTAATGCTGATTTTCCAACACCAGAATTTCCCGCAAAAGCTGTTATCTTATTTTGCAATAAAAGTAATAATTTTTCTATTCCAACTCTATTTTTAGCATCAGTAGTAATTACCTGATAACCTATATTTTCATACACATTAACAAGCTCGTCATAATTTTCTTTTAAGTCTATTTTATTAACACAAATAATAGGCTCAACATTGTTTTTATTTGCCATAATCAATTGTTTATCTAAAAGTAACAAATCAGGCTTTGGATTTGTAGTTGCAACCACGATAATTATCTGATCTATATTCGATATAGGCGGTCTTATAAAAGCATTTTTTCTAGGTAATACTTTTACTATATGTTCATCTTTTATTTCAACCATATCCCCAACAAGTGGCTTGCTATTTGTTAATTTAAATATTCCTCTTGCTGTACAATCTACATCTCCTATTTCTGTTTTTACTTTATATCTATCTGAAAAAACTTTTATAATCCTACCTTGAATATTAATCAACTCCTTTTTTATATAACAATTGGTGTGGTACAATACCACACCAATTATTATACCATTATTTAACTACCATTTCTGAATCTAGATTGTCATCTATATATACTTTTATCATGCTTCCTTCTGAATTATTCGGTAGTGCTATTGAAATCTTTCCATCTTTTCTTTGATGAACTTCTTCATGTAATATCTTTGTTCCTAAAATAGAACTTTGTAACTCAACTTTCACAACAAATGTATCACGTGTACCTTTATTTGATAAATCAATTGTTATTTTTTTAGTATTAGTAGATGGATTTGTTGGTTTATCTGGTGTTGTAGGCTCTGTTGGCTTAGTTGGCTCTGTTGGTGTTGTTGTGCCATCATCAGATAGTTTATTTACTATTATAACAATTTCAGATAATTCAGAAACATACTCTCCTGCTTCCGGAGATTGGCTAATTACTACACCATCTTTTTCATCATTCTTTTTTACATACTCAACTTTTGTAATTAATTTTGCAGCATCTAATATCTCTCTTGCTTTACTTTCTGTTTCTCCTTTAACACTTGGAGCTTCCATCATTCCTTCAATTGGTCCCGCACTAATATATACCGTAACAGTTGTACCGGCTTCAACTTCTGTATTAACAGCAGGTACCTGTCTTATAATACTTCCCTTTGGAACTGTGTTACTAGCTTCATTTTCTTGTTTATAAACTAATTTATATTTTTCTATTTCTAACTTTGCAGCCTCAACCGACATAGTAGTAACATCTGGAACTAAAAATGTTTCTGCGCCTTTACTTACTCTTACTCCAACTGTTGCACCCTTTTTCAATTCATACCCCTCTGCATATTGTTGATATATTATATAATCTTTTGGATATTCATTATTTGTCACAGATGCTTGAACTTCCATCTTTAGCCCTCTTGCTTCTAATGTTTTCTCTGCCTCATCTTTATGCATACCAACTATTTTAGGAACACCAATTGCTTTTTCACCAAAAATCATTGGTGCAACATTTAATGCTACATAGAAAGCACCGAAGAATAATCCAATTGCTAATAATATGAATACTACTAATCTAACTATAGCTTGTTTCTTAGTTCGCTTTCCCCTTCTACTACTCATCTCTTCCTCACCATACTTTTTATTTTTATAAATATTTTCATCTTCATAATTATCTTTTGCCACACCAACTATAGGAACTTTTTGTGTTGGGAAATCTCTTTTTTCTTCTAAATTGATAGTTGCTGTTACCATTTCTGGATTCTTCAAAGTCTTTTGCAAATCACTATACATTGCGCTAGCCGAAGCATACCTATTATTTACATCTTTTTGCATTGCCTTCATAACTACGTTATTCACCCCTATTGGAATTTCTGGAACTATTGCCGATGGTTCAACTGGTGTTTCTTGAATATGCTTTAATGCCACACTTACTGGTGTTTCGGCATCAAATGGTAATTTACCAGTCAACATTTCATAAAGTACCACGCCCAAAGAATATATATCAGATTTTTCATCAGTATATCCACCTCTAGCATGCTCTGGCGAAAAATAATGTACGCTTCCAACTGTACTTCCAAAAGCATTTATTGTTGAGTTAGATACTGCTTTAGCAATACCAAAATCAGTAACTTTTGCATTTCCATCTTTAGTCATTATTATATTATGAGGCTTTATATCTCTATGTATAATATGGTTCTTATGCGCTTGTTCCAAACCAGAAGCAATTTGCATCGCGATTTTAACAGCATCTCTCCAAGGAAGTCTTCCTTTTTCTGTTATAATCTCCTTTAATGTTTTTCCCTCTATAAGTTCCATTACTATGTAATGAAGCCCATCCTCTTCGCCCACATCATATATTGAAACTATATTTGGATGTGACAAACTTGCAGCTGCTTGAGCCTCAACCTGAAATCTTTTTATAAATTCAGCGTCATTTGCAAATTCGTCCCTTAAAATTTTTATTGCAACGTTCCTATTTAACAGTTTACATCTTGCTTTATAAACCGTTGCCATACCGCCGCTTCCTATTTTCTCAATTATTTCATACCTGTTTCCTAAAACTCTTCCTATCATTTCCATTAATCAAAACCTCCACTAATCATTAGAAATTAGTACTACACTGATATTATCTAATCCACCAAGCATATTAGCATTATTTATCAACGCACTACATGCATCTTTTAGGTAGTCCTTATGTTTCATAATTGTTTCATAAATATCTTTTTCTTCTAACATATTTGTTAGTCCATCTGTGCAAATCAAAAGTATATCATCTTTTATAAAACCTTTTGTAAAAACATCTGGTTCTAAATTCTTTTCACATCCCAATACTTTTAACAACACATTTTTTTGTGGATGATTCCTTGCTTCATCTTTTGTAATTGTCCCCTCTTTAAGGAGTGCCTGAACATATGAATGGTCTTTAGTTAGTTGCCTAACCACATGTTTTCTAAATCTATAAACTCTACTATCTCCCACATGTCCAATATATGCTTTTCCCCTATAAATAATTACAATAATCATTGTTGTGCCCATTCCCTTGTACTGTTCATAGGCTTTAGCTTTCTCATATATGTATTTGTTTGCTCGTTCCATAGCTGTTCTTATCAGTTTTTCAATATCTTCTCTTTCGTGACTAATTTTGCTAAATTCAGACTTTATATAATTTTCGGCTCTTTCGGTTGCTTCCTTACTAGCAACTTCTCCCCCGTTTGCTCCTCCCATGCCATCTGCAATGATAAAAAGTTTCAGCTCATCAGTAACATTAGGAACCAAAATGTAGTCTTCATTATTTTCTCTCTTAGTACCTCTGTCCGTAAGTCCATAAAAGCGCAAACAACTCACCTCAATTTCTTCTTTTCTAAATACATTATATATGTTTATACATTTTTTGTCTATTACATTTATGTTATTTTAATTATATCAATAATTATTTCTTACAAGCTGACCACAAGCAGCATCTATATCTGAGCCAAGTTCCCTTCTAACAGTTGCAACAATACCTTTTTCATTTAATAAATCTCTAAAAGCCAATATTTTTTCTGTGCTACTCTTCTCATATATTCCGCCTTTTATTTTATTTACCGGAATTAAATTTACATGACATAGCATACCATGAAGTAATTTTGCTAAATGTAACGCGTCTTCTTTTGAATCATTAACACCATCTACTAGTGCATATTCAAAGGTAATTCTTCTGTTAGTTTTTTCGATATATTTATTGCAAGCATCAATAACTTCTGCTATTGAATATGTTTTATTAACTGGCATCATGGAAGTTCTAACATCATCTCTACTACTATGTAAAGAAATGCAAAGATTGCACTGAATATTTTCATCTGCAAGTCTTAAAATGTTAGGAACCAGTCCACATGTTGAAATGCTAATATGTCTAGCTCCTATATTTAATCCCTTAGGATCATTTATAAGCCTAACTGCTTTTATAACATTATCATAATTATCTAATGGTTCTCCAATACCCATAAAGACAATATTAGATATTTTTTCGCCACTATGTTTTTCTATTTCTAAAATTTGTGAAACGATTTCTCCAGGTGTTAAATTTCTAATAAATCCTATTTTAGCGGAAGCACAAAAGTCACATCCCATTTTACAACCAACTTGATTAGAAAGACATGCTGTATTACCATATTTATATTTCATCAAAACACTCTCTACAGCATTTCCATCATTAAGTTCCATAAGATATTTAATCGTTCCATCTTTTGATCTTTGAAACTTATCAACTCTAACGCATTTTATTTCATAATTTTCTTCAAGTTTTTTTATTAACTCTTTTGATAAATCTGTCATTTCAGAAAAAGAATCAACACCTCGATAAAGCCATGCAAAGATTTGTTTTGCACGAAACTTTTTCTCGCCAAGTTTTATCATTTCTTCTTCAATTTCTTCCAAATATAAATCTCTAAGATTCATAATTCTTCCTTTCTTTTTTACCACAACTTTCTTAATTTTGCGATATAGAAACCATCTGTACCATCAATATGTGGATACAATTTCTTTTCTTCTACTAATTCAAATCTTTTATTATTCTGTAAAAACTTCTCTATTTGTTCTTCGTTCTCTCTCTTTAGTATGGTACACGTACTATATACAAGTGTGCCACCACTTTTTAAGTATCTAGAACAGTTATCAAGAATTTGCTCTTGTACCTTTACTAATTCTTCAATATTCTCTTCTGTTCTAGTCCATTTTATTTCTGGTTTCTTTCGTATAACACCAAGTCCACTGCAAGGAACATCCAGCAAAATTTTATCATATTTATCAAAACAAAACGTATCATACAATGTAGCATCATGAATTTTTGCAAATATAATATTTATTCCTAATTTTTTAGCTGTATCCTTAACTAGTTTAACTCTATGTTCATGAATATCCCAAGCATCAATGTCACCTTTGTTATTCATAAGTTGCGCAAGATATGTCGTTTTTCCACCAGGTGCACTACAAGCATCAAGTACATGCTCTCCTTCCTTTGGATCTAATGTAAGACATGCAAGTTGTGCGGCTTCATCTTGTACAACATAAAGACTTGTTTCAAAGTCACTAATCTTTTTAGCGATAATACTATCTGGTAAATTGCCCTTCCTACAGTCAACCTTCTTTAAAGTTAGAAGTTTATATACTTCCTCTCTTGTAGTTTTCAAAGTGTTTACTCTTAATGCTATTTCCGGAATTGCATTATTAGCATTCAAAAGTTCAGTAACAAATTTAACATCATACTCTTTCAACAATTCGTCAACTAGCCATAAAGGATGTGACGTCATTATAGAAATAATCTCATCTTCCATTAAAACTTTTTTACTTACATAATCAACAAGTTTATCAAGTTCGTTTTTTTCTATTTTTCTAAGTATTGCGTTAGTGAAGCTTACTGAAGCTGGATGTCCATATTTCTTTGCCAAATTTACACTCTCATTCACAGCTGCCGAAATCGGAATTTTATCAAGCCAAACAATTTGATATATAGCAATTCTCAAAATGTTTAAAATCCATGGTGAAATTTTCTTTATCTTCACACTAGAATATCGCTTAATAATTTCATCAATCGTAAGTTTCCATGTCAACACCCCGTATGTGATCTGAGATGCTAAAGCCTTATCCTCACGACTCAAATCGCTCCTACTTAATTCTTTATCTAATGTTGTATTTGAATATGCTTCACCTATTTCTATCTTATATAATAAATTTACTGCTAACTCTCTTGCTGTCATCTTTTGTTCCTCCTATTTTTCTACACCATACTCTCCCTCAAAAATATCTTTTGGTCTTTTATCTTTCAATCCAAAGTAATATAAAATTGCATCAACTATTCTGTCACAAGCATTACCATCTCCATAAGGATTTGCGGCTTTGCTCATTTTTGAATATTCATATCTATCATCTAATAACTTTTGTGTTTCCGATATTATAAGTTCTTTATCAGTTCCTACTACTTTAACAGTTCCAGCAGCAACAGCCTCTGGTCTTTCAGTCTCCGTTCTTAAAACAAGTACTGGTTTTCCCAAAGATGGAGCTTCTTCTTGTATTCCACCAGAATCAGTAAGAACTAAAGTTGATTTATTTATTAGATTATGTGTTGTGACTACATCAAGTGGTTCAATCAAATGAACATTTTCTATATTATCCAATATTTCATGAGCTGTTTCCTGAACCTTTGGATTCAAATGCACTGGATACACAATTTCAACATTTGGATTTTTAATTGCTATTTCTTTAACTGCCTCACAAATATTTCTTAATGGCTCGCCTAAGTTTTCTCTTCTATGAGCAGTCATAAAAATCACTTTCTTACTAAAATCAATTTTTGAAAGTACTGGGTGTGTGAATTTATAATCTTTTTTTACTGTTGTTTTTAATGCATCAATTACTGTATTTCCTGTAACATATATCAATTTTTCATCAACAAGTTCTTTTAATAAATTATTTTTATTATTAACAGTAGGTGCAAAGTATATATCTGCAAGCGTAGTAACCATTTCTCTATTTACTTCTTCAGGATATGGAGAATATTTATCATAAGTTCTCAATCCAGCTTCTACGTGTCCAATTTTAGTTCTAGTATAAAAAGCTGCAAGTGCTCCTGCAAAAGTAGTTGTCGTATCTCCGTGGACTAAAACTATATCAGGTTTTTCTTTTTCTATAACGTCATATAGCCCTTCAAGTACAGCTGATGTAATATGTGTAAGCGTTTGTTTATCCTTCATAATGTTCAAGTCGTAATCCGGAACAATGTTGAAAGCTTCCATAACTTGATCAAGCATTTGTCTATGTTGTGCTGTCACACAAACTATAGTTTCGATATCTGTATTTTCTTTTAATTTTAAGATAAGTGGACACATCTTTATTGCCTCTGGTCTTGTTCCAAACACCGTCATAACTTTAAGCTTGCCACCATTTGATAGATTCTTAGGTTCAGGTGGAATTATTTTTTTTCTTTTACTAATAATAACATTTTTAGATTCCAAAACCATAAGAACAAGTACTATCATCAAAAAGCCAAGTACTTTCCAAATGCTGCTATTCATTAAAACAATCGCAAACAAACCAAGAAGTGCAGCAACAGTATATAAAACAATTACTGCTTGTCTCTGACTAAGACCAGCATCTAATAATCTGTAATGCAAATGACCTCTATCAGCCTGCATTATAGATTTTCCTGCTAAAATCCTTCTTGCCATTGCAAACAGCGTGTCAAATATTGGTAATGCTAATACTATAATTGGCAATACAATAGCCATAATCGTATATGTTTTTGCCATTCCCATCATTGAAATTGTTGCCAATGTATATCCTAAAAAGTTTGAGCCAGCATCGCCCATAAATGTTTTTGCAGGATTAAAATTATATGGCAAAAAGCCTATCAATCCGCCAAGCAATGCACAAACTAAAATTATTGGTATCTCAGCTGCACCATTTAACAAAAAGATAACTAAAAGTGAAACTGTTGCTATTGCTGAAACACCAGTTGCAAGACCATCTAAGCCATCAATTAAATTAATCGCATTTGTAACGCCAATAATCCAAAAGAATGTAACGATAATTGAAACAATTTCATTAAGTCCATATATCTCTAAAAATGGAATATTTATAAATCCTATTCTAACACCACTTAAAATGACGCATACTGCAGCCAAACTTTGACCCAAAAGTTTCATCCACGGCTTTATGTTTCTTACATCATCAACAAAACCAGTAAGTGCAATTATTATCGCACCAGCAAAAAATCCAACTAAGTTAACATCTGTAAAATTAATTGTTCTATCAATTTCACAGCACAAAAATATTAACAACGTAGAAATAAAAAATCCACCAATGAAAGCCAGTCCACCAATCCTAGGCATTGGCTTTTTGTGAATTTTTCTTTCATCTTTAGGAACATCTATCGCTCCAACTTTATATGCAAATCTAATCGTAAACGGTGTAAGTATTGCTGCACTAACCGCAGCAATAACAAAAGCTATTATCATATTTAAAATCATAAAAAATTACCTCTCTTTAACTTCATACTTTTGGATTAAATCAAGACGTTCTTGATATCTTCCTCCTAAGAACTTTGATTCAAGCCAAATATTTATTACATCAATTGCTGTTTTCAAATCGATCTCATCTGCCGCAATAGCAATAATATTTGCATTATTATGCTCTTTTGCTGATTTTGCTGCATCTATGTTATAGCAAAGTGCACAACGAATTCCTCTAACTTTGTTTGCTGCAATACTCATGCCAATTCCACTTCTACAAATAAGAATTCCCTTATCGCACTCACCACTCGCAACACTTTCTGCAAGTGGAAAAGCAACATCTGGGAAATCCATTCTATCCGTAGAAAAAGTTCCAAAATCTTTAAAATTTATATCTGAAAATCTCTTTTTTATCTCTTCTTTCAATTCATATCCACCATGGTCACAACCAATAGCTATCAAAGTCCATCCCCCCTAATATATTTTCCCCTAATATTATACAATAAATACAAAAATATTCAAGTAAATTCACAATAAAAGAGGAAGCCTCAACTGGTAATTACTGGATTTGCTCATATATAAAAATGCCAACAACCATTTTTATCAATCACATTTTTACACTCATTCGTATCATAAAAAGTGATTTTAAAAATTCTGGTCATTGACACTCTATTTATAATTTATGTTCTATTATATACAGCCTACTTTTGTTTTTTTACTTCCTTCATAAACTTTGGAAGCACCATCATTCTTCCAAGTCTTGATGGCTGTTTTAGAAGTCTATAAAACCATTCTAAGTGCAATTTTATAAATAACTTTGGTGCTCTTTTCACCTCGCCAGCTAGAACATCAATACTTCCACCACATCCAATTCCTATTTTGAAAAAGCCTTCATTCTTGTATTTATTTATAAACTTCTCTTGTTTTGGAGCGCCAATTCCAACTAAAAGTACATCTGGTTTCAAAGACCTAATTTCATTAACTATCGCCTCTTCTTCTTCCGGCTTAAAGTACCCCGTATGAGTACCCAATATCTTAATATTCGGATATTTTTCCTCCATTTTTTGCTTAGCTTCCTCTGCATATCCAGGTTTGCTTCCGAAAAAATAGAACGAAATACTCCCGTCCTTACCCAATTCTAACAAATTACAAATCAAATCGTATCCTGCCACTCTCTCTTTCAAAGGTGTTTTCAAGATATTTCCAGCTTTTATTATACCAATACCATCTGGAATAACAAGTTCAGCACTATTTATAATATTTTTAAATTCTTCATCGTCTTTTGCTCGCATAACAATTTCAGGATTAGGCGTAACAACCAAATTTCCTTTATCGCCCTTTATAAAACCTTTACAAATATCAACAGCTTCTTGCATATTAACATTATCAAATTTACATCCTAAAACATTAACTTTTTCCATATTGTATCCTCCTAATATCTATTTAAAGAAATTATATTATATAAAAAATGCTGTGTCAAATAACTCATTTTTTCCTATTATACAAAAGGCGACACATTTTAAAATGTGTCGCCTTTAATTAGTTCTTTAAGTATCCCTTTTTGCTATCTAGCGGATTTACGCTCTTTCCATTTTCTCTTATTTCGAAATGTAAATGTGGTCCCGTTGAATATCCTGTAGTTCCTACCTTCATTATTTCTTGTCCCTTTTTAACTTTATCGCCAACTTTTACTAACAGTTTACTTGAATGTGCATACAAAGTTACAATTCCGCCACCATGGTCTATTATTATATGATTTCCCCAAGCCGTACTATATTTAGCTGTTATTACTGTTCCACTATTTGCTGCAACAACCTTAGCACCATTACAACCACTTCCAGCTATATCAATACCCGTATGTAATTTATAAACTTTAAGCACTGGGTGTAATCTGTTTCCAAATGGTGATGTAATTATATAATACCCCGGTAATGGCCATGTCATTGTTCCGCCAGCATATTTTGTAGTAGAATTTGTACTCAACTTAGCAAGTTCTTTTTCAAGCGCTTTTGCTTCTTCATTCAATTTATCGATTGAAGCTTCCAAATCAGCTTTTGAATCTTTAAGTACAGATAAATATTTAACTCTTGTTTCCTTTGTCGTTTCTAAAGCAACTTTCTTTTCTTCAAGTTCTGTTTTTAGGCTAGCACATCTTGTTGTATCTTCTTCCAATTGCTTTTTCTGTTCTTCTAATTGCTCTTTTTCGCTTTCCAAATCATCAACTAATGCATTATCATATTCCATTATTTTAGAGATCAATCTCTGCATATGCATAGCTTCTGTTTCGTTTTCAGCAGAATAGTCAAGATCCCAAGCAGAACTTATTCCGGCTTTATAATATACTAATACTCTATCTGTTCTTTCTTCGTATTTTTTTTCATATTCCTTTTGTGTATATTCAATGTTTTGTTCTGCAATCTTTGTGCTCTCTTCTAATCTCTTTATTTCTGCTTCTGTATTTTCAATTTGATTCTCCGTTGAATTAATTGTTTTCTCAAGATTGTCAATTGTTTTTAATGTAGTATTTTCTTCTTTTTTAACAGACGTTAACTGATTCTTTGCAGCATTTAATTCTTTTTTCTTATTATCAACTTGTGTTTTTGTCACACCAAAAACCGTAGTTGTAATTGTACACACAAGCACTAAAATAGAAATAAATTTTTTCATTTCTTCCTCCTATGTATTTTTATACATCCAAATACTTATTCATTGATACTGAACTACCTATAACTCCAATCCCTGTTCCAACGGCAAGAAGAATAAGTGTCAATTTAAACATTATTTCTCCACTAGAAAGTAGTGTATAATCAGTCATTTTATCAGCAACAAAATTATATATTATTGCAATAAAAATCATTGTAATAAGTACCGCAACTAATGCAACAATCACTCCTTGAATGATAAAAGGAACTTTTATAAATCCATCAGTTGCACCAACATACTTCATAATTGAGATTTCTTTTCTCTTTGCATAAAGCATTAGTTTTGTCGAATTCATAATTAAAAGTACAGAAAGTTCTATTACTAATATAAGCAAAGTTACACTTATTACCTGAATAGTTTTTGCTTTTCTTATTGCTTGCGATGCACTTTCTGTAACCTTAACATCTTCCTCATTTTTTCCTACACCATCCATTAGACGAAGTGCAGACACAATTTGTTTCTCTGCAGCAACAGTTTCAAATGTAATAGTGTAATATGACGGAAGAAATTGTTCTATAACATCATCTGTATAGCCTTTTAGCAATAATGGATTCTTTTCTTTTGCCCACTTTATAGCCTCTTCCTTTGTTGTATATTCAATATTTTTTACTCCATCTAACTTTTCTACATCTCTTTTTATCTGAGCCACTTGTTCATCAGTAACATCTACATCCAAATACGCTGTAATTTTTGAAACTTGATCTTTTTTTTGATTTATTATATATGTAGCATTTTGCACAACAATAAACGCAATTGCTACAATAAGCATTGTTGCAATCATGGTGCCAATTGATATAAAAATATTCTTTTTATTTTTGTTCATGCTAGTTATGGCATCATAAATCCAATATCCAAACTTACCTATGGTCATTTATGTACCCACCTTTCCTTATGTCGCTATAAATAACACCTTTATCAATTGCGATAACTCTCTTTTCCATCTTATCAACAATTTCCTTAGCATGAGTTGCCACAACAACTGTTGTACCTCTTCTATTGATGTCGCTAAGTAAAGACATTATTTCCCAAGCTGTATCAGGGTCCAAATTACCCGTAGGTTCGTCTGCGACAAGCATAATTGGATTGTTGACAATTGCTCTTGCTACAGCCACTCTTTGTTGTTCTCCTCCTGAAAGCTCATTTGGATATGCTTTTGATTTATTTAAAAGTCCCACCAAAGATAAAACATTAGGAACTTGTTTCTTTATTGCTTTTGGACTTGCTCCTATTACTCTCATTGCATATGCAACATTTTCGTAAACTGTTTTATCTTCTAGCAATCTGAAATCTTGAAAGACAATTCCCATACTTCTTCTCAAATGAGGTATTTTATTTTTTGGTAATCTTGTTATATCTTTTCCGTTTATATATATTCTTCCACTTGTTGGTTCAACTTCTTTTAAAATCATTTTTATCATAGTTGATTTTCCGCAACCACTACTTCCTACGATAAAAGCAAATTCTCCTTTTTCGATTTCTAGGTTAGCATCTCTTACAGCTTCTACTCCTGTAGCATACGTCTTATAGACATTTTCAAATCTTATCATTCATTAGCCTCCTAGTAGTTCTTGCCGTTTTTACAGATATTCCCCCTATATCTCAAAACGCGTATACACAAAAAATTATTGGTATAATTCCATTTAAATTCTACCAATAATTTTCAACAAAATCAAGTATTTGAGTAACAAAAAATTACAAAAGTCTCTATTTTTAACACTTCTTCTACTTCCATCTTAATTTTTTCACAGCTTTCTCTTTAGGTGTGAAAAAATCATAAATTACATGTGGTTTACTAAATTTACTAACTACAAAATCAATTATCGGATATTGATTTATAGCATGATCAATTCCTCTTTTTTGCAAATAGTAGCAAACAAAGGCTCTGCATGAAATAGAGCAAATGCTACATGAATGATCTGTTTTTAAATATCTACAATCCTTTCCTTTATCTAAATATGTATTTGAACAGCAACCATTTTCTTTTGAATTTGGAAACCCATTTGTATATCTAGAAGCTATACACTTATTATTTACAAAGTTGCAATATAGAATATTACGTGCTTCATCACACATTTGCTCGCAAAATTCATCATAAACATATGAAGTTTTTTCTTCGTTTGTATCAAAACTATATGCCTTAACTAGTTTTGAAATATTATTTAATAAATCTTTCTTTATTTCTGTCATTTTATTACTAGACAAATAAAAAATATCTCTCATTTTTTTAGTTTCAAGAGCAGCATAAACTCTCATTAATTTTTTGAAATTGATTCCCGCAACTTCATTATACTCGCTTTTAAAATTGTTTTTATTTAACAACATCCATGTACAATTTCCCTCAACATCTTCCTGCAATTCTTCTATTGTTATGTATTGCAATAACTCTAGTAAATGTAAAAAGTAGCAACGCGACATATTATAATAATATTCTGCATATTTGATACTATCTAAATCAAATCCAACATCTATATTGCTTGTATTTAAAAGTTTTTTCTTTATTTTAGATATATCTCTAACAGTCATAAATTCCACATTATCATTGAAACTGTATCCTTGACTTCCAACAACAATTACAAATTTATAATTTTTATATTCATCTTTCAAACTTTTATCATCAGAAAAATAAATCAACGCACAGTTTGATTTCTCAGCTATTGGAAAACCATTTTTCAAGATCGACTCTTGTACTTCAATTTCTTTTAAAAAATATTCTATCGCTTTTGTAAATACAGAAGAAATATAATTTGCATTCTCAGTATCACTTTGAGAAATTATTTTCAACTTTTCTTGCACATCATCGGTACTGAGTTCAGCCTTATTAAAAAAATCAATAATCATTTATTCTTTAATAATCCTTTCTGCGATTTTTTCAGCGGTTATTCCGTAATACTCCATTAATTCTTGCCATTTTCCAGATTGTCCAAACTCATCATTAATTCCTATTCTTGTAACCTTTTTAGGAGCACTATCACATAATATTTCACAAACAGTGCTTCCCAAACCACCTATAATACTGTGGTCCTCCACTGTATACAATTTATCGGTTTCATTTGCACACTTTACTATAAGTTCCTTATCAATTGGTTTTATTGTATGCATATCTACAACTCTTACATCAATGTTTTTTTGCTTCAAAATTTCTTTTGCTTTCAACGCTTCTGCAACAGTTACACCTGTAGCAAATATTGTAGCATCTTTTCCATCTCCATGTTGAATTCCTTTACCTAGTTCAAATTTTACATCATTTGAATAGATCTCTTCTGTAGCCGGCCTAGCAAGACGGATATACATAGGTCCATTATATTTTATTGCCTCTTCAATAAGCCATTTAGTGCATCTATCATCTGCTGGCGAACAAACCACCATATTAGGTATACTTCTCATAAGTGAAATGTCCTCCAAAGCTTGATGTGAAGCCCCATCTTCACCAACAGTAATGCCTGCGTGTGTAGCTGCAATTTTAACATTTAACTTAGAATAAGCAACTGTATTTCTAACTTGATCATATGCTCTTCCACTTGCAAAAACTGCAAATGTGCTTGCGAATGGGATTTTTCCACCCAAGGCCAGCCCTGCTGCTGTTCCTATTAAATCTTGTTCAGCAATTCCAATATCGAAAAATCTCTCAGGAAACTTCTTTTTAAATTCTATGGTCTTCGTTGCATTTGCCAAATCCGCATCAAGCACAACCACATCTTTATATTTCTCTCCAAGCTCTGCTAAAGCTTTTCCATAACTTTCTCTAGTTGCAATCATTGCATACCTCCTTAATGGCTCTTTCGTATTCATCTTGATTAGGTGCCTTACCATGCCAGCCAACTTGATTTTCCATAAACGATACGCCTTTTCCTTTTATTGTGTTTGCTATAATTAAAGATGGTTTTTTTTGTATCTTGGCATTATTAACTGCCATTATAATCTCATCAAAATTGTGACCATCAATTTTTTGAACATACCATCCAAACGCACTAAACTTTTCTTTTACAGGAGCAATTTTCATTACTTCATCATTGCTTCCATCTATTTGTAGTTTATTATAATCCAAAAAAGCAATCACATTATTTAAGTCATAATGATTGGCTGTCATTGCCGCTTCCCAAATTTGTCCCTCTTGTATTTCGCCATCGCCAAGAACAACATATACATGATTAGGTTTTTTATCTAACTTGAATGAAAGTGCAATGCCATTTGCGACTGATAACCCTTGTCCTAATGAACCACTTGAAGCATCAACACCATTTGTTTTTAACAAAGAAGGATGGCCTTGTAATTTACTACCTAATTTTCTAAAAGTTCTCAACTCTTCTTTATCGAAGAAACCTTTTTCTGCCAAAACTGCATATAGTGCAGCAGATGCATGACCTTTCGATAGTACAACTTTATCTCCTTCATTTATCAAATTAAAATATATTGCTGTTAAAATATCTGCACATGAAAGTGCACCACCTGGGTGTCCAGAATTAGCTGAATAAATTTCTAATAAAATATCTTTTCGTACTTCTCTTGCAATGTTAATCAAATCCATAATCTACCTCCAAACTTTAGAAACCTGTACCAATAGCCTCTGTCACAGTTGTAATTATAATAAAACATCCACTATCAATTTCTTTTATTTTGTTCTTTATTTTAGGTATTTCTCTTTTATTTGCAACACATAACAAAATGTTTTTATCTTTTTTTGAATATATTCCTTGAGCCTCTATTTTAGTAGCACTTCGCTGAACTTCGTTTATTATATACTCAGAAATCTCTTCTTCCTTATCAGTAATAATAAACATAGCTTTCGCATATCCTCCACCTTCCAAAATCAAATCCATTATCTTAGTCATTACAAAAACAGCAATTCCTGAATATAAAGCTACCTCTATACTTTCAAATGTAAAAGATGAAATCGCAATAATCAAACCATCAATTATCAAAAGTATTTCACCCAAATTCAAATACGGTTTCTTTACTTGTATAAGTTTCGCAATGAGGTCAGTTCCACCAGTTGTAGCTTCCCCTCTCAGAGAAAGTGCCAATCCAACACCAATTATTGCTCCTCCAAAAATAGATGCAAGAATCAAATCAGATGTTAAAGGGTTCCACCTTTCTGTAATCGTAAGTGCTAATGAAAGTGAAAGCATACTTGCAAATGTTCTAAAACTGTATTGAATTCCCAACATTTTAATAGCAACTAAAAACAAAGGTATATTAAGTACCAATGTCACAATTCCAGCTGGAACATTAAATAAGTAATGTACAAGTGTAGCAATTCCGCTAAAGCCTCCTGTTGAAAGCTTTAATGGTAACAGTATCCATCCCGTCCCTAAACCAACAATTGCTCCACCCAAAATCGCTAAAACATATTTCAAAACTTTATTCTTCATTTATCTCATCCTTATTTTTCTATTTCTTCTATTATTCTATCCAATGTTTCCTCACCGATACGTTTGAATTCTGCAATCTTATCTGTATAGTCAACTCTTTCTCCATCAATAAACCTGCAGGCATGCTCAAAAAGTTTATCAACCGAAATATCCTCATAAGTGCACACTGGTGTCATATTTATCATTTCTAAAAAGCCGTCTATTTTTGGATCATAAGATATCCCTATTGTTGGAACATTCATCACCGCTGAGAAAACAAGCGAATGTAATCTCACTCCTATATTAACATTCATAAGCCCCATCGTGCCAAGTATCTCCGATGGTAAATATCTATTCGGTATCAATGTTGTCGCATCTTCATGCTTCATCTTATGCATAATAATCTTACTTATCTCTGCATCTTTTGGTTTATGAAAAGGAAAGAATACAATCCTTGCATCGTATTTTTCCACAAGTTTATCAGCAAGCTCGGCAAACAAATCGGTCCTATCTTTGTCTTTCCATTCACGTACCGAAAGTCCAATAAGCTTCTGACCATCAACATATCCATGCAAATTGTCTTTTAAAATCTTCATGGAACGTTCTTTTGCTGGAGGCTGCATCATAAACACCATATCAGATGAAAACGAAATTTTCTCTTCTTTTATACCTATCTCTTTTGCATATTCAATAGCATTTTTATCTCTCAAAGCAACAAGTTTAACAAATTTTCCATTCAGGGTTTGCTTTGTCATGTTTCTGTATAATTTTGTATCAATAGGACCCATTCCTTGATATGCAACACAAACCTTTTTACCAAGTAATTTAGCAAGCTTAACTATTCCAAGATAGTACCAAATACTTTTCTTACTCGTAATATCTTGAAACAATGTTCCACCGCCACTTACAACAATATCAGCTTTTTTAATCGCCTTTATAACATCCATAAGCTTATACCTATCATAAGCCTGTACATTATATAACTCCTTAGTTTTTTCTGGATTTGATGAAAGCACTATAAGACCATAATTTCTTTTTGCAAGCAAAATAGACATAGTCTCTATCATAGCCTCATCTCCAGTATTATTAAATCCATAATACCCTGATATAAGTACATTTTTCAAATTTATCACTCCTATGAATTTATTGTACCATAACGAAAAAAAAATACCAATATGTTATTGGTATTTTTCTCATTTATGCTTCCAGTGCCTCTCTTGCTGCTTCCATCTCAGCTTCTTTTTTATTTTTTCCTTCACCGCGACCAAGTTTTTTATCATTACAATAAACTTCCACAACGAAAACTCTGTCATGTTCAGCGCCTTTTTCTTCCACAAGCTTATATTCTATCTTCACATCACCATGCACTTGCAATTTTTCTTGCAACTTCGTTTTATAGTCCTTATTTCCGCCCTTCACACACTCTTCAATAAAAGTAATGATATTTGGAAGAATGAACCTTTTAGCTTCTTCATATCCGCTATCCATAAAAATGGCTCCAATAACGGCCTCCACACTATCTGCCAAAATTGAAGGCTTACATTCTTCATTATTAGCAGTTTCACACTTTCCAAGTTTAATATAGTTCTCAAAATGATATTTTTTCGCAACCTTAACCAAAGAGGCTTCACATACTGCATACGCACGAGTTTTTGTCATAACTCCTTCAGATAAATTTGGATATGTTTTAAAAAGATACTCACTTGAAATAAGTTCTAAAACAGCATCGCCAAGAAACTCTACCCTTTCATTGCTTTCCATTCCTTTGTTTTCGTTGGCAAACGATGTATGCGTCATTGCATTTTCGATTAAAGACTTATCTCTAAATTCATAATTTATTTCTTGTTCAATATTCATACTTCTACCTCATCTTCTACACTAGATAATCAAAAAGAGCGGAATACTCGCTCTTTTATAAATTACTATTGATTATTTTTAATGTATTCTACAACGTCTCCAACAGTTGAGATTTTCTCAGCATCACCATCAGGTATTTGTATATCAAATTCTTCTTCTAAAGACATAATCAATTCAACTATATCCAAAGAATCAGCTCCTAAATCATCAATAAAAGATGTATCTAATTTGATAATATCTTCTTCAACGCCTAATTGGTCAACAATAACCTCTTTTACTTTTTCTAAAATTGCATCTGGATTCACCAAAAATGCCCCCCTTCTTTTGTTTTCTACTGCTCATAGAATAACAATATTATATAATTTATTATTTGTCAATATTTTCTTTTATAGTTTCTACCACTTTGTTCTTTGCAAAATCTTCTGCTTGTTTTAATGTAATCTTTACAAGCTTTGCTTTTGCGCTTCCGTGACACTTAACCATAGGCTTATTTATTCCCAAAAGAAGCGCTCCACCATATTCACTATAATCCATTCTTTTCTTAAAACTTTTTAATGCCGGCTTTAATAAAAGCGACAAGAACTTCGTCCAAGGATTTCTTAAAAGTTCCTCTTTTAACATCTTATTTACTGTTGCACCCATTCCTTCAACTGTTTTTAAAGTAACATTTCCTGTAAGTCCATCTGTAACAACAACATCAACATCTCCATCAAAAATATATCTACCTTCAATATTACCATAAAAATCAACTTTGCTGTCCTCCTGTAGTCTTACATAAGACTCTTTTAGGAGATCATTTCCTTTGCCCTCTTCTGCACCAATGTTAAGAAGTCCAATTTTAGGATTTTCTCTTCCAAAGACTTGCTTCATGTAAATTGAACCCATCTCCGCAAATTGCAATAAATTTATCGGTCTGCAGTTCGTGTTTGCGCCAGAATCAATAAGCATAAAGCCCTTTCCATCATAAGTAGGAAGCATAGGACAAAGAGCTGGTCTATCGATGCCTTTAATTCTGCCAACCTTTAAAAGTCCACCCGCCATAAAGGCTCCTGTACTTCCGGCTGAAACTAAAACATCTCCTTCACCATCTTTAAGCATTTGAAAACCCACAACCATCGATGCATCTTTTTTGTGTTTTATTGCTTCCGTAGGCGATTCTTCGTTTGTAATAACCTCTGTTGCATTTTTTATAACCAGCTTGTGATTTACATCAGAAATATCATCTTTACCATATATTTCTTTGACTTTTTCTTTTATTGTCTTTTCATTACCAATTAAGATAATCTTTTCCGACTCCAAACCATCCGCTGCATCAACAGCACCTTTAATCATTTCATCTGGAGCATAGTCACCGCCCATGACGTCCAATAATATTTTCATATTATCTCCTTTCATCTGTACTTTAATACAGATATATGATTATTCTACTACATATATTATACTTTTTAAACATCTCTGACCATATCGTACATACAATAGAGAATTATAATACAACCATTTAACAAATGCAATATCAAACACATACAATTTACACAATAGAAAAATGAACGAAAAAGAGGCAGCCGGAAAATTGTTCGAAAATGAACGAAAAAGTGGCTGCCGGAAAATCGTTCATTTTTGCATAAAAAATGACGGCATAAATGCCGTCATACTTTTCAACAATTATTATTGAGCGATCTCTGTAACGATACCAGCTCCAACTGTTCTACCACCCTCACGGATAGCGAATTTTAATCCAACTTCAATAGCGATTGGAGTGATTAATTCGATGTCCATTGTGATGTTATCACCAGGCATAACCATTTCTGTTCCTGCTGGTAATTGAACAACACCTGTAACGTCAGTTGTTCTGAAGTAGAATTGTGGTCTGTAGTTGTTGAAGAATGGTGTATGTCTTCCACCCTCTTCTTTAGTTAATACGTATACTTGACCTTTGAATTTTGTATGTGGATGAATTGTTCCTGGTTTAGCTAATACTTGTCCTCTTTCGATTTCATTTCTTTGAATACCTCTTAAAAGAACACCAATGTTATCACCAGCTTCAGCTTGATCTAGAAGCTTTCTGAACATTTCAACACCTGTAACAACAGTTTTCTTTGTTTCATGAGCGATACCAACGATTTCAACTTCGTCTTGAAGTTTAACAACACCTCTCTCAACTCTACCTGTTGCAACTGTTCCTCTACCAGTAATTGTGAATACGTCTTCAACTGGCATTAGGAATGGTTGGTCGATTGGTCTTTCTGGTGTTGGGATATATTCGTCAATTGTATCCATCAATTCTTTAATGCATGCATATTCTGGAGCATTAGGATCATTTGGAGCTTCCAATGCTTTTAATGCAGAACCTTTGATAATTGGAGTTGTATCACCTGGGAAATCATATTTAGATAATAATTCTCTAACTTCCATTTCTACTAACTCTAATAATTCTGGATCATCAACCATATCGCATTTATTTAAGAATACTACGATATATGGAACGCCTACTTGTCTAGCAAGAAGGATATGTTCTCTTGTTTGTGGCATTGGGCCATCAGCTGCAGATACAACTAGGATAGCACCGTCCATTTGAGCAGCACCTGTGATCATGTTTTTAACATAGTCAGCGTGTCCTGGGCAGTCAACGTGAGCATAATGTCTCTTTTCTGTTTCATATTCAACGTGAGCTGTATTAATTGTAATACCTCTAGCTCTTTCTTCTGGAGCACCATCGATTTGATCGTATGCTTTGAATTCAGCTTCTCCTTTTAATGATAAATACTTTGTAATAGCAGCTGTTAATGTTGTCTTACCATGGTCAACGTGACCAATTGTACCAATATTAACGTGTGGTTTGTTTCTTACGAATGTCTCTTTAGCCATTTAAATTTCCTCCTTTAAATTTTATTTTATATATTTTTGAATTTTAATATCATTTTTGCATAATTCATTTTACAGAATTTTCAATAATTTTGCAATATACAAATCAAATTTTGTACCACAAGAATTATTGTTGTTTTGCTCTTTGAGCTGTGATAGCTTCTAGAACTGACTTTGGAACTTCCTCGTTATGGCTTGGTTCCATAGAATATGTTCCTCTACCTTGTGTTCTAGATCTTAAATCAGTTGCATAACCAAACATTTCAGATAGTGGGATGAAGCAATGAATGTGTTGCATTCCGTTTTTTGCTTCCATACCTTCTAGTCTACCTCTTCTTGAGTTTACGTCACCGATTACATCACCCATGTATTCTTCTGGAACTACAATTTCAACTCTCATTATAGGTTCTAGAAGAACTGGTTTAGCTTGCTTGCAAGCTTCTTTGAAAGCCATAGAAGCAGCAATCTTGAAGGCCATTTCTGAAGAGTCAACTTCATGGTAAGAACCATCAACTAATGTTGCTTTTACGTCTACTACTGGGTAACCAGCAATAATACCTGTATTACAAGCTTCTCTAAATCCATCTTCTGTTGGTTTAATGTATTCCTTAGGAACAGCACCACCAACGATTTTGCTCTCGAATTCAATTCCTTTACCAGGCTCTAATGGTTCAAGTTCTAGCCATACGTCACCGTATTGTCCTTTACCACCAGATTGTCTAATAAACTTACCTTGAGCTTTAACTTTATTTCTAATTGTCTCTTTGTATGCAACTTGTGGAGCACCAACGTTACATTCAACCTTGAATTCTCTCTTCAATCTATCAACAATGATATCTAGGTGTAACTCACCCATACCAGAAATAATAGTTTGACCAGTTTCTTGGTTTGTATATGTTTTAAATGTTGGATCTTCTTCAGCAAGTTTTGAAAGAGCGATACCCATTTTTTCTTGGTCAGCTTTTGTCTTAGGCTCAATAGCTACTGAAATAACTGGCTCTGGGAATTCCATTGATTCAAGTACGATTGGATGAGCAGGATCACAAAGTGATTCACCAGTTGTAACATCTTTTAGTCCAACTGCAGCTGCGATATCTCCAGCATATACTTTATCAATATCTTCTCTATGGTTTGAATGCATTAATAGTATTCTACCAAATCTTTCTTTCTTATCTTTATTAGAGTTCAAAACTGTTGTACCTGTTTCCAAAGTACCAGAATATACTCTAAAGAAGCAAAGCTTTCCAACGAATGGATCAGTAGCAATCTTGAATGCTAATGCTGCAAATGGCTCTTCATCAGAAGGTTTTCTATCTTCTTCTTCACCTGTATCTGGGTTTACACCTTTAATAGCAGGAATATCAAGAGGTGATGGCATATAATAAATTATATTATCAAGCAATTCTTGAACACCCTTGTTTTTGTATGAAGATCCACAACATACTGGCATAATCTTACAATCAAGTGTACCTTTTCTTAAACCTTTTCTGATTTCATCTGGTGTCAATTCTCCACCGTCAAGATATTTCATCATTAATTCATCATCTTGTTCAGCAGCAGCTTCAACCATTTGAGCTCTAAACTCTTCAGCTTTAGCCTTTAATTCTTCAGGAACATCTGTCTCTTCGATTTCTTTTCCTAAATCATCTTTATGAATGAAAGCTCTCATTTTAATAAGGTCTACAATACCTTTGAATTGATCTTCAGCACCAATTGGAATTTGTACTGGGATAGCATTAGCTTTTAATCTATCTCTCATTTGCTCAACACAACTAAAGAAATCAGCACCAGTTGTATCCATTTTATTTACATAGCACATTCTTGGTACATGATACTTATCAGCTTGTCTCCAAACTGTTTCTGATTGTGGTTGAACTCCGCCTTTAGCACAAAATACCGTAACGCTTCCGTCCAATACTCTAAGAGATCTTTCAACCTCTACAGTAAAGTCAACGTGTCCTGGTGTATCAATAATATTAATTCTATTATTCTTCCAGAAACATGTAGTTGCAGCAGAAGTAATTGTTATACCTCTTTCTTGCTCTTGAACCATCCAGTCCATAGTAGCTGCACCATCGTGAACTTCACCGATTTTATGTGTCTTACCTGTATAGAACAATATTCTCTCAGTTGTTGTTGTTTTACCAGCATCAATGTGAGCCATTATTCCTATATTTCTTGTATTTTCTAGCGAAAATTGTCTTCCGGTTGCCACAATATTTCCTCCTTCTCTTTATTCTTGTTTGTATAAAACATTATTTACAATTGTTCTAATTTCAATACACCGTATGATGTATTCGCTGATTACCAACGATAATGAGCAAAAGCTCTGTTTGCTTCAGCCATCTTATGAGTATCTTCCTTCTTCTTGAAGGCTCCACCCATTCCGTTGATTGCATCCATGATTTCGTTAGCTAATTTTTCTTTCATTGTCTTTTCATTACGTTCTCTTGAATATCTAACTAACCATCTTAAGCCTAATGCTTGTCTTCTCTCAGCTCTAATTTCCATTGGAACTTGATATGTGGCTCCACCTACTCTTCTAGCTTTAACTTCAAGTACAGGCATAATATTATTCATCGCTTCTTCAAAAGCAGCTAATGGTTCTTTACCAGTTTTTTCTTTAACTATATCAAACGCATCATATACTATCTTTTGAGCAACTGTCTTCTTACCATCTTCCATAACATTGTTAATTAATTTAGTAACTAACTTACTGTTATATAGAGGATCTGGTAATACTTCTCTCTTTGCAACATAACCTTTTCTTGGCACTATTCTTCCCTCCTTTTTTATTTCTTTGTACACGTAATTCGCATACTAAGGTACTCTGAAAGCTTTCGCTTTCCGTAAGTGCTTTCTGATATGTATATCATTTTTAAAAATTTCTATATATATTAAAAGCACTTCCTAAATCAGTCTTTTAATTCAATGATTTGAATTATTTTTTAGACCTCTTAGCTCCATATCTTGATCTACCTTGTTGTCTTTCCTTAACGCCGGCAGTATCAAGTGTTCCTCTAATGATATGGTAACGAACACCTGGAAGATCTTTTACTCTTCCTCCTCTGATTAATACAACACTGTGCTCTTGTAGGTTGTGTCCAATTCCTGGGATGTAAGCAGTAACTTCTTGAGTGTTTGTTAATCTAACCCTTGCAACCTTTCTTAAAGCTGAGTTTGGCTTTTTAGGTGTAGTTGTTTTAACTACTGTACAAACTCCTCTCTTTTGTGGTGCAGCTTGGTTTGTTACTTTCTTAAGCTTAGAGTTATAACCTTTTTGTAAAGCTGGAGCTTTTGATTTAGTTGTCTTGTCTTTTCTTCCTTGTTTTACTAATTGATTAATTGTTGGCATTTCTTTTAATTCACCTCCTTGAAATATAATATAAATATATTGACAGTGGGATCAGCCACCATTCAAACTTATTCTGCGGCAGTAGCTGCTTTAACTTCGATACCAGCCATCTCGCCCAATTTTTGCATAGTCTCAATCTCGACTATTTCTATATTCTTTTCGTTACAAGAAGTAATCAATTCCGTTAACACGTGAGTTTCAGCATCTTTACCAATATATACTTTTGAAACATCATTGTTTCTAACAGCTTTCAAAACTTCCTTAACTCCCACATATTTCATCTACTCTTAAACTCGTCCTTCCCTATGTATTTATACACTTTCTCCATTTAACAATAGCAGTTCATATTTTATCATCTTATTACTTGTAAGTCAACATTTTTTTGGTGTTTTCTGGTTTATTTTATGCCTGTAGAGCAAATAAATAGGAGTACCGACAATTTATTGTCAGTACCCCTACACTTTTTTATTCTACTCTTCACTTAACTTAGCTGCTCTATCTGCCGCATTTAGGGCATCAATCATTTCATCTATGTTACCATTCATAAACTCATCGACTTGGAACATGCTAAGCCCAATTCTGTGGTCTGTTATTCTTCCTTGAGGAAAGTTATATGTTCTAATTTTTTCGCTTCTATCACCGCTTCCAACCTGACTTCTTCTAGCCGCTGCAAGTTCTGAGTTTTGCTTTTCAAGTTCGGCCTCATATAATTTAGAACGAAGCATCTTCATAGCAGACTCTCTGTTTTGAATTTGAGAACGTTCTGTTTGACACTCAACAACTACTCCTGTAGGAATATGTGTAATTCTTATTGCAGACTCTGTTTTATTTATATGCTGTCCACCAGCACCACTTGAACGGAATGTATCAACTTTCAAATCAGTTGGATTAATTTCGATTTCAACATCATCTACCTCAGGTAGAACCGCAACCGTAGCTGTTGAAGTATGAATTCGTCCACTTGTCTCTGTTTCTGGAACTCTTTGTACTCTATGAACACCACTTTCAAATTTAAGTCTACTATATGCTCCTTTACCAGTTATCATAATAGTAGCTTCTTTTATACCGCCAAGTTCAGTTTCATTCAAGTTCATAACTTCAAACTTCCACTTCTTTTTCTCGGCATACATACTGTACATTCTAAATAAGTCTGCAGCAAAAAGTGAAGATTCTTCTCCACCTGCTCCACCTCTTATCTCCATAATAACGTTTTTATCATCATTAGGGTCTTTTGGCACAAGCAAAAGCTTTAGCTCTTCTTCAATTGTAGGAAGCTTTTCCTTTAACTCATCAAGCTCAGCTTGAGCTAAATCATGCATTTCTTTATCATTAAGCATTTCTTTTAATTCTTCCATTGATTTTTCTGTCTTTTTGTATTCTCTATACTTTTCAACAATATCCTCAATATCGGCATGCTCCTTCATAAGCTTTTTCCATTCAGATTGATTGGAAATAACCTCTGGATCACTAATTTTAATATTCAATTCCTCGTAACGTTTTTCAACATTTTCTAATTTATCAAACATAAGACACCTCTTATAAAATTTTTACCGTATTATTATACACTACTTTTAAAACATATTCAAGTACAAGAAAAAAGCAAATTTTCATTTTTCTATTGACAAAGACTTCGAATAATTGTAGAATACATTCATAAAAATTTTGTTATATACTTTTTTATGCGGTTTTTTTCGCATTAGTTAGGCAGCATAGCTCAGAGAGGTAGAGCGCTAAGCGTTATTTTTTTGCTTAGAGAGGCGAGTTCGAAACTTGCTGTTGCCACTACACGCACTATTGTGAGTGCGTGAAAACTGTTTCAGGAATGTTTGAAGAGTCTTCATAATGCTTCTTTAGCTTGGAAGCGCCCCCTCACCTCTTCTACATTCCACTCCTCCCAGGCACAGTCCTCTTGGACTGTGCTTTTTTTGTACAATGGAGAAGCAACAAAAATTTATATAATTTTATCTAAAGCATCAACTAACTTTTCAAAAGGAATATTCTCATCTTTAAACTCTACAAGCAATGCTTCTGCTCCATTTAAATGCGCCCAATATGAAAAATATCCGTTGCATCTATTATTAAAAGCTGTTTTATTTTTTAAGCTCAACTCTTCTTCAAAGATTTCAGCTAGGCTAGCATCTCCAATTGTCATATTAAGCCATCCGTGAAAATCTATAACAACGTCTGCTTCTACTTCATTTACCAAATCTCTTAAAGCTCTTGATTCCACCGCCGAAAATGGTTCAGATGTTTTATTTCTAGCATTGGTAAAAACTTTATGCTCTGCATCAAAATCTCGATTCAAATCAACACCATTTGCATTACATCTTCCAAAGCCATTATTTGTTGTACCGTCTTCTAATCCATCAGGATTTGCACAAGGAACAATGATAACTCTTGTATTCCTATACGCTTCTTCGTTTTCCGAATAATACTCAATCAGTTTATTCGCTGTATCTACAAGCACTTGACCATCCTTGCTATAATTATCTTCAAACCCATGTATTGCAAAATTTAGTAAAATGGTTCTATCATATTCTTTTGGAGTAAAAGAATGACAAAGTAGTGCTCTTCCCTTTTCACTAGTTCCATATTGCATCGTATCAATCGGATCGTATTGCTCAGCAATAATAGGTTCTGTACTATCTATACTAATCAATTGATATTTAACATACTTTTGATTTGATCTTTTCTTTAAGTTAATTTTAACGCTTTCATATGTAGCCAACACTGTTCCGCTATAATCAGTTTCTTCGGCTGTACAATTAACTTCGTATGTATTTCCCTTTTCAAAGGCATTCTTTAAGTTTCCAATATGAATCCAGTCTGTACCAATAGGAACAATATAATAATAGTCATTTTCTCTATCGTACATATAGTAAAAATCCTCTATTTCTATGGCTTGTTCAAGCTTTACTCCCGTTAATTCTTCAATTATTTTGTGAACTGTTTCTCTTGGAACATATTCAACATATACAGGTGTTTCAACATATTTAACCAATTCCAATTCTCGTGCAATACGCATTGCCGCTTCCAGAATTTTTTCATTGTCAAATTTTTCTTTATTAAAATTTTTAATATCGACTAATATATCTAAGTAAGCTTCATTTGAAAGCTTCGATGTTTCCATTTCGCTTAATTCTTTCACCGGTTTAAAAACATCCGTAGAAAAATAAACAACTCCAAGCGCAATTAAAAGTAGTGTAATAACTAAAACAATATATTTTTTCACCAATACACCCCCACATAAAACTTCTATTACTTTCAAATAATATCATACTGCTAATTCAAATTCAATATATCAAAAAAGAAATCTCTTTATCTAAAAGAGATTTCTTTCTTTGGTGGAGATGACGAGACTTGAACTCGTGTCCGAATATCCTTCCACATAAACTTCTCCGAGTGCAGTTTGTTTTTTTACATTCCCTCTACAAAACATCAACAAACAGATTTTTTGTTTTGGTAACTTTATGAATACCCACTACCTCAAAGTTTTGGTAGCTTTGTTTCCACTTGAATTGACGCCCGATTCTAGCCAAGTGGCACTCTAGGTCGAACGTAGCCGCAACTAGGCAGCTAATGCGAAATTATTTTCGTTAATTATTTGTTTTCTCGTTTTTTAGATGGCCTACGAGAATCCATCACTCGCTATTTATACTTCTAGATAACCGTCGAAACCAGTACATCCCCATGTATACAAGTATTATTATACCACGCATACGTTAAAAAAACAACATTTATTTTAATGCACTATACACAAAATCTACCAAAAATAACAACGAGAATATGTATATTATAAGGGATACATTTTTGTGTTTCTTGCTTGCAATGTTACTTAATATATAGAATATAAAGCCGATTTCTATTCCGGCTGTAATTGAGTATGCAAAAGGCATTACTATAATAGTAAAAAATGCAGGCATTGCTATCGATATATCATCCCAATCTATGCTCTTTACAGAACCCATCATAGATACTCCAATCAAAATCAAGACTGGTGCAATTGCACTCATCGGAACACATTTAACTATTGGTGCAATAAATAATGAAAGTATAAAACAAAGCGCTGCAAACACTGCTGTAAGGCCTGTTCTTCCTCCTGCTTCAATTCCAGCACTGCTCTCTACATACGTTGTAACATTACTTGTTCCAAACACAGCGCCCACACTTGTAGCAATCGAATCAGCAAACAATGCTTTTTCAAGTCTTGGAGACATATTTCCATTTTCATCAATCTTAAATATACCTGACTTTTTACCTGTGCCTATAAACGTTCCAACAGTATCAAATATATCAGATATGCAAAGCGTAAAAATAGTCATTAAAACTGTAACAATACCAGCTTTAGCCGTTAGCAAGCCAGCAAAGTCAAACTTTAAAAAAGTTGGCTCTACAGAAGGCAATATTGTATAATTCGAAAAATCTGGAATCTCTGTAACTCCCATAGGAACACCAATTATTGTTGTTATGATTATCCCTATCAAATATGCACCTCTTACTTTTTTCAAAACCAAAACACTTGTAATAATAAGACCAATCAATGCTAAAAGAACACTAGGATTATTAAATGTTACCAACCCTGGAATTGTTGTAGCACCTGCCGATACTCCATTTGCAACTTCTTCAACAGAGAACTGCAAAAATCCACCATTTCTAAAACCTGTGTATGCTATGAAAAGTCCAATTCCAACAGTAATTGCGTCTTGTAAAAACAAAGGAATAGCTTTTATTAATTTTTTTCTAATACTTGTTGCCGTTATCAAAATATTTATTATTCCACAAATAAATACCATTGCTAAAGCTTGTTGCCATGTAAAACCCAAGCTACCACATATTGTATACGTAAATAACGCATTAAGTCCAAGTCCTGCACTTTGTACGTATGGTACATTTGCCACCAAACCCATAATTAGTGTTCCTATTACAGATGCAATAATTGTAGCTGTATATACCGCATTATAGTCCATTCCCGCATTTGACAATATTTTAGGATTTATAAAAATTATGTACGAGATAGATACAAATGTTGTAATTCCTGCAATCAATTCTGTAAGTACCTTAGTTCCATTTTCTTTCAACTTGAAAAGTTTTTCAAACATAAAATTCCCCCTCCAAGATAAATTTTAACATAGATTTTATATATATACAAATTAAAAATTTTATGCTATAATTTCTTATTGTAAATAAGAAATCTAGCAAGGAGGAAACAAATGGGTAGGGCCGATATAGCAACTCAAATAAGGTCTGTATTCAATTTTAGAAAGTCAATTATAAAGCACCAAAGACATAAAAGAATATTAATAACAACTTGCGCTGTATTATTGCTTGGTATATTGGGTGTTGTCTATTACAGCAAAGATACCATTGCAGAATATGTGGCAAAACACGAAATTTTAGATAAAGAAAAAGCAGAGCTTCAAGACGCAAAGAATCAAGTTGAAAGCGAAAAAGAACAACTTGAACAAGAAAGAGAGCAAATGTTAAAAGAAGCTGAGCTAATTGCACAAAACAACTTGCACTTAGTGGAAGAAAATATAAAATTACAACAATCTCTAAAAATTGCAGCAAGCGTTGGCGTAAAACCTCAAAACTACGATGACGCCGAAGAGGTAAGTTCTGCTGTTGACTATGACAAACTAGAATATGTTGGAGAATTTGAAGGAACTGCATATACACCAAGTGTAGAAGAATGTAGCAATAATTTAGGTTACACAGCTTCAGGAAAGCCAATTATTGCTGGTGTTTCAATCGCAGTAGATAATAAATATTGGAAATTAGGAACAAAGTTTTATGTAGAGGGATTAGGCTATGTAGTTGCAATGGATACAGGAAATGCCGTAAAAGGAAAATATCGTTTTGATTATGCTGTGTTTGACAAACAATACGCATTAAAATTAGGCAGAAGAAAATGGAAAGTTTATTTAGTAAATGAGGAATAAAAACACGAATTTGTGTTTGACAGGAACAAACATTTGTGGTAATATTGTTTTGGATAATACTACCACGAAGGAGTGTTGATTTAATGAAAGAAACAAAAAACACTAAAAAGGATAATGTAATAGACATTAACGATTCAAAAATAACCGACAAACAATTGCGCGTATTAAACTATGTTAAAGAATGTATAAAAAAAGATGGATATGCGCCATCTGTTAGAGATATATGTAAAGCATTAGATTTGAAATCTACTTCAACCGTACATGGCTATTTAGTTAGACTTCAAAAGAAAGGTTTAATTCAAAAAGCCTCTTTAAAGTCAAGAGCAATAACCGTGGTTGGGAAAAATAGTGAAGAAGATGAGAAGCCTTTCTACACTTCAAAAGAAATGGTAGACGTACCTATTGTTGGTAAAGTAACTGCTGGTGCACCTATTTTAGCAGTAGAAAATATAGAAGACTCATTCCCTCTTCCTATTGACTTCGTTGGTAACTCTGAAACGTTTATGTTAAGAGTTAGAGGCGATAGTATGATAGAAGCTGGAATTTTAAGCGGAGACTTAGTTCTAGTAAAGAAACAAAACACTGCTGAAAATGGCGATATAGTAGTTGCTCTTATAGAAGATGAAGCCACAGTAAAAACTTTTTATAAGGAAAAGGACTTCATACGTTTGCAACCACAAAATAGCTTTATGCAGCCAATAATTGTTCCAACTTGCACAATACTTGGAAAAGTTGCTGGTGTGTTCAGAAAATTGTAAAAATTAGAATATTTTTTAATAACCTCCCTATAATATTATCGGGAGGTTATTTTTATGAAACGAGATAAAATGAATAAATTAGGTTTAGACAACGCTGATATCCGCGTAAAAGGAAAAGGTATAATTGAAGATACCACGGAATATGGCGAATTTATTGCAAGTTTTGATGATTGGATGACACCCGAAGAGCAAAAGAAAAGAGCCGAATATTTGCAAAATTTAAAGCACAAATAATTTACTATTCATATCTTACTTGAACCAAGTAAAGTCCGTGTGGTGGAAGCGTTTTACCAGCTCTTGTCCTGTCTTTTGATTCTATAATTTCAGGTAAATCTTCCACCCTTATCTTTCCAAGACCAACATCCACGATTGTTCCAACAATTATTCTCACCATATTATACAAAAATCCATCTCCAGACAACTCAACTGTTATTATCCCATCTTTTTCTTGTAATTCTAATTTAGTTAGCGTCCTAACTGTAGTTTTCTTTTCACTTCCTCCAGAAGATTTAAATCCTTTAAAATCATGTGTACCCTCAAAACATCTCAAAGCTTCTCGCATTTTACATATGTCTAATTTTTGAGAAATGTGAAATTCTCTATATCTATTAAGTGCTGATGGAAATTCGTTATTGTTTATTATATACCTATATGTCTTTCCTTTGCACAAATATCTAGAATGAAATCTTTCTGGAACTTCTTCAGCAGACTTTATAACAATGCTCTTTGGTAATTTTGAATTAAGTGCATAAGGTATTTTGTGAGTTTCAATTTTTGTATCTGTATGAAAGTTCGCTACTTGCCCAATAGCATGTACTCCTGCGTCTGTTCTACCTGAAGCCGTTAAGTCTACTTCTTCACCAGTCACTTCTTTTATTGCTCTTTCGATTTCAGATTGTATACTTACTTTACCAGGTTGTGTTTGCCAACCTGCAAAATTTTTTCCATCATATTCAATTACTAACTTTATATTTCTCATGGTACATCTCCTTTTCACACATTTTACCACAAATGTTGAAACGGTGCAACTTGTGTGCTATAATAAACATATTAAATCACGGGAGGTAATTATTAAATGATGGCAGAAATGGAAAGCAAAAAAGGAATCATATCAGGTAAACTAAACGGAACAAGAAGCTTAATTTCAGATTTAGAATCTATAGAAAATCCAGATGAAATAGAAAAATTTTTACTAGATTTTACTTCCAAAAAATTTGAAACAAGTTCTGCTAATGAAATTGTTTATATATCGGATGATCAGGATTTTCTTGAATGTATGTCATCAATAGAGTCGAGCAATTATATAAGTTTAAATCCAACCTCTAATTTTTCTAAACTCTATATAACTACAGATGAAAGAAAGACTTATATGATAAGACTAAACTCAATTAGTACAGCACTGATTGGAAGTTTTATCGCTAAGGAAAAACCTATAAAATATGCATTAAATTCCTTTTCATTTATAAAATGGTGCATTTCAAAAAATATAGATATAAGAAATATCTACGATATACCAACCTACATAAAATTACTTACAAATGAAATAGACCCTTTCAAAACTGTTGAAAGCTATGTAGAAGAATATACTAACTATACCTTAAAAGAAGATGATGTTGAAAAGAACAATATTATTATTTGTAACTTTATCTACGACTTCGGAAAATTTCTTGATAAATATGTAAGTGATTTTGAACTATCAACAGTATGCAAGCTTATAAATGAAAATAGTTATTTTGAAGGAAACACATTCAATAATACTGGCAGCTGCGAAATTGTAATTTCTTACAACAATTTATTAACAGCTGTCAAGTCTGTTGTTGAATTAAAAAAGAATGAATTTAGCGAAAAAGCATATATTAAATCTCCACTTGGAAGAATTGCAATTAAGTATGGGCACAAAATCGAAGATTTGATTGAAGAGTTATACTTAGAAGACATGTCTCTTACAGTTCTCAATGAACTATATAACAACAATATTCCGGTAGTATTAAATGATGATGATTCATACAAAATAACTTGCAAATACAAAAGTTTTAACAACGTTACAGCTTTGCTAAATGCCGTGTTTAACGATGTATTTTACAGTATGTTTGAACAAAGTGCAGAAATAAAAATGAATTGCACTATAAAAGCATAGAACAATAACACTGATGACCAATTTTCCGGTAGCCGGAAAATTGGTCATCAGCGGTTTCATACAATTATTTTTTGTTTTCTTTATCTATTTCTTTTTGTTTTTCAGCTTCTGCCTTTCTTTGTTTCTCTATCTTTGAAGCTATAAATTGTTCTCTTATCTGTGCAGAAACTTCTTTTGGCAGTCCTGGATCATCAAAAGAATATATTCTCTCATTAAATGCTCCGCTAACCGTAAGTGTTACTTCTTCATCTTCACCGGTATATGGATTTCTTAAAACGTACGTCTTTGTCTTTTTACTATTTCCACTAGTAGCTCTCTCTGCAACCGTATCCATAACACCCGCACCTGCAGTAGCTCCAAGTAAGGCCTCTCCAATCGGATTACTATCATCGTCTCCTTCAATAAACGCAACACCAGCGGCTGCCCCAATTGGAACTCCAAGCGTAGCTGCACCAGTTGTAACAGCAGTTCTCATTGCTTCTTGTCTACTCTTAGCACGTTCTATTTCAGCCAAATCACGAAGGTCATTTTCTGTCATTCCATTAATAGTTGGACCAGTACTTTGGTTTCTTTCCATTACTTGGTTTGCAAATTCTCTTGCCGCGTCCGCTTCTTTTCTGTTTTGGTCAATTCTTTGAGATTTTATTCTATCAATCAAATCCTTTTCATTTAAATCAAGACCATGTTTATTTTTAATCAATGTATTAACCGAAACCTCATCAATATCTGGATTTGAATACCACGAGTTAGATTCTTGATATTTCAATGCATTACCAAGTTCATCTATATCGTATCCCATCTTTTCTGCCATCTTATGTATTAAGTCATTATCATTCATATGTTCAGAAACATAGTTGTATGCCTCAACTACAGAATCTCTCGTAAATGAAAAACTATTATTTAATTTCCAAACTTCCTCTGCCATTTTTCTTTCCTCGTCTGTATAAGCCCTCTTACCATATGTTGTTTCAAGCAAATTATCAACCACTCCATTAAAGGCTTCGACTTGTCTTTCACTAAAGTCCGTACTATCATATTTAAGTGATTTTTTCAAATCTTGTATTCTTTGCTCTCTGTTTTCAATGTTATCTTTTATGTCACCAGCTAAGTCGCACGCTGCTCTTATATCGCTAATTTCATCTGAAGTCATTCCGGCAAAAGATTTGTACGTGCCATCCGTCTCCATATATGTTTCAACGGTCTTCTCTGCTATTACATGTCTTATTTCATCGAAGTCATAATCTAATGTATCTATCATCTTGCCAAATTCTTTACTATCATATCTATGTTGTTGAACGTATTGAGCCGCCTCATTAAGTTGCTTAGCTGTAAAATCTCCAGAGTCTCTTGCCTTAAGCATCTCTACATATCCGGCCATTCTCACAATTTTTTTGTCGC
The DNA here is from genome assembly GCA_934169745.1 of uncultured Clostridia bacterium. GTDB lineage: Bacteria > Bacillota > Clostridia > TANB77 > UBA1234 > RGIG4465. The sequence goes on along the minus strand of CAKPOE010000007.1, from coordinate 21,972 downwards.
CTTGAGTTGCACCATATACGTTATAAGTCAAATCATCAGCTTTATCCACTAAATCACGAAGTGTCCTGCTACTCTTTGGTGAAAATTTTATGCTATCATTTATTTCATTCATTCTGTCTTCAGCATCCATGATTTCTTTTTTAATAAAGCCATCAAAAACATTTCTCTTAAGATGATTTGAATTAAGTGGCATTGCCATCTGTCTATATAAAGCTTGTTGCATCTTGCTTACATCTGCTCCTGGCATTAATGTCTCCAACTCTAATTTGATTTTTTGTTCTATTGTTGCAGACTCTTCACCATTCTTTACATCTTGAATAGCACCATTTTTAATTCTTCGTAAACCGTCTATTTGATGTCTATCAAGCTTTAAGTCATTAAGCATTGTCATATATTTACCACCATTTTGGTAATAATTTTGTACTCTATCTAGAGCCATTGCCAATGCGGCTGGGTTTGCTACATTAAAATGATTTATCATTTGAATATCATTTCCCAACTGTATAGCTTCGCTATCCATAACAGCTGGAGCATGTGGTAATTCTCTTGCAGCAGGGAAATTGTATGTAGGCTCTGATGCAAAAGCATCGAAATTATTTGCCATCATTTCATAAGTTCTTGCGTTTCTTCTCGCTTCAACAGCTCTACCTAAGTGACTGTTTTTTCCAATAAAATTATCTTTAACGGCTAAAACTCCTTTTTTCATAACTTGGTATGTTGCAAAAGTTTTCGTCGCTGTTGAAACTAACGAATCAACCGTATCTGAAGACTTGTATCCAAATATCTTCTTTATTATTTCTTCACCCTTGAATAAGAATGATACACCAATTATCATAAGTATCCAGTCATTTGCCACTTCTGATGCTTCAAAAGTAACTCCCAAGGCAAACACATAAATAATTGCATGGAACGTTTGAATAAATATATTAAGCAAAATTTCTTTTCCCCAAGTATTAAATGCTTGTGATTTGCCATCTTTAACTTTATCTAATGCATATGTAAGTGCAACAAGCGGGAACAACACTAGCAAGAAACCAACCATAAATAATCGCTTATAATAAATAATTATCAGCATTAATAATTGCCAAGCCATTATCATGTAAACAACTGCATATGATAGTCTCTTCGTTTTATCTGCCTTTTTCGCCATTATTGCCATATAATCCTTATTGTCATCAGAGAAAGGATTTCCATCAAATGTACTAGCATAAGCTTTAAGTTCCTGTTCTGACATATTTGGATTCAATGCCGTATAATTCGCTTGTTTATGAGTTGTATTTTGATAAGAAACATTTCCGTCGCTATCTAAAATACCTCTTGATTTTCCGATAGATTCTACTAAACTGTTATTCATTTCAATAGCAGTTTTTATTACTGTTGGGAATAGAAATAATATCACTACACCAACAACCCAGTCTGTAAGCAATCGCTTGTATTCTGCTTGTTTTTCTGCCGTCGCTTTCAATAAAATTTGAATACCTATATATAATAAAATTGACGTATACCCTGTAATTGCAACTGCTCTAAATATATTAAACCACTCTGTGATTGCTTTAGACATTAAATGTACGATAGGATATTCATAGTTACTATTTACGTTTGGGTCCGTTGCTCCTTCTTTCAACGCATCTTTCTCAGGACTAAAGTATACAAGCTTTGTCGGTTTATATTGATTAAATATTATTTTATCAATTGTTACACCTTCTCCACCGCCCACAGCCCAGTCAATTAATTTTACAAGACCATTTGCGGCCGTTCTAACAAACCATGAAATCATGTGTTCAACAGTTTCAAAAAAAGAAGTTTTGTTGTCTTCTTTTACATATTTATTATATGAAAAGTTATTGATATCCGCCGTTTTTATGTAATACTCCGTATTACCGTCTAATTTGTAATAACGCGTTCTAGTATGAATATCATATTCATAAGGTGCATCCTGTAGTTTTCCATCCTTTAGTACTTTTAGCTCTCCTCTATAGATATCATACCATCCCGTACTCATTTCATTCAATTTAAACTTTGTATAATTGTCCTTGCCTACCGTAACCTCAGATTTCGTATTTGCTTGAATTATAGAATCTAAATCTTTGTTGGGCACGTTATTACCCGCTGACTTAAACTTTGTCATATCGCCTGTATGTCCAATAGCATATACTACATTTGTAGGCAATGTTGTACCAAGAAGTGTTGTAAATATAAATATTAAGATAATTATTTTTTTACACAATGTTTCCATCATTGCCTACTCCTTTCAAGTTTTGGTTTCATTTTACGTTTTTACGGTATTTTCGCTGCTTTTTGCTCTGCGGGTCGCCGAAGGCGGCGACCCCTACAGCATTAATTTTGCTTTCATATTTTTACGATTTTTTTGTTACAGTTTTTTATTTTTTCCTTTTTACTTTTCCATTATCATTATACAATTGAATTGGATTTTCTCCTCTGTTTTCTTCGTTTTTTTCATTTTCTTTTCGTAGTGTTTTTATTCCTTTCTTTATCCTATAACTTGTATTGTCCACAAATTGAATTGCACCTTCTCCAACTTTTGCTCCGGCAGTTCCTCCAATTGCCATAGAACCGGCTAATTCCGAAACTGTTGTTGTGTCATCAAGTGCAAAATACGCCGCTGTTGCTGTGGCGCCACCTACTACTCCAAGAGTATCTCTCGCCACTTCTTTTACAGTCTCTACTCCAAAATTATGTAGTTCTTGTCTTATCTTCTTCTTTTCTTTTTCAGCATCATAATTCTTTCCAGGATCATAAATTGTTCCTTCTCCTCTTGTTTCACTTCTAAGCTTATTCAATGCATCTTCAATTTGTTTCACAGCCTTTGATTCTGGTTTCTTTTCTTTTCCGACAGTAGGCATCTTACCGATTTCAAGTTTACTAGCATCATATTTCAATCTATTAAGTATTTCATTTGTGACACCACCATCTTTTGCATGTTCATGTACAATATGAATACATTTATCTACAATTTGTTGTCTCTCCCTCAGATCTCCACTAAGCTCGTGAACGTTATTTAATGTTTCCACAGCCAAGTTTACGGAATACTCATTTATATCAAGATTATATTTTCCACTTGAACCACCGTTGAATAACTCACCGCTTATTTGTTGCACACCCTTATCAGCGCCATACTTCTCCATTCCATCAACATATGTATCTCTTGCTTCCCATAATTCATTTAATGAAGCTCTGCCATCATTCATTGTATCTACTGCAGTAGCAATCTCTCTATACTCTATTTTCATATTGTCAGAAATTTTATTTTTATTCATTCTTTCTGCATTTTCTGTCATTTCTCTAATTTTTTTCTCTCTTGCCGCTGCAATTTGAGCCGCCTTTGTATCATTCCTAATTTCACTTTCTAAAGCTTTTACTCCAGCGTCTTCTGCTTCTCCACCAAGTTGATTTAATCCTTGCAAGCTTCTAATTTGTGCTGCAACATCATCAAATTTTTGATGTGCCTTTACAAATTCAGTAGGTGTACTCATCGGATTGTTCATATCAACAACATGCGAAGCCGCTTTAGCATAATTTTCCCTTTGTTCTGCGGTTGTCGGACTGCTCATTCTTCTTTGACGTGCTTCTACAGCTTTATCTCCAAGGTTTGCAACGTCTTCTCTTCTTTTTCTTTCCACCGCTTTTCTTGTTCTTATTTTTTGTGCAGTTGTCTTTCTCTTTCCTACAACTTCATTTTTAGAGACAGCATACGTCTTTTTAACAGGATCTGCTACGTTTCCATTTTGTGTAGTTGACTTTTGCGATGATTGCGTAGTTCTAGCGGATGTACCCTGGTTTTTCATCATCTTGTAAGTTCTTTTCATTTTACTTGCATTTGTATTAGTAGACATACCACCAGCTCTAGTAGATGTCGCTTCACTTGCACCCGTAGCAGCAAACTGACCTTTCTGATTATTAGCAGCTCCTCCTTTTACATTTCCATCTCTCATTGAATTTGAAGCACTTTCATAAGACAAACGAGTCCTTGTATCTGTCATAGCATTACTTGATTTAATACGTTTTTTGTTAGTTCTCTCTAGTTTTTCCATCTTCTTAGAAATCTTATTTTTTTCTGATGTCAACGTTTTATTATCAAATCCATATGCTGCAAGTAAATTATCACTCATTTGATTATATGATGATGTTCTCAAGTTGCCATTTTTACCTTTTTTGCGATTAATCAATATGTCAAGATTTTGTTTAACATTAATATTCAAAGTTAAGCCTTCTAATGCTTCTGCTTGAGCCATCAAATCTTTTATGTCTTGTCCTTGCGCTCCCATTGCTAATAGTTGCATACCCAATTCACGACTCATATTCGGGTTTGCAGCTAATGCCATTAATTTTTCCAAAGCTTTCTTTAGCTCTTCTGGTGAATCTTTTGCATCAATAACGGCGTTAATTGAATCCTTTACGTCTTTTCCAATGCTGTCTCTTCTATGTTCAGATAAGTAAAATGCTTCCAATGGAGGTGGTGGATTTACAGAGGCAGCAAGTTTATCTTCTCTCTCATTAATTCTATTTTGCTTCCACTTTAATGTTCTGTCAGATATTCCTCTTCCCTTATCAATTAAACCGCCAATTCTCTTCTTTGTATTTTTCGCACCTTTGCCTAATTTCTTTGCAACGCTAACAGCTGCTGAAGCTTTTAACATAGACTCCGCTGCACTCTTTACTGTTCCTCCTGCCGATTTATCTTGTCCAAATATATGTCTTAAAATATCCTCTCCTTTAGCAATATATGTGATACCAACTAAAATCAAAATATAATTTGCATTACCACCCACTGAGTTTGCATCACCTACAGCAAATATCAAACCCATAACTACCGTATAATTAAGTGCATGGAAAGTCTGCAATACTACATTAAGTACATATTCTTTAAACCATCTATCAAAAACTTGTGACTTGCCATCTTTAATTTTATCAAGTGCATACGAAATCATAACAAGTGGAAATACTGCAACTAAAAATAGCACCATAAGTAATCTTTTAAAATATATAAAAATAAATTTTACTAGCTCAAATATTAGTATTAACCAGCATAGTGCATATACTGCTCTGCCTTCTATCGAAGCTCTATACCTAAGTGCCTCCATGTAATTTTTAGGTTGTTTAATCAAGTTTCCACCAAATTCAAGTGGAAAAGTAATTCCTCCTGGTCTATCATCAATTCCTGGTGACACTATATTTGTGGCTTGTTCTACTTTATATATTGCAGCAACCGCCGCATCATTCAACTCTACAACATACCTCATAACGATTGGAAAAATGAACAACATAACCAAACCTCTTAACCAATCTAAAAGTAGTTCTTTATATTTAGATTTTGCGCCAGCGGTGCATCCCAATAAAACTCTTATGCCAACATACAAGAGAACGGTAATATATGCAGTTATAGCAATACCTCTAAAAGCTATTGTTAAATTATCAATTGTATCTATTACATTCGAAGAATTTACAAAATTATTTGGCTTTGTATTACTCAAATCTTGATTTTTGAAAATCGCTAACGTAGTGTTCGAATATTGATTAAAAAACAGTGCATCTAAGCTAATTGTTCCCCCGGCTACTGCACCAATCGCCCACATAGCGCCGTCACCAAGTGTTAATAAAAATATTGTAATAAGACGTTCAATTAATGAAGCATTGCCCTCGTATTCATCTGTAATTTCACTTGTTTTCTCTGGATTTACAGAAACAACCTGTCCTCCCACAATAAAATTATCCCAGGTATCACTTGGCATCAAATAAATTTTTCCAGCTTCTAAGCGGTAAGCTATTTTCGAAACACCACCACCTGGTATTCCAAGATTGTTAGCATGACGAATTTCAACTCCTGTAGCATTGTCACGCATCCATTCTTTTGTAAGTTCAATTCCCTCTGATGGAATTGAATACATCACTGAAGAAGGACCATCATAGACTACTCCACCTTGCATAAGAGTATAGTCTCCCGTTTTTGAGACTGTAAAAAATCTTTTACTTCCATTGTCAGCACCAACACCACCATCATACACATCTTTTCCATTTACCTGATATGACTGAAAAATACTGCTAGCATCTACAATTTCCCAATCTGGTAAATTTTCAGAATCTTCAGAATCTCCATCTCCACTAGTCGCAGATACGAAGTTCCTACTAGGCACTATTGTGTTTATTAGTGTCATCATAACAAGTATTAAAATAGTTGTTCGTTTTAAAAATGTTTTCATAGTGCCTTGCTCCTTTCAATTAATTATCTGTTTTTGTATTTACATTTTGAGCTGTAGTTGTATTTACATTTACTTGTACATTTCCTGAACTTGCACTTGTGCTGCCATTATTTGGACTTGGAGCCCCACTAATTGATGGTGGAACATTAGCCTTTGGAGTAATTTTCGGTGTATATCCACCATTACTACCATTACCACTCACGTTGGTATTTTGCGATGTATTTGCAGTTTGTGATGATGCTCTATTATCAATAGCTTTTTGTAATCTATCTCTGTCCTTGAAGCCGCCAACCATTCTTGCTACAGATGTGCCAGACACAAATCCTGCCCCTAAGCCACTTGTACCAGATGTAGTAACGAAGTTAGCAGCACCAACAGCCATTCCTGTTGCACCACGTGCAACTCTCCAAGTACCCTTTGCATATTTTGCAAATTTAGAATCCTGCAATTTTCTATATTGTCCTTTTAATTTTCTACCTTTATTACCTAGTTTATATGCCGCACTTCTAGCTCTACCAGCTGCATTCATTGTTTTTGCATAAAGGTTATATGCCATTCTTCTAGCGCCACGCATAGATGTTGCTCTTCTTCTTCTCTGTGCAGCTTTTTGCATTCTTTGATTTTCTTTTATATCTGCTCTGCCTTGCAAGTATTTATCTCTATTATCTCTATTCTTCTTAGCTTTATCAGCAGCTTTTTGTTTATTTGCTTTTGCTTCTTTTCCTTTTTTAGTTATTCCAAATTTTTCATTGGCAGCTCTGCCTGTCTGCTTACCAAGTGTTACAGCTGTCGCAGCAGCACCAGCTATACCTACCGCATTTGCTTTCAATTCCTTTATAGATGTTCCCTTTAATCCAAATATTCCTCTCATAAGTCTTTCTGCTGGGAACAAGAATAGCACTGCCAATATAAAGAATAACCAGTTGTTAGCATTTGCTTGATAAAGTTTTATTCCAGATTGCACCAAAACTATATATACTACCGCGTGAACGATTTGAACAACCAAATTAACTGTAAATTCTTTATACCAGTTTGTAAGTGTTTGTGCCTTTCCGTCTTTCAATTTATCTATTGGATATGTCATTGCAACAAGTGGATATATAGTTATAAGTATTCCCATAACTATAACTCTTCTGTAATACATGCATAGTATAACTATCATTTCATATATGCATATCCACCATACTATAGCATAAGTGAATCTTCCTGTTTGTCCAGCTAATACCCTCATATCCCCCATTAGGTCTGGTGCATCAATCAGCGCTGTTAAATTTGCAATTTCCTCTTCTAATGTTTTTTCCTCATCATAATTTATAAGAATAGTATCTAATCTTTCAAGAAGTGCTTTTTCCTTTTCGATATAACCGCTTGATGATAAAGCATTCGCTAATTTTTCTATATCTAAAGGATCAACAAAACTTTTTATAGGATTTGGTATTGTACCAATAGGAGAAGGTAATTTACCCGGAAAACTCGTAGCGCTATTGTTTTTAGTTCTGTTCAAAACTCTACTTGCAAGTTTATTAGGATCAACTTCACCAGAAGCTTTACCTATTTCTTGATTTAGCAAATTCATTACTTTTTTAGTATCATATTTACCTCTAAGAGCTTCAATTGCGCTTTGAACTTGGCTAAGTGCAGCTTGATATTCTACGCTATTTAAAGTGACTCCATTTTTCTCTAACCACTTACGCCTTGATCTTACACTTGCAAGTTGTCCTTGTTTGTCTGCTCTTATTCCCTTAAGTCTTTCAATATATGTAGATCTATTATCTTCTCCAGACGTACCAACTTTCTCCGAATCCATTGCGTCAAGGACACCATCCATATTGTAATAACTATACATTATAATCCTGCTACTACCACCAATATAGCTTACAACAGAATTTACCATAGACGGAATAAATTTAAAAAATTGCGGAACAGCAAAAAGTAAAACAATTCCAACTACCCAGTTTGTTAAATCTTTTTTATATTCACCTTGTCTTGGAGTAGAAACACCAAAAAGTACTTTAACACCTATGTACAACAATATTGTCGTATATACAACAGCGGCTATAGCCACAAACATATTGTACATACTTTTAATCATAGTTTGTACAGACTCATTTCCAAGTATGCCTCGTCCGATCTTCTAAATCAATTACAACAGGATCATATTCGTTAAATATAATTTTATCTATTGTGAGATCAGAGCCAAGAAACGCTTTTATTAACAACATAAATAAATCGCCTAAAAACGTTAACACTTTTGTGCAAAGCGTCTCCAAGAAACCAGCTGGTTCATCCGGTTCGTTGTATCCACAGAATTGATACATTACATCTCTTTCTCTAGCATCTCTGTCATCGCTTTTTTGTGTTGTACGACATACAAACACATATGATGCTGGATGTGGTACATATGTTGAAAGTAAAGTATCCAAATAATTAAAAGCACATTTTATATTTTGCGTTCCGTCTGGTGTTACAAAATCAGATGCATTACTAATCTCTTTTATAATATACTCTGGTACTGTTTCTATTTTAATTCCATGCTTAACAAGATTAACACTCTCGGCTCCAACTTGTGAATATGGAGTATCATTTTCATGTTCTTTAACATATCCAACTCTTTTTTGATCTGATATATAATCAAATTTTACAACCTTGTTTTTTTCATCAAAATCAACCAAGAATGTACCATCTGCACTATTTCTACTTATATAAAAATAGAACGGAACTTTATCATACTTTATCTCAACAACTTGTCTAAGACTAGATACATTTATTTCATAAGGATTGTAAAAACCTCCTGGACTATTGTCTGTTGAATTGTTTTGTTTGTTATTGTCAGGTTCTGGCGAAGGCACTGGTTCATCAGGAGTACCAGTACCAACCTTGTAACTAAATACATTTTTACGTTCAACAACATTTCCAAATTCATTGATGCGTCCCTCATTAATATCCAGTTCCGTAGATTGGTCATACTGTTCCATCCAAGAGACTTTTACCGTCAAGCTACCATCACTATTGACTTGACTTATCTCTAAATTAGGGTCATATGATTTTGTGCCGTCACGCAAATAAGGTTGAAACTCTAATGTTCTACCCGTATCTTTAAATAATATTTCGTTTGCTTCTCCAATTACTATGTTATCTTTATTATTAAAATATTCCGCCGGTATGGTTACTTCAATATTTCTCCAACGATTTTCCCACTTCCAGAATATAAATCGACGTTGAACTACTTCAACATATTCATTAGAAACTTTTATATTTTCCGCTCTTGCCACACTAAATAGAGATAGCGAAATCATAAACATCAATATTAACATTATTACTTTTTTTAACTTCATCTTTCGCCACCTCCTAAAAATCATTTATTCTTTTCTATTGTTTTCCAGAATTTATATTCTCCAACTTTCTCTCCTCTACTAGCAGCGGCACTTGTTTGCTCTGCTAACGCTTTTCTTATAAGATCTGCTGTTTTTGCCTCCATACTACTCATATCAAGTCCAGCTTTCTTAAATGCTTCATCATAGTCGCCACGCATAACCGCTTTCTTTAATTTACGTCCCGAGTAAGCATTTGAAATTCCTCTTATAGGTGCTGTAGCAGCTCTTGCCATACCACCACCAACAGCAGCTCCACCAATTCCATATGTAACAGCTTTTCCAACATCTCCTGCTGCTAGGCCATACGTTGCACCCATTATTCCTCCAAGTCCTTTTCCAATAATATTTGCTGCTCCACCAATCATTCTCTTTGGAATTGTATTTCTTGCCGCAGTTCCTATTGCATTTGCAACCTTTCTAGCCCCACTAACACCTTTGGCTTGTGTGTTTTTCATAAATGTTGTACTACCACTAGTACTTGCAGCTGCAATCGATTGCATATTTTGTGTAGCACCTTGCGTAACTGGTGGACGAGGCGCTGATGGAGATGTTTCATCTTCAGCATCATTCTCTCCTTCCTCGTCTCCTTCGCTCCAATCGTCACCATCTTGTTCTCTTGCTGATTTTTTCTGTTTCCTTTTACCACTTGGCATAAACCTTTTAGCCAAGCTATACGCTGCCATTGCTGAAGCACCAACATCTTTCATCGTTCCTACAGCAGACTCTACTCCAAATATTTTACGCAATATCTTTTCGCCTTGGAACAAGAATGAAATACATAATACCATAAAGAACCAGTTTGAATTACTTATGTATGCTGTAACTCCGGCACTAACAATAGTTACGTATGTAATTGCATGGAAAAGTTGTACAAATACATTTACAAAAAATTCTTTAAACCATGTATTAAAAGCGTTAGTATGTGCAAGCCCCTTTGTCATTTTATCTATGGTATATGTCATCGCTACCAATGGGAATATTATTATCAAGAAAGCTACCATAAACGCCCTCTTGTAATATACCCACAAAATAACAATTAATTGAAATATCAATATAAGATACACAATTGCAAGCGGAATTCTTCCTTGAGTCCTAGCTAAATTTCTCATATATGCCATTGTATTTGTAGGATTATTTACATTTTCACCATCTTCCAACATTTGGTCAACAAAGTCATCGCTTCCAAACGAACTTGCTATATTTTCATCATTTACCAGTTTAATAGACTTCGTTCTCACGGCATTTCCTGCTTCTGCAACATAAGCCACTAATATATCATTTATATTTACTAACATTCTCATTACATATGGAAATAATAGTAACATACATATTCCTATTACCCAATCTTTCAATATATCTTTATACTTAGCTTTAGCAGCGCCAGTGCTCGCAAAAAGTATTTTTATGCCTACTATTAAAAGTAGCATCACATATACAGCCAATGCAATATCAGTAAACACACTATACCATTGATTAACGACATCTTTTAGAATTGATGCCATATATCCTATTCCATCTGCGTCTTGCCAAAAATCTATACTAACTTTTTTCACGTCACCAAGAATAACTCCATCTATCGTAACTGGTTCTCCAACAGCCGAAGATACCATTGCCAATATACCATCACCAAGCGCCAATATTATCATTGTTACGATTCTTTCCAAAAGTTTAAGCGCTGCTTTTACTGGTGCAAATACAACATCAAAAAGGCTCTTAAGCGCTTTTACTATTGGTGACTCTTCTGAAAGATTTTCGATTTTGGAATTCTTATCATTAATTGAAACCTCATCGCTCTTAGCACTTCCCACCACATTACCATGTTCATCAATAATCTCTATTTTTATCGAAATTTCTTTACCTTCATATCCTTTAAGGCTATCACTCGTTGAATATTTATCATCTGCAGCTCTATCAGCATCATACATTCCAGGTATTTGTATCATAGGGCCATAATTATCGTAATAATACATCTTATCACTCACAGCAACTTCTTTTCCATCAATTAGCAATTTAACATTACAATTATACGATTTATTAGTACCATAGATTAATTTAAAGCTATCGTCTTTCGTATAAAACCTAGCTCCACTTGTTTCTAGTAAAGGTAATTCTGCAAAGAAAACAGAGCGTGTAGTCTTATCAACCTCCCATTGCATTTCTTTTAGCCTTATGTCTTTCGCAAGAATATCTGCGATCTGCCCTGCTTGTGAATCAAACTGACCCTGACTTTTATCGCTGGCTCCTGTACCAAAAGAAGTTGAGGAAATGAACATCATAAATACAAGTATAAAACATATAACTCTATTAAATTTCTTTTTAACATCCAATTACCTCACTCTCCTTTCGCCTAATTATCTACTATTTTCTAAACGCCTTAACCATATTGCCACCGGCTTTTGCTGCATCTTTTCTTCCTTTGCTTCCTCGCTTAGCCGTATCGCTTATTCCTGTTGCTGATTGAGCTCCGTCTACTCCAAGTACTTTTCTAACTATCTTTTCACCTTGGAATATAAAGTTAATAGCGATTATTACTATCAACCAGTTCATCGATTCGCCTTTTCCCGTTTGCAGCTCTTCTTTTACTCTATCAATACATACCGCTGCAATTATAGCATAGATTATAGCATGTATAGTTTGTGTAAACACATTTACAAAGAACTCTTTCATCCACGCAGTAAGTCCACTGCAATTTTGTCCTTTTATTAAGTCAAACAAATATTGAATCATAACTAGTGGAAACATCGTTATAAGCAGTGCAAGCACAAAATATCGTTTGTAATACTTAACAAGCAAAAGAATTAATTGGAATAATAAAATAAACCATATGATAACAAAAATTATCCTTTTTGTAACACCTGCATACGCTCTCATAATTCTCATCATATCTGCCGTATTGCTATAGTCCGTAAGTCTTTTTACGTAAGCCTGATTCAATTCAGCACCACCATACGACAAAATACCACTATACTTTGAACGATACTCAGGACTTCTAAATTCATAAAGTACATCATTAAATTCATCTTTATCACCAATATTGGTTCCGGTTGCATGTCCTTTAGAGGTAAAGCTATTTCTGATCGTCTTAAGAAATATTTCATTTACTTCAAACGCATACTTCATTACTTGATTAAATGTAAACAACAATATAAGTCCACTGAGCCATTTTATTGAAACATCTTTCCAATTTGCACGACTTACAACTGAGTCTGAAAGCAGAATTTTTATTCCAACAGCCAACAATGCTATAGCATAAAACGTAACTGCTAGGGTTAGAAAAACATCATACCACGTATTTACAGCCTTTCGTATTGTTTTATGTACCGATGTGCCTTTCACGGTAGGATCAAAAAAGTTTGCATTTACCGCATCAACTTCATTGAAAATTAAATTTTGTATAGTAATTTTTTGACCGACTACCTTTGTAATTAAATTTTCAATAAAGTCGCCTATTGCTAAATTAAGTTCTGCTACAGTAGCTTGCCAAATATTCTCTTCAACGTTTAGCTCATCGTCTGCTGCAGCTGAAACATTAAAAGGAGATACTAACAAAAATATTAACATTGTGAAAATTATTATTTTCTTTTTCATCAGTACCTCCTTTCTAATAACATATTTACATATTATTCATTTTCTTGTTCAACCAGTTTATTTACGTTTGTCTCAATGAAGCTAAACTCTCTTTCCGTAGGTCTTATCTCCAATATTGCTGTTTCATTTCCCACTTTAAATAGTCCTTCACCTCTTGTACAAGTTAGCAAGTAGTTTGCTTCACCTTCACTTAGTTTAAATACTTCTTTTAAATACTCTATCTCTGATTTATCCTGAGCCAAGAACAATTTTGTATCAGAAGACGTAAGTACTGCCTGTGCCTCTTTATTCTCATAGAAGTCTTGGAATTTCTGCGAGATAACTGCAAGTGAAACATTTCTTTTTCTTGCACGTCTTGCCATTGTATTCAAGAAGTCTACGGCTTCAGGGTATGGAAGCAACATCCATGCTTCATCCACAAGTACTCTCTTCTGTTTAGCTTTTGTTCTATCTTCACTATTTTTCTTAACATACTTTTCCCAAATCCATGAAAGCAAGATTTGTTGTGCAAGTGGTCTTGCAAATCTTTCTTCCAATTGAGAAATATCAAGGTTGATAAATGGTGCTCCATCTAGCAACTCAAATGTTGATTGTCCATCAAAATATGCCATCTGTCCATCTAATTCTCTTACATATTGTTTCATAACCTTAATCAAATAACTGAAGTGGAATTGATAGTCTATGTTATCGTTATTTTCAGCTTTTCTCATAAGTCTGCGATACCAAGAACCAATCGTAGGCATATCTTTTTTCTTTCTTGTAAGACCACTACCAAGCTCAACTTTATCGTCATCATACAAGCTATTTGGATTACTGTTAATACCTAGGGCTTGATACTCTTCACCAACGGTTTCAGCTATAATCTGCTTTGTAATTTCGTTTACATCTTCACTACGTGTACTACCTCTTGCCATTGTTATAAGAGCGTTTGTTACGTCCTCAACTTTATTCTCAACGTTTAATACAGTTCTATCTTTTCCTGTAATTTCATCTTTTACAATCTCAGGTTCAATATCAAACAAGTTGATAATTGTTTTTGAGTTAGGGCTTATTACAACATTTATTCCGCCTAAGCTTTCAGCAACTATGCCATATTCACCCTCGGCATCTAGCGCTAAGCTTTCAATTCCCATAAGAACATAAGAACGAGCTGTTATTGTTTTTATTGTAACACCTTTACCAGCACCAGACTTACCAAATATAACCATGTTATAGTTTGTAAGTGATGAATGAAAGTTATTGTACAAAATTGGAAGTCCTGTTTGTTTATCAAATCCAATAGGAATTCCCGTAGGATGTCCTACTTCTGAAGCAATGAACGGGAATACAGTTGCCATTGAGCTCCTATCAAAAGTATGTTTTCTTGTAATGTAATTTCTATTGAACGGTAAATTTGACTTAAATGCCTCTTCCTGCACAGCCCATGCACTTTTAATATTTATAAGGTTTTTAGACATCTCCATAGATAAAAGCTCTGACATCTTATCTAGTTCTGGCAATTCATACGAGAATAGGGTACATACAACACTAGCTTCAAACAATCTGTTAAAGCCAGCTGCAATCTCATCTCTTATACGCTCGGCTTCAATTCTCTTATCTTCAACAAGTCTTTCTCTATTGATGTCTCCTCTTTTTTCTGCAACAATTCTCTCTGACTCAAGTGAAACAATGATTTTATTTAAACTATTTTGTGAGTCAGCTTCATTTACTGGGTTTATAAATACTGATGTATTAATATCTCCAAAATCATACATTGCTCTTAGAAAATAAGGGAATGTCGCCATTCTAGGAAGTCCTGCTACATAGTGGCTTCTAGCATAACGTGTTACACTAGAAATAATTCCAATATGATTTATATCACTTGTATCTATTCCAGAAGGCGCAATCATATCTTTCAATGTTTTTTTGTTTTTAAGCAAAGGATTTTGCTCTTCCGTTTCGTTCTGAGTTAAGCTATTATTTTCAGGTATTAGCTCTTCTCTTTGTTGTTTCTTTTTAGAAAACATATCTACTTCCTCCCATCTTTCGTAATTTATTGTTCGTCACTATTAAGAATTGCTTCTACTGCATCACTGTCTCTTTGTGGTTTTTGAAAATCTAAAGCCTCTTCATCTTTCTTTTCTTCTTTTACTTCTACGATTGGCTTTTTCATTTGACTATTCAAATCAGTAAGCGCTTTATCTACCGCCCTTACATCAAATTGGTCTTGGTTATCAATAATAATCTGCATAGCTTCAGCCTTAATAGCATCCGATTTTTTCTCCTCTTCTGTAAGAGTCTCTGCAGCTGAAGGTCCTTGATATTTTTGATTAAGACCTTTAATAGCATTTTGAAGAGCCTCTTCTGCTTCAGCAATAGCCTTTTCTTGAATTTCTTTATCCAAAGCCTTTTTCTTCTTTTCTTGAACATCTTCAGATGTTGAATATAAGCGATAATAACCATTTTCGATTGCTTTTCTCAAGTTATAAGTATCTGCTTCATCTTTGTTGTAAGCAATATATAGAAGTTCAGCTAAATCTTCAGATTTCAATATTGTAGACTCGATTCCACATGGAACCAAAGCTGCTTGAATACTTCTACATCTTGTGTATAATTCAGAATATGCTACATCCCTAGCTTCTTCTTTAGAAAAGCTTGTTGCTATTCCAAGTTCTGATGTATGGTAAGAAACAACAACATAGTACTTTCTTTGTAATATATTTCTGTTCATGCTCATTTTTTCAATATAATTTACTATATCAGCACCATAGTCAAGCAAAATTCTTTTCTTTTTAATTTCAAAATCCATTTGTGCTTTTTGCTCTTCAGTTACTCTAGGATTCTTTTTCGCTTGAGAAACTGAACTTGCATACTTGTCATAGTCCCCTTTTAAACCTTGTAATCTCTTTTTATATACATCGATTCCTTCTTCCAAGTTTAAAGATCTGGCTTGTACATACAATTGAATCGGGTACTTCAATGTGTTAAGGAAGTTTCCAAATCCTTCTTCAACAGCAAGCATTTCAGGCTCTGACATAAGGTCGTAATTAATACCAGTACATTTAAGAACCATAACAAAACGATTTCCTTTGTCTTGAACAATCATGTCATCTTCAATGTCATCAAATTCCATAAATTTTTTAACATCTTCTTTTGGAAGTTTTGCTTTTAGAGATTCTTTTTGCAATTCCTTTTCTGCATCCTCACGAGCCTTATTTACATTTCCCTTGCTTTTTTGTATCATAAGTACGACAATCGCTCCACCTATCAACGAGCAAACTGCAATAAGTCCCATAAGTAATAAGGTCAAACCATCAGTTATTTGCATTCCTATACTCCTCCTTTATCCTCTGTATTTTCTTCTTTTTCATCGATCACCTTAGTGACATATATTTTCTTGTTCTTGTTAAACTTCAAAAACCTCTTTATAACAGTATCAATCGGAACACCGCCGACCTTTCTAAAAAAAGCATTAGCATTTGAATCCGGAATTTTGCCTTGCCCTATTGCCCAGCCTATTAAAGTAAGGATAACTAAAACAGCCCATCCGACAACATTAGCACCAGTTACAGATATAAGTGATTTAACAACTGTTCCTGCAGCAAGTCCGATCAACGCATACAAAAAACCTTTTGGTGTGAAAACATACAAAATTCTTCCCTCACCAGAAACCTCTCTAGGTATTAAATGAGTACCCATATTACACCCCCCATATCAAAAAATAGTATAATCTCTCCATTACATTTTACCATAAAAGTTATTTTTTTTGTAGAGGAAAGTAAAAAAAAATCGCATAAATGCGATTTTTAATTAAAATGTAATATGCATGTAACATTATTGTAATATTATTTAGATGCCAATCCCATAAAATATATAGCAAGTTGAGATGCAGCGCCAACAACAATCGCACCAATTAAATATGGTACAAACGTTGACTTAACCTTTGCTTTATCTCCTGCAGCACCAGTCATATATTTAATACCAATTACAAGAATTACACCAAAAGCTACAACATATGCAACATATTTTACGCAGCTCAAGATCAGAGTACCAAGATCATTTACAACATTTTCTGGGTTTCCAGGGCTTAGAACTCCACCTGTTCCAGCAGCGCCTTGTATTAAATCTATTATTTGAGTTGAGATCAAAAGGTAACCACCACACACAACAGCACCAATTATCCATGGTAATATTGCCGACTTAGCTTGTCCCTTACTGCCAGCCCCATTAAGCATAAACATTATACCAATTTGTACAGCCTTAATTACACAAATTATACAGGCCGCTGTAAACAACACTTTATTAATTTCATTTAACTTGCTTGTAATCTCATCAGGTGCCTTCGAAGTATCACTCCCTGTGTTGCCATTACTTCCAGTGCTACCTTGATTTCCTGCATTGCTTTGTTTTCCCATCTTGCCTTGATTCTTAGTACCACCTTGATTTGATGTTGGCATTTGGCTATTTCCAGCCGGTTCATCACCATTTGCTGTTGCTGACGTAAATCCACCATTACTTTTTGGGTCAACAGCATATGTTGCAGTGGCACTCACTAGCATAAGCGAAAACGCAAATATTAAAGTAGTCATTAAACTTAAAATTTTAGAATTATATTTCATATTTCATCTCTCCTTAGATAGAAATAACTTCTATCACCATCGCAAATTAAATACTGCAAAATTTATCTACTTACAACTAGAACATTTACATGCTCCTACCTGACAAAGTGCACAACCGCACGAAGAACTCGAGTATTTCTTTTGGTTACCGTTGCATGTAGAGCATCCGCAAAGTACTGTATTTGTATTTTGTTTTGTGCTTGTGCTTGTACTCGTGCTTGTTGTTACATTTCCACCATTGTCTTGTCCAAAGTTAATGGCAAATTCAGCTATCGCACCAAAAGCTCCCACACAAATAGCACCAATCAAATATGGCAAAAGCGTATCCTTTACTGTTGCTTTTCCTCCAGCACCAGCAGTCATCCATTTTATACCAATTACGATTATCATACCAAACGCAACCGCAACCCCTATATACTTAATAAGTCCAAGTATCTTAGCCACCGGTGTCTCTAAAGTGCCAGCACTAGAACCTGCATTATTAAAACCATCTATTATTCCTCCAGCTTCATCAGATATATCAGCATAAACAATACTTGTAAGCGAAATCACAACTATAAACAAAGCCAGCAAAATCGTCTTTTTACTAAAACACATCATTACTATTTTCCTCCTAATCCAATAGCAAACTCTGCTATTGCACTAGCTGCGCCAACACAAATAGCACCAATCAAATATGGTAAAAGCGTATCTTTGATCGCTGCTTTTCCTCCAGCGCCAGCAGTCATCCATTTTATACCGATTATAATTATCATTCCAAACGCGACTGCAATTGCTATGTACTTTATTAAGCCTATTATTGCAGTTGCAGGCCCGGAAAGAACTCCAACATCTGTTGATGCATTATTTAGTCCACCTATAACTGATGACGCATCACTTGCAAAAACGATACTAGAAAACATAAGCGTCAAAGTAATTATTACTATCACACAAAAAAACATTTTCTTTTCCATAATCGCACCTCCGCCAAACTTTAATCAAAATGCAAAGAGTTTTTGAAAAACTACTCTTTGCATTCATCTAAAATTTTTAATATCAATTATTTAGCAAAATTCATTGCGAATGAAGCTATAGTTGTTGCAGCACCTACACAAATAGCACCTACCAAATATGGTAATAAAGTTTCTTTAACCTTTGCTTTATCACCAGCACCTGACATCATATACTTAATACCTATGTATATAATCATACCAATCGCAATAGCCCATGCAGCATATTGAATAAAACCAATTACTTTACCAACAACAGTTACAAAGCCACCGTCACTTGGTTGAATTATTGGAATATCTTCAACATCCGCAAGTGCCACACTAGCAAACACTCCCATAACCATAGCTATGGTTAAAATCATACTTAAAACCTTTTGTTTTTTCATAATAAATCCCCCTTAAAAACAAATATATTAATATTTAAAAATTTGAAAACATATTCATAAACTCCGAATACTGTAAAATATTAGGTAGTTATATGTTCATTATACAACATATTTTCTTACATTTCAACAAAAATCTTTCAATTTTATGTGCTTCAAGCATTATGAAAACCTTTCAAATATAGGGAAGTACAAATTTCCGTAAAAATAAAATTTGGAAATTAGTATCGTAATTACGCAAAACACCGATGACCAATTTTCCGACAGCCACTTTTCTGTTTGTTTTCAAAGAAAATGAACAGAAAAGTGGCTGTCGGAAAATTGTTGTCGGCACCGGGCTTTTAAGCTTTTAATGTTGTGTTTTTGCAAAAATTTTCTAAAAATACCCGTTTTGATACACATTTCACCAAAAAAGACTGTTGATTATTAAATCAACAGTCTTTTTCTTTACCTTTTTTCGTGTATGTAACTTTCATTGCCTACCTTTTGGAAATTCAGTTCATGACTAAACATCTCTTGAACACAGGTTTGATGAGTAGATATAAAGGTGATACGCTTTCTGTCCTTGTTACACATATCAACAATATATCTTATGATATCCTTCGCATTTGCAGAAGTTTCGTCACCAACTTCATCCAAGCCACTCGTACATTCATCAAGGCACACTATATCAATGTTTTCGTCTAGCCAATACAGAATTTTTGCAATTGCAATTCGCTGTTTCTGGCCGTTGGAAAGTCCAAGATAAAAATGCTCCCTGAGATACCGCCAAGTATCATTTGAAAGTGCTGTAAATTCATTCCAAAGCCTTAGAGAAGATAAAATTTCTTTCATCTTTTCTAGTTCCTGCCAAGTCGGTTCATAGATTTCGTCTTCAAAATCATTTATGTTAAACAGTTCAAAGAAGAGAGATCTACTTCCCAAACAAGAATTTTCGTCAAACAGAACATATCTATTGGATGAAATGTGTGACGGAACCCCACTCGTACGTAGTTGTTCAACAACTATCTTCATAAAAGTTGATTTACCAGTTCCCGAGCTACCTGTGAGACAAACCACATCTCCTTTCTTAAAAGTTAGGGCTTCTTTAGATATCAATTTGAATTGTTTGTCGTTTTCAGAACTTACCTTGTATGTCAGTGAGAGTGGTTCTACTTTAAGTGTGCTTATTGGGACATCTTCTGGAGTCTCACGATATTCACGGATTACTTCCTTCATAACATCTTCACGCACATCTAATTTATGCATTTTTTCTGCTTGTGTCACAATACCACGAGCTATGCATCGAATGTTTTCAAATGCTTGTGAGATTATTGTAAAAAGCGATGCTATTGTTGCCATAAAAGCATGATTAATCCCATCTTCTGGAACTAGCATACATGTGACAATTATAAGTAAAACACTTTTGACCACATTCTTTACAATTGATATTATGTTTTCTTGTCTCCGTGAAATTTTACCATCACTTCGATATCTACCCATTAAACTTTTGTACCGTTCAAGTCTGACGGTAAAGTCTCTCATGTGGAAAACAGGTTTTCTCAAGATATCGTCTGACAAAGCTTTCGTTTGAAGATAATTATCTTCACTTCTATCTCTTACTTTCATCCTAATTGGCCAAGACATAAGTTCAATTAATAATTCAAAAAAGAAAAAGAAAGTTACAATTGTTAAAACGATTATTGAATCCGTAGATTTCAAAACACCAACAAGAAGAATCATTGTAGAAACAATCTGAAAAATATTTTGTGGACAAGCTGCTACAGCATCCCATAGACCTCCAATATATTTTTGAATTGTATTTATGTGTTCTTCCCTGTTCATAGTTGTTTCGTAGTCACACTCTTTTTTACGTATCTTTCCTTCAGATGCATGATACAAAATTGCGGAAACCGTAAACGCATTGTCTGATATTTTTTCGTCACTCACACTTCTTAATTCTTGTTGTATGGAATTCCACAAAGTAAGTATCGGACTTTTAAAAACGAAAAGTAATATAAACAAAAATGCCATAAAGCTATTTCCCTGCTCAACATACGAATTTGCTATCGAAAATGTGAGTGCTGCGATGGTTGAAATCACGTTGCTCAAAAGACTCAGTACTGTTCCGCCAAAAAGCAATTTATACAATTTTGAGGGAATTCGCACTTCTTCGTACTTAGCACGTGGAGGCTTCAGACCAGAAACAATAGTTTCCAACATTTTTTTCAGGTATGCCAAAAAGTTAAACTTCATGATGAATCTCCTTTCTTTTTAATGTTTAGCTTAGTTGTAACAAGGAAATAAATAACATAAAACACCAAAATAAAAAAGATAAAGATGTAGTTACACATCTGAAATTTAAACAAAATCTCATAGAATAATAAATTATTTTTATGCTAACATTATATCACATCAATTACATAATGTAAATATTATGTAATTTTATTATTTCGTACTTTTACATAAGAGATTTTTTCACTTTTCTCTTGACAAGTTTTCTGTGACACATTATAATATAATCGTTGCACGAAAGATGGCGGGATAGCTCAGTTGGCTAGAGCATCCGGTTCATACCCGGCAGGTCGATGGTTCAAATCCATTTCCCGCTACCACAGCAATAGAAAAGATTAGAATTTTATTCTAATCTTTTCTCTATATATGCGGGTATAGTTCAATGGTAGAATGCAGTGCTTCCGACCCTGAGATGTGGGTTCGATTCCCATTACCCGCTCCAACTAGTTTATTTAAAGCTAATCTCACCAATAAATTGTAATTTCTCGCTATCATTAACATGACTCTTTCTCAACTTTATTCAAATAGAAATTATATATTTTATTGTT
>CAKPOE010000006.1 GCA_934169745.1 uncultured Clostridia bacterium | reverse complement strand
TAGAAAAATCTCCTATTTTATACATATCTTGCCTCCTCAAATTATTTATACAACCTACTCTAAGGGGAGAGTCAATATCTTTTAATGAAATTTTTTAAATTATTAAATTACTATTTGTTATTTTATTTTGTATATAGCTGTTAGATTTTTCTTATCATCAACATTCTTTTCCACATATAAAGTTCTTTCATATTTAAGATTATTTTTATTTAAGCATAACTCTAAAAAGCATAAGAATATTCCAATATCAATTTGGTTGTAGTATTTAACCATATCTATGGGCATGATACCTCTTTTTCCTTCTTTTCTATATCTATATACCTTAAGCTCATTTTCAGAAGAGTCAACAAACCAAGGCTGGCTATTACAAGCACTCGGTGCAAATCTTGTAACATTTGCTATATCTAAATAATAATTTCCGCTCCAAATTTCGGATAATTCTTTTCTTTTAGCTTTATACATATCCTTTCTAAATTTAGTTTCCGAATCCACTTTTGCTATTGCAATCATTATTACAAAGTCAAGTCCATCTAATTGCTTTTCTTCCACTCTACCAATACCAAACCAAAGCGTCCCAATATTTTTAGATACTAAATATAAGTCTAATTGTTCTCCAATATATCCTATATTTTGTAAATAATTATCTCTCTTTTCTGAATAAAACAAGATGCAATATTCTTGTCCTCTTTTGCAAGTTGTCGAATCTTTAACAATTTTCATCTTTACCTTAATATCATCTACTAATGGAGCAAAATTATTAAATTCGTTTTCAATTTCTTTAACTTCTTCGTCTGTAATATATCCATTTCCAATATTTCTGAATAAATGAAAAGATTTTCTTTTAAAGATCATATCATACAGTTTGTCATGCATTTAATCACCCCATAGGTCATAATTTTCGTCTAAATCCATGTTCTTCTTATTTACTTCTCAATTCCTTTGCAAGTTTCAATTATAATTTCTTTTAATTGTTCTTTATTATCAACATCATCAACTAAATACATCACTTTTGCGCCTTCATAAGGGATCTGTTCGTTCATATTATATTTTTTATTTGTATCAGCAATTTTTACAAGTAACCTATTATCATAAATGCCCCCAAACAAAACATTGTTGTAATATAATAAAAACTCTCCCATCATTGCTTTGCACCTTATATTATCTAATAAATCTAATTGCTCTAATATAAAATCTTTATATTCTTTTGATGTTGCCATAATAGACCTCCGCTAAAAATTACTTTTTTCTACATCCTATATATCTCTCATATTTTATCATCTTTCAAGATTTTAGTTTATTAATCTTACAAAATATTTATATCATGTTTCAAATACGGAATAAGTTTATTTCTAAAATCTTCCATTCTAATTCTTATCGTCGATCCGTTTTCATTAGGATGAAATCTAAAATATTCTGTATTCAACACTCTTTCATTTATAAATAATTTTATTTTATATAACTTCTCATAGCGGAGCATATTGTGCTCCTTTCCATAATTATTCCTACCTTTTATATTTTTCTTATATCCAATATGAACACCCACACAGATTCAAATTTGTGTGTTGTGTTTCCTGCAGCCAATGTAACTAGCTATTATTTTAAACTTTATCTACTAAATCAGTATAATATATAATTTCTTTTCCTAGTTTTTTAGCATGATCTATTTCTAAATTTGTACTCTCTCCAATATAGCCATTTACATTCATAACAAAAATCGCATCTGATAATTCTATTCTTTTAAAATGTGCCTCTTTCAAATTTATTAACTGCTCTTTAGTTCTCTCTACGTTTTCTAATACTGAATATACCGGTGTAAGAACACAATTGCCTTCTAATGCCATTCTTTCTGCAAATTCCATTATTTCTTTTTGAAATCTTAAACTTCCACATATAGTTATTATTTTCATAATATTTACTCCTATCACAGTGTTTTAAACACATTGACACTTAATCACAAATCATCTAATTTCATAACCTTCCATCCATTTTCATCACTAAGTGTTCTATAAGTCATATAGCCTTTAGAAATATTAATACTTGCACAGTTTTCGTGATTGGCAATCAATGTTGTTTCTGAGTTGTTCAATTTTGCCCTGTATAATTTTCCATTTTCATCTTGATTTGTGTAGTATATATAGTTTCCGTACAGGTTTATATTAAAACATCTATCTTCTAGCAATTCTTGTCTAGCTGTTCCATCATTCTTAACTCTATAGAGTTTTTCACCATCACAGATATTGCTATAATATATGTACCCGTCTTTGGTTGCGATATTTAATGCTTGGTCGTTGGTAATTTTTGTATTATTCTTTCCATCAAAATTTATTTTATATAATTTGTTTTCATCTTCCTTATTAGCATAATATATCCATTCAGTATCAAGTGTATAACATGCCACATTACTTGCTAATAATTTTTCATCACTACCATCAAGATTGGCTCTATATAATCCTTCTAGCCCAGCTTCCAAAACTTTTCTATATATGACATATTTATCTGTTACCGCCAAATTGTTTGCCATAGTACTTATAATACAATCTGCTTTACCATTATCCAAATTAAGTCTATAAACATTTCCAGGAATGCCGTCTGTATAATAAATATAGTTGTCAATAACATTTAAGTTATATGAAAATGTATTATTTAATTTTATCTTCTTGTTGGTATCCATACTTAATTTGTACAACTTATCACCATCATCATGGTTTGTATAATATATCCATTTATCATCACTAGTAACCAGACCATCATTATTTATGTTATTAAATGAATTATCTATGTTTTTATCTTGGTTGTAAAAATATTTATAGTTATTACGCTTCCACTCATCAAAATTTGCTTCATAATAATACCAATCTTGTTTATCTAGCTCTTTACTATAAATCATAAAATCAATTCCATAAAACTCTTTTGATGGACAATATATTATTCCCTTTGCAGCATCACAATTAGCCCATCGCTCAAAAGAAATGTTTTCTCCATACTTAGTAATACTAAGAAATTTTTTCTTCTTTAGCATAGATATTGCATTTTTCAAATTAATATCGTCTGTTTGAAATTTGTCTTCATTCAGATAAATTGAAACTTCATCTTCGCTAGACCTATTCAAATGTTCCGCTATTGTATAAAATTCATTATAGCTCTTTTCAAAATCTTTAATCACTTGTTTCTCAGAAACATTATTAAAAATATCTAACACTGTAGAAATAAGTATAGGTAATACTGCAACAAAAAGAAATATGTAAAAAGCAGTCAAAAATCCTACTAATACTTTCTTCATTTTTCTCCTCCTTTTTCATCTGCCACTTTGACATAGTCTTTATCTCGTATGCCTCTCGTAGCGGGGCACATTGTGCTCCATTACGAAGTTTATATATTATTTCTTATTTATGGAATACGCTGTGCCCCTGCTATTAATTTAACATATTTTTGTCGTTTTGTCCAGTATTTACCATTGCTGGTGCAAATTTGTGTTCTGCCTTTCTCCTTGACTAAGTACACTATTTGTTGTATATTATAACTTGCACATTTGTATTTAAGGAGGTAATTTAATGGCTTTATGTAGTGTTTGTAAAAAGAACACAGCTGTTGTTTTTGTAAATAAAATTGTCGATGGCAAACCTAGTATTGAAGGCCTTTGCTTAGCATGTGCCAAAAAGAAAGGTATTAATCCTCTCGCTTCCATGATGAAGCAGTATGGCGCCAGCGACGAAGATATAGAAAATATGAACGAGCAATTTAATGAGATTTTTGATTCTGTTAATGGTATGAATATGGATGGCGAGTTTGACGGCGATCCAAATGACCCTATGGGCTCTCTTTCTACAATGTTTAACAGTATGTTGTCAGGTTTTGGCTCTCCTAATACTGATAATGAAAAGTCCGATGTTAATACTAAGTCGACTACCGAAAAAACACAAAAAAACAAAGATAAAAAAAGAAAGTTTTTGGACACCTACGGTACAAATCTTACTCAAAAAGCTCGCGATGGAAAAATTGATAGATTAATTGGCAGAGATACAGAACTCGAAAGAATGACTCAAATATTAAACCGTAGGAGTAAAAATAATCCTGTTCTTATTGGTGAACCAGGTGTTGGTAAAACTGCTATTGCTCAAGGATTAGCTTTGAAAATAGCTAACAAAGATGTTCCTGCAAAATTATTAAATTCAGAAGTATATTTAATTGATATGACTGCTATGATTGCCGGAACACAATTTAGAGGACAATTCGAGGCAAGAATGAAGTCGTTGATAAATGAATGTAAAGCTTGTGGAAATATTATTTTAGTTATTGATGAAATTCATAACATAGTAGGTGCTGGTGACGCTGAACGTTCTATGAATGCAGCAGATATATTAAAGCCCGCTTTGTCTAATGGTGAAATTCAAATAATTGGTACTACTACTCTTAAAGAATATCGCAAATATATTGAAAAAGATTCTGCTCTTGAAAGACGATTTCAACCTATTATTGTTGACGAACCTACAATAGAGCAAACAATTGATATATTAAAAGGTATAAAAGGTTACTACGAGGATTATCATCATGTTTCTGTTTCTGATGATTTAATCAGGCAAATTGCAATAATGTCTGAAAAATATATACATGATAGATTTTTACCAGATAAAGCAATCGACATCTTAGATGAGGCTTGTTCTAAGGTTAATTTGACAAATAAAATTCTGGCTCAACTTGAAATCATGAAAACAGAACTTGCAAATATTCAAGACGAAAAAGAAGAACTTGAAACTATTGATACAGCTAATGCTGAACCTGATTATGAAAAGATTGCAAATCTAAAATCGAGAGAAAATACGCTAATGAAGCAAATTGCTGATTTATCGCAAGGCAATGTTACTCTTGAGTTGACTATTGAAGATGTTGCAAAAGTAATTGAAACTTGGACAAAGATACCGGCTTCTAAAATTTCAGAAACTGAAGCGGAAAAATTATTAAATCTTGAAAAGAACTTACATAAAAGATTATTCGGTCAAGACGAAGCTGTTGTTGCTGTTTCTAATGCTATTCGCCGAAATCGTGCAGGCTTGAAAAATAAAAAACGTCCACCTTCTTTCATATTTGTTGGACCTACTGGTGTTGGAAAAACAGAACTTGCGAAAGCACTTGCTACAGAATTGTTTGGAACTGAAGAATCAATAATTCATGTTGATATGTCTGAATATATGGAAAGCCATTCTGTATCAAAATTGATTGGCTCTCCTCCAGGATATGTTGGATATGACGATGCAGGTCAATTAACAGAAAAAGTTAGAAGAAATCCTTATTCATTGATTCTATTTGACGAAATAGAAAAAGCTCACAATGATGTATTTAATATATTACTTCAAGTTTTAGATGATGGAAGACTTACAGATTCTCAAGGCAGAGTTGTGAACTTTGACAATACAATAATTATAATGACATCAAATGCAGGCTCTAATTTAAACACGAACGGTATTGGCTTTGGAAGAGAAGAAAAAGCTTTATCAGAAGCTAGAATAAATAGTGCTTTGAAAGAAACTTTTAGACCCGAATTTTTAAACAGGGTTGATGAAACAATTGTATTCCATGAGTTAAATAAGAATGAATTGCTTCAAATTGTAGATTTAATGTTAAATGAAATCATATCAGAACTTGCAGAAAAAAATATACATATTACCTTTTCTAAAGAAGTTAAGGAGTATATCTTAGATAAAGGATATGACCCAAAATATGGTGCAAGACCTCTTCGTAGAGCAATACAAAAATATATTGAAAACGAGCTAGCAGAATGTTTGCTAAGAAATGAAATAATACCAAATGAAAATGTTATTATGATATTATCAAATGAAAAAGTGATTTGTGAAAAGAAATAATATCTATAGGGTGCGGGTGTTTATACCCCACCCTGTTTTTATGAATTAAAATCCTCTATAAAGCTTGAAAGTTCCGCTTTCCCATATATTTTTATTCCATTTGCAATAGCTTTTCTATCTTCTTCTCTTAAGCTTGCGACTTCAATTGCTGTTTTTTCCTTAAGTTCCATTACATCATTTGTTACCTCATTGTAAATAGCTAAATATCCGTCATCATCTTTTATAACATAATGTGCCGAACAATTTGCATCAATTTCTCTATATATTGATACTTCTTTCGGATCAAATGATTTTATTTCCCATTTATCATATTTTTGTTTTAGCTCTTCCTCTGTAAGATTAACTAATTCTTTCGGAACTTCAATCACATCAACTGTTGTATGCTTGCATTTTTTAAAATACTTTTCAACCACTAATTTTGCATATGGAGAAATCTTACTATTTTCTTCTGTATTTGCTTCTTTTACATTATATTTTTCATTTTGTTCTGCTTGAACTTCTCTTATAACTATATCTTGTATTTGCTTTGTAAGGCTTGTCGTATCTGGAATTGCTTTGGATACATTTTCCATTGAAAAATATACTCCGACTGATAGACCCACTGCAAAAATTGCGACGCACAAAAATACCCCAAACATTTTAGACATATTTAACCTCTCCTTAATTATACTTGTTAAACATATCTTTCTCAGCAATTGGATAATTTATGCATTATTTTATTTTTGTATCAATTCTTATTTTGCCATTCTTATATAGCCTCATATATATTTCACCATTTAAATCTGTTCTATATATGTACGCATTTATCTTTTTCAGCCTTTCAAGCACCTCTTTATTCGGATGTCCATAACTATTATTTTCTCCAACACTAATAAGTGCAACTTGTGGCATATTTTTCTTTAGGAATTCTTCCGTTGATGAGGTTTTAGAACCATGATGAGAAACTTTCAGAATGTTAGTTTTTACGTTTATGCTTTCTTCCAGTTCTTTTTCTGCATCTCCTGTAAATAGCATTGATATTTCGCCATACGTCATTCTAAGTATTAAAGACATATTATTTACATTTTTATCATTTTCTTTGGCCGAAATAACGTCAAATATCACTCCATCAATAATTAATTCATCGCCTTGTTTTACCTCTATAATATTAACATTATACTTATTAGCTAATTCAACTACTTTGCTGTATAATTCATTATCTGTTTCATGTTTTCCTATTATAAGATTTTTCAACTTCAATTTTTGTATAACAGCATATATTCCTTCAATATGATCCTCATGCATATGTGATAAAAAAGCATAATCTATGCACACCTTTCCCCTATCCAATATATATGGAACTAATGTATTTTCCCCTATGTCGTAATCGCTTCCCTCCGTACCTCCACTATCCACTAAAACCGTTTTACCTTTTGCCGTTTCTACATATACTGCATCGCCTTGCCCTACATCTATCATATTAACATTTATATATTTATTCGGAATAAATTTCATTATAATTAGTACACTAATTATCGCTAGTAAAACGACATATACTTTCTTATTTTTTGCAAAGAATAAATTATACACCATAATATAGTACATTAATGTTATAATAATTGATGGCGTAGGAAGTAATATTGAGGAACCTGGTATTTGTGCAAATAGCGAGGCTACAAAAATCACAAATGAAATTATAGAATATATAAAATATGAAATAACTTTTGCTATCGGCACACAAACTAAACTAGTAACGTACATAATTATACCTACTATAGTTATAGAGCCAGTTGCTGGTACAATAATTAAATTAGCTAAAATTGATACGCAAGAAAATGTATTAAAATAGTACAAAGTAATTGGAGTTACCACAATTTGCGCTGAAAGTGTAACAGACAATGTTTCGATGAATACGGCAATTATTTTTCCAATTATTTTATCTTTATTAATTTTTATTTTGGATTCTAGAAGCTCACTTATTTTTTTGTTAAAAATGACAATTCCAATTGTACCCGAAAATGACAAAACAAACCCCACATCATAAATTGTAACAGGATTATACAATAAAATAAGTAAGGCTGAAAATGAAATACTCGCGTACGTGTTTGGCTTTTGAATCAAGAATTCTGATAAAATGATTACAATTGCCATTATTGCCGCTCTTACAACTGAAGCACTCATCCCAGATAATATTGAGAATAAAACAATAAATACAATTGTTAAAAAATTCGATGTGTTCCTACCAAATATTTTTTCAAATGCAAACTTACATAGTATCAATATGTATGCTACATTGGATCCTGAAACCGCAAGCAAATGTGATATGCCACTATCTCTAAAGTTGTTTTTTACTTCATCTGAAACATATGAAGTATCGCCTATAATCATTCCTTCAAGTATGCCAACATGTTCTTTTGGTAGCAACATAAAAAAAGAGTTTTCGATACTTCTCTTTATACAATATATCAAATCAAATTTTGGCAAATCGATTATAGCTATATCTTTTACAAATATTATTCCATAAATGTTTTGCGAATTTAAATATCTTCTATAATTGAAGCCTCCTCTGTTTCTTGCTATGCTTGGATAATTAAACTCTCCGTACTATTTCCACTGTAGTTCCATATTCTAATTGCTCTTCCTTATCTGTATATATTATGAATTTATCATTATCCTTATTTTTAGCTATATATGAATTGCTATTTTCTTTTTCGATTAAATCGGATATAATTTTCAATTCTATACAAATACTGCCGAGAATTATATTTATAATCATAATTTTTAATTTTAAAACTTGTATAAGTATATCCAATCGCCAAAAGTACGATTGATATAATTATTACTTTCCATTTTTGTTTTATCAAAGCAATGCATAAAATTAGACAAAAAGGGACTATACAATTACTGTATAGCCCCCATAAAATACCTAATAAGTATGCAAGTGCAAATAACACTATAGGTATCAAACCATTTCTCCTTATTATTATTTTATTGTTATGTATTTACTAGAAACCCATCCTTCAAGAGAATTCCATTGTACCTTGTACCAATTACTGTCTCCGCTTGCTTCTAGTATTTTTACTTCTGTGTTTTCTGTCAATGTATTTTTGATTTTTGCTGTTGTACTAGCCGATTCCCTTACTCTCAAGCTAGATACATTTACCACACCTGTTTTTCCAACAACTGTACCAACTGAAATGCTTCCAGTATCTTCAGGAAGAGTTATATTCTCTGTCTTTACCCAACCAGAAGCAGTTGTTGCGCTCTTTATTCTTGACCAACCATTTGGAAATGATTGTGTTGTAACAATTGTATGCTTTGTTATTGTATCTAATATCTCTGAATTTTCATCAGGATTTAAATATATATTAGCAACGCTTATATTAATAGTGGCATTTTCAATAATCTTACTTGTTGGTGCACCAATTGAACTTTTAAATTCTTCATTACCCATCGTGTATGCCTTTTCCTCATTCGAATTTGCCACATTAGTATTACCTTGTTGTTGCTGATTATTCTTTTCCGCAACTTGTGTTCCTTGATTTTTTCCGTCAACGCCTTGTATAACGTCTTCTGTACCCTCATCCCAAATACTGTTCAATGTTATTATACATACTACAATCGGAACAACAATAACTAAAAACAATAAAAATTTTCCCATAAATTTCATTAGACTTCATCCTCCCTATCACATATAATCCTTAAGTTTTTTACTGCGGCTTGGATGTCTCAATTTTCTTAGTGCCTTTGCTTCTATTTGTCTTATTCTTTCTCTTGTTACTTGAAATTCCTTTCCAACTTCCTCTAGTGTTCTTGCTTTTCCATCCTCTAAACCAAATCTTAATCTTAAAACTTTTGCTTCTCTCGGTGTAAGAGTTTGAATTATTTCTTCTAGTTGCTCCCTAAGAAGCGTGTATGCTGCAAGCTCTGATGGTGATGGTGAATCTTCATCTTCTATAAAGTCACCCAAATGACTATCTTCTTCTTCACCTATTGGTGTTTCTAATGAAACTGGTTCTTGTGCAACTTTTTTAATTTCTTTTACTCTTTCAACTGGCATTTCCATTTCTGCAGCAATTTCTTCAATGGTTGGTTCTCTGCCTAATTGCTGTAATAAGTGTCTAGAAGTACGAATCAACTTGTTTATTGTTTCAACCATATGAACAGGTATACGAATTGTTCTGGCTTGATCCGCAATAGCTCTCGTTATGGCTTGTCTTATCCACCATGTAGCATATGTTGAGAACTTATATCCTTTTCTGTAATCAAACTTCTCAACTGCTTTAATTAATCCTAAGTTTCCTTCTTGAATTAAGTCTAAAAACAACATTCCACGTCCAACATACTTTTTAGCTATACTAACAACAAGTCTTAGGTTTGCTTCTGAAAGCTTTTTCTTTGCATTCTCATCGCCATCCATCATTTTCTTTGCATACTCCAATTCTTGTTCAGCTGTAAGTAGTGGAATTTTTCCTATCTCTTTTAAATATAATCTAACAGGATCGTCAACATTAACCCCATCCGGAACATCTAGTGTGTCAATGTCTTCAATTTTCGCTTCCTCTTCAATCTGCTCTAAATCTTCAAAGTCTGGTCCTTCAATCTCATCAGCTTCTTCGATTATGTCGATATTTGCATTTTCAAGGCCCTCATATACTTTTTCAATTTGTTCTGGTTCAAGTTGCAATTTATCAAGAATTTCAACCATTTCTTTAAATGTTATCGCACCCTTTTTTCCTGCCTTAGCCACTATTTGTTTAATGATTTCATTTAGGTCTTTTACTTCTTCACTCATTATTTTCATTCCTTCCCATTTAATAATTGCTAATCTTTAGTTTCTCTTTGCCAGTCCAAGAATCAAATCATTCAATTCTTTTTCATAGCCATTTCTTTCTTCATCATTCGTTGAATTTTGAATTTTATCTATCAGATACTTTTTCTTCTCTTGTGCTCTCATATTTGAAAAGCTTTTAATTACCTCATCAAGCACTCTGTCAACATTATTTGCAATGTTTTCTTTCATAAGAATTTCAGACAATCTGTTAAATTCTTCTTCTGTCTTGCAAATATTCATCACATCTATATTTTCCATATCACCATTTTCATATTCATCATATAGTTTTTGAATCAAGCTTTTATTTGTCTCATCTTTAATATCCTCAGGTACGATTTCAGCTTTAATTTTTTCATATATATTTCTGTTTTTTTCACATAGCAAATAAATTAAGATTTCTTCAGCACCACTATTACGATTTTCCTTTTCTGCCTTTTTATCATCAGATATCAGAATAGGTTTCTGCCAATTAATTAACTTGGATTTATCTTTAAAAGTTATTTTATCAATCTCCGCTAGAATAGCTTCTTTTCCCACTCCAAGTTCATCCGAAAGCTTGTCTACATATACATCTCTTTCGATATTATTATCAATCTTTGAAAGAATATCGGCCATTTTGTTAAGGAAACGTATCTTTTCCGTAGTGTCATTCAAGTTATAATCCTTTTCCAAAGTTTTCATCTTAAATTCCACAAGTGAAATACTATTGTCTACTAGTTTTTCAAACTTTTCCGGACCATATTTTAAAACATATTCATCAGGGTCTTTAGCACCTTCCATCTGCAACACCTTTGCAGAAACTCCAAGTGATTGAAGGACTTCCAATCCTCTCATTATTGCCTTCTGTCCAGCAGCATCTGAATCATATGATAGAATTACCTCATCAGCATACTGCCTTAATAGCCTTCCTTGTGATTCTGTAAGTGCTGTTCCTAATGAAGCAACAACATTCGTAACTCCCGCTTTATGTGGCGATATAACGTCCATGTAGCCTTCAACAACCACAATTCTTTTCATTTTCGCATTAGACTTCTTTGCAACGTTTAATCCGTACAAATGCTTACCCTTGGTATAAATTAGATTTTCAGGAGAATTCACATACTTAGGAATTCCTTGCTTCTTCATCACTTCTTGACTCTCTAATGTTCTGCCACCAAAAGCAATAACTCTTCCGCGAATATCAAAAATAGGAAACATAAATCTATCTCTGAATTTATCATACAAATTGCCTCTGTGTTCACTTTTACCAACCAAACCTGTAGCAAGCATATCCTCTTCCTTAAAGCCTTTTTCTAGCAAATGTTTTGTTAGTCCATTGTCAGAAAGAGCAAACCCAAGGCCGAATCTTACAACTGTAGCTTTGTCCAAACTACGTTTTGCAATATACTCTTTTGCTTTCTCAGATTTTTCTATGTTCCCATAAAAAAATCTGCCAGCTTCACGATTGATTTCATACATTTGATTTTTGTGAAATTCTCTAATTTTAAGTTCATCCTGTGACATACCTGCGTCTTGAAAGCTTGTAACTGGAAGTTCCATTCTAACCCTATCTGCCAAAAATTCGATTGCCTCTTTAAAGCCAATATTTTCAACACGCATAATAAATCTAATAACGTTGCCACCTTCTCCACAGCCAAAGCAATGATAAATCTGTTTATCTGCCGTAACCGCAAAAGATGGTGTCTTCTCACGATGAAACGGACATGGCCCAAAATATGTATTTCCTTTTCGTTTCAAATTGACGTATGAAGAGACAACATCAACAATATTATTTGCAGCTTTCACTTCTTCAATTACTTCATCTGAATAAAACGCCATTTTACCACCTTACATTAAAATTAGACAAAAATCATAAAGGTCAACTCAAAAAAGAACCTTTATTATATTATTTCGACGTATTTTAATAAAATCCTGCCTAGTTTACCATAAAATTTCAGGTTATGTAGTACCTTATTTCTTTGTTGTATTGACTGAAGAGACATTTCGTGGTATATTGTACAGGATGCGAATTTGCAATTGAACGTTCAACCTACAATTGAAGGAGGAATATGGTATGCTGTTTCATCGCGACCGCCGGAAGGAGCTGTTTGAAACTTGCTGGATATTCATTGATAAACCAGTAACTTCAATGCCTCGGACTGCCAAAAATGTATTAACTGCTGAATACGAACGTGTTTGCCGTGAATACATTGTAAAGCATGGCCTGTCTTATAGCTACAAGAATCTTCTTGAAGACTTAGGAAAGGAAAAGCCTTTTTTTCCGAACGAGAGTCCTCAGAAATTCGAACGCTTACTTGAATACTTTTGGAATCAAGTAATTGACAGCGAGCTTGAAATGAGCAAGCTACTTTCCGCATTAACAAACGCTTTTCCAACCACCGAGTACACCATACTAAAATCTGCATTCAAGTTCTTCATCAACAGTATCGGCCTCTATCGCCGTTTTGCCATGCATGACCTTGAAGCCTTGCTTATGCGAGTTGCTGACTTTGAGTATGGTGAATATGTCAGAATGAGAATGCTACCCGAACAATATGGTGGCGACATTGAGCAAACAATCTTCGTCACACCATATATTGATGAGATATTGCGCCACTATATGTCTTACAACATCATCTATATCCTTGAAAACGGCTTCAACTTAAGCGAAAGCTTATTGAAAGAGAAAATAGATAACGCCACGTCTAGGATTAACGATGAAGAAATATGGGAAATTCTTCTTGAAGAAGATAATTGGCTCGATGAACTAAGGAAAATTCCTGAGATGTACTATCTGATGGAAAGTAGATACAAAACTGAATAGTAAAAAAGGTCGCTTTATAGCGACCTTTTTACTTGTAAATTATTATTTTCTTACTATTAAACTTTCTCCCGTCATTTCGTTTGGCTTTTCCTCACCCATTATATCTAACATTGTTGGTGCCAAATCTGCAAGTCTTCCTTCTTTTAAGCTGACGTCTTCACCCATACCGGCAACTATCAAAGGTACTGGATTTGTTGTATGAGCAGTAAACGGATCACCTGTAGTGTAGTCTATCATTTGCTCTGCATTTCCATGGTCTGCTGTAATCAAAATTACGCCGTTTTGTCTTATAACTTCGTCAACAATCTTTCCAATACACTCATCAACTGTTTCAACAGCCTTAACTGCAGCTTCTAACACTCCCGTATGTCCAACCATATCACAATTTGCAAAGTTCAATATTATAACGTCATCTAATCTCTTTCTTATAACATCAACTACTTTATCAGTAACTTCATATGCACTCATTTCTGGTTGTAAATCGTATGTGGCAACCTTTGGAGAATTTACCAATATTCTATCTTCTCCTTCATACTTAACTTCGTTACCGCCATTAAAGAAGAATGTTACATGCGCATATTTCTCTGTTTCCGCAATTCTAAGCTGTGTGTATCCTTTTTTACTAATATATTCACCAAAAGTATTTTCAATTTTCTCCGGTTTAAATGCAACTTCAACATTAGGCATTGTTTCATCATATTGAGTCATACATACATAATTAACATATAAAAACTTCTTTTCGAATCCATCAAAATTCTTATCAACAAATACTCTTGTAATTTCTCTAGCTCTGTCAGGTCTAAAATTAAAGAATATGACTGAGTCATTTTGTTTGATTGTAGCAATTGGCTTGTCGTTTTCAACAATAACAGTTGGTTTGACAAACTCATCAAATTCTTCTCTTTGATATGCTCCTTCAATTGCGTCAACAGCAGAAGTAGCCTTCAAACCTTCACCTTTTGCAAGAGCATTATATGCAAGTTCAACTCGCTCCCATCTCTTGTCTCTGTCCATCGCATAATATCTTCCCATTATTGAAGCTATCTTACCAACACCAAGTTCTTTCATTTTTTCTTCTAGTTCTACAATATATCCTTCTCCTGAAGCTGGTGGAGTATCTCTTCCATCTAAGAAACAGTGAACATACACATTTTTAAAATCTTGTCTCTTACACAACTCCAATAATGCATA
Source organism: uncultured Clostridia bacterium (assembly GCA_934169745.1). Lineage (GTDB taxonomy): Bacteria > Bacillota > Clostridia > TANB77 > UBA1234 > RGIG4465. Next base: position 71,274 of record CAKPOE010000006.1, on the reverse strand, counting down.
CAAGTGTGAGTTATGACTATGTACGCCACCATCTGAAAGCAAACCGTACAAATGCAAATCGCTATCTTGCTTTTTACAATATTTAATTGCATCCAAAAACTCTTTCTTTTCAAAGAAATCTCCATCTTGAATTGATTTTGTTATTCTTGTAAGTTCTTGGTAAACAATTCTTCCCGCACCGATGTTAGTATGTCCTACCTCTGAATTACCCATTTGTCCTTCTGGAAGTCCAACATCCAATCCACTAGTTTTGATTTTCGTATTTGGATACTGTTTCATAATCGTGTCCAAATTAGGAGTTTTTGCCATTTTTACGGCATTGCCCTCTTCCTTATCGTTAATTCCCCAGCCGTCTAAAATAGCTAGCATAACGAGTTTCTTATCCATAATAATGCTTCCTTTCTATTATTTTTGATTAACTCTATATTAAGAATTTACTATTTTTGCAAATTCTGTAGGTTCTAAGCTTGCACCACCTACTAAGCCACCATCTATATCTGACATAGCAAATAGTTCACTTGCATTTGAAGACTTAACACTTCCACCATATTGTATTATAATTTCATCCGCCAACTCTTTATCATATAATTTTTCAATTTCTTCTCTAATCCATTTCAAAGCTTCATTTGCATCTTCTTTTGAAGCAGTCTTTCCAGTTCCAATTGCCCAAATTGGCTCATAAGCTATTATAATATTTTTGGCTTCGTCTTTTGACAAACCTTCCATATCATATCTCACTTGTCCAGTAATCCACATCTTTGTTATTCCTTGTTCTCTTTGTTCAAGCGTTTCTCCAACACAAAGAATTGGCTTTAATCCATGAGCAAGTGCCGCTTTCAATTTTTTATTTATTGTTTCATCAGTTTCATTAAAGTATTCTCTTCTTTCAGAGTGACCAATAATGATATACTCTACTCCTGTGTCTGCAAGCATTTTAGGAGACACCTCACCAGTATATGCACCTTTCTCTTCAAAATGAACATTTTGAGCACCAATTTTTATGTTTGTTCCCTTAGCTGTTTTAACAGCTTTGCACAAATCAATAAATGGAACACAAATGATAACCTCATTTTGAGTGTCTTTAACTAATTCTTTAAGTTCATTTATATATGTCTCTGTTTCTTGAATGTTTTTGTTCATCTTCCAATTTCCAGCAATAACTTTTCTACGCATTTCGCACCTCCAAATTAAGTTCTTATTTGTCTAGCAAACAGCTTATTCCTGGAAGGTCTTTACCTTCTAAGAACTCTAGTGACGCACCGCCACCTGTTGATATGTGAGTCATCTTATCAGCATATCCACCCTTTTCAACAGCTGCAGCACTATCTCCACCGCCTATAATTGTTACTGCATCTAATGTAGCTAAAACTTCTGCAATTTTATTTGTTCCAACCGCAAAGTTATCTAACTCAAATACTCCCATTGGTCCATTCCATACAACCGTCTTTGCATTTTTTAATTCTTCAGCAAACATTTTTACTGTTTCTGGTCCAATGTCTAAGCCTTCCCAGTCTGCTGGAATTTCATTAGAAGGAACAACCTTTCTTTCAGCATTATTTGAAAACTCTGTTGCAATAACATTGTCTATTGGCAACAACAATTTAACACCTTTCTTTTCTGCTTTATCAAGAAGTCCTTTGGCCAAGTCAACCTTATCTAGTTCGCAAATTGATTTTCCAACTTCATATCCTTTAGCCTTAAAGAATGTATATGCCATTCCTCCGCCAATGATTAACGTGTCAACTTTATCTATTAAATTTTCAATTACGCTTATCTTATCTGATACTTTTTTTCCGCCCAATATTGCAACAAAAGGTCTTGCCGGATTATTTAAAGCACTTCCCATAACTTCGATTTCTTTCTTTATCAAAAATCCACATACAGCTGGTAAATAATCAGCTACACCAGCTGTAGAAGCATGTGCTCTGTGTGCTGTTCCGAAAGCATCATTAACATACACTTCTGCAAGAGAAGCAAGTGCCTTTGAAAACTCAGGATCATTAGCCTCTTCTTCTTTGTGAAATCTTACATTTTCCAAAAGCATAACATCGCCATCGTTTAGTGAATTTGCAAGTGCTTTCGCATCTTCACCAATAACGTCTTTAGCTAATTTTACTTCTTTACCTAATAATTCAGATAGTCTTTTAGCAACTGGTGCTAAAGAATATTTCATATTAAATTCTCCCTTAGGTCTTCCTAAGTGTGAACACAATATTACTTTTGCATTATTATCAATTAGGTACCTAATTGTTTTCAATGCTTCTCTTATTCTTCTGTCATCAGTTATATTTCCATTATCATCCTGTGGAACATTAAAATCGCAACGTACAAGAACTCTTTTTCCATTAACATCAATATCTTCAACAGTCTTTTTATTCATATTCAATCTCCTTTTAGCATAAGCTTATATTATTTATTTAGGCGGACAAGTTGTCCGCCATAATTGGTACTACTATTTATTGCTCATATATATAGCTAAGTCTAATAGTTTGTTTGAATAACCCCATTCATTATCATACCAAGCAACTAATTTTACAAATGTATCAGTTAAAGCGATACCTGCTTTTTCATCAAATATTGAAGTTCTTGGATCATGTATAAAATCAGAAGATACTAATAATTCATCTGTATATCCTAAAATTCCTTTCAATTCTCCTTCTGATGCCTCTTTTACAGCAGCACAAATTTCTTCGTATGATGCTGGTTTCTCAAGATTTACTGTCAAGTCTACAACAGAAACATCAACAGTTGGAACTCTGAAAGACATACCAGTTAATTTTCCGTTCAAAGAAGGAATTACTTTACCAACAGCCTTTGCTGCGCCAGTAGATGATGGAATGATATTAGCAGAAGCAGCTCTTCCGCCTCTCCAATCTTTCTTTGAAGCTCCATCAACAGTTTTTTGAGTTGCTGTTGTAGAGTGAACAGTTGTCATTAATCCATCCTTTATACCGAATTTGTCATTTATTACTTTTGCAAGTGGTGCTAAGCAGTTTGTTGTACAAGAAGCATTTGAAACTATATTCATGCTTGGATCATATGTTTCATTATTAACCCCCATAACAAACATTGGAGCATCCTTTGATGGTGCACTTATTACAACTTTCTTTGCACCTGCTTGTATATGTGCATTAGCTGTTTCTAATGTAGTAAATACACCTGAACATTCTAATACATATTCAACGCCAATTTCACCCCAAGGAATATTTAATGGGTCTTTTTCGTTATATACTTTTATTCTTTTTCCATTTACTACAAGTTCGCCATTATCAGCATAAACCTCACCTTTGAATTGTCCATGAACAGTGTCATGTTTAAGCATATATGCCATATAATCAACATCTATAAAAGGGTCATTTATTGCTATAACATCAATTTCATCCTTATCTAATGAAGCTGAAAATGCTAAGCTTCCTATTCTACCAAAACCATTAATACCTGCTTTAACCATAATAAATTCCTCCTTGTTTTTTTATTTCCAAAATAAATTTTATACCATTACAAATTATTTTGCAATAGATTATTTCTCATTACTGCGTCATAGCCTGATTTATAGCACTTTTCAAAATCGTCAACATCCAGCAAGCTTGTACCTTGTGCATCAATTTCCACATCAATATCCGCAAGTGCTTTTGCCTTTTCTACATCTTTTTGAGAAAATATATCACATACTCTAAGAATAATCGCTAATAAGTTATTTTTCGGCGTATAATCATCAAATTTAAACGAAAGTGAAATAGTTCTATCTGCCCCCATATCTTTCAAAACTTGTACTGGCAAGTTATCTTTAGTGCCTCCATCAACGAAGTTATATTTTTCATAATCACAAGTAGTAAAAATTCCTGGAAACGCACAACTAGCTCTTACAGCTTTTCCGATAGGTGCATTATATAGATAATCAATATTTTCTTGTTTTTTTATAATCTCATTGGATAAGAAAATGCACTCTTTAGTAGAAATTGTATCTACAGTTACAACAGCTAAATTCTTATCAATATCATCCATATTCTTGTGACCCTTTAACTTGGCCATATTCTGTATAAAGTCTTCGACTTTTCTTCCATCAGCCAAGCCACCAATTCTGGCTTCACCATACATCATAAATGTAGTTCCAGCCTTCACAATAGGCTTTTTATCTAATTTTGTAAAAATGTGATAATACTCCTTCATGCCTTCTTTCATTTCATCAATTGTATACCCCATGGCATACAACGTTGCAATAATTGCTCCAGAACTAGTACCTGAAATATAATCAAACTTCACATTCAACTCTTCAAGCGCTTTTAAGGCTCCAATATGTGCAATACATTTAAGTCCACCACCTGACAATGCAATTCCTGTTGTCATTTTTCCTCCTTTATGAAAATCTTATACAAAGCTCATCTAATGATAGCTTTTCTTGTTCTCCTGTTTCCATATTCTTAAGTGATACCGTATTCTCATTTAACTCATCCTCACCAATAATAATTGCATAAGGTATATTCAACTTGTTTGCGTATGTCATTTTTTTCTTCATATTTTTATTTTCAACATATACTTCTGTACAAACACCACAACTTCTCAATTTCGAAGCAACTTCAATTGGATATGATAAGTCGTCAAGCATTGGAATGACAATAATCTTTGAAATAGCTTTCTTATTATTTTCTTTCAATAACTTGTACTCATTTAAAACATAGAAAAGTCTTGTTAAACCAATTGAAATTCCAACGCCAGGAAGTTTCTTATTAGTATAAAACTCAGCCAAATTATCATATCTACCACCTGAGCAAATACTTCCTATTTCTGGATATTCATCAATAATAGTCTCATACACTGTTCCTGTATAATAGTCAAGTCCTCTAGCTATGCTTAAATCAATCATATAATAATCTTCTGGAATTCCAAATGAATCCATGTATTTAGTAACAACTTCAAGTTCACTCAAACCTTGAACAAACGACTCGTTATCAATGTTAAGCCTTTTCAAATAATTAATTACATCATTTTTTGTACCTACGAACTCAATAATCTTATTTGCAACATCGCTTGTTAAGCCCTTGTCTAATAACATCTCTAATACTGTATCTTTTCCAATTTTATCAATTTTATCAATAATTCTCAAAATATCCATAGCTTGATTTTCTAGTCCCAAGCTCGCAAAAAATCCAGATAATAATTTTCTATTATTTATTCTTATTGTAAATTTTCCAAAATTCAATTCCGAAAAAATATTATAAATAATGCTAGCAACTTCCGCATCGTTTGCAATACTTAATTCTCCATCGCCAATCACATCAATATCACATTGATAAAACTCTCTATATCTACCTCTTTGTACCTTTTCACCACGATATACTTTTCCTATCTGATATCTTCTAAAAGGAAATGCCAAATCATTGTAGTTTTTTGCAACATACTTAGCAAGAGGTACTGTCAAATCGAACCTTAAAGACAAATCATTGTCACCCTTGTTAAATCTATAAATTTGCTTTTCTGTCTCTCCGCCAGCTTTTGCCAATAAAACGTTTGAAAACTCTATTACTGGTGTATCAATCGGCAAAAAGCCTGATTTTTCATAATTTTCTCTAATAACGTCCTTTATGTGATTAAAAACAATTTGTTCATGTGGCAAAAGTTCCATAAATCCTGGTATTGTTCTTGGTTCAACTATATTACTCATAAAATCACCTCTGACCCCTATTTTACTACATTTGCACTTTCTCGTCAATTGTTAAAATGTATATGCACCCGTAGGGGTCGCTACCTTCAGCGACCCGAAAAAATGAAATAAACTACTTAAAACCGTATAGTAGCAAAATGTAAACAGTCTCAAACAGTTGTAGGGCTCAGTCACTGTACCGTGCCGAGAAATAACGTGCTCGCGAAAATGAAAAATGAAAGCATTGTACTACATTTTTGTTTTATTGGTCTTTTTTGTACAAAAAAAAGACTTGTCTAAAGACAAGTCTTCTGGTGCGATTCGTAGACAGGTATGCGAAAAAACGCACCATTTATCTATCATTTTATAAAATTCAATTTACTATAATAAATTTAACATAACTTTATATATTTTACAATAGATATTTCAATTTTTTCCTAACTATTTTCTAAATCCTTTATTGGCTTGATAAAATATATCATAATACCAGTTAGTAAAAGCATTATTCCTGCTATACTAATGATTGCACCTGAACTTCTTCCAATACTATATCCAGTAATTAGAGAATATTTATCAGCAAGTAATCCAGATATTGCATAAGCAATGACATACCCAGCTTGTGATACAAAAGAAATAATACTCCAAGCTCTACCCTGATATTCTTCTAAAACATTTATTCTAACAAGATAATCTAAACAATTATTTACAAACGGCAACATAAAGAAAAAGAAAAAGCCTGCAATACATATCAAATAAATATCTTCTTTTAAGCCAACAATCATCATTCCAACCCCTGCTAGTAGTAACGCACATGAAAGTATTTTTACATATCCATTCTTTATTCCTTTAACACCAAGATATATACCCGAAAAAATCATTCCCGATGCACATATTGTTTCGCCTATTCCAAGTATTTTACTTGTTGAAAAATCTAAAACAAGAGGCTCTGCTAAAATTTGAAATGTACCAATGAAAAATGTAACTAAAGATGAAATAATAAGTACATATATTAGTCCTTTTTTAGAAGTAATAACTTTCCATCCTGTATGAAATTCTTTTAAAAATCCTTCTTTTTTTATATTCTTTTTTGATTTAATGTTATTTTTGACAACTCTTGTTGTCAAAACCGTTAATATAAATGTGCAAATATCTATTATTAGTAACAATTTAATATCACTTACTGATAAAAGGAAACCTGCAATTAACGGAGATATTAAATATCTAGCTCCACCTGCGATACCAACCATACCACTCGCTTTAGAATACTCCTCTGTTGATAAAAGATCGGTTATAGTTGCTTTATATGATGGTTCAAGCAATGAAGAAAATACTGAACTTATTAAAATTCCAATACATATTTGTAAAAGTGTTGCACCTCCATTAATCATACAAATCAATATATAAATTACTCCAATTGCTGATAGCCCATCTCCTATCATCATAAGATTTCTTCTGTCATATCTATCAGCAAGTACACCTGCTGGCATACCCAAGATTAATATTGGTAGTGATGATAAAAGCATTACTAAAGCCATATTTGCTGCGCTTCCTGTTATATTAAATATATAAACACTTAGTCCAAAGCTAGTTAAACCACCGCCAACTGATGATATTAACTCTCCAAACCATAGTAATAAAAATTTATTAAAATTAGATTTCTTTTGCATAAATTAACCTCATTCATTAAATATTCTTATCTTCAATAGTTTTAATTAGCATATCAATTATGTTATTTTTATCATTTTTTTTGCCACTTGAAATATAAAGTGATGTTGCTATATCTGATATATCAAGTGGAAATTTTGTCTGATTAACATTGATTCCTATTCCAATTATTATATAGTTTAAAACATTTTTACAATATTCCGTTTCAACTAAAATGCCACTTAATTTTTTATTGTCTAAATATATATCATTAGGTTCTTTTACGTATGTTTTAATGTTTAATAATTCATTAAGCGAATTACTAATTAACAATCCTATATCATACGAAAAATTTGCATCTATGTTTTTAATATTTTTAGGAAATATTAAAGAGCTACATATTATACTATCTTTATCAGAATACCAAGATTTGCCTTTTGTACCACGTCCAGCAGTTTGTTCTTCACTTATAATTATAGTATTTTTATTGGTATTCTCAGCAATTTTTCTAGCATATATATTTGTGCTATTTATACTCTTTAATTCTATTCTTTCCATTGAAGATAACTCCTAAAAATTATTTTTATCTAAAACATATTTATAAACTTCTTTTAATCTATTGCTTATATTAGGTAAATCTATATTTTTAACAACTTCATAACCTTCATTAGTTAAATCTTTTAATTTACCATTAAATATGTTATTTATCTTATCTTTACATTCTAAAATATTTTTAATTTTATATATATTTTTCCCATCATCTAAATATTTGTAAATTGGTATATCATTTATTATCGTTGGTGTTTTTAATGCCAATGCTTCTAATAAAACTATTCCCTCCGTTTCTTCTCTCGTTAGAAAAACAAATATATCAGATCCAACGTATGCGTTTCTTAATTCTTCACTTTTAACAAATCCAGGAAACAAAACATTGTCTGGCTTGTTTTTTATTGCAGAGCTTATTTTTTTAGGTATATATTTAAAATCTAAATGTCCGAACCATATAAATTTATACTGTGGGAATATTCTTGCTAATTCAATAAAATCTAGTAATCCTTTTCTTTCAAAAAACAAACCAACAGACATTATTATTTTATCATCTTTGGTATAATTATATTTTTCCCTAAAAGCCATTCCATTAGCTTTTTTTCTATCATAACAGCTTAATTCTATTCCATTTGATATAACAAATATTTTTTTATTTATTCCGTATCTTTCAATTAAACTTTTTGAATATTCAGTAGGAGTAATTATTACATCTCCTATTTTATAACATTTTATTAACCATTTCTTATATATTTTTGATAGTATGTTTGAAAACTTAAAAGTATCTCTGAAATCTTCTTCAGTAGAATGGGCATAGTATATTACTTTTATTCCTTTTCTTTTACATTTTTTTGCAAACAAAAGTGTCTTTGGATAAACACTATTTATATGAACAATATCATAATCATCATTTTCATCTAATGTATATGGAATACCACTTTCTTTTAATATTTTTTCTTGATGAAGTATTGCTGTACCAATTCCACTTTTGGCTAAATCCTTAAAATCTCCTTTATATAATAGAACTTTCAAATTACCCTCATTCCTTTCGTACTATGTATTTTTTTAGATGTTATCACATAATAACATTGCTTCTTTTATTACATCATCCATATCATAATACTTATAGTTTCCTAATCTTCCACCAAAATAAACATTTTTTTCTTCACTTGCAAGCTCTTTATATTGCTTTGCTAATAAATTATTTTTTTCATCATTAACTGTGTAATATCTTTCCAAATTCTTTTGATATTTAAGTGGGTACTCGTATGTAATAATAGTCTTTGGATTATTCTCAACATTTTCAAAATGTTTATGCTCGATAATTCTTGTGTATTTAACATTGCTACTTGTGAAATTTACAACAGCATTTCCCTGATAATTTTCTACATCCAATATTTTGTTTTCAAACTTTAATGTTCTATATTCTAATTCGCCTAATTTATAATCAAAGTATTCATCAATTGCTCCAGTATAAATTATTTTATTTGCAATATTTTTTAATGATTTACTAGAAGAAAAGTCTGTATTCAATTTTATTTCAATTCCTTCAAGCATATTTTCAACCATTTTTGTATATCCACCAATAGGAATGCCCTGATATTTATCGTCAAAATAATTATTATCATAGGTAAATCTAACTGGCAACCTTTTTATTATAAATGCAGGTAGCTCACTACATTTCTTTCCCCATTGTTTTTCTGTATATTCTTTTATTAGTTTTTCATAAATTGTTCTACCAACAAGAGATATTGCTTGTTCTTCAAGATTTTTAGGTTCTGTCTTAATTTCTTGTTTTTCTTCTTCAATATGTTTTAATGCATCTAATGGTGTAAAAACATCTTTCCAAATCTTGCTAAAAGTATTCATATTAAATGGCAAATTATATACTTCATCATTATAAATTGCTATTGGAGAATTTGTAAATCTATTAAAATTAGCAAAATTATTTACATATTCCCAGACTTTATCATCACTCGTATGAAAAATATGTGCTCCGTATTTATGAACATTAATTCCTTCTATATTTTCAGTATAAACATTACCACCGATATTATTTCTTTTATCAATAACAAGAATTTTGTTTCCTTTTTTAGATAATAAGTTTGCACAAGTTGCTCCAAAAAAACCACTACCAACTATAAGATAATCATATTTTTTCATTATTCTCACCTATTTTAATATTTCTTCAATTTTCTCGAAAGCTAACATACTTCCATCATACGATCTAATTATTTTTTGGTATTTTTTAAGTTTATCAATATTTTTGTTTCTAAACTTTTCTAGTTTCTTAACATTTAATTTATTAATATTTTCAACACGCAGACCTATTTTTCTTCTTTCAACCATTTGTGCTGTCAATCTGTGTTCCTCTTGTTGTGGAATACAGATTTGAAAAATACCAAAATAGATACTTTCATAGACACTGCATAAGCCACCATGATTAATAAATAAGTCTAACTGTGGTAAAAGTGCCAATTGGTCTGTGGATTTTACAAATTCTATATTAGGCAAGTTATCCATTTGTAGATTACCGACACTAATTATTGTGTGTTTCCCTTTTAATAATTCGTTATTTATAACATTGTTTAAAAGTTCACTATTCTCAGTAAATATAGATCCAAGTGAAACATAAATATCATACTTACCATATTTTTTATTGCTTCTTTTAAGTCTATCTTTAATCGTAGTACCAACAAAAACAAATGATTTATCAAAAGTTTTATAAAATGGCTGACATTCTTTTGGCGAAAAAACTAATGTTAAATCTCCCTTATTAACAAATAAATCCATTGGACTAAACTTTCCAAGCCCATTAGATAATCTAAACTTTTTTTCTTCTTTATATAATTTTAGTATTGAAGAAAAGTTTTTTAAAATCAATTTCATTGTGGAAACAAACATGTGTGAAAACATAAATGTCCAAAAATTATAGCCCATTAAGCCACTTAAACAGATAGATTTTATTTTCAATTTTTTAGAAATATTTTTAGCAAACGAACACATAGAATCATATAGTATTAAATCTGGTTTTTCTTTTTCTATTTCTTCAACATATTCTAAATAAGCAGTTCTATTCAAATTTAATAAATTTTCAAACAAATTATAAAAATTTGCAGTTACATCACTTAAATTATAAGTATCAAAATCAATCTTATACTCTTTAAAATTTGCACCTGTTTCCTCAACAAAGCTCTGGTATTTTTTACTACAATACCAATCCACAGAATAATTGTTTTCAATTAGTTTTGATATGACAGAATATTCTGCATTCAAATGACCAAATGCTGGTGTTGAAAAAAATACTATTTTTTTATTCTTCTTATTATTGTTCATATACATTCCTCACTAATTTTGTTCCAATTTTTTAAATATTAAACATACATTATGTCCTCCAAAGCCAAATGAATTTGACATTGCATATTTCATTGTTGGATTTGCTTTTGACTTATTTGTAACAAAGTTCAAATCACATTCTGGATCAAACTCTTTATAATTTATCATTGGTGGCATTATACTTGTTTCTAATGCTTTTGCCGTTATTATTGCTTCTAATGCTCCACTTGTACTTAATAAATGTCCTGTCATTGATTTTGTTGATGATACATAAGGTTTTGACTTAAACACTTCATTTATTGCTTTTGATTCAGTTTTATCATTTAATGTTGTAGATGTACCATGTGCATTTATGTATGAAATATCATTTTCTTTTATATTTGCATCTTTTAATGCTCTGTTCATTGCTTTGCTACATGTTAATCCTTCATAATCAGGAGATACCATATTATAAGCATCACAATTTGAGCCATAACCTACTATTTCTGCATATATTTTTGCATTTCTTTCTTTTGCATGTTCTAAATCTTCTAATATTAGTATTGCAGATCCTTCACCTATTACAAAACCATTTCTTCTTTTATCAAATGGAATTGAAGCTTCATCTTTATTTTCGCCTCTATATAATGCTTTCATAGCAGAAAAACACGCAACCGAAAATGGTGTTATTGAAGCATCAGCTGCACCTGCCACCATTACTTTTTCATATCCAAGTTTAATTTTTAAATATGCTTCCCCTATTGCATTTGCTCCTCCACTACAAGCTGAAACATTTGCCATATTTGAGCCTTTTGCTCCTAAATCTATTGCAACTTTACCAGAAGCCATATTCGGAAGTATTGCTGGAATTAACATAGGCGACATTTTTGAAGGTCCTTTATCTTTTAATACATCGCATCCGCTACTTACTTTTTCTACTCCACCCATACTATTTGAAATATAAACACCAAAATAGTCTTTATCAAACTGAACATCATTTAATTTACTATCTTTATATGCTTGTGCTGCAGCAACTCTTGCAAAATTCATGTATCTAGAATCAAACAATAAATCTCTCTTTGAAATTCCACTATAATCAACATTTTTTACTTCAGCTGCATATTTTGAATTAAATTGTTCAGTATCAAAACTTGTTATTAAGTCTATACCACTTTTCCCATTTACAATATTATTCCAAAATGTTTCTACATCATTTCCTAATGCAGAAACAACACCTATTCCTGTTATAACAACTCTATTCATTTTATAGCCTCCAAATCTTGCATTTTTTCTATATGTACTACTTTTAGTTTTAATTTATTATGTATAGCAATAGAACGAATAAAATTATCAATAGATTTTCCTACTCCAATAACATAAAATTCATCTACCCCGTCATTTATCATATTTAGAATAATTTGTTCAAATTTTACTGAATTATATAATTGATTAACAAGTAATTCTTTTATATCATCATTTGATTTATTTCCAATATAATTATAGTAAACAGGTATATTGGGATTATTAAAACTATATTTATCTAATACATCTTTTAATTTCATACTAGATTCTTTTAGTAGTCCAGAATGAAATGCACCAATAACATCAAGTTTAATTACTTTTTTTGCACCACTTTCAATACAAATCTTTGAACTTTCTTCCAATTGTTTATTATCTCCTGCAATTACAACTTGATCTGGCGAATTATAATTTGCTATCCAAACTTTATCAAATTGTTTGACAATTTCTTCGATTTTTTCAGCATTTAAAAACATTATTGCATACATTCCTGTATCTTTTTCGTATAATGTTTCATACATTATGTTTGATCTATTTTCTAAAATAGAAATTGTGGCATCTATACTAATTGCTTTTGAATAGCAAAGTGCAGTATATTCTCCTAATGAAAGACCTGCACACACATCAGCATGTACTCCTTTATCACGAAGCATTTTTGATAAAATTATACTAATAACGAAATTCCCAATTTGTGAATATCTAGTGTCATGTATTAATCTACTTTCTTTTACAAATATATCTTTATAATTAAACTTTATATTTAGCTTATCAATTAATTCTTTTGCAAATAAGTTGTTTTCATATAATTCTTTTGCCATTTGGCTATATTCATTGCCTTGACCTGTAAAAATAAATGCTTTCATTGTATCATTCCCCTTTAGCTACAATATCCCAATTCCTTATTCTTTCATATCTATTATTAATTAACTCTTGAATGTCTTGTTTTCTTAAAATTTCATATTTATTTAGTATAAAATTCTTAATATTATTAACATTATAATCTAAATTATCACTTTCACTTATTACTTCATCAATAATCTTATCTTCAAATAAATCATTGGCTGTAAATCTCATGCTTTTCAATAATTCATTACTAACTTGTTCTTCTTTGTGCATTATCTTTAAATATGCTTCAGGAGAAATAACCGTGTATATTGATTTTTGAAGCATTCCTATTGAATCGCATACTGATAAAGCAAGTGCTCCACCACTTGACCCCTCGCCAACAACAATAGATATTATTATTGTCTTTAAATCCGAAAAGGTATATAGACAATCTGCTATTGCTCTTGCTTGTCCATTTTCTTCTGAATATATACTAGGATCTGCCCCAGCGCTATCAATAATATTTATAATTGGAATATTAAATTTCTCGGCAATTTTTGATATTCTTAATGCTTTTCTATATCCCTCTGGTCTTGTTAGCCCATAATTTGTTTCTTTATTTTCCTTCAAAGTTCTTCCTTTATTCTGAATATTGAAGATAAAACTTTTATTTTCTATGTTTCCAATACCTGATAATATTGAAGTATCATTACTATTAATTCTATCTCCTTTTAATTCAATGTATTTATCAAATATACTTATTAAATAATCTTTGCCTTTAAATCTATCTATATCTCTAACATTTTTTAGTATTTCTAATAAATCATCATTTGTTTTTGATTCATTCCCATCTTTATTATCAATTCTTACGACTTTATTATTGTTGTTAATCATTTTCAATAAATCTAATAAAATATTTCTTATATCTTTTCTATCAGCTATAATATCTATCATTCCATTATTTTCATTATATTGCTCTGTTTGAAAATTGCTATCAAGTATCTCATTATATAAGTTTTCAATTATTGATTTTCCTGCAAACCCAATTTGTGAGTTTTTTTCTGCAATGTTTATATCTCCTAATAATCCGAATGAAGCAGTTACTCCACCCATTGTTGGATTTGTTAAACAAGAAATATATAATAGTCCTTTATTACTATGCCTTTTAATTGCAGCATTTACTTTTGCCATTTGAACTAACGAAAATAACCCCTCTTGTATTCTAGCTCCACCACTAGCACAGAATAATATTACAGGTAATTTATTATCAGTAGCATATTCAAATGCTCTTGTTATGGTTTCCCCGACAGAAACACTTAAAGTTCCCATCATAAACTTAGATTCCATAACACCTAAAACGACTTTTATACCACCGATAGAACAAGTTCCAATAAGTATTGCTTCATTAAGATCTGTATTTTCTTTTGCTTTATTTATTTTATCTTCATAATTACATTTTTTTGATATATCTATTTTATTAAAAGTTAATTCTTTAAAAGTATTTTCATCAGATATATTTGCAATTCTTTGTTTAGCAGTTATATACGAATTATTACCACAAGTTTTGCACACAAAAAGTTCATCTAAATCTCCATTGCATTTAAAACATATATCTTTATTCTCTATTTTATTATTTCTTATTATATTACTTCGTTTTTTTGCTACTAATACACTCATAATTACTACCTCTAATACTTTTTGAATTTATAATTACCTTCTTTAAAGTCCTCTTTACTTATTATTTCATAATTAAAATCTATATTTGTCTTAACACCTGATATTATTATCTCATCTAAACAAGTCTGCATTTTATTTATTGCTCTATCTCTTATTTTATCATAAGTTATGATTTTCATTAACAATGAATCATAATAAGGCTTCAATGAATATCCTTGATAAATATATGAATCAACCCTAATATTTCTACCACATGGTAAATTTAATATATCTACTTTTCCACTACTTGAAATAAAATTATTATTTGGATCTTCTGCATTTATTCTGCATTCCAAAGCATAATAATTTGGTAAAATATATTTTTCCCTTTCATTGCTATTACCACTAGATATATTTATTTGTTCTTCAACAATATCAATATCACTTACAACTTCTGTTATCGTGTGTTCTACTTGTATTCTCGCATTAATTTCTAAAAAATAATAATTATAATTACTATCTACAAGAAATTCTGCTGTTCCAACATTATCATATTTTAAGAATTGAAAAATTTTTAATGCTTCTTTTTTTATTTCATCAAGTAATTTTCTGTTATTTATAGATGATGGTGTTTCTTCAATAAATTTTTGAAAGTTTCTTTGAACAGAACAATCTCTTTCTGGTAAAATGCTAATATTATTATATTTATCTGCTATCACTTGTACTTCGATATGCCTATAAACATCAATATATTTTTCAACATAGTAATTATCTATATCAAATGTTTTATTAAGCGCATTTTTTAATTCTTTAATTGCTTGCTCTAGTTCCAATGATGAAGAAACCTTTTTTATTCCTTTGCCTCCACCACCATTAATTTGTTTAATCAAAACAGGATATACTTGTTTATCTTTTAATTTAATAAAATCTTTTAATTTATAACTATCAATCAAAGGAACATTAATTTCCTTTAATATATCTTTCAGTTTTTGTTTATCATAAATCTTATTCATTACATCAAGAGATGGACCAATAAATATTAAATTGTTTTCTATAACTTTTTTTGCAAACTCAAAATCTTCACTTAAAAAACCATAACCTGGATGAATTGCTCTGCAACCTGTTTTAATTGCAATTTGAATAATACTATCTGCATTCAGATACGAATTACTTGGATCATTATCTCCTACACAATATGCTTCATCTGACAAAAAGACATGATAAGAGTCTTTATCGCATTTTGAATATATTGCAACTGTTTCAATATTTAGTTCTTTACAAGTTTTTATAATTCTAACTGCAATTTCTCCTCTATTTGCAACTAATATCTTTTTAATCATAATATCAACCTAACTTCATTACTTTTTGATTATATTCAAGCATATCGTTTTCTTTAACTAATATTTCTTCTATAATTCCATCTTTTGGTGCAACAATATTATTTAAAACTTTCATTGAATTAATTATAAATAGAACTTCATTCTTTTTTACCTTTTGTCCTATCTTTATAGGTTTTTCTCTATCTAAATATATACCTACTGTTGGAGATGTTATCCATCCATCTTCAATACTATCTTCTGGTTCAATATTATTGCTTTTTTCCAATGATATTTTAAAATCTTTATCTTCATAATCAATTTTTGTTAAATTTTTTTCATCCATAATTTCAATTAAACTTTTAATCTTTTTTAATTGCATTACGCTTTTACTCCTTTTGTTTCAAGTAAATCAATTACATCTTTGATAGTAACTAATTTTGCAAGTTCTTCTTTAATATCAATATCATATTTATTCTCTAATAAAATAGATAATTCAACTGCAAGTAAGCTATCAATACCCAATTCTTCTTTTAATTTTGATTCTAACTTAATATCTGTTTCAATTCCTAATTGTTCTGATAAAACTTCTTTTATTTCTTCAAACATAATAAACCTCCTATATATTAAGTAATAAAATATTGCAAGTTAATCCTGCTGCTGTACCACATAACAATACTTTATCCCCTGTTTTGATTTTTCCATTTTCTAATAAATCGCATAGCATATATGGAATAGATACTGATACCATATTTCCAAACTCACTAACTCTATTGACATATTTGCTTTCATCAATTTTTAACATTTTCATAATAAAAGGCAAAGCCCTACTTGCTTGATGTGGTATAACTACATCTACATCTTTAATAGAAACATTAAATTCTTTTTCAAATTCTTTAAATAATTCTGGCAACTTTCTTGCACATAAACTTAATATTGGTTTACCTTTCATATCAAATGTATAATCTGCTTTATCTTCTGGCTTATATTTCAATGCTGTTTTTAGAGTTCCTCCACCTCTTATTTCAGTAGCATGTGCTCCATCTGAATATGTACGGATCATACTTCCAACTATTCCTTGATTACTATCTTCTGACTTTGTAATTATAACTGCACTTGCACCATCTGAAAATAATGTATAACTTTCTTTCTGTTCTTCATTTAATCCCTCTGATGCAACATCACTAGCAACTATTAAGACATTTTTATATCTTCCAGCTTCAATTAAATATGACATTGTATCTAATGCAGTTACAAAACTTGTGCAAGTTGTATTTATATCCATTGCAGGTATATTTGTATCATTTGCTATCTGTTCATGAATAAGTGCTGCATTACATGGTATTGGTTGCATAATAACTGCGCTAGCTGAAACAATACAATCAATATCTTTAATATCTAGTTTAGCATTTTCCAATGCCTTATTTGCTGCTTTAACTGCCATATCTAATTGAGTTTCGCTTCCATTACATCTGTATCTTTTTTCTCCATCAAATTCTACTATATTATTTGGTAAATAATTGCCATATCCTATTATTTTAATATTTCTCATTATTTGCTATCTCTTCCTTTCTACACGTTTCATTTTTCTTGCTAAATTAAATTCATATTTTTCAAAACTTATTTTTGGGCATAAAAACTTCATTCTTTCAGCAAGTGTATTAAATTCATTACTTATTTGTTTTTTTATTTGTTCATTCATATTATCAAGATAAATTGTAATATTTTCTTTATCTTCTTGGACTACTTTATAATTTCTAATACCATTTGCATATATTACACATCTACTTATAAAATCTGGGAAAACTGTAATTTCTTTTCCTTTTATTCCATTAAAAATAAATATATCATCTTCTCTACCCTCTATTTTCTTTATAACCATAGCACACGAACCACAAGAACATTTTTCCTTATCTTCAACTAAAATATCATTTAATCTATATCTGATAATTGGTTGTGATTTTCTTAAAAAGTCAGTAATTATTGGAACAAATCTTTCTTTATCAATGTATTCCTTTTCAACATATATAACATCTTCGTTTATATGAAAATTCCCACACTCACATACATAACCTAAAAATCCTTCTGTGCATTGATATGCTTGATGTATTATTTTTAACCCAAAAACCTTCTTAAAATAATCTGCATCTTCATCTGTTAATACTTCGGCTACTGAAATTATTTTTATTGGATTTACATTAATTTTCTTATTTTCTTGTGCTTCAGCAAGTATCAATAATACTGATGGAGGAGCAACAATAATAGTTGGCTGATATTCATTTAAAGTTTTTATATTTTCATTCATATCTTTCATAATGTCAAAATATCTAAACTTTATCGCCTTTGAATCAATGGTTTCATACAAATTATTATCTGCTCGCAAGAAAAAAGCTATTTTATGACCTAGTATGTTTCCTTTTGGTAGAAACTTTGCTAGGACACCACCTGCCCATAATTCTCTTTCTTTATCACTTATAATAAATAAACCTCTTGCCCCACTCGTACCTGATGATAAACCAACAGATATATTATTAAGTTTTTCATCAAAATTTCGACTTTTTTCGCCATTTA
Source organism: uncultured Clostridia bacterium (assembly GCA_934169745.1). Classification (GTDB taxonomy): domain Bacteria; phylum Bacillota; class Clostridia; order TANB77; family UBA1234; genus RGIG4465. The sequence continues at coordinate 52,461 of CAKPOE010000006.1, read as the reverse complement.
TGGCAATTTCAAGTGCCTTATCTCTATCAATACCTACACAATTTAATTTATTGAAATTCTCCATCATTACCTTTTTATCCATAAGTGGCAAATCTTTAAAATTTTCTATACTGTCTGCTTTGATATTTTTAAAATATTCTGAATTTTCTTTAATGTATTTCATTTGTTTTAAAAGCATTTTATTTTGGTATTTTTCTAATTTATCTCTTGTCTTAAACTTTTTAAAATATCTCATCGAGATAAAATTTTTTACAACATTTAATTTTTCACTCATAACTGAATCACCTCTTTGTCGTAGGTGTCATGACTAAAACATAATATAATCCCATCATTTTGCATTTTTTTAAGTAATTTATCATTTGTTATATAGTCATTCATATTCGATTGTATAAGTCTTGGAAAAATCCTAAAGTTTTCTGCCTTTCCAACAAAACTATTACCCCAACTTGAATCTGCACCTAAAAACAATTTATTTTCTATTAAACAACATATTTGACCTTTTGCATGTCCATTTACTTTTGTTAATAATATGCTTTTATCTTTAAATAAATCAAAATATGTGAAATATTTATTCTTATTTTCTTTTAATTCGTTATCATTTATAATTGTTAGTCTTTGTTCAAACCAATCTGGCAATAACTTATCAAAAATCAAATACTTTGTTTTGTTCTTTTTATAAGTATTAAATGCTTCTTCTGATAAGATTATTTTTGCATTTTTAAAATATTTAACACATCCAATATGATCTGGATGTAAGTGTGATAGTATTAAATACTTTATTTCACTACATTTAATATTATCTTTTTCCAATTGAATATTGATTTGATCTTCTTTTTTTACATAAGTTGGATTAAATAAATTATATAATTTACCTTTCCAGCCAATATTATAAATATCTGTACTATATCCTGTATCAAATAGAATATATCCTTCTTTAGGATGTTCCATTAAAAATACACCTGCTGGGAATTTTTCTATTTCTTTCTTATGTTTCTTAAAAACCAGCTTTAGATTATTAGTACAATAGCCACAATTATAATACTTTATTTCTTTTATAATCTTCTGCATACTTTTTTATCCCTTCGCTTAATGTCATTTTAGGAATATAATTCAAATCTTTTTTTGCTTTTTCAATATTTAAAGTTTGACTATATCCTAATGTACAAATATTGTATTTAGTTATCATTGGCTCTTTATATATGTGAAATACTTTATATATAAATTCAATGATAGAGGAAACCCCATACATTAAGTTTAAGTTAATTTTCAAGTATTTAGGTGGCTCATTTATTTGCTCAAATAGTTCTTCAAGTATATTTTTAAATTCTCTTGGCTCGCCATTAGTAATGTTATATGTATTTCCTACTGCGTTCTTACTTTCAATAGCAAGTCTTAAAGCAAGCGCAACATTTTCTACACAAGTTATATCAACAATGTTTTTACCATCATTAAACAGTGGAATACCTATCTTTCTATTTGCATTAATAAGTCTTGGAATAATACTTGTATCTCCAATTCCAAATAATCCTCTTGGTCTTATTATTACTTTTTCTAATTTATCATCTTCAATATTGTTTATTAAATTTTCTGCAATTATCTTACTTTTTATATAAAAGTTTAATTTATTATTTTTATCAAAATCTTCTTCCTTTATATTTAGTCTATCATGTTTTGCTGAATACACGCTTGGAGAAGATACATATACCAATCTTTCAACATTATTTTTCTTACAAAAATTAATTACATTTTCTGTACCTACAACATTAGAATTATAAAAATCTTCCCATTTCCCCCACACAGTCGATAAGGCTGCTGCATGTATAACATAATCTACATTAAGCTCTACATCTTTTATTTCATCTAACGAACATTTAAGAATTTCAACATTGTATTTTTCTTTTATATTATTTAAAACATTTTCTTTTCTTCCCTGTGCAACAACTTCATAATCATTATTCAATAAATCTTCTATTAAATATTTTCCTAAAAATCCTGTTGCTCCAGTTACTAATACTTTTTTCATATACATTCCTTTTCCTTTAAAAATATCGTATCAATCAGTTTGACAAGTATCAACATTTGTTTACAAAAATTTTTATTTTATCTTATCATAAAAGCGAAAGATTTTCAACAATCTTTCGCTTTTAAAAAAAGTTCAAAATGTAGGTTAATCAATCATATGTCACAAAATATTTATAATTATATATTTTGAGTACCAAATATGTTTTACACTGATTTTGCTTGACTTTTCCATCTTTTATAGAACTCCAACGGACTCAACCATCCTAGCGGTCTCATTGGAAAATTATTATATTCTTGTCTCCAATATTTGCCTCTATTTCTTAAATCCTCTAAACTCCAAAATACTTTCCCATAATAAAATCTCTCTTGGTCTTTTCTATGACTTCTTTCCACTCTGCCGTTTTCCTTTGGTGTATGTGGTTTTATTAGTTTATGTTCTATGCCTAGTTCCTTTAATGTCCTCTCAAATAATGTCTGCTTATTTTTCATAAATGCATTCCAACTTAATCTATTTGTAAATTCCATTCCATTGTCTGTTTGTATAGTCTTTATCTTGAATGGAAAATATCTTACTAATAATTTTACAAATTCACTTGATGAATAAGTACTATGCTCATTTGTAAACCAAGCGTATCTTATTCTTGTAAATTCATCTATTGCCGTATATTGATAAAATTTTTCACCCAAATCTTTTAGCTCCTGACTCATGCATTCATTGGGAACATACTTAACATCTACTTGTACTTTTTCTCCAGGATATGTTCCACTTTCAAATTTCTCTGGCTGTTTTCCTTTTTTCTTACTGGGAGCTTTTTGATATATTCCTAACCTTTGCATGACATGATACAAACTTTGTATTGTCCTACTATATCCTACTTCTACAAGTTTTACCCAAAGTACAACTAATCCGGTCTTTTTGTTATTGGATTTGAAATTTTTTATTAATTTTATTTCTTCTTCTGTATGCTGATTTGGATGTGATTTTGGCTTTTTCGATTCATTTCTTAAGCTTTCTAGTGTACCATCATATTTCGCTTTCCAACGGTATATTGTTTTTGCCCATTCATTGAACTGTATTGATGCCTTATATACACCATATTTTTCAGAAAATTTTATCACACTCTGTTTATATTTCATTTTTTGTGTTATACTATTGCTCATAAGAGAGTACCTCCATTTCGGTTTATTTGTCGATATTTAAACCTTAACATTTTCGGTACTCTCTTTCAATATTTGTTTTTGTGACATATCTATTTTAAACCTATATTTTACTATTTTATTATTTTTTTGAACTTATTTTTTCCAAATTGAACTACTAAATCATTTTCAATTTTTAATATTTTATTTATATCTGCTTCCAAATTAGAATTAATCTTTATGCCATTTCCTTGTATCATTCTTTTAGCTTCTCCTTTAGAGTTTGCAAAATCAATTTTTACTAATAAATCGCATATATTCATTTCATTTTCTGGTATATTAATTGTTTCAATATCTTCGGGAATGTTTCCTTTAGCTATTTTTAAATATCTTTCTTTAATTTTTTCAAATTCATCTACATCGTCATACATTTTTAATAATTCTTTAGCAAAAAACATATGTGCCTCTCTAATGTCTTTATTCATTATTATATCAATTTCATCTGTTGGCATATCTGTTGCTAATTCAAAGTATTGTCTTAGTATAGTATCTGGAATTTTCATACTTTTTTCAAATTTTTCAAAAGGAGAATCATTCAATCCAATATAATTTTCTAATGACTTACTCATTTTTTCTTTTCCATCTAATCCTACAAGTAATGGAAATGTCATTACTACTTGACTTTCCTGTCCATAATCTTTCTGAAGTTCTCTTCCAACAAGTAAATTAAAAGTTTGGTCTGTTCCACCAATTTCAATATCTGCATTTATTGCGACAGAATCATATCCTTGCATTAATGGATATAACAATTCATGCATAGATAAAGGTAAATTATTTTCATACCTATTTTTAAAGTCATCTCTTTCCATAATTCTTGCAACTGTATATTTACTAGATAGTTTTATTACATCTTCAAATGTCATTTTAGATAACCATTCTGAATTAAATACAATTTCCGTTTTTTCTTTGTCTAATATTTTTGTAACTTGTTCTAAATATGTTTCAGCAGACTTTCGAGTTTCTTCAAATGTAAGTGCCGGTCTTGTTTTACTTTTACCAGATGGATCACCTATCATTGCTGTAAAATCACCTATTACAAATACAATTTTATGTCCCATATCTTGAAATGTTTTTAATACCCTTAATGGAACAGAATGTCCTATATGCAAATCTGGTCTTGATGGGTCTGCTCCAAATTTTATTGTTAATTTCTTACCACTATTTATTTTTCTTTCTAAATCTTCTTGATTAAATATTTGTATTGCTTTTCTTTTTATAATTTCTAAATTATTCATATCTATTAACCTCCATTCTTTATTTAATGATTGTATTATATAGATATGCATATAATAACCCTTGGATTATTATTTTATTTGTAAACCATTGGGTCATAATATCACCTCCAAAAATCAAAAAAGTCAATCCATCCCTATTAAAGGACGAACTGACTCCGTTGTACCACCTTTTTTCACAATATAAAATAATATTGCCTCATTTATAGCTTATTCGTAGCAACCCGTTAGTTACTATAAGAATTGTAATTCAAATTTTATATACTGATAATTTTCAGCTACCATTATCTCTCTATAAGTTACTATAAAATTTTACTAGTTTTCTTTTTAAAACATAACTAAATTAAAATACATATATATTTTATCATTTTTTCTATAAAAAGCAACACTATTTTTGATTTAAAAATCACTTATTTATTTTTTCAAACTTCTATTGTTCTCTTTTTCTAATTGTTTTAAGCTTTTTTGGGGAGTAGGTAAATCTTCTCTATATCTTAATCCTTTTCTTTTATCAATATCATCAGCAGTTTCTCCATTATATAAACCTTTATATCCAGCATTATGAAATTATCAAAGTTTTTAACTCCAGCATTTTTATCGGTTTGATTAAGTGAATAATTTCCTTTTTTGGTTAAATTTCTTTGATAAAATCTTTTTTTCATCTTCAGTAAGTGAGCTATATTCTTTTTCGCTAATTTTTATCTATGTCATTCATTAATATCATCTCCGTTTTTTAATATTGTATTTTAATTATCTAGTCAATATTACGAAACAACTGTTTGTGTATGTCAATTATTTTTATTTAAATTTTTATATGATTAAACAGATATAAAGCGACCTTATTTTGCTCTGTCGTTTCCATTTCCATAAGTTTAACCATTGCAAAATTTATATTGAAATATTTTCTCAAACCAAAATTCACAAGTGTAGTTCTATATTCTTCATCAATATCTTTTAACATTAATTCACATATAAATTCAAGTCTCTGTTTTAGACATTCTTCAAATTGTAGTTCTTGCTTAATTATCTCCATTTTCAACACCATCCTTTCGTTTGGATGATTTTTATATTGTTTTTAGACAACAAAAAAATCAACCAGATCTTATTTTCTGATTGATTTTTGTATCTATCTATTCTAATAGTTCGAACAGATACGTCATTGGTGCCCAAGGTGGGACTCGAACCCACATGGTTTCCCGCACGATTTTGAGTCGTGTACGTCTGCCAATTCCGTCACTCGGGCAATTCAGAATACTTTTTCATTATAGCATGATGCTTTTTTATATGCAAGAGAAATTTCAAAATATTTCATCGAATTTACAGCTTGAAAATTATGTTAATTCGTGGTATAATATTATTAGCAAGTACTTTCTTGTATATATCCTCGAAAGGCAACAAGAACTTGACTATATAACACAATTGTGGGAGGAATCACAATGGAAATCATGGCTATGTCTGCTCAAGAAATCGTTCTTCGTCAAGATGTTTTCCGAACTGGCTGAAGAAGCGTTCAGAGCTGAAAAACTCATCAAAGAACACTTCAACAGTTCGTTTGGCTCGGCAAAAAGGAGATTCATGTCTACCACACGGAAAGCTTCGGTGAGTACTATGGTGATGGCTATCTTACCGTTGATGGTGTTTTCAAATACCAAGACAACTGGTGGGGTGGCAGGAATTATGAGTTTCTCTGTGATGCTGAGAATATCTATCGGATGTTGCGTTCCTGCTATCTGAGAGATAACAACCTCGATGAATTGGAAACGGAAAGGTTTGACTGTGAAATCAAACACATCGATGGGTACTTCCGTGAATTCATTGAAAAGCTTACCAAGGACAACAACAATTAAGGAGGATAAACCAATGTTGCAGATGAAGCACCGTATTTCCAAGGAGAATGCTGCTATGCTAATCAAGAGGCTGGAGGACTCTCGCTTCGGCAAGAATACCAAGCTGACTATTGGAGAGGCAATGAAGCTTTCTCCCATCAGCAAGTCTCCCATGGGTGGGTACGAGATTTATGCTTTCCAGTTTGGCGATGTAACTCTGCTTTTCTGGTTTGCAAACGGCTCGTGCTACATGAAGGAGCAGTGCTGGTAAAAAGCTATTTGCTTCTGTCCATCTCATTCGAGGTGGGCAGTTTTTTTGAAAATTCGTTCATTTAATATTGCAATTTATAAATTACAAATTAATGCATAATCGATTGATTTTTTGCACAAAATATACTGAAATGAATGTAGATAAAGGAAATCCGCAAGATGCGGTTGACCTTGATGACTATTTTAAATAACCTCTAGTCGGTTGAACAGAGAGGTTATTTTTTTGTGCAAATGTAGGGGTCGCCGCCTTCGGCGACCCGCATGCCTTCAAACTGTTTTTATAATTTTACTTTTCATCAGCAATTATTGTGCTGTAACCATGTCCTGGATATACAATTGTGTTTTCTGGAAGTTTTAAAAGTTTTTCAATTGAGCTCTTCATATTCCATTTGTCACCAGTTGGTAAATCAACTCTTCCTGTTGTTCCTTTAAAAAGTGTATCGCCAGAAAATAAAGCATCTTCAATCAAAATCGAAATACTTCCTGCAGTATGTCCAGGTGTGTGAATAATCTTTGCAGATATCTCTCCAAACTTTAGAACATCGCCATCTTTTAAGGCGATATCCGCTTCTATAAAATTAGGTTCTCTGCCTATTGCCGTACATCTACTTATCTCATCATTTGTTAATCCAAAAGAATCTTCTTCATGTATTACAATCTTTGCACTTGGATACATTCTCCTTAGCTCTTTTATTCCATCTGTATGGTCTCCGTGACAATGTGTCAGAACAATGTATTTCAAATGTATTTGCGAATTCTCAATAAAATCATATATTTTGTCTACATCATTGGAAACATCTATCAGTATTCCTTCTCTAGTTTTATCATCATATACAACATAGTTATTCGTATATGATTGCATATTTCCAACCAAACCCTTGAATGTCTTAAGTAACATGTATATCTACCTCCTTTATTTGCTACGATGTACTTCATACACACTGTCAACTTTTCTAATTGCTTTCAAGACTTTATTAAGTTTGTCTGTATCTTCTACTTCAATTCCTATATTAATAATAGCCACTCTATTATCTGTTGTTCTAGCGTTTATAGAAATTATATTTGCCTTAACATCATTTAAGGCTATAGTAACATCTGACACCAAACCATTTCTATCATTCGCATAAATCTCTAAATCTGTAACGTAAGATGCTTTTGCCTCCTTATACCATGCAACATCTATAAGACGCTGTTCGTCAGAAACAAGTTCTTTGCAATTTATGCAGTCTGCTCTATGAACAGAAACGCCTCTACCTTTTGTAATGTATCCTATAATATCATCACCTGGTAACGGATTGCAACATTTAGCTAGCTTTACTAAGCAATTATCTATTCCTTTCACAATAATACCAGTCTTAGAAACTTTATTTCTAGGCGTTACAGGATTTTCTTTCAACTCCGCAATTTTCTCTTCTATTTCTAATTCCTTGTTTTCTTTTTTGTACTCTTCCAGCAATCTAGTTATTATCTTTATTGGAGAAATAGCACCAAAACCAATTGCTGCATAACAGTCATCAAGCGTGTTGTATTTATATCTAGTTAGTGCTTTATCTACCCATTCTGGCTTAAATAACTCGCTAAAGCTCATTCCTATTCTCTTCAATTCTTTATCAATAAGTTCTTTACCCTTTACTGTGTTTTCTTCTTTTTGCGCTTTTTTAAAATAATTTTGAATTTTATTTTTAGCTTGTGTGGTTTTTACAATCTTAAGCCAGTCTCTACTTGGCCCTTTTGAATTATCAGAAGTAACAATCTCAACAATATCTCCATTATTAAGTTTTGTTGTTATTGGAACCATCTTACTATTTACTTTTGCGCCCACCATTTTATGCCCTATTTGTTCATGTATGCTATATGCAAAATCAATTGGTGTACTTCCCGCAGGAAGTGGCTTTATATCACCCATCGGCGTAAATACAAAAACCTCATCATCAAACAAGTCAAATTTTAATTTGCTCATAAAGTCCTTGTCATCATTTGTTTCTTTTTGCCATTCAATTGTTTCTCTAAGCCAAGAAAGTTTATCATCTGATACAGATACACTTGCACCTTTTTCCTTATATGCCCAGTGAGCCGCAATACCATATTCGGCAACCCTATGCATATCCCATGTTCTTATTTGTACTTCAAATGGAGTACCATTAGTACCAATTAACGTTGTATGAAGAGATTGATACATATTAGGTTTTGGCATTGCAATATAATCTTTAAATCTTCCTGGCATTGGTTTATACATTTCATGCACAAAACCAAGTGCAGCATAGCAGTCTTTCACTGAATTAACAATAATTCTAAGTGCAAACAAGTCATAAATTTGATCTAACGTTTTATTGTCTTTTATCATTTTACGATGAATACTCCACAAATGCTTTGGACGTCCATAAATTTCTGCCTGAATATTCATTTGTTTCATTTTCTTTTTTAGTTGTTCTATAATTTCATTTATGAATTTTTCTCTTTCATCTCTTTTTGCTTGTATTCCTTCTACCAATTCAAAATATGCTTTAGGCTCCATGTATAAAAAGCTCAAATCTTCTAATTCCCATTTTATAGAATAAATACCTAGTCTATTAGCAAGTGGTGCATATAATTGCATTGTCTCTTTTGCAATTGCAACTTTTCTATCATCACTTAGGTGTTTCAAAGTCCTCATATTATGAAGTCTATCTGCAAGTTTAATCATAAGAACTCTAATATCTTTAGCCATAGCCATGAAAAACTTACGATAATTTTCAACTTGTTGCTCTTCTTTATCAACGTATGAAGCGATTTTTCCAAGTTTGGTTACGCCGTCAACCAATTCCAAAACATTAGGACCGAATTCTCTTTCAATGTCTTCACGAGTCACATCCGTATCTTCAACAACATCATGAAGTAAAGCTGCACATATAGATTCATCATCCAACTCTAATGTAGTAATTATATAAGCTACCTCAAGAGGATGAATTATATATGGCTCACCCGATTTTCTTTTTTGATCGCCATGAGCTTTCAATGCAAACTCATATGCTTTTCTGATAACCCTGCTATCAGATTTTCTATTATATTTTTTTGCGTTAGCAATTATATCTTGTATCGTTGCCATAAGCCTTTCCTTTCTACAGATCATTACAAACTCTTTTTGATATCTTTAACATTTAATTGAATTTTTTCTAATCCGTTATATCTATTAACCTCCAGATAATGCAAAATATCTACCTTATCTCCCATGTGAATATTATCTTTTCTGTCTCCCATGTTGAAAGCAATTGCATCAAACACTGCATTGCCATCTTTTACATTCAATTTCAAATGTTTATCATTTGATAAAGTTCTTACACTATCTACTTTTATATTTCTATACACAAATACTGGTGCTGAATTACCTTCTCCATACGGTTCTAGTAATTCCAAATTCTTAATCGTGTTTATTGATATTTCTCTCGCACTAATTTCAGAGTCCACCTTAATAACTGGCATAGCGTCTTCCGGTATTTCTTTTTTTGCTATCTCATTTAGCTTATTTCTAAATTCAAGAAATTTATCTTTTTGAAGCGTTAAACCAATAGCCATTTCATGCCCACCATATTTTAATAGGTAGTCTGTACACCTTCCAAGTGCATTGTGCAAATCAAAACCTTCAATGCTTCTTCCAGAGCCTTTTCCGTCGTTTCCTTCAAAGCACACTAGGATAGATGGTTTATAATACATTTCCGTGATTTTTGAAGCAACTATTCCAATAACTCCATGATGCCAATTCTCACTTCCTACAACAATCGCACTATCCTCATACAACTTGTCTCTTTCTATAATTGCTATTGCTTCTTCCATAATTCTTTTTTCAACGCTTTGTCTTTCCTTATTCATTTCTTGCAATTTATTTGCAATAGCTGTTGCTTCCGCTTCATCATTTGTAAGTAATAATTGTAGTGCAAGTTCAGCCTCTCCCATTCTCCCACACGCATTAATCCTAGGTGCAACGCCAAATGAAATTGCAGAAGAGTCTATATTTGTATACCCCGAAAGTTTTATAAGTTCTTTTAACCCAATATTAGTTGTATTCTTTACTCGTTCTAAACCATATTTAACAATAACTCTATTTTCATCAACTAGCGGAACAATATCTGCAACCGTTCCCAAGCAAACTATGTCAAGATATTTAAAATAACTATCTTCCGGCAAATTCATTTTACTAGCCAAGGCTTGTACCAGCTTAAATGTGACACCGACGCCGGCAAGTGAGCTGAAAGGATATGTATCATCACTTCTTTTTGCATCAATTACAGCAATAGTGTCTGGCAGTTTTTCAGGACATTCATGATGGTCCGTAACAATGACTCTTAAGCCTAAACTTTTGGCATACTCAATCTCTTCATATGCAGATATTCCACAATCAACGGTAATCATAAGAGATGTACCAGAAGCTTTTAGTTTATCAATCGCATTATTGTTTAGTCCGATACCCTTCTTCTAATCTATTTGGAAGATAATATGATGTTTCAACACCAATACTATTTAAAAACTTTGTAAGTACAGCAATACTTGTAATTCCATCAACATCATAATCGCCATAAATAGTTATCTTTTCTTTATTCTTTATCGTCTCTAAAATTGTATCTACTGCGACTTCCATATCTTTAAGCAAAAATGGATCATACAAATCTGACAATTCGGGATGTAAAAATTTTTTCACTTTTTCATCAGTATTAATTCCTCTATTTAGAAGAACTCTTGCAAGTAGCAATGAGATACCGTTTTTTACAGCAATATTTTTCATTTCTTCTTCATCTATTTGATAATACTCCCACTTTTTTACCATATTCCTCCACCTTTATTAATTATTTTGCATTTATATAAAAAAACCGTTTTTATTACTTTCCTATTGTATAACAAAAAAAGACCTTTTAAAAGTCTTTTTTCTTAAAAAAGTTTTTGTATTATCTCATTACACTTTTGCATTACTTCGTTCTCATCAAGTGTCTGTATCATTCTATCTTTCATTACTACTTTTCCATCTATTATCACAGTTTCAATATCAGCACCATTTACAGAGTATGCCAACGTAGAATACAAATCGTGAACTGGGCATAAATGTGGTTTATTTAAATCAATAATTATGATATCTGCCTTCTTGCCAACCTCCAATGTTCCAATGTCGTTTTCTAAGCCAAGTACTTTTGCTCCTTCGATAGTTGCCATTTTAAGAACTTCTTCTGCTGATATTGCACTCGCTTTTTCGTATGAAACTTTTTGTAAGTATGCAGCAGATTTTATTTCTTCAAACATATCCAGAGTATTTGTGCTACCCTGTCCATCAGTACCAAGTGCAACTGTTATTCCACTATCAATTAGTTTTCGTGTATTTGCAATTCCGCTTCCCAACTTTTCGTTGCTTATTGGATTATGAACAATTCCTCCTCGAATATCTCTTAATACTTTTATATCATCATCTGATACGTGAACACCATGTGCCAAAATAACATAAGAATCAAATAAACCTAAGTCCTTTAAATACTCCGTTACAGTCTTGCTATAATTTTCTTTTATTTGAACTATTTCAGCCTTTGTTTCCAAATAATGAATATGAATTGGAATATTATATTTCTTAGCAAGAGCTATGCTACTTTCAATTGTTTTTGGCGGACAAGTATATGGTGCATGTATTCCAACAACAACTTTTATTCTTCCTTCTCCCGCATTGTTATAATCATTATATAATTTTTCGGCTTCTTCGATTCTTTTCTGAGCTTCGTTGCCTTCATTTATTATCACTCTTGAAAGCATACCTCTCATGCCACTCTTAATAGTTGCTTTTGCCGTTTCATCTTCAAAAAAGTAATGATCATTAAATGTAGTAGTTCCGCTTTTAATCATTTCTATTTCTGAAAGTAAAGATGCATAATATACATCTTCTGCAGACATTTTATCTTCCACTTTCCATACATTTTTTAGCCATTCCATTAATTCTAGATCATCAGAATAACCTCTAAAAAGAGACATTGCGATATGAGTGTGAGCATTAATCAAACCAGGCATAATCACTTTACCAGTTGCATCAATAACCTCGTCAGCTTCTTTATCAATTATTCCGATTTCCATTATTCTATCATCTTCAATTAATAAATCAGCTTTTGATATTGGCCCGGCCATTGATACAATATAAGCATTTTTAATTAGGGTACTACTCATTAATAACCTCCTATTTTATAATACATAACACCATTAAAAGCACAGCAATTTTCACCAGTATTGGTACTATATATGAAAAATACATTCCGGAAACAGTTTTAGGAATTATTTCTTCATACTTATCTGCTATATCTTTCAAATTCATGGTTTCTAAATACTTCCTAGCAAAAATCATGCTGCGATATACAGCATCTGTCTCTAATATCATCCTATAATAAAAACTCAAAAAAGAAATGAGAAATGAAATTGTTATCATTTCCAATGAACCTTTTCCAAACAGCAAAAGTATAATTAGGACAACATCATATAAGTTCTTAATATTTGCAAGTACAAAATTTATCAAGTGAACTTGTTTACTTTGTACAGAGTGAACGCATTCATGTGCGATAAATAACACCCTTGAATAATCTTCCCTGCTACTCTTCGTATTACTTAATATTATTTTGTTTTGAAAAAAGATGTAAGCACTAGATTTTGCATCATTGTCTAATTTAATATCGCAATTACTTCCAACTATCTTTTGAATACTCTTACAAACTTCTTCATTATCAGGCAAATCCTTTGTTTGCTCATTTAGTGAACTATCCGTTGCAAGTTGTTTCATTTCTATAAGTATTTTTTGATTTGTTAAAACTAAAAATATTATAACCACAAAAAGAACTATTAACAGATACATCTCTTTTCTCCTATTCTAAGATATCTTTTAATCCTTCTCCTATTATTTTATATATATCTGATAGCATAACATCAAATTGAACTTCTTTATCAAAGAATTCTTTTATCTTTGGGTTAGCAACTAATATTTGATATAAGTTCTGTAATTTTTCCATCTTTTGCTCATCAGCCTCTTTGCCTTGCATTAAAAGTGATTGTACTTCTGTTTGCATATCCCTAAAATTTTTAATCATCTCTTTGTTTTTATCATCAGCATATAGTTCTTCTTTAATTTTTGTGTAATTTTTCACCTCATCGCTCTCTTTAATCGCTCTCACTAATTCATGTACTTTATCATATGGATTCATATTTATTCTCCTCTCATTTTTATATATTTTAGAATTTCATCATATACTTCCTCTATTGACATATGCGTTGAATCAATCACAATTGCATCCTCCGCAATTTTAAGTGCACCCACTTCTTTATGCATGTCGTTATCATCTCTTGCTTTAATCGTATTGTATACTTGCTCATACGTGATATTCATATTTTTTTCTATCATTTCCTTATATCTTCTATGAGCTCTTTCTTCAAGTGTGGCTGTTAAATATATCTTTAGTTCAGCATTTGGAAAAACAATTGTTGTAATATCTCTTCCCTCCATTACAACATTTTTAGTATTTCCAAGTTTTCTCTGAAGTTCAACTAATTTTGCTCTTATAATCTTTATCGCAGAAACTGGCGAAACATTTTCATTCACCACCTGCGTCCTTATCTCATCAGACACATCTACACCGTCTAATATTATTTTTTGCTTCTCATCAAAGTCAATTGTAGTTGTATTTAATAAATGCTCAATACTGTCCAAATCATCTAATGCAATTTTGTTTTTTAGTATTTTTACTGTAATTGCTCTATACATAGCTCCTGTGTCAATATACGTATAATTAAGTCTTTCAGCAATAAGCTTACTAATAGTACCCTTGCCAGTTCCTGCAGGTCCATCAATCGCAATAACCATTACTACACCTCTCTACTCTTTTGTTGCCACTGATTCGGCTAAATCCATAATATCTTGAATAACCTTCAAGTTTCCATACAACGTGCTTTTTGAAATTCCATTATCATAAACGTCGTCAACATCAACAATTTCTAAGTTGCTAACTAATACATATATATTATTTTGTTGAAAAGCAAAATACATTTTTGCATTATACCTATTACGAATCTTCAAAAACTTGTCCATAAAGTCTTTAGTTAAAATATTGTTTGCTTCTTTATCATCTTGAAAATATATCTTAAAAGCCTTACTAAACTCCTCATTTTCAAGTTCAAGTGCTTTTATATCAACACCAAATGCTTTTTTCATAATCATTAATGTTAAATCTAATTTTTTATTCTGTACATTTGGCTCTATGTATATAGGCTTACTTAGTGAATAATTTGCCTCCATTTTTATAAAAGCTCCATGAAACACTTCATATGCCATAGAATCTGGGTCATCCGGAAAGTCCTTTTCAGTAAGTGTAATTTCGGAAATAACAAATTCTCTATCATCGCTCTTACCGGTAATCATATCAGACGATGTGAATTTATCATAATCGTAATACATATTAGATTCCCTAAATGTCTCTTCCGAAACTCCCTGAATGGAATAAGAAAACCTCGAATAACATTTTCTTATTGCTGGTCTAACAACTTCCTCTTTCATCTTATTCACATATATGCTTTTATCCTTGCGTTCGCTAGAAACTAGTAAACCAATTATAATTAATGCAACTAATGCCCATATCCAACTCTTAGAAAACATAAACAGAATAAAAACAACCGCTAAAGATATACCAACGACTATTCTTTTATCTTTTACTTTTCTTTCATAAAAATATTGTTGCTGCTTCCACAAAGCTTCATAAGCCCTTACATTTTGTTCATAATATTGTTGAAAATCACTTAAAAAATTCATCAATGTTTCATCCTTTGTTTATATATTTAACATCAAGTATATTGTACCAATTATACCTATTTAATGCAACAAAATTCAAGCAATTTTTAGTAATCATTTGTAACCCATCGGCATAAGTTTAATTGAGGTGAATGATATGAAAATTATAAATTTTAAGCTTAATATTCCAAAACTAATCGCAATAATTAGTTGCATATTGGCTGTAGGATTTATTATATGGGCACTTGTACGTTTCTTAAATTTTAGTTCAAACAATGATATAACTATGACAAATGAAAACTATACTAACATTTTGAAAGAATGTCATGAAAACATAGAACAATATATTGGAAAAAACATAATCTCAACCGGATATATATTTAGAGCGGAAGATTTTAATGAAAATGAATTTGTGTTAGCACGTGATATGTTAATTAATTCAAGTGAAGCACAAATTGTAGGTTTTATGTGTAATTATAAAAACGCAAAAGATTTAGAAGAAAATAGTTGGGTTGAAATAAAAGGCAAAATCATAAAAGGGGTTTATCACGGAGAACTTCCTATAATAGAAGTAAAAAACATTCAAAAGATCACAACACCTGAAAATATCTTTGTATATCCACCATCAGTATAAGCACGAGCAATCACTTTTCTGCTAAGGTACAGTACCCGATGATCAATTTTCCAATAGCCACTATTTCGCTTGTTTTTTCAAAAAAAGTTGTAGCGGTCGCCGAAAACAGTGACCGCTACAACACCTTATTGATATTTCAAGTTTTGTTATCAACATTAATTTTATTTCTCGTCAAATAGGTCTTTAAACAATCCCCTATCCAATTGCTTAGCAAAAATACATTTTAGTATCATCAATGTTATAGGTCCTAATATAAGTCCAAAAACTCCTGCTGCTTTAAAACCAGCATACATTGCAAATAACGTTATTAAAGGATGAATTCCAAATTGCTTGCTTACAAGCTTTGGTTCTAGAAATTGCCTTATTATAAATATTAAAACGTACGTAATTGCTATTGCAATTCCAAAATTTATTTGTCCTGTTACGAATAGCCATATTGCCCACGGAATAAGAACTGTTCCCACACCTAGTATAGGCAATATATCAATTATTGCAATCACAACTGCTAACATAAATGGATAGTCAATCTCAAATCCTATAAGCCTGCAAATTGTGAACGCAATATATAACTCTGCAAATGTAATTAATATTATTTTTCCATATACTCTCACATATCCACCAATTGTAGAAAATGTTTCTCCTAAGACTTGAGAAATTTTCTTTATCCAAGTTTTTGGCAAGTGATGTTCTAGCATATCTATTACATATATTCTATCTTTAGTAAAGAATATAAGTGCTAATATTGTTATAACTATATTTGTAATTAATCTAGGAACTGAAAACAGCCATTTAAGCAAGTTGGCAGCCCATGTTTTTACTACATCACCCATACTATTTACAAAGCTTACTAAAGAAGTTTCAATTCCACCAATCACTTCCTCTGGTATGTCTGGATATCTCTCGCCAATCGTTGAAACAAATTCTTGAGTATTCTTCACTATATCGGTAATGTATGGTCCTAGATTAGATGTCAAATTAATAACTTCATCTGCAAGCGCTACAGTGCCATACACAACTCCCATAGCAAATAATATTATTGTTATTCCTACTACGAGTACCGCACTAATTCTCCTACTCATTTTTAGTTTGTTCATACAAAATTTTATTACTGGCTCTATTATAATCGCAATTATTCCAGCTATTAAGAATGGCATAAAATAAACAGCAAATTTATATACAAAAAATAAAAGTAATAATGTTCCTATAAATACTCCAACGCGTTCTAAGATTTTTATCGTTCTTTGTTTACTTTTTTCCATACGAAGCTCCCTTTAGTATATTAATTCTTAGTCAATAGGTGCCGACATCACGCTACACCTACTATATCTTACTTTATTTCAATCTTTGTTTTTCCACCCATATATGGTTGCAACACTTTTGGTATGTTCACACTTCCATCTTCATTTATATTGTTTTCTATCAAAGCAATAAGCATACGTGGTGGAGCTGATACTGTGTTATTAAGTGTATGTGCGTAATAGTTTCCATCTGGGCTCTTTACTTTAATTCCAAGTCTTCTCGCTTGAGCATCTCCTAAATTAGAACAACTTCCAACTTCAAAATATTTCTGTTGTCTTGGACTCCAAGCTTCTACGTCAAGAGATTTAACTTTCAAATCTGCCAAGTCTCCACTACAGCACTCTAGTGTTCTAACAGGTATGTCCATACTTGTGAAAAGCTCTACTGTATAGTTCCACATCTTGTCAAACCATTTCATTGAATCTTCCGGTTCACATACAACTATCATTTCTTGTTTTTCAAATTGATGTATTCTATATATTCCTCTTTCCTCAATTCCATGTGCACCTTTTTCTTTTCTAAAGCATGGAGAATAGCTTGTTAATGTATATGGTAAATCTTTCTTTTCTACAAATGTATCAATAAACTTACCTATCATAGAATGCTCACTCGTACCAATCAAATACAAATCTTCGCCCTCTATTTTATACATCATTTGGTCCATCTCGTCAAAGCTCATAACACCAGTTACCACATTGCTTCTTATCATAAACGGAGGTATACAGTATGTAAAGCCTTTATTTATCATAAAGTCTCTTGCATACGTTAAAACTGCAGAATGAAGTCTTGCAACATCTCCCATTAAATAATAGAAACCATTTCCCGCAACTTTTCTTGCACTATCTAAATCAATGCCGCCAAGTTTTTCAAGTATTTCTACATGATATGGTATTTCAAAATTAGGTGTTTTTGGTTCCAAAAATCTTTGAATTTCAACATTCTCGCTATCATCTTTTCCTATCGGAACAGAATCATCTATTATATTGGGGATAGTCATCATGTCTTTCTTTAATCTTTCTGCAACTTCAGCTTCTTCGGCTTCCAACGCAGTTAGTTTTTCATTTATAGCATTGACTTCCGCCTTTTTTTCATTTGCTTCTTCTATCTTTTTTTCTCTCATTAAGCTTCCAATTGAATCACTGATTGTTTTTCTTTCGCTACGAAGCTTATCTCCTTCAAGTTTCAATTCTCTAACCTTTTTATCTAGTTCCAACACTTCATCAACTAGTGGTAACTTCCTATCTTGAAACTTCTTTCTTATATTTTCTTTAACCTTTTCTGGATTCTCTCTAACAAATTTTATATCTAACATTTTTGTTCCCCCCATGCTATATGTGTATATATATTATGAATTCATAATTGCTTCAAATTCTTCGGCTTCAATTTTCTCTTTCTCTAACAATACAGATGCTACTTTGTGCAATTTATCTATATGTTGTTCAAGTATTGTTTTTGCTCTGTTGTATCCATTATCGATAATTCTTTTTACTTCTATATCAATTACAGCAGCAATATCTTCACTATAATTTCTTACATTATTTATGTCTCTACCCAAGAATACTTCCTCTTGGTCGTTTCCAAAAGTTATCGTACCAAGTTTTTCACTCATACCATATCTCATTACCATGCTTCTAGCAATTTTACTTGCTCTTTCAATATCATTTGAAGCACCAGTACTAATATCATTTAATATAAGCTGTTCTGCAACTCTACCACCCAATAATGATACGATCTTATCTTCCATTTCAGACTTAGACATAAATGATTTGTCTTCCGTATTCTTGTACATAGTATATCCACCAGCCATACCTCTTGGTACGATTGATACTTGATGTACAGGCTCTGCATGCTCCAAGAATCTACTAACAACCGCATGACCACCTTCGTGGTACGCAACTAGTTTTTTATCTTTGTCAGAAATAACTTTGCTCTTCTTCTCAGGTCCCATTAAAACTTTTACCATTGCATCTTCTAAGTCTTGCATCGTTATAGACTGTTTATCTTTTCTTGCTGCAAGAAGTGCAGCCTCATTCATCATATTTTCAAGGTCAGCCCCTGTGAACCCTGCAGTATTTTTTGCTAATACTCCAATATCAATTTCGCCTGACAATTTCTTTTTCTTAGCATATAATGTAAGTATTTCTTCTCTGGCTTTTACATCTGGAGCTGGAACCACAATTTGTCTATCAAATCTTCCAGGTCTCAATAGAGCTGGATCCAAAATGTCAGGTCTGTTTGTAGCAGCTAAAACAATTACACCACTATTAGTTCCAAACCCATCCATTTCAACAAGTAATTGATTTAATGTTTGTTCTCTTTCATCATGTCCGCCACCTAAGCCAGCACCCCTTTGACGTCCAACAGCATCAATCTCATCGATGAATACTATACATGGTGCTTTAGTTTTTGCTTCTTCGAACAATCCTCTTACTCTTGATGCACCAACACCAACATACATTTCAACGAAGTCTGAACCACTTATTGTATAAAATGGAACTCCTGCTTCTCCTGCAACAGCTTTTGCAAGCAAAGTTTTACCGGTACCTGGTTGACCTACTAAAAGTACACCTTTAGGAATTCTTGCTCCCATATCAGTAAACTTCTTTGGATATTTTAAGAACTCAACTATTTCTTGAAGTTCTCCTCTTTCCTCTGCCAAACCAGCAACATCTTTAAATGTTACTTTCTTTTTATCATCAGGATTTGAAAGTCTTGCTCTATTCTTCGTAAATGACATCGCGCCTTTTCCACCATTCATCGTTTGAAGCATAAATACCCAAAATAGTATAAACAATATAACAAGGCTAATTGGTGTAATATAGTCCAAAAGCTTAAGTAATGCAGATGGTGATTTCTCTTTGAATTTTATATTTTTACTAGATATATCATCTTGTATTGATAGCATAAATGCATTTTTATCTGGGATGTTTACTCTTTTTTCTTCTCTCACATTCTTTAACTTTACAGTTGCACTATTGCCTTCACTGGATAGTGTAATCGAATCAACATTGTTTTCTTGTATGTTTGTTACTAATTCAGAATACGCTAATTCCCCATTTTCACCCTTTTCAGCAACTAATGCTGCCGCAAAAAATATTAATATTACAGATATTATTAGTGGTGCTATCCCTCTAAATGATTTTTTCATTAGATCCTCCTTATATTATTTTTTCAATTTGAATTTTCCCTTTACCAACAGACACCTTAATATGCTTATTTGGTGTCAAATACTTTCCACCCACATTATTTTCGCACAATTTAACAATGTCGTCAACATGCACTTTCTCTATATCTTTTGCATTTCCTAATATTTTTATTATAAATTTTAAAATTAATCTTTTCCTAATCACAATATCTAGTTTATTAAACATTCTTAAATTGCATACCAAAATTTCATCATTTTGAGTTATTAGACAACTTTCAAACGCTTCTTCAACTTTTTTATCAATATAAGCCTCTTCTTCAAGCACAATCCTTGACATTCTATTAATGTTACTTATAACATTAGAATTTATATTTTTCTCAATATATGGAATGAGTTCTAATCTCACTTTGTTCCTTGTATATAGCAATTCATCATTTGACTCATCATGTTTTGGGTTTAAATTATTTGTCTCACAATATTCTTCTATTTCTCTTCTTGTAACATCAATTAGCGGCCTAATTATATTTCCCCTTATTGGTTCTATACCCTTTAATCCGTTAACGCCACTTCCTCTCACCATATTCATAATTACAGTTTCAGCATTATCATTGCTTGTGTGTGCGGTTGCAATTTTAGTACATTTTTCTTTTTCCAACATCTCTGCAAAAAAATCATATCTCGCCTTTCTGCCAGCCTCTTCGATCGTCATACCATTTAAATTTTCTTTTAGCTTTATGTGTTTCGCAAAAAATGGAATGTTATTAAGTCTGCAATAATCTCTAACGTACTCCTCTTCCATATTTGCATTTTCTCTAAGCCCATGATTTATGTGCGCAACACAAACATCATAATTCAGACTTTTCAAAACATGAAGTAAGCACATAGAGTCTGGTCCGCCAGAAACGCCAACCAAAATTTTATCATTATCATCTATTAAATTATATTTCTTAATTGTTTCGATAACCTTATTTTTCATCATTCAGTCCTTTTATAGTTTATATATTATCTATATTTGTCTAAATTAACAAACTTCGTATATTGTCCAAGCCATAATAATTCTACTGTTCCTGTTGAACCACCTCTGTTCTTAGCCAGTATTACTTCTGCAACATTCTTTTTTTCCGTATCCGGATTATAATAGTCATCTCTATATAAAAACATTACCATATCTGCGTCCTGCTCTATAGAACCTGATTCTCTCAAGTCACTAAGCATCGGTCTATGGTCAGGTCTTTGTTCTGGAGCACGGCTAAGCTGTGACAAAGCTATTATAGGAACTTCAATTTCTCTTGCTAAAACTTTCAAAGAACGACTTATTTCAGATATATCAGCTTGTCTACTACTATTGTTTTTACTTGCGTCCATCAATTGTAAGTAATCTATCACTATAAGTCCTATATCATATTCCATTTTCATTTTTCTGCATTTTGCTCTTAATTCTATTGGCGAATAACCAGATGAATCATCAAGAAATATTTTTGTCTCTGACAATGAACCGGCAGCATTAGTTAAACTTATCCAGTCATTATCATCAAGTTGACCACTTCTTATTTTCACACTATCTACCATAGCTTCACTTGCTAGTATTCTATTTACCAATTCTTCTTTTGACATTTCTAAGCTAAAATATACAATCGGTTTACCCGCTTTTACAGCGGCATTGGTTGCTATATTTAGTGCGAATGCTGATTTACCCATTGCGGGTCTGGCAGCAACGACCACAAGCTGACCAGGTGTAAATCCCAATGTCTTCGAATCCAAATCTGTGAAACCACTTGGAGTACCGACAATTTCATTTCCACCAGCAGCAAGCTTTTCCAGATTGTCGAAAGTATCAACCAAAACATCCTTTATTAGTTTATAACTTTTTGTACTCTTTTTCTGTGCTACATCAAAAATTTTTTTCTCAGCAAGTTCCATAATAGAAGTTACTTCTTCTGAAGCTTCATAACTTGTCGAAGTAATTTCGCTTGAAGCTTTTATAAGTTTTCTAAGAACCGACTTTTCTTCTACTATTCTCGCATAATTTTCGACATTAGCCACTGAATAAATAGGATTTGTAAGTGATACCAAATATTCAAACCCACTTACCACATCATATTTTCCTCTTATGCTTAATTGATCTTTTACTGTAAGTAAATCA
Source organism: uncultured Clostridia bacterium (assembly GCA_934169745.1). Classification (GTDB taxonomy): domain Bacteria; phylum Bacillota; class Clostridia; order TANB77; family UBA1234; genus RGIG4465. The sequence goes on along the minus strand of CAKPOE010000006.1, from coordinate 29,926 downwards.
ACCGGTTTACTTTTTTCGTATAAATCAATTATTGCACTATATATTTCAGCATGCTCACTTCTGTAGAAATCCTCTGGTTTCAAGATTTCTATAACAGTAAGTACTGCGTCTTTGTCAACTAACATTGCACCAAGTACAGCTTGTTCAGCCTGTACATCATTAGGTGGTATTCTACTAATTACACTATCCATTTAAAAGCTCCTAACTTTGAACTATAACTTTTATTGTTCCTGAAATCCCCTCAAATAGCTTTATTTCAATATTGTATATTCCAAGGTTCTTAATCGCATCATTTAAGCAAACTTTTTTCTTATCCACTTCGACAAAGTATTTTTTATTAAGTTCATCAGCAATATCTTTTGATGTAACGCTTCCAAACGTCTTTCCATTCTCGCCAGCTTTTATTTTAAATACTAACTCGTAATTCTTCATTTTCTCTGAAAGTTCTTTAGCTGCTGACATACTCATGTCTTTCTTATACTTATTTGCTTCCTGTTTCGTTTTCAACTCATTTAGATTAGCGTTATCTGCGACTACTGCAAGCTTCTTTGGTAGTAAATAATTTCTTGCATAACCATCAGCTGCATCTAAGATTTGTCCTTTTTTTCCAACCGATTTAATGTCTTGTGTTAAAATCACTTTCATAACTCATCCTCCTTTTGCTATCTAACATTTATATATTATGTGTTTTCTGTATCAAGCACTTCGTCTATGGCATTCAACAACATTTTCTTCGCTTCATCCATTGTTGTGTTTCTTAATTGTGCTCCAGCAATCATCATATGTCCGCCACCACCTAATTTTTCAAGTACCATTTGAACATTTAGACTTCCATTTGAGCGTCCACTTATGTTTATATATTCTCCCATATCAACTAACACAAATGACGTCTCAATACCGTTTAGATTTAGCAATTCATCAGCTGCTTGTGCTGCAATCTGTGCATGATTATCAACTTCATTTGAACAAACAGCAATAGCTATGTTGTTATGCACAATATCCGAGTTACGTATTACATCAGCAATCGCAACATAAGTGTCAACATCATTTTGAAACATCTTTTTAATCGCAGCAACATCAACGCCTATCTTCTTCAAGTAAGCAGCTGCTTCAAATGTTCTTACACCAGTTTTGTACATAAAATTCTTTGTGTCCGTTAAAATACCTGCATATAAGCACTCAGCCTCTGGTACTGGCAGTTCAAGTTTTTCTTCAACATATTGAAGTATTTCTGTAACCAATTCACTTGTTGAAGAAGCATAAACTTCATGGAACGTAAGTGTTGCGTCCTCAATAGCATCAGTGCTTTTTCTGTGGTGATCAATAAGTACTACTTTACCCAATTTGTCTAATAGTTCAGGTGCTTCAACAAAATCTTTTTTATGAGTATCAACCACAACAAGTAATGTCTTATCAGTTATCTTTGATATTGCATTATCCGTTGGTATCAATACATCATTGTATTGCTTTCCAAGCCTTTTTATAAGTCCATCAATTGCCATTCCAGAATTGTTATATACTATATACGCATCCCTATTTAATGTCTTGGCTATTCTATATACACCAATTGCCGCACCCAAAGCATCAGCATCCATATTTTTATGTCCCATTATAATAACATTTTTCGACTCTGTTATTAACTCTTGAAGTGCTTGTGCAACAACCCTTGCTTTAACTCTTGTTCTCTTTTCTATTTCCTTTGATTTTCCACCAAAGAACTCGTATTTTCCATTGCGTTTTATAACAGCTTGATCTCCGCCTCTTCCCAAAGCTATATCAATAGCAGAAACCGCACTTTGAAAGCTCATTGCTTTTGATTCATCATTAGCAATTATTCCTATACTCAATGTAACTGGAATTTTATTGCTGTATGTAATTTCTTTTATCGAATCTAATATCTCGAATTTAGAATCAGTAAAAGCCTTAATATATTTCTTTTCAAAAACAATCAAAAATTTATTTCTCTCAAGTTTTGTGAATATGCCACCTGTAAATGCAAACCACTCACGCAATTGTCTTTCAACGACAGCCAAAAGTTGAGGTCTATCTGTATCTGTCATATCATTAATTACTTCATCATAATTATCTATGACAATCAAGCCCACACAATCTTTTGCATCTTCATACATACGGTAAAGTCTATAATAATCTGTTCTATCAATAAAATATAACATTATCATTGACTCTTTGCTGTTTTTCCTTCTCACGTTAATAAGATTGCCTAACAATCTGTAGTGTTTATCATGTATACTTATTTCTTTATCAATCGCAGAAAAGTTATTATCATACTCTTCATCTAATTCCTTAATTACATTTTCAATATACTTGTCTTTATTTATTCCCTTAAACAAATTCTCGAAACCATCATTTGCCCATATTATTTCCCCACTTGAAGAGACAACTGTAGCAGGTATAGGAAAATTAAGTATTGATTCATCCGTATCTCGCTTTAACTTAATCATAAAGTTGTTTATATGTTTTATAATTCTATTTTTCGCAACAACATTTTTTCTGTATGTAATTATTAAAACTATAATGTATAAAGCAATCGTTATCGGAATAAGTTTCGGATTAATAATTGAAATTCCAATCAAAATAAGTAAAATTATTACTAGATATATCCTAAATCTTGGAACAAAAACTTCATCAAATTTTATTCTTCGCATAGACTCCTCCTTATGCGATAATTTTATCTCTTTAGCCCTATTTTGTCAAGAATTCAAGCCTTTCTCTTTATCATTTTTAGAGCTTTTTCTCTATCAATCATGATAACATGTCCACAGCCTTGACACTCTAATTTAAAGTCAACACCAACCCTTGTGATTTTCCATATTTTACTACCACAAGGATGTCCTTTTTTTAGTTCCACTACATCTCCAACCACATAATCCATTTTATCCTCCTTATAATCGCATAGGGGTTGCACTTATGCGCAACCCCTACATATTCTTTTATGAAGCTGTACCAATATCCTCAACTTTTTTCATTCTTGCACTCTTGGTTTTCTTATTTGCCATTGGTACTCTTCTCTCACCTTCTCTTATTATTTTAGGCGTTTCTTTATTTAGTACCGTACCTTTAGTAATTATACATTCTGTGATTTCTTTATCTGTTGGAATATCAAACATAATATCTCTCATTGTCTCTTCTAAGATAGCTCTTAGTCCTCTTGCGCCTGTTTTTCTCTCAATCGCTTTATCGACAATTGCAGTAATTGCATCATCCTCAAATTCCAATTTAACGCCATCCATTTCAAACAACTTTTTATACTGCTTTATAAGCGCGTTCTTTGGTTTAGTCATTATTTCTACAAAAGCTTCTTTTGTAAGTGGGTCAACTGTTGTAATTACAGGAAGTCTTCCAACAAACTCTGGAATAAGTCCAAATTTCACTAAATCCTGCGGCAACAATTTTTTAAACAACTCACTTTGCAATTCTTCCTTTGGTTTTTCAATATTAGCGCCAAAACCTATGCTCTTATCTCCAATTCTGCCTTGTATTGTCTTCTCCAAACCTTCAAAAGCTCCAGCACAGATAAATAATATATTAGTAGTATCTATCTGAATAAACTCTTGATGCGGATGTTTTCTACCTCCTTGTGGTGGAACAGAAGCAACCGTACCCTCTATTATTTTAAGAAGTGCTTGCTGTACACCCTCTCCACTTACATCTCTTGTGATTGAAACATTTTCGGATTTTCTTGAAATCTTGTCTATCTCATCTATATATATAATTCCTTTTTGGGCTCTTTCTACATCATAATCAGCTGCCTGTATTAGTTTTAATAGGATATTCTCGACATCTTCCCCAACATAGCCAGCCTCAGTTAATGCAGTTGCATCAGCAATAGCAAATGGAACATTTAACGTTTTAGCCAAAGTTTGTGCTAAGTACGTTTTTCCACAGCCTGTTGGTCCAAGCATCAAGATATTACTCTTTTGAATATCTACATCATCATTTTTACTAGAATTGTTAATTCTTTTATAGTGGTTATATACTGCAACAGAAAGAGATTTCTTTGCCTCGTCTTGACCTATAACATATTGGTCTAAAACATCTTTTATCTCTTTAGGTGTTAGCATTACTTCTTGGCTTACATTATCAAGTTCTTCATTTTCATCGTCATAGCCTTCTTCAACTATGTTACAGCATAGCCCAACACACTCATCACAAATATACACACCAGGTCCAGCGATAATTCTTCTAACTGAATCTTGTGACTTGCCACAAAAAGAACACTTTACAGTTTTCTTATCTTCATAACGTGCCAAAGCTTAACCTCCTCTATCAAATTTATTTTCTTGTCATAACTTGATCTATAAGACCATACTTCATAGCATCTTCTGCAATCATAAAGTTATCTCTGTCTGTATCTCTTTCAATTTGCTCTAATGGTTTTCCCGTATTTTCACTTAATATCTTATTCAACTTATCTCTTGTTTTCAATAAAAATTCTGCATGAATTTTTACATCAGAAGCTTGACCTTTTGCTCCGCCAAGAGGTTGGTGTATCATTATTTCCGCATTAGGAAGAGCATATCTCTTTCCTTTCTTTCCAGCAGCAAGTAAGAAAGCTCCCATACTAGCAGCCATACCCACACAAATTGTAGATACATCCGGCTTAATATAATTCATTGTATCGTATATAGCCATTCCAGCTGTAACACTTCCTCCAGGACTATTTATATATATGTGTATATCTTTTTCTGGATCCTCTGATTCCAAGAAAAGAAGTTGTGCTACAACAAGACTAGCTGTAGCATCCGTGATTTCATCACCAATAAAGATGATTCTGTCCTTCAAAAGTCTTGAAAAAATATCATAAGATCTTTCTCCACGACCTGTTTGCTCTACAACATAAGGGACTAAATCGTTTCTAATTTCGCTCATTCGTTCTTCCTCCTTTGTTTTATAAGGGGCTCTTTAAAGCCCCCTTCTACATAATAGGAAAGTATGTCTTTCCTGTATATACTTTATTTAGCATTTGCCATAATGAATTTAACAGCTACGTCATACTTAGCTTCTTCTCTAACATAATCTTTCATTTGGTCTGTAGCCTTCTTAACAAATTCATCAGCATCTCTACCGTAAGCCTTAGCAGCTTCGGCTAATTTTTCGTTTACAATCTCGTCTGTAACTTCTAAATCTTCAGCCTTAAATATAGCTTCCAATGTAAGTCTTGTCTTTATGTTCTTTGTTGCTCTTTCTTCATATTCTTTTCTAATATCCAAGATGTCCTTACCCATCAATTGCATATACATATCTAAGTTCATTCCTTGGTATGATAATCTTGTTTCAAAATCTTTTAAGTACTCATCAATTTCGTTGTCTATCATTACCTTTGGAATATCAATTTCTGTTTTTTCTAATATTTTAGAAATTGCCTCTTCTTCCTCTTCATACTTCGCTTTTCTTGCATTTTCTTCTTCAATGTGTTCTTTTAAGTCGTCTCTCAATTCAGCCAAAGTATCAAATTCACTTACATCTTTTGCAAATTCATCATCAATTACTGGTAATTCTTTCTTTTTGATTTCATGTAATTTAATTTTAAAAATTGCGCCTTTGCCAGATAATTCTTTTGAAAAATAGTTTTCTGGGAATGTAACTGAAATGTCTTTTTCTTCTCCTACTTTCATTCCTTCTACTTGATCTTCAAATCCAGGTATAAAAGATCCGCTACCTAATTCAAGAGAATAATTCTCTGCTTTTCCGCCTTCAAAAGGAACTCCATCTACACTTCCATCAAAATCAATTACAACTGTATTTCCTTTTTTGGCTTCTTCTCCTTCTTCAGCTGTTATAATTCTTGCATTTTTATTAGCCATTTCATCTAAGTGCTTTTGGATGTCTTCCTCTGTTACTGGATAGTCTTTTTTATCTATTTTTATTCCTTTATATTTTCCTAGTTTTACTTCTGGTTTTACTGTAACAGTTGCTGTAAATACTAAATCTTTACCCTTTCCGATTTGAGTTATATCAATATCTGGTGTTGCAACTGCTTCAATATTGTTTTCTTTAATAACTTCGTCATAAACTTCTGGAACCACAATATTAAAAGCCTCTTCATATAGTACTGATTCTCCATAGTATCTTTCAACAATATTTCTTGGTGCTTTTCCTTTTCTAAATCCTGGAACATTAAAATACTTTGCATTTCTAAAGAATGCTTTTTGCATTCCTTCTTCAAATTTATCTGCTCCAATTGTTATTTCAAGTTTTACTTGATTATTTTCCAATTTTTCTACCTTTGCATTCATTTCTAAAACCTTCCTTTTCTATGTTTAATTGTACAGCTTTGCATTATATCATAGTTTGCATAATTTTCCAAGCGTTTTTTGCTTTTTTTCATCGACATTATTCTCAAAGTCAACAAATTTTTACTAAATCAAACTCCAAGTAATCGCAGCTAGTCAAATATGTATCAATTCCATTTATATTGACCAATGCATCTTCATAATTACTATGAATATGTCCATAAATCCATTTTTTAACATTATATCCTTTAATTGCGTCCATAATGCGTTCTGTTGGTGGATAATGTGTGACCAATATAATCTCACCGTTCTCATCATCATTTTTTGCCATATCAAGCGAAATTTTCAATCTTTCTAATTCTCTTTTATATATCTTTTCGTTATCTTTACCTTCTTCATCTTGCCAATATCTCGTTCCACAAATATAATAATTTCCAAACTTATAAAAATTGTTATGTAAAAAATATATGTTCGAAAAGTTATTTTCCTTAGTAAATCTGTTCAACTTAGCAAGTGTTTCCCACCAATAATCATGGTTGCCTTTAAGCATTATCTTGGTTCCCGGCAATTTATTCAAAAATTCGAAATCTTGAACTGCCTCATCCAAATATGTAGCCCAAGAGAAATCTCCTGCTAGTATTACCACGTCATCTTCTTTGACTTTACTTTTCCAATTTTGTTCTATTTTTTTTTCATAATCAATCCATTTATCACCAAAAATATTCATTGGTTTGTTTGTGCCAAACGATAGATGAAAGTCGGAAATCGCATAAATATTCATTCCTTATTCTCCAATCTTAAGATTTGGTATTGCATTTAAATCCATCTTTGAAATTTTTCCGTTCATGTAATTATAATAAGCCGCAGCGCCTATCATAGCGGCATTATCTGTACAAAGTACCAATTCTGGGTAATACACCTTCAATCCGTGCATACTTCCCACTTTTTCCATTCTACTTCTCAAATAACTATTCGCCGAAACACCACCTGCAATCGCAACTTTATTTGTTTTTACGGTTTCAACAGCCCTTAAAACATTTTGAACTAACATATCTGTTACAGCTTCTTCAAAACTCGCGCATAAATCTTCCATGCATATATTGTCTTTTTCCTTATGCACTAAATTTATAACCGCTGTTTTAATTCCACTGAAACTAAAATCAAGATTATCAAAAAACGTTCTAGGTAAATTGTAAACAGGTTTTCCTTCTTTAGCTAATTTGTCTATTTTAGGACCACCAGGATATCCAAGTCCGACCGTCCTTGCAACTTTATCAAAAGCCTCTCCGACAGCATCATCTCTGGTTTTACCTAATATTTCAAACTCTGTATAATCCTTCACATACACTAAATGTGAATGTCCACCAGAAACTACCAAACACAAATAAGGTGGCGTTAATTCCTTGTGAGTTATATAGTTAGCCGCGATGTGCCCTTCTATATGGTGTACTCCAACTAGCGGCTTATTTAAAGCATATGCCATCGCCTTAGCAGTAGACACTCCAACTAAAAGTGCACCAACAAGTCCTGGACCATAAGTGCATGCAATAACATCTACATCTTTTAATTTTATATTTGCTTTTTCGACTGCCTCATCAATTACATACGTAATATTCTCAACATGGTTTCTTGAAGCTATCTCTGGTACAACTCCACCATATTTTTTATGTATGTCAATTTGCGTTGATATTACATTCGACAAGACTTCTCTGCCATTTTTCACAATGGCAACAGAAGTCTCGTCGCAACTCGTCTCAATCGCAAGGCATAATACATCTTTTGACATATTTTTCACTCCTATACGAATAAGTTTATAATAATTGAAATCACTACTCCCATTCCAAAAGATATCGCACTTACAATTGGCGTAATTATTCTGGCTGGTAGCTCTGTTACAAATAGTATCGTCAATATAATCCACGAATACTGCTCTAACTTATACATAAATTCTCTTGCTTTTCCTTTTAAAATATACGCAAAGATTTTTGAACCATCTAATGGCGGAAAAGGCAACAAATTAAAAACTCCCAAACTAACATTTAGGTACGCGCCATAAAACAACATTGTTAGTATGATGTCTACCGCTTGCGTTTCTGGTGCAAGTATAGAAATTATGGTATACAAAAAGAACATAGCAAACGCCAATATAAAGTTTGCTATAGGCCCTGCAGCAGCTACTTTCGCACTATCCTTAACTGGGTTCCTATAATAAGTGGGGTTAATATTTACTGGCTTTCCCCAACCAAATCCTGCAAACAATAAACAAATTGTTCCTATTGGGTCCAAGTGTGCAAAAGGATTTAAAGTAAGTCTTCCTTCTGCTTCAGGCGTTGGGTCACCCAATTTGTCAGATGTTTTTGCGTGTGCATACTCATGAAACGTAAGTGCAAGTACCAATCCCGGAAGCATTAACAATGTTCCCATCAAATCAAAACTTCCACTCATAATTCTTGAAATGAAAAGTACTGCAATCGCAATAATCCAAATCATATTAGTCTGATACATTTTATCTCTCCTCACTATTTTAACGGTTTCATTGTTGGGAATAGAAGCACATCTCTTATTGAATAGCTATTCGTTAATAACATAATTAATCTGTCAACACCTATTCCTAAACCACCTGTTGGAGGCATACCATACTCTAGAGCTTGAACAAAATCATCATCCATTTCATTTGCCTCTTCATTACCAGCAGCTCTTTCAGCCATCTGAGCTAAAAATCTTTCCTTTTGGTCTATTGGATCGTTTAACTCAGAATATGCATTTCCATATTCTCTACCGCCAATAAATATCTCAAATCTTTCAACAAGTCTTGGGTCTGATGGTTTTTTCTTTGTAAGTGGTGATACTTCAACCGGATAATCCATAATAAATGTTGGTTGAATTAGTGTATCTTCAACTTTTTCTTCAAATACAAAGTTAATTATATGACCTCTTGTCATACCATCTTCAATTTCAACGCCAATAGATTCTGCTAATTTCTTAGCTTCTTCATCGGTATTAGTTTGTGAAAAATCTGCGCCAGTAACTTCTTTAATTGAATCAATCATCGTGATTCTCTTCCAACCTGGTGTTAAATCAATTTCTGTTCCTTGATAATCAATCTTCGTTCCTCCACAAACATCTTTTGCAAGAGTAGAAACCAATCCTTCCATAATATCCATCATATCGTGATAATCTTCATAAGCTGCATATAGCTCAACATTAGTAAATTCTGGATTGTGCTTTATATCCATTCCTTCATTTCTAAACATTCTTCCCATTTCGTAAACCTTATGGAAACCACCAACAATAAGTCTCTTCAAGTATAATTCGTTCGCAATTCTTAAATACATATCAATATCAAGTGTATTATGATGAGTAACAAAAGGTCTTGCAGCAGCACCACCAGCAATTGTGTTAAGTATTGGTGTATCTACTTCTAAATAGCCATGATCGTCTAAATATTTACGAATACCTTTTATAATGGCACTTCTTTTATAGAATGTATCCTTTACTTCATTGTTAACAATTAGGTCAACATATCTTTGACGATATCTAAGCTCAACATCTTTCAAACCATGATATTTTTCTGGAAGTGGTCTCAAAGCCTTAGCCAATAAAGAGATTTTTTGAACCTTTATTGAAATCTCTCCCATATGTGTTTTGAATACTATACCTTCAATACCGATAATATCCCCAACGTCATATTTCTTAAATTCTTCGTATGCCTCTTCTCCAACCTCATCTAGCTTTACATATATTTGAATTCTTCCATACATATCTTGCAAATCGCAAAAACTAGCTTTTCCATGTCCTCTTTTAGCCATAAGTCTACCAGCAATACTAACATGTACTGGTTCTGTTTCTTCTCCCTCTACCGGGTCAACGAATTTTTCCTTTATATCTTTACTACTGTCTCTATTATCAAACTTTACAATCTGGAAAGGGTCTTTTCCATTCTTTTGAAGCTCTTCAAGCTTTTCCAATCTAACCTTCATAAGCTTGTTAATGTCTTCTTCTGTTAATTCTACTTCTTGATTTAAATTTTCTTCATTCATTACCTTTCTCCCCTTTGCTATAAAGATAGGTGTATTGTATCACACAATCCGCAAATGTTCAACTTATTTTGAATAATCTAATTAAAACACGAAAAAGGCGTAGCTCATAACTACGCCTTTCAAATGTACCAACAAATATTATAAACCTCTTGATATTTTTAATATTTTAAATTCCAACATACCGCCTGGGGTCTGCACTTCAACAACTTCATTTTTCTTTTTACCTAATAAAGCAGCTCCAATTGGAGATTCGTTTGAAATTTTGTTTTCTGCCAAGTCAACTTCTGTTGAGCCAACTATAGTATAATCAACTTTTTCATCATATTCCATATCTAAGACTTGAACTTTGTTTCCTACTTGTACTGTCTTTGTGTCAATTTCGTCCTCATCAATTATTTTTACGTTTCTTAATTTGTTCTCTAAATCCACAATTTTCATCTCAACTTGAGCTTGTTCATTCTTAGCTTCGTCATACTCAGAATTTTCAGAAAGATCACCAAAACCTAAAGCTACCTTAATTCTCTCTGCGACTTCTCTTCTTTTTACAGTTTTCAAATACTCTAGCTCTTCCTCTAATTTCTTCATACCCTCATAAGTTAATAATATCTCTTTTTGTGGCATATTGCATCATTCTCCTTCTTTGTCATATGTGTATTTTTAATGTACTACACAATGCATTATCATAAATGTTATTTAATAAAAAGTCAAGTACTATTTTCTTGATTTTTTTGTGAACATTTTCCCCATTTTAGCTAGTTCTTCCTCTTTAATTGTCCCTTTGTTACCAATATATCCATTTATCTTGTATTCAGACCTTTCAAATAGTCTTTCATTCTCACTAATCTTCTTTTTATAGTCATAAGTATATGCTTCACATAGAGCCAAAGTTCTAAAATTTTCAACCTTTTTGTTCAAATATATACTTATGTCATTTATAATCACTCCCGAGAAGTTCTTTCTTAAACCAGCTATGTTTTCTTTAATTGAAATAACAACAGCTTCTTTTGGTAAAATAAGTTTTTTCATTTCGTCCTCTGTGAAATCAAGATTTATAATAAAATGGCTTTTACTAATATTACAGTTTTCATTTTTCAAAACTTCTATTACAATTCCCTCATCTTCAAGCAGAGCACCAATCGTGTTTTCAAATCTCTCTTTATTTTCACTCACGACTGTAAGATGTTTAATACTTTTTGAAATATATTTAACCAAATCCAAATTTTCTATACTAAATTCATGTGACAAAATCGAAGCAAAAATTGTTTCAATTGGTACATCTAGTAATTCGCAAATATTACACATAACTTTTCTAACCAATGCAACATATAATCTATTTCCTGTTATTACATAATTATTTTGCATATATAAAACGTTTTTAAAGATTTCATTATTGCTCAATTCTGTAGACAATACAGCAGAACTAACTTTATGCTTTTTTAAGTGCTTGCACACTTTTTTTGCATATTTTTGAGATTTCTTTTCTTTAAAAAACGGTAATTTTATATGTACTTCATTTAATACTTCATCAACATCTATTCTATTAAATAATTTCTTTTTTTCACATTCAATAATGGCATAAGACATACTAAATACCTCCTTTGTATTTTGTACATCCTATGCCATCCAAAAACATTTTATTACCTATTTAATTTTTGCCCAAAAATCATCAGTTTCGTATCCATATCTCCAATATGCTGCACCAGCAAGATTATATTGTTCTATCAAATTTAATTTCTGTCTTATTGCTGTTTCTTCTTCCACCCACAACATATATATTGTGCCGTTTTCTTGATATTCAACGTAATACTGACCAGCTTCCTCGTTCCAGCTAGCTTGCTTCTCTAGATATTTAATTGCAGTAGCCATTGGGATTGCTCTAGTGCTTAGTTTCTCATTTTTTACCCACCACAATCTTGAATACAAAGGAATTCCTAATACTATCTTTTCGCTGTCTATATTATCTCGTTCTATCATTTTTTTCAAATTACTATCCACCCAAGATACCTCCGCTGTACTTCCAGGTACTTTACTGCTAGCTCCATATTGGTCATATGCCATCAATACCAAATAATCTACTGCATCAGCGAGCTCATATCTGTCATAACACAAAGACCATGTATCACTTCCATCTGGTACTGTTACGTCTACAGAAACAGCTAAGTTATTTCTTCTAAGTGTAGCTGAAAGTTCTCTTACAAATTGCGAAAACTCTTCAGAATCTTCTTTTTTCATTCCCTCAAAATCTACATTTATTCCGTCTAATTTGTAAGTTGCACACATATTAATTAGGCTGCTAATTATCTTTTCTCTATTCTTCATATCAGTCACATTTGCAGAAGTTCCATCAAGTCCCATTCCGTCATTTTTAAACGCAGCCCATATCTTATATCCCTGCTTATGCGCCCAAGAAATATAGTCTGTATTTATTGTGTTCTTTAGTTCGCCATTTGCATTTTTTAAATATATCCATGTTGGCGAAACAACATTTATTCCATCTATTTTCTTTTCACCACTTCTATCCGGCGTGTAATTCTCTGCATATTCCCAAATCAAATTTACTTTTTGCTTTGGCGGTTCTATAACAGGAATGTTCACCTCATTCTTTTCAGAAATAATTGAAGTCATTTTAACATACCCTAAATCTCCCACACTATTTCTTACTACTACCCACTCCGGATTGTTTCTATATTCAAACACATCAATAACTTCACCAATTTCACATTTTGCAATTGTTTTACTCAATGTCTTTTTGTATGCCTTCATCTTTAGTTTTGCCCCAAGTGTCGCTGTAATCATGCTTACAGAATTCTCCGTAATAATAATCTTTTTATTGTTCTCAACCTTGATATCATATATATCTTGTAGTTCTTCTATTGGCATATATATAATGTCATCTATTAGTTGAGCAGGAACACTAATTTCCGAAACCACACCATTTTTATCTATTTTGTTTTCTCCAATTTTCAATTTAACAACATCATTATCTGTTGTTGAAATTATAGTGTCATACTTTTCATCATAATAAAGCCACTTATCAAACAAAATATCAACTGTATCTTTTGATAGCATTACCTTCCCATCAATTATAATCGCTTTCTGTGGTAATTTACTAACATTATGTGTTATCTCATTTTGATTAAAAACAACTCTAACTTCATCTGGCTCATATGTTTCTTCAATAAGATAATTTGGTGCAATGTAGCATACAAATCCAGCTATCACAATAAATAATAGTATAACAAATATTTTCTTCATAATCAGTCCCCTTTTTAAAATAAACGTTACTATTATGATAATAAAAAAGTCGAAAAAATGCAACAGGAATGATTGTAAAATTTTAGCTTTAATATTATAATTGTTTCGAAGGGGGAGTTATATGGACAATTTATTAATATCTGCTATACCAGTTACTTTTGTGTTGCTTGTGTTTGTTTTAATACCTTTGATGGCAATCTTTAGAAAAATTCCACCAAATACTGCAATAATAATCGATAAAGATTTTCACTATTATAAAACCAAAAAACGTGGATTCTATTTTGTTGGAAATCCAAGATATAAAATAACAACTTATATTTCCAAAGCTCCACACGTGGCTTACTATTCTCAAATTTCAGAAACTCATGATGGTAACTTGCTTTTACTTACCTATTGGGTTGAATATAAGGTAAGCAATGTTGATGAGGTACTTGAAAGGTTAAAGTCTAACAGACGTAGTGTTGATGACATCATACAGTCTTGTGTAAAAACAAGTTTGGAAAATTTCAATTCCACTGACATTTATAAAGATGGTACTGGTTTCTCTGCGGAAGTAAATAGAAGATTAGCGGTAAACTTCGCAGCTTTCGAAATAGAATTAATAAATATGTGCTTTACAAGGACAGAGACAGTATCAGAAACGTATAGAGATAAGGTATTCGCCCCACACATTAGTCAAGGTGATAATCCAATAAAATACAATTAAATACAGAGAATTTGGGCAAAACATCTTTATTTTTACATAATTTTGTTATATAATGTTGATGGATGAGTTATTATCACAGAAAGGAGTCATGAAGATGGAACCATGGATAATTTGGTTAATTGTAGCAGCTTTTTTCTTTATATTGGAAATTGCAACTGAAGGCTTTTTAGTGTTTTGGTTCGGCATTGGTGCTGTTGCAGCTATTGGAACAAGTTTTTTAACAGAAAACATTTCCATTCAAATAGCAGTCTTTGCAGTTGTATCAATTATATTAGTACTATCTACCAGAAAATTGACTGATAAAATGAAGCCTAAAGAAGTACCTACAAACGTATATACAATTCTTGGCAAAAAAGCTGTTGTTTCACAAGCAATTGACAATCTAAAAGGCAGTGGACAAATTAAAATTGATGGCGATATATGGTCAGCAAAATCCGAAAACGACGAGCCTATCGAAGAAGGCACTTCGGTAGAAATATTAAACATAGACGGTGTAAGAGCCGTTGTTAAAAAAATATAAGGGGGTTCTTAAATGGGTTGGTTTATAATTATTCTTTTAGTATTAGTTGCAATTGTTGCATTTGCATCTATTAAAGTAGTTAACCAAGCAAGTGTTTTAATTATTGAAAGATTAGGTAGATATTACAAGACAGCAACTGCAGGTTTAAACATTATTGTTCCTTTCATCGATCGTGTAAGAGCAAATGTCTCATTAATGGAAAGAACTATGGATGTTCCACCACAAGGAGTTATCACAAAAGATAACGTTACAATAACAATTGACACAGTTGTATTCTTCCAAGTTACTGATGCACAAAAAGCTGTTTATGAAATTGCAGACCTAAGCTCAGGTATAAGGTATTTGGCAATTACAACAATTCGTGATATTGTTGGTAAAATGGAATTAGATAATATGTTTAGCTCTAGAGAACTAATAAATACTCAACTTCGTGAAATACTAGATGTTGCTACTGATAAATGGGGTTGTAAAATAAATCGTGTTGAGATTAAAGATATTAATCCTCCAAAAGATATTCGTGATGCAATGGAAAAACAAATGAATGCTGAAAGAACAAAACGTTCATCTATCTTACTTGCTGAAGGCGAAAAAGAATCAGCAATTAGAATTGCTGAAGGTCAAAAAGAAGCAAGAATACTTGAAGCAGAAGCTGAAAAAGAAACAAACATTAGAAGAGCCGAAGGTATTAGAGAAGCAAAAGTTCTTGAAGCAACTGGTGAAGCTGAAGCTATCGAAAGAATTGCAGCAGCTAAAGCAAGAGAAATCGAAGCAGTTTATGGTGCAATAAAGAATGCAAATCCAGATGATAAACTTGTAGCATTAAAATCATTAGAAGCATTAGAAAAAGTTGCAAACGGAAGTGCAAACAAAGTATTTATTCCATTTGATGCAACAAAGACACTTGCTAGCTTAGGAACATTAAAAGAAATCACAAAAGAATAAAATTCAACGGGTCACCAATCAATTTGGTGACCCGCATTTTTGTCCCTATTTTTTCAAACCTTCTTTAAATGCTTTCAACGTTTCTGGTGTTTCATCTAAATAATATGGTCTTGCCACTTCTTTGTTTTCTGGATTATAGTCTCCTTCGCTAAACCATACAGCTGCCTTTATATTCTTATGACTATGTATGTCTTCAAACATTTCTGTTATCCATTCTGCTTTATCTCCACCATAAGAACTACTTGCAAATTCTGTTATTATCCATGGAAAATCAGAAAAATATTTTAAGTACTTTGAATCAATACCATCATAAATCTCTTTAAACGTCCTCCACCTTTCACCGTACTTTTCTGCATAGTACGTTCCTGTATTATATCCAGTTACGCCAATCATCTGAACATATTCATCACCAGGGTAATATGCTATAAAGTTGTTCCAGTCAGATGGTGGATAATTATTATCATTAGGATTGAAAATCCATATACAATTAGTAACTTTTTCGTCTTCAAAAATATTATATATTTTTCTCCATACACCCTTGTATACTTCCGGATCGCTCAGCCCAACAATTCCGCAATAGCTTGTCCAATCACTATTCATCTCATTGTTTAACCTAAATAAAACTGGATTTTCAAATTCTTTAATTTCTTTTGCAAGCGTACGAATTTCTTCATCGTACTTTCCATCTAATATATCAAACATTGGTGTATATCCAAAAAGTACCTCATTGTTTTTAACACAAACTTGATACGTCAATTCAATAATTCTATCTTGTTTTTTCATTTCTTCCATTGCTTCTAGTGGAAGTGGATCACCAAGATGATTATATACAAGCATTATATCAAATTTATGTTCTAGCTTTTCTTCAAGTTCTGGAATTGTAGTGTTTATAGCATTTCCATGCATTCCTCTTATGAACAATCCCCAAATTATGTCATTAGAATTTTTGAAACTCTCATATAATTTCTTCGTTTTATCATCCCAGTTTGGATTTTCTTTTGCAGTTACACTTATATGGTTAGCCTCTTTATACTCTTTGAAAAAATCTCCTTCAACGCCAAACAATTTTCTCATGACTTTATTTGAAAAACGAATTACTTTGCTTCTAAAAGGTGTGTTCTTTACCTTATAAGAATTCAATATTTTTTCATACGTTTTAACATATTCATCATCAAACACTTTATGAGATTTAAACATAAACCTAGTATAATGCTGTTTACCATCTGTTTGAATATATGCATATGTATATGTGGTATCTTCTATGTTTTCATAGTCCTTTGTAAGCGTTAGGATTAATGTTTCATTATCATTTATTTGTGTATGCCTATTCTCTTCTAGTTTTATATTATTTTCACTTAAATAATTTTCATTAACATAGAAACGATTTTGGTAGTAGTCTATATACCACCATGTATCTTCGTACGGTGACCACTCTTTTGAAATCGTAATTGACATATCATCATCGCTAGCTATAACAAAGAGTTCCGAATTTGAATAATCAAACTTAAACCCTTTTGGAAGCTCAATATCAAATGCTAAAGCTCTTGGAATAAAAACATATAAAGCTGTGATTACTCCAATTAGAATCAAAACTATTAAACATATTAACCATTTTTTCATATTTATCCTCCTATAATGGCATTCCAACTACATAAGCATACAAATCCGTATCAGTATTCAAGTAAGCATCTATTTCTCTATTCATATTTTGCGATACTTTGGATACCCTTTCGTATCCACCCTTTACTCTAATTAAAGGATCAACGTATTCACTTTCCATATCAATCTTTTTGCAATACTCTCCATCAACCTTGTTGAATCTTGTATAAACTTTATCAAGTTTCATTACATATTTCCAGCCATCAGAAATTCTTCTGTCACTACTGCTTAACCCTATCTCCAAAATTGCTCTATCGCCAAACTTATACAAATCTTCTTCTGTAATTTCACCTCTCTTTATCATAAAACCTAATAAATCCGCAATAATCTGCATTGTTATTTTCGACTCATATGCTCTATACTTCTTGCCCATTTCTATACTTAATTTGCAGAATAGCTCTCCCAACTTTGGCGTTTCAAAAGCAAATTCGGGTTTATTATCTTCATTTGGAACAACCACCAAATCATTATACATTTTCTCAATGTCTTTCAAATCACAAAGCTTCGTAAAATACGCTCCATGTAACAAATATTCTAATCTGTTCGCACAAAGTTTAGGAATATCATTGCACGCTAAAGGATAGATTGAATAATCACATACTTCATTTATCGATATTTCTTTCTTCAAAAAATACTCAAAAAGTTTATCCGAAGCAACAATCGCATTGTATGTCTTCAATTCTTGTGGTTCTTTCGGCAAATATGTCCTGTTAAGAAGCTTTGTGCTATGAACAAATGCAGGAGAAGCAATTTCATGCAAAAGTCCAGCCATAACCTGTGCATTATTGTTCACAAAATTGTCCAAAATTAAAGCAACACTTACAGAATGATCCAACTTACTATATTTATACCTAAATATACTAAAATCACTTAGGTAAGCCCCTGAACTTTGACTAATTGTATTCAATCTAAGTAATTCAGGTACATCTACCAATTCACGTATCGTACCAGGAACTTTCGAATTATATATAGATTGAAGCTTTTGGATTTCTTCTGACCTCTCATCTAAATATCCCATTTGTTCACCTCCACAATCTCTCACATAAATTATAACATCTTCTCCCATTCTTTTATCTTGTCTCTTATCTTTGCTGCCTCTTCAAATTCCATCTTTTGTGCATATTCAAGCATTTGAGTAGTAAGTTCATCAATAATCTCTTTTACATTCTTATTTTCAATATTATCGATCTTATATTCCTCTTTTGTTTCTTCCACAATGCTTGCCTTAATTTCTTCTCTTATATCTTTCTTAATAGTTTGAGGAACAATTCCATGTACCTCGTTATATTCCATCTGTATCTTTCTCCTACGATTTGTTTCTGAAATGGCTTTTCGCATAGAATCAGTCAATTCATCCGCATACATTATAACTCTACCATTAACATTTCTAGCAGCACGTCCTATTGTTTGTATCAAAGAACGTTCACTGCGTAAAAAGCCTTCTTTATCCGCATCCAATATTGCAACCAACGAAACTTCTGGTAAATCCAAGCCTTCCCTTAACAAGTTTATACCGACTAGTACATCATACTCGCCTTGTCTTAATTCTTTAAGTATCTTTAATCTTTCCAATGTATCAACATCCGAATGCATATATGTGACTTTTATATTTAATTCTTTAAGATATGCAGTCAAGTCTTCCGCCATTTTCTTAGTTAATGTAGTGACTAAAACTCTTTCTTTATTTTCAATAGTTTTATGTATCTGTTCAATCAAATCATCAACTTGATTATCAAGTGGTTTCACTTCAATCTTAGGGTCTAACAAACCTGTAGGTCTTATTATCTGCTCAACTACATTTTGTGTATGACTCTCTTCGTAATCAGCAGGAGTAGCACTAACAAATATAACTTGATTAATTCTATTCTCCCACTCTTCAAATTTCAATGGTCTATTATCAAAAGCTGATGGCAAACGAAAGCCATAATCTACAAGAGTTTCCTTTCTAGCTCTATCACCATTATACATAGCCCTCACTTGCGGAATAGTAACGTGCGACTCATCAATCATAAGCAAAAAATCTTTTGGAAAATAATCCATAAGTGTATACGGTGCACTTCCCGGGGCACGTCCACTAATATGTCTAGAATAGTTTTCTATTCCTTGGCAAAATCCTGTTTCTCTCATCATCTCTATATCAAAATTTGTTCTTTGTTCAATTCTCTGCGCTTCAATTAGTTTATTCTGTTTTTTGAATTCTTCAACTCTTTCTTCCATCTCTTTTTCTATTGTTACTATTGCTCTTTCCATTTTAGCTTTAGAAGTTGCATAGTGAGAATTTGGAAATATAAGAACATGATTTCTTGTAGCAATTTTATGGCCCGTCAAAGGATTTATCTCTGAAATTTTTTCTATCTCATCGCCAAAAAACTCAACTCTGATAGCCTTCTCGGATTCATTAGACGGATAAATATCGACAATATCTCCCTTTACCCTAAACTTACCACGTTTAAATTCCATTTCGTTTCTATCATACTGCCTATCTATTAAATTTCTAAGCAAATCATCCCTTTTTATTTCCATTCCAGGTCTTAGCGAAACTGTTAATCCACTATAATCATCTGGGTCACCCAACCCATATATGCATGAAACACTAGCAACAATAATAACATCTTTACGTTCAAATAATGCGGCTGTTGCTGAGTGCCTTAATTTATCAATCTCCTCATTTACTGCCGAATCTTTTTCTATGTATGTATCTGTCTGTGGCACATATGCCTCTGGTTGATAATAGTCATAATATGAAACAAAATACTCCACCGCGTTCTCTGGAAAGAATTCCTTGAACTCCGAATAAAGTTGCCCTGCTAATGTTTTGTTATGTGCTAATATAAGTGTTGGTTTATTAACTTTAGCAATAACATTTGCCATTGTAAATGTCTTACCAGAGCCAGTAACTCCAAGTAATGTCTGATACTTATCCCCTTTTTCTATTCCATTAACCAGTGATTTTATAGCCTCAGGTTGGTCACCTGTTGGCTCAAATTTTGAATGTAACTTAAACATTTTTTCACTTCTCCATATCTTAATTATGATTACCTTCAACCAGTTATTCGTTCAAAAATTTGTTTCTAAGTAACCATTATTGGGGAATAAAATCAATTTTCGTAGCTCGGAACGAGAGAAAGTCACAGATTCATTTTTTAAGCCAATTAACACTAATTAACGTCAATCCCCTTACCTATGTGTATTTTAGCACTTTTTAAGTATAAAAACAAGAGAAGTTAAAAAACTCCTCTCGCTTACATTTTACTTCTTTGTATAAATTCCTCCAATAGACTCATTTATTTTCTATTGCCCATAATCCATGCTTATTACAATAAGCATAAATTGTTGCACCTTTTATGTTTTTTAATCTCACTTCTAGTTTTTCATTTGGTCTTAACCTAATTCTAGTAGTTTCATTTTCGGTTACTTGTGCAATCCAAGAAATATAGTGTTCTTCTTCCATTGGATGCTCAACTTCGCCAACTCTAACAATCAAATCATCTCCATTGTCTATTAGATAAGGCAAATGTTTTTCTTTCGATGCATCTACACTATTTGGTATAATTAATTGCATGGGTTTTCCACAACAAGTAATTCTATCTGGGTTGCCATCTATAAAACCAATTACATTTCCACATGTCTCACATATATAAAAACGAGTATTTTTCATATTTTCACCTCATTATATTAATAATTTTCTGCTTTTATTTCAAAATATGCTTTTGGATGTGCACATACTGGACAAATCTCTGGTGCAGACTTACCAATTACGATATGACCACAATTTCTGCATTTCCAAATTTTTTCTCCATCTTTACTGAATACTAGACCATTTTCTACGTTTTCTAACAATTTTAGATACCTTGCCTCGTGCTCTTTTTCAATCTTTGCAACCTCTTCAAATAAAAATGCTATTCTTTCAAAGCCTTCTTCTCTAGCCTCTTTAGCCATTCTCTCATACATATTAGTCCATTCAAAATTTTCACCAGAAGCAGCATCTTTTAAATTTTCTATTGTTGATGGAACGTCATTATCATGTAAAAGCTTAAACCAAAGTTTTGCGTGTTCTTTCTCATTATCTGCTGTTTCTAAAAACAAATCTGCAATTTGTTCATATCCTTCTTTTTTAGCCTTGCTTGCATAATAAGTATATTTATTTCTTGCCTGAGACTCGCCCGCAAAAGCCTCCATTAAATTTTTTTCTGTCTTTGAACCTTTTAATTCCATAATTTAACTCCTCCCTATTTTTTCCTTGCATTTTCCACAAATTCCATATACAATCACACCATCTAATAAAGGATCCATCTCCGTTTGTTTAATTACTGATAGTTTTACATTTTTCAAATCAAAATCATACTCAAAATCTTTAATCATTCCGCAATATTTACAAATAATATGATTATGCTTTTTGTGAATGTAATCATATCTGTCTGCTCCATCCGCTATAGAAATTTTTATAATATACCCCTCATCCACTAAATTTTTTAAATTTCTATACACTGTCCCTCTACTAACACTTGGAATTTTTTTCTTTATACTATTATAGAGTTCTTCAGCAGTTGGGTGTGATTTGGAATTTTTTAAAACGCTTAACAAATCTTCTCTTTGTTTTGAATAGTTTTTCATAAACTCCTTCTTTCAAAAATAAGAATAATTCCTATTTTGCCTTTATTTTATATGTAGCAAAAACAATTGTCAAGTAAAATCTTCAATTAAGAAAAACAAGAAACGGGGATACTCCTTTTTATTACTCTCTATTATATATGATTTTAAGATTTTTATGATACTCCTAAACCAAGTATTAAAATCTAAAATCACCACTAGGTGGGGTTTGGACTTTTTCCAAACTGTCTAAAGTAGCTTTTGTATGTCCATAATACGAATGAATAAATAACAGTGCAACGCTTGCTGGGTTTAACAATTCTTGTTCTTCACCACTATCACACATATTTTGTTGCTTTGTATATGTTTGCATTGCCGAGAACGGTTTATTATCTGGAAAAACAGCATATACGTAGCCATATTTAGGTGCGTCATATACTCTTTCAACACACCAAACTCCTCCAACACCCTTTTTAACAGGTTGAGATAACATTAGTGTGAAGTATATATCCTTATCCTCATCCGTTTCTGTTTCATCGTATGCATGATATGGATAATATTTAAAGTAAATATGATCACCGCTATATGTTTCAGAACTCTTCCAAAATTGATTGTCATCGTATTCGTAAAAACCATTCATTTGAATAATTGTTTCTATCGCACTTTTTTGACAAGACTTTGACACGTTACTATATTGTTCTACATCTTCTATATTTAAAACCTGTATGTCCGAGGGGAGATTCATTATGTAATAGTAGTTTCCGTCAGATGCAAATGCATACTCGTTTACCATATCGCCATCAGTAAGGTATTGTTCATAATCTGCTCTATTCAATTGTAAAATTGTAAACAAATGCCCAAAAGTAAAACCATTCCTTATTCCCTCTTCATAAGCCGTTTTATAATAAACATCAAATAGTGAATTTTCAAAATAAGATTCTGAGTTTTCAGGATTGACTATTATCATACTCTCATACTCTACCGGTAAAGACATGAAACATCCGTTTTTTTCAAAACTTAATATTTTGCTTTCTCTCCTATCTTTTCTTTCCCATTTAAAATAAGTTTTTTGACTACTATCAGTAAATACATACGTATCTACCAATATTCCTTTATATTTTTGATATAAATTTCCACCATTATAATCTTCGACTATTCTAATGATTGGCTTACTATTAAATACCTTTGCTTGTACTGTGTCAATCATAATAATTCCAAATAAGATGATTAAAGATATGAAAACACATCCTAAACTTTTTTTCATTTTTCTCCTCCTCTTCAAATTATATTTTTTGCTTAGACGTCATTTGTTTTTTCTGTTATTAATTCATCAAAACCCAAAACATAATCTTTATCTTGTATAACTCCTCCTTTGAATTCTTTATTATTGACACAAATTATTTCTAAAAACATTTTTTATCAAAAATACAATATATAATATTAACCAAATTAAATCCGTTATTGCTGAAAATAATTTTGTGTGATTAGTAAATACAGAGATAAACAAGATAATCATTTCTATCAAAATAAATACTGCTGGTAACGCACAAAACAGTTTGCTATATATTTTATTTTTTCGTCCACTCCATAATATAGCTCCCAAAATTCCACATATAAGTGACGGTATGATGCTATACAACAGCCATCCGTTAATGCTACTAATTAACAACTCCCTCTTCGAGTCAAACGGTGTATAGAAATTAAAATACATTTTGTATGATTGATATATGGTTGTAATTAAAAACATTATAAATACATACATAAAAGCATTTATGATGGCTGTTTTTCTTTTTTCACTTAATAAAACCATAAGTGATGTACTAAACATCCAAAAGCCAAACGTTTCAGTGCTCCAGTACGAAAATGCCCACAACTCGTTGTTTGGTATTAGAAAACACATCACTACTAATAAACCAGCAAGTATGCCTATTAAAAGCACCAACAAATATGATTTTATATTATCCCTAAATATCACTTTCATAATTTCCGCCCTCATAATCTCCTAACATTTAAATAATACTATTTTATATCTCCTAATGCTACTAAAACCAAATTGAATCTTGCTCCAAATTCTACCACACAAATTCGAGAAACCTACACTATAACTCAGTTTTTAACATTGTTCTTTGTAAATGTTTCAATTTTTCCGCACTAAATTTTGTTGCGTTTTTATGTAAATTGTGTTATACTCTGTGTAGACTAATTTTTTCAGGAGGTGGCTTTCTGCACTTAATACCTTTTTTGGTACCTCAATTTTAACTCTACTTTATCAACTTTAAAAAGGAGCTTGATTAATTATGAAAAATCGGAAGATACTTACTCTCGTCGCTATGCTTATCGTTCTTACCGTAATCTTATCTGGTTGCGCATTTTTGAAAAACAATGTGCAATCTCTCAAGGGTAGCATCATCGGTGCAACTTATACTGCGAATTTCTATGACAATTATGGTGCACTGTTCCTAACGGTATCCGGCAAGAAGATTGACATCACTGGCAATCCAGTCAAAGAATCCGGCTACACTTCTGACGGAACAACAACCACAAATTACACCTTGTCTTCTGTTCTAACAATCACAATAGATGGCGATGAAATCCAAAGTTGTGGTGATACTATCATCTTTGTGGAAGACGGCTTAAAGAAAGACGTAGACTTTAGTTTTACTGATATCAATGGTTCTGGTTATGGAATTACGAGCTTAACATCCGTCGCTAAAGTCATAAACAATTACAAAAACTTATTTGGTAAATCCCGAGTGGTTGTAATTCAGTCTCAACTCGGTGTTCCGATTTGTGCATACAGTGGTGACGAAGTTTACTGGGAAATTCCTGAAAACTTACCAAAGATGACAAAGCTAATGATTGACGGAAAAGCACTCTATATTCATAGAGCAAACTTCCAAATCATTGACAAAGACTTAATTAAGTAACAAAACAAAAGGCGTACATTTTATGTGCGCTTTTTTCTTTTCAGAGCATGTTCCTTTTCAAAAATAAAATCACCTTTTAGACAAAACCGAATTCATTACTTTTCCGATTCCATCACTGTTGCATTTACATATAAATTTCCCTCATACTCAAAACCTGGGCTTAAATATGCATTACCTGTTGTAAGCCCTACATACCATTTTCTCGTACCATAGCTAGGTAAAGTTATATCAATTCTGTCGCTTTGCTCTATTCCAACAGCAAGCTCATTATTTATTCTCTTCGTGTCAGTACTTGCTGTTTCGCCACAGGCTATATATGTATATATTTCCTCATTAGACATTTTATTTGCCTTGAAAATTTCTTTTTCTTTCTGACTCAAGAAACTAACCTGAATAGCCTCTTGAACCCTATCAACATCATTACAAAATCTCGCATAAGTTGCTTGAGTAGGTGTTTTAAAGCTTCCTCCAATAGCAATTGACGCCAAAATAATAATAACAATTATCGTCACAATTAGTGCAATTAAAGAAATACCTTTTTGTCCCATACATGCTCCTCCTCATATTTATAAAATCAGTTCAGATACACTCCATACAACCATTTTATGTAACTTCATCAGCCTTGTCAACCTTTTTGTCATATTTTACACCAGCTATTTTTCTGTTGAAAAATGAACGATTTTCCGGCAGCCACTTTTTCGTTCAAAAATGAACGATTTTCCGGCAGCCACTTTTTCGTTCAAAAATGAACGAAAAAGTGGCTGCCGGAAAGTTGTTCATTTTCATTTTCATCAGCTATTATAATGCTGTCTCCTTCATTAATCTTGTTTTTTAATTGCATTTGAATTATATTTGTATCATTTGATGTTTTTGCTTCTTCACGCACGAAAAAATAAGTACACTTTTAAAAGTGTACTTATTTCACTATTTAACTAGCTCTGTATTGCTATCATCTATTACCTTATAGTTTTCAATACTATGTTCTGATTTTGCATTGCACCTTTCTTTTTCTTCATCCGTAAGTAATATATTTCGATAACTCTCAAAGTCATAATAATTTTTGACAGTATATGCATCAATCATCTTATTCTCAAAAAAATTATTAAAGTCATCCATACTTACTTCATAGCTATTTATATCTGTTTGCACACTAAAACCCTCAAGTTCTCCCTTTTCATAATAGTTCTGAATAAGCACACGCATTTGATAAAAATGATACTTATCTTTATTCTCAATTGCAAGTTTTATGAGTTCATCCTTTTTGCTTTGCATTTTTTCTTTCATATCATTAACAATGCTTTTTAACTTTTCATTTGTTTTATATTTGTCCTGCATCCAACCCGTGATTTTCGCATCAATTCTAAGATTTTTTAGTGGTTCTTCAATCATGTAATATATTTTGCCTTCGTCCCTGCCGACATTAGAACACACATAAAGATTTTTTATTCCTATATCATTTCTCTTAAAAATACTTTCACTAGTTACGTATTTTGAATAGATATCAACCTTTGCCAAGCAATCTTTAAAGTTGATAAAAGCATATTTATTTTTGTTTTCACCATACCTAATTTGTACACCCTCATATGTAATAGCAAAAACTTTATCAGCTTTTTTGTAGTCCAAAAATTCTTTAATAAATTTTTCTTCGTCAATCTCATTTGCAAAATATGTACACTTACCATTTTCCCACCATTCTGGATTAAAGAATACATTCTTATTAGAAAACGCATCATGTAATTGGTCTTTGTATATATAATTTTGAACTAACAAGTCTATATCCGTATTGGGTACAAAGACATCTACTAATTCTATTTTATTTCCCGTTGTTAAATCATAATTCAAACACATAACTTCTTCTTTTGAATCTTTCTTTATTTCATTATATACACTGCCATATATTTCTACAGACAAAACGTTGGAAAAATTTCCGCTAACGTACATATTCACCGACACTATATCGCCATCTTCTCTTTCCTGTTCAAAGATATTTCTAACACTCTGCTCAGCAGTAGCCAATTCATTGTTTATACGATTTTCTATTTCTTTGTTTTTCAATCCTGATACACGTACAGACGAACTATAACCCAACACATTTGTACCGTTATTAACCGTTTCTATTATTTCTAAATCATTTTGATTATATTTTTGATTTCTCTTTGTACCAACGACTTCATCACTTGAAATAGATATTTTGGTAATATTACCATTCTTTACTATTATCGCTCCTGCAGTAATAACTATAGCCACTATCGTAAAAACTAATAATGATAGTACAACATTTTTAATATCATATTTCATTTTACATTCCTCCCAACTAACTGGAACAAATCCTATCTCGCCATTCAATATTTTTGTGTATATTCAAAAACCACTTTATTCATTAGTATCCGTTGTAACTTTATAATTTTCCTCTGTACTTTCTGATTTTGCATTACACTTCACAGCCTCTTCTTCTGTAAGTATAATTTGGGGATAATTTTCAAAGCCGTAATAATTTTTGGTGACATACGCATCGACTAATTTATTTTCAAAAAAATCATTAAAATCATCCATATTCACTTCATAACTATTTTCATTTGTTTGCACAGTAAAGCCAACAATTTCGCTACCTTCATAGTGATCTATAACAAATATATTCTCAAAGTAATCTTCAATAAGAGCATTCGCTTCATAGAAATAGTATTTGTTCTTGTTTTCATTTGCAAGTTTTAAAAGCTCATTCCTCTTTGCTTGCGTTTTCTTTTTAAAATCACCAACAATACTTTTAAATTTATCATCCGACTTATATTTTTCTTGCATCCATGCGTCTATTCTTACATCAATCCTAAGGTTTTCTAGTGGTTCCTCAATCATGTAATATATCTCGTTTCCATCCTTATATATGTTAGAACATACATAAAGATTTTTTATTCCTATGTCATCTCTCTCAAAAATGCTTTCATCAGTCACATACTTTGAATATATATCAACTTTTTCTAAACAGTCTTTAAATTCGATAAATTGCTCCTTGTCCATTTTTTCTCCATAGTCAATTCCTACTCCTTCATAAGTAACGAAGAAAATTTTATCAGCATTTTGATATTCTAAAAACTCATTGATAAATTCTTTTTCGTTGATTTCATTTACAGGCTGTTTTAATTTGTCATTCTCCCAATACTCCATGTTAAAATACATTTCTTTGTCCGAAAAAGTTTTGTATAGTTGAGTCTTATATATAGAATTTTGAGCTAACAAATCTATATCAGTATTAGGTACAAAAACGTCTGCCAATTCTATTTTATTCCCTGTCGTCAAATCATAATTTAAACATATTGTTATATCCCATGATTGTCGTTTTATATTATTACGCACGGAGCCTAAAACTCTTATAGACAAAATATTAGAGAAATTTCCGTTCAACGCTCATTATTATAGATAACGTATCCCCAGCTTCTTTTTCTGATTCAAAAGTGTTTCTAACGCTTTGTTCAGCATTAGCCAATTCATTGTTTATACGATTTTCTATTTCTTTGTTTTTCAATCCTGATACACGGACAGACGTGCTAGAATATAACACGTCTGTACCATTATTAACCGTTTCTATTATTTCTAAATCATTTTGATTATATTTTTGATTTCTCTTTGTGCCAGCATTTTCATCACTTGAAATAGATACTTCAGTAACATTATTATCATTATTGCTTTTGTTACCACCATCGTCTTTTCCATTATTACTGTTATTCTTTGTTACTATTGCTGTAGCAGTAAATGCCACAGCCACTATTACAAAAGTAAACAGTGATAATGTAAGTTTCTTAATATCATATTTCATTTATATTCCTCCTGACTAGTTAGCTGGAACATATCCTGCAGCTTCGATTACTTTTCCGCCTCTATCTGATGTTACTGCCTCTATCCATTTCCTTGTTTGACTATCTTGTGGTTCGTCTTTTCTGCAAACAAGCCAACCAGATGTCATTATTGGATATTTTCCTGTTCTTATGTTTTCTACATTGGCATCAATTCCATCTATTGCAAGAATTTTAATTGTATCTCTCTTATACATTGTTGCAACATAGTAATAATATGAATAACCCAAAGCATACTTAGAATTATCATATTGTGCAACAGCATCAACTAGATCGCCCATACCAACTGTTAACTCCGTTGATGGTGGTGTCATAAGTTCTGTATCTTTCATAACAAGTTGTATCATACCTGATTGACTACCAGAATTTACAGGTCTTTGATATGGAATTATGTCTGCATCTTCTCCGCCAACTTCTTTCCAGTTTGTAATCTTTCCAGAATAAATATCTCTTATTTGTTGTAATGTTAAGCTATTAACTGGATTATCAACATTTACTATAAATACAAAAGCAGAATTTGTTGCTTTGATTATGTCTAACTCAACATTCTTTTCTTTTGCATAGGCCATTTCTTCATCAGATGGATAAGACATAAAGCATACATCTTTTGTACCATCAACAACACCAACAAAACCTGGGTGTGTATTTAAATAATCAATTTCAAAATCTTTAGCATCTTCTCCAATAAAATTTTCTTTCAAAGCTTCAGCAAGTGGGTGTATAGCTGTTGAAGCTGCTACTCTAGGATAATTTTCTTTTGTAAAAATAGGTTCTTTATTTTCATCTTCTTGATTATTACCTTTATTTACATCATCCTCAATGTTTGGATTTGGCAATTCTTTCTCTGATGTAAAGTGTTTATACGCCAACACACATGCACAACAAACTGCTACTACTACAACTATTGCTAATATTACTGATAATGTTTTTTTCATTTTCATACTCCCCCTCTTATACAAAAAGACTATCACAATAAAAAGCAAAAAGCAAGAGATATCTGTAAATAATCTCTTGCTTTTTATTTTATTCACTATTTTGTATACTTCTCACAAAACCTCATTAGTATTGTTGCTAGTTGTGCTCTTGTTGCGTTTCCTTTTGGTGCTATTTTGCCATCGCCAATACCGTTTACTAAGCCTGCTCCGCAAGCCCATTGCATTGAAGATACTGCGTATTCTGATAATT
>CAKPOE010000005.1 GCA_934169745.1 uncultured Clostridia bacterium | reverse complement strand
CACTAACAGCTCAAGCTTCTAATGCTACAACAAGTATAAATGTAACAGATGGTTATTATCCAGTTGCAATTTATCAAGCAAATATTTCTGTAAGTGAAGACTACGAAATAAGCGGAACACATTAATGTTATTAATAAGGAGGAACGAAAATGAGAAAGACTATTATACTTATTGCAACATTCATTATGATATTTGGAAGTGTTGTGTCAGCTGCAAGTTTTAGCGATTTACCTTCAAGCCATTGGGCTGCAAGCTATATTAACACATTGGCTGATAATAAAGTAATAAATGGTTATCCAGATGGAACATTCAGACCAGACAAAACACTTACCTACGGCGAATTTATAAAACTTATAGTTACAGCAAGTTTGCCAGATGTAGATTTCAATGAAGTTGAAAAAAGAATAGATCATTGGGCTGCACCATATTTGACTGTACTTGAAAATTATGAAATAGTTGGTGAAGGATGGACAACACCAGAAGATTTAGATGGTACTATTTCAAGAATAGAAGTTGTTCGTATTATGGGAGAATGTGATATAAAGATAAGACAAAAATCTCAAAAGACTACTTCATTGAATTTCTCAGATATAGATGAGTTAGCACTTGACCAAATTTCTTTACTAAGACATGCTGTAGCGTCTGGTATAATAAATGGTGATCCAGCAGGAACATTTAGACCAAATGACACTTTAATTCGTTCGGAAGCTGCAAAAATAATATATATTTATACACAAGAATAAGAAACGTTGTAGGGCAGGGGCACTGTACCCTGCCGACTGTTTGAAACAGGCAAATAAATTACTGTAAGTGCAACAAACTGTGTAGGAGTCGCCGCCTTCGGCGACCCCTACGTTTTTTATAAATATAAAAGAGTAACTTTAAGTACGAAAATTATTGATTTTCATTTTCCTTGTTCTTATTCCATTTTTTACTTTTGCGCTTATCTTCTACTTGAAAAATAACATAATTTGTGATATAACAGTTAAAAACGTAAAAATTGGAGGAATAAAATATGAGTAAAGAATTAGCTGATTTGATATTTCCTAATATAACAAAAACGCCTGAGGACTACGAAAAAATGTATCCGAAGAGAAATTTGCCAGAAGGAGCAATGGTAACTAGATTTGCACCAAGTCCAACTGGTTTTATACATGTTGGCTCGCTTTTTGGTGCTAATTTGGACAGAAGACTTGCCACACAAACAAATGGAGTTTGCTATTTGAGAATAGAAGATACAGATGGAAAAAGAGAAGTTGAGGACGGAATTAACCTTATAATAAAAGGATTAAAAGTATTCGGTATAGAGTTTGATGAGGGACCTATTAGTGAAACTGAAGCAAGAGGAGATTATAGTCCATATATTCAAAGTGAAAGAAAGGATATTTATCAATGCTATGCTAAATGGCTTATAGAAAGAGGATTAGCATATCCTTGTTTCTGTACAGCGGAGGAACTAGACTTAATAAGAGAAAGACAAGAAAAATTGAAAATTGTTCCTGGATATTATGGGGAATTTGCTACTTGTAGAAAATTAAGCGAGCAACAGATGATAGAGAGAGTTAAGAATGGTGATCCATATATAATAAGATTAAAATCACCTGGTAGTGCTAGTAGAAAAATTAAATTTAAGGATATGATAAGGGGAACTATTGAGTTTCCAGAGAATATACAAGATGTTGTAATAATTAAGTCAGATGGACTTCCAACATACCACTTTGCACATGCAGTTGATGATCATTTGATGAGAACAACTCATGTTATAAGAGGTGAAGAATGGATTTCATCTGTACCACTTCACGTTCAATTATTCCAAGTGCTTGGATTTGAAATGCCTCAGTATATACATACGCCAACAATTATGAAAGAAGAGGATGGAAGCAAGAGAAAGATAAGTAAGAGAAAAGATCCCGAAGCAGCTGCCTCTTATTATAAAGATAATGGAATTCCAAAGGAATCTGTAATAGATTACTTGATGAATATATTAAATTCTAATTTTGAAACATGGAGAAAACAAAATCCTTTAGCACCTTTGTCAGAATTTAAAGTTGACCCTCACAAAATTAGTTCGAGTGGTGCTTTGTTTGATTTGGTTAAATTAAATGACGTTTCAAAGAATACAATTGCATTTTTCTCAGCAGAGAAAATATATAACGAGGGCTTAGAGTGGGCAAAAGAATTTGACACAGAATTAGCAGAACTAATGGAGAAGCACAAAGAATTTACAATAAATATTTTGAATATTGAAAGAAATGGTACAAAGGTAAGAAAGGATATTGCTAAGTGGTCTGACTTAAGAGAAAATTTAGAGTATCTATATGACGAAGTGTTCTTTGAAAAAGAAATAAATTACGAATGGCAATCTATTACGGATAAGGATGAGATTAAGAAAATCTTGGAAGAATATATGAAAGTATATGCTGAAAACGATGATAAAGATACATGGTTCAATAAGATGAAGGATGTAGCTGAAAAACTAGGATATGCAAGAGAAGTAAAGGAATATAAAGCAAATCCTGAAAATTATAAAGGGCACGTTGGAGATATAAGTACAGTAATAAGAGTGGCGGTAACTGGTAGAAAAAATACACCAGATTTGTATGAAATATTAAAGAATTTAGGAAGAAGTAGAATAGAAAAGAGAATTGAAAAAGTCCTATAAGGAGGATTATGTACGTATGATTAAAAAGATTAATTTAGTTGTTCTTTGTATTGTATTTGTTTTAGCTTTTGTAGGATGTACAGCACTTAGTATAGATAAATCAAAGTACACACAGATAAAGTTTAATGAGATGTATGAAACGAATTTAAGTACTAAAGATGTTTCGCAAAAGCTTAAATTGCTAGATGGAAAAAAGGTTATGCTTTCTGGTTATATGGCAGAGCAAAGCCCAGTTGATGAAAGTTTTATATATTTGGTAAGTCAGCCATATGTTGTATGCCCTTTTTGCACACTTGGTGATATTACGAAGTTGGATGTAATGACTGTTTATATGGCAAATGGTACTGGAATTAAATTTAGAACTAACGCAGTAGAAATATATGGTACGCTTGAGGTTGAACCAAAACAAGATTCATTCGGTTATACTACTCAGTTCAGAATTATTGCGGATAGGGTTGAAAATCTAGAGGAAAGCGAAGGCAATGAAGCTTTGAATTCATATTATAATCAGTTAAATGAAGCTGGTATGATTTTAGATATTCAACAGTTACAAATGAACATAGATAGTTTAACAGATCCAGATACTATGGCTTCTTATTATGGAACGACTCCAGTAGAAGTAATTGACAAGATAAAAGAAGATACAATGTGGGATAATATAGACCAATACGTTGTTTATATAAAGGAATGTCCTGATATTGTAAAGAGCTGTGAACCAGAAGATGAAAAACTAAAGGCAGTAAATGAATCATTGATTGAATTATACAACAAAGAAATTACATTATTAGAAAAAGTTGCTAGCATTGTAACAGATATAAAATCAAATAATAAAACAGATGAAGAAAAGACAAAATGTTATAATGAATTAGTATCATATAAAGATGAAAACATAAAATTATTTGATGAATTTAATAACTGGAATAATAAACTAAGAGAATAAAAGAATAAGATAAAAAGGTATCATGAAACAATATGAATTTCATGATACTTTTTTGTATATACCAATAATATTTACTTGACAAAATTTATGCAAAGATATAATATTTTATTTGCAAGTGAGTTGCAAAAAGGAGGAAGAAAAAATGATAAAGCTAAAAGACATTACGATGAAATACAATGATAATGGAACAGAAATTGAAGCATTAAAGCTGAAAGAATTAAATATTGAAAAGGGCAAACATGTTGCTTTTATTGGGGCTTCAGGGTGTGGAAAAACAACATTATTTAATCTTATCTCTGGAATGATAACACCAACTTCAGGAAGTGTTGAAGTGAACGATGTTGATATAACATCGTTAAATGAGGTTGAAAGAGATTTATATAGAGCTAATAGTATAGGATATATTTTTCAAGATTTTAATTTGTTTCCAGAATTTACAGTTTTACAAAATGTTATATTACCAATGTCTTTTTCTAAAAGATATACAAAAAAAGAAATGAATGAATTAGCAAAAGATATTTTGAAAAAGGTGGGTATGGGCGAAAAGATAAATCAAAAGGTAAAGTCTTTATCTGGTGGAGAAAAGCAAAGAGTTGCTATAGCTAGAAGCATAGTAAATAAGCCAGATGTGATTTTAGCTGATGAGCCAACTGGTAATCTTGATTATAAAAACGGAACTAAAATAATGGAATTGATTGAAAAAATGGCAAAAGAAAATAACGCTACTCTTCTTGTTATTACTCATAACAATTCACAGCTGGATATGTTTGATGAAGTAATAAACATAGAAGAATTAAACGAAGCAATAAAATAGGAGGAAGAAAAATGATATTACAATTTGTAAAGACGAATATACTTTCAAAAAAGCTTAGAAATTTTTTGACTATATTTTCTATACTTGTTAGTGTGATGCTAATAATAAGTGTTCAGAATTTGACTACACAGTTAAAAAGCAATGTTATTGAAAATGCCGGTGTTTATGATATTTTAGTTGGTGCACCAGGAAGCTCAATACAATTAGTATTGAACACAATATTTTATTATGATGCTCCAATTGCAAACATAAACATAGAGTATTACGAAAGCTTGCAAAAAGATAGCAGAGTAGCAAATGTTGTTCCAATAGGTATGGGAGACAACTATAATGGATACAAAATAATAGGAACATCAAATGATTTTTTCACCGATAAATATAAATTGAAGAGTGGGGAATTGTTCAAAAATAATGGAGAAGCGGTAATTGGTTCTACAGTTGCCAAAATAACGGGCTTGAAAGTGGGAGACAAATTTTCGGGTATGCATGGTCTTACTGAAGAAGGTGGACATGTACATGGAGATTTTCAATATACAGTTGTTGGCGTGTTAGAACAAACAAAAACCCCTAGTGATACGGTAATATATACAGATATAGAAAGTTTGTGGACTGTACATGGCTTGGAGCATAATGAACACAATGAAAATGATGATATGGAAATGGATGATGAGCATGACGAAAGTATGCATGGCAACAGTAGTGAGAATTTGATTACAGCATTACTTGTTAAAACGACTAGCCTATCTAATCAAGTGATGGTTACAAATGACTTAAATAAAAATAATGATATTCAAGCAATAAACCCTGCCGCAACACTTAGAAAATTACTTGTTATGTTGAATGCTGGTGAGATAGTAGTAACCTTGGTTGCGTATGTTTCTATTTTCTTATCTATAATAGTTTTATTCACAACAATGCTATCTGCGTCTATTGAAAGAAGAAAAGATATTTCAATTTTAAGGGCACTGGGAGCAAACAGAAAGACAGTATTTAAGACGATTTTACTGGAGACATTAATAATAGCAATAATTGGAGCAGTCCTTGGTTTTATAGTGGCACACATAGCGATAGGAATACTTGGAAATTACACAGCTGTTAATTATGGAATAAATATTAGTGGTTTTAGTATTCAAATAGCTGAAGTGTTTGTGCTTCTGGGTGCCGTAGTATTAAGTATAGTTGCTGGAATGATTCCTGCCGTAATGGTATATAAGACAGATGCAACTAAATATTTGAAGTAAAATGTTAAGAAATGTCTTTACTTTTTAATAAATCGTGGTATAATGTCAATATATATTGAAAAGACAATGAGAAGGACAGTAAACGTATTTATGAAGCTGTAGCGAGCTAGGGTATGGTGAAAGCCTAGCAGTGGATGATATGTTGAAAATCACCTTTGAGTTTTAGCACTGAAGTTAGTAAGTGTTAACGTATGTTCCACGTTACAGGAAACACATATTATTTAGTATGTAGGTGGTAATAAGCGAATTTGAGTTTCGTCCTAATCATATAGGGCGAAACTTTTTTTATAGGAGGAGGTATAAAAATGTATAACAAAGTTTCTACAGATTTAAATTTCGTCGAAAGAGAAAAAAATGTTATTGAATTTTGGAAAAAGAATGACATTTTCAAAAAAAGTTTGAAACTAAGAGAAGGACATAAAACTTTTATGTTTTATGATGGTCCTCCAACGGCTAATGGAAAGCCTCATATAGGACATATAGAAACAAGAGTATTTAAAGATGTTGTTCCTAGATTTTGGACTATGAAAGGTTATGAAGTTCCAAGAAAAGCAGGTTGGGATACACATGGGCTTCCAGTAGAATTGGAAGTTGAAAAGGCCTTAGGTATAAATGGTAAGCCACAGATTGAAAAATATGGTGTAGAACCATTTATTCAAAAATGTAAAGAAAGTGTTTGGAAATATAAACATGAATGGGAACTTATGAGTGATAGAGTTGGGTTCTGGGCAGATATGGAACACCCATATGTAACTTATGAGAATGATTACATTGAATCAGAGTGGTGGGCACTAAAGACTATTTCTGACAAAGGACTTTTATATAAAGGTCACAAAATCGTACCATATTGTCCAAGATGTGGAACATCACTTTCATCACACGAAGTTGCACAAGGATATAAAGATGTAAAGGAAACATCTTGTATAGCGAAATTTAAAGTAAAAGGCGAAGAAAATACATATATATTGGCTTGGACAACAACACCTTGGACATTGCCTTCAAATGTTGCACTATGTGTTAGTCCAAAAGATAAATATGTTCAAATAAAAGTTGAGGATGGAACAAAATACATTTTGGCAGAAGCTTTGGTAGATACAGTAATAAAAGAAAATTATGAGAAAGAAAGAGAATGGTTAGGAGACGAATTATGCTATACAGAGTATGAACCATTATATCATTTTGTAGAACCTAAAGAAAAAGCTTGGTATGTTGTTGCTGATAATTACGTAACTTTAACAGATGGTACAGGCGTTGTACACATAGCACCTGCATTTGGTGAAGATGACTCAAGAGTTGGTAAGGCAAATGGATTACCATTTGTACAACTAGTTGATGAGCAAGGTAACTTTTCAAAGGAAACTGGCGAATGGGCAGGAACATTTGTAAAAGATGCGGATAAATTAGTGTTAAAAAATTTGGAAGAGAGAGGACTATTGTTTGCTGCGCTTCCATATGAACATTCATATCCATTCTGCTGGAGATGTGATACACCACTTTTATATTATGCTATTGATACATGGTTTATAAGAATGTCTGAATTAAGAGACAGACTTGTTAAAAACAATAACACTGTAAATTGGATGCCTGAGAATATAAAAGATGGAAGATTTGGAAACTTCTTAGAGAATGTAATTGATTGGGGATTATCTCGTTCAAGATATTGGGGAACACCACTTCCTGTATGGGAATGTGAATGTGGTCACCATCACACGATAGGAAGCATTGCAGAATTAAAGGA
This sequence comes from uncultured Clostridia bacterium, assembly GCA_934169745.1. Taxonomy (GTDB): domain Bacteria; phylum Bacillota; class Clostridia; order TANB77; family UBA1234; genus RGIG4465. The sequence goes on along the minus strand of CAKPOE010000005.1, from coordinate 110,337 downwards.
ATTGGGAGATAATGTTCCGGAAAATATTGAGCTTCATAAACCATATATAGATGCAATAACAATAAAATGCGATAAGTGTGGAAAAGATATGCATAGAGTTCCATACGTAATTGACTGTTGGTTTGATTCTGGTTCTATGCCATTTGCACAGTACCACTATCCATTTGAAAATAAAGAATTGTTTGAAAAGCGTTTCCCAGCACAATTTATAAGTGAAGCTATTGACCAAACAAGAGGTTGGTTCTACACACTTATGGCGATATCAACATTATTATTTGATAAATCACCTTTTGAAAACTGTTTGGTACTTGGTCATGTTCAAGATAAAGATGGTTTGAAAATGAGTAAGCATAAGGGAAATGTAGTGGACCCTTGGTCTGTATTAGACAAGCAAGGAGCAGACGCAGTAAGATGGTATTTCTGTGCAAGTAGTAGTCCTTGGCTACCAACAAGATTTTATGATGATGGCGTAAGTGAATATCAAAGAAAGTTTATGGGAACATTTTGGAACACCTATGCATTCTATGTTTTGTATGCAGACATTGATGAATTTAATCCTATGGAATATAAACTTGAATATGATAAATTATCACAAATGGATAAATGGGCTTTGTCTAAGTTGAATTCGTTAGTAAAGTTAGTAGACGAACTAATGACGGATTATAAGATAACAGAAAGTTCAAGAGCAATACAAGATTTTGTTGATGAACTAAGTAACTGGTATGTAAGAAGATGCAGAGATAGATTTTGGGCAAAAGGAATGGAACAAGACAAAATAAATGCGTATATGACATTGTATACTTGTTTAGTAACTTTATCAAAAGTTTGTGCACCATTTGTACCATTTATGACAGAAGAAATATATCAAAATCTTGTTGTGAATTTGGATAAAACAGCTCCTGAAAGTATACATCTATGTGACTTTCCGGTTGCCGATGAGAAAATGATTGATGAAAAATTAGAAGAAAATATGGAATTGGTTTTGAAGATTGTAACATTAGGAAGAGCATGTAGAAATGTTTCTAATTTAAAGAACAGACAAGTTTTATCAAAGGCATATGTTGGAACAAAACAAAAACTTGACGAAACATATTACTACATAATAAAAGAAGAGTTAAATGTTAAAGAAATAGAGTTTGTTGAAGATGCCAGTGAGTTTGTTTCATACAATGTAAAACCAAATTTAAAAACAGTTGGTCCTAAGTATGGAAAGATTCTTCCAAAAATAAATGAAATGTTACGAAATGGTGATGGCACTGCATATGTAAAAGAGTTGAAACAAAATGGAAAAGTAACATTAGAAATAGATGGCGTAGAAGTACATCTTGAAGAGGCTGATTTGTTGGTAGAAGCAGTGAAATCAGATAAGTATGTTTCAAGTTCAGAAGAGGGAATAACAGTAGTTCTTGATATTGAATTAACACCAGCATTGATAGAAGAAGGCTTCGTAAGAGAATATATTTCAAAAATACAAAACTTGAGAAAAGATTCTGGTTTTGAAGTTCAAAATCATATTGAAATGTACTATTGCGGAAATGATAAATTATCTAAGATAATAGAAGATAATAAATCACAAATTGCTGATGAAACTTTATCAGATAAAATTGAAGAGAAAGAGAATGACGGAACAGAATTAGACATAAATGGAGAAAAACTAAAGGTAAAACTAGTAGTTACAAAATAGAAAAAGCATACGAATAATATAAAAAGAGCTGGCAATCGCCAGCTCTTTTTAAAATTAAATTAAACAAAGACCAATACCTATTGGAAGATAAAGTTCCCAGCCTTGATCGATAAGCATATCTTTTACCATATTGGTAATTTCAAAAGTTACGCCTTCTCTTTCAATGCGTTCTTGCTCATCACCAAAACTGTAGAATAGTTTGCCAGTTGAGAATTCGATGTAAGCATACTTTAGTACAATATTAGTATCAGCATATGCTTCATTGAGTTCTCGCCAAATAGCTTTCACAGTGTTTTCAGCTTGTACTTTGGGTGAGCATAGAGCACGATTTTTGCTCTAAAAATAGGTTTTCATGGTGTCCATATTGCAGGCACCTCCGTTTAAATATAAGTACTTCATTATCTTTGATTTCTGCAAATAAATTGCTATAATCACATCAAAAATATTGAAGCCAGTAACTATATTAACATGGTTTACGTAAAATGTCAACAAGAAACTTAAAATTTTTAAAAAAGTTTAATTTACAAAAAAATGAACAATTTTCCGGCAGCCACTTTTTCGTTCAAAACGAAGATATTGCTTTTTGAGTAATGATATGCTAATGTTTTTATTGGGGGTGTGTTATGAGTAAAATTTTTGTTATAGATGGTACAGATGGTAGCGGGAAGCAAACGCAATTAGAGAAGTTAATAGAGGAGTTCGAAAAAGAAGATATTCCATATGCGAAATATTCTTTTCCAAGGTATGATAGTCCCTCTTCGTCACTTGTTAAAATGTACTTAGGTGGAGAATTTGGAGAGGATGCTCAGACTATTAGTCCGTATGTTGCGTCTATGTTTTTTAGTGTAGATAGATACGCTTGCTATAAGCAAGAAATGGAAAAAGCAATTAGCGATGGAAAAGTTATTTTATTAGATAGATATACAACAGCAAATATGGTTCATCAAGCCGGAAAAATTAGTGACTTACAAGAAAGAGATAAATTTTTAGATTGGTTATATGATTTAGAATTTAATATTATGGGGCTTCCTTTGCCAACAGAAGTGTTTTTCTTGGACATGCCAATAGAAAAGTCGGAAGAACTTATGAAAAATAGACCAAATAAAATTACTCATGAGTCACAAAAAGATATTCACGAAAAAAATGAAGAACATTTAAAAGCTGCGTACAGTGCGGGTATTTATGTGGCGAAAAAGTATGGTTGGTATCATGTAAAATGTGTTGATAGCGATAACAATATAAGAACTATCGAGGATATTCATAGTGAAATTTATGAAGAAGTGAAAAAACATTTATAAGAATAGATAAGGGCAAAAAAGTTTAAAATACATATAATATCTTGAGAGATATTATATGTACTTTGCGTTTTGGCGAAATATTTTTAAAAGAATTTTTTTGTTATCTCTCAGAAGGGGGATTTGAAGTGAATGAAATTTACTTGGATCATGCAGCAACAACGTATACAAAACCCGAAGTCTTAAAAGTGATGCTACCATATTTTAATGAAAAGTATGGTAATGCTTCTTCAATATATACTATTGGTCAAGAGGCCAAGATAGCAGTAGAAAATGCAAGAAAGCAAGTGGCCAATGCTATTGGTGCAAATAGTGAAGAGATATATTTTACAGCTGGTGGTTCTGAATCTGATAATTTAATTATAAGCGGATTTGCAAGAGCGAATAAAAAGAGAGGAAGACATATAATTACTAGCAAAATAGAGCATATGGCTGTTATAAAAACTTGTATGTCGCTAGAAAAGGAAGGGTTTGAAGTAACATACTTAAATGTAGATAAAGATGGTATGATATCTATAGATGAGTTAAGAAAAGCGATTAGACCAGAAACTATATTAATTAGCATTATGTTTGCAAATAATGAAATAGGTACAATACAGCCTATAAAAGAAATTGGAGAAATTGCTAGAAAAAATAATATATTTTTCCATACAGATGCTGTGCAGGCTGTTGGAAATATAAAAATAGATGTAAAAGAGTTAAATATTGATGCGTTGTCGATGTCTGGACACAAATTTTATGGACCAAAAGGAATTGGTGCATTGTATGTGAGAAAAGGCGTGAATTTCGAACCGATAATTCACGGAGGTCATCAGGAGGCTAATAAGCGTGCTGGTACAGAGAATGTTCCGGGAATAGTTGGAATTGGAAAAGCCATAGAATTAGCAAATAATAATATAGAAGAATATAATCAAAAATTGATAAAGTTAAGAGATTATTATGTGCAAGAGGTTTTTAAAAAGATACCTAATGTTAAACTAAATGGCCATGAAAACATTAGATTACCAGGAAATGCAAATATTTCATTTCAAGGTGTCGAAGGAGAAACTTTACTACTTTTGCTATCTTCAAGCGGAATATATGCTTCTAGTGGTTCGGCTTGTAATTCCGGAAACACGGCTCCATCACATGTTTTGGCAGCAATAGGGCTTTCAAATGAAATGTCGCGTGGTGCACTAAGAGTGACATTTGGAGATGAAAATACATTGAAAGATGTTGATTATTTAGTATTTAAATTGGAAAGCTTTGTAAGAAGAATGAGAGAAATGTAGCATAACCATTTTAAAAATTATTGAATTTATCGTCTCCTAGTAATATAATTTTTACTTGGAGGCGATATTATTGAGAAAGTTGATTTTTAAAATGGAGAGACCCGATTTGGTAAAAGAAGGCGATGTGGTTGAAGTAGAAGAAGGTGAACTACCTTCTAGTTGGTATTATGTTATAGAGCCTGCTGTTGCTATGTCCGCCAATATTCCTATTACTAAAAGATTAAAAACAAGAAAAGGAAAGATAACACATATAGAGTCTAGCGTTGTAGGTTTTTACTTGACCGTTGAATTTGATGAGGAAGAGCCATAATTTTATATTGCAAAAGAATGTCGAAAGATAGAAAATATTTGATTTATCAGGCTATCTTATGATATAATATGCGATATAAATTATTAGGAGGGATGGTAATATGTTAAGACTTATTATATTAGGAGCACCAGGTAGTGGAAAGGGTTCTCAATGTAAATGGATTACTAGAGACTATAATGTTCCACACATTTCAACAGGAGATATTTTAAGAAAAAATATTGCGGATGGAACAGAGTTAGGCATGAAAGCTAAAGAATATATGGATAAGGGTGAACTTGTTCCAGATGAGTTAGTCATAGATTTATTGAAGGCAAGACTTGATGAACCAGATTGTGAGGAGAGAGGATTTTTACTAGATGGTTTTCCAAGAACTGTAGCTCAAGCCGAAGCTTTAAATGAGTACTTAGAGGGAAAGGGTGTTGAAATAGATAAAGTTATCAATTTGCATGTCCCTGATGAGGAAATAATGAGTAGAGCAATAAACAGAAGAACTTGTGAAAATCCTGAATGCAAGGAAATATATAATTTGAAAGATAATCCACCAGCAGTAGAGGGAATTTGTGATAAATGTGGAAGCAAGTTGTTCCAAAGAAAAGATGATAATGAAGAAACTGTTACAAATAGACTTCATGTATATCACAAACAAACAGAGCCACTTATTGCATATTATAATGAAAAAGGAAAAGTGGCTACAGTGGTTGGTCAAGAATTGTTAGAAGATACAATTGCATTAGTAAAGGCAGAGTTGGCAAACCTATAATTAACTGGTAGGTTAAAAGGAGTATAATGAAATGATTGCTTTAAAAAACCATAACGAAGTAGAGAAAATAAGAGAGGCTTGTCATATAGTTTTCTTGGCACATGAGGCTGTTAAGAATTCTATAAGAGTTGGAATGACAACAAAAGAAATAGATAAAATCGCAGAAGATGTTATAAGAGCTCATGGAGCTAATTCATCATGCAAAGGATATCCAAAGGGTTCAAAAAATCCTTTTCCAGCAACTTGCTGTATCTCAGTAAATGATGAAGTTATACACGGAATACCAAGTGATAGAAAGATACAAAAAGGCGATTTAGTTAGTGTTGATATTGTTGCTGATAAAGATGGGTATTTTGGCGATGCAACAAGAAGCTATGTTGTTGGCGGCGGTAATCCAGAAGCCGAGAGACTTATAAAAGTTACAGAAGAATGTTTTTGGGAAGGTGTGAAAAATGCGGTGATAGGTAATAGAATTTCTGATATTTCTTATGCTATTCAGAAACATGCTGAGGAAAATGGTTATAGTGTTGTACGTGAATTTCAGGGACACGGTGTTGGGTTTGAAATGCATGAAGATCCAGGAGTTCCAAACTTTGGTAAGCCGGGGAAGGGACCAAGACTTGAAGAAGGAATGGTATTAGCGATAGAACCGATGATAAATGCGGGAACGAGAGACATATATGAAGATTATAATGGATGGACTATTTTAACAGATGATGGTTGTCTTGCAGCTCATTATGAGAATACAATCGTAATAACGAAAGATGGTCCGAAAGTTTTAACAATTGAATAAAAGAATGTTAATGAGAGGCTAGCCGATTTTTATCGGCTAGCCTCAAGTTTTTATGCAATTAAAGGTAATAAAATAGAAGCTCAAAAATGTGTTATGTAAAGTGTTCGAAAATAAAAAATAAAAAAAATCATAAAAATACTTGATTTTATAATAAGTATAGGGTAAAATGATATCGAAGTGGAGGAAAGTGGAGCAAAGTGGTGAATTTTGAAAAGAGGTGGTTATCGTGTTAATAGGAGAATATAGTCATACTATTGATGCTAAAGGCAGGATAATTGTACCAGCAAAATTCAGAACGGAGCTAGGTGAAAGATTTATTGTTACTAAGGGTTTTGATGGATGCCTATATGGATATTCGTTAGGAGAATGGAAAACCATTGAAGATAAAGTGAAAACATTACCATTAGTTACAGGAAAAGACGCAAGAAACTTTACTCGTTTCTTTTTCTCAAGTGCAATTGAGTGCGAACTTGATAGTCAAGGAAGAATACTTATTTCACAGGGCTTGAGAGAATTTGCTTCACTCGAAAAGGATGTTGTTATCATTGGCGTTTCAAGCAGAATTGAAATTTGGAGTAAATCTAAATGGGAAACATATAATGATGAACAAGATTCTGATGACATTGCAGAAAAAATGTCAATGTTAGGAATTTAATTTTAGACGGCAATTTAGTCTATTTTAATAATACTTATGATAAAAAGATGATTCACAAAAGAAAAAGTTAAAATTACAAAAGAAGAGATTAAAATTTACAAAGGACAAGCTATTCAAAATTACAAAAGAAGAAATTTAAACGTACAAAAGAAAAAACGGGCGGATGATGTACCGCCCAAGTTTTTGTTTTGAAGGGATTGAAGTATGGAATTTAAGCATGAGCCGATTATGCTAAATGAGTGCATAGAATATTTGAATATTAAACCGGATGGAATTTATGTTGATGGTACAATAGGTGGTGCGGGACATTCAAGTGAAATTATTAAACATTTGAGTGATAAAGGATTACTTATCGGAATTGACAGAGATGAAGAAGCGTTAAACGCGAGTAGGAAAAGGCTTTCAGAATATTCAAATGTTAAGTATGTATGGGGAAGACATGAAGATATAAAAAGACATGTTGAAGGACTAGGAATTGAAAAAATTGATGGAGTACTTTTAGATCTTGGTGTGTCTTCATATCAGATAGATGAAGCTTCGAGAGGTTTTAGTTACACTAAAAATGCCATACTTGATATGAGAATGAATCAATCTCAAGAACTTACAGCGAAAGATGTTGTAAATACTTATTCTAAAGAACAACTCGAAAAAATATTTAAAGAATATGGCGAAGAAAAGTTCTCAAGACGTATTGCTGAAAAAATTGTAGAAAAAAGGAAAGAAAGTGAAATTGATACAACTTATGAACTTGCAGATATTATAAGAACTGCAGTATCGAAAGATGCAATAGATTCGTTTAAGAGAATATTCCAAGCATTAAGAATAGAAGTAAATGGAGAATTAAAGGAATTGTATAATGCAATAAAAGATATATCGAGCATATTAAATGACAAAGGAAGAATTTGCATTATTACGTTCCATTCATTAGAAGATAGAATTGTAAAAAAAGCGTTTGTTGATTTGGAGGGAAGATGTACCTGCCCAAAAGATTTTCCAAAGTGTGTTTGCGGATATAAGTCTTATGGGAAAATACTTACAAAGAAGCCGATTATAGCAAGTGATGAAGAGCAAGAACGTAATCCGAGGTCAAAGAGTGCAAAACTTCGAGTATTTGAACGTAGGTTTTCAAATTAAAAACAAAAGAGAGGGGTGAGTTGATGCCAGCACTAAATTATGATTATGACTATTATGAATATAGAAACGGTCGCAGAACTAGTAGTGCTAGTGCACAACAAAAAGCTCTTAATGCTAAAATGAATAATACTACGCGCAAGGTAGCTCAAAGTAGAAATGCTACACCTAAGCAAAATGTGGTTTCTAAAAGAAGTGTAGAAAAGGTACAAACTAAGAAACAAACTTCTAAGGCACAAGTATCAAAAAGAAAAGTGGCAACCAGCAGAAAAAGTAGCATTGATATTCCTTTAACATCATCAAAAAAAATTATAAATAAACCAAAAGAAATGACATTAACCAAACCAAAAATCAAATCAAAAACAAAATCGAATGTTGGTGTTACATTAAAGAATGTAGCACTTGTTTCCGTGTTTTTTGCTTTGTTTTTTATGGTATGCTATAGATATTCTGTAATTAATGAAGAGTTTTCAGAAATAAACACTTTAAAAAGTGATTTGATTAAAATTCAAAATGCAAATGACCAAGTACAAGCTGACATTGAAAGTAAAACTGATTTAACATATGTTGAAAATTATGCAAAATATCAATTAGGTATGCAAAAGCCTAGTAGTTCGCAAATACAATACGTTAGTGTTGAAAAACAAGATAAGATAACAACACCAGTTACTATAGCAGAAGAATCGGAGTTGAATTGGTTTGAAAAAATAGTGAGTGAATTAAGAAAAATAATAGATTAATTTTGCGAATGAAGAGCTATCCAAAATGGATGGCTCTTTTTATGAAATAAAAATGGATCTAAAAATATAAATAAATTTGATTTTTTATTGCATGATTTATATAGTTATATGATATAATTTATTGAGTAGGAGGTGCAGTGTGGCTAAAGCAAATATTGAAGCGAAAAAAAGAACTACCATACTTTTATTTACTTTTGCATTTGTAATAGTTTTACTTTTTGTGAGAATGTTTTATTTGCAAGTAATAAATGCCAATGAGTTGCAAAAGAAAGCATATACTCAGCAAACTAAGAATAGAGTTATTAGTCCAAAGCGTGGGACTATTTACGATAGAAATGGTGAGGTCTTGGCAAAAAGTATTTCTGTAGAGACCATCAGTATTACACCCAAAAATATAAAGGAAAAGGATAGAGAAGCGACAGCAAAGGGACTTGCAGAAATATTAAATTTAGATTATGAAACCATATATAAAAAAGTGTGTAAGAACACTAGCGAAGAAACAATTGCAAAAAGACTTGATAAAGAAGTTACAGATAAGGTTAGAGTTTGGATAAAAGAAAACAAAATAAAGGGAGTAAATATATTTGAAGACACAAAAAGATATTATCCAAAAGGATATTTTTTGTCTCATGTTCTAGGATTTTGTGGTACAGATAATCAGGGACTTGAGGGACTTGAAGCGAAATATGAAAGTGTTTTAAAAGGTGTTGCGGGCCAGCTTACGATTGGTACTGATGCAAGTGGTGCGGAGCTTCCGTTAAATGATGAGAGATACATTCCACCAGAAGATGGTTTGAATCTAGTTCTTACAATTGATGAGGTTATTCAACACAAAGCAGAAAAATATTTGGAGCAGGCTATCATAGATAATAGCCCTGTTGAATATGGAGTATGTATTATAATGAACCCTAAAAATGGAGATATACTTGCAATGGCTCAGGCTCCAGATTATGATCCAAATAATGCTTTTACAATAAATGATGAAACTCTTGCTAGTAAGTGGAGTGAGATGTCTAAGACAGAGAGAAACAAAGCACTTCAAGAGATGTGGAAGAACAGAGCCATTTCTGATACATATGAACCAGGCTCAGTTTTTAAAACGATTACGGCAGCGATTGCGATTGAAGAAAAATATGTTACAGATGTTGATAGGATTCAGTTTTCTTGCACGGGTAGTTTAAAGGTAGAAGGCTGGGATATAAAATGTTGGAGAAGCTATAATCCTCATGGACAACAAAGTTTGAGAAAGGGATTAATGAATTCATGTAACCCTGTATTTATGAATGTTGCTTTAAAAATAGGGAAACAAGACCTTTACAAGTATTTTGATGCATTTGGAATTTCTCAAAAGACTGGTGTTGATATGATAGGAGAAACAAGCGGAATTATACATACAGCAAAAACTGCCACAGATTCAACTGTTGCCACTGCTGGATTTGGTCAGGGATTTACGCTTACACCACTTAATATGCTAAATGCTATTTGTGCTCTTGGAAACGGTGGTAAGGTTATGCAGCCAAGAATAGTAAAGGAAATTATTGATAATGATGGAAACGTTATTCAAACAAACGAACCAAAGGTTGTAAAACAAGCCATCTCAGAAGAAACTTCAAAAATGGTTCTTGATATGATGGAGAGCGTTGTTTCAGATGGAACGGGACGATATGCTCAAGTAAAAGGATATTATGTAGCAGGTAAAACAAGTACCGCAGAACAAGGAAGAGGAGCAAACAAAAAGTATGTTGCTTCATTCGTTGCTTTGGCACCTGCTGATGACCCACAAGTTGCTGTTATTTTTAACTTATATGATCCAAAAGGACCACAAGGGCACCAAGGTGGTGGAATATGTGCACCAGTAGTTGGTAACATTTTGGATGAAGTATTAGAATATTTAGAAGTTCCACAAGATTATAGTTACACAGATGATAAAACAAACAAAGTAAAAGTACCTGATGTTACAAATAGAACTGTTGGTGAAGCTATCAGAATATTAAATAATGCAGGATTAAAATATAGTGTTGATGAAAGTGATATTAATGCTAGAGTTGTTAGCCAAATACCAGTTCAGGGTGAAACGTTAAACGAAAAATCTTTAGTTAAATTGTATGTTGAAGGAAATGATGTGAGATTTACAACAAAAGTTCCTGATGTTAAGAAAATGGATGTTGTTACTGCAACGAAGACTCTTGCAGAATCAAACTTAAATATAAAGATTTCCGGAAGTGGAATGTCAGTGCTTCAAGAGCCGGCAGCTGGAACAGAAGTTGAACAAGGTACTATTGTAAGAGTTGAATTTAGACCTGTAGGAATTGATGTAGAATAGAATTTCTTGCAGGAAAAAGGAGGAAAAGAAATGGTTTTATCAAAAATTTTGGATGGTATTGAGAATTTAAAAGTTGAAGGAAACTTAAACATTGAGGTTCCCGAAATAAAATATGATTCACGTGAAGTGAAGACGGGCGATTTCTTTATTGCAATTGTTGGATTTAAAACAGATGGGCATGAATACATTAATAGTGCAATTGAAAATGGTGCAAAAGTTGTTGCGGTTCAAAAAGATAAATGGAATGGCGATACAGTTCCAGGCGTTACTTTTGTTATTGCTGATGATACAAGAAAACTTATGGCACTTGCTAGTTGTAATTTTTACGAAAATCCATCAAGAGAATTTAAACTTGTTGGTGTTACTGGAACAAAGGGAAAGACAACAACAACTTATATGATAAAAAAGATAATGGAGAAAGCAGGTAAGAAAGTTGGGCTTATTGGAACAATTGCAAACATGATAGGTGAAGAAAAAGTTGAAGCAAGCAGAACAACACCAGAAAGTGTTGACTTACAAAGATTATTTAGAAAGATGGCAGATGAGAAATGTGATGTTGTGGTTATGGAAGTATCATCTCACGCATTAGCTCTTGATAGAGTTTTAGGATGTAATTTTGATATAGGTGTATTTACAAATTTGTCACAGGACCACATGGACTTTCACGAGAATTTTGATAATTATTTGGCAGCAAAAGCAAAATTATTTACAATGTGTAAGGACGGATTCATAAATTGTGATGATATGTATGCTAGAAAATTAATGGATATAGCAACATGTACAATCACGACATATGGAATAGATAATAATCCGTTTGTATCCGCTAGAGATATAATTATAACAAATAGCTATTCTGATTTTAAAATGCCATTTAACAAAGTAATGCAAAGAATTCGTGTTAATATTCCAGGAAGATTTACGGTTTATAATTCGCTAGCTGCTATTTGTGTTACTATAAAGCTAGGTGCTAGTGTTGAGAATGTAATTGAAGGACTAGAGGAAGTTAGAGTTCCTGGAAGATCAGAAATGGTACCAAATGATAGAAATCTAACAGTAATGGTTGACTATGCTCATTCGCCTGCAAGCTTAGAAAGCATCTTGAAAGCAGTGAAGGCATATACGAAAGGAAAAGTTATTTGCGTGTTTGGCTGTGGCGGAGATAGAGACAGAACTAAACGTCCTATTATGGGCGAGATTGCGGGCAAAAATGCGGGATATACAGTAATTACATCTGATAATCCAAGAACAGAAAACCCAAAAGAAATTGTTAAAGAGATTGAAGAAGGAATAAAAAAGACTAAAGGAAAATATATAGTTATTGTAGATAGAAAGAAAGCAATAGAGCATGCAATAAGGCAAGCAAAAAGAAATGATATTGTAGTTATTGCTGGTAAAGGACATGAAACATATCAAGAAATAAATGGGGAGCATCATCATTTTGATGACAGGGAAGTTGCAAGTGAAGTAATGAAAAGTTTACCAGAGTCGAAGAATGACGATATTTATGCATGGTAGTAAAGAAGTTTTTGGAGGGAAATTATGAACATACAGATAAAGGCACTGTTAGCCTCTTTTATAGGGACTATTATACTTGGAGTAATTGTTATACCAATACTAAGAAAAATGAAAATAGGTCAGGTTGTACGAGATGATGGACCTCAGAGCCATTTAAAGAAGAGTGGAACACCAACGATGGGTGGAATTATAATGCTTGTAGTTATATTTGTAATTTCAGCTATTGTATCAACTAAGTATCCTAGTGTATTGCCGGTTGCATTGGTAACTTTGGGATATGGATTAATAGGATTTATAGATGATTTTATAAAATTAGTTTTGAAAAACCCAAAAGGATTGAAACCTTCTTTGAAAATGTTAGGGCTAATAATTGTTGCCGTTGCATTTGTTGTATATCTTGTGCATTCTGGTTTTGGTACAGAAACTTATATACCATTTTTGAGAGACTATATAGTAATACCAACTTGGGCGTACATACCTTGTATGGTGTTTATAATACTTGCTTGCACAAATAGTCTTAATTTGACGGATGGCTTGGATGGGCTTGCCTCAGGCATAACTGCAATAATAATGATATTCTTTACATATGCGGCTGCAAAATATGGTAATAAAGAAATGAGTGTTTTCTCATCAATAGTTGCGGGAAGCACGATTGGGTTTTTACTATTTAATATGTACCCTGCAAAAGTGTTTATGGGAGACACTGGTTCTCTAGCTTTAGGTGGTGCTTTTTGTAGTGTTGCTTTGATTTTGAAAATGCCACTAATTTTAATTATTGTCGCTGGGATATGTGTAATAGAGGCATTATCTGTAATTTTACAAGTAACATATTTTAAATTAACAAAAGGTAAAAGATTATTTAAAATGGCACCGATACATCATCACCTAGAACTTTCGGGTTATAAAGAAACAACAATAGTACCAGCATTTTGGCTTATTACATTAATATTATGTTTGGTAGGCGTTTGTATAATTTAGCAGTGCAAAATTTTACAGATAGGAGAATTTTAATGCAGACAAAAGAACTAGAATCAACCGAGAAAAAAGTTAAAAGAAAACCTTTGGATTATGGTTTGCTGATAGTTGTGCTAATATTATTGGCATTTGGCTTAGTTATGGTACTTAGTGCGAGCGCACCATATTCTCTTAGAACGGAGGGAAATAGTTATTTTTATGCAGAAAAGCAGCTAAAGTTTGCGATACTTGGCATTATTATTATGTTTATAGTTTCAAATATCGATTATAGAATTTATAAAGGAAAACTTGCAGATATTGCTATGATTGGAGCTGGCTTGTTACTTGTTGCAGTCTTAATTCCACATGTTGGAATTACTCGTAATGACGCAACAAGGTGGCTTGGGATTGGCACGTTTCAGTTTCAACCATCAGAACTTATGAAGATAGCACTTATAATTTTTATGTCGGCAAAGATTTCTAAAAATCCAGGAAAGATAAAAAATTTCTGGACAGGACTAGTGCCATATCTTGCTTTAATTGGGGTAATTGGAGGACTCTTGATGTTTGAACCACATATGAGTGCAACAATGATAATTGCAGTTATTGCTGTAGCAATTATTTTTGCTGCAGGTGCTAAGATGAGTCAACTTGTTCCCATAGGAGTAATTGGTATGATTGGAGCATTCTTCTTGGCAAGGATGAAGGAGTATCGTTGGAAGAGAATGATAATCTTTCTTGATCCTTGGCAAGATGCCCAAGGTGATGGTTGGCAAATAATACAATCGTTATATGCAATTGGCTCGGGAGGGCTTTTTGGTGTTGGAATAGGAAAGAGCGTTCAAAAATATATGTACATACCAGAACCACACAATGACTTCATATTTGCTATACTAGCGGAAGAACTAGGCTTGGTTGGTGTGTTAGCGGTAATGATATTGTTTGGTTTATTTGTTTGGAGAGGAATTACTATTGCGTTAAAAGCACCAGATATGTTCGGAACACTTGTAGCTGTTGGTATAACTACTATGATAGGAATTCAAGCTGTGTTTAGTATGGCAGTTGTATCTTCTTCAATGCCAGTTACGGGAATACCACTTCCTTTCTTTAGCTATGGTGGAACAGCCCTTATAATGTTGCTTGCAAGTGTTGGCGTACTATTAAATATATCAAGGCATGCAACAAAGTAAGAGATTATATAAAATTTGACATAATTGTTAAAACGTTATATAATTTAATGCGGTGATAGGATGTATAAGGTTTTAGATAGAATAGAAGATACGTTTGATTTAAAAAGATTAGATAAAGAAGAATTAATAGACCTATGTTCAGACATAAGGTCTTTTCTTGTTGATAATGTTTCAAAGACTGGGGGACATTTAGCACCTAATTTAGGTGTGGTAGAATTGACGGTGGCACTTCATTATGTGTTTGATTCTCCTAATGATAAGATAATATTTGATGTGGGACATCAGTGCTATGTACACAAGATTTTAACAGGTAGAAAAGATAAGTTTAACACATTAAGACAAATGGATGGATTAAGTGGTTTTCCCAAAACATATGAAAGTAGACATGATATTTTTAGTACTGGTCATAGTAGTACATCGATAGCATCCGCAATAGGAATTGCTACTGCAAATAAATTAGACGGAAAAAAAGATTATACAATTGCTGTAATTGGTGATGGCTCAATGACTGGGGGACTTGCGTTTGAGGCGCTTAATAATGCAAATATAGATGGAACTAACCTTATAGTTGTTTTAAATGATAATCAGATGTCAATATCAAAAAGTGTGGGGAATTTATCATCTTATTTGAATAAAATACGTTCAAATGTTACATATAACTCTGGTAAAAAGAAAGTTAGAGAGTTTTTAAACCGTATTCCTTTCATTGGGAGATTATTTATAAAGTTTATAGAATGGCTTAAAAATGGTTTAAAGCATGTGCTACTTCCAAATAGTACACTATTTGAATATTTTGGCTTTACTTATTTGGGACCGATTGATGGTCACGATGTATCGGAAGTAACCGAAATGTTAGAACGAGCAAAAGAAGTGAATAAGCCAGTATTGTTACATGTGGTAACTAAAAAGGGAAAAGGATATAAGTTCGCTGAAGAAAATCCCGACTTATATCATGGTGTTGGACGTTTTGATAAAGAAAAAGGCGTAGAAGTTTCTGATAAGCCATCATATTCAAAGATGTTTGGTGATACTATAGTAAATATGGCGGAAAAGAATAAAAAAATAGTAGCGATAACAGCGGCTATGCCAGATGGTACAGGACTTACACAATTTATGCAAAAATTTCCGGAAAGATTTTTTGATGTAGGGATTGCTGAAGAATATGCTGTAACTTTTGCGAGCGGTCTTGCAAAACAAGGATATATTCCAATATTTGCAGTGTATTCAACATTTTTACAACGTGCATACGATGAAATATTACATGATGTTGCATTGCAAAAACTTCACGTGATATTTATGATTGATAGGGCTGGAATTGTTGGACAAGACGGAGAAACTCATCATGGATTATTTGATATGTCGTTTTTATCTTCAATTCCTAACATGATGGTAATGGCACCAAAAGATGGTGAAGAATTAAAAAAGATGATGAGATTTGCAATAAATTATAATGGTCCAGTTGCGATACGTTACCCTAGAGATGGATATGTTGAAAAACTCACAAACACAAAGACTAATTTGTGTAAAGCAGAAACTATAAAGAGTGGAAATGATATTACGATATTGGCAATAGGGAAAATGGTAAAAAGGGCTATTGAGGTATCTGACATATTAAAAGAAAAAGATATAGATGCAGAAGTAATCAATGCTAGATTTTTAAAACCTATAGATAAAAAAACAGTATTAACATCTATAAGAAAAACAAAAAATGTTGTGACGATAGAAGATGGAATAATTGATGGTGGACTTGCAACTGCGGTAAAAGATTTGATAATAGAAGAAAAAGATGTGAAAGCAAAATTTTTTGCATATCCAGATGAATTTATAAGGCACGGAAAAACAGAAGAAATCGAAAAGTTGTATGGAATGGATGCGGAAAGTATAGCAAACGATTGTGAAACGCTTTGTTTACATAAAAATTGAATTTTGAAGAAAAATATGGTATAATTTATATAGTAGCTAAGTTTGCTACTTATTAATTCCCATGTCGCTATTTTGAACTGTGGGTAGGGAGGTACTTCACATGTGGTTTTTTATCATCTTGGCGCTCCTATTTTCCAGTACTGCTCGGCGTATTGCTGGTGAAACCTTTCGAGGTATCTTCCGGCTTCTCGGAGTAGTATTCGTCGTCCTCTTTGTGATTGGACTTTTCGCAGGTCCGCCACTTTGAGGCAAAACGGTGTCAAAGATTTTGACGCCGTTTTTTTGTTTGCGTTTTTCGCAGTTTGTTTATTAGTATAAATGCAACAAATTTCATATTTATTGAAAATATTATATGTTTTTGATATAATGCAGTAAATTATAGTGATAGGTGATTGAATATGGAAAAAGATTTTGTGCACTTGCATGTGCATACAGAATATAGTTTGCTAGATGGTGCTAATAGAATAAAGGACTTAGTTCAAAGGGTTAAAGAATTAGGAATGAAAGCAGTTGCCATAACAGATCATGGTGTTATGTATGGTGCGATGGAATTTTATAAAGAGTGTAAAAAGAATGATATAAAACCAATTATAGGCTGTGAAGTTTATACTGCACCAAGAACACGATTTGATAAAGAACCTAATGTTGATGATAAGTTGGGGCATCTAATTTTGCTCGCAAAAAATAACGAAGGTTATAAAAATTTGATAAAAATAGTGTCAGCTTCTTTTATAGATGGTTACTATTATAAGCCAAGAGTCGATGTAGAACTTTTAAGAAAATATAGTGATGGAATTATATGTACGAGTGCTTGTTTGGCTGGATTTATTAGTAGAGCATTATTAGACGGAGATTATGAAAAAGCCAAGAGACAAGCGGAAGAATATATTGATATTTTTGGAAAAGAGAATTTCTATATTGAGCTTCAACATAATGGAATTGATGAACAAGTATTAGTTAATCAAGGTCTTATAAGACTGGCTAGAGAACTTGGAGTACAAATGATTGCCACAAATGACGCGCATTACTTGAATAGAGAAGATAGTTATAGTCATGAAGTTTTATTGTGCGTTCAAACAGGTAAAAAAATGACGGACATAGACAGAATGAGATTTGGAAGTGATGAATTTTATATAAAGTCTCCTGAAGAAATGTATGATAACTTTAAAAACCTGCCAGAAGTTGTTGAAAACACGGTAAAACTTGCTGAAAGATGTAATGTTGAGTTTGAATTTGGACATACAATATTGCCTAACTTTGATACACCTAATAATATGGATCACTATGAATTTTTAAAGCAAGAATGTTATAAAGGTTTAGATATGAGATATGGTGAGAGA
Source organism: uncultured Clostridia bacterium (assembly GCA_934169745.1). GTDB lineage: Bacteria > Bacillota > Clostridia > TANB77 > UBA1234 > RGIG4465. Next base: position 92,453 of record CAKPOE010000005.1, on the reverse strand, counting down.
AAGCCGGAACTTGTTGAAAGATTAGAATATGAATTATCCGTTGTGAAAAGGATGGGATATGTTGATTATTATTTAATTGTATGGGACTTTATAAAATACGCAAAAGATAATGGAATACCAGTTGGTCCGGGAAGAGGTAGTGGGGCTGGAAGCTTGGCTGCATACTGTATTGGTATTACTGATATTGACCCAATTAAGTATAATCTTATTTTCGAAAGATTCTTAAATCCAGAAAGAGTTAGTATGCCGGATTTTGATATTGATTTTTGCTATGAAAGAAGACAAGAAGTTATTGACTATGTGTGCAGAAAATATGGAAATGATCATGTTGCACAGATTATTACATTTGGTACAATGGCAGCGCGTGGAGTTATACGTGACGTCGCAAGAGTTTTGAATGTGCCATATTCAAAGGCTGATTCTATATCAAAAAAAGTTCCGATGGAATTGCACATGACACTTAGCAAGGCTTTAGAGATGAACCCTGAATTAAAACAAATGTATGATGAAGATGCGGAAGTTAGAAAAGTTATAGAAATTTCTAAAAGACTTGAAGGATTGCCAAGACATGCTTCAACGCACGCAGCCGGTGTTGTTATAACAAAAGACCCAGTTGATACATATGTGCCATTATATAAAAACGATAATTTGATTTCTACACAATATACAATGACTATTCTTGAAGAACTTGGACTTTTAAAGATGGACTTTCTAGGCTTAAGAACACTTACGGTAATTAACGATGCAATAAAACTAGTAAAGTATAATAGAAATGTTGACGTTCAGTTTGATAAAGAAATGAATGATCCAAAAGTGTATAAACTTTGGGCTGAAGGAAATACAAGTGGAGTTTTTCAATTTGAAAGTGGTGGTATGACTTCATTTATGAAAGAGTTGAAACCAGACTGCTTGGAAGACTTGATAGCCGGAGTATCACTTTACAGACCTGGACCAATGGATCAAATTCCTAGATATATACGTGGAAAAAATAATCCAGAAGAGACAGAATATACACATCCTGCGTTAGAGCCGATATTGAATGTAACGTATGGCTGTATGGTCTATCAAGAACAAGTAATGCAAATTGTACGTGATATTGGTGGCTATTCACTTGGAAGAGCTGATTTAGTGAGACGTGCTATGGGTAAAAAGAAACTTGACGTCATGGCGAAGGAAAGACAAAATTTTATTTATGGTGTGGTAAATGAAAATGGTGATGTAGAAATACCAGGTGCAATTCGTAATGGTGTTGATGAGAAGAGTGCAAGTAAAATTTTTGATGAAATGGCTGAATTTGCGAAATATGCTTTCAACAAATCGCATGCGGCTTGTTATGCTGTTGTTGCATATCGCACAGCATATTTAAAGACATATTATCCAACTGAATTTATGGCAGCACTTTTAAATAGTTTTCTGGGTGCAACTAATAAAATACCGGAATACATAAACGAGTGCAAAAGAATGGAGATAGAAGTAAAACGTCCGGATATAAATAAGAGTTATAGTAAATTTACTGTTGATGGAGATAGTATAATATTTGGCTTGGCGGCGATAAAAAATGTAGGAGAAGCGGCTGTTGATTCTATTACAAAAGAAAGAAAACAAAATGGACCATTTAAGGATTTTATAGATTTTTGTAAAAGAATTTCTAATGAAGACGTTAACAAGAAATGTATAGAGTCTATGATTAAATCTGGCGCGTTTGATAGTTTGGGTGCTAATCGTAATACTTTGTTATGCTCTTTTGAAAGAATACTTGACATGATTTCATCGGATAATCGAAAGGCTCTTTCAGGACAAATAAGTATGTTTGGTGACGATACACCTCGTGAAAATTTATATGCATTAGATGTAAAAGAAGAACTATCCAAAAAGGAGCTTCTTTCAAATGAAAAAGACATGCTTGGTCTTTATGTATCAGGGCATCCATTAGACGCATATAGGGAACGAATAAAGAAATATTCAAATATCTCGAGTCTTGACTTTGCACAAGAAGATATATCCGAAAACGAGTCAATGGAATATCCTTCGCTTAGATTTGTAGATGGTCAAAACGTTAGATTAATTGGACTTATTTCTGATATACGAAAAAAAATAACAAAAAATAATGAAATAATGGCTTTCTTAACGGTGGAAGACTTGAGCGGGAGTTTACCAATAATTGTTTTTGCAAAGACTTATGAAGGGTATAAAGAATTTATAACAGAGGACAGTATAGTGAAAATCGATGGAAGAATTAATATAAGGGAAGATGAAATTACAATAATAGCAATGAAAATTACACCTTGCGATGAAATTGAAAAAAACAAATTAACAATTAGTATTCCAAGCAATTTAAATGAAAATGAGTTATCGGAACTTAGGAGTTATATTAAAGCATTAGGAAACTCAATGGCAAACAAGGAAGTAACAATATGTAATGGAGAAAGACAAAATACTGTAAAACTACAAATAAATGATTTTATAGAAAAAGAATTAGAAAGACGCATTGGAAAAGAAAATTTGAAATGGGAATAGGAATATAAAAAAAGTTCATATAATTTTCACAAAATATGTATTGACTTTTTTTAGCATATTGTATATTATAAATTAGCACTCGAAGATATAGAGTGCTAATAATGTTTTTTTATGTAGAAATTTGAAGGAGGTCTTTTTATGATTAAACCATTATTAGACAGAGTTGTATTAAAAATGGTAGAAAGTGAAGAAACAACAAAGAGCGGTATCTTATTAGCTGCAAATTCAAAAGAAAAGCCACAAATTGCAACAGTTGTTGCAGTTGGACCAGGTGGAAATATAGATGGTAAAGATGTTGTTATGCAAGTTAAGGTAAATGACAAAGTAGTATTTGCTAAATATGCTGGCACAGAGATAAAGCTAGATGGTGAGGAATATACTATTGTTAGACAAAATGATATTTTAGGAATTATTGAATAGTCAATGAAAGGAGATAATCTTATGGCTAAAAATGTTATTTATGGAGAAGAAGCAAGGAAAGCTTTGGAAAGAGGTGTTAATACTCTAGCTAATACAGTAAAAGTTACTTTGGGACCAAAAGGTAGAAACGTTGTGCTAGATAAAAAATTTGGAGCACCACTTATAACAAATGATGGTGTTACTATTGCTAAAGAAATTGAACTAGAAGATCCATTTGAAAATATGGGTGCACAACTTGTTAAGGAAGTATCAACAAAAACAAATGATGTTGCAGGTGATGGAACAACAACAGCTACAGTACTTGCTCAAGCAATGATTCATGAAGGAATTAAGAATGTAGCTGCGGGTGCAAATCCAATGGTTATGAAGAAAGGAATTGAAAAAGCAATTAATGCGACTGTAAGCGCAATAAAAGAAAATTCAACTAAAGTAAATGGTAAAGAAGATATTGCAAGAGTTGCAGCAATTTCAGCGAATGATAAAGAAATAGGTGATTTGATTGCAGATGCTATGGAAAAAGTTTCAAATGATGGTGTTATAACAATTGAAGAGTCTAAGACGATGGGAACAAATTTGAATGTTGTAGAGGGAATGCAATTTGATAGAGGATACGTTTCTCCATACATGGTTACAGATACAGACAAAATGGAAGCTGTTATGGATGATCCGTATATATTGATTACAGATAAAAAGATTTCTAATATTCAAGAAATTTTGCCAATACTTGAGCAAATTGTTCAACAAGGTAAGAGGTTTGTGATTATTGCCGATGACGTTGAGGGAGATGCATTAACAACTTTAGTGTTGAATAAATTAAGAGGTACTTTCCAATGCGTTGCAGTGAAGGCTCCTGGTTTTGGAGATAGAAGAAAAGAAATGCTTCAAGACATTGCAATTTTAACAGGTGGAGAAGTTATAACTGAGGAACTAGGATTAGAATTAAAAGATGTTCAACTAACTCAACTTGGTAGAGCTAGACAAGTAAAGGTTGGTAAAGACAATACTATAATTGTTGATGGCACTGGCAACAAAGAAGTGCTTGCACAAAGAGTAAAGCAAATAAGAAATGAATTGGAAAAGACAGAGTCTGAGTTTGATAAAGAAAAATTACAAGAAAGACTTGCTAAATTAGTTGGTGGCGTAGCTGTAATAGAGGTTGGTGCTGCAACTGAGATAGAAATGAAAGAAAAGAAATTAAGAATAGAAGATGCATTGTCAGCAACAAGAGCTGCTGTCGAAGAAGGCATTGTTGCAGGTGGTGGAACAGCATATGTTAATGCAATACCAGCTGTTAAAAAGTTACTTTCTGAAACAGAAGGAGACGAAAGAACGGGTGTTAAAACGGTTCTTAAAGCTCTTGAAGAACCAGTAAGACAAATAGCATTTAATGCAGGCTTAGAGGGAAGCGTAATTTTAGATAAGGTAAAACAAAGCCCTGTAGGAGTTGGATTTGATGCATTAAATGAGAAATATGTTGATATGAAGAAGGAAGGAATTATAGATCCTACGAAGGTTACAAGAAGCGCACTTCAAAATGCTGCAAGCATAGCAGCTATGGTACTTACAACAGAAAGTTTAGTTGCAGATAAAAAGGAAGAGAAGTCTTGCACATGTGGTGGACATGACGCAATGCCAGCCGGAATGGAAGGAATGTATTAAAACAGGTTGACAAAATTTACATAACGTGATAATATCTACTAGCGTGATCCTTATACTAAAGTGTTGAAGTTGGTTTATTAACTGTTCAAGGATTAAGGAGGCATTGTGAGTATGGCAAGAGAAGTAAATGTGTATGATAAGGATGAAGGAACGACTAAAAGGTACCGCGATGAAATCTATCTTGTTGGAACTGAGAAATTGGTGCAGGAACGGACTATAACGACGATCAAAATTCGTGGTGAGGCCGTAATTTCCTCCGAGACGAAGAAGCGTGAGTTCACCTTGCACGAAATCTCGAAAGCTGGAATTTTTAAGCTTAGAATGCTAGAAAAGCCGGTTTTCCTGCTTAAGAAAGAAGGCAAGTATTACTATGCGATAATAAGTAAGAACCTACACATGATTTCATGTCAAGCGCTTGGTGAGCACTTGTGTAAAACTTGCGACAGGGCTTGCGCTGCATCTGATGAAAAAGGTGGTTGCCAGAAAGTTAGAGATATGGAATTTGGTGAATATCTTACGTTCGGTAATGGAAAAAAGAACGCTATTCTGGCATCAAAGCGCATCGAGAAGTATCCTTTCGTAACCCTTGGTTATGAAACGATCAATGTGAACCAAGATTGTTTCATGGTTGCGGATTGTGGTAACTTTAGGCACTTCCCCCCGAGAAATCAGGTTACGTCGGCACAAAAAAACGATATGAAGCTGAAGCTGGCTGAGTGGTATTATAATTGACACAAAAAAGAGATTGTACAAATGTACAATCTCTTTTTTGTTCATCATAAACAGATATTCCATCGTAGGGTGTCGCCGTCTTCGGCGACCCATAAAACAAACGTGTAGTACAATATTCATGCATTGCGACTTCGTCCAACCAGCCAAATGTGCACCAAAACCGTGCACATTTGGAGCTTCGCTTTTTCGTGCAGGCCGTTTTGAACGAAAAAGAGGCAGCCGGAAAGTTGTTCAAAAATGAACGAAAAAGTGGCAGCCGGAAAGTTGTTCATCTTTGTTTGACTTTTTTTCTTTGTTTTAGTATTCTATATTATAGAAAAATAGGGGGCTTTTATGTTTGCAAATGTTATTGTGAATTCGTCAGTAAATGATTTAAATAGATGTTTTGATTATCACATACCAGATGGTGTGAATGTGAAAATTGGAATGCGTGTTTTGGTTCCTTTTGGTTTCAGAAAGAGCACGGAGATTGGCTATGTCATTGGAATTAAAGATACATCGGAATATGTGTGTAAGGATATTGTAAAAGTGTACGATCAAGTTTTTGATGATGAAAAACTTGATTTGGCAAAGTGGATGGCTAAGAGGTACTTTTGCAATTTGGCGGATACATTAAGGCTTTTAGTGCCACCTGGAACTGGCAATAAAATAGACAAGGTGAAATCTAAAAAAGAGAAATGGGTATCGCTCACAGAATCGGCGGATTTAAACGTGATTAAATCCGATAAACAAAAAAGGGTAATTTCGTTTCTTTTTGATAATCAGGAAGTACCATATCAAGAACTTATGGAGTTTACTGATACAACGGTTAGTGTTCTAAAAACTCTTGAGAAAAATGGCTTTATAAAAATTGAAGAAGTTGAAGTTTCTAGAAATCCTTTCGCTAATAAAAATGTTACAAAAACAGAAGCGCTAAAGCTTACAGATGAGCAGAAGAATGTTTTGGAAAAAATTGATATAAATAAGTATGATGAGTACCTACTTTTTGGGGTTACGGGAAGTGGAAAAACAGAAGTTTATTTACAACTTATTGACAAGGTACTAAAAGCTGGAAAGACTGCAATTGTACTAGTTCCAGAAATTTCGCTAACACCACAAATAACAAATAGGTTTTTGTCTAGATTTGGAGACTGTGTTGCTATATTACATAGCAGGTTGTCACTCGGTGAGAGATATGATGAATGGAAAAAAATAAGAGATGGTAAATGTAAAATTGTAATTGGTGCAAGAAGTGCTATTTTCGCACCTTTGAAAAATATAGGAGTTATTATTATTGATGAAGAGCATGATGCTTCATATAAATCAGAAACAACGCCAAAATATGATGCGAAGGAAGTCGCAAAAATGATTGCCAAAACATATAATATACCATTGGTGTTAGGAAGTGCTACACCTGATATAAGAACATACTATATGGCGGAAAATGGTATAATAAAATTATTGGAATTATCAAACAGAATTTCAAATTGTGGTCTTCCAGATGTTGAGATTGTTGATCTGAGAGAGGAACTTGCGGCTGGCAATAAAACTGTTTTCAGTAGGAAATTATACAGTGAAATAAATAAAAATTTAATTAATAAAGAGCAAACTATACTTTTTTTGAATAGAAGAGGCTATTCAACGTTTATTATGTGTAGAGACTGTGGCTATGTTGTGAAGTGCGATAAATGTGATGTCGCAATGACATATCACTTAACAAAGAATAAGCTTCTGTGTCATTATTGTGGAAAAGAACAAGAAAATGTTACGATTTGTCCAGAGTGCGGAGGCAAGAATATTAGATATTTTGGCACTGGGACGCAAAAGATTGAAATGGAGATTAAAAAGTACTTTCCAACAGCTTCGGTTATTAGAATGGATATTGATACTACAAGAAGTAAAAATGCTCATGAGATAATATTAGATAAATTTAAGAATGAAAAGATTGATATTTTACTTGGTACACAAATGATTACAAAGGGACATGATTTTGAGAATGTTACACTTGTTGGTGTTTTGGCGGCCGATTCATCAATAAACATTTCGGATTATAGAGCTAATGAAAGAACTTATCAACTTCTTACCCAAGTGTCTGGAAGGGCGGGAAGAGGTGATAAGAAAGGAAGAGCTATAATTCAAACATATATGCCTGATGAATTCAGCATTTTGGCAGCACAAAAGCAAGATTACAAAAATTTTTACAAACAAGAAATAATTGTTCGAGAAAAGTTGAAATATCCACCATTTTGCGATATAATACTAGGTGTTTTAAGTGGAGATGACGAGGAAAAAGTAAAAGAAGAAGCAGAACGTTTTTATGGGATTATTTCTGAGTTTTTTGAAGCGTATAAACCAATGCCAGCACCAATTAGCAAAATCAACGAGCAGTATAGGTGGAGAGTGCTTGCAAAAGCTAAGCTTGACAGGTCTGAATTAGATTTGTTAGCTGATTGCTTAAATAAGTATTACGAGGAAAAATCAAATGATGTAAAGTTGAACTTTGATATAAATCCAAATAATATGATGTAGGAGGTAGAAAATGGCAGTTAGGCAAATTAGAATTATTGGTGATGAAATTTTAACCAAGAAAGCGAAAAAAGTTGATGTTGTGGACGAAAAAATCGTTGAACTTTTAGATGATATGTATGAGACGATGAAAAAAACGAATGATGGAATAGGTCTTGCTGCGCCTCAAGTAGGTGTGTTGAAGAGAGCAGTTGTTATTGACTTGAGCGACGAGGAAGAGGGCGTAGGACCATACAAACTTGTAAATCCTGTGATAGTAAAGAAAAAAGGCGAACAGGTTTGTAGGGAAGGATGTTTAAGTATTCCTGGTAAACTTGGAGATGTTGTAAGACCAAAAGAAGTTGTTGTCGAAGCATTAAACGAAAAAGGTGAAAAGATAACAATTAAAGCGAAAGATTTGCTAGCTGTTGCATTATGCCATGAAATAGATCATTTAGATGGTATTTTATTTGTAGATAGGGCTACTGAACTTTTTGATATAGAGGAGGAATAAGTAGTAAATGAATATTGTTTTTATGGGAACACCAGATTTTGCGGTTGAATCTTTATCAAAGTTGTATGATTCTGGTCACAATATTTTGGCGGTGGTTTCACAACCGGACAGGCCGTCTGGGAGAGGTATGAAATTTAAGCCTACTCCTGTAAAAGAGTATGCACTTGAAAAGAATATACCTGTTTTTCAAGTAGAAAAAGTAAAGAAAAACGTTGAATTTATTGAGAAAATAAGAAGCTTGAAGCCTGATGTTATTGTGGTTGTTGCGTTTGGGCAAATTCTACCTATGGAACTTTTAGAAATTCCAAGGTATGGTTCGATAAATGTTCATGGTTCGTTACTTCCACAATATAGAGGTGCGGCACCTATACAATGGTCGATAATAAATGGCGATGAATACACTGGAATCACTACAATGTATATGGATGCTGGCATGGATACGGGGGACATGATTTTAAAAGAAGAAATAAAAATTGAAGATGATGACAACTTTGGAACTTTGTATGAAAAAATGAAAAAACTTGGCGGAAGGATGATAGTTGAAACTTTAGAAAAAGTTGTGGAAGGAACTGCGCCAAGAGAAAAACAGGGCGATAATTATTCTGTCGCACCAATGATTGATAAAAATGTTTGCAAAATAGATTGGAGCAAATCGGCAAAAGAAATTAGAAATCTAATTAGAGGTTTAAACCCAATGCCAGGAGCATATACTTTTATAAACGATCAAATGGTGAAAGTATGGGATGCTAAGGTGTTAGACGAAGAGGCAAAAGATACACCAGGAACAATAGTTGTAACAGATTCTAAAAAGGGATTACATGTTGCGACAGGAGATAAAATATTAAGCATAGAAGAAATACAATTACCAAATGCTAAAAGGATGAATATACTAGATTGTTTAAGAGGCAGAAAGATTGAAGGAACTTTTTCGAATGGAAATATGTAAAAATATAAGGAGGGTATTGTTATGGATGAGAATAAAGAAAACAAGGAAGAATTAGAAGTTACTAATAATGAAACAGAAGTGAATGGAATAAAAATTTCAGAAGAAGTAGTTGCAATCATAGCTGGAATGGCGGCTTCTGAAGTTAAAGGCGTATCAAGTATGAATGGAGGTTTCGTTGGTGGAATTTCAGAAATACTTGGTAAGAAGAATTTTGCTAAAGGCGTTAAAGTTCAAGTTGGAGAAAAAGAGGCAACAATTGATTTATACATTACTGTTGAGTATGGTTGCAGAATTCCTGATATTGCATGGGAAATTCAAAATAAGGTAAAAACAGCTGTTGAAAATATGACTGGTTTGAAAGTTGTAGAAGTAAATATTCACGTTCAAGGTGTGAACTTACCAAAAGATAGTAAGAAAGAGGTAAAAAAGGAAGAGACTTCTGAAGAAAATGCTGATGAAAGCAAAAAAGAAGAGAATGTTGAAGAAAAAAATGAAGAAACAGAAAGTGATGAGCACCAAGAAAACAAGGCTGAATAAAGTTTAATTCAAAAGAAGAAAGGATGTAGTGCATATGAAATTATTAGATAAACTTATATCATTTATTTTTTCTGTAGTAGTACTTATACTTGCAATAGCAGTGATTATGGTATGCCTAGAATATATTAGTGTAGATAAGGTTTACGCCATATTTGATGAGTATGTATTTAAAGATAGTGTTAAAGAAATTTCTTTTATTACAGCTATATGTGCGGTTTTAGGTGCATTAAAAACAACAATATTTAATGCAGATTTTAAAAAGAAAGGTAAAGAACCAATTTTGGTTGAAACAAACCATGGTGTGGTCGAGATTTCTCAAGATACTATAGACAATACTGTTCGTAATACAGCGTATACTTTTCCAGAAGTAAAAGATGTACAAGCAAGGATGATAAAGAAGAATAAAGGCATAAAAATATATGTGATGATATCAGTTCTTGTAAATACTAATATAAGAGAGTTAACCGCAAAACTTCAAGAAAAAATAGGAGAAGTTATAGATGCAACAACAGGAGTTAAGGTGTTAAGCATAAATATAAAAGTAAAAAATATATATGAAAAAAATAAGAAACCAAATAGAACAACTAATGAAGAGAAAAAGTCAGAAGTAGTGGAAGAAGTAAAAGAAGTTGAAAAGGAAAGTACAAAGGAAGCAAAGGTTGAAAATGAGGATACAAATGATAAGAATGAAATAGTGGAAAAGAAAGAGGAAAATAGTGAAGAAATAGAATAAAGGAGGAATAGCTATGGAGAATTTTAAAAATTATATAGGTGCAATTATTGGTGTTATAATTGGAATTCTGTTAGTTGCATTTAGAGTATGGGAATTTTTAATTGCAGTTGTTACCATAGTTGGACTTGGCTGGCTTGGCGCTTATGTGCAAAAAAACAAGGAAACAATAAAAGAAAAATTAAAAAACTTTATAGATAAAATTTAGGGGGAAATATGAGTAGAAAATTAGCAAGAGAAGCTGCATTTAAAGTTACGTTTGAAACTTTCTTTCAAAAAGATGAGGAAGTTGAAAAATTAGCAAAAATGTTGTTAGTAAATGAAGAAAGTGAAAAAGATGAGATGACGCCGGAAGATGATAAATATATAAATGAAATTACTAGTGGCGTTGTAGAAAAAAAGGAAGAATTGGACAGCCAAATAAGAAAACATTTAAAAGAAGGCTGGACTATGGAAAGACTAAGTAAAGTAGATATTTCAATTTTACGTTTAGCTATATATGAAATATTGTATAGAGATGATATTCCTTATAAAGTATCAGCGAATGAAGCTGTCGAACTTGCTAAGACATTTAGTGAAGATGCTTCGCCAGCATTTATAAACGGTATTTTAGCAGAAATCATAAATGAAATTAACGAGGGAAAATAGACTTGGGGGATAATCGATGAGAAGACCAGCTCCTATGACAGTTTGTGAACTTAATAATTATATTAAAGACGTTATAGACAATGATATGATGCTAAATAATGTATACATTAAAGGCGAAATATCAAACTTTAAAAATCATTATTCTGGGCATATGTATTTCACATTAAAAGATGAAAAATCACTCATTAAGTGTGTAATGTTTAAATCATATACTGGAAACTTGGATTTTGTTCCTAAGGACGGTATGAATGTAGTTGTACTTGGAACTGTATCTGTCTTTGAAAGAGATGGCGTATATCAAATATACGTTAAAGGAATGGAAGAGGACGGTATGGGGGCTTTGTACAAAGCTTATGAACAGCTTAAGGAGAAGTTGCAGGATGAAGGTCTTTTTGATGAAAAATACAAAAAGAAAATTCCAATGTTGCCAACATCAATAGGCGTGGTAACTTCTAGTACTGGCGCGGTTATAAGAGATATAATAAACGTTACAACACGAAGATTTCCGAAAGTTAATATAAAGCTTTTTCCATCGCAAGTGCAAGGCAAAGGAGCGGCTCAAACCATTGTAAAGGCTATTGAGTATTTCAACTTTGAAAAGAACGTTGATTTAATAATAGTTGCAAGAGGAGGAGGTTCATTAGAGGATTTATGGCCTTTTAATGAGGAAATTACTGCTAGGGCGATTTTTAAATCAGAGATACCAATAATTTCGGCTGTGGGGCATGAAACTGATTTTACGATTGCTGATTTTGTTGCAGACCTTAGAGCTCCAACGCCGTCTGCAGCTGGTGAGTTGGCGGTTCCAAGCTTGGATGAGGTAAAATGGAAAATCCAGTCTTCACAAAGAAGACTTGTAATGGCACTTAGAAAAAAACTTTCAGATGGTAAATCTAGATATGAAGCTTTGAAAAACAGAAAAGTTTTTAGAGAACCTTATGATTTAATTAGAACACATATATTGACAATAGATAGTTTGGTTAAGAGAATGCAGAGTAAGGTATTACTTACTATCAAAGATGACAAAATAAAGCTTGCAAAATATTCGGCAGGACTTGATAAGCTAAGCCCTTTAAAAACTTTATCTAGAGGGTATAGTGTTTTGGAAGACTGTGATGGAAAAATAATAAAGTCTGTAAATGAACTTAATAAAGGTGATAAAATAAAAATTATTTTGCACAATGGTGAGAAAAATGCTGAAATTTTATAATAAAGGAGAAGCACATGGAAAATAAAACATTTGAAGATTCTATGACTGAATTAGAAAAAATTGTGAATGAATTGGAAAGTGAAAACTTGACATTGGATAAATCTGTAGAAAAGTTTCAAAAAGGAATAGAACTATCGAATTATTGCAATAAATTATTAGAAGATGCGGAAAAGAAAATTACTATTTTAATAGAAAATACAGATGGCACAATGAAGGAAGAAAAATTTGAGCTTGAAAAAGAGGAGAATACATCAGATGAACATATGGAATAACGAGCATTTGTGGATACCACTTATAACATGGGTTATAGTTCAATCTTGCAAGGTGATTATAGACTTGATTAAAAACAAAAAGTTAAATGTCAAGAGAATGTGGGGAGCTGGTGGTATGCCAAGTTCACACTCAGCGCTTATGACGTCACTTGCGACAACAATAGCATATACTGAAGGATTAGAATCACCACTATTTGCGGTTGCGGTAATAATGGCTGGTGTTGTAATGTACGATGCGGCGGGAGTTCGTAGAGCTGCAGGAAAGCAAGCCAGAGTGCTAAATCAAATAATTGAAAGTGAAGGGCAGAATATAAATATTCAAGAAAAGTTAATAGAATTATTAGGACATACTCCAGTTGAAGTACTTGCTGGCGCGTTTGTTGGAATATTAATTGCATCACTTTTAAAACTTGTATGGTAAATAAAAATTAAAAGGAGACGTATTATGAAAAAAACGACTGCTATTATAATTATTTTATGTGTTATCATTGTTGCGCTTAGTGCAATACTTATTTACGAAGTAAAGAAGGATGACTGGAACATTATTATTCAATCGCCAAAGATAGAAGATGATAAACCACAAGATGATGATGTTAAAAATCCTAACACACAACTAGAACCAGATGATGCTATTGTGCAAGATGAAGTTGAAGAAAATAAAGAATATGAAGATATGGAAGTTACAGAAGAATATGATGTTATAGTGTTTGGTGCAGAACCAGAAGGAATTGCAGGTGCTGTTTCCGCGGCACGTAATGGCTTAAAAGTTTTACTTGTTGAGAAAAGAGATGGTCCTGGGGGTCTTATGACGTATGGACTTTTAAATACAATTGATATGAATAGAAATAAAAGTGGCGAATTGCTTAGTAAGGGAATTTTTGAAGAATTTTATGCAAAGATAGATAATAAGGATTCTTTCGATGTGCAAAAAGCTAAAAAAGCTTTTAAAGAATTGATTGATGCTGAGGATAATATTACTACAATGTATAAAGTAAAAGATATAAGAATCGGTGCATCAGAAACAGAAGTAAAATATGCAATTATTGATGATGAAAAATATGTTGCAAAAGCATATATGGATTGTACGCAAGATGCTGATATTACTGTAATGGCTGGTGGAAAGTATACAATAGGCTGGGAAGATGTTAATGAAAAAAATCGTTCTATGTCTGCTACATTAGTTATGAAAATGGATAATGTAGATTGGAAGAAGATGCAAGAAACTATAAAGAAAGAAAAAAGACCTAACACAGGTTATACAGAAGATAGTATTTGGGGCTTTGGAAACATTACTCAAACTTATGTGCCAAAGCAAGCTCACATGAGACTAAAAGCTTTAAATATAGGCAAACAAGATGATGGTAGTGTTCTAATAAATTCGCTTCAAATATTAAATGCGAATGTGCTAGATGAAGAGGCAAAGGATATTGCGTACGAAAAATGTGTAACTGAGGCAAATTATGTTGCGGAATTTTTAATAAAGAAAGTACCTGGATTTGAAAATGCAAAATTGTCGGCTGTTGCTCCTGAGTTATATGTAAGAGAAACAAGACATATCGTTGGAGAATATAGACTTACTGTTAGGGACGAGCTTGAATCAACTGTATTTTCAAATGCGATTGCAATGGCTTCGTATCCGATAGATGTACAAACAATGAGCATATATGATTGGGGATATGTAATTGGCTCACCAGACCAATATTATATACCGTTTGGTGCTATAATACCTCAAGGCTTTACAAATTTACTTACTATAGGACGTAGTGGTTCGTATACTTCTATTGCAGCAGGCTCTGCGAGAGTAATACCTACTGGAATGACTTTGGCTGAATCAGCAGGAGCGGCGTGTGCTATAGCAATAGAGAGAAACGTAGATTTCCAGAAAATTTTAAGTAGTTATAGTATGACAAGAGATTTGGTAGATAGAATAAAAATTCAAGGCGTTTATATTGATGATAAGTCAAAGCCTGTTGTTGATACGAAAGGTCAATATTATAAGTTTATAATTGAGATGTGTGAAAAGGGAATTTTATCACTTGGATATGATAATACTTTTGACCCAGAGGAAAAGATGTCTGAGAAAGACTTTATAGTATTAGTAAAAACATACTTGAAAAGAAGTTTCTTGAGAGAAGACTTATGGAATACAGATCATATCAACTTGTTAGATGCATCAGACAATAACATTACTTCTAATAGAATGAAAGAAATAATGTATGATATCACCGCGTATAACTTGAAGGATGAAGCCAAGAAGAAAGATATGGAAAATTTCTTGAATATTTTGATACCATCAGGTAACAATGAATTTGGATTAGTAAGAATATATGAGATATTAATGGCTTATAAAGATTATTTAGTTAGAGAAGAGATTTAGGGGGAATATATAATGAAAGCATATGAATTAAGAAGAAAGTACATTGAATTTTTTAAGAGACATGGACATAAAGAAATTCCAAGTGCTCCAGTAGTGCCAGAGAATGATCCAACAGTTTTATTTACTACAGCAGGAATGCATCCTCTTGTGCCATATTTGCTTGGTGAACCACATCCACAAGGCAAGAGACTAACGGATTATCAAAAATGTATAAGAACAGGAGATATAGATTCAGTTGGTGATAATTCACACTTAACTTTCTTTGAAATGTTGGGAAACTGGTCTTTAGGAGATTATTTTAAAGACGAATCTATTCACATGAGTTATGAGTTTTTGGAGAAAGAACTTGGGTTTGATATGAATAAAATATCTGTTACTGTTTTTGCAGGAGAAGATGGAATTCCGAGAGATGATGAGGCTGCTAAGTATTGGATGGATGCCGGAATTCCTAAAGAGAGAATTTATTTTTGTAGCAGAGAGCATAACTGGTGGGGACCAGCTGGTGAAACAGGACCTTGTGGACCAGATACAGAAATTTTCTATGATACAGGTAAGGAGAAGTGCAGTGAACACTGTGATCCAACTTGTAGCTGTGGTAAATATTTGGAAATATGGAACAATGTTTTTATGCAATATAATAAACAAAAAGATGGAAGTTTAGTTCCACTAGAGCATCCAAATGTCGATACTGGACTTGGATTGGAAAGAGTTATTGGACTTCTTCAAGGAAAGAAATCAGTGTATGAAACAGAGTTGTTCTCTGGTATTATAGCAAAAATCAAAGAACTATCTAGTAACCCTAATGATGTAAGTTGTAGAATTATTGCAGATCATATAAGAACATCTATATTTATGATTATTGATGGTGTTAGACCAAGTAATGTTGAACAAGGCTACATATTAAGAAGATTACTTCGTAGAGCGATAAGACATATGAGAAAGATAGAATTTAATCCAGACAATATGTCTGCATTACTAGAAACATTTATTGAAAACCTAGAAGAAATGTACCCAGAAACAAGAGCAAATAAAGATGTTATAGTTGAAGTAATTGAAGAAGAAAAAAATAAATTCTTAAAAACATTGGAAAATGGCGAAAAGGAATTTGCTAAAGATGTTCAAAGAGCAAAAAATGCTGGAAAAACAAAGTTAGATGGACAAGTTGTTTTCCATTTGTATGATACATTTGGTTTTCCACCTGAAATGACGGCTGAACTTGCAAAGGAAAATGGAATAGAAATTGACATGGACGAATTCCAAGAATTGTTTAAGAAGCATCAAGAATTATCAAGAGCAGGTGCAGAGCAAAAATTTAAGGGCGGACTTGCTGACCACAGTGAAAAAACAACAGCATATCATACAGCAACACATCTTCTTCATAAAGCGCTTCAAATAGTTCTTGGAGAGCATGCAACTCAAAAAGGCTCTAACCTGACAGCAGAAAGACTAAGATTTGACTTTGCACATCCACAAAAGGTAACACCTGAAGAATTGCAAAAAGTTGAAGATATTGTCAATGAACAAATAAAGAGAGATTTGCCTGTAACTTGCGAAGAGATGACATTAGAAGAAGCAAAAGCAAGTGGTGCTACTGGATTATTTGAAAACAAATATGGTGATAAAGTAAAAGTATATACAATAGGAGATTTTAGTAAAGAAATTTGTGGTGGACCTCATGTTGAAAGAACAGGAAATATGGGACATTTTAAAATTAAGAAAGAAGAGGCCGTTTCTTCAGGCGTAAGAAGAATAAAAGCGATTTTGGAGTAATTTATTTGCGGGTCACTAGTCATATAGTGACCCTTATAAAAATGATAGGAGGTTTATAATGAACGATTGTATATTTTGTAAGATAGCAAATAAAGAAATACCATCAACAATCATATATGAAAACGATTATGTAATAGCTTTTGATGATTTGCATCCAGTTGCACCAGTACATACTCTGGTTGTTCCAAAGAAACATATATCAAATATAATGGAACTACAAAATGGTGATATGCAATACATTGCCGAAATTCATAAAGCAATACAAGAAGTTGCGAAAATAAAAGGCGTTGATAAAACTGGATTTCGTGTGATTACAAACTATGGTGAAGACGGTGGGCAAACAATACTACATCTTCATTATCACGTGATTGGCGGAAAGCATTTAGGACCAAAAATATTATAATTGGAGGCAAAAATGGATTATCATTATGCTCATAAATATCTTGTAGGATATAGTGATGTAGATAGAAATGACAGGATGAAGTTGTCAAGAATAATTGATTTGTTTCAAAATATAGCAATATGGCATTCTAAGTCGATAGGGTATGGCACATATGAAATGATGAACCTAAAGCTTGGATGGCTTGTTTTAGCTTGGAAAATAAAGATTTTAAAATATCCACAGGCAGATGAGAATATAGAAATACGAACATGGAGCAAGACTCCGAAGGGACTCCATGCATTTAGAGATTTTGAAATTTTAAATGAAAATGGTGAACCAATGGTGCTTGCTACATCGAGCTGGATATTGTATGACTTAGAAGCTAAAAGGCCAGTAAGACTTTTAAAAGATATGGTAGATGGTTATGGCACTATTGATAGAAATGCTTTAGATGATGGGATATCAAAGCTAAAAGATGAGAAAATAGATGGCGAAACTCTGGATATTCAAATAACAAAGAGAGACATAGACACAAATCATCACGTAAACAATGCTAAATATGTTGAATTTTTTGAGGAAATGTTGCCGGAAAATGTATTGATAAACGAATTAGAGATACAGTATAAACGACAAACATTGTTAGGTGAAAAATTACATTTAACATTTGATGGAAGAGAGTGTACAATGGAGAACGACAATGGAGATATAAATGTAATTATAAAAGTAATTACTGGTATTTGAATAAAGCTAAAATATTTTGTGAAAAATCTGTTGACAAATTTATTTCATAGTGTTAATATAATTACTGTTACAAGAATTGCGGGTGTGGCGGAACTGGCAGACGCGCTAGACTTAGGATCTAGTGTCACAGACGTGGGGGTTCAAGTCCTCTCACCCGCACCATCTTGAAACGATTTTGGGGGCCAAGAAATGGAGAGTATATGAAAAAGTTATTTCTCTATTTGTATTTGCTTCCTATTTTTTTGTCTATTATTATTTCAATATTTTTTATTCCTTATATTTCAAATTCCAATTATGTATTAACTTATAACAAAAATATAGTGATAGTAAAATCAGATAGTAAATTTATTTGGCCAATTAAGTCTAAAAATATAACGTCGAAATTTGGATATCGTAAATCTCCAACTGAGGGTGCTTCTTCATATCATGGAGGCGTTGATATTGCTGCTAAAGAAGGAACTGATATATATGCAATTGCAGATGGGATAGTAAAATATGCAGGTTGGTATGGTGCAAATGGATATAGTGTGCTTATTTCGCATAAAGATGGCGTTGTTAGCACTTATGCACATGTATCTAATGATTTTTTAGTGTCAATTGGAGATAAAGTAAAGAGTGGAGAGATTATTGCGAGAGTGGGTCCTAGATATATAGAAGGACCAGCAAATAATCCATACAAAGATTCAAATGGTAATTCAACAAATGGAGCCACTACTGGGCCACATCTTCATTTTGCACTTTCTGTAAACGGAAAGAGAGTAGACCCGTTAGAGTATGTGAAAAAATAAAAGGAGTGAAAAATTTTCACTCCTTTTTATCATAAGTTATCAATCAAAGAGGCCAAGGATGTCTCTTGCCACTTCAATCGGCAAATCATACACACTTGCTACCTGTTCTATGATGTTATCTGTAGTATCTCCAGCAGCTTCAGCAGCTATGCGCAAGCGCTCGTACGTTATCGACAAATTGTTCCAAGTAGGCTTCTTCATAGCTACTTCCTCCTTGCTCAATTCGAGCAAATTATTATTATGGGTTTTCCAAATATTATTATACAGTCTTTTGTGTGTTATGTCAACACAAAAGTGACTGAAAAAATTCACGAAAAATTCGCAAATGTGTTGACAGAATACCGGTTTCATTATATAATAAGCAAGTTAGAAAATGCCTTATCATCTAAAAAAGAGGGCAGAAAGGTTGATTTGAATTGCGGAATAGATATAGGAGATGTAGTCTTATCTATAGCTGGACGAGATAAAAATGAATATTTTATCGTTACAAAAGTTGAGAAAAATTACGTCTATTTGGTGGATGGAGATATTAGAAAAATTGAAAATCCAAAGAAAAAGAAGATGAAGCATGTTGAATTAACTGATTTCTCGGATAGCACTATTGCAGAGAGAATAAGAAATAACAATAAGATTACTAATCAAGATATAAGAAAATCTCTAAAAAATAGTATTAAGTAAGTAGGAGGTATAATATGTCTAAAGAAGATATTATCGAAGTTGATGGTACTGTTGTAGAAGCATTACCTAATGCAGAATTTATTGTTGAGTTAGAAAATGGACATAAGTTACATGCTCATATTTCTGGAAAATTAAGAATGAATTTTATTAAAATATTGCCGGGTGATAAAGTAAAATTGGAACTTTCACCATATGATCTAAATCGTGGACGTATTACATGGAGAGCTAAATAAGCGCGGCAGCGTTCTTATAGAACGTTTATATATAAATACTGGTATTAACCTTAAGGAGGGAAAAGAAATGAAAGTAAGACCATCAGCAAAGAAAATTTGCGACAAGTGCAAAGTAATCAAAAGAAAAGGTGTTGTTAGAGTAATTTGCGAAAATCCAAAGCATAAACAACGTCAAGGTTAATTCTAACACAAAGAAAGTTTAAACATTGATATAAATATCGTTTTGGGCGGCTGTCTAGGTAGAACTAGATCCAGATGATATTTACATATAATTAGCATTTACGTCACTAGATGCTACAAAGCAGAAAGAAAAAGAAATTATGGAGGTGTATTTTTTAAATGGCTCGTATTGCAGGTGTTGACTTACCAAGAGAAAAGAGAGTTGAAATAGGCTTGACATATATCTATGGTATAGGAAGAACAAAATCAAACGAAATCTTAGCTAAAACAGGAGTTAATCCAGACACTAGAGTTAAAGATTTAACAGAAGAAGAAGTTATTAAAATAAGAGAAGTTATCGATAAAGAATACAAAGTTGAAGGTGACTTAAGAAGAGAGCAAGCTTTAAACATTAAGAGATTAATGGAAATTGGTTGCTATCGTGGAATTAGACACAGAAAGAATCTACCAGTAAGAGGACAAAGAACAAAGACTAATGCTAGAACAAGAAAAGGTCCAAGAAAATTAGTTGCTGGTAAGAAAAAATAAAGGAGGGTGAAATATAGTGGCTAAAGTTCAAACTAAAAAAATAACAACTAGAAGAAGAAAAGAGCGTAAGAACATTGAAAAAGGTCAAGCTCATATTCACTCTAGTTTCAATAATACAATTGTTACAATTACAGATGTACAAGGAAATGTAATTTCTTGGGCAAGTTCAGGTGGACTTGGATTTAAAGGTTCAAGAAAGAGTACTCCATTCGCTTCACAAAGCGCAGCTGAAACAGCAGCAAAAGCAGCTATGGAGCATGGATTAAAAAGTGTTGAAGTTTATGTAAAAGGACCTGGAGCTGGTAGAGAAGCAGCTATTCGTGCTCTTCAAACAGCAGGATTAGAAATCAGTATGATTAAAGACGTTACTCCAATTCCTCACAATGGATGCAGACCTCCAAAGAGAAGAAGAGTATAGTTTAATTAGAATATCAAATGGAAAGGAATGAATAAATAGATGGCAAGATATATAGAAGATTCATGCCGTGTTTGCCGTAGAGAAGGCGAGAAGTTGTTTCTAAAAGGTTCTAGATGTTATACTGACAAATGTGCTATCACAAGAAGAGCTTATGCGCCAGGACAACATGGACAAAAAAGAAAGAAACAATCTGAATATGGTATGCAATTAAGAGAAAAACAAAAAGCAAAAGCATTTTATGGAGTATTAGAATCTCAATTCAGAAAATACTTCGAAGAAGCTTCAAGAAGAAAGGGAGTAACAGGTACAAACCTATTACAAATCTTAGAAAGCAGACTTGATAACGTAGTTTATAGATTAGGACTAGCTACTTCAAGAGCTCAAGCTAGACAATTAGTAAGACATGGTCACTTTACAGTTAATGGTGCTAAAGTTGATATTCCATCATACTTACTAAAAGTTGGTGATGAAATCAAGGTTAAAGAAGCTAGTGCAAATAGTGAAATATTCAAACAAATCGTTGAAGCAAACGAGAACGGAAGACCTGTTCCAGCATGGTTAGAAGCTGACCTTGGTAACAGAGTAGGAAAAGTTGTAGCTGTTCCAACAAGAGAAGAAATCGATTTACCAGTACAAGAACAATTGATTGTTGAGTTGTATTCTAAATAGAAATAGTTAAAAGTAATAAAAATTAAAATATTTAGGAGGTCAAAGAATGATTGAATTCGAAAAACCAAAAATCGAATGTTTGAAGTTGGACAATGATAATATGTATGCAAAATTCGTATGTGAGCCACTAGAGAGAGGCTATGGAATTACTTTGGGTAATTCTTTACGTAGAATACTTTTATCATCACTACCTGGAGCAGCAATTACAAGCATTAAAGTAGATGGAGTTCAACATGAATTCACAACGATACCTAATATAGTAGAAGATGTAGTCGAGATTATCTTGAATTTAAAAGAAGTTCGTTTAAAGATACATGATAATGACGAGAAGCTTTTAAGAATTGATGTGGACGGTGCCGGAGAGGTAACAGCCGGTGACATTGTTGGAGATAACAATGTAGAAATCTTGAATAAAGATTTACATATAGCTACAATAGCTGAAGGCGGAAGTTTACATATGGAACTTACTGCTAATCGTGGCAGAGGATATAATCCATCTGTAAAGAATAAGCAAGCAAATCAACCAATAGGAGTAATTGCAATTGATTCAATTTATACTCCTGTTAAGAAAGTTAATTTCTATGTAGAAAATACTAGAGTTGGACAAATTACAGACTATGATAAATTAACTATAGAGTTATGGACTGATGGAAGCTTGTTACCACATGAAGCACTAAGCTTGGCAGCAAAAGTTATGACAGAACACTTAGACTTATTCATTGATTTATCAGAAGCTACTAGAAATACTGAGATTATGGTAGAAAAAGAAGAATCAAAGAAGGAAAAAGTCTTAGAAATGACAATTGAAGAACTAGATTTATCTGTAAGATCTTATAATTGTTTAAAGAGAGCATCAATCACTACTGTTGAGGATTTAACAAATAAGACAGAAGATGAAATGATGAAAGTTAGAAATTTGGGTAGAAAATCTTTAGAAGAAGTAACAAATAAATTACACTCATTAGGTCTAGACTTTGCACCTAGTGAAGATTAAAAAGCATAATAAGGAAGGTGAAATAAATTGGCTGAAAATAGAAAGCTTGGAAGAACAGCTGATCATAGAGTGGCAATGCTTAAAAACCAAGTTACAAGTTTAATTTGGCATGGACAAATCATTACAACAGAGGAAAAAGCAAAAGAAGTTAAAAGCATAGCTGACAGTTTAATAGCATTAGCTGTAAAAGAGAAAGATAATTTTGAGACTGTAGAAGTTAAGAAATCTAAAGCAAAAGTAGATGAAAACGGAAAGAAAGTAACAGAGAAAGCTACAAGTAAAAATGGAAAATCATTTGATAAAGTAGTAAGAGAAGAAGTTACAGAAAGTGTTAAGAAAGATATGCCATCAAGACTTGCTGCTAGAAGAAAAATTATGAAAAACATTAACAAGGTGAAGGATGAAAACGGAAATAACGTTGATTTACCTGCAAAAATGTTTGATGAATTAGCTTCAAAATATGCAGATAGAAAAGGTGGATACATAAGAATTGTTAAACTAGGAAAGAGAAGAGGAGACGCTGCTGAAGAAGTAGTACTTCAATTAGTTTAGTGATTATAAAAAAGGTTGTTACATATACGTAACAACCTTTTTCGTGTTTTATGGAATATTTTTAAAGGCAATAAAATACATATATATCATGAGAAAAATAAGATATTTTGTGTATGTGATTTTAATATTATTTGCTTGTATATTTATTTCTAAAATTGAATTCAAATGTTATGAGAGTTTGCCTGTGTCATATATAACGTTAAATGCATATGAGCAGACAGACAAAGTAGCATATCTCACTTTTGATGACGGCCCATCAAAGAGAGTAACCCCTAAGGTATTAGATATTCTTGATGATTATGATATTCAAGCGTCATTCTTTCTTATTGGTTCAAAAGCAGAGAAATATCCGGAAATTGTGAAACGAGAATATGAAGATGGACATTTTATTGGTAATCATACATATTCACATCACAATAATGAGATATATACATCAAAAGAAGCTTTTTTAAAGGAAATAGAGAGAACTGATAATGTAATTGCTGGAATTTTAGGGGTTGACGAGTTTAAGTGTAAAATATTTAGGTTTCCTAATGGCTCTAAAGCAGGACAATATTCAGTGCAAAAAAGAAAATGCCTTAAATATTTAGATGAAATTGGTTACAGTTATATTGATTGGAATGCGCTTAATAATGATTCTATTAGGAAATATACAAGAGAGCAACTAATAAGTAACCTAAAGAAAACGGTAAAAGGGAAAAATGCGGTTATTATCTTAATGCATGATTCAGGGGATGTCAATAAAACGTATGATGTTTTGGAGGATTCAATAAAATTTTTAAGAGATGAGGGCTTTGAATTTAGAACTTTGTATGATTTTGTAGAATAATACTTGTCTAATTGGAAAATATTTGATATAATGTTTATATGAGTTTACATATTATTGTAAAGGATGTTGAACGGAGGAAAATATGGACAAAGCAAAAAAATTATCAAATGAAGAAATCGAAAATAAAAAATGGGCATTTGAAACTTTAAAACCCGGTTTAAAATTTAAGGGAAAAGTGAAAGGTGTGCAGCCGTATGGTGTCTTTGTTACAATAAAGAAAGGGGTAGATGGATTGTTACCACTTAGGAATATATCAGTTTCAAGGATTAAGGATCCATCAGAGATGTTTAAAAAAGGTGATAATGTAGACGTCTTGGTCGAGAGCTTTGACAAAGAAAATGGCAGAATTGTGTTTTCTCATAAAGAATTTTTGGGTACATGGGAAGAAAATGTTAAAAGTTTTCAAGAAGGACAAACTGTTATAGGAAAGGTAAAAGATAGAACAAGAGGTGGAGTATTTATCGAGCTCATGCCAAATCTAGTTGGTTTGGCTGAACATAAAAGTGGTTTAGAGTATGGTGAGAAGGTTAATGTATACATTAAAAAAATCTTACCAGAGAGCCACAAGATTAAACTAGTGATACTAGATTAATTTGAAAGGAGTTTTTTATATGGTAGAAGACAAAGAAATTAAAGCACCTAAATCGCCGTTTGCGATGAGGGAGAATGAAATCAAGGTTTTTGATGGAAAAGATGGGTATGCATCAGTTAACCAAGTTGTGTTTAAAATTGATATGGGATATATCAATGAGGTGCATTTTCAAATTATGGAGATTATCAATGAATTTGAGTTTATCACTTCAAGACAAATATTTCAAATGTTACAGTACAAAGGCATTGATATAAAATCACAAGACAAGGTTAATAAGAAATTAGAGGACATGATTAAGAGTAAAATAATAACTAGATATTACTTTTCAAGTAATGAAGGAAAAGGAATATATAGAATTTATTGTTTGGATAAAATAGGTAAATATTTGCTTAACTCAAGAGGAATAAAAACAACTTGGCAACCAACAGATAATACAAAGCCTGTATACATGATAAAGAAAAGACTTGCAGGCAATCAAGTTATAATTGCGTATATGCAAAAAGTTGCGGCATATGAATCTTTTGATGTTGAGGCTGCAATGTTTGCAAAACGTCAGAATCTTAAATTTAATTGTTCTGGTGGTCGAGTAACACTTGTTAAGAATGAAACAAAAATAGATTTTGTATTTGAAGTTGTAAGAAGAAATTTGGGTTGGGAAGAGAAGTTCATGGAAAAAATAAAGTTATATGAAGAATTCTATGAAAACTTTCAAGCTAAAGACTGTGGCTTCGATAAAAGACCACAACTTATAATTGTTGGTGAAGATGATGAGCATCTTATAGATATATTTAAAGTTATTAAGAAAGTAAAGGCAGAGATGAAAGGAATAGAGATATATTATACAACAGATTTGAGACAATTGGGTGAAAGTCTTGATACATCACTTATAGCATTTAAACAAGATGAAGAAACGCAGAAGTATAAAATGGAGATTATGCCAACACCATTATTAAGTAAATAAATAAAAAACCCTCATACATTTTGTATGAGGGTTTTTTATCTATTTCTTTAAATCAATGATTACAGAGTCGTTATCTTGAATATTTGACATATCAAGAGAAGATGTAGATGTACTTGAATCATTTGAAGATTTTCTTAAAATGTTTGGTTCTACTATTACGTCAATTACATCATCATTATCTGATAACATTCTTTCTTTTGCATCTTCACCACTAAAGAAATGAGCATTTGCGGTTGAAGTAGCAGCAGATGAAGAACTTGGAGCTGTGCCAAACAATTCAAAATCGTATTTTGCACAGTTGTGATTTTCGTAATATTTCTTATTAATGAAATCTGCCATACCACGTCCAACGATTGTTTTTCCACTTGAAGTTTTTGTTTTATATATACATTGTTTAAATTTTAAGTTAACAATTTTTCCTGGCTTATAATAATCTTTTGATTGTTTTTCAGGTTTCATCAATGCTTCTGTTTGAGATTTTACATCCTTTTCATCTTTGTCATCATATATCTTTTCTTGTCGGTATGTCCATACTTTGTAAGTACCAAGTTCTTTAGACCACCAATCACTTTCTTCAGCAGTCATATCACCAAATATAATTTGAGTTTTTGTATTAGTGATAATTACATCTTTAAAGTAGGCAAGAGAAGGTTTCTTAGTTAATTGTGATAAGTTCTGTATTGTAATTAATGTTCCACAACGATATTTTCTAAATAATGTAAAGAAAGCTTCAGTATCTTTATTTACGTATAATGGGAATTCATCAATGTAAATAAAGTGTGGTGTTCTCGTATTTTCATCACCAGGTCTTCTTAAAACAGCATCTTTAAATGAAAGGATTACGAACATACCAAATGCTTTTTGATGAATTTCACCTAAATCACCTTGTCTTGTGCAGGCTGTGATTATTTCACCATTTTGAAGTGCTTTGTCTAAATCTATGTTATTGTTTCTGCTACATAAAACTCTTTTTACACCTGGGTGTCTTAAGAAGTTATCTAGCTGAGTAATAGCACCATAAACAAATTTTTCTGTTTCTTTTCTACCACTACCATAAGTTGAAGCTATTTCGTATCCATGTATGTTAACTGGTGGCTTGTAGAAGTTTTTCTCAAAGTACCCAACTAGTGACTTATAATCTTCTGAAAGTTTTGGATCTTTCTTTAACACTTCACACATTTCTTCTGCTAAATCGAAATTATTTAATATATCAAGCATATCCTCAAGAGTAGGAACTTCTCCATTATGCATTTTTGGATATACTAGTTTTAAAAGTATTGCTAAGTTTTCAAAAGCCTGTTGAGTAACGTTTGCAAAGAATACGTTGTCTCCGCCAGCATTTTCTGATTCATACATACCTTTAAGAACAGTAGAAATAATTGCTGCAACTTTCGCTGGGTCACTACCTGTAAATGGGTTTATACCATAAGAATTAGGATCCATTGGGTCGATAACATCAACATCCATATTGTATGCTGTAGCTACTTTTCTAATTCTTTCAATACAAGCATTATCTGGTGCTACAACCGTGAAACCAAGTCCTCTGTAGTAAACATTGTTGTCAGGACTTACATAAGTAACCATATCTTTTACGTAATTTTTATATTCACTAAATCTTCCGTCTCTAGGTTTTAAAAAGTTAAGAGTAAAGTTTCTGTTTAAATAATCGTTACTGTATGGAACTGTAAGTGTTGCAAGACCAGCCTGTAAAGTGTTATAACCTAATTTTTTACTTAACTCTCTAAAGAAGTATTTTCTTTCAATATCATTTGCACACATTGGTTCAACGATTGTTGAAGTTTTACCAGTACCAGTTGCACCTTCAACAAGAGTAGCTTCAAATCTTTTCTTTTCAGGTATTGAAACAACTTTTCCTGTTTTGTCATCTACGCATATAGGAGCATCACATTGGAATGCTGCTGGAACTTTATCTTTCTTCTTACCAAATTCCAATTTGAAACCTTTAAAATCTTCAAAAGATTCAATCCAATCTGTGTCTCCATCAACGACATTACCAATATAATATTTCCATCTTCCTCTTATTGTTGAAAGTGGAAGTATAAGCGAAACACCAGCAACTGCCGGAGCAATGATTTCCGGCATATTGGTTGCAATATATCTAAAATTGCTAAGGTTCATCAACCCAAACCAAACAAGCTCATTAGACCATTGTGCAAGCATACCTAAAAATATCCCATAAAAACATAATGAGAAGAATACGAAAAATTTCATAGGATGTGTAAGTGTTACACACATAGGTGAGGCACACATTATTGAATATCCGGCAACACAAGTGAAGAATGCTAAAGTGTAACCAATTGGCGACCAATAGGTAGCAAGTTCACCTGTAAGTAATACACGGAATAATTCTGCCACACGATCTGCAGCAAGAATCACGCAAACAATAGCGAGTATGTATGAGACAAACTCATTTATGTTCACTTTTAATTTCTTAACGAAGAACCATCCTATCAAAAATAACACTAGGGCAGCAATGGCTCCATATATAATATAATCCACCATAATTTCCTCCATAAATTTAACTTGTTGACAAATCAACACATATATATTATCTTATATTTTGAGCAAAAAAACAAGTGATTTTGCATAATTTGTTAAATAAATTATGTAAATTTTAATATATGGTAGTAAAGGAGGAAACATAGTGTTAATAGTTGGTTTGGGCAATCCGGGAAATGAATATAAAAGCACAAGACATAATTCGGGATATATGGCTGTGGATGCATTAGCAAAAAAGCTAGATATAGATATAAATAAGGAAAAATTTAAAGGTATATTTGGTGAAGGGACATATAATGGCAAAAAGGTTATGATACTAAAACCTACCACATATATGAATTTGAGCGGTGAAAGCGTTATTGAAGCTGTGAACTTCTATAAAGTTCCTCTTGAAGATGTAATAGTAATGTATGATGACATAGATATAGAGGTTGGAAAAATAAGGATAAGACCCGAAGGCAGTAGTGGAACACATAATGGCATGAGAAATATTACGGATTTGTTAGATAGTCATGATTTTCCGAGAATTAGAATAGGAATTGGTAAACCTGCTTCTGGAATGGATTTGGCAGACTACGTATTATCTAAATTTTCAAAAGACGAGGAAGTAGAAATCAATAAAGCTATTGATATGGCTAGTGAAGCTGTACTTGAGATTATGAAAAATGGGATAAATAAGGCTATGAGTATATATAATTAGAAAGTGGGTAGTATTATGCAACAACTTATACTTAACAAAATTGGACCATGCACATCTGTTTATGCTTTAGAAGATAATGTGCTTTGTGAGATGTACGAAGAGAATTTAGATAAGAAGAGCACACTTGGGAACATCTATAGAGGGCGAGTTGAAGACATCGTTAATGGAATGCAAGCAGCTTTTATAGATATTGGACTTGAGAAGAAAGCATTTATATCGACAAAGGATGCAATGAAGAAGGTAGATGTTACAAAAGAAGAATTAGATGTAACTACTAAAATGTCTGATGTTTTAAAGCAAAAACAAAGTATAATGGTTCAAGTGAAAAAAGAACCAACTGGTGAAAAAGGTGCTAGGGTTTCAACTCATATAACATTGCCGGGGAAATATGTGGTTTTGATGCCAGAAACAGATATTATTACAGTATCACAGAAAATAGAAAATGAAGAAGAAATAAAAAGATTGAAGAATATCGCTAAAAGGACTTTGAATGGAAAATTTGGAATAATAATACGAACAGATGCGGAAGGCTTAGACGATAAGACCATAGAAAAAGATATAAAAAATGTTATTTCGACATGGAATGATATAAAATTAAGAATGAATATTGGCAGTGAGATTGGCGTTTTGTATGATGATAATAGTATTGTCAACAAAGCATTAAGAGATATTGCGAATAAAACAACAGAAAGAATATTTGTTAATGCAAAAGAAATTTACGACGAAGTGATTGAAAAGTTGCCAGATATCGAATGCGTATTTTATGAGAATATTGATTTAATTAACCAATTAGGATTAGAGACAGAGATTAGCAAGGCTAAAGAAAGAAAAATTTGGTTAAAACATGGGGGACAAATAGTTATTGATAAAACAGAGGCTTTGACGGCAATTGATGTAAATTCAAGCAAATATACGGGCTCTAAAGATTTAGAGTCAACCACATTAAGTGTGAATTTGGAAGCGGCTATTGAAGTTATGAAACAAATACGACTTAAAGATATTGGTGGAATAATTGTTGTAGATTTTATAGATATGAAAGACAAAGAACATCAAAGTCAAATATTGAAGCTGATGAGAAATGAAGCAAAGAAAGATAGAAGCAAAGTGGATATAAGAGAGTTTACAGAACTTAATTTGGTGGAATTGACAAGAAAGAAGATGTATATTTAGTAAAATAAGCACTATGTTAGCAAAAAAATGTTTGACAAACGTTATTAGGCGTAGTATAATGCTTTTTGTGTAATCCGCCTAATTATGGTTATAAAGGCTCTTAGATGAGCTACCTAAAAAAGAGATTAGCGAGTTTTATATAAGAGGAGGTGCTATAGATGTACGCAATCATCGAAGCATGTGGTAAACAATACAAAGTATCAGAAGGAGAAGAAGTTTTCGTTGAGAAATTAGAAGCAAACGAGGGCGAAAAAGTAGTATTTGATAAAGTATTATTAATCTCTGATGGTGAGAAAGTTAAAGTTGGAACACCAACATTAAAGAGTGCAAAGGTTGAAGCCACAGTAGTTGAACATGGTAAGGCTAAAAAAGTCGTTGTTTTCAAATACAAAGCTAAGAAGAATGAAAGAAAGAAACAAGGACATAGACAACCATACACAAAGATTAAGATTGAAAAGATTAGCCAAAGAGCTAGTACAAAGAAAGCTGCAGAAACAGCTGAAGCTGCTGAATAATTTTAGATTATTAAGTAAAGACAAATAGAAATATAAGACGAGAAAGGGGAGAGAAAAATGGCACATAAAAAAGGTATGGGTAGTACCAAAAATGGACGTGATAGTGAGTCAAAAAGACTTGGTGCCAAAAGAGCTGATGGACAATTTGTACTAGCAGGAAACATCCTAGTTAGACAAAGAGGAACAAAAATCCATCCAGGTACAAACGTAGGTATCGGAAGCGATGATACATTGTACGCAAAGGCTGACGGAATCGTAAGATTTGAAAGAAAGGGTAAGGATAAGAAACAAGTTTCTATCCAAACTGTAGAAGAATAATAAGAAGCAGATATGGTTTTTGCCATATCTGCTTTTGTTTTAGGCGTGAAAAATTCCACTTTATTGAAAAAGTGTTGACAAATGCTTTAAAATGTTGTATAATGCGCTAGCAAGATGAGAATCTTTTGAAATATATTAATGTCTTTTTATTAATATAGTAATGAGGGATAGCTTAAAGGCAGAGTGCTAGTAGACTTTTGTATGTGAACGGGCATATAGAGACAAAGCACGGTTGGATATTAAGCTGCAGCACAACTAGTGTAGTTTGAAGTTAAAAAATGGATCTGTACAAGTGTGGTACAATCATTTTTTAGCGTTTGTCTAGCTACGTTCAAAGTATGTTTACTAGAGATATGGGTTCGAATCCCATTCCTTCAGCTAAAATACGTGGAGGTATGAAAGAATTATAAAATATTGCTTCTTAGCATATTTTCCACGTGTTTTTTTACATAAGGCAACCTGTTTTTGGGTTGCCTATTTTCTTTGTTAATAAATTTGTAAAATTGTACAATTTGTGATATAATACCAACGGAAGATTTTTAGGAGGAAAATTATATGTTTATAGACTATGCAAAAATAACTATTATTTCCGGAAATGGTGGTAATGGTGCAATTAGTTTTAGAAGAGAAAAGTATGTTGCTAATGGTGGCCCAGACGGCGGAGATGGCGGAAAAGGTGGAAGCATATATTTTAAAGTTGACATGGGACTTAACACATTAGTTGATTTTAGGTATAAAAAGAAGTTTGTTGCAAAAAATGGTGAAGCTGGTAGCGGCAGTCGCTGTGCAGGAAAAAGTGCAGAGGATTTGTATATAAAAGTTCCACAAGGTACAGTTGTAAAGGACGCAAAGACAGGTAAGGTGCTAGCTGACTTATCAAAAGAGGGACAAGTTGAATGTGTGCTTAAAGGGGGCAAAGGTGGAAAGGGAAATGTCCATTTTGCTACAGCCTCAAGACAAATACCAAATTTTGCCGAGACTGGCGAGCCTGGTATGGAAAGAGAAGTTATCTTGGAACTTAAGCTAATTGCAGATGTGGGGCTTCTTGGGTACCCAAATGTTGGCAAATCTACAATCCTTTCAAGAATGACTCTTGCTACACCAAAGATTGCTGATTATCATTTTACAACACTAGAGCCAAGTCTTGGAGTTGTTAAATTAGAGAATGGTGACAGTTTTGTAATGGCTGATATTCCAGGACTTATAGAGGGTGCTAGTGATGGAGTTGGATTAGGCCTTCAATTTTTAAGACATGTAGAAAGAACAAGAGTATTACTACACGTGATAGATGTAGCAGGAACGGAGGGAAGAGATCCTGTAGAAGACTTTAATAAGATAAATAATGAATTAGCTAAGTATAGTGAAAAACTTTCTAAAAAATTACAAATTGTTGCGGCAAACAAAAGTGATGTTTTACAAGATGAAAGCAACTTTGAACGTTTGAAGAAAGAAGTTAATTCAAAAGGTTATGAAATATTTAAAATTTCTGCAGTAACTGGTGAAGGTTTGTCAGAGCTATTTAATTATGTTGCAAAGGTGTTAAAAGAAATACCAAAAGAGGAATTAAACGAAGACGAGAAAACAGTTTACTACACGCTAGAAGATGAAGATGCTGGTTGGGAAATACATCGTGAAGGTGGAAAGTTTGTAGTTACTGGAAAGGAAATGGAAACTATAATGAGAAGGGTTAACTTTTCTGATTATGAGTCTCTTGCATATTTTCATAACACACTTAGAAAAATGGGAGTGGATGCACAACTTAGAAAAATGGGCATAAAAGACGGTGATATAGTTAAGATTTTTGACTGGGAATTTCAGTTCGAAGAATAAATTGGAATAATTTCTCATGGACATACCTATAATATAGTAAAATACTTATTATAGGAGGAAAACGTGAGAGAGAATCAGATGAGAAAGAAAAATAATTCTGGGATAAATGCAACAAATAAAGAAGAGGCAAAAAAAGAGTTGTTTGATGAGCTTGAAAAGGCTATAATGGATTTGAATGTAGCTCAAGAAAATTACAATATGGCTTCGGGCGAGCTTATAGATTATTATTCATACCAAATAAAGGCTGCCCAAGCTAAATATGATTATTTGTTAAAGTCTGTAAAAGAGCTTAATGTTTCAAAATTTGAAAAGATTATTTAGGAGGGAAATATATGGAAAATATTATATTCTTTGCTATTGCTGTGTTTGCGGTGGTGCTTGTATTAAAATTATTAGGAAAATCAATGAAAGTTGTTTTGGGAGTATTGGTTAACGCACTAGTTGGCGGACTTATAATTTGGCTATTAAATATTCTTGGATTAGGCATAGCACTTAACTGGTTAACAGCGCTAATTGTTGGTGTTTTGGGCATACCAGGCGTAATAATTGTCTTAATAATAACATTTTTGTTTTAATACATAGTGCAAAAAATGTTAAAAATTTGATTTAAATATTGCCAAAACTATCGATTTATGCTATGATATTAAATGCTTGTTATGATAATAATAAATAATTATATAAAAGGTACTAAAAGAGAGAGGTGAAAGTAATGAAAGCAGGAATACATCCAGAATACAAAAAAGCTACAATTAAATGTGGTTGTGGTAATGTTATAGAAGTTGGTTCTACAAAAGAAAGTATGTCAGTTGAAACTTGTTCAAAATGCCATCCTTTCTACACAGGAACACAAAAATTCCAAGCAACAGGTAGTAGAGTTGATAAATTTAAGCAAAAATATGGAATTAAAGACTAATAACATAGTTGAAAAGCGGGGGTTTTATAATTCCCGCTTTTTTGTATGATAGGAAAGTCATAAATAAACATTGTGGAAGGTGAAAAAATGAGTGAAAAAAAGATAACATCTATCGGTGGTCAGGCTATTATTGAGGGTGTTATGATGAGAGGCCCACACAAAATAGCTATGGCTGTTAGAAAACCTGATGGAGAAATTATAGTAGAAGAGAAAGAAAATAAAAAAAGAAATGTTATTCCAAAGATACCAATAGTTAGAGGGTTATTTGCATTTTTTGAATCAATGATTATCGGAGTACAAGCATTGATGTTTTCTGCAAATTTTTATGATTTGGATGATGGAACAGAAAAAAAGGAAAATGATAAAGATGAAAAGCAAGAGATTTCTAGCTGGATGATGTATTTATCAGTGTTCTTTTCTCTTATAATCAGTATTGGCATGTTTATACTATTACCGAATTTCGTGTCGAGTCTAATCGTACCAAATAAAGAAGCAAATGTTGTGCTATATAATATAATCGAGAGTATTTTGCGTATTTCTATTTTTATTGTATATTTGCTTCTTGTTTCAAAAATGAAAGATATAAAACGTGTATTTGAATACCATGGTGCTGAGCACAAAAGTATTTTTTGTTACGAGGCTGGAGAAGAATTGAATGTTGAAAACGTGAAGAAGCAGTCTAGATTTCATCCAAGATGTGGTACTAGCTTTTTACTATTTGTTATGATTATTAGCATAATAGTTTTCTCACTTATTGGTAGACATCCAAATATGTTTGTTAATATGGGATTAAGACTTTTATTATTACCACTTGTAGCGGGAATATCATATGAAGTGATAAAATTTGCAGGAAGAAATGCTGATAATAAATGGATTTCTTGGCTTAATAAACCAGGAATGTGGCTTCAGCATTTAACAACAAGGGAGCCTGATGATAGTCAGATAGAGGTTGCAATAGCTTCACTTAAAGCTGTAATTCCTGAAAATAAAGATGAAGATAGATGGTAAGGGGAAAATATGAAATTAGAGGAAGCCAAAAGAAGTGGTAAGGAATTTTTGAAAAAGAATAATATTGATGAGCGAGAAGCAAGATTGCTTCTTGCTTTTGTTCTGAATATTTCTTCTGATGAGCTAATAAGAACATCGGAAATTACTGAAGATAAGTTTGAAGAATATCAAAATGCATTAAATAGACGCGTTCAAGGAACTCCTTTTTCATACATAACTGGTGAGAAAGAGTTCATGAAATTAAAATTTAAAGTAAACGAAAATGTTCTTATTCCAAGACCCGAAACAGAAATACTAGTTGAAGAAGCACTAAAGTATAAACCAGAAAATGTATTGGATGTTTGCACGGGTAGTGGTTGCATAGCTATTTCAATTGCATATTATAGTGAACAAACGAATGTATCAGCATTAGATATAAGCAAAGCGGCTCTTGAAATTGCAAATGAAAACGCAAAATTAAATGGAGTAGATGTTGAATTTATTTGTTCTGATTTATTTGAAAATGTCAATAGGAAATATGATATAATAGTTTCAAATCCACCATATATTGAAACGTCTGTTATTGATACATTAGAAAAAGAGGTAAAAAGCGAACCGCATATTGCTTTAGATGGTGGAGCTGATGGTCTTGAATTTTATAGAAGAATAGCCAAAGAAGCACGTAAATATTTAAAAGAGAATGGTACACTATTATTTGAAATTGGCTACAATCAAGGCGAAAGTGTGAGCAAGTTGTTAATGGATAACGATTATAATAATGTACGAATTATAAAAGATTTATCCGAGAATGATAGAGTTTGTGTAGGAAATATATAAAAGGAGATAATGACATGTCTTTTTCATCAGATGTAAAAGAAGAATTAACAAAAACGATTACTCATGAAGAATGTTGTATGATGGCAGAGCTTACAGGTTTTTTAATTACTAATTGTACGATTTCTAAGGAAAATGGAGAATTCATATTAAGAATGTCTACTGAAAATGCAGCAGCTGTTAGGAGAGTATATAATGCTTTTAAAAATATATATGGTATAGTTCCTATCACAAATATAGACAAAGAAAAAAATTTAAAAGATAATTTATATCAACTTAAAATAAGCGATAAATATGATTTGGAAAAGTTCTTTAAAAATAGTTATATTAATATTGATACAAGACTTCAAATCATAATTGATGATAAAGGTGCAATTAGTCAAAAAGAATGTTGCAGAAAATCTTTTCTTAGAGGAATTTTTATGGGCGGAGGTTCAATATCTGATCCAAATCATATGTATCACTTGGAAGTGGTTGCTAGTAACATGGAGAATGCCACATTTATAAATGGAATAATGAATGATTTAGATTTAAATGCTAAAATGATGAGAAGAAAAAAAGATTTTGTCGTGTATATAAAAGGTGCAGAACATATATCGGATTTCTTGGCTGCAATTGGCTCAAACAAAGGAATCCTTGAATTTGAGCAAATAAGAGTTATAAAAGATGTAAAGAATAGGGTGAATAGAATAAATAATTTTGAAAATGCAAATCTTGAAAAGACTATTGATACGGCACTTTTGCAAATTGAAGATATTATGCTTATAAAAAGAAACAGAAAATTTCAAAAAATGCCACAGCCTTTGAAAGAAATTGCTGTATTGAGATTAGAAAATAGAAATGATACTTATACAGAACTTGGTGAAAAACTTACACCACCCCTTAGTAGAGCAGGAGTAAGTCATAGGTTTAAAAAAATAAAAGAAATAGCGGATGAATTGAGGGATAAAAAGTGAGATCGGTTTATATACACATTCCATTCTGTAAAAATAAATGTTGGTACTGTGATTTTAATTCGTTTAGTGAAAAAGAAAATTTGATAAATGATTATATAATAGCTTTGAAAAAAGAAATTCAAAGCTATTCTTTTAATGAGCTAAAAACTGTGTATTTTGGTGGTGGAACACCTTCGTACATTGACGCAAATTACATACAAGAAATACTTGGATTGTTAAAATACCAAAATGCGGAAGTTACATTGGAAGCTAATCCGGGAACTATTACAAAAGAAAAATTAGAATCATATATTACTTCGGGGGTAAATAGACTTAGTATAGGACTTCAGGCTACTCAAAATGAGATATTAAAAGATATTGGTAGAATTCATACATTAGAAGATTTTGATAATACATATAAGTTAGCACGAGATGTCGGCTTTACAAATATAAGTGTTGATTTAATGTTTGGACTTCCAAACCAAACTCTTGAAGATGTAAAGGAAAGTCTGAACTATATATTAAAAATAAATCCGGAGCACGTTTCTTGTTATTCACTTATATTACATAAAGACACCAAAAAAGAACTTCCTAGTGATGATGAAGAAAGAGAAATGTATCACTACATTCTTAAAACGTTAAAAAATGCAGGATATGTTCACTATGAGATATCAAATTTTGCAAAAAAAGGATTTGAATCAAAGCACAATTTGGTTTATTGGAATCAAGAAGAATATGCTGGTGTTGGTGCTGGCGCGAGTTCATATGTGGATAGTGCTAGGTACACAAATGAAAGAAACATAGAAAGATATATATTAGAAAATAAAAGAGAAATTGAAGAAAGACAAGATATGGAAGCCAAGTTGAGGGAGTATATAATATTAAAATTGAGATTAATTAATGGACTTAATTTAAACGAAGCAAACAAAAAGTTTAATGTTGATATTGAGAAAAGATTTGCAAAGGAAATACAAAAGATGTGTAGCTATGGACTTTTAGAAATAGTTGATGGTAATATGAAACTTACTGAAAAAGGACCAGATTTAGCAAATGTTGTTTGGGAAGAGTTTGTATAGAAAATCATAGCAACCACTTAAGTTAACCTCAAAAAAATTGATTAAAATACTTTGAATATTTTGACGCATATGGTAATATTTTAGTAGGAAAGTATTTGGAGGCACGAATGATGGAAAATAACGAATCACTTTGGAATGAAGTCGTAGATTTCTTCTCAAAAAAATATATAATGACAAGAGCTGCTTTTAGTGGAAGCACTGCAAATATAGTTGGCGACATTTTAGATGTTAACTTAAAAACAAAAAGTAAATTTATGTTAGAGCAGAAAAACCTTGATAAAACAATTAGTGATTTTATTTTAAACACAAAAGGTGTTAGATATAAGGTTAATTTTAATGAAAATATAGAAATTGCAGCAACTGAAGATAAAGAGAATAATATTGTAAAACATTTGTTAGAAGAAAATGCAAAAAGGGCCGAAGAAGCGGCTAAACAAGCTCCCGCACATAGTATAAGCGAAGAGCCAAAAGTTAACGGGATGTCTTTCGCACCATCTCATCAAGTACAAACAGGTGCAAGTAGTAATCAGCAACAAGAAAAAAGGACACCACGAAAGCGTTCAATGGGAAATGTTGAAAATCCAGACAAATTGATTTATAAGGGCTGGAAAGATGTAAAAGAGCCTAGAGAAACTAAGATAATTGATTTGATGCAAGATTATCCAGAGGTTATTATAAAAGGAAAAATCAGTAATTATGATAGCAGAGAAACTAAAAATGGTGGCTTCTTACTTTCATTTGATATTTACGATGGAAGTAGTTCGATAAGTGTTAAAGCATTTCTTAAAGCAAATGAGTTTGAAGAAGTAAATCCAAAATTGAAAGGTGCAAAAGCTGTTAGAATAGTTGGCACATACGAATTTAACACTTATTCTAAAGAATACAATATTATTGCTGACAGTATAGAAGAAACTGAAATTGAAGAAAAAGTTAGAAAAGATGAAGCTGAGGAAAAACGTGTTGAACTTCATCTACATACTCAGATGAGTACGATGGATGGCATGACATCGGCTACGGATTTGATAAAAAGGGCAATAAAATGGGGGCACAAAGCTATTGCCATAACAGACCATGGAGTTGTTCAAGCTTTTCCAGAAGCGAAGAAAGCCGCTAAAGACTCAGATATAAAAATATTATATGGCGTAGAAGCGTACTTAGTTCCAGATAGACTTACATCTGTTAATAACGGAAAAGATACTAATTTGGATGATGCCACGTACTGTGTACTTGACATTGAAACTACTGGTCTTTCAAAAGAAACTGATAAAATCACAGAATTTGGTATTATGAAAGTGAAAAATGGAGAAGTTATTGATACATTTGAGTGTTTTGTAAATCCGGAAAAAGAGATACCACCAAGAGTTGTCGAAGTCACAAATATAACAAATGAAATGGTAAAGGACGCAGAAACTATTGATAAAGTTTTACCAAAAGTATTGGAATTTATAGGACAAGATGGAATTATCGTAGCACATAATGCTGACTTTGATGTTGGATTTATAAAGCATAATGCAGAAATATTGGGATTGGAAGTGCCAAATCCATACATAGATACATTGACACTTGCAAAAGCTATGTTTCCAGACTTCAAAAAGTATAAGTTGGGTTTAATTGCAGAAAAGCTTAATATTAAAGTCGAAGTAGCCCACAGAGCTCTTGCAGATGTTGAAACATTAGTTGCAGTATTTAATGTTATGCTTAAAAATTTGAAAGAAAAAGAAATTACAAACTTGATGGAAATTGATGATAAATTATCATCTGATATAAATTTCAGAAATTTGCCAACATATCATGCAATTATATTAGTAAAAAATAAGGTTGGACTTAAGAATTTGTATAAATTAGTTTCATATTCGCACTTGAATTACTTTTATAAAAAACCTAAAATATTGAAAAGTATATATCAAAAGTATTCAGAAGGTTTAATACTTGGTAGTGCTTGCGAGCAAGGGGAATTATATCAAGCCATTTTAAGTGATAAACCAGAGGATGAAATTGAAGCAATTGCTAATTTTTATGATTATTTGGAAGTACAGCCATTAGGCAATAATCAGTTTATGGTTAGAAATGGCACGGTTGCAAACCAAGAATCTTTAATAGATATAAACAAAAAGATTATTGAACTTGGTGATAAACTTGGAAAATTAGTTGTTGCTACTTGCGATGTTCACTTTATGGATCCGGAAGATGAAATATATCGTAGAGTATTGCAGGCAGGGCAAGGTTATGAGGATGCAGATGAGCAACCTCCGCTATATTTTAGAACGACGGAAGAAATGCTTAATGAGTTTAATTATTTGGATAAAGAAAAAGCATACGAAATTGTTGTTACAAACACAAACAAAATTGCTGATATGTGCGAAAAAATAAACCCAATAGCAGATTATAAAGCTACTCCACACATTGACGGCTGTGAGGACATGATAAGAGAAATCACAATGAAGCGTGCAACGGAATTATATGGGGAAAACTTGCCAGAGATTGTTAAACAAAGAATAGATAAGGAACTAGAGTCAATTATAAAAAATGGATTCTCAGTTATGTACATTATCGCACAGAAACTTGTTACAAAATCAAATGAAGATGGATACTTAGTTGGTTCAAGAGGCTCTGTTGGTTCATCATTCGTGGCATATACAACAGGAATTACAGAAGTTAATTCACTTCCACCACATTATAGATGCCCAAATTGTAAGTTCTCAGATTTTAGTGATTTTGGAGTAAAAAATGGTTTTGACTTACCAGATAGAAACTGTCCAAATTGTGGTCAGCCACTTGCAAAAGATGGAATGGATATTCCATTTGAAACATTCCTTGGATTCGATGGAGATAAAGAGCCTGATATAGACCTTAACTTTTCAGGAGAATATCAAGCAAAGGCACATAGGTATACCGAAGTTATTTTTGGTAAAGGTACTACATTTAAAGCGGGTACGATAGGTACAATAGCAGATAAAACGGCTTATGGATATGTTAGAAAATATTTTGAAGAAAGAAATAAACCAATAAGTAATGCTGAAGTTCTTAGAATCGCGGCAGGATGTACTGGCGTAAAAAGAACAACAGGACAGCACCCAGGAGGAATTATTGTTGTTCCTATGGGAAATGAAATATATGAATTTTGTCCAGTACAACACCCGGCAGATGACCCTAATTCAGACATTATAACAACACACTTTGATTATCACTCAATTGACCAAAACTTGTTGAAACTAGATATTCTTGGACATGATGACCCGACAATGATTAGAATGTTGCAAGATTTAACTGGAATAGATCCAAAAACAATTCCGCTGGATGATAAGGATACAATGTCAATATTCAGTTCTACAGATATATTGGGAGTTACAAAGGAACAGATTAATTCAGAAGTTGGAACGTTTGGAGTTCCAGAGTTTGGAACAAAGTTTGTAAGAGGCATGTTAGTAGATACTAAGCCTACAAAATTTGAAGAATTGCTACGTATCTCAGGATTATCACATGGTACAGACGTGTGGCTTAATAACGCTCAGTCACTTATTGAGGCTGGAACAATAAAATTGGAAGAAGCTATTTGTACAAGAGATGATATTATGCTATACTTAATTAAGCAAGGATTACCACCAAAACCATCGTTCAAAATAATGGAATGTGTTCGTAAAGGAAAAGGATTAACAGAAGAACAAGAAACTATGATGAGAGAATACAAAGTGCCAGATTGGTATATAGATTCTTGTAAGAAAATTAAATACATGTTCCCTAAAGCGCATGCTGCGGCATACGTTACAATGGCCTTTAGAATAGCATGGTTTAAAGTGCATATACCAAAAGCGTACTACACGGCATTTTATTCGGTAAGAGCTGACGAATTTGATAGTGATGTAATGATTCATGGTAAAGATAGAGTGGTTGCAAAAATGAGAGAGATAGACATGCAAGGAAATGATGCTTCCACAAAAGATAAAAATATGTATTCAATACTTGAAATAGTACTTGAAATGTATGAGAGAGGAATAAAATTCTTACCAATAGATTTATACGAATCAGATGCAACAAAGTTCAAAATGCTTGAAGAAGGAATTAGGCCACCTCTAAATAGTATTCCAGGACTTGGAAATGTTGCTGCAATAAATATACAAGCGGCACGTGAAAAAGAAGGAAAATTCATGTCGATTGAAGAATTAAAGATTAGAGCGGGAGTTGGAAAATCCGTCGTAGAATTGTTAAGAACTGCAGGCTGTCTAAAAGGAATGCAGGAAAGTAATCAAATGACTTTGTTTGCTATGAATTAAAATATAAAGAGGTGGTGTTTATGGATTTTATTGATAAGGCAATAAGCGCTATTATTACGCCAATAGTAACCTTTATAGGTAAAGTGTTAGTTGCAATTATGTCTAACAATTGGTTAGCAATACCTTTTTGGGTAATAATTATTAACATCATAGGTTTTGTACTTATGAAAAAGGACAAAGAATATGCAAAAGACGAAAAAAGAAGAGTGAGCGAGCGTACTCTTTTAGCAACAGCTGCAGTTGGAGGTTCACTTGGAATTTATGCAGGTATGTATAAGTTCAACCACAAAACTTTGCATAAACAATTTACAATATTGGTGCCAATGATAATGGTTGCGCAAGTGGCACTTATAACATATAATTTGTTTTTAAATATAGTATAGTTCTATATAATATAAAATAAAAAGAAAATTTAAGGAGGAATTATTATGAATATTAAAATTACAGGAAGAAATATTGATGTAACAGATGCAATTAAGGATTACGTTGAAAAGAGATTAGAGAGACTTGAAAAATTTGAAGGAAACAATACAGACGTAAATGTAGTATGTTCTGTAGAAAGAGAAGATCAAATTGTTGAAATGCAAGTAAGCCATGATGGTGATTTCATAAGAATTGAAGAAAAAAATCCTGATTTATATGCGTCAATCGATTTAGCGATTGATAAAGTTGAAAGACAAATGAGAAAAGGAAAAGAAAAGAGAAATGATAGAAATAAACAAGAATCTTTAAAAGAAAAAATAATGGGAATGTTTAGTGGAAAAGAAGCCGATGAGGTTGGCGAAATTACAAAAACAAAAACTTATGAGATAAAACCAATTACAGTAGAGGATGCAAAATTAAAACTAGAAGAAAAAGAAGATATGTTTATGGCATTTGTAAATGCTGACAATAATCAAGTA
Source organism: uncultured Clostridia bacterium (assembly GCA_934169745.1). Taxonomy (GTDB): domain Bacteria; phylum Bacillota; class Clostridia; order TANB77; family UBA1234; genus RGIG4465. Next base: position 50,121 of record CAKPOE010000005.1, on the reverse strand, counting down.
AATGTTATTTATCAAAGAGGGGACGGAACATTTGGAATAGTTGTTCCAGAATAAAAAATTAGAAAAACACCAAAAATTGTTATGAGTAAAAAAAGTTTTTTAGTACATCATATATATTGAAAAGAAAACAATCTTTTCATATATATGGTGTATTTTTTGCTTTCACTTAAGTAAAAAATGCATTATAACAAGTAAAATCACACGGAGGTGAAAGATATGGCAAGCTCAAGCAAGCATACAGTTCCAGAAGCTAAAGAAGCTATGAACAAATTTAAAATGGAAGTAGCTAACGAAGTTGGTGTTAACTTAAAACAAGGTTATAATGGTGACTTAACTTCAAGACAAGCTGGTACAATTGGTGGTAACATGGTTAAGAAAATGATTCAACAAGCTGAATCAAGCATGACTAACAAATAACCCATATAAAGAGATAGCGAGCCGAAAGGCTCGTTTTTCTTGATGTTTAGGGAAAATGTAAAAAATCTGTAAAAGTTAACATAATTTTCAAAAAATGTTGCATTATTCTACCAGATATGCTAAAATAAGATAGTAGTGTTGAGAAAACAAACACAACTAAATTTATTTAGGAGGTTTTATATTATGAGTAATATTAAGGGAAAAGTTTCTTTGTTATTAGCAATTATAATGATGACATTGACAATTTTACCTATGACAGTAGGGGCTGCAAGTGAAATAATGAAATTAACAGCCAAAAAGGATGGAGAGGTCTTAACAACTGGAGCTTCAATAGAAGCAAAAGCAGGAAACCAAATTTCAGTTTCAGTTGATGTTGCTAGTACAAATGGATTAGTAATTTATTATTCGTGGGACAGAAGTGGTTTGAATAAAGCATCAACAGGAAGCAAGACAGCTACAATAACAGTACCAAGCTATGAGGCTGGAAGCAAACATACTTTACAAATTGAAGCAGTTATTAATGATAAGCAAAATGGTCTTGTAGGAAATTCAAATGTTGTAGCTTTATATGTTAATTTCCCAAGCAATGATGTGGATGATACAACAATATCTACAACGGTGAAAAATGGAAGTTCAAAATTACCTTCAAAGGCAGAATTAGCAACAGGAACAAAGTTAACATTGTCAGCTGAAAGTAATAAGGGTGTAAAATCAATAGCATATAGATGGGATAATGAATCATTAATTGAAACAAGAAATCTACCAGCAACAATAACAGTTCCTTCAACATTTTTACCAGGAACAACACATACTTTAAAAGTTCAAGCTGTTGCAAAAGATGGAACAAAATCAGCATCTGTTACATATACAATCACAATTCCAAAAGCAGAAGATATTGATGATGAATTGATTATTGAACCTTGGATGAAAGAAAGTAAAGATTTAGAAGAATTATCTGTATCTTTAAGAAATGCTTCTGAAGTAAATGAAAAAGCAAACAAAAATATTTATGCATTAGGTGAAGAAGTTACTTACTATGTTGATTATAAAAACGGAAATTCTAAAACTAAAAAAGACGTAAAATTAGTACTTGAATTACCTCTTGATGTAACAGTTGTAGATGCTTTTGGTGGGGTAGTTAACGGTAAAAAGATTACATGGACATTCCCAAATGGCTTAGCAGAAGACGAAAGCGGAACAAAAGTAGTTGTTGTAAAATATAACAGTTTAGGAAAAGCTAGTGTAAAATCTAAGATTGTATATCCAACAGCTGATATATACAGTGCTTCAAAAGTAGTAGATAGTTCAACAGTTATTAACTTGATTTTCAAAGATGAAGATACAAAAATAATAAATGATGAACATTACCCATATATGTATGGTGATGCAAATGCAACAACATTTAGACCAAATGATAGAATTACAAGAGCTGAAGGCGCATTAGTATTAACAAGAATTTTTGGAATGAATACATCAGGTGTAGTAATTAGAAATGTATATCCAGATCTAGGCGAAACTTACCTTGAAGCTCAAAAAGCTATCGTTGCTGCAACAGATGCTGGAATAATTAATGGTTATACAGATAAAACATATAGACCAAACGAAAAAATGACAAGAGCTGAATTCATGAAGATTATTGCTGCAAACATTGAACTAGAGGCTGATGAAGATGATATAAGAGGATTAAACGTTAAAGATTCAACTGAAGAAATTAAGATTTACAAAAATCCAACAAGAAGTTACGTTGTAAACGGACAAACAATCACAGAACATTGGGCTTCTCCATATGTAACAATGCTTGCTAGACTTAACATGACAGATGCATCATCAAAGAATAAAGATTTAAGATTAGATGAACCTATAACAAGAGCTGAAGTTGCACAATTAGTAAACTTCTACTTATTCAGAGCTCCTGCAAAAGTTTCTTCAAAAACAAAGAGCGGTTTTTCAGATGTAACAAAGAGTCATAAATTATTCGCTGATATTATAGAGGCAACAAGAGCAGCACATTCATATACATTAACAGTTGAAGGAACAGAAGTAGCAATAGATGACTAATATAGCCTAAATAAGATATGAGTTGCCACCTAAAGGCGGCAACTCATTATTTTTTGACGGAAAATGATACATTATTTAATGGAAAATATTACATTATACTATTCACAATCATTAAATTTTATGATATAATACTATCGCCTGTGGAAAGCAGGATTTACAAAAGAAGCTAAGAAAGTTTTTGGCTTCTTTGTTTGTGCAAAAAAATAGCAAGGAGGATTAAAAAATGAAGAGAAAAATTTCAATTATGTTGGCAATAATGATGACATTATTGACTATTCTACCAATAGCGGTAGTTAATGCAGAAACAATTGAGAAAATACCTGTTAGTATGAAGATTAAAAATGCTGACGGAAAAACTTTAACAAGTGGCACAACTTACACAGATATCATGCCAGGTGATGAGATAACTGTAGAAGCAAGCTGCATGGATGCAAGATCTTTACAATGGTCTAAGAATGCTGAACATTGTGCTATAAGAGGACTTAAAGTAAATGATAAAGGTATGGCGATATTAGCATATCTTTGGGACAACGAAGGTACAAGTAAAGCTAGAATATCAGAAGACCCTACAGAGATGACTATAACAGTTCCTGAAAACTTTAAAGCAGGTTCTACACACACACTATATGTGCAAGCTGTTGGTGCAGGAGATCACTATACGCCAAATGGAGAAGGAATTACATATATTTCAACAACAGGCTGGGTAAAAATAAAATTTACAATTCCTTCTGATGAAAAAATTACAGCAGATGTTAATGTAAAGTATAATAACAAAATTATTTCACCATCAAAAGAAATAACTGTAAAATCTGGTGAAAAAATAGTTATTGAGGCTGTGACAAATGGAACAATAGACTTACTTGGCTACAAATGGAATACAGATGGTGCAAAGGCAGGTTCAGATTCATTTTATGTAACAGCAGTTCCTGATTCTAAAGCTGGAACAGTACATAGACTTCAAGTGCAACTTATTACAAAGGAAGGTGTAAAATCAGCAGTAAAAGAGTATTTATTCAAAATTGCTAATGATACTGAACCTGACAAAACAAATATAACAGTTAACGTTGAATATGATGGAAAAACAATTTCTACAGGAAAAACAATAGAAGTTGATTTTAATGATGAATTAAGAATTGTTGCAGAATCAGATAATAAAGTAAGTAGAATTTTGTATTACTGGGATGATGAGAGTACTACAAGAGTAAATAAATCTTCTGTCACAATTGAAATTCCAGAAGATTTTGAAGAAGGTAGCAAGCACTATTTGTATGTTAAGGCTATAGATGAAGATGGCACAGAAACAGAAGAAAAGAAATATACAATTAGAATTGCTGGAAACAATTATGATGATGACGATGATGAACTAATTATCGAGCCATGGATGAAAGAAGAAAAAGATTTAAGCTCTCTTTCTGTATCTCTTAGAACAGATTCTGAGGAAGACAAGGCAAACAAAAATATCTATGAATTAAATGAAGAAGTTACATACTATGTAGATTATAAAAACGGTGGAAGAGATATTAAAAAGAAAGTTACTTTGGTGTTGAATGTTCCAGAAACATTTAAGGTAGTAAGCTCAGATGACGGAACTGTATCTGTATCAAAGGGAACAATTACATGGACATTTAGCAGAGGCTTAAAAGAGGATGATGCAGGAACAAAGACAGTAGTATTAAAATATACAAAAATCGGCAATAAAAATGTAACTTATAAGGTTATTAAGCCTTTAGCTGAAATTAAAGTTGATAATAAAGCTAAGGATAAGTCAGCGGTTATGAATCTAATATATAAAGATGCTGATGTTGAGATTAAGAATTACCATGAGCCATATATGTTTGGTGATAAAAACGCAACTACATTTAGACCAAACGATGGTATTACAAGAGCAGAAGCTGCATTAGTTTTAACAAGAACATTAGGACTTTCTACATCATATGATAGAAATACATATGATTATCCAGATTTGGACGAAACATATCTAGAAGCAAGAAAAGCTATTGTGGCTGCAACAGCATACGGTTTGGTTCAAGGATATCCAGACGGTTACTATAGACCAAACGAATTAATAACAAGAGCTGAATTCATGACAATCATAGCTAATAGAATAGCTGAAGACAATGATGATGGATTTGAAATAAAAGATTCTTCAAATAGCATCAAACGTTATAAAGATACCACAAAAGTATATGTTGTAAATGGTTCTTATGAAGATGAACATTGGGCATTAGATGAAGTGACATTACTTGCAAGACTTAATATGACACCATTAAATGAAGGAAACAAAAACTTAAGATTGGATGAGACAATAACAAGAGCTGAGGTTGCACAATTAATGAATTATTTCTTATTAAGAGCACCAGCTGATACAACATCAAAAACAAGAAGCGGATTTAGTGATGTAAATAAGAATCACAAACTATTTGCAGATATTATTGAAGCAACAAGAGATGAACACGTATACTATATTACATCAGACACAAAAGAATTAGTTGATTAGTAAAATAAAAAAACGGATAAACTGTTGTGGTTTGTCCGTTTTTTACTTATCAAAAAGTGCCTAAAATTAGGCAAAACACTTGAATATTAACATAATTCATGATATAATTCTCACGTAAAAAACAAAAAAGGAGAGAGACAAGATGAAAAAGATGGTTGTAATCATCATGCTTGTTTGTATGCTGGTATTTACTGGCATGGCTAACACTGAATCTGTTGTTGATGGAATTGAAGTAATCACATCGCTTTATGCGACTGAACGTGCAACTGGAATTGACAACTATGGCCGGCATTTCATGTACTTAATCTGGAAAGATGACTTGAAGAGAGTGGACTACACAGAAGTAACTGACTTGATTGATAAGTGCGACGGTTGGAATGGACTTAATTTATATGGCAACAAAAATGGTATTATTGGTGTGTTCTGGGCTGATGACAATGTACCTGCATTCTATGAAGGCACTAGTGAAAACGAAAAAACAGATATTAGAGAAGCATTTACAATTGATGAAGGCGAACTGAAAGCAACTTGGGTAGTTGAGGGAGCTTCTCTTGGCAGTCCTGATAGATATGGTGCGTTTAAGCCTGTTAGAATTGTTTGGATCAAGGGAGAGACGAACTACAGGTTGGTTGTAGTGGATGAAGGTGAGAAAAATACACCGGAACCGATTATTCCAACATCAACACCCAATCCAACGCCTACACCTACTACTGAACCAACTGAGGAGCCTACTGCGACACCAGCACCCACTCTTGAACCGACTGAGGAGCCTACTCCGACACCGGCACCTACTACTGAACCGACTAAGGAGCCTACTCCGACACCATCACCTACTACTGAACCGACTGAGGAGCCTACTCCGACACCGGCGCCCACTCTTGAACCAGTTGAAGAACCTACTGCGACACCAGCACCTTCGCTTGAACCTATTGAAGAACCTACTGCGACACCAGCACCTTCATTGGAACCTATTGAAGAGCCCACTGTGACACCAGTACCTTCATTGGAACCGATTGAAGAACCTACTAAGGTACCAGAGCCAACGCTTGCTCCTGATGATGAAGCAACCTCTACGCCGAAACCTTCGCTTGAACCGAATGGTGAAAGCAAGGCGACAACTGCTCCTACAGCATCGCCTTCAATAACACCAGGACCTGAACTTGGTGAAAAAGACGTTAGTACAACAGCAAGACCTGAGCTTGGAAACGATGAAGATGTGGAAAACACAGAGATACCGCGGTTAGAGTTGAAGGAAGCAGAAACGTTAGCTGATGAGACAAAGATGGACTTTAATTAAAGTTCTCTCAAATAGCAGATTGAGAATTCAATCTGCTATTTTTTATGTCATGTAAAAGTATTATACAAAAATAGAATTTATTGGCGGAAAATGTTGACAAATAATGGAAAAGATGATAAACTTCACATAGTTAAAAATGTGGCTATAACCTATTTAGAAAGTTTTAAGTAGGAGAGTGGTGTAAAATGATTGTCTGATGAGTGAACAAGTCTGGTTTTCAAATCTACCATTCAATAATGAAGGAGGATGCTTGTATGAAGCGGTTCTTTGGTTTGCTCATGGCAATGGTGCTCGTACTTACTATGTGTGCAACTCTTTCTGCAGTGGCAGAAGAAGAGAAGTGTCTGGTGGAACTTGATGTTCGCTATGGTGACGAAAAGCTGGAGCCAAACCAAGTTGTTTACGTGAAGTCTGGTGAAAAAATTCACGTAAAGGCAATATCTAAGTATGAGATTTATAAGTCTGGTTTCTATTTTGTGGAAAATAAAATAGAAACAGACATAAATACTCAAAAGGAAGAGGAATTTGATATAACGATTCCTTATGGAAAACCAGGAACAACCAAAAAGCTTTACATTGAATCCGTTACGGCCTTGGATAATGGAAAACCCAATACCATTACCAAAACTGGATGGCAAAAATTCATTCTTAAGTATGTGGACGACATGGCTACTAATGAGATCATAGAGTTGAAAGCATATAGGAATGGCCATTTGCTTGCTTCTGATGATCTGGAATGGGTTACTATGAATATGGCTGCTAACAGAAAAATTGACGTTCTTCTTGATACGCCTAGCACTAGTAACTTGAAGGTATATTACACCTGGGATGGTAGCAAAAATCTCAACGTTTTGTGTGAAAATGCTACCACTGGCACAATTGAGATACCCGAATTTGATGGAGGCACACTTCATACGCTCCAGATTGAAGCTGTGATTAATGACACGGAAAAAAATCTGGTAGGCAATTCCAACATTGTCGCGATTCATTTTCAAGTTATGCGAGATGGTGAAGAAACCATCATGAATGTAACTAAAGAAAATGAAGAATTGCCGATCAATGAAGTGCTGAAGCTGTCGGTCGGAGAGGAAATTGCTGTGCACGTGGATGCCCCGAGTCCTGAAGGAGTGCAAATTGCCTATTACTGGGATGCGGGAGAAATAAACCTGTTTGAAATTGGGCAAACGGATGCAATCATAAAGATCCCAGAAGAAGAGGCTGGTACCAAGCATCAGCTACAAATTCAAGCAATTGTTAACAATCACACCAGTCAGATGTTTAGAAGGATTGGCGTGAATGTGTACGAGGTAGAAATCGAAAAGTGAATAAAAAAGGTCATGTGGGAAATTATTTCTCACATGACCTTTTTTGTACTTTCTTGGCAAAATTTATGGTTCAAATGTTGCAAATTAACATAATGAGTGCTATAATATAATTATAACTTAATCAACAGTCAAATTGGATGGAAATTCCGTCTAATGGACGTTTAATATAAAGTTGCATAATCACTGGGCCTTTGGCCTCAATTCAATTGGGGCATTGCCCCAGAAAGGAAGGACATCTATGTCTAGGAAAGTTCGTATTGCCATTCTGGTTGTGCTGGTTCTCATCGCTGTTGTGATTGCTGCTGTTGCTATTAATGGTAACAATACGGCGTCGGCTAAAAATGAGCAGCCCACCCCTGAGGTGAGGATTGTGTACGTCACAGTCACTCCTACTCCTGAAGCTGAGAACACCAAAACTCCTGTTAAGGAGAATGTTAGCGGGTTTAACCTGGCTATGTCTCCTGTTACTACCGCTCCGACGGTTGTTGGAGCTTCTACGAAAGTAGAAGTTACTAAGGCTCCTGTTAAGGAGTTGGTTTCTTCTTCTGAGATCTCTCGGAAAACCATTGTAACTGATACTCAGGGTAACCTGCGTCAGATGATGATTCTTGCCGAAGATCTTTCCAAGGTTGATTACGAGGAAGTCGTAATTGATGTTTGGAATGGAGTTGAGCTGCTGAGCAATGATAAGGGTATTGTTGGTGAGATTTTCAATCGTGAAGATGATGCTTACATGCGTCTCAATGCTGGTCAGCGCGAGGAAAAGGTTGTGAAATCTTTCTTCGATGAAGCTGGTCGTCTTTATCGTATCAACGCTCGCGAGGGTTTTGCTACGAAGGGTACGGCCGCTGGCATTTATAACTTGACGAATATCAAGTTTGTAAAACTGGCTGGTGAAAATAACTATCGTCTGGTAGTTGTTGGTAAGGCTTCCAATGGTGGTAATTCCAAACCTACTGCTAAGCCTACTAATAAACCCACCGAGAAGCCCACCGAGAAGCCTACCGAGAAGCCCACTGAGAAGCCTACCGAAGAACCTACTGCTACTCCGCGAATCCCCGATGCTACTATGCCTCCTGAGGTGATTGCTACTCCGCGAATTCCTGATGCTACTATGCCTCCTGAGGTAGTTGCTACTCCGCGAATTCCTGATGCTACTATGCCCCCTGAGGTGGTTGCTACTCCGCGAATTCCGGATATGGATATGCCTACCGAGGATTCTGCTACTGCTGCTCCTAGTATTTCTGATGAAGTTGCTCTTCCTACCATTGGCGGCGATGATGTTGCTGAACCTTCTATTGGTGGAGAAGATAGCAGCGAAACAGATTGGGATATCTAAAAACAACTTTACTACCCCCACTGTGTACAGTGGGGGTAGTTTTCTTTTTGTTGGGAAAATTATAAGACTTCTGCTTTCTTGATAAAATTTCTTTTATGTATTGATTTTATAAAATTTTAAAGATACAATATAAGTAATAATATTTGGGAGGATTACTAATGAAAAGGATAAACAAAATATTTTTATTTATAGCTTTATTTTTAGTTGCATTTTCAAGTTTTGTATTTGCTGAAGATACGGAGTATATAGTAAGAAGAGAAATTGTGTTTAAGAATCAAAAGAAATATGAATTGACTGCTGGATTTGCAGAAATATATTTAGGTAGTTTTAACTTTACTGAATACCAAAAAGATATTTCAATTAAAGTCACACCAAATCCGGATGAAATAAAAGAGGATGATTTTGGAAATAAATATGCATATTACTCATTAGAAGGGATGAAGCCAGAAGCTGAATTAAAAGTTATTATTGAAAGAGATGTTGTTCCAGGAACGGTTAGTCCTGATATTTCTGTACGTTCAAATGCAACTGTTACAGAAGATATCGAAATGTTTGTTGAACCACAAGAGAGAATAGAATCAGATAATTCTAAGATAGTTGCAAAGGCTAGAGAATTGACAGAAGATATTTCTAGTGATTACAAAAAAGCTTTGGCTATATTTGAGTTTGTTAATACCGAACTTCAATATGATACATCGTCAAATTATGCTAATAAGGGTGCAATATCTGCATTAGAAAACAAAAGAGGTGTATGTGAAGAATTTGCATCATTGTATGTAGCTTTGTGTAGAGCTGTAAATATTCCATCACGTGTTGTTGAGGGATATAAGATAGATAAAAAAGATGTTGAAGATGAAAATGGAGAATATCATACAGAGTATGATGTTATTAATCATGCTTGGGCTGAGATATATTTGGATGATTATGGCTGGCTTCCAGTAGAGCCTACTATTATTTATATGGTTGGAAGTGAGAGAGTTGCATATGTTAATGCTTTCTGCAAGTTGGAATTACCAGAGTATATTCCAACAGGTATATACAATTATGAGAAGGCAAATAGGACAATGCAATATGTTACAGAAATTTCATATGACGAGTCTATAAAAGTTGTTAATGACGAAAATTCAGAAATGACTTTTGATGACATTACAGTAGAGTATGAATGGGCTAAGAAGAATATTGAGGACTTGTACAAAATAGGTGTAGTAAATGGATATAGTGAAAATGAATATGGCCCAGAGAGAAATATATCAAGAATTGAATTTATTTGTATGCTTTCAAGAACATTAAAGTATATGAATCAGTCAAGTACAAATGAGGGATTGATATATTATCACATGGATTATGATCAAACCCATTGGTCTAAGGATGATTATGACTTTTTGATGAGATGTTACCAAGCAATTACACCATCGGATATGGTTAGTGCAGGATATTACAATCTAGCTGGTGTTTTTGGGTCTTCAATAAATATGAATAAAGCAATAACAAGAGCAGAAGCTGTTGCACTTATGGATGCCTTTTTGAAAAAAAGTGCAGGCGAAAATGTTTTTAGTGATGTAGATGGAAATAGATTTAAATCAAGTATATTAAAGTCGTATGCTAACGGTTTGATTACTGGTTATCCAGATGGAACATTCAAACCTAATGGTGAAATAACAAGAGCTGAAATGGCAGCTGTGCTAGATAGATACATTTCACAAAATACATATGCTTTAGTAATGGACTAATGAAGAGGTGTTTATGTATAAATTTGTAGCAATTGATATAGATGGAACTTTGCTAAATTCAAAAAGCGAATTAACAGCAAGAAATATGGATGCTTTAAAAGAGGCAAGTAGCAAAGGAGTTTATATCGTTTTAACTTCAGGAAGAATGACAACAGTTATTCAGAACTTTTGCAGAGAGATAGGAGCTGATAAATTTTTAATATCAGAAAATGGAGCTTCAATTTTTGATTTGCAGAAGAATGAAACAATATACAAAAGATATATTCCAAAAGATACAGTTTTAGAAATTTTGGACTTGTGTATAGCAAATAATATATACTATATGATATACACAGATAAAGAATTAATTGTAAAAGATTTGAAACATATGGCTCTGTTTTTTTATAAGCAAAATTATAATCCAAATGCAAGAATAGCCACTCATTTGGCAGGAAGAGAATATATTGAAAGTTTAAACGACAACTTTACAAAGATTATGATATGTGATGAAGACAGATCAATATATAATTCAATTGTTAATAAATTAAGTAAGATACAAACAATAGATGTAACGGCAATACCTCATATTTCAACAAAAAAAATAGTGTTCGGTACAGAAGAAAAAACTATAGAGTATAGCTATGCAGATATTGCTGTAAAAGATACAAATAAATGGACTGCAATTGAGTATTTGATAAAAGAGCTTGGGATAAGTAAAGAAGAGGTAATTGCAATAGGTGACAACATAAATGACATACCAATGATTAAAAATGCAGGACTTGGTGTGGCTATGAAAAATGGTTCTCCTGCTGCTAGAGAAATTGCTAAAATTGTTGCTCCATCTAATGATGATGATGGGGTGGCACAAATAATAGAAGAGTATATTTTATAGTTATAAATCCTCTCTTTAAATAGTATATATTATTTAAGGAGGGGATATTATTATGGAAAATAAAAAAAGTAATCTTTTTAGAATTATTAAATCTGTTGCAATTGCTTATGTTATAACTTTGATTTTAATAATGATATTTGCAATATTGCTTACCTATACGAATGTTCCGGAGAGTTTTATGGAAACAGGCGTATTGATTATAAGTATGCTAAGTATTCTTATTTCTAGCTTCTTGTCAGTAAAAAAGATAAAAGAAAATGGTTTAAGAAATGGTGCATTGATTGGAATGAGTTATGTTTTGGTATTATACATATTAAGTAGTATTTTTATAACAGGTTTTGGATTGTCTGGTTATTCAATAACAACAATAATTTTATGCGGAATAATTGGTATGATAGGTGGAATAATAGGTGTAAATATGTAGAAATAGATTATGAAAAATTGTATCGGAGCATAGCGTGCCCCGCAAAGACGATAAGGAGAAGAAGAATGATAAAGTTAGAAGATTTAAAAAAAGATGAAGAAATAAAAACTTTGATAAACACAGCAGAGAGACAACTTATTGAATTAGGATATACAGAACATGGATTAAGACATATTGGAATAGTTTCAACATTAGCAGGAAAAATATTAAAGGAGTTTGGCTATTCCGAAAGAGAAGTAGAATTAGCGGAAATTGCGGGATATATGCATGATATAGGTAATGCAATAAATAGGGAAGACCATGCACATACAGGAGCAATACTTGCTTATGAGATATTAAAACAAAGAGGCATGGATATGCATGAAGCAGCAGAAATAATGATGGCAATAGGAAATCATGATGAAAAAACAGGAAATGCTGTTAGTCCAATATCAGCGGCTTTAATACTTGCTGATAAATCAGATGTACATCGCTCAAGAGTCAGAAATGCAAATCAATCAAGATTTGATATACACGATAGAGTAAATTATGCAGTAGAGGAATCTGATTTGGTAGTTGATAAAGAGAATAACAAAGTGATTTTGAAATTAAAAATAGATACAAATATTTGTCCTGTAATTAAATATTTTGAAATATTTTTGGATAGAATGTTGCTTAGTAAAAGGGCAGCGCATTATTTAGGGATATGGTTTGAATTAAATATAAATGGTGCAACTTTGTTATAAAGAGTATTATTGCAAATTACAAACAGATATTGTAAGGGGGTCACTGAATAGTGACCCCTTAACGCATTGTTATTTCTTATTTTTCAACTTTATGAAATGTTTTCTTTCCTTTTTTAATTACAATATAGTCATCAATATCATTTATCATATAATTTGTATCTGTAATTTTTTCATCGTTTATTGCAATACCACCTTGCTCAATAAGAGTTCTTGCTTGACCCTTAGAAGGTGCAAGTTTAGTTTGAACTAACAAGTCTGTGATAGAAATAGGAAGAGAATCAATCTTTGTTGAAGGCATACTATCAATGTCACCGCTACCACCAAATAGAGCTTCAGCAGCTGATTGAGCTTTCATAGCTTCTTCTTCGCCGTGAACGATTTTCGTTATTTCAAAAGCTAACACCTTTTTTGCTTCGTTAATTTTTTCACCTTCAACATCACAAAGTTCATTGATTTTTTCGATAGGTAAGTATGTTAATAAGCACATTGTATTTTTCACATCAGCATCTGCGACATTTCTAAAGTATTGATAAAATTCATAAGGTGAAGTCTTGTTAGGATCTAGCCATAGAGCACCTTTCGCCGTTTTACCCATTTTTGTACCTTCTGATGTTAAAAGTAGTTTAAATGTCATTCCAAATGCAGTGGCTTGTTCTTTTCTACGAATCAAATCAGCACCTGCAAGTATGTTTGACCATTGATCGTTTCCACCAATTTCAAGACTGCAGTTATACTTTTTATATAGAACTAAAAAGTCGTAAGCTTGCATTAACATGTAGTTAAATTCAAAGAACGTAAGACCTGTTTCCATTCTTCTTTTATAGCAGTCAGCTGTAAGCATTTTGTTAACAGAAAAGTAAACCCCAATTTCTCTTAAAAATTCTATGTAATTTAAGTTTAGTAGCCAATCAGCGTTATTAACAATTATTGCTGCATTTTCGCCTTCAAAGCTAACAAACTTAGAAAGTTGTTTTTTAAAACATTCAACATTATGTTCAACAGTTTCTCTAGTCATCATTGTACGTAAATCACTTCTGCCAGAAGGATCACCAATCATACCTGTGCCACCACCAATTAAGATGATAGGTTTGTGACCTGCTTTTTGCATATGAGAGGCAACCATGGCTGAAACAAAGTGACCTATATGTAAACTGTCAGCAGTTGGATCAAATCCGATGTAGAAAGAAACTTTTTCTTTATCAAACCATTCTCTTAATCCATCATGAGTCACTTGTTCAATGTAACCTCTTTCTTCTAATATATCATAAACATTTCTCATAAAATTCACTCCTTAAAAAATAAGAGCGGATAAACACCGCTCCAAAAATATCATTCTAATACGGTAAATTCGTATAATAATCATCAGTAGCATTAGTTGGTGCATCAATATAGTTATTTTCAATCATATAGCTTTGTACTACAGATGGTGAAACACCGGTAGCACTTGAAACTGTTTTAATAGAATCAAAGCAAGCATTCTCCTCAAAATAGCCTTTTAAAATAGTTTTGTCATAATTAAGAGCCTTTGCACAAACGTTACAAAGAGAAGACTCAGAAGTTGTAAAAGCTCCACAATTTGAACATTTTCTAATTTCCATAAAATTACCCCCTAAACATAGAATGGTATTAGTATGGATATATTATACCATAACAAAACAAAAAAACAAGGATTTATACACATTTTCAAATGAAATGTCTTGTTTCGTAGTAACTACTTTTTGCGTAACCAAATTCTTGACTTTTAATACGTATATTGATATATTTGTAAGAGAACATAATTAGGAGGGAACTGTGTGCGTGATTTTTTGAAACCAGACTTATGCTTTAGTGGAGTGGCAGAAATCTCATTTGAAAAACTTAAGGAAATGGGAGTTGAGTTCATTTTATTAGACTTAGATAATACGCTTATAAATATGTATAGAGAACTCAAAGATTCAATTGCTATGTGGGTGGAAACAGCAAAGTCAAAGGGATTTAAAGTGTACATTTTATCTAATACTAACAAAGTAGATAAAGTAAGTACTGTGGCTGACAAGCTTAATATAAGGTACATTCATTCGGCAAGAAAACCTTTCAAAAAAGGTTTTATCAAAGCTATAAATGAATTTAAAATAGTGCCAGAGCATACTGCGATGGTTGGAGACCAGTTGTTTACAGATGTTATTGGTGCAAATATGATGAATATGATTTCTGTGTATGTTGATCCAATTAGTGAAAAAGAGCATTGGTATACTAGTTGGAAAAGACCTATTGAGGCATGGTTTTTGAAAAAGTATCAAAATATGTAGTAAGGAGAAAGTTTTATGGGAAGTGTTGTTTTATATAATGTGATTTTTGCGTTAACAGGGTTGGCTGTTTCACCATTTATGACAGCGTTGATTAAGAGATATAGCAGAGAAGAAAAGATTATAGATAAAGATTTTTTTAACGATGTAAAGTTTGATTGGAAGGTTGCATTGGTTACATCGTTACTTATTATTTTACTATTATATTTCTTTGGAGTTAGTGAAAAGTTTTTCTTGTATAGTATTTTATCCATCATATTAACAATGGAAGCTTTTGTTGATATAAAAGCAAAAATATTACCAAATTCATTAAACTTTGCTGGCTTTTTGATAGGAATTGTATATACATACATCACATGTATTAGAGATATTTATGCAGGATTAGATCTACTTTTGGGAATGATTACAGGTGCAGGTGTGTTTCTTTTGATTGCATTATTTGCACTTATCGTATATAGAAGAGAAGGCATGGGATTAGGCGATGTTAAGCTTATGGGAATGTTGGGTTTGTTTTTTGGATTTACTAATATAATTCAAATATTTATTTTATCATTCTTTGTTGCAGCAGTAATTAGTATTATATTACTAGCAACCAAAATAAAGAAAACCACGGACTATATTGCTTTTGGACCTTTTATTGTTATCGCAACAGTTGTAACAATGATAATACCTGCTTCAAAAAGTATTGAATACCTTATGACTGTGATGCATAAATAATTTTAAAGGAGATAGTGAATAATGACGAATGATGAAATTGAGAAACTTAGAAAAGCAGCTGAGTTAGGTGACGAATGTTTTAAGTATATTTGTGACGAAATCAAAATTGGAATGACAGAAAAAGAAATTGCTGAAAAGATGAATCAATTTATGTTCAAAAACGGTGCGGAAAGTTTGGCTTTTGAAACTATAGTTGGTAGTGGTGTCAACTCTGCACAAATTCACTCAACACCGACAGAAAGAAAAATTGAGCTTGGAGATATTATTCTGTTAGACTATGGATGTGTTTTAAATGGTTATTGCTCAGACACATCAAGAACTATTTTTGTTGGTGAAGTGAGAGATGAGTATAAAGAAATATATGATATTGTTTTAACTTCACAATTAAAAGCTATTGATGAAATCGTGAGTGGAATGACTTGCAAAGAAGCGGATGCAACAGCCAGAGACTATATTGTACAGAAAGGTTATAATTTTAATCATGCACTTGGACATGGCGTTGGCAGAGAGGTACATGAACAACCGGTGATATCACCTAAACATGATGAAAAATTAGAAAATAGTATGGTATTTTCAATAGAACCAGGAATTTACTTGGATAATAGATTTGGAGTTAGAATTGAAGATACAGTTGTTTTAAAAAATGGAAAAGTTGAAACATTATCAAAAGCTAGTAAAAATATAACAATTATCAAAGGAGAATAACAAATGATAGAAAAAGTGACTGATAAAAACAGAGAAGAATATGTAAATTTTATACAAAACAACCCTAAGGGACATTTTTTACAATCACCAGAATGGGCAAAAGTAAAGAGTGAGTGGATAAACGAAGTTATTATTTGTAGAGATGAAAATGGAAAAATTAAAGGTTCTATGAGTTTGTTAATACGTCCATTCAAAAAGATTACTAGTATAATGTATAGTCCTAGAGGACCTGTTTGTGATATTCATAATAAAGAAACAATAAGTGAACTAATAAATGGTGCAAAAAAAATAGCAAAAGAGTATAAATCATTTATTTTTAGAGTTGACCCCGATGTTCCAAATGATGATGAGGAGTTTAGAAAAATAGCAAAAGAAGTTGGATTTAAAATAAAAGAAAATGTAAAAGATTTTAATGAGGTAATTCAGCCAAGATATGTTTTCAGACTTAATGTTAAAGACAAAACAGAAGAAGAGCTTTTAATGTCTTTTCATGAAAAGACGAGGTACAACATAAGGTTAGCAATGAAAAAAGGTGTTACAGTCAGAGAGGGAAATAAAGACGATTTGAAAATATTTCATAAGATAATGGTAGAGACAGGCGTAAGAGATAATTTCTTAATTCGTCCTTTATCATATTTTGAAAAAATGTATGATGAGTTGGCACCTAACTATATGAAAGTTTTAATAGCTATGTATCAAGATAAACCGATTGCAGCTGTAATACCTATTATATATGGTAATAAGGTTTGGTATTTGTATGGAGCAAGTTCTAATGAATATAGAAATGTTATGCCTAATTATTTGCTTCAATGGGAACAGATAAAATTAGCATTAGCAAATCATTGCGATATATATGATTTTAGAGGAGTTTCTGGGCATGTTGATGAACACCATCCACAGTATGGTATTTATAAATTCAAAAAAGGTTTCAATGGTGATTTTGTTGAATTTGTTGGTGAATTATACATGGTGTTAAATCCTTTTATGAATTTTATGTATGATAAGTTTGGAATGTTTTATAGAAAAATACAGATAAGAAAAGCTATGAGAAAAGAAAGAGCAATGGGAAAAGAGTAGAGAATGGAGAACTAAATGAATCATATTATTATTGAAAGAGAAAAGCTAGAACATAATATTCACATAGTGAAAGAGAAAGCCAAGTCTATAAATCCGCAACTTACAATTATTGCAGTTATAAAAGGAAATGGTTATGGAATGGACTCTGTGCTAATTGCTAGAAAACTACTTGATAATAACATAGACTTTTTTGCGGTTTCTGAAATCTCGGAAGCTGAGAAGTTACGTAAAAATGGTTTTGAAAATAAAATGTTACTTTTAGAGTCTACGTGTATTGAACAAGAAATAAACAAGATTATTGAACTAAATTTAACTGCCACTGTTGGTTCTATAAGTGCATTAGAGCTTTTGAACCAAAAGGCAAAAGAAGCAAATAAAGTTGTAGAAGTTCATTTAAAGATAGATACTGGCTTTGGTAGATTTGGTTTCATAGTAGATAATAATAATATTTCTCAAATAAAAGTAGCTATCGAAAAATCAAATAATATAAAAATAACAGGAACGTATTCGCATTTTTCAGAAGCTTATTCAAGCAATGAAAAAGTTACAAGAAAACAATATGAAAACTTTGTGAAAACAGTAAATATTTTAAGAGAAAATGATATACAAACAGGTATGCTTCATATATGCAATTCGTCGGCTTTTTTTAAGTATTCAGATATGTATTTGGATGCGGTTCGAATAGGAAGTGCTTTTACGGGTAGGTTGCAAATTAAAGAACCTACTGGACTTAAAAAAGTGGGATACTTAGAATCAGAAATTTGTGAAATACGATATATGAAAAAAGGAAGCAAAATTGGTTATTCTGGAACATATGAATTAGTGAGAGATTCAAAAATAGCTATTGTAGAAGCTGGATATGAAGCTGGTGTTGGTGTTAGCGGACCGAAAGATTCTGTGAGATTTATAGATAAAATTAGAGCTTTGAAAACAGCAATTATCAATTTTGGCAAGAATAAAAGGATGTTTGTTGTGGTAGGAGAGAAGTCATATCCTGTTTTAGGTAGAATAGGAATGAAAAATATGATTATAGATGTAACGAATGCAAATGTTAATGTTGGAGATAAGGTTAAAATTCCAATCAATCTAATTTTTGCAAATTCAAATATAGAAAGACAGGAGTTATAGAATGAACCAAAAAACCGAAAGATTGGGCTTTTTCAAAAGAATGTATTTGGCTATTACAGACTTTAGGTGGTACCCATTTGTACAGCGAGAAAAGACATCTGTTGCTATATGGTATTTTGTATTATTAATACTGTTAGTTGCAATGTTTCTTTCGATGTCTTTTTCAAGTACGTTGTTTGAAAATGTTTCGTCATTACTTTATGATTACAATAACGTAATTCCAGAATTCACTTTTGAAAATGGAGAATTAAATGTAGATAAAGAAATTTATAATGTTGACGATGATAACAAGTTTGTTGTTGATACAAAATATACAGTAGAACAATATGTAAACGCTAAAGAAGGCGAAGAAGTACTATATTCTAATAATTCTATTATTGTAAATAATGACGGAGTGATTTATACTCAGAATGGAGTTAGTGTAGTCTATGTATTTCCTAACCTTAACGAGAAAATAACAAAAGATAGTTTACGCAGTTATTTAGAAATCATGAATGAGGACTGGTCTGTACGATTAGCAATTTTCTTTGTTATGTGGCTTACGATTTTTGTTGTATATTTGATTACAAAATTTATAATGCTATTATTGTTAGTGCTTGTGACGTGCATATTAAATTTTGTGTTTGGAATAAAGTTGAAATTTAATAATTATATGAAGATTGTTACTTATGCAATCACGTTACCATTAATAGTTGAACTGGTATCTATTTTAGTTATAGGCAGAGTAACAGAATATGCAACAATTGCATGTCAATTGTTGACATATGTATATATTTTCTATGCGTTAAGAGCTATTAAACTCGATGTAATGATTATGACTGCTTCAGGGAATACAATAAAAGAGAAAATAGAAAATATTATTAGTAAGTTAGAAAGCGAAGTTGAGAATAAGATTGAAGATGAAAATAAAAATCTAGACAATGATGAAGAAGAATCAAAACAAGAAAATGAAAACAGTGAAGAAAATAAAGATGATAAGAAATTGTAGTAATACTTAAATGGGTCACCGTTATCGGTGACCCATTGACATTTAAAATACAGATTATTTAATTACACAAACTTCATTGGTGTAATCAATATTTGCTTTTCTATATGCTGGCACTTGGTATCCTAAATTATATATGTTTGTTGCAAGTATATCCTTTTCTATCATGTTTTTATTTGTCTCATTTGCAACTTTTAGAAACTTACTAACAGAAGTGACAATTGGCAAATTTGATTTGTTTGAAATCTTAGATAGTATTTTTTCTCCAGCTTTTGTAAATCCCAAAACTCTTATATATCCAGGGTTATGCTTATAAAGCTCATTTTCATCCTTTCTTATCCCAAGTAACGAGTGAATTAACAGCCTTTGTATTCTTGTTTTTGTGTATCGTTTTGATTTGATTGTTTCAACCAACTCATTTATATTACTACATTCATTTGAGGCTTTTTTCATGACATTTTCTAACCCCTCAGAAACATCAGCAACATTGGCTAAATCGCTAATACTTGCCCTGCGTAATTCGTAAAAAATCTCTTTTTCAAAATTGTTTATGAACATTGGACATTTTCCATTTAAAATTTCGTTGTTCATAATTTCGTATGAACTTTCTGGCATTACGCTTTTAACATTTTCTAATTGATTATTAAATAGCATCTCTCTAATTCCAGTTGCACTACAAATATTATCATCTATGTGCAAAGAGTTATAGTCTCCGCCTTTTCTTTCTACTGAAACAGGAGTGATAGTACTATTGCAATATAGTAGTGCTTTCAAATATTCAATTCCTAATATATTGTTTGAATCTAACAAAACAGTAGAGAGAACTTTAGGAGTTATTTCTTTTTTTAAAAACGTTTGTAAAGATTTACTTCTAGCTATAGGATATGAAACTCCTTTTTTTATTTCTTTTTGCAATTCTCTTTTGTAACCGTCTGGTTCTAAGTATAGGACATTTGCAATTCTTTTCAAAATTTCAATATCGTTACAACTATTTCCAAATGATAGTGTGTCAATTACATTTAAACCATCAAGAAGCGATATAGCGCCTCTGGCAAAATATTCGGCACTCGCTGTTGCATAAAATGTTGGAAGTTCTATTACTAAATCCACACCATTTTCAAGAGCCATTTTTGTTCGAGTCCATTTATCAAATAGTGCGGGTAAACCTCTTTGAATGAAGTTGCCACTCATAACGCAGACAACAGCGTCACATTCTATTAATTCTTTTGTCTTTTCAATATGGTATTTATGACCATTATGAAAAGGATTATATTCAGCAACAATTCCACAAATTTTCATAAACAAACACTCCTTGTAAAACTTATACACTTATGATAACATATAAACAATAAAAAGTCACTTTAATATAAGAAAAATATATGGAGGAATAAAGATGGATGAAGTTATAATCTATACAGATGGTGCATGTTCTGGAAATCCAGGAAATGGTGGTTGGGGTGCAGTACTAATATATGGAGATATAAAAAAAGAAATTAGTGGTGCAAAAAAAGATACAACCAATAATCAAATGGAATTAACTGCACCAATAGAAGCACTTAAACTGTTAAAAAAACCTTGCAAAGTAAAATTATATAGCGATAGTGCATATTTGATTAATGGATTTAAACAAGGATGGATTTATAACTGGCAAAAAAATGGGTGGAAAACAGCTAGTAAAGAACCTGTGAAAAATAAAGATTTATGGGAACAGATATATGAGTTTACAAAAGTTCATTCTATAGAATGGATAAAAGTAAAAGGGCACAGTGACAATGAGTATAACAATAGATGCGATGAAATGGCCGTAAAAGCTATCAAAACCCTATAAGTTCTATTTTGTCCATTTCCTACATAAGTATTGAATATATAAATACGAATGGAGGAGAAGAATGAACATACGAATAATAGGCGAAGATAACTTTGCGATAAAATACTTTAAAAATAATAGATTTATATTGATTATTTTAATGATAACATTTGCTGTTGGTATTTTTGCTGGTGTAATATATTATAAAAATGCTACATCTACAGAAGAACTCTCGAATTATGTAGAAAAGTTTATGGATAAAATCAATGTAGAAGAAACAAAAATTTATAATGTTTTAAAAGAAAGTTTACTAAAAAATACTAGCATTATACTGATTTTTTGGCTGTTAGGCGCTTCGGTAATTGGAATTCCTATATTGTTATTTTATGTTTTATATAAAGGTTTTTCAATTTCATTTACAATATCAACAATCATTTCAACTTTTGGATTTATAAAAGGAAATGTAATAAGCATTGTTATGTTGTTTTTTCAAAATGTTATTTCGACAGCAGTTATTTTTGTTGCAATGTCTAGTGCTGTTAAATTGGCAATAAACATACTTAGAAGAAAGAAAGATACGAAGATAGAACTTCTTAGACACACAATAATGTGCTTATTGTGTATGGTGGGGATGGTTCTTGCATCAATAGTCGAAGCAATTGCTAATTGTAAGATGTTAGGCATGGTTTTAGATAGAATATAAATTTTTATCAAAATTTACATAAAAATGAAAAAAAGACTTGCATTATTTATGTTTTTTGTATAAAATAGGTTTGCAGTTAGTTGAAAGAGATTTTACAAAGGATGAACGGTAGGCATAAACCTTTAGGAGAACCAATCAAATATATGCGAAAATACGGTTACAAAGGAGCATTTGAGATGGAGAATAATTTGGTAGAAAACTTTTTGGATTTCCTTCAAAAGGACAAAAAATTATCAGATAATACATTACAATCATATAATAGAGATATTAAGTTGTACTGCAACTATTTGGACAATAATCACATGAATATGTTAAAGACTGAAGAAGCTGATATCAAGGAATATCTTGATGGCTTAACTACAAACGGAAAAGCCGTTTCAACAGTGTCAAGAAACTTAGCTTCGTTACGTTCTTTTTATCAATATTTACACAAAACGAAAGTTGTGGCAACTGACCCGACTGTTAATTTGGAGTCTCCAAAAATAGAAAGAAAGGCACCTAAGGTTTTAACTGCAGATCAAGTTGAATTATTATTAGAGCAACCTAAATGTGTTGATTTAAAAGGATACAGAGATAAAGCAATGTTAGAGCTTGTATATGCTACAGGTATCCGTGTAACCGAATTAGTATCTCTAAATGTAGATGATATAGATTTAGAAAATGGATTTATAAAATGCACAAATAGAACAAAACAAAGAATTATTCCAATAGGAAATATGGCGATTGGTGCATTGAAAGAATATATGGACAAGTCTAGAAAAATCTTATTAAAAGACGAAAATGATATGGCTTTGTTTGTTAATGTAAATGGTCAAAGACTTACAAGACAGGGCTTTTGGAAGATAATTAAGCAGTATAAAACTCAAGCTAATATTGATGTGGATATAACGCCGCATACACTTAGACATTCTTTTGCCGTACATCTATTGCAGAACGGTGCGGAACTAAGAGCTATTCAAGAGATGTTAGGCCATTCAGATATATCTTCTACTCAAGTATATGCACAAATGGAGCAAAATAGAATAAAAGATGTGTATATGAAATCACATCCAAGGGCGTAATGTTAATTTGATGTTAAAGAGCAAGTACTATACTTGCTCTTTATTTTTTACGTAATGCAAGTCGAATTTTGAAAACGGAAATATATTGCAAAGTGTATGGCAAGATGATATAGTATATGTGAATAAAACTTATAAGAAAAGGAGGTTATTTTCTCTTTTGGCATTTGGTGAGTACCGACATAAATAAGGAGGAGCAATATGAGGATTGCTAAAGTTGACTTGGATATGCTTAGTGTAACCGGAAAAGCAGAGGTTGCACTTGTAGCTGACAGTAATTCGATTCTTGAATATCTTTCAAGAGACAAACATGCGCAAGTTCGGGCCGCGGTAGCTACTAACATCAATACTTCTTCTACAATATTGGATCGACTTTCTCGTGATAAAGATTCGAATGTTCGAGCCACTGTTGGAAAGAATCCGAACACTCCACATGGCGTACTTCAAAAACTTATGAAGGATGATACGTTCTGTGTCAGGATTTCTACGCATGGCAATCGAAAGCTTCCGCTTAATAAGTTGTATTCGCTTATAAGCGATGAAGAAGACGACTCTGATGTACGTAAAGAAGTAGCAAGGAGTATGTATGCTACGGCTGATCACCTTCACATCTTGGCGTACGACAGAGACTTCAAGATACGTGAGGCTGTTGCCAAGAATGACAAGACTTCAATTGAAGATCTTTATATGTTGAGCAAAGACGTGAATCAGGCGGTACGAGTTGCAGCAAAGAACGAACTCTCCAATCGGAAAAATACGGCGAACATTTCTGGAAAAACTAATTTTGGAAGTTAAATGACAAAGAGCTGAGATGGCTTTAATAAGCCATCTCGGCTTTTTGTGTGTGATGAAAAATGAACAATTTTCCGGCAGCCACTTTTTCGTTCAAAAATGAACAATTTTCCGGCAGCCACTTTTTCGTTCAAAAATGAACGAAAAAGTGGCTGCCGGAAATCCGTTCATAGAGTCGCCTAAAAATTGGCTGCTTTTTTGTGTTGCTTTCGATAAAGGGCTTTGTTATAATTACAATTGTAAGTTTATTTTAGGGAGGGAAAAGAATGTCAATGAACAATGAAAAATGCTCATGTGGATGTGGTGGAGTTGATGAAAGAGAAGAAAAAGTAAAAAAATTAATTAAGGAATTAAAGTATGATAAGAGCCAATTAATGCATATTTTGAATGAAACTCAAAATATATATGGCTATATACCTATGAGGGCACAGAAAATTATTTCTGAAGAACTTAATGTACCTATGGCTGAAATTTATGGCGTTATAACTTTTTATAGTAGGTTTTCACTAGAGCCAAAAGGAAAGTATAACATTGCTGTGTGTTTGGGAACAGCTTGCTACGTAAAAGGCTCTCAGGCGATATTGGATAAAATAAAAGAGATATTGGAAATAGATGTAGGTCAAGTTACAGCCGATGGAAAATTTTCACTAGAAGCAACAAGATGTATTGGTGCTTGTGGACTAGCTCCAGTTATGACTATTAATGAAGAAGTTTATGGAAAATTGGATCCTTCAATGATAAAAGATATATTGGCTAAGTACGAATAAGGCTTTGACGAAGAATTATAAAATTGTGAAAGGGGTTCAAATATGAAGACTATAGATGAGATTAACGCAATTAGAGAAAAAACTCTTAAGGAGATATCTTTAAGGAAAGATATTAATTATAAAGGTAATGAAAAACATATCTTGGTGTGTGGAGGTACGGGTTGTACTTCATCACATTCTTTGAAAATTATAGAGAAGTTGAATAAATTAATTGAAGAAAAAAATATTGAAAATGTACGTGTTATTAGAACGGGTTGCTTTGGACTTTGTGCAAAAGGACCTATTATAATAATTAGACCTGAAGATACTTTTTACGCTATGGCAACTGAGGATGATGTTGAAGAGATACTTGATAAACATATTATTGGTGGAGAAATTGTTGAAAGATTATTGTGTAAAGATATTGATGGTAGCACAGTGAAACGTTTGGATGAACTTAACTTCTACAAAAAGCAAAAAAGAATAGTTCTTAAAAACTGTGGAATGATAGATCCAGAGAACATAGATGAGTATATTGCTTTCGATGGCTATAAAGCATTAGAAAAGGTTTTGACATCAATGACAAGAGAAGAAGTAATAGAAGAAGTGAAAAATTCAGGATTGAGAGGAAGAGGCGGTGCTGGATTTCCAACTGGACGTAAATGGGAATTTACTAAGATGGCTGTAGGCGACGAAAAATATGTTGCGTGCAATGCTGATGAGGGTGACCCAGGAGCATTTATGGATAGAAGCGTTTTAGAGGGCGATCCACACACTGTTGTTGAAGCTATGGCTATTGCTGCTTATGCTGTTGGTGCTAATAAGGGATATGTATATGTAAGAGCGGAATATCCAATAGCAGTTCACCGTTTGCAAGTTGCAATAAATCAAGCAAGAGAGTATGGTCTATTAGGAGAAAATATTTTTGGTACAGGATTTAACTTTGATTTGGAGATAAGACTTGGCGCAGGTGCGTTTGTTTGTGGAGAAGAAACAGCGTTGATGGAGTCTGTTGAAGGACACAGAGGAGAGCCTAGACCAAGACCTCCATTCCCTGCAAATAAAGGATTGTTTGGTAAGCCAACATTATTGAACAATGTTGAAACTTATGCTAATATTACTCAAATTATTTTAAATGGAGCAGAGTGGTTTGCAAGTATAGGAACTGAAAAATCAAAAGGAACGAAGGTATTTGCCGTTGGTGGAAATATTAATAATGTTGGACTTGTGGAAGTTCCTATGGGCACAACTCTTAGAGAAATAATATTTGATATAGGTGGTGGAATTCCTAATGGCAGAGAGTTCAAAGCTGCTCAAACAGGTGGACCATCTGGTGGATGTATACCTGCAGAACATTTGGATACACCAATTGACTATGAAAGTTTATCTGCGATTGGTTCTATGATGGGTTCTGGTGGACTTATAGTAATGGATGATTCAAAGTGTATGGTAAATATCGCAAAATTCTTTTTGGATTTTACAGTTGATGAATCTTGCGGAAAATGTCCTCCTTGCAGAATTGGTACAAAGAGAATGCATGAAATATTAGAAAGAATTACAACAGGAAAAGGCAGAGAAGGAGATATAGAAAGATTGGAGGAGCTTGCAAAAAATATTAAACGTTCTTCTTTGTGTGGACTTGGTCAGACGGCTCCAAATCCAGTGTTAAGTACACTTAAATACTTTAGAGATGAGTATGAAGCTCATATAAATGAAAAGAGATGTCCTGCTGGCGAATGTAAAGCAATGACAGTGGTTACAATAGATAAAGAAAAGTGCAGAGGTTGTAGTATCTGTGCAAAGAATTGTCCAGTAAATGCAATTCATGGAGAGCTAAAGAGTCCATTTGAAATTAATTCAGATAAATGTATTAAATGTGGAGTATGTATTGCTAAATGTCCTTTCCATGCTATATCAAGAAAATAAGTTGATATTAATTTTGAATTAGCAAGAAGGAATATAATTTAGGAGGTAAATATGGATAAAGTTAAAATAACTATTGATGGTATAGAAATGGAAGTTCCTAAGACATATACGATCCTTGATGCTGCACGAGAAGCTGGAATTGATATTCCAACATTGTGCCATTTAAAAGGAATAAATGAAATTGGTGCTTGTCGTATGTGTATTGTTGAAGTTGAGGGAGCAAGGGGATTTGCAACGTCATGTGTAATGCCAGTTTCTGATGGAATGGTAGTAAAAACAAATACACCTGCAATACGTGATGCAAGAAGAGTAACATTAGAATTGCTTTTGTCAGCACATGATAAAAAATGTTTGACATGTGTAAGAAATAGAAATTGTGAACTTCAAACATTAGCAGAAAAAATGAATATAGATGATATTGCTTTTGAAGGTGAAATGGAAAGACATCCAATTGATGATTTGTGTCCATCGATTGTAAGAGATCCTAATAAGTGCATCCTTTGCAAGAGATGTGTTGCAATGTGTAAAAAGGTTCAACAAGTTGGTGCTATTGATACTATGAATAGAGGATTTAAGTCAGTTGTTGGAACTGCATATAATAAATCACTTGATGATGTTCCTTGTTCTTTATGTGGGCAATGTATAAATGTTTGTCCAACAGGAGCACTTTCGGAAAAAGACTCAACAAAAGAAGTATGGAAAGCTTTAGAAGATCCAGAAAAATATGTTGTAGTTCAAACGGCACCTGCAGTTAGAGCAGCAATTGGCGAAGAGTTTGGCATGCCAATAGGCACACTTGCAACAGGTAAAATGGTAGCCGGTTTAAAAAGATTAGGATTTGATAAAGTGTTTGATACAAATACCGGTGCAGATTTTACAATTATGGAAGAAGGAACTGAAGTAATTGAAAGAATAAAGGAAAACAGAGATTTACCAGTAATAACTTCATGTAGCCCTGGCTGGGTAAGATTTGCAGAAAGTAGTTATCCAGAACTTATAAATCATTTGTCTTCTGCTAAATCTCCTCATCAGATGTTTGGAGCGCTTATAAAATCATATTTTGCTGAAAAAGAAGGAATAGATCCAAAGAAAATATTTGTTGTTTCAGTAATGCCATGCGTTGCTAAGAAAGCTGAGTCAAAGAGAGAAGAAATGGAAGTCAATGGTCTTCGAGATGTTGATGCAGTTTTAACGACAAGAGAAGCTGCAAGAATGATGAAACAGGCAGGAATAGATTTAAATAATGTAGAAGATGCAGAATTTGACGACCCGATGGGAGAAGCAACTGGCGCTGCGGTTATATTTGGAACAACGGGCGGAGTTATGGAAGCGGCTTTAAGAACGGTATCAGAATTAATGACTGGTAAAGAATTGGATAAAATTGATTTTGAGGAAGTAAGAGGCGAAAAAGGCATAAAAGAAGCTACAATAAGGATTGGTGATATGGATGTTAAAATTGCTGTGGCACACGGATTAGCAAATGCAACTAAAATAATGGATATGATAAAAGACGGAAAATGTGATTATCAATTTGTTGAGATAATGGCTTGCCCAGGCGGTTGTGTAAATGGCGGTGGACAGCCAATACATGATGCTAAGACAAGAGCTACTGTTGATATACGAGGATTAAGGGCAAAAGCTTTGTATGAAGCAGACAAAAATTTACCAATAAGAAAGTCGCACGAGAATCCAATTGTAAAGAAAGTATATGATGAATTTTTAGAAAAACCTGGAAGCGAAAAGGCTCATGAATTACTTCATACGCACTATCACGCTAGAGAGTATTTTAATGACTAAAATATAATTTGAATTATTTGTGAAAAATTAGCACTTGGTATTGACAAGTGCTAATTTTTTTGATATTTTAATACCTGTAGTTAGCAATCAGATATAAAGA
This sequence comes from uncultured Clostridia bacterium, assembly GCA_934169745.1. GTDB lineage: Bacteria > Bacillota > Clostridia > TANB77 > UBA1234 > RGIG4465. The sequence goes on along the minus strand of CAKPOE010000005.1, from coordinate 21,612 downwards.
TTGCTAAAAGGTGGGTGATGAATTTGTTAGATGCACGTAAGAAAAAAATATTGGAAGCGGTTATTGAAGAATATAATAAAACTGCAGAGCCGGTTTCTTCAAGTAAAATTGCCAGTGATTATAATTTGGATTTTAGCCCAGCTACAATTAGAAACGAGATGGCTGAATTAGAGGAACTTGGCTATTTGGAACAGCCACACACTTCTGCTGGACGTATTCCATCAAGTAAGGGTTATAGGCTTTATATAGATGATATTATGAAAGAAAAAAATCTTAGCACCAAGGAAAAACAAAATATTGACTCTATATTGCAGAGTGATATTGCAAAGTTTGAAAATATTATAAAAGAAGCATCAAACATTTTATCTAGGTTAACTAATTATGCTTCTATTGCAATTGGTCCGGGTATGGAATCGTGTACAGTTGATGAAATAAAACTTGTAAGATTGGGACAGGATAGATTAATGATAGTTGTTCTTGCAGATAATGGAATTGTTAAAGAATCTGTTATTAAGTGTGATTCAACTGTCCCAGAGCAAAACATAGAAATATTTAATAATTATCTTAACTATAAACTTAGGGGTATGAATTTTAAAGATATTTATGAAAATATAAATGAGTATGTTGAAAAAGAATTATACAACATAAATACAAATATTCTTCCATTGATAGTTGAGCTTAACCATTTGCTTACAGAAGAAAATTCAAATGTATATGTTGATGGAACTAAGAACTTGTTGGCTTTGCCAGAACTAAAAAAGTCGGATGCATTGGAAAGACTTTTAAATATAATTGAAACGAAAGATGCTATTAAGGAACTTGTAAAAAACGGATATGATGGAAATATAAATGTATATATAGGTCAAGAATCATCATTTGATGATTTGAAAGATTTTACTATAATTACATATAAACAGTCTATAAACGATAAAGAAGTGGGAACAATAGGAATTATAGGCCCTAAGCGTATGGACTATAAAAAGGTTATTCCTACTATCAAATATTTAGGTGACGCAATTCAAAAAAAGATTAATCAAGGAGGAGAAACTGATGTCCGAAAAGAAGAAAAAGAATGAAGAATTAGAAAATGAGGAAGTGGAAAAGGTTGAATTAACAAAAGAAGAGCTTGAAACTGAAGTGGAAAATCTAAAGAAAGAAAATGCTAAGTATTATGAGCACTTACAAAGAACAGCTGCCGAATTTGATAATTACAAAAAGAGAGTTGCTAAAGAAAAGGACAGCATATATAAATTAGCAGTTGGAGATGTAGTGCTGAAATACATACCAATATTAGATAATTTGGAAAAAGCTATTGCAGCTAATACAACAGATGAAAAGATGAAAGAGGGGGTTGAGTTAATATATAAGCAAGTGTTAGAAGTTATGGCTTCGTTTGGTGTTGAACCTATTGAAGCTGTGAACAAAGAATTTAATCCTGAAATTCATGATGCGGTAATGCATATCGAAAGCGAAGAGTACGGAGAAAAAGTAGTAGTTGAAGAACTTAGAAAAGGCTATAAAATGGGCGATAGGGTGCTTAGACATTCTATGGTAAAGGTAGCCAATTAGTTATAGAATAGAAAGGAATGGTTTTTATGTCAAAGATTATAGGTATTGATTTAGGTACAACAAATTCATGTGTAGCAGTTATGGAAGGTGGAGAGCCAGTTGTAATTCCAAATGCAGAAGGAAACAGAACAACTCCATCAGTTGTTGCTTTCACAAAAACAGGCGAAAGACTAGTAGGACAAATTGCAAAGAGACAAGCTGTAACAAATCATGATAGAACGATTAGCTCTATTAAGAGAGATATGGGTACAGATAGAAAGGTTAAAATAGATAACACAAGTTACACACCACAAGAAATATCAGCAATGATTTTACAAAAATTAAAGACAGATGCTGAGAATTATTTAGGCCAAAAAGTAACACAAGCAGTTATTACTGTTCCAGCATATTTTAGTGATGCACAAAGACAAGCAACTAAAGACGCAGGAAGAATAGCAGGACTTGAAGTTTTGAGAATTATAAACGAACCAACAGCTGCCGCGCTTGCATATGGTCTAGAAAAAGATGTTGATCAAAAGATAATGATTTATGATTTAGGCGGTGGTACATTCGATGTATCTATCCTAGATATTGGTGATGGAGTTTTTGAAGTTCTTGCAACAAGCGGAAATAACAGACTTGGTGGCGATGACTTTGATGAAAGAATAATTAAATATTTAGTTGACACGTTTAAGAAAGAGCAAGGAATTGATTTAAGCACTGATAGTATGGCAATGCAAAGATTAAAGGAAGCTGCAGAAAAAGCTAAAATTGAGTTATCTGGTGTTTCTCAAACAAATATCAACTTACCATTTATCACAGCTGATAAAGACAGCGGTCCTAAACATTTGGATATTACATTAACAAGAGCTAAATTTGAAGAATTGATTAGAGATTTGGTTGATTCTACAGTAGGACCAATTAATCAAGCTTTGAAGGATGCAAACTTAACATCGGATAAAATTGATAAAGTATTATTAGTTGGTGGTTCATCAAGAGTACCACTAGTACAAGAAACTGTAAGAAAGATAGTTAACAAAGAGCCACATAAGGGAATTAACCCAGATGAATGTGTTGCAATTGGTGCAGCAATTCAAGGTGGCGTATTGTCAGGAGACGTAAAAGACCTAGTATTACTTGATGTTACACCATTATCACTTGGTATTGAAACATTTGGCGGTGTATTTACAAAGTTGATTGATAGAAACACAACTATCCCAACAAAGAAATCACAAATATTCTCTACAGCAGCTGATGGTCAAACAAGTGTAGAAGTACACGTTCTACAAGGTGAAAGAGAAATGGCAGCATACAACAAGACTTTGGGTAGATTCCAATTATCAGGAATTCCAGCAGCACCAAGAGGAGTTCCTCAAATAGAAGTTACATTTGATATAGATGCTAACGGTATTGTTCACGTTTCTGCAAAAGATATGGGAACAGGAAATGAGCAAAAGATTGTTATTACAGCAAGTACAAACTTGACAGAACAAGAGATTGAAAAAGCTGTAAAAGAAGCAGAAGCTCATGCTGAAGAAGATAGAAAGAATAAAGAAGCTGTTGAAATCAGAAATAATGCAGATTCAATGGTGTTTAATACAGAAAAAACATTGAAGGATTTAGGCGATAAAGTAACTGCAGAAGAAAAAGCTAAGGTTGAAGCTGAAATTGAAAATGTTAAGAAAACATTAGAAGGAACAGATACTGATGCAATAAAAGCAGCAACAGAAAAATTAACTCAAGAATTTTATAAGATTTCTGAGAAATTGTATGCTAACGCAGGTCAACAAGCAAATGCTCAAAATACTCAAACAACAGGTGCAGACACAAATGCTGGAAATAATGCACAAGGAAATGATGGAACAGTGTACGATGCCGATTACAAAGTAGAATAGTTTATAGTAGCTTAAGATGTAAAAAATTGAATCCTCAGCATACAACTTAATTGTGTGCTGAGGATATAAATATAGGGGAGGTATGAGAGTTACTGAACTCTCATGAAAAAGATGGCAGAAACTAAGAGAGATTATTATGAAGTGTTAGGCGTACAAAAAAATGCTACTGACGAAGAGCTAAAAAAAGCATATCGTCAATTAGCAAAGAAATATCATCCTGATGCTAATCCAAATAACAAGGAAGAAGCTGAAAAGAAATTTAAAGAAGTTAATGAAGCTTATGAGGTACTATCAGATAAGCAAAAAAGAAGTATGTATGATCAATTTGGACATAGCGGGCCAAATGGTTACAGCAGTGATTTCAGTGGTTTTAGTGGTTTTGACGGATTTTCAGGATTTGGTGGCGGAAATGGTGGATTTGATGTTGATTTAGGAGACATATTTTCATCATTTTTTGGTGGTTCAACAAGAAGTCAAAGGCAGAATGGTCCAGTTCGTGGAAGAGATTTAAGAGTTAGAATTGAAATCGCTTTTGAAGAAGCGGCTTTTGGTATAACAAAGGAGATTACTATTAACAGAGATGAGCAATGCGATACTTGTCATGGTAGTGGTTGTAAGCCAGGAACGACGACAGAAACTTGTAAGGTATGTAATGGATCTGGTCAAGTGAAATCAGTTCAAAATACTATACTTGGTTCATTTTCTTCTGTAAGAACTTGTGAACATTGTGGCGGTTCAGGAAAGATAATTTCAAATCCTTGTGTTGATTGTAAGGGCAGGGGAACTGTACGTAAACAAAGAAGAATTAAAGTTAATATTCCGGCAGGTATTGATAACGGACAAATAATTTCATTGAGAGGCGAAGGAGAGCCAGGCTTACGCGGAGGCGGACCAGGAGACTTATACATAACAGTTAGTGTAAAGCCTCATTCTGTGTTTACTAGAAAGGGCGATAGTTTATTTTGCAACGTTCATATATCATTTGCACAAGCTGCACTCGGAGCAATAATAGATGTGCCGACACTTTCTGGAGTTGAACAATACGACTTGGCTGAAGGAACACAAACGGGTTCTATATTTACGTTAAAGGGCAAAGGAATAAAAAATATAAACGGAAGAGGAACAGGAGACCTTTATTTTACAGTTATTGTTGATGTTCCAAAGAAATTAAATAGCGAACAACGAGATTTGCTTAAGAAATTTGCGGAAATAAGCGGAGAAAAGTTTGACACAGGTAAGAGAAAACGTTTCTTCTAAAAACAATTTGTATGTGGAGGTATGAATGTCTACTTTTTATATAACTGCAGAGCAAAAAAATGATAATAACATCACTATTTCAGGCAAAGATGCAAAACACATAAGAAGTGTTTTGAGGTACAAGATAGGTGATAATGTTGACGTATGTGATGAACTTGGTACACGTTATGAGACTAAACTTGTAAATTTTGTTGAAGATGGTGTGGTATTGGAGATTTTGTCACAAAAAGTCACTGCTACTGAGTCTCCAATAAAAATTACGCTTTTTCAAGGATTGCCGAAGGGCGAAAAGATGGATTTGATTGTTCAAAAGGCTACAGAACTTGGCGTTAGTGAGATTGTACCAGTCGAAATGGAAAGAACAATAGTGAAGTTAGACCAAAAATCGGCTCAAAAAAAGGTTGAAAGATGGAACAAAATTGCCTATGAGGCATCAAAACAATCTGGCAGACAGATTGTGCCAAAAGTTTCTAACCTAGATATTTTGAAAAATATTATTGAAAAATTTTCAAAATATGATATAGTAGTATTGCCTTATGAAAAAGAAAATGGACAAAACTTGAAGCAATTGTTAGAAAAGAATAGAAATATTAAGAACATTGCTATTGTTATTGGTCCAGAAGGTGGTTTTTCCGATAAGGACTTAGCATTATTAAATACGGATAATGTACATTCAGTGACATTGGGACCGCGTATTTTAAGAACGGAGACTGCTGGTATTGCAGTCCTTTCGATGCTATTATATGAATTTGAGTTTTGAGGAGTAAGAAATAATGAATTACACGGAAAGAAATAGATTAATAGACAGATTATGCGGAGTAGGTTTGATGCTTATTTTCGTGGAGCTATTTTTAGTATTTGCAACAGATGGACTAAAAGGTTCTTTGGGAATGTTGTTTGTATCAAAAGTTCCAACAATTTTGAATATTTTGGGGGCTATATTCCTATTAATTGGAATTTGTGTGTTAATTTATTCGTATAAAAAGGAAAATGGTTGGAGAGCAGTGTATGGAATTGAGTTTTTAGCTCTTGCTTTTGTGGCTGTAATATTACCACATGCTTACATTGATTTTCATGCTCCATTTAATAAATTAGGCAAGATATTTCCTTTTGTATTTTTAGCGTATTATATTGGAAAGATAATTTACGTTGTGTTAAAGGCAAATAAGAAAAAGAGGTAAAATCTATGTTAAAAAGTATGACTGGTTATGGTCGTGGAAAATTCGAAGTAGATGGAAGAGAGTATACAGTTGAAATAAAAACTGTCAATCATAGATACAATGATATATCAATTAGATTGCCGAGATACTTGAATTTTTTAGAAGATAAATTACGTCAATATATTTCTAAGACTATTTCTAGGGGAAAGACAGACGTATTTGTTGGATTGAATAATTTAAGTGATAAGGGTAGAACTGTAAAGCTTGATAAGAGATTGGTTGGAATATATTTGGATGAGATGAAAGATTTGATTTCTTTATATGATGTTCCAGATGATATAACAGCTACGTCTTTGATTAGGCTTCCTGATGTTATTATTACAGAGAATGATGAGGAAGAAGATTTATATTGGGAAGAACTTAAAACAACTACTGATATCGCCTTAAAAAATTTGATTGAAGCAAGAGAATTAGAAGGAAAACGATTGAAGGAAGATATATTGCGAAGAGCTAGTATCTTAAGTAGCGATGTAGAGGTTGTCTCAAATAGGTCATCTAGCTTGTTGGATGAGTATAAAAAGAAGCTGGAAAATAGAGTTAAAGAGCTAAATGCTAGTGAAATAGTTGATGAAAACAGATTAGGTATTGAAGTCGTTATGTTTGCTGATAAATCTAGCATTTGTGAAGAAGTTACGAGACTAAAGAGTCATTTGAATTCACTTAGTGAAATGTTAGAAAGTGATGGACCTGTTGGTAAAAAGATGGATTTTTTGGTTCAAGAAATGAATAGAGAAGTAAATACAATTGGTTCAAAAGCTAATTGCTTAGACATTACTAATACAGTAATAGAGATGAAAAATGAAATAGAGAACATAAGAGAGCAAATTCAAAATATAGAGTAAAGGAGAATTATATGAAGTTTATCAATATTGGTTTTGGAAATATTGTATCTGCTCATAGATTGATTGCAATCGTAAGTCCGGAATCTGCACCAATAAAGAGAATAATACAAGATGCAAGAGATTCAGGAAAGCTTGTAGATGCCACATATGGTAGAAGAACAAGAGCTGTTATTATAATGGATAGTGAACATGTTATACTATCTGCAGTGCAACCAGAGACGGTTGCAAATCGTTTGGACAAAGATAGTGATGACGATGATGTTACTTTAAATTTAGATTCAAAGGAGGATTAGAAAATGATTATAAAGCCAACACTTTCAAAGTTACTTTTAAAAGTACCAAGTAAATATTCTTTAGTAATTGGTACAGCTAAAAGAGCTAGACAAATTTCACAAGGTAGCCCAAAACTTACTAATGTTAAGGCTGAATCAGATGTAACAACTGCTGCTATGGAGATTGATGAAGGAAAGATTACAGTTGAGTAAATAATAATAGAGAGGTGAAAGATGCCTCTCTTATTTTATAAGGGGGTAAATATGAAAAAACATATTATATCTATTGCTGGAGATTTGGCAAGCGGAAAAACAACAGTTACAAATATGATGGCCGATGAACTTGGATACACAGTATATAAGAATGGTGAGTATTTTAGAAAGCTTGCAGCAGAGCACAATATGAGTGTTACGGAATTTAATAAATATGTAGAAGGACACCCTGAAATAGATAGGCAAATAGAAATGAGTGCAACTAATTTTGCTAAAGAACACGAAAACTTCATAATAGATGCGAGACTAGGTTGGTACTCTGTTCCAGAATCGTTTAAGATTTATCTAAGAGTAGATATAGATGAGTCAGCCAAAAGGGCTTTTGGAGATGCAAATAGAAAGAAAACAGAAAATTTTGCAACAGTTGAAGAATATAAAGAAGACTTGAAGAAAAGATATGAATTAGAAAATAATAGATATTTTAACTTGTATGGTGTGCATAAAAATGATATGAACAATTATGACTTGGTTGTAGATACAACCAACTTAACGCCAATAGAAGTAAAAGAAAAAATCTTGCAAGAATATAATGAATGGTTAAAAAAGGCATAAGGAAAAACTAGTTTTATAAGAAGGAGACAAAAGATGGGATTATTTAGTAAGCTATTTGGAGGAGATTATAGCGAAAGAGAAATAAAAAAAATACAACACTATGTAAATGAGATAAATGCTTTAGAGGATAGTATGGCAGCATTGTCTGATGAAGAACTAAAAGCAAAAACAGAGGAGTTTAAAGAACGATTAAAGAATGGTGAAACATTAGAAAATATATTAGTAGAAGCATATGCAGTTGTTAGAGAAGGTTCTAAAAGAGTATTTGGAAAAAGACCTTTTGATGTACAACTTTTAGGTGCAATTATACTTCATCAAGGAAGAATTGCGGAAATGAAAACTGGTGAAGGAAAAACTCTTACAGCTGCACTTCCTTTGTATTTGAATGCATTAACAGGTAAAGGTGCACATTTGGTTACAGTAAATGATTACTTGGCAAAGTCTCAAGGAGAAGAAATGGGCAAGTTGTATAACTTCCTTGGGTTATCTGTTGGAATTATAGTACATGATTTGGATAATGAAGAAAGAAGAGCAGCATATAACGCAGATATTACTTATGGAACAAATAATGAGTTTGGCTTCGACTACTTAAGAGATAATATGGTAATCTATAAGAATCAAAAAGTTCAAAGGGAATTGAATTATGCAATTGTCGATGAAATAGATAGTATTTTGATTGATGAAGCACGTACACCGCTTATTATTTCTGGTCAAGCCGATAAGGCTAATGATTTATATAAGTTAGCTGATAAATTTGTTAAAGGCTTAAGAGCAAAAGTAATAACTAAATCGGATGATAAAAAAGAAGAAGACGAGGACGACAACAAGTATGATTACATTGTTGATTTGAAAGCTCATTCAGCAACACTTACAGAAACGGGGACGAAAAAAGCTGAGAGAAATTTTGGCGTAGAAAATTTGTCTGATATAGAAAATATGACATTGTTACATCATATAAATCAAGCTTTAAAAGCTAATGGAACAATGCATAGAGACCAAGACTACATTGTAAAAGATGGAGAAGTTCTAATAGTTGATGAACATACAGGAAGAATTATGTATGGAAGAAGATATAGTGAGGGACTACACCAAGCAATTGAAGCAAAAGAAAATGTCAAGATAGCGAATGAAAGTAAAACTCTTGCTACAATTACGTTCCAGAACTATTTTAGACTATTTCATAAATTGGCTGGTATGACAGGTACTGCTATGACTGAAGAGGCAGAATTTAGAGAAATCTACGGACTAGATGTCGTTGCAATTCCAACTAATAAACCAATGATTAGAGTGGATCACAATGATGTTGTATATAAAACAGAACGAGGAAAATTGCGTGCTGTTGTTGAAGAAATAAAGGAAAGTCACGCAAAAGGACAACCGGTTCTAGTTGGTACAATTACTGTAGAAAAATCTGAACACTTAAGCGAGTTGCTTAAAAGAGAAGGAATTCCTCATGAAGTATTAAATGCTAAATATCATGCGAAAGAAGCAGAAATTGTTGCACAAGCAGGTAAGTATGGAGCCGTTACAATTGCTACTAACATGGCTGGTAGAGGTACAGATATTATGCTTGGTGGTAATACGGAAGCTTTAGCAAAGCAAGAACTTCGTAAGCAAGGTATTAGTGAAGAACTTATAATGGATGCTGTAAGTTTAAATGACACAACAGACGATCAAGTTTTGATGATAAGGGAACATTACAAAGAACTTTATAAGAAACTAGACGAGAAAGTTAAAGAAGATAGAGAAAAAGTAATTGCAGCAGGTGGCTTGAAAATTATTGGTACAGAGAGACATGAATCTCGAAGAATAGATAATCAGTTAAGAGGTCGTAGTGGACGTCAAGGTGATATTGGTGAATCGAGATTTTATATATCTTTTGATGATGATCTAATGAAATTATTTGGTTCAGAAAGGATACAAATGCTTGCCGATAACCTTCAGATGCCTGAAGATATGCCAATAGAAATGAAAATGCTCACAGGAACAATAGAAAGAGCACAAAAGAATGTTGAGTCAAGAAACTTTGCAATTAGAAAACATGTATTACAATTTGACGATGTTATGAACCAACAAAGATCAATTATTTACAAGCAGAGAAATCAAGTGCTTGACGGTATGAATTTGAAAGACAACATAAGAAAAATGATGGAACATACAATTGATAATGCTATTTCAACTTACTTGACAGGAGAGCCGGAGCATATTGATGTAGAAAGTTTTGAAAAGTATATCTTAAGCACATTTGCTATAGAATATAAACCAAAAGACAATGATATTGAACGTATAAGAGAAGAATTATATAGCCTTTCTAAAGAAATATATGAAGCTAAAGAGAAAGAGATTGGCGAAGATAGAATAAGAGATTTAGAAAGAATTGTTGTTTTGAGAAATGTTGATGAAAAGTGGATGGATCACATCGACGCTATGGAACAATTAAAGCAAGGTGTAAACTTGAGAGCGTATGGTCAAAGAGACCCAGTAACAGAATTCAAGTATGAGAGTTTTGATATGTTCAATGAAATGAATGATAATATCGAATCTGGCGTAGTAAGAACATTACTTCATCTTGTACCAGCAGAAAAAATAGAGAGAGTAAATTTAGTTAGAAATATGGTAGCAAATTTGCAGGGAGCAAAATCTGCAACAACTGAAAAAGCACAACCAAAAGTTAACAAGACAGAAAAAGTTGGCAGAAATGATCCTTGTCCATGTGGATCTGGTAAGAAATACAAGAAATGTTGTGGTAAAAACGCATAATAGAGCCATTTGTTAAAATTAAATAATCAAAATATAGTAGTAAAATTGATATTTGACCACAATTTGCCCACCCAAAATTGATAGAAGTTCAGTAATATGAATTGCTCATATTTTGTGAGTACAGTTATAATAAATGCCAGCACTCGACAGTGCTGGCATTTTATTCGCATTTTCATCTCCACTCTTCTATAGTTTCTTTTCTTACAATAAAAGCTTTTTTGGCAATACATTTCATTGGGGTATCACTTTTAGAATCGGAATAAAATTCATCACAATTTTCAATTCCTATTTCTTTCAATCTATTTACTTTTTCATTTCCATAACAATTATTTCCGATAAGTAAGCCAGTTCTTTTATCAAAATTAGAAGCTATAAGTTTAACACCAAGTTCTTTACAAATTGGCTCAAGTAAAAATTGAGGTGAGGCAGAAATTATTATATCATCATTTCTTTTTTGATTTAAGTAAAACTCTTTAATTTTCTTTTTATTTGTTTTCCAAAAATTTTCTACATCATCATCTAAATTTTTCATTTTTTTAACTATACTAAAAAAAGTACTTTTAAAAGAAGCTTTGCTTATCAATTTGCATTTATATAAGACAAGAGCTATACAAATTTTTGGTAATAACAAGATTAAGCATTTATGTTTTTTTAGGCTATATTTAAAAAAGTCAATGCTTGAATCGCCATCGTAAATTGTTTTATCAAAGTCGTAAATATTCATTATAACACCACCATTACTAATATCATAAATATTAAATAAATAAGTACTGATACAATTAAAGGCTTACTTTGGAATAGAATTGTTATAGGATCGCCTTCATCACTATTTTCCATATAAAGCATATATTGCATTAAAATTATAATTAACATAGGGATAGAAAGAAATAAGTAGCTAATGTTTTGTTCCATTGTCCATAATGAGTAAAAAACAATTAGAAGCCCTAGACATATATTCATAAAACTATTCAAGAAATTTTCATTATATTCTTTTAAAACCTTTCGTACTTCCTCTTTTATTTTTAATTCTTTTTTTCTTTTACCAAGTCCCATAAACAATGAAGCACTAAGTATAGTTAAAAATAACCAGTTAGAAACAGGAACATTTATTATAAAAGCACCATAATATACTCTTAAAATGAAGCCAGTTGCAAGTATAGCAATATCTAAAATAGGAATATCTTTTGCTCCAAAACTGTAAAAAAGATTAATCACCAGATATGCTAGTAGACAGATTAAAGCAGAAGTAAATAATACTTTTGTTGCGAAGTAGTTCAATATTATTGAAGAGATAAAGAGCAGTATGGCTAGTATAATTGCATTAGGTATGGTTACTTTTCCACTTGCAATAGGTCTGTTTTTTTTCTTTGGGTGATTTCTATCTTTTTTTACATCTTTTATATCATTTATGATATAAATAGTAGATGCCATAAATGAAAAAGCAAAGAAAGCCACAATAGTAGAAATTATATTTTCTTTAGTAAAGCTTTGTGAGAAGAATATTGGCAAAAATATTAAACCATTCTTAATCCAATGTTTTATTCTAATTAATTTTATATAATTCATCATTTTTCACATCTCCATTCTAAAAGTCCATCAAAGAACTTTTTTTCCGTTCCATTTTTATCAGAATAATCACTTTTAAATACAAAACTATAATCACGATATTTATCCATGATGTTATATTTTGCTCCATGAAATGACTTGGTGTATATAATAAAAGTAGTACCTTTATTGTAGTTTTCATTTTCGAATGCAGAAAAATTTGTATTATATATTACATTCTTTCTGTATCCTAAGCTTACGGCATTATAAAAGGTAATAAAATTATTAACAAGCAATATTGCAATGAAAGCATATTGTATAAATAAAAAGAACTTTTTATTAGCATACCTATTCAAAAGCAATATTGATGCTAGAACCACCAAATAAATTTGAGGAAAATATCTAGCCCACCATGCTTCATTTAAGAATAATATAAGCATTAAGGTTATGCTAAAAAAGATTGCATACATAGTAAAAACTTTTTTATCTATTTTAAAGAGATTGTAAAGGCAACAGCAAGATAGAATTAAGCTAATTATTAGTATTCCACCAAAGAGTACACCGTTCCCAGAAATTCTAGTATCTACAGCAGAAATTATAGATGTTTCCTCATCATCAAATGTAAAAGGTATTTTATATTCTGCTTCTTTTTTTGAGTCAGCAGTTATATTTGCTACTTTAGAAAAAGTTGCAATCGTGAATTTTTCTAAAGGTGATTTGTTTTTAAAATAATCGGGCTGATTTTGAATCATAATTTCTACCTTATCTTTACCCATTAGTGGATAAAAAGGGTGACCATGCTCTATTAAATTTTTGGGATACACTGCTAGTCCAACAACAAATACTCCAAGTAAAACAGAAATCGCCGAAATAATTGAAAACTCTATAAAAAATTTTTTGTCAATTTTATTTTTAACAAATCTATATATGTACCATATATAATATCCTAAACAAAAAACTCCTGCATAGCCAAATAGCGAAACTTTTATATTTATTGAAAGTACAAGTACCATGAAGAATAAAAACAATAAATCTTTTTTAGAAAGTATAAAGTTTTCTTCTTCAAATGCAAAGAATAGGTACACTAATAAATAAAAGAATGTGTATACAATCAAATCTATATAATTAGTTAAAAACTGTGCACATACGATGGAGTATGTTATAGCACAGATCGAAAACAATAAAGAAAAAATGAATGATTTATTCTTATGTAATAGAAATGAAATCGTAAAACAAAATAACATTATTATGCATATTGTATTTAAGCATTTACCAGTTTCTATATTTCCTGTAAACTTATATACATTTGCTGCAAAAATGCTAACCGCCCTAGGGTAGTGATCTATATATGTGGGACTTTCATCTCTTATTCGTATAGGTTGTTTGGCTGTAGCGTCGAAAGTTTCATAATCTTCATACAGAGGATTCCATCCATTTGCTAATAAGCCAGTTGTGGCTTTTTGATAACTGTTTCCATCCCAAGAATAATCTAAAACTTTTCCATTAACAAAAATCGCTAATAATATAATTATAATTGGCATGACAATTGTAATTGATATATTACGGATTTTATTTTTTTTGAATATATCATTTTTCTTTGCTAGATGTAGATTTGTCAAAGTTGATAATAAAAAAGATAAAATAAATACGAAAGGAGTAATGCTAATATTTATTATAAAAAAAGCTGAACTTATAAAAATATTAAAAAAGATAAATGAAAGTAAAAAAAGTGCAATAAAAAATATTAGTGCACAGTTATCTTTTATTGATTGAATATTTAACATAGAAATAACCTCCTAAAAGTTTAGGTTGTGTTCACTAATTTGTAGAGTACATCTAAGCTTAAGCTACATTTTTTGTAGTTACTTTATATTTTTTCATAAATTAGTTTACGCTATCAAAGTTTATGAAATTATTATATATAATATATGCTACTATAGCAATAGCTCAAAATAACAATTTATAGTGTCAATAAAATATATAGTTATCATTCAAACTTTAAAAATATGCATTGAATGTAATTATGTGTAAAAAATGTAGCTTAAGCTTGGGTGTGCTCCATAAAAATACTAATTTATAGCATTTGCCATAAAAGAATGGTGGAAAAATCATAAAAAGCATCGACTTTTTATGTAAACATGATATAATGCTTACCGTAAGCATAAAGTTTACTTACCTTAAAAAAATTTTTTAGGAGGTTATATAATGACAGAAACGGTATATGCTACAGATGTGCAGTTGACATGGGAAAAAAGTACTCCTTGTATCAAATCTGGCTTTAAGAATGGCAAAGTTCCACATGGTGCAGTTGCGGGTGGTAACGGAACATTTATAATTACAACGCCTTTATTTTGTAAGCATATTTATTATGTCAGGATAAAATTTATTTGCGTGTTTTTTCCAATTGTCAGAAATGATTTTTGCCTGTTCTTGAGAGGCACAATAGATGTTGAGCTCAAATAGAGTTTTGTGAGCTTCTGAAATTTTACATTTTGTCATGTATTCATTGTCGTTTTCGGGTATGTATTCCGCAGTGACAGACACTTCATTTTGAACGGTTTGAAGTAGTTCTTTTGTAATCATGTCAAGCTTATGTTTTATTATGCCAGGTAGCATGTTTTCTGTTAAAGACAAGATTTCTTTTCCTAGAGGTGTGATTTCATAAAGCCACTCTTCCTCTTGCTGGTAGTTCATAACATATCCTTTTTCGACCAAATCAGATAGTAAATGTTGAAAATAGTAGTAGTTAAACCTTTCAAAGTCATACAAGAGTCTTAAAATTTGTAAATTTGTGAGTGTACAATCTGCATTGTTTAATAAATATAAGATAATAAGTTTATTTTCTGCTAAACTTTCACCAGTTTCTAAATTTTCTTTCATAAAATCACCTTCAAACCTTAGTATTACACTTGCATTATATCATAAATGTGTAGAATTTCAACTAATAAGTTCAAGAGAATGGTATTTTGCAAAATTTCGTCTCTTAATGTTAATATTTGGGTTGATATTAACATTTTATATGATATAATATCTATGTAGATTTTCGAAAGGTGGTGAAAAGATGATTGACGAGAAAGAGCTTATTAGACAGGCTAAAAGTGGCAATCTAAAGGCGTATGAAGAGATTATAGGTCTTTATGAGAAAAAAGTTTTTAGTACAATTTATTATATGGTAAAAAACGATAATGAGGTTGAAGATATAGCACAGGAAGTTTTTATTAAAATATATAAAAATTTGGGTAATTTTAAGGAAGAGTCATCTTTATACACCTGGATTTACAGAATTACAGTTAATGTTTGTATTGATGAGTTGAAAAAACGTAAAAAAGTTGTTTATTTGGATGAGAAAATAGACACTAAGGACGGCGAAGTTGAATTACAATTACCAGATGATTCAAAATCGCCAACTGATATTGCAGAAGATAATGATTTAAAAGACAAGTTAGAAAAATGTATAAAGAAACTACCTGAAAGTCAAAGGATGATGATAATACTTAGGGACATTAAAGGCTTTACATATATGGAAATTGCAGAAATTATGAAGATGAACTTAGGAACTGTAAAGTCTAAAATAAATCGTGCTAGGGCATCATTAAAGGAACTATTAGAGGAAGACGGAACTTTTTTGGAGTATGATGAGTCTATATAAGTAGATTTATGAGAATGACTCTAGAGTATGTGTCGATTTGATGGGTAGGTGATAATATATGAAGAGAATGTTGGATGAATTAAAAAAATTGAATAATGAAGAAAATTATGAAGTACCACTTGATTTTAGAAAGAGAGTTATAAGTGAGCTTTCTTCTGAAAAGAAGAAAAGTAAATTATCATCGTATATTATCTCTGGACTTTCAGTGGCAGCGGTTGCCATTGTTGCTGTTGTGGTAACTGGCAATAGCCAAAATTCTACTGTATGGCAGAACGATAAATTTGTAGCACAAGTTAATCAAGACCAAGGAAATGAAGAAACTATAAATGATGAAAACACATTGTTATTTTCTGCGGATGTGGGTTTATCAAAAGAGCTTAGGATGGATGAAAGAAATATTGGTAATGATAGTATAGATAAAAATGCAGAGGCTGTCCAATATGCTGGATCAGAAGATTTTAAAAAACAGTATTCTGATGAAATTGTTGATATGCTAAAGATAAATGGTATGAATGCAGAACTTCTTGAAGATGATAGTGTTAAAGTAAAGGCTAAAAAAGAAGATGTTGAGATGGTTTTATATTATTTTGATGGAGAAATAGAGATAAAAGAACAAGGAGAGTATTGCATTATAAAAGAAAAATAGAGGTAAAATATGTTAGGACAATTACATATAAAAAACATTGGGATAATAGATGATGTTACTGTTAACTTTGATGATGGGGTAAATATATTAACAGGAGAGACTGGCGCAGGCAAGTCTCTTATTATTGATTCTATAAGTGCAATTACAGGAAGCAGGATATCAAAGGAGCTTATCAAAACAGGGTGTGATATGGCTCTTATTGAAGCCTGCTTTTTTACTTGTGATGATAATATAATCTTGTCAAGAGAAATATATCAAAATGGTAGAAACATTTGTAAAATAAATGGAAAGATGACAACACTTTCTGAACTTAAAATTATGGGGGAATCACTAATTGATATACATGGACAGCACGATAATCAATCATTGTTGAATGTGAAAAAGCATATAGAACTTTTGGACTCTTTTGCTGGTAAGAATGTGTATGAACAAAAGCTTAATTATACAGAACTGTTGAATAAATATAAAGAAATAAGTTTCCAAATAAAGAAAAACTATGGCGATGAGCAAGAGCGTGCACGTAGAATAGATTTGTTAAAGTATCAAAAGGATGAAATAGAAAAGGCATCATTAAAAGCCGGCGAAGAAGAAGAATTATCAGAAAAAAGAAAACTTTTTATGAATGCTGAGAAGATTGTAAAGGCATTGAGTGCAACGAACCAAATTTTGGACAACAATGTTCTTGAAAATATAGGAGAAGCAACAAAAGAATTATCAAGTATAAGTTCACTAAATGAAAAATATGGTCAAGCTTTAAATAGCTTGAACGACGCTTACTACACAATACAAGATGTTTCAAATGAAGTGTCAAATTTTTTGTATGAAGTCGATTTTGATGAAGGAGAGCAAAAACAAATAGAAGAAAGACTTGACCTAATTTGTAATTTAAAACGTAAGTATGGTAGTAATGTGGAAGAAGTGATTGAATATTATAATAAATTAGTTGAAGAGCTAAACTTCTTGGAGAATTCAGAAGAAATAACTAATAAGCTAAAAGAAGAATTGTTGGAGTTAGAGGCGAAATTAAAGAAAATAGGACTAGAGATAAGGAAATATCGACAGGAGACTGCGTCTGTAATTGAAGAAAAAATAAATCTTCAATTGCAAGATTTAGAAATGAAAAAGGCATATTTGAAATTTCAATTTAGGGAATTAGAGAATTTTAGAGAAGATGGTATTGATGATGTAGAATTACTAATATGCACTAACCCTGGAGAAGGACTAAAGTCTCTTGCTAAGATTGCATCTGGCGGAGAAATATCTAGAGTAATGCTTGCTATAAAGACTGTACTTTGTGAATATGATGATGTGCCGACAATGATTTTTGATGAGATAGATACTGGAATTAGTGGTCAAGCTGGTAAAGCAGTTGCAGAAAAAATGAAAATAATTGGAAAGACACACCAGATTATATGTGTAACACATTTACCAGCAATTGCGGCAATAGGAAATGCAAATTATTTTATACAAAAGAATTTGGAGGGTGAAAGAGTAGTTACAAGTATAAGAAGATTAAATGAAGAAGAAACAATAAAAGAAATTGCAAGAATATTAGCAGGAAATGACATTTCGGAAGCGGTATTACAGCATGCGCGAGAACTCAGAAAATAGCAAGAATTACTAAATTGTCTTTCTTTCGGAAAAAGCTTCATCAAAATGTAAAATTTTTTTGCCTCATAATAATGCCCCTTTTTGGACAAGTTAAACTTGAACCAATGAGGAAGGGGCAAAGTAAAATGAAACAAAAAAAGATTTTTTTTCTAATTGTATTATTTGCTATTTTTAGTGTTTTTATAACAAATTCTTATAAAAATTATTATATATCCGTTAATGCTGTTCCGAATATTTTAGTGGTACCTTGTGGAAATGCTGTTGGTGTAAAAATCTATTCTGAAGGTGTGCTTGTTGTGGGAACAGCGGATGTTGAAGGGACTGATGGAAATACACACAGACCTTTTAAAGATACAAAGATTAGGGCAGGAGATATAATATTGCAGATTAATAATACTAAAGTTGAGTCAATTGATGAACTAATTGATGTTGTTAATAAATCGAATGGTAACGAAATAGAGGTTGTTTATAAAAAGAATGAAAAAGTGTTAAAAGATAAAATGAAACCTATAAAATCTTTGGATGATGGAAATTATAAAATTGGACTATGGGTAAGAGATGGTGCGACTGGAGTCGGTACACTTACATTTTATGCTCCTACACTGAAAAAATATGGGGCATTAGGTCATGGAATTTCGGACGTGGATGTAAAAACGTTATTAAGCTTAGAAAGTGGAAGTTTAAATGAGGCCAGTGTTTTGTCAGTCACGAAAGGTGTTAAGTCATCGCCGGGTGAGATAAGAGGAATTATAAATTCTGGTTATAAATTAGGAAATGTAGAAAAAAATAATGAATTTGGAATATATGGAAGTCTTTTGAGTGAAAATTATATTTCTGAAAATAGTACAGCAATTCCGGTAGCAAGTAGAGCGGAAATAAGACCGGGTGTGGCGACTATTTTGTGCACTGTTGAAGGAAGTATGCCAAAAGAATATCAGGTTGAAATTCAGAAGGTATACAATTTGAGTGGTAAGAGTACAAAAAGTATGATAATAAAAGTGACAGATAGCGAGTTGCTTGCAAAAACTGGAGGAATAGTTCAAGGAATGAGTGGAAGCCCTATAATACAAAATGGTAAATTTATAGGGGCAGTTACACATGTGTTCGTTAATGATCCAACAAGAGGATATGGAGTATTTGCGGATACAATGATTGAACAAGTAATGTCATAATAGCAAATGTCTGATGACCAATTTTTAGACAGCCACATGAACGGAAATCCGTTCATGTGGCTGTTTGAGTTTATTTTTCATTATAAATTCTTGCCAAGTGGACACCAGAACATGAAGCCATCATAAGACCTCTTGTTAGTCCGCCACCGTCGCCAATAGAGTACAAGTTTTTAATGCTTGTTTCAAAGTTGTTATCAATCACAACTTGATTGCTATAAAACTTAATTTCAGGTGAGTATAGTAAGTTGTCTGGATGTGCAAAGCCTGGCACAACTTTATCTAAAGCTTTTATGAACTCCAAAATGTTGGTCATGGTGCGGTAACCTAGTGCATAAGTTATATCTCCTGCTACAGCAGCTTTTAGAGTTGGAACAACACTATTTTCTTGCAATTCTTTTTCCCAAGTTCTTTTTCCATTAAAAATATCTCCTAATCTTTGAACTAGTATATTACCATTTCCCAACTGATTAGAGTTTTCCGCTACATTTCTACCATATTTTATAGGCTGATTAAATGGGTAGCTAAACCTATGTGAGCATAACAATGCCAAGTTTGTATTTGTACTTTTTCTATCTTTATAAGAATGACCATTAGCAAGTGTTATGTTTTTATCATAAACTTCTGATGAAACAAATCCACTTGGATTTTGGCAAAATGTTCTTACTTTATCAAAATATGGAGCAGGACGACCTATAAATTTTGCTTCGTACATATACTTGTTAACGTCTGCCATATATTTATCAGGAAGTTCGTAACGTACGCCAATATCAACAATACCAGCTTTACTTTCAATATGGTGTCTTGAACACATATCTGAAAGCCACTTTGCACCTTTTCTTCCAACGCCTATTACAACTGTGTCTGCATATATATCTTCAAAATCGACAAATTCTTCATCTTCTACATATTTTGCGGGTTTTGTACGCACACCTTTTATCACGTTGTTTGTTACAATTAAATCAGCAACGACTGTGCTAAATCGTAATTCAATACCATTATCTATTAAGTATTTTTCAAGTTTTGCATATAGTTCATGTGCCTTTTCTGTTCCTAAATGCCTAATTGGAACGTCGTATAGAACAATATTTTCTTTAGCCGCTTTTTCCTTGATTTTTTTAACTTCATCTTTATATTCAAGGCCTTCAATTTTAGGGTCAGCGCCAAAATCAAGGTAAATTTTGTCAGTGTAATCTATTAGTTTTTTAGTTTCTTCTATTCCTAAATACTCGTGAAGATTTCCACCAACATGAATTTCTGTATCATCTTCGTTATATAGACTAAGTTTTCCATCAGAAAAAGCACCAGCACCAGAAAAGCCGTTTGTAATGTGACACAAAGGCTTGCACTTTATGCATTTCCCTGTTTTTTCAATAGGACAAAATCTTTCTTCTACTTTTTTACCTTGCTCTATAATTAGAACCTTTTTCTTGTTTCCAAGCTTAATTAACTCATATGCCATAAAAATGCCACTAGGACCAGCTCCAATAATAATTAAATCATATTTATTCATTTTAGTCACCTCACACAAAGATTATACATATTTGGATTGATAAATACAAGAAATTGTTATATATTTGTAAATTTGCTTTTTTTTATTATATTTGGTATAATATAAGGAGTACGTAGCTTTTTATATATAAAAAAGGGGGCTTTTATATGAGTCGAAAAGTATTTGCAATAGTTGTAATGTTAGTTTCAGTTTTGACATTGACGTTTGGAGGATTAACGTCAAATGCTGCAACCTTTAGTGACATTGAATATCACTGGGGAAAAAATGTAGTAGAAGAAATGGCGAAAAAAGGAATAGTAAATGGATTCCCAGATGGAACATTTAAGCCAGATGAAAAGATAACAAGAGAGCAATTTGCAAAATTGCTAGTAGAAACACTAAAAATCACAGACTACACAGCAAATGTGGAATTTGAAGACGTGGAAGAAAGTAGATGGTCAAAAGATTACATATACAGAGCATGCAAGTATTTGACAGGTTATAAGAATAATGGAAAGTATTTCTTCAAGCCAACAGAATCAACAGTGAGAGAGGATGTCGCTGTGGCAGTTGTTCAAGCTAAAGGGTTACAAAATGAAAAACCGGATTATACATTGTTAAATCAATTTTCTGATAGTGGAGAAATTTCGAAGGATATAAGAAAATATGTTGCAATAGCAGTAAAAAACGGTATTATGAAAGGAAAAGGAGGTTATTTTGACCCACAAGGTAGCTTGACAAGGGCAGAGGTTTCTCAACTTATGTACAACGTATTAGAGAAATTTGCCATAGGTGAGCTTAAAGAAGTATTGTATGGCGATATAAATAGTGATGGTGTAGTAGACACAAAGGACGTAACAACGATACAAAAATATGTAAAT
>CAKPOE010000004.1 GCA_934169745.1 uncultured Clostridia bacterium | reverse complement strand
TCACCATTGTAATATACTTCAAATGGGAACTTAACTAACTTTTGTTTTGCAAATAACTTATTGTAATAAGCATCCTCACCAAAATCTGTGTGTACGCCATGATTTGGAATTACTATAGTTACATTTGAATCTACTAAAACATTTGAATTACTTACAGTGGGGTCACAAGTTACTGGTGTATACTCTGATTTCTTGTCACTGTCTGTAGGTGTATCATCTTTGTCTGGAAGCTTTTGATATACATATATCATTACAACTTTTCTGTTATCAGGACCGTTTGGTTTTACAGAAACCGTGTATGTTTCTCTCAATGTTGATGGAATTCCTGCAATATCAGCTCCATCAAGAATTACTTTTTTATTTACGTAGTTTTCATCTTTTAAATTTCTCGATTTTATTTTTACTTCTTTGTCTAAATTTACAGATGGATCACTCTCAACAGGCTTCAATAGATTTCCAATTTTATCCTCAAATCTATGTTCTATTTCAACTTTCGGACTTACATAGTAGAAAATTACTTTTGTAATTTTATTTGGTTTTGTAATGACTGATTGTGAGTAAGTTTTTTTTGTAAATAACATACTTTCAGGTATGTCTACCTTTTGACCATCAATTTCTAAAGCGTAATTAAGTAGCCCATTCCTTGTAATCATATCGTTTTTAGCATTTATTCTTTCATTTGGAGCTGCCATAATTGTTTTAGGTTCTATCAAATTTTTAGATGTGTGTTTTTCTGGAATTATTAGTTTGTGTTCAACTGTAATACCAGAAGTTGGTTCATATAAAAATGTGATTAATTTATATGTTTGGGTGTTTGATAAAGTAATTGTGGCTTTGTTTCCTCTTTTCATATTTTCTGGTAAAGCGTCTAAGTTGGATATTGGTTTATCTTCTATTACATAACCAACATATTTGTAACTGTCTACTTTTTTGGGAGTATACTCTTTACTGATGTCTTGAGGAGTAACTTTTATTTTTTCTAAATCATTCTCATACAAAGAATGATATGGGGCAGTAACAACTCTTCCGATCACTTTTACAGATGCTGGTTTTGAATAATAAAACCATACATATGTATCTGACGTAATATTGTAAATTGTTACACTTTCAGTAGTCCCACGTTCTTGCTTGTCATATGTGTAAAACTCGAAGTCGTTATCGTATTCGTATCCGGTCCCATGACTTTCTAACTGTGTATCAGATAGTCTTGAGACACTGAGAAAACCGTTATACGAAAAATCTTTTTCTAAAGAAGAATATATTTCTTTGGAAATAAGATCATTTTTTGATCTATCATAATGAAAAACACAAATCTTAGCAAATTTTATGTAATAAAAAGTTATCACAGAATCTTCTTTTATATTGGTTATTGTTACCTTTTCTTCATTACTAGTATTTCCATTGGAATGTTCTACATATGAGAAATTGTAGCCGTCAAAATCTTTTGTAGACGCCACTACAGTTTCGTCTTCATTTACACCTTTTTGCTCACTATGCAACTCTGTTCCAGTTGTTAAATCCACATGTCTTATAATGATAGTATATGTGTTTGATATTGGTGGAATGTTAGTGTCGTTTTGTCCAGGATTACTTGGCAAGGTAGGGGTATCTTGAGGTCCAGGGTTATCTGATATAGATAGGTTAGAACTTGATGTATATCTCATTAGAGGAATAGAAACACCCGTACCACCAATACTTATATAAGTATAATATCTTCCTTTTGGAATGTTATTAAAAGTTATTTTATTTCCCGAAATATTAGCTTTTATTGAACAGCTCTCAGAACTAATAGCTCTTCCCACGCTAAGATGTTCAGTATAATTTTTTTCCTTTAGCTTATATTTTTTTGCGATATTTTTATGCCATTCTGCATTGTGTCTTTCAAAACTTGTACATTCCATTGTGATGTTGAAATAATTTCCATTTTCATCGCGTGGAGGATAATTTAAATATATTGTAACAGAATTTTGCCAATCTGGTTCTTGATTTTCTGGAGTATATGAGGCCCATGTTTTCCAATTAAAATATGTACCTTTACCTTGAAGGTATTTTAATTTTTCTGTACAATTTATACAAATTCCAAACGAATCAAATCTATGATTGTTGTTATCACATGTATTTGAATTTCCTTCTTTTTTTATATATCCACATGTGTCACAAGATGTTCCATTAATAAAAATATGAGATTGATTTTCCAGTGTCCAAGAAGTATTACATTTTGAACATTTCCATTCTTCATCATGTGAATAGCTAATAGAGTTTTCGGGTGCAATGTTAGGTTCTGATGAATTAATTTTAGTTCCAATTCTTTCATGCTTATGACCAGGAACAGTATTGGTAATATTGCACGAAGTAGTATCAGTTTCTTTTATGTAGCCACAAGAACAGATACCATTTTTAAAGTAGTGAGAGTTATTTTTAGTAGTTTTTGTAACATTACATATTGTACATGTCACATGGAGAGTATGATGCTCAGAATCTTGTGCAGAATAATCTTCTTTTGCTTCCTTAATGTGGTCAAAAAGCATTTTGTCTGATGTGCACCCTTCCATATGACAAGTTTCGCACATACCATTTTTAAAACTATGTGTAGTTGTTGATGTTTCATTATTATGTTTACAATACGTGCAGATTTTCCAGTGATTTCTTGAATCATAGTCCCAGTTATTTTCAGTATAATTATGTGCTTCTTTACTTGTTTTTGTGATTTCTTTTTGCCATCCACAAAGTGTACATACTGTTGCTTTTTCACCTTGAGCTGAACAAGTAGCTTTTTTAGTAACTTTTTCAACAAACTCATGGTTACAGTCACTAGGATCCACCATTACTGGATTTGCCATAACTGTTGCTCCTATTCCAAAAAGCAGAATTATTATCAAAAATAAAACGACTAGCTTTATTTTTTTCATTTTTTAGATTCCCCCTTTATATTTTACTTCTCTACAATATTTTATCGTATTCTAATTTTTTACACAACAATTTTAACAAAATCTGGATTTGCCTTTATATAAAAATTCATTGCGGTCACGTTGCAATTTTTTAAGTCAATTGATATAATTAAATTAGAGCTTTACAAAGGAGGAATTTTTATGGCAAATGAGGTTGCAACTGCGAGTGGAAATTATCCAACGTGCTTAGTTGATGAAAAGTTAGAGATAGAGTATATCGGACTTCTGATAAACAATCCTAAGGGAATTGCAATGTTTTATTTTGAAAATAAAGAGTGTTACTTTTCTACGCCTGGACTTTTAAACATTTATAAATTAATAGTTTTTAAGATTGGAGAAATGTATGCACCAGAGCAAATCAAGTCTACATTTTCATTTCCAAAAGTAAATGACGAAACGGATAAAATTATAGACATATGCCAAAAGTATGCGGCAGATAGAAACGGTAACATTGCTGAAGTGTATAACAAATTAAAAAAGTTGTTTATGCTAAAAGGAGCATACGATATAGCTGCAACTGAAGCCATTAAGCAAAAAGTAATTGGAATAAGAAATTATGAACGTTATGAAGACATGACGATTGCTGAAATAAGAAGCAGGGTTGATAACATCGGACTACTTAGTAGTTTGAACGAGGGTATTATAAATGAAAAAGTAACAGACTTCTTGCTTGAGAGAAATAACAATCTAAAATCAGGTCTTTCAATGCCTTTTCCCCTTATGACTAAAACCTTTAAAGGAATAAGAAAAGGTGAAACAATGTCATTTTCAATGCCTTCTAACGCAGGTAAAAGTAGATTTTTACTTAACTTAATTTGTCATCTAGCTTTTGTGGAGCACAAAAAGATATTACTTATTTCAAACGAAATGACAGAAGATAAGATGAAGCTTTGCCTAATTACTACAATTATAAATAGTCCAGAAATTCAAAAATTACATGGACAAGTACTGCATAAGAGAGAGGCTGAACTATTGGCTTTGAAATTTAGAGTTGATGAGGATAAAAAAGATCAAGTTGAATTAGATAAAGATGGATTTATTTTAAAGAGAGAAAATGAGACGGATGAAGAGTTTAATAAAAGGCTCGCAACTGTTTCAGAAGAATTTAACAAAACAATAAAGGCTACAGACTGGGTTTCTGAGCAAATGAAAAATGCAATCTATTTTGTATATACATCTGACCATACAAACCAAGAATTAAGAAATATAATAATGGATTACTTGTATAAAGAAGCAATAGAGTATGCCTTTTATGATACATTAAAAACCGATATAGAGAACATTGGTAATGGTGAAGAATTGAAAAAAACTGCAACAGTTCTTTCTACTATGGCACAAAAGTACAAGATATTTGTTGGATCAACATTGCAGTTACAAGAAAATTCAACACCGCCATTAAGTTTGAATATTAATGATATTGCTACAAATAGAACTGTAAAAGAGGTTTTGGATAATCTATGTTTAATAAAAGAAGTTAATAGATCTACTTATAAAGACTATGAAATATCAGATGAAGAAGAAGGAGAAAATTACAGAGACATAGAAATGCCAGAGCTATTGAACACAAAATATTATGCTTGTGTTGTTGATAAAAACAGAGCAGGTTCAAAGCCAAGACTTTTATATAGAGTAAATCTTGACTACAACAGTTGGGAAGAAATGGGGTACGTAAGATTTAAACAACAAAATTAAGATAGAGGTCGCTAATATTTAGCGACCTTTATAAAAACAAGGAGACAAAACGTTGAAAAGTAATGAAGAAAAAACAAATGTAATGAGAATATTAGAACAGAAAAAAATAAATTTCAAAACACATAATTATTTACAGTCTGGGGCAATCAGCGGAATGGAAGTAGCAACTGCATTAAACGAAAATCCAGACGTTGTATTTAAAACATTAGTTACGATTGGAAAATCGAAAACAAACTATGTATTTTTAGTACCAGTTAATAGGGAATTGGATTTAAAGAAAGCAGCAACATCTGTAAACGAAAAAAGTATAGAAATGATAAAATCAAAAGACTTACTTAATTTGACAGGGTATATACATGGAGGGTGTTCGCCAATTGGAATGAAAAAAGAATTTACCACAGTCATAGATAAAAAAGCGTCTGAATGTGAAACAATAATTTTTAGTGCTGGAAAAATAGGCTATCAAATAGAAACGAGCTTAGAAGAACTTAAAAAGGTAATCAAATTCAAATTAGAAGATATAAGCAAATAAAAAAATTATATTAATAATTGAGATATTTGTATAGAGTTTTCAAGGCAATTCCATGGTAAAACAGTAGAAAAAAGTTCTTATGAGAAGTCATAAAAAAGTGCCTCCCCAAAAGAGAGAGGCAAGCGGGCAATATCATCTCTTCAGATACTTCATTACTCCTTTGAAGAAATTCTCACCACATGGAATGAGTATTTCATCAACAAAGTTGATATACGATGGCATACTTTCTGTGGCTGGAACGGTGTAACGAATTACCACCAGTGATACACAGATGATGAAGGTAATAACGAAGAGCCGAACGAGGATATGGAGAATGTGGAAAATGGTTCTGAGGATGCGGCTGACATTGTTGTAGACTTTGTTCATTGTGAAACCTCCCATATTATAATATTGCCTTCTATTTCTGCAATGACCTTGCAAAATACCAATCAGGTAATCTTACATTACAATGTAACGTAAAAAATGAATGGAATTAAAAAATAGAAGTTGTTAACATAATTATAGCATTCTTTAGCAAGGAATTCAAGTTATAGTTCTTTATTAATTCCTAATATTAAGAAAGAATATGAAAAAATTTAAAGAGATACGTGAAGATGAAATATCTAAAAAGAACAAAATTGATTTAGAAAATTTACATATAAAAAGAATCAAGCTATATCAGCTTGATTCTTCGTCGTTTACTGCATTTTGCAGTGGTCGGGGTGACACGGATCGAACGTGCGACCTCATGGTCCCAAACCACGCGCTCTACCAACTGAGCCACACCCCGAATTACAATTTAGTATTTTAGCACGTATTTAATATAAAAGCAAGTGTTTTTTCGCTTTTTTTTGCAAAAATATTGCAAGTGTACATATTTGTCTTGGATTTGTAGGATTAATTTAAATATATCTGGTCGGAGTGACACGATTTGAACGTGCGACCTCATGGTCCCGAACCATGCGCTCTACCAACTGAGCCACACCCCGATTACGTATGTGCTTATACATTTGTAAGGGTCGCTATTCTTAGCGACCCTTGAAATCAAATTCTGAAGCAGTATGGAACATTTTGCATATCTGACAATTTTATTAAGTTTTTTTAATTCTTTTCTTTTTTGTAAGTGGTTTACCGATTTGTTGTAAAGCATTGTCTGAAGCAATTATCGTACCATATTCGTTTAGTCTTCCAATAGCCATGTCTGTAGGTTTTACAATGCTTGCAAAATCTAGAATTTGTTTAAATGGCATACTATCAGTTTCTAAGTAAAATTCATTATCTAGTTCGTATAGTGTGTTTTTAAAAAGATTTTCAATATCTATCGTTTTGCAAAAGTCACAAACATCGTCAAAAGATTGAAATAGATAAAGAACTTTTTGAGCGTCTATATCAATGTTTTTTCTTTTTAATCGTATTGTTTTAGTTTTAGATTTAGTTTTTGCTGTTGCTTGATTGTTAAGCACAGAGTCCGATTTTGTTACAATTAGTGTAAACATTCCAGGACCGCTAGAAGATGCTTCAACATAAATCATTGATTCATCAACATCAAAACCATACTCTTTTTCAGCTTCTTGCATCATATCCCAAAAAAGATCTTGAGATTCTGGCGAATTATATATAAAAGATTGAAGGTCGATGTTTCTTTCTTCTAGATCGTCTATGCTTAATGTGATTTTTAGTTTATTTTCATTTAATTTTTCTATCTTCAAGTAAATGCCCCCTTTCATATGATAGGAACTACTTATATTATAACGTCTTTATAGTAACAATTAAACCATCAAATAATGGTAATATAATATACGATAAATTAGTTAAATTAGTACATTGTACGCATGAATTATATTCGCAATGTATAAGTTTGTCAATTATTATGTTCTAAAATTTACAAATTGTTAATAAAAATTACACATAGGAGGATAAGCGGTATGAAAAAAATAATATTAATTCTGTGTGTATGCGTTGCAATTGCTTTGTTAGGATATAAAATATTGGTTCAAAATCAAGAAAAAGTAGAGATAACGGAAGTTCCTAAATTAGATGGAAAAATAGTTTTGTATTTTAAAGGTAATGAAGCAATGAAATTGGAAAAAGAGTACAGAAATGTTTCTATGAAGCGAATTGCGGAAAATATGGCGAAAACAGTAGTAGAAGAATTGCTGAAAGGTCCAACAAACGAAGAATTGCACTCGTTGATACCAACCGATACAAAATTGCTTAACATAGAGTCTCAAGAAAATACAGTAATTTTAGATTTGTCAAATGAGTTTATAGAAAAGCAAGAAGGAGAATCAAATGCCCTTCTTGCTATATATTCAATAGTAAATTCACTTACAGAAATAACAGAGATTGAGCAAGTTAAATTTCTGATAAATGGTAAAGAAATGGAACGTTTTAAAGACTATTTTGAATTTGATAAACCGTTTGTAAGAAGTATAGAGTAGCTTACATTTTATCGTAATAATTCTTTAAAACGACATAGGCTTCTTTCACAGACATTTCGTCTAGCATTTCGGTTATACGGCAAGAGTAGAAATAGTCTCTAGAGTTATCATATAGGACAGGAACATCAATGTCCTTGTTTAGTACTGAGATTTTCTCTGGTAGAATAGAAGATGTTATAAGTACTTCGGGAGTTTTAAAAGTTCCTAAAATATATTCATCTAATTCAATAATATCATTTTGTTCATTTTCAGATGATGTATCTATGATTTTACAATAGTCATTAGATACATCTATTTTTATTCCGATGTAGTCTTCTGAATAAAATTTCTCATCATCTTTTGGATTTAATAGTCCACAAATACATGGTTTTAAATATCCGTTTAAATTAACCTCTTTATCATATTGCCTTGATAAACGAATCCCATATTTTAAAACATCATTCGCAAGTTCTTTTCTTACATAACGATAAATAATAGCCATAGTATACCTCCATTGATATTAGTATATAATAAAAATTGAAATAGTCAAATACTTTTATAATATCATTTGACAGTTACGGAGAGAAGAATTATACTATAGGCAGATTGTTTTAAAAAGGAGGAAACAAATGAGTAGTTTAGTTGAAATTAGATGGCATGGAAGAGGCGGACAAGGCGCAAAAACGGCATCATTACTTTTGGCTGATGCTGCATTTAATACAGGAAAATATATTCAAGGTTTCCCTGAATATGGTCCTGAAAGGATGGGTGCTCCTATTACTGCCTACAATAGAATAAGTGACGAAAAAATAACGATTCATAGTAATATTTATGATCCAGATTATGTTGTTGTGGTTGATGATAGTTTGCTTGAATGTGTTGATGTAACTGCAGGATTAAAGGAGACAGGTGCAATTGTAATAAATACAACAAAGACACCAGATGAAGTAAGACCACTTCTTAAAGGTTATAAAGGAAAAGTATGTACAATAGATGCTAAAACAATATCTATTGAAACATTAGGTAAGTATTTTCCTAATACACCAATGCTTGCTGCTATTATAAAGGTTAGCGGAATTATGGATGAACAAGTTTTCTTGGATGATATGGTTGAATCTTTTAAACATAAATTTGCAAAGAAACCAGAAGTTATTGATGGTAATATGGCAGCTTTGAAGAGAGCATTGAATGAAGTAAAAGGATTATAAGGAGGTAGTGATTATGTCTGAAAGAAAATGTAATATAAATCCTAATTCTACTTGGGAAGAGATGACATTAGGTGGAACAATATATGATGTTGGAAATGCAGAGGATTTTAAAACAGGAGATTGGAGATCAAGAAAGCCAATTTTTCTATCTGACAAATGTAAGCAATGTGGACTTTGTGTTCCAACTTGTCCAGATAGCGCAATTCCAGTAGGTGAAGGCGGAAAAAGAGAAGATTTTAATTATGATTATTGTAAAGGATGCGGAGTTTGTGCAAAGGCTTGTCCATTTTCTGCAATCGTTATGGAGTAAGAACATAAGAAAAGAAACAAAATCGAAAGGAGAAATATAAATGAGTATTAGAGAAAGATTGAGCGGAAATGAAGCTGTTGCAAATGCGATGAGACAGATAAATCCTGATGTTGTTGCAGCTTTCCCTATTACACCTTCTACAGAAGTTCCACAATATTTTTCAACTTTTGTAAATAATGGTGTTGTTGGTACAGAGTTTGTTCCAGTTGAAAGTGAGCATAGTGCAATGAGTGCTTGTATTGGTGCTTCAGCAGCAGGTGGTAGAGTTATGACTGCAACTTCTGCAAATGGTTTATCACTTATGTGGGAGATGTTGTACATTGCTTCAAGTTTAAGACTTCCGATTGTTATGGCATGTGTTAATAGAGCGGTTTCTGGACCTTTAAATATTCACAATGATCATTCTGATTCAATGGGTGCGAGAGATTCTGGTTGGGTTCAACTATATTCAGAAACTAACCAAGAAGCATATGATAACTTTATTATGGCTACAAGAATTGCGGAACATAAGGATGTTCAATTACCAGTAATGGTTTGTTATGATGGATTTATAACATCACACTCAATTGAGAATATAGAATTAATTGAAGATGATATTGTTAAGAATTTTGTCGGCGAATATCATCCAGAACATTATCTATTAAATAGAGATGAACCAATAGCTGTTGGTCCTTTAGATGTTCAACCATATTTGTTTGAGCATAAATATCAACAAGCAAATGGAATGAGAAATGCAGCAAGAGTTATAAAAGAAGTTTCTGAAGAGTTTGAAAAAATAACAGGAAGAAAATATGATTTTATAGAGAAATATAAAATGGATGATGCTGAACTTGCAATTGTTGTTCTTAACTCAACAGCTGGTACGGCTAAAGCTGTAGTAGATGAGATGAGAGCAAAAGGTGTTAAAGTTGGTGTGATTAAACCAAGAATGTTTAGACCATTTCCTGCTACAGAAATTGCAGAGGCTTTAAGAAATGTAAAAGCCGTTGCAGTAATGGATAAAGCGGATGGACTAAATGGTGTTGGAGGACCGTTATTTACAGATGTGTCATCAGCAATGATGGTTAATGGTGTTACAGATACAAAAGTAGTAAATTATATATATGGTATTGGCGGTAGAGATGTTAGAACTACTGATATTGAGAAAGTATATAACGATTTAGCTGAAATAGTTGCAAGTGGTAAGGTGGAAAATCCTTATCGTTATTTAGGATTAAAAGGAGGTAGAGACTAATGGCTTATAATTTAAAAGAAGCAATTCAAAAACCAAACAGATTATCTTCAGGTCATAGAATGTGTGCAGGATGTGGCGCGCCAGTTGTGGTAAACGCAGTACTTCGTGGTCTTAAAGAAGAAGATCATGCAGTAATAGGTGCAGCAACAGGATGCTTGGAAGTTTCTACTTTTATTTATCCTTACACAGCATGGAAAGATTCTTTTATACACAGTGCATTTGAAAACGCAGGTGCAACTGTTGCGGGTAGTGAAGCAGCATATAAAGCTATGAAAAGAAAAGGAAAGTTACCAGCAGATGAACATACAAAATTTATAGCATTTGGAGGAGATGGAGGAACTTATGATATAGGTCTTCAATCTTTGTCTGGTGCAATGGAAAGAGGTCATGACATGGTTTATGTATGCTACGATAATGGCGCATATATGAACACAGGTATTCAAAGATCTTCTGCAACACCAAGATTTGCTGATACAACAACTTCTCCTGCCGGAAAAGTTGTTCCTGGAAAACAACAAAAGAGAAAAGATTTAACAGAAGTTATAGCAAATCATCATATTCCTTATGTTGCGCAAACAGCGGCAATAGGTAATTTCAGAGATATAACAACTAAAGCAGAAAAAGCAATTTATACAGAGGGAGCTGCATTTTTAAACTGTCTTGCTCCATGTCCAAGAGGCTGGGGATACGATACTGATGAATTGATGAATATTAACAAATTAGCAGTAGAGACATGTTATTGGCCATTATATGAAGTTATAGATGGAAGATATGTAATTAATTATAAGCCAAAGAACAAATTACCAGTATCAGAATTCTTAAGACCACAAAAGAGATTTAAACATCTATTCAAAGAAGGAAATGAATGGATGATAGAAGAACTTCAAAAAGAAGTAGACGAGAGATGGGAAAGACTTCTTGAGTTAGAAAGAATGACAAACGAACAATAAAAGCAACAGAAAATGAACGAAAAAGAGGCAGCCGGAAATCTGTTCAAAAATGAACAATTTTCCGGCTGCCTCTTTTTCGTTCACTTGCAATAATTGACAAATTTACATAATTGTGATATACTCGCGTAGAAATTAATCATTTAGGAGGGTATGTCACAATTATGGCAACAAAAGAAATGGCTTTGACGACGGTAATTTCAGCGATTATTGGTCTACTTGGTGGCATTATAGTGTCACGAATTAGCGAGAAATTGAGGCTCAAAAAAGAAAAGGAGAAGTTTGTTAAGACGCACTATGAGGATATAAAAACGTACAATGATGCACTTGAAGCTGTGGCAGCTGTTTATAAGAAAAAGAATTTGAATGACTTTCAACTTTTAATGACGGTTATTCAAGATGCACATACTATGATAAATGGAATTGGAGAACCTCGTACTGATGAACTCAATGGATATTGGGGTATAAATGTAATGAGGAGAGATTGTTGCGTATGTAGAAACTTAGCGTGCTACTTAGCGGATTTACTTAATAAAATCAACCCCAAATATAAGGCGGAGATGCTTTGCGTTGCAATGCAAGGTACGGCAAAGGAAACGGTGTTTGCTGTGCGGAATGCAAGGTGCGTAGATGATGAAAAGGAAAAAGAAGAGAACAAAATTCAAAAGAAAAAAAGTAAATTTTCTATCGTCATTGAAGCTATGAACAAAAAACGAGGGAGCAATCATGCAATTACTGCTGTTAAGATTAATGGCGACTATCTATATGTGGACCCATTGAATTGTGGAATGATAGGCGCATATAGAAGAGGAAAAATTCGTTTTTTTAATAGCGGTGAAAGTGATACTTTATTCTGCAGACTTTCAGAAGTTGCTACAAGAGTTTATAGACGAAACTCTATTACTCACTATTCTGAAGTCGATTGGATGAGACTCTGGTTTGAAAAGCAAATTTCTTTTATCTCGGATAAGAATTGGAAACGATTGTATCATAAATACAACGTCGAAGAACAGATGAAGGCAAACTTGTCATTCTAAAAACAAACCCCAGGTACGCATTTAAATGTATCTGGGGTTTCTGTTTGATAAAAATATTCATTCTATTGATAAAATTTTTAAAGTTGTATATAATAACTAGGAATAGAAAAATTTTATTAAGGAGGAGTAATATGGCAGAGACAAAAACAGAAGGTCAAAAGTTAAAAGAAAAACTATTGGTTGAGCATAAGTCTGGCTGGGAAACCAGTAGCGAAGCTGAAAAGAGGAAAATAAGTAAGTTTTGCGATGAATATATAAACTTTTTGAACGTTAGCAAAACTGAAAGAGAATGTGTTAAGAGTGCTAAGAAATTGGCAGAAGAGAAAGGTTTTAAACCTTTAGAAAAATTTAAAAAATTGAAGGCTGGAGATAAAGTTTATACAATTAACAGAAATAAGAATATTATATTAGCCGTAATTGGAGAAGATACTTTAGAGAGTGGACTTCGTGTTGTTGGTGCCCATATTGATTCTCCAAGACTTGATTTAAAACCAAATCCTTTATATGAAGATACAGGTTTTGCTTATTTAAAAACTCAGTATTATGGTGGAATCAAAAAATATCAATGGGTTACAATGCCACTTGCAATGCATGGCGTTATTGCTTTAAAAGATGGAAAGACGGTTGAAATAAATGTTGGTGAAGAAAATGATGATATTACTTTTGTAATAACAGACCTTTTACCACATATGGCTAGAAAACAAATGGAAAAGAAGTTATCAGAAGGAATTGAGGGAGAAGATTTAAATCTTTTAATTGGTAGTATTCCTTTTAATGATGAAAAAGTAAGTGATAAAGTTAAATTAAACATAATGAAAATTCTAAATGAAAAATATGGAATAGTAGAAAGCGATTTCTTAAGTGCAGAAATAGAAATTGTTCCTGCATTTAAAGCTAAGTCACTAGGATTTGACAGAAGCATGGTTGCTGCATACGGTCAAGATGATAAAGTATGTTCATACGCTGCTCTTAGTGCGATTTGTGAAGTTGAAAATCCAAAGAAAACAGCGGTATGCTTGTTGGTTGATAAAGAAGAAATTGGAAGTGTCGGTAATACAGGAATGGAAGCTAATGCATTTGAAACATTCTTAGGCGAGATAATTGCGTTAAAGGGAGAAGACAAAACAACGAATATTTTAAATAGAGTTTATACAAATTCAAAGATGCTTTCAGCTGATGTTGATGGTGCTTTTGATCCAATCTATGCAAGTGTTGCTGACAGAAAAAATGCTTCTTACTTTGGAAGAGGTGTTGGTATAAATAAATATACTGGCGGAAGAGGCAAAGGTGGAGCAAACGATGCAAATGCTGAATATGTAGCAGAACTTAGAAAGTTATTTGATGATAATAAAGTTGCTTTTCAAATAAGTGAATTGGGAAAAGTTGATGAAGGTGGTGGAGGCACTATAGCTTATATTTTAGCGAACAAAGGAATGGATGTTATAGATTGTGGAACACCAGTATTATCAATGCATTCACCTTATGAGGTTTCGAGCAAATTTGATGTATATATGTCATACAGAGCTTATAAAGTATTTATGGAATAATATTTAAAGGACAGAAAATCAAAGATTTTCTGTCCTTTTTTTCTTATTTTACTTCTCCCGAGACTTCATTTTTCTCTAATTGTTTGATTAGTTTGAAGCACATTTCGGCTGCTTGACCACGAGTTATTACACTATTTGGATCGAATGTTCCGTTAGAGCCTTGTATTATCTTGTATGCTGTTAGGTTTTTAACGGCCTGAATTCCCCATGCAGGAATTTTGTTTGTGTCTGAATATTTCAAGTCGTCTGTAGAATTTGTTGGTTTTAAAACATTATTAATCATAACAACTGCTTCTGTTCTAGTTAAAGGTGCATAAGCATTTAAATAAATTTTACTTCCTTCTGCACTTCCTTTAATTATTCCTTTGGCATATGCTAATTTTGCAGCTTCTACTAGCCAGTCAGGAAGAGTATCGCTATCGGCGAATGTTACTTTTGGAATTTCTAGGTTTGCGTCTTCGTTACTTTCTGTTATTGCAAGTAAGAATAATATGAAGTTTGAACGGTTCATTTCTCTTTCTGGATAGAAATAAAATCTACTACCTATTTCTTCTCCTATTATTAATCCTCTTGCTGCTAAGTGCGATGCAGAATAATTAGCCCAGTGGTCTTTCATATCTATATAGTCAAAAGGAATGATTGGTTCTGTAGGTGTCTTTATAGTAAGTGTTGCTGTTGCGACATTTGATTCTTTTGAATCTTTTGTTACTTTAAAAGTAAACGAATCTTTACCAACATAATCTAAAGTTGGTGTGTAAGAGAAAGTTGCTGAATTAGCGTCACCGTGAGTAAGAGTACCGTGTGTAGGTTGAGAAACGATGACATAAGTTAAACCTGTTTCACCTTCAATAGATGGTAAGTTAGTTGTTAAAATTGCATTCTTTTCTAATTCATATGAAACATCTTTTATCACTAAACCTGTAGAAGTTACATCACTTATTGTTATACTTGCTGTTGCAACATTTGATTCATTCGTATCTTTTGTTACTTTAAAAGTAAATGAATCTTCACCAACATAGTCGGTTTCTGGCTGATAAGAAAAGCTGGCTGAGTTAGCGTCGCTGTGAGTAAGAGTACCATGTGTAGGTTGAGAAACCATAACATAAGTTAAACCTGTTTCGCCTTCAATAGTTGGCAAAGAATCTGCTAGTGTTTTGTTTTTTTCTACATTATAAGTTCCATTTGAGATTGTAAGAGTTGGTGTAGGAGTCTCTCCTTGACCCTCTCCTGTACTAGAACTACCACTTTCTGTGGCAAATACAGAAAACATAGAGAATAACAAAACAAATAGCATAGAAAATGCTAAAAATCTTTTATTCATATTTATTACCTCCAAAATTAATTTTAAATTCATCAAAATGATTTAATAGTATTTTTTGCACGAAAGTGTAAAATATTCGATTATTATATTGGTACCGAAGGTAAAATTTGCAAAAAATAGAATAAAAATTAAGACAAGTCATAAATTATATTAAGGAATGAATTTTGAAAAATTACAAAACAAAATCAAATAAAAATGGTTTTATTTGACAAACTTTGACATTTATTGTAGAATAAAAGGGCTTCGCGCAAAAAAATGGAGGGATATTATGCGAGAATGTACAGAAATTACAATATACAAAAGAGGAAAAGAGCTCGTAATTCAAGGAATTTTACTAGCATTTATAGTTATAAGTTGTAGCATAGTAGGAATACAAATTTTCCAGAATGAAGTTGCATTAGAAAAAGAAAAAAACAAGAGTGAACTTGCGTTAAAAACGTATAACACAAAAAATGAACTAAAAGAAATGACAAGCAACTATAAAGAGTATAAGGAAATGATTGCTAAAGCCATATTGGAAGAGGAAACAACAAAGAAAAACATTGTGCCCGCGGCAGTAACAACTTATACATCAAGAGGAACTAACGTAAAAAGAGAAACAATTAGTGAACAAACAGAAGTTCAAGAAGAAGCACCAACAGAATACAAGGAAGTAATTGAAGTAAAAGCAACAGCATATTGTTTGTGCAAAAAGTGTTGTGGAAAAAGCGAAGATAATCCAGGATACGGAGTAACAAGATCAGGACTTAAAATTGTTCCAGGTACAGGCATGAAAGTTATAGCGGTAGATCCAAAAGTTATACCACTTGGAAGTAAAGTTTACGTAGAAGGCGTTGATGGAGTTAAAACTTATGGATATGCAGTTGCAGCAGATACAGGAAGTGCAATAAAAAACAAAAAAATAGATTTATATATGGACTCACATGAAGACACAGTAAAATGGGGAATAAGAAATATGAAAGTATATGTAATAGAATAAAATAAAAGAGTGAGGGATGGTGCATACTTTGTTCTTCCCTCATTTTTATTTTTCCTTCACTATTGCAAAAATCATGATTAAATATTATACTTTAATGTGAAGAAGGTGAATATTTGAATTTATATGAAGAAACAAAAATGTTATTAAATCAATATGGTTTAAGGGCAAACAAAAAACTTGGACAAAATTTTTTAATAAATCAAGAAATAATTGATGAGATTGTTCAAAAATCAGAAATAACCAATGAAGATGTTGTAATAGAAATTGGACCAGGACTTGGTTCACTTACAAAGGCACTACTTGGTAAGGCAAAGAAGGTTGTTGTGATAGAACTTGATCCTAATATGGTTGATGTTTTAAAAAGCAGATTTTTAAATGATAATTTGGAAATTGTTTTTGGAGATGTTTTAAAAGTAGATTTAAATGAAATAATAGGAAAAGAAACATCTGTTAAAGTTGTTGCAAATTTACCATATTATATTACAACGCCTATTATAATGAAATTGTTAGAGGAAAGATATAAATTTAAATCTATAACTGTAATGGTTCAAAAAGAGGTGGGAGAAAGAATTTGTTCAGAGCCTGGCACTAAAGAATATGGTGCAATTACAATTGCTGTGAAATACTATAGTGTGCCACAAATTATAATAGATGTTCCAAAAGAGAATTTTCTTCCTTCTCCGGAAGTGGATTCATGTGTTATAAAATTAGACATTCTTGAAGCACCTTCAGTTAATGTAAAGGATGAAGATAAGTTTTTTGAAATAGTTAGGAAT
Organism: uncultured Clostridia bacterium; assembly: GCA_934169745.1. Lineage (GTDB taxonomy): Bacteria > Bacillota > Clostridia > TANB77 > UBA1234 > RGIG4465. Next base: position 120,319 of record CAKPOE010000004.1, on the reverse strand, counting down.
GGTTTTAACCATAGAAGAAAAACAATATCTAATTCATTATCTTCGGGTAATGTAGATAAGGAAAATATAATTAATATATTAAATAAGTTGAATATAAATGAAAAATTAAGAGCAGAAAATTTATCAATTCAGGATTTTGCAAATATCGCTAATGAGTTGTAGTAGTAAATAAATGAGTTTACTAATGAAGGAGGGTACGTATGATAAACAGTAGTTATATCGTTATTATTGATGATTCGGAAGACGTTATTAAATTGACAAGAGAAATTTTCAAGGATGAGAAAAAATATGTTTTTGTTCATTCAACATCTGACAAAACTGATATAAAAAAAGCATTAATGACAATGCCAGACTTAATAATAATAAATGCAGACGACATTAATAATGATATTTTTAAGGTTTGTCAATTTATTAGAAAAGATAAAGAAAGTAATATAACACCTATTATTGTGACTGCTGATACAAAAGATGAAGATTTCAGAATAAAGATATTAAAAAATGATGTTGAGTATTATATTCCAAAGCCATTACATGAAGGTTTCTTTTACTATACAATAAAAAATCTTTCAAGATTGATAGCATCAAACAGATGTATTAGTGCATTAACAGGACTTCCTGGAAATGTTCAAATAGAGTCTGAATTAAAGAGAAGAATTGCCTCGAGAAAAGCGTATGCGGTATTGTATGCCGATTTAGATAACTTTAAATCATATAATGATAAGTATGGCTTTATGAGTGGAGATGAAGTTATAAAATTTACAAGTAGCGTAATACAAAGCAGTATCCAAGAATATGGAAAAGCTGGAGATTTCTTGGGTCACATAGGTGGAGACGATTTTGTGGCTATATTAGATTATGAAAATGCAAAAAAGATTGGTAGAGATATTATAAAGAAATTCGACAAAGAGATTGTAAATTTCTATACAGAAGAAGATATAAAAAATGGAGGAATAAGAATAGCCAACAGACGTGGTAAACTAGAAAAGTTTCCGATAATGACTTTAACTATAGCAATGGTAAGTAATAGATATAAAAAATATAAAACAACATTGGAAATTGGCGAGGATGGAGCTAGTGTTAAGAAAAAAGCGAAAACTATGGAAGGAAGTACATTCCTAGAGAATAGAAGAAAAACATCTATAACAGGATAATTTTAGAATAAAGAATCTTCTCAGTACATATTCTTATGTATTGGGAGGACTTTTTTTATGTTTGTTTTTATTAGATTGAAAAAGCTAATATTCATGTTTGTTGGAATAATGCTTGTACTTACTTTCTGGGTTGGAAATTATAAAGAAATAATACCAGTTACAGCAATTCCTTTATCTGAACCTACCTACACTATTGTTATTGATGCCGGACATGGAGAGCCAGACGGTGGTGCGGTTTCAAATGATGGTGTTAAGGAAGCTAATATAAATTTAGAAATTGCGAAAAAATTGGAAGAAGCATTAGATGAGTTAGGGTATAATGTAATTATGACACGTGAGGACGAAAATAACATTGCAGATAAGGACAAACAAACTTCGATAAAGCAAATAAAAGTATCAGACTTAAATAACAGAGTAAAAATAGTGAACTCTAGCAAGGCTGATATGTGTATTTCTATACACTTAAATAAATTTTCGTCAGAAAAATATTATGGCTGGCAAACATTTTATAATAAATCTTCTGAGTATAATAAGATTTTAGCAGAAGAAGTACAGAAAGGTTTGTCCGAAAAAATCGATAGAAAAAATGAAAGGGTAGCACTTTGCATAAAGGATGTTAAACTTACAGATAAAGCTGAAATTCCAACAACAATAGTGGAATGTGGTTTTTTGTCAAATATAGAAGAGGCATCATTGTTACAAACAGAAGAATATCAAGACAGAATAGTAGAAGGAATAATCTTGGGAATAAGTAGATATTATGAAAAAATATATAAAACAACATAGTTTTATATTTACTTATTAACATAATTATGGTAATATACATATAACGAAGTGAAGGGCGTCATTGATATATGACGTTTTTTCTATGTGAATTTAGGTAAGAAGGTAGAGAAATGTTAAACGAAAATATACTAGAAATAGAAAGTAAAAATGCGTTTGCAGAAGTTACTAAAAAGATAACAGAATATAAAGAAAAAAATTCCAATGCGGAACTTGTTTCATTAGGAATAGGCGATGTATCTAGACCTATTGTTAAAGATGTGATTGAAGCAATGCATAAAGCTGTTGATGATTTGAGTACTATGGAGAATTTTAAGGGATATGGTGCTTACTATGGTTATGATTTTCTAAGAGAGAAAATATTAGAAAATGAATATGGTAAATTTGGCTTTTCAACGGAAGAAATATATGTATCAAACGGTACAAAAACCGATACAACAAGTATACTTGAGTTATTCGATATTAATTCCAAGATATTGATAACTAATCCAATGTATCCAATCTACAGAGATGGCGCCAAATGTTTAAATAGGAACGTGTATATTATGAATTTGTTAGAAAGCGATAATTTTATACCAAAAGTTCCAAAGGAAAAATATGATTTGATATATATGTGTTCGCCAAATAATCCAATAGGGAATGCGTATTCTAAAGATGACTTGAATAAATGGATAAAATATGCAAAAGAAAATAATTCAGTAATATTATATGATAATGTTTATGAAGCTTTTATTACCACAGATAACGTACCACACTCTATATATGAATTAGATGGAGCTAAAGATGTTGCAATAGAATTTAGAAGCTTCTCGAAAAAGGCAAGTTTTACAGGTGTTAGATGCTCATATTTTGTTATTCCTAATGAGATTTCAGAAAACATTAATTATTTGTGGAAAAAAAGAACGATTAATAGATTTAATGGAGCAGACTATATTGCGCAAAGGGGAGCAGAAGCAACATATCTATCGACGGCTAAACAGGAAATAGCTAAAAATATAAGATATTATCTAGAAAATGCTAAATGTTTAAGAGACAATTTTGAGAAGTGTGGTTTCAAAGTATGGGGCGGAATTGATTCACCATTTATGTGGGTTAAAACTAAAAACGGATTATCTTCATGGGAAATGTTCAATGAGTTTTTAGAGGAATTAAATATAATAATAATTCCGGGTATTATTTTTGGTAATGTGGGGGACGGATATTTTAGAGCTTCTGCACTTGGAAATAAAGAACAAATAGAAGTAGCAAATGAAAGGATAAGAAAATATTATGAAGAAAAATTTTAACTTGTTTGTTTTATGTGGATTAATTTTAGGTATTCTTGGCGGAGTATTACTTCCAGATATTATGAAAAAAATCGCTTTTCTTGGGACAATATATGTAAATCTACTTAAATTTATGATTTTACCAATAATATTCACAAGTATAATGGTTACAATATATAATTCTGTGCAAAACAAAACAAAAATACTTGGAAAAACAATTTTAATATTTACGATAATGTTTACAGTAACATTTCTGATTACTTCAGCAATTGTAACTGTTACAAAACCAGGCATAAATTTTGAATTTGAAAATGTTGAATGGTCATCATCTACAACAAATTTTGAATTGTCTGAAATAATAACGAACTTATTTCCATCAAATATAATTACAATGATAGAAAGTAATAATGTATTTGCAAGCATAATTTTTGCAGCAGTATGTGGATACTGTGCTTCAAAAATTAAAAATGGACAAGCAGTAATTGACATTGTTAATGGGTTTAAAGATATTTTTAATGAGCTTTTGAGAATAATAATGTATTTTACGCCTGTTGGGGTCTTAGCTCTTATAGGAAACACAGTTGCAAATTATGGATCTGTAATATTTGGAATGGGAGCTAAATATATAGGAATGGCATATTTTTGCAGTATAGTAGCATTATTTTTAGTGATGATTTTACCTGTGTGGATATTCTCAAAAATAAGCCCATTGGATTATATAAAAAAAGTTTCTAAAGTATGGGTAATGACGCTAACGACTTGTTCATCATCAGCAACACTTCCATATACTATTGAAGTATGCAATAAAGAATTAGGAATTCCAGAAAAGATAACAAATATTGTCGTACCACTTGGCTGTACAATACATATGTGTGGAGGAGCTGTTTCATTTGCTTTGTTAGGAATTTTTTGTATGCAACTGTATGGAATTGAAATGAGTGCCATTACATATGTACTAATGCTTATAAGTGCTATATTAATAAATATGGCTGCACCAGGAATTCCAAATGGAGGTATTGTTATAGGGGCATCATACTTATCAATGTTTGGCATACCACTTTCATTTATGGGCTTTTATGCAGGAATTTATAAATTATTGGATATGGCATATACAACATTAAATGTAACAGGTGATATAACAGCCAATATTATAATAGATCAAACTAATAAAAATAATTAATTAAAGATAGCTAGGTATTTTAGATGTACCTAGCTATTTTAATATTCTAAAAACCACGTGATTACAGTAATATTTTATTTAATTTTGCAAATAATACCTTTATAAATATTTTTATAGAGGTGTTTGATGGAAAATTATGCAAAAAAACTTGCACTTAACCATAAGGTGCAAAAGGGCTCAAAAAGCAGTACATTTCCGATAAACAAATTGCTTAGAGATTTTTCATATATAGGTGAAACGTATGATATTTTAAATGAAAGTATTAGTAAAGATGTTCCAATTCCTCCAAGTGGCGAATGGATATTGGATAACTATTATTTAATTGAAGAACAAGTGGATTGTATAAAAAAAGAGCTTTCTTTACCTAAATATAAGTCGCTTCCTTCAATAGATGGAACGAGTAGAATATATATTGTAGCTAAAGAAATGGTGAAATATACTGATGCAAACATCACAGAAAACACGGTTGAGAGATTTATTACTGCATATCAAACAAAGAAGAATATCTCTATGGATGAATTATGGCTATTACCTGTAATGATAAAAATTGCACTTGTTGAGTATATAAAAGAATTAAGCGAAAAAATTAGAATTTCACAACTTCAAAAATTTAAGGTGGAAAGTTTGGTTGAAAGACTAGTAACAAACAAATCACAAAATGAGCAAAGATTTCACAAGTACAAAAATATTATAATAGACAATGAAGCTACGTCTTACGTGGAATACTTGATATATTTATTGAAAAAATGTGGCAATGATGGTATGTCATATATAAAAGTTTTAGAAGAAGAAATAAATAAGGTTGGTACAACATCAAATGATGTAATAAGAGTGGAACATTATGATCAAGCTGTCAGACGTGTTTCAATGGGAAATAGCATAACAAGTCTAAGGCATATAGCAAGGTTTAACTGGGTAGATATTTTTGAAAAAATAAATTCAATAGAAAAGATATTAGCTAACAATGAATGGTATCGCAAGTTGGATTTTAATACTAGAAATATGTATCGTGAAGAAATTAGAAGGATTGCTAAAGTAAGTAATACATCTGAAGTATATGTGGCATCAAAGCTTATAGAACTTTCAAACGAAAATGAGGATGTTGGTACTTTTCTGATTGGAGAAAAGAAAAAAGATTTCTTTGTAGAACTTGGAATTGCTAATAAGGAAAAAAAGCAATCACTTTGCGTTAAAACGTTTGAATATATTTTGGCGATTTATTTGCCAACAATAATGTTTTCGATATTGTTGGCAAAGGAAAAGTTTTGGATTGCGCTTATTCCAATGTCAGAAGTTTTTGTTTATTTGATAAATAAAATTATAAGTAAAAATGTAAAGCCGAGACTGCTTCCAAGTTTAGAGGAAATACCAAAAGACGTAAATACATTTGTAGTAGTACCTACATTATTAAATAGTAAAGAAAGAGTTGAAAAATTGTTTCTTAGTATAGAAAGATATTATTTAGGAAACAAAATGGATAATTTATATTTTGCTCTTTTAGGAGATGCTTCGGAAGTGGATACTGAAAAAATGCCATATGATGTAGAAGTATCAGAGACGGGGATAAAGGAAGCGAAGAGATTAAACGAAAAATATGGCAAAGAAATATTTTTCTTTTTATATAGAAAAAGAGTATATAATGAAAAACAAGGGAAATGGCTTGGGTACGAAAGAAAAAGAGGAATGCTTACGGAATTTAATAACTTCCTTTTAACAGGAAATGAAGGAACTTTTTTTGTTAATACAATTGGAAGAAATGTTTTAGAGAGAAAAATAAAATATGTTATAACTTTGGATGCAGATACAGAATTAGTATTGGAAAGTGCTAAAAAACTGATTGGCATAATGGAACATCCGCTTAATAAACCAGTTATAGAAGATGGAATAGTAAAATCTGGGTATGGAATTGTTCAACCAAAGGTAGGTATATCCATAGATAGCGCAACAAGCTCTATTTTCTCTAAAATATTTGCAGGCAGCGGAGGAATAGATATTTATTCCACGGCTGAATCCAATGTGTATCAAGATGTGTTTGGAGAAGCGATTTTTACAGGTAAAGGAATTTATAATGTTGAAGTCTTTCAAAATGTTTTGAGTGGAGAAATACCTGAAAATACGGTTCTCAGCCATGATTTATTGGAAGGAAGTTATATACGTTGTGGCTTAGCTTCTGATACTCTTGTTGTTGACGGCTTTCCATCACGTGTGAATTCGTACATGGTTAGGCAAGCAAGGTGGACAAGAGGAGATTGGCAAATAATCAGATGGTTATTTAGCAAGAAATTAAATATACTTTCAAAATATAAAATCTTTGATAACTTGAGAAGAAGTTTGTATGAAATTTTTTTGATGGCGTTGTTTTTTTCGCGGATATTTCCTTCTTCCAATAGTTATAATTTTCTTTCCACTTATAGCAGATAGTATTGAGATGCTATTCCACAAGATAGTATCTGCTAATGATATTTCTGAAGATGATATAAAGATTAAAAACAAAAGTTATTTACCTATAATGAGTGGATTGAAAGGTTCACTTTATAGATGTGTTTTGCAATTGGTGTTTTTGCCATATAAAGCAGCTTTGTTATTGGAAGCAATTTTGGTTACAATTTATAGGATGTTGATTTCTAAAAAACATTTACTTGAATGGTTGACTGCTGCAGATGCAGAAAAGGTTCTTGGAAAAGATTTGAAAAGTTTTTTGAGAGAAATGATAATAAGTCCATTAATTGGGTTTGCACTTATTGAAACATCGATTATATATAGCAGTATTCCGGTAGAAGCTACATTTTCGTTATTTTTAATGTGGTTTATGATGCCATATATTAGTTTCTTTATTGGTCAAAGTGATGTCCAAAAGAGGGATGCGATAAGTTTGAAGGATAAAGAAGAACTTTTAGGAATAGCAAGAAAAACCTGGCAATACTTCGATGAGTATATGAATGAAGAAAACAATTATATGCCTCCTGATAATTACCAAGATGGAAGAAAAGAAAGAGTGGTTGATAGAACATCTTCAACGAATATAGGTTTAGGATTACTTGCAGTTATATCTGCTAAAGATTTGGGGCTTATTTCTAAAGATGAGATGTATACAAAGCTTTCAAAAATGGTTGAAGTGATAGAAGGCTTGGAAAAGTGTGAAGGACATCTATATAATTGGTATAATATAAAAACAAGAGAACCTCTAAAACCGGAATTTATTTCAACAGTGGATAGTGGAAATTTTGTTGGTTATTTATATGTTGCTTTGCAAGCTTTAGAGGATTGTAATGATGTGAATGACTTGAAGTATAAAATAAAACAAATGATAGATAATACTAATTTTAGTTTTTTGTATGATAGTCAAAAAAGTTTATTTTCTGTTGGATATGATGTTCGCGAAAACAAATTGGTTGATTCATATTATGATTTGCTTGCTTCTGAAGCGAGGCTAGCGAGTTTTGTAGCTATAGCGAAAAGAGATATTTCATATAAACATTGGTTTAGTCTTGGAAGGGCACTTACAACACTTGATGGAAGAAAAGGTCTTGTTTCGTGGGCGGGAACAATGTTTGAATATTTTATGCCATATATTGTAATGAAAAATTTCAGATATACACTTATGGATGAAACGTATGAGTTTTGTATATATAGTCAAAAAAAATATGCTAAGAGATTAAGCATACCTTGGGGAATTTCAGAATCAGCTTTTTACTTGCAGGATTTGAATTATAATTATCAATATAAAGCATTTGGAATTCCTTATTTGGGTGTTAAACGAGGTTTAAAAGATGAGGTTGTGGTATCGCCATATAGTACAGTATTAACAATAGATAAAAATAGTCAAGATGTAATAAAAAACATTTCCGAATTGAAGCGAGCTGGAGGGTATGGTAAATATGGCTTTTACGATGCAATTGATTATACACCAAATAGAGTTGGCAAAAAAGGAAAATGCGTAGTAAGGACGTATATGGCACATCATCAAGCTTTAATATTACTTTCAATAAATAATTTTTTGAATGATGATATTTTGAAAGAAAGATTTTCGAATAATCAAGAAATTAAAACGTTAGAAATATTATTGCAAGAAAGAGTACCGCAAAACATTGTGTTTACCAAGAAGAAAAAAGAAAAGATAGAGACGTTAAAATATAAAGATTATGAAGAGAGCGTAGCACGAGTTATAAACAATGACGAAGGATTTGTGAATATCTTATCGAATGATAACTACACTTTGTTAATAAAAGATAGCGGAGAAGGATATAGTACGTGTAATGGAAATCTTATTACAAGATATAAAGATAATGTACGAGAATCAAACTTTATTTATATAAAAGATATAAGGAATAACAAAATTTGGACTAATGTAAAAAAACCAAATTTGAAAGAACCAGATGAATATAGCATTACTTTTTCTCCGGCAATGTGTAAATTTATAAGAACAGATGAAGACGTAGATACTATCACGAAAATAGCCGTTTCTCCAGAAGATAATGTTGAAATCAGGAAGATAGAAATAAATAATCATGGTATGGAAGAAAAATCTTTAGACGTAATAAGTTTTTTAGAAAGTGTACTATCAAGCAAGGATAATGATATAGTTCATCCTGCATTTAATAATCTCTTTTTAACAATGAATAGGTACAAAGACGCGTGCATACTTGAAAGGCGAAGAAGAAAACCAGAAGACGAAAAAAGATATTTAATTCATTTTGCTTTTGAAGAAAATGATATAAATAAGAAGTTTGATTTTGAAATAAATAAAGAAAAAATAATTGGAGTAGGTAATGATTTTAAAAATGCAAATATAGTAGGCAGAGATATAAGTTATACAAATGATATATCGCCTAATCCAAATACAGTTATATCATATAAAACAACAGTTAACATTAAAGCAGGAGAAAAATGCACGATAAATTACATCTATGGTTTTGCAAATAGTATGGATGAATGCATAAAAATATATAACAAGTATCATAATCAAGAAATGATAGAGAGAAGTTTTGAACTAGCAATGTCAAGAAGTTTGATAGAAAATAGGTTTTTGGGGTACCGAGTACGAGATATAAACAAATATAATGACATACTTGGAGAAATACTCGATGGTTCGACTATAAGAAAAAATTATGAAAAAGAAATAATTGAAAACAATTTAAAACAAAAGGATTTGTGGAAGTTTGGAATATCTGGAGACTTACCAATAATACTCTTAAAAATTCGAAATGTAAATGAAACAGAGATTTTAAAACAGTTAGCAGGTTTCCAAGAATATGTTAGGCACAAAAATATAAAGATAGATTTAGTTGTTTTGGATGAAGAAGAAAATAGTTATGAGGAGTATGTAAAAGAAAAAATATACGAAATTATAAATATGAAAAATATCAATTTCATGTTAAATCAAAATGGAGGAATACATGTAATTAGAAAAACATTAATTACAAGAGAGGAAGAAAAATTGTTATACGCATGCAGTGACATAATATTTGACGCACACAAGCGGACCGCTATAATAACTTTTACGTTTATTGGAACAAAAATCAAGTTTTTCAGTCTAAGAGATGTATTCTTTGGAAAGGAGAAACGAATATGTCAAATAGTTTAAAAATAGGAATAAGCATAATTTTAGTTATAGCAATAGCTTTTGGAGGATATTTTTTGTATAAGCATTTTAATCCTACTGAGCCAGTAAACAATAACGTAGAGGAAGAAAATAAAAATAATGAGAACAAGCCTCAGGAAGAAATTAAGGAAGAACATAAGATTAGCAAGTTTGCTCAAATGTATCTTGATATTTTTGATGATATAATGTCTGTAGATACAGCAATAAATGATGGAGAATTTTTATCAATAGATATTAAATCACTAGATAAAGAGTATGCAAATGAAGAATTAAAAGAAACAACAAGAGTATTTTATATTGATGAAGTTGATGTACAAGATATTGTTGAATACATGAAGAAATATAACAGTGTAATTAAAACAAGCTCTATGGAAGAATTAGCGGAAGAAGGACTTGTGCATAAGGAAGAAAATGGATTTACTCATACAGATGGACCTGTTCTTTATGTAAGCAATATAAAGATAATAAGAGAAGATCATTTTGAAGTGAGTATGACAAAGTATAGAACATCACTTGCTGCAATATTTAACACGTATGATGTTGAATATGTTGATGGAAATTGGAAAATAGAGGTAATTAGTAGTGCAATATCTTAAATGTAATATTAATAAGAAATACCATTTTATGGAGTGAAAGTTTTTCTTTCACTCCTTTTTATTGCTCTTTTATATTGACTTTTTAAGAGATAAAATATATCATTTATATATACGGAAATAGGGCTTTCAAGGAAAGTCGCTGACGACAAGAAATGGAGGATTATTATGGGAGAAGTAATTGTAATAACATCGGGTAAAGGTGGAGTTGGTAAAACTACCAGTGCAGCTAACTTGGGAACGGCACTTACTATGATGGGAAAAAAGGTAGTATTGGTGGATACCGATATTGGACTTAGAAATCTTGACGTTGTTATGGGACTTGAAAATAGAATAGTTTATGACATTGTAGATGTTGTAGAGGAAAATTGCAAACTTAAACAAGCACTTATTAAAGATAGAAGATATGAAGGCTTGTTCTTGTTGCCAGCAGCACAAACTAGAGATAAAAATGCTGTAAATGAAGAGCAAATGAAGAAGATTTGTGAAGAATTAAAGATGGAGTTTGACTACGTGATTATAGACTGTCCAGCAGGTATAGAGCAAGGTTTTAAAAATGCTGTTGCCGGTGCTGATAGAGCGTTGGTTGTTACTACTCCAGAGGTTTCAGCTGTAAGGGATGCAGATAGAATTGTCGGCTTGCTTGAATCTAGCAATATTCAAAAGCCGGAGTTAATTTTAAATAGAATTAGAACCAAAATGGTAAGAAAAGGCGAAATGATGGATGCTAATGATATAGTTGAATTACTTTCGATAAAACTAATTGGCGCTATTCCGGATGATGAAAATGTAATTATTCAAACAAATAAAGGAGAACCTTCTGTTACAAATTCTAAATCTATGTCTGGTAAAGCATATATGGAAACTGCAAAAAGAATTTTAGGAGAAAATATTCCTGTAACTATACCAGGTAAAAAAGAAGGGTTTTGGGCAAAGGTTAAAGAACTTTTTGCAAAACCTGTTTAAGATACGATTATAATGGCTAAAACTTAATAGAATAATTAGGCATGTGGCTTTTTGTAAATGGAATTATGAAGAGAGGGGCTAATGACAAATGGAACTTAAAGAATTATTTGAACCAATAGTAAATTTTATAAAAAATTTGCAGAACAAAGATAAAGAAAATTCTAAGGATGAGGCTAAAAAAAGACTTCAGTTAGTACTTATGCAGGATAGAGCAAGTGTTTCACCTGATTTCTTTGAAATGATGAAAAAGGAAATAATAGAAGTAATTAAAAAATACATAGAGATTGATGAAGAAGCTTTGGAAGTACAACTTACAAGAGGCTGTGAGGATGGGCTAGAAGGACCAGCATTATATGCAAATATTCCTATAAAGAATATAAAACCAGTTGCTAAAAAGGTAGAGGATAAAAAGGAAGAAGAAAGCGAAGATGTAGAAGATGATGCTCAAAACATTGTTGAGGGCGAGCTTTCAGAAGAAGATGACACACCACAAGAAGTAACAGATGTCATTGAAGAAGTGATTGAGAATGATGAGAATAACTCTTTGGAAAGTACTGAAGAAGAAAAGACTGAAGAGAAGCCTGCTGAAAACGAGGAAAAGGAAAATGTTTCGGAAGAAGTTAAAGAAGAAAAACAGAAGGATGAAACTTCTAAGGAAACAGAGAGCAAACCTAAAAAGGCAAAAGCTAAGACCACAAAGGCAAAGTCTACAAAAACTAAATAAGCTAAATTAAATGTGTAGGGTGTGAGGTTATCTTCGCACCCTATAAAATAAAGGAGAGATATGTTCAAAAAAATATTTAAGAAGATAGATTATAGTGTTATACTTCTTGTTCTTCTGCTATTTGCAATTGGCATTACAGCTTTGTATAGTGCTAATGGTGGAGAAACAGGAGATTCTTCAGAAGTCACAAAACAATTAGCGTGGTTTGCGGCAGGCATTGTAATGATGATGATGGTTATAATGATAGACTACGATATAATAGGTAAATTATGGATACCAATATACATTGCTATTGTTGTATTGCTAGTCCTGGTATTGTTTACAAAGCCTATAAATGGTGCAAGAAGTTGGTTTACCATTGCAGGTAAGATAAGTATACAACCATCAGAGTTTGCAAAGATTATGATGATTGTTGGATTGGCTAAAATAATTGATTATTATAAAGGTAAAAATGCATTAAATAAAATTTCAAGCTTAGCGGTAATTTTCTTATTTTTAGCAATTCCATTACTTTTAATAATAAAACAACCAGATTATGGAACAGCAATGGTTTTGTTGGTAATGGCCTTTACTATGATATTTGTAGCAGGACTAAAATGGAGATATATTATAAGTGCGGGAATATTTGCAGCAATATCACTTCCATTAATGTATTTTTTTGTCCTACCACAACATGCTAAAGATAGAATTATGGTATTTTTAAATCCGCAAATTGATCCAAGAGGAAAGGGATATAATGTTATTCAATCAAAACTTGCTGTTGGTTCTGGAGAAATGTGGGGAATGGGCTTGTTTAATGGTAATCAAACGCAGTTGGGAATTTTGCCAATGAAAACTACGGACTTTATTTATTCAGTAATAAGTGAAGAAATGGGGTTTGTTATTTCTGTTTTAGTTGTTATTTTATTTGTGTTATTGATTATAAAAATTATAAATATAGCAAAATCTTCAAAAGACTTTTATGGCACATTAATTTGTGTTGGAGTTGCAGCGATGTTCTTGGCACATTTTACGGAAAATGTTGGTATGACAATGGGGCTTTTACCTATCACAGGAATACCTCTTCCGTTTATTAGTTATGGTGGCAGCTCGATGCTTACCAATTTTATAGCAATAGGTTTGGTTTTAAATGTATGTGCTAGAAGGCAGAAGATATCGTTTTTCATGGAATAAAAAAGTTTGATGCAAGGGAGAATTATGGAAAAGTATATTCATCCAATAAAAATTGGAAACGTGGAATTAAATAATAATGTATTTTTGGCACCAATGGCGGGGGTTACGGACATGCCTGTAAGAATATTGTGTAAAGAATTTGGGGCTGGACTTGTGTATACAGAAATGGTGAGTTCAAAAGGTATGTTTTACAATGATGAAAAAACAAAACAACTCATGAATATAAATGATGCCGAAAGACCAGTGGCTGTGCAAATTTTTGGCTCAGATGCAACTATAATGAGTGAGACGGCAAAAAAAGTTTCTGAGGAAGCAAATATTATTGATATTAATATGGGGTGTCCTGCTCCAAAAGTAACGAAAAATCTAGATGGTTCGAAACTTATGCTACATCCAGAGCTTGTTGATGAAATAACAAAAATGGTTGTTAAAACGAGTAGTGTTCCAGTTACTATAAAAATAAGAAAGGGCTGGGATGATGAGCATGTAAACGCAGTGGAGGTTGCACGAATAGCCGAAAAAAATGGAGTTAGTGCGATAACAGTACATGGGAGAACTAGAGAACAGTTTTACACAGGAAAAGTAGATTTGGATATAATAAAAAAAGTAAAAGAGGCTGTTAATATTCCGGTAATAGGAAATGGAGATATCGTTGATGGTGAGTCTGCCAAAAAGATGTTTCAGGAAACAGGCTGTGATGCAATAATGATAGGCAGAGGTTCAAATGGTAATCCTTGGATTTTTAAAGAGGTAATTGAATATTTAAAAAATGGAATAGAACTTCCAAAACCAACGATAGAAGAAAGAAAGCAAATGATATTACGACACTTAAAAATGCTTGTTGACTATAAGGGGAAATATATTGCAATAAGAGAGATGCGTAAACAGATAGCATGGTACATAAAAGGAATTGAAAATGCAGCAACTGTAAGAAATGAAATTAATCAAATTGAAGATTTAAACGAACTTGTGGGAAAAATAAAACAAATAAGATAGTCATAAATAGGTATTGTGGTGGTCGTTACTGCAATTTATTACATAGCATACCGACAATCAATTTCCGGCAGCCACTTTTTTGCTTGTTTTTGAAAAAATGAGCAAAAAAGTGACTGCCAGAAAATCGATCATCGGCTTTAGCAAGTATGAAAATCTTTGACTTTCATTTTTCTTAAAGACCAAAACTCACACCAAGTGCGTTATTTACTTCATTCATAGTCATAGGGTCTATTTGACCTATTTTTTCTTTCAGTCTAGACTTATCTATAGTTCTTATCTGCTCAGCTAAGATAACAGAATCTTTCATTAATCCATATTCCTTAGAAGGTATGTTTATATGTGTAGGTAATTTGTTTTTGTTAGTTTGTGATGTGATGGCTGCGGCAATTACTGTTGGACTATATTTATTTCCAACGTCATTTTGAATAATAAGTACAGGTCGTATTCCGCCTTGTTCTGAACCTATAACCGGGCTTAAGTCTGCATAAAACATATCGCCTCTTTTTATCGTCAAAGTATATCACTCTCCAAATTTAGTTTGCAATAATAATTATTTCCATATTATAAAAAAATATAACAATTGGATTAGTATATTTTATGTCCAACTCGAGACAAGTGTGCGTAATGACAAGAACCATTGACACTTTATGTTAATTATGGTAAAATATATTGTATATTATGAATAAAGGAGTCAAATCTATGAAAATAAGTTATTTTAATCAACCAAAAGATATTAAACTTGGAGAAAAGTTGATAGAGAAGCTTTCTGAAGATTTTGATAAGGTTTGGATTGTTTCAGGATTTACCAAAGACACAGGAATAGATTCGTTAATAAATGCCATTGCTTCGTCAAAAATAGAGGAAAAGAATGTGTTTTTAGGAATTGACAAGAAAAATACATCCAAAGATATGCTACTTAGGCTTTTAAAAGCCGGTGTAAATTTGAAAACTATTGTCAATAATGACGAGAGTAAGATAGAAACTCGTATATATTTATTTGGCAAGAAGGATGGAGAATCATATGTGTACCTTTCTGCTAGTAAGTTATCAGAAGGTGGATTGTTTGAAAATGAATGTCTTGTTACAGAAATTATTTATGGAAAAGATGAATATAACGAAGTAAAAGATTTGATTTTGAAGATAGAAGAGGAATTTTTACTTAAAGAGACAAATGCAGAAAAGATTGCAAAATTAGCTGAAGATGGTGAAATTGTGGCAAGAATAACTGATAGAAAAATTCCTAGAATTTCAGATATGTATAGTAATGGAGAAGTTGAGATTGGTGCAAAACAATATGATGAGGGTGTTGGACTAGGGCTTGACAAGAAGTTTTATGAGGATGTTAACATAGAGGTTGATTTGCCTACTGAAAAATAGAGTGAAATTAACGCAAAACGAGCTGAAGCATTGCTTCAGCTCGTTTTAGCTTGCTTTAGTTCAGGGATGCGCCAATAAGGGCAGCATCATGCGTGTCAATGTCGAAAGAGTACCACTTCATTCCATTGTCCTTGGAGTCAATCCGATAGCAGAACTGACCATCTTTGTAACGGTAGGCTGCAAAGCCCTCGGTAAGGATCTTTCCATTGGTAAAGTTCATCAGAACAGTCTTGTTCATAGAATTGATGTAGAGGTCAAATATTGCAACATTACGCTCGCTATCAACAAGTCGGAAATACGGTGTAAAGATCGGACCAGTAATCATCTTTTCTTTGTTGAGAACGCCGTTGGCAAGATACTTACCGCGTGGAGTTTCCACGAATGCAGAATAGAGGTAATACCCATTTGCGATTTCATGTTCTACACGCATACTTTCGTACGGAGATGAAAGTATAGAATGCCAGTAAGTCCACTCAGGTACGACGGGTTGTTTGATGCTCATAATTGTAAGCCTCCTGTATAATAATTATCCTGGGTTTCCAATAAATTATACATTATGTTTACTAAAAAGTCAATAGAAATTTACTTTTTCTTACGGAAAAAAGGGTTGCAATGATATGTTAAAAAATATATAATGTAGTTGCGAATACAAAGGAAAAGAGGGATTAATATGCGTGAAGGAAAGACATGGTTGTTTTGGATTTTACTATTTTCAGGTATAATACTCGGAGGATTGTTAGGACAACTTGCCGGTCAGGTTTCATTTTTATCTTGGATGAGTTATGGACAATCTTTTGGACTTGAGCAACCATTTGTTTTAAATTTGGGAATTTTGAATTTAACCTTTAGCATTATGTTTAATTTAAATGTTGCAAGTATTATTGGTGTTTTACTTGCTGTGTTCATATATAGAAAAATTTAATTCTTTGGGGGACAAAAGGCAATTTCTTAAGAGAGGATTTGCCTATGAAAATGAAAGAATTGCCAGAAATGGAAAGACCGTACGAGAAATTGGAGCACTACGGCGCTAAGCATTTATCAAATGCTGAATTGTTAGCGATTATAATAAAGTCTGGAACGAAAGAATTGTCTTCTGTTCAGATTGCTCAAGAATTGCTGACGCTAGATGAAGAAAAGAAAGGAATATCTTTTTTAAAAGATGTTTCTTTGGAAGAACTACAGAAGAAAAAAGGAATAGGAAGAGTTAAGGCGGTTCAATTGAAAGCAGCAGTTGAGCTTGCAGAAAGAATTGCACTTTGTACACCATTAAAAGAAAATAGAGTTAAATCACCAGAAGATATTAGTAATTTATTTATGTCGGAATTCAGTGACTTAAAACAAGAAGTGGTGAAAACTGTTTTGATGGACAGTAAAAATCGTGTGATTAGGACAGTGACAAATGCAATTGGCGGAGTAAATTCAAGTTATATAGAGCCAAAAGAAATTTTGAGGGAGCCCCTTAAATCGGGGGCAACTAGAATAGCACTAGTTCATAATCATCCGAGTGGAGATCCAACACCTAGTGTCGCTGATGTGAATATGACAAAAAATATAATGAAACTTGCAGAGCTATTCGGAATAGAACTTATTGATCATATTGTGATAGGAAACAGAAAATTCTGTAGTTTAAAAAGAATGAACAAATTTTAAAGGAGTGGAAAGTTTATGTTAGGTTTTTTCGCAAAGGATATTGGAATCGATTTGGGAACGGCAAATACGCTAGTTCACTTAAAAGGAAGAGGAATAATTATTAGAGAACCATCAGTTGTTGCAATTGATAAATATACAGGAAATGTTGTGGCTGTTGGAACAGAAGCAAAGGAAATGCTTGGTAGAACTCCAGAAAATCTAAATGCGATAAGACCTTTGAAGGATGGTGTAATAGCTGACTTTACAGCAACAAGAATGATGTTAAAACACTTAGTAGATAAAGCTTGTCAGAGATATGTTATAGCGAGACCAAGAGTTGTTGTGTGTGTACCATCTGGTGTGACTGAGGTAGAGGAAAGAGCGGTTGAAGAAGCAACTTTGAACGCAGGTGCAAGAGAGGCATATTTGATGGAAGAGCCAATGGCAGCGGCAATTGGTGCTGGCTTGAAAATAGGAGACCCAAGTGGATGTATGATTGTTGATATCGGAGGAGGAACTAGTGAAATTTCTGTAATTTCATTGGGTGGAGTTGTTACAAGCAAATCGCTTAGAGTTGCAGGAGATGAACTTAATGAAGCGATTATGGATTACATTAAGAAAAAGTTTAACTTAGCAATAGGCGAAACAACTGCTGAGGAAATAAAAATGACAATAGGAAGCGCATATCCATCTATGACAACAGAAGAAATGGATATAAAAGGAAGAGATTTACAAACAGGCTTACCAAGAACGATTACTGTTACGTCTCCACAAATTGAAGAGGCTATGAAGGAAGTTGTAATGCAAATTGTTGATGCAATTAAGATGACATTGGAGAAAACACCACCAGAGTTAGCTGCGGATATAATGATAAATGGTATAACACTTTCAGGTGGCGGTGCGTTAATAAAAAATTTGGATAGGTTGATTGCATTAGAAACAGGAATTCCTGTAAATGTGGCTGATACACCACTTGATTGTGTTGTAAAAGGTGCTGGAAAAGTGTTGGATGATTTGGATAATTTAAAGAGTGTGCTTATAAATTCTAGAAAACATCATTAAAATAGTGTGAATGTAATAAATATAAACGAACATTTCAGATCATTTACACATACGAAAGCTAGGAGTATATATTTGGGGAAAGGAATTAAATTAATTGAAAAATAGATTTTGGAAAACATTTTTTATTGTTGTTTCTATTGTTATTTTGTTTGCGTTGATTGGTTTAACAAATGGAAAAAATAGAAACGTTACAATTGCAGAAAATTTGATTTCTGATATATTCACTTTTCCACAACGATTATTTATTCACGTAAAAAACTATATAATTAAGGATGAAGACTTTTTTAGCGATATTGATAAATTAAAAGAGGAAAACGAAAAGTTAAAAGCGGAAAATACAGAATTAAAAAATAAGACAGTTGATTATGAGCTTTTAGTTTCCGAAAATACTTTGCTAAAAGAGCGCTCAAAAATGGAGGCTGCTTATCCTGATTATAATGTTGTTGTTGCAGAAGTTATATCAGATAGTGCTAATAATTGGGAAGAAGTGTTTGTTATAAACAAAGGTGAGAATGATGGAATTAAGCCAAACATGGCTGTTATCACGACAGAAGGCTTGGTTGGATATACGGAAACGGTAAGCAAAAACAGTTCAAAAGTTATTTCTATAATAGATGCAGGAAATTCAGTGAGCGGACGTGTTACCAGAACGAGAGATGCAATTGTTTGCACGGGAAGTAGTTTGCTAAAAGAGACAGGAAAAATTAAAGCTACATATATACCTATTGGTGTTGAGTTGCTAGAAGGAGATAAAATAGAAACATCTGGAATGGGAGGTATTTACCCAAAAGGAATTGCAATTGGTGAAGTAAAATCGTTTACAATAAAGAAAAATCCTTCTGAAAACGAGGCAACGATTGAAACTTTTGTTGATTTCAACAGACTAGAAACAGTCGCTGTTATAATAGGAGAAAATTAAAAATGAGAAAATTTATTACGGTTTTAATAATGATTTGTGTAATATTGGTTACCATCTTAATACAAGTAAATCTGTTAAATGTAGTTCCACTTTTTGGAGTGATAGCAAATATTGGGATAGTGCTTGTTGCTGGTATTGGGTTGATGAGTGGTGAACTTGTTGGAGGGATAACAGGTGCTTTTTACGGTTTGCTTATAGATGTGATTTTTGGAAAACTTATTGGGATAAATATTTTGCTATATACATTGACTGGCATATTCACGGGACACATAAGCAATGGATTTTCTAAAGATAATAAAACGGCGATGATGGTTATAGTTTCTATAACTACTATATTGTTTGAAATGTCTAATGTTCTTTTACTGTACATATTTACAAAGACATCTTTTGACATGATTAGCGTCCTAATTACAGTAGTATTGGAAACTGCATACAATATGATGCTTACATTAATGCTTCATAAGTTTATTGTTGAACTTGGTGAGGTAATAAATAAAAGTAAAAACAGTTATTACTTATTGTAAAAATATTTGTAAATTTATACGTTTTTGGAGGTGATACGAATAGAAAAATCGAGAAGTATAATTCTAATTGTATTTGTATGTATAATTGGAATTGTTTTTATAATTCAATTGTTTAATCTTCAAATTGTAAATGGAGAAAACTACAGAGAACAATCGGAAAGAAGACTTGTTAGAGAGGCTGTTACGTATGCACCTCGTGGAGAAATATATGATAGATATGGAAAAATCCTTGCTACAAGTGTAAATGGATATTCGGTGCAAATATATAAAACAAAAATAGATACTAATACATTAAATGAAGTTTTACTAGAAGTAGTTAGGATATTAGAGAAAAATGGAGACGAATATAATAATCAAATACCTATAGATATTGAGACTGGAGAGTTCGTAGAATCAAAAAGCAAAATAAATAGATTTATAAAAGATAATAATTTAGACGAAAATGTGACTGCAACAGATGTGTTGGAGTATTTGAAGAAAAAATACAAACTTGAAAAAGATGATATAAAAGATATATTGAAAATCAGCGCTTTGCGCTATGAAATCACAATAAATGGATATTCTAGTTATAGACCAGTTACGCTCGCAAAAAACATTTCAGAAGCAAGTATGATGGAATTAAAAGAAAGAAGTGCTGAATTATCTGGAATAAATGTGTTTTCACAACCAATTAGAAAATATATGGCTGGTTCCGTGGCGGCTCATGTAATAGGCTATACAGGAAATATTAGTAAATCAGAATACGAAAACAGAAAAGAGCAGGGCTACTCATTAAATGACGTGATTGGTAAGTCAGGGCTTGAAGCCTCTTTTGAAGAGTATCTAAGAGGAAAAAATGGTTCTAAAAGATTAGAGATGGATTCATACGGAAGAATTGCAACAGAGGAAGAAATCGAAGAAAGCGTAATGGGAAATAGCATTATAACTACAATTGACTTGGACTTACAAGCAAAGACAGAGGAAGTACTTGAAAAGTACATAAATAAAATACAAACAGGTGGCTTTGCGATTAAATTTGATGATGCAAAAACTGGTGCGGCAATTGTGATGGACGTTAAAACAGGGGAAATATTAGCGATGGCAAGCTATCCTTCATATAATCCGGAAGAGTTCGTTGATGGAATTAGTAATAGTGAATATGATAAGTATTTTAAAAATGAAAATAATCCAATGTTTAACAGAGCAATACAGGGAACATATTCTCCAGGTTCTACATTTAAAATGGTTACTGGAATTGCAGGCCTTGAAACGGGTGGAGTTAAAGTTAACGAGTACATAAATGACACAGGAATATTTCCACTTGGACATAAACCGGCTTGCTGGATCTGGAATAGCCGAAGACAAGTACATGGTAATGTAAATGCAGAAACAGCCTTAAAAGTTTCGTGTAACTATTATTACTATGAAGTTGGTAGTAGAATTGGTATTGATAGAATTTCGGAATATGCTAAGAAGTTTGGATTAGGACAAAAAACAGGTGTTGAACTTCCTGGAGAATCGTCTGGAATACTTGCATCAAGAGAATATGTTGAAAAGCTAAATGCAAGGGGTGCAAAAAAGACATGGACAATTGGTGATACATTATCGGCATCAATAGGTCAATCGTATAACACTTTTACACCAATACAAATGTGTTATTATATAGCAACACTTGCAAATCGTGGCGTGAAAAATAATGTCACAATAGTAAAAAGTGTGATAGACGCAGAAGGAAATATTTTGGATAAAACAGAGATAGAAAAAGCAATTCACGAGAAATATGGAATAACAGAACAAGAACTAGAAAATGTGCAAATAAGTAATGAAACCCTAAATGCAATATATGAAGGAATGCGTTCTGTTACTGGAGATTCTGGCGGAAGTGCTTATGGAACATTCTCATCATTTCCAATAGAAGTAGCTGGAAAAACAGGAACAGCCACAGCAGGAAGTGGTTCGGATAATGCGTGGTTTGTTGGTTTTGCACCATATCACGACCCGGAAATTGCAGTAGTTGCAATAATAGAACATGGTGGACATGGATATTATACTGCTCCTGCAGTAAAAGATATCATGGAGGAATACTTCGGATATAATAATAACAATATAAATGAAAACTTATCGCTTCATACATCAGGAGTAAAACTTGTACCATAAAGAGAAAGGAATGAAACAAATGGAAACAGAAGTATTATTTACGAGAAAAGAAAACACATTAACAATTACATTAAATAAAAATGCAGAATACAAAGAAATCAAGCAAAAACTAGTTGAAATATTATCAGCGTCAGATGACATTTTCGAAGGCTTGGAAGAAACTGTTATTGTAGAAGGAAGAAGACTTTTAGATGAAGAGGAAAAAGAAGTTGAGGAATTATTAAAAGAAAA
This sequence comes from uncultured Clostridia bacterium, assembly GCA_934169745.1. Lineage (GTDB taxonomy): Bacteria > Bacillota > Clostridia > TANB77 > UBA1234 > RGIG4465. The sequence goes on along the minus strand of CAKPOE010000004.1, from coordinate 98,008 downwards.
AACAGATTTAGAAATAAGAATTGAAAGACCGAAACAAATGGGACTTTCATCTATTGATAATATTTTTAATAAAGATACAACGATTACAAATACTAAAGTATATACTGGTACAATACGTTCTGGTCAAAGAATAGAGTTTGAAGGAAGTGTTGTTATACTTGGTGATGTTAATGGGGGAAGTGAGATTGTCGCAGAGGAGAATATAATTGTCTTGGGAAACTTAAGAGGATTTGCACATGCAGGAGCCAAAGGAAATAGAAGTGCTTTTATTGCAGCAAATACAATAAATCCAACTCAAATAAGAATAGCAGACATTATTTTAAGAAACGTTCCAGAAAAAAGAGAAGTTGGCAATGCGTATGAGATAGCGAAAATAGATATGGGCGTAATAGTTGTAGAACATTAAAAAATAAATCTCTTGGAGTACCTCCAAGAGATTTTCTTTGAACCAATATTGATCTTAACTCCAACCAATAGCCATAAATACACACCTAGAGCTCCCTTTCGAGCAACTCCAAGCACTTCTCCAAGGTTAAAAATCTTTGCTCGACTATTAATAATATCTGTACAGCCGTTACCATCCACCAGGGATAGTAACAACCATTAACAAGTAACTTTTCGTTTAGTCTTTTTTAACAAGAATTTTTTAAAGAAGATTAATTAAAAGTTTTAAATGTATGCGACACTAAGAATAGTCTTCGCTCGAATGAACTTCCCACTAATCAACCATATAGATTAATGTTGCAGATATAGCTGATGTCGCAAAAAGCACACTCTTAGCTCTGGCTAAATTATCATTTAAGAGTACACTTAAACAATAATAAACCTTTGCTCGAACTTATAAACACCACGTCGACAAATGATATTCATAAACTCTTCACTCAACCAATAAAGATTCTATGTTAGTATTATATGTACAAAAAAATTTTTTATTCAAAAATTTTTAAAATTATTGAAAAACGCTTTGTCGAAATGTGTCGATGTATTTTTGTTGACTTTTTTTAAGGTCCGTATTATGATGTAGACAAATAAGTTAGTTGATAAGGGCACTAACTTTCCTAACAGGGAAGTTATGCCCTTTTTGCTTTTTGTAAATAATTTGGAGGTGATAATAATTATTTTAAAAGATTTGCTTAATTTAAAAACCGAAGCAAATAATATAAAGATTTCAACCAAAGATTGGATTCCTATCGAAAGTGTACAAGGGAATGGCGTTTTATTAAAAAATGGTACAGTTGTGAAAATTTTAGAAGTAGAGCCAATTAATTTTGAACTCAAATCTGATTTTGAAAAAACGGCAGTACTAAATGGATATAAACGATTTTTAAAGACCTGCAATTTTGACATGCAAATAGTTGTACAAACGCAAGTAACAGATATTTCTAAACATTTGACTAAAATGAAAAAATTTGCACAAGAAGATGAAAAGTTATCTGAAATGGTTGAAGACTATATTAATTTTGCAAATGAGGTTGTAACTTCAAAAAAGAATGTTTCTAGAAAATTTTATATTGTTATTAAGGGAAACAATAATATGGCCGAAAACATTTCTAAAATAAAAGAGTGTTTGTTGGCAATTCGGAAATACAGTACATGAGTGTACAATTGATGAAGTTATATTAATAATGAAAAATTGCTTTAATAGGCGATTAATGGGGCTAGAAAGGAATGTTGTATGAGTTTGATTTCTAGCGAAGAAATTGAAAAAACATCTATAGTAATGAAAGGACAAAATAATTGTATTGATAAAATATATCCATCATACATAGATACTTCAAATCCAAAGTTTATAGTTATTGATGATTATTATATTTCAACTTTGTTAATTACAGATTACAACAAAGAAATGACAGAAGTGTTTTTAGAAAAGTGCATAGCGTTAGATTTGAATTTGCAAATATCAATGTTTTATGAAAAAAAGAATTCATATGAGGTCATAAAAGAACTAACCTATAGCATTGGTAACATGGGGGCAAATATAAAAGTTACTAACGAAAATCAGAGTGACATTGATGTTATGGGAAGCAGTTATTCTGATGCAAAGCACATAAGAAAACAGTTACAACTTGGTGGAGAAGATTTTTATTATCTTTATGCATACATTGCCTTGTATGCAAATTCCAAAGAAGAATTAGAATTTGAAATGCAAAAACTAGAAGGTACTCTGGCTGGATGTGGTGTAAGCAGTAGACGTGCTGTATTTAGAGAAGAGCAAACATTTTTATCTACAGTTCCGATAATGCAAAATAATAATGATGTAAGTTCACTTACTGCTAGAAATGTATTAACCAGTGGACTTGTTGCGACATATCCATTTTTATCTAATGAACTGTGTGATGAAAATGGAATTATAATAGGAATTAATGAATCTAATAATTCGCTTGTTATGATAGATAGATTTGAAACCACAAAATATAAAAATGCTAATATGTGTGTAATTGGGACAAGTGGTTCTGGAAAATCATATTTTGTAAAACTTATGATAGCAAGAAATAGGTATTTAAATATTAATCAGTACATTATAGACCCAGACAGAGAATATATTGAGCTTTGCAAGAAACTGGGTGGAACGTTAATAAAGTTTGGAAGTAGCACGTGTATAAATATCATGGACATACGAGAAACTTGTGAGAGTGAAGAACAAGGTTACTTGAGAAATAAAATAGATAAATTGAATATATTTTTTAACTTACTTATAAATGACCTTAGCATAGACGAAAAAACATTGTTAGAAGAAAAGATAGTTGAATGTTATAAAAATAAGGGTATTACATTTGATGATGATACATTGTTTATAGAGAATAAAGAGGTAAATTTGCTTTGTAGAAAAAAGTTCAAAACGAGTAAGGATATGCCAATATTATCAGATTTATATTTATTACTAAATAAAGATAAAAAAACAAAAAGAATTGCCACATTATTGAAACCGGCATTAGAGGGAAGTTTAAAATTTTTAAACAATTATACAAATGTTGATTTGAAAAACAAATTAATCGTTTCTGATGTGCATGATATAGAGGAAAAAATGCTTGCGCCAGTCATGTTTGTCATTACAGATTTCTATTGGGACAAGATAAAAAAACAACGAGGTCAAAAAAAGATATTGTATTTTGATGAAGCATGGAGGTTGATTACTAATAATCAAGAAACGGCAAGTTTCGTTTTTAAAATATTTAAAACAATAAGAAAATATGGTGGTGCAGCAACTGCAATAACACAAGATGTAAATGATTTTTTTGCACTTCAAGAAGGAAGGTTTGGAAAAGGCATTGTGAACAATTCTAGTATAAAATGCTTATTTCAAATGGAACAAAATGATATAAATGTAATGAAGGAAGCGGCATGTTTATCTGAAGAAGAATGTTATAGAATTAGGAATATGGCGCGAGGAACGTGCCTTATACATACAGATAAAGTTAATTTGGTTGCGAAAATTGAAGCAACCAAAAAGGAACATAGTGTAATAACAACTGATAGAAAAGATTTAGAAGTAGCAAATGCATAATGGGGGGATATGTAATGAAGAGGATACTAACGGCATTGGGTAATCCTGTATTAAATAATGAACTTAGAAAGTACGAAAAATATGATGTAATATCAGAAGATTTGTTTTATCAAGAAGCGGTTATTGATATTGTGGAAACAGAAAGCATTGATACCATAATTATAAGTGGCGTGCTTCAAGGTCAAGATGATTTAACTGAATTTGTAACACAAATAAAAAGAAAAAATGGAGTTGCACGAATAATAATTATCACAGATGAAATTGAAGATGTTGAACGAAATACATTAATGAATATGGGCGTTTTCGATATTTTATATGATAATCAAGTTGAGATACCAGATGTTATTGAAGCAATAGATAGAGAGCAACCAATAATAAATACTTTTGTTAAAGAGGCAACTGCGGTATATGACACAAAGGAGGAGTGCGCAGAAAAAATTTCTTATGTAACAAAAATTCAAAAACAAGAAATTATTACTGTGTCTGGCATAAACGGAATAGGAAAATCCAGCTTTGTTGCAAAATTTTCTAAGAAGCTTTCTGAAAAAAGCAACTCTAAAATATTAGTGATAGATTTAGATACACTAAACGGAAATCTTGATGAAATAATGGGTATTAACAAAGTGCCACAAAATGTGGACTTCTTAATGGATGATGACAAGAAATGTGGATTAAATTATGCTGTTGACTTAATTGTAAAAAATCGTTTTGACGCAAATGTGTTAGATGAATTAGTCATACATGAAAAAGGTGTAGATGTCTTAACGGGGAATACATCGCTTCATTACTGTCAAAATGTTTTAAAAGAAGAATATTATACAAAAATTTTAATTGCTGCAAAAGAAAAATATGATTTTATAATTTTAGACACAAGTAGTAACATTTTTTTGGATTCTACTAAATGGGCTTTGCAAGAAGCTTCAAAAGTTTTATTTATAACAGAGAATAGCTATATAGGAATGAAGAAGTCTTCACAATTATTAAACGTTGTTTTAAATGTTTGGGGAGTTTGGAAAAACAAAATTTATTTAGTAATCAACGAAACTTCAAATAATGATATTGAAAGTGAAGTTGTAGAAAAAATTTTACAAGGAGTAAAAGTGTTAGGAAGCATAAAAGGAAAAAATGAGATTGATTATGAAAAAATATTATCAGAGATAAACTTTATACCTAAACCAACGTTCAAAGAAAGAATTGAAAAAGTAAAAAAGATTTTTGAAAGTAAAACAAAACTCGGAGGGGGTGCAAAATGCTAATTAATCCACTTAAAGTTAAAGCCAAAGAAACCGAAAATAACATTGAGGTAAATAAGGATAAGGTTATTAGTAACATTATAAGTTACTTGATAAAAAATTATTCAGAGTATCTAAGTGATATTGATATGAATAAAGAACTAGTCGAGAGTATTGTTCGTGAAAAGGTATATAAAGAATATTCAAATATGAATACAGAAACAACAATAACGGCAATACTTGATAGATTGTTTGGCTATCACATACTTCAAAAATATATTGATGATGAAACTGTAAGTGATATAAGAGTTACAAGGTTTGATTCGATTTTCGTAAAAAGAAATGGTAAGTGGGAACAGGCTGTAGAGAAATTTGAAAATGAAAATGAGTATATTGATTTTGTAAGATATTGCGTTTTGAAAAATAGAGGGAAAATATCAAATGAAACACCTATAGTAATCGTGAGCGATAGAAAAAACAATTTAAGAATAGAAGCTGGAATTGAACCGGTAAATGTGACAAGTCCTAATTTAGTAATAAGAATACATAGACCAAATGGTATGCAAGCGTTAGAAGACTTGCTTATGACATCGGCAGAAATGATTAATGTTGATATTTATAAATTCTTATCTGAAGCAATAATTGCAGGGTGTAATATAGTGATTAGTGGAAAAGGTGGAAGTGGAAAAACCACATTAATGCGTACACTTATTAATAAAATACCGGAAAACTTGTCGATAACAGCAAATGAAGAAACAGCAGAGCTTTATAGTACACATCCTAACTTGATACAGAGAGAAATTCTTAGTAACAGAGTTGGAGATAAAAATATTACACTTGAAAAATTAACAGCCCATTCACTGGTGATGTCAAATGACGTTATTGTAATAGGGGAATTGAAGGGAGCTGAAGCAATGTCGTTTTTTGATGCTGTTTCGACTGGTCATAGAGGATATGCCACCGTCCATGCAGATAGCAGTGAAAGTACAGTGGACAGACTTGTTACGCTTATGAAAAGAGATAGTAAAGCTCAAATGTACAGTAATGACTACTTGACTAAATTGTTGTCTATGTCTTTAGATTTGATAGTTTATATGAATAATTTTAAGGTTCAGGAAATAGCAGAAGTTGTATACAACAAAGAAGATGAAAAAATTGAGTATAATCTTTTGTATGAATTCGAAGTTGAAAAAATAGAAAATGGAAAATCAATAGGAAGGTTTAAAAAGGTAAATAATCCAATTGGTACAGTAAAAAGAAAAATTGAAATTAGCAAACCAGAAATTGAGAGGTGCTTGGCATGAATATAGTTCTATTTTTGGCGATAGCATGGCTAGCATATGAGATTGCAAAAAGTATAATTGATAAGAAAATATTATCAAAAATAAATAATTATATAATGGTAAAGAATGATGAATACTATGAAGAATTGATTAAGTATTATGAGAAAAACAAAAAAATAAAACTAACAACAAAGTTAAATGTTTTTCACAAAATAAATATTTTAATTGATAGAGCTACCATAAAAAGGAGTGTGGTTATAAACCCGATTGCACTAATCATTTTAGGGGTTATGAGCTTATACGGAACATATTTGGTAATTAAAAATATTTTCGAAATACCACTACTTTCATTTATCATTTCTTTGCCATCGCTTGGAACACCGTTCTTCATTCTAATGATTTTAGCGGGAATAAAAGAAAAGAAGATTGAAAAACTTTTACTTAATTTTTTGTTACAGCTAAAAAATTATACTAAGATAAACAATGATATTATATATGCTTTTGAAGAGGTAAAGGTTTTAGATCCGCTGCAAACGTACATTGATAAATTCCTAGTAGAAGTGAAAAATGGTATAAAATTTGAAATTGCATTGGAACATTTAAAGGAAAAAATACATATAAAAAGTTTCAAAACTTTGTTGAACCACATACAACATTGCTATTTGTATGGAGGGAATTTTAGTGAACTTATAGATAAAAATTATTCAAGTATTGCAGAAATGCAAAAAGAAAAGATAAATCGTATGCAAGAAACAAGAGGGGCCAGAATGGTGCTGATAATATTAGTAATATTAGACTTGTTTGTTTATTTTACATATATTAATAGCAATTATGAAAATTATAGAATAATGAAAAATAGTGTCATTGGAAATGCAATACTTTATTGGAACTTTATAAGTATGTGGCTTTTAATACTATTATCATATAACGTAAAAAAATTAGATTATTAAAATAAAAGGAGGAATGAATATGTCACAGCAATTAACTTTAGAGTTGGAAAAAGGAAAAGATTTTTTTGATATCACAGCAAAAGAAAATCAAAATATTATAGAGAATGTTTCGACAGCATTTTCAAATGCTGTTAGTAAAGGAGTAGAAAACATTGGATTAGATGCACAGTATAAAAGTGTTGTGAAAGAAGAAGTGAAAAAACCGGATTTTTTAGAGATAGGTAAAAAAGTGGGAGAAGCAGCGCTTAGAATTGGAGCAAAAGCAATTGGAATAAACACAACAACATTTAATAACGCCAAAGAGTTAATACAAGCATTAAAAGCAGGAGATTTAAAGAGCGGACTTTCGTCAGCTCTAGATATTGGTGTAGACCTATTAAAAGGTGTGCCGAGTGCAGCAAAGCAACTTATAAAATCTAGTAAGAACGAAATATTGGGAGTTACATTAGATAATGAATTAAAGCAAATAATGGTAAAACAGAAAAATACAATATATAGATTAGACAAAAAATGTAATAAGTTTGAAGAAGCATTAAATAAAAATGATGAAAAGGAAATGACGAGACAGGTAAAACTAATAAAAAATGATTTAGACAAAGTTATGCTTATTGAAAATACTATAACGAGGGCTAGAGGAATAGTAAATAGCTATGAACTTATGAAAAGTAAAGGTGCAGTAGAATTAACAGAAACAGAAAAAGAACTGTGTAAAAAATTGGCATAAAAAAACGGTCATATGTTTATGACCGAAAAGAGGATTTTATCTACTTGAGCAATAGGAACGTGCCTATGTACCCAGCAGCGAAAGCGAAAGAGAATAAAGAAGCACATATTGCTACGATCGCAATTCTTTTAGTATGTTTTTTAATAAGTGCTACTTTTCTAACTTGTAGATACTTATTTTCCATAGGTTCAGAATTTCTATCCATAATCTCCTTCCTTTCTAATAATATTATCACTTGACTTTATTTCTAACCAACAATTATATTTTACCACGATTAACATAATTTGTCAACAGAAAATTAGAATATAAAACAACAGTATCGACGACCAATTTTCCGGCAGTCGGCGTGCAAATGGCTACAACGGTTTGAGACTGTTCACATGCTGATACTATGCCATTATATATTTGACATGACTTCGCATACGGATTAGAATGTTCTTGAGAAAGTGGGGGAGAAAATGAGGAAAAGAACAGATACTAAAAGAATTAAAGTAGGAAATGTTGAAATAGGTGGCAAAAATAATGTAATCATTCAATCTATGACAAATACTAAAACCAAGAATGTTGATGATACGGTAAATCAAATATTAAAGCTTGAAGATGCTGGATGTCAAATTGTCAGAGTGGCATGTTTGGACATAGATGATGCAAAAGCGATAAAGATGATAAAAAATAAGATTAACATTCCAATAGTTGCTGACATTCACTATGACTATAGAATAGCATTACAGGCCATAGAAAGCGGTGTTGACAAAATCAGAATTAATCCAGGAAATATTGGAGAATATGAAAACATAAAGAAGGTAGTTGACGCTTGTAAGAAAAATGATATTCCAATCAGAATTGGAGTTAATTCAGGTTCATTGGAGAAGGATTTGCTACAAAAATATGGCAAAGTTACTGCTGAGGCAATTGTGGAGAGCGCTAAAAGACATGCCGATATACTAGAAAAAATGGATTTTAATAATATTTGTATATCACTTAAAGCTTCTGATTTGGATTTGTGTATAAAGGCATATGAAATGGCCGCAGAAATGTTTGAGTATCCATTGCATTTGGGAGTAACAGAAGCGGGTACGGCTTTTGGTGGAACAATAAAGTCTAGTATAGGTTTAGGAATTTTACTTAGAGAAGGAATTGGAGATACGATGAGGGTTTCTTTGTCGGATAATCCTATAGAAGAAATAAAAGTAGCAAAAGAAATTTTGAAAAATTGTAATTTAGGAAATGAATATGCGGAGTTAACCTCTTGTCCAACTTGCGGAAGAACAAAAGTAAATCTTATTCCGGTAGCAAAAGAGATAGAGGAATTTTGCAATAAATTAAATGTAAAAATAAAAGTTGCTGTGATGGGGTGTGCCGTGAATGGTCCAGGAGAAGCAAGAGAAGCCGATATAGGTATTGCTGGTGGCGACAACGAATGGTTGCTTTTTAAAAAGGGCGAAATAGTGCGAAAGATACCGCATGAGATTATTATAGAAGAATTCGAAAACGAAATAATCAAACTGATAAATGAACAGCAATAGAGAGCTTTCTTGACAACAAATGTTTGTCGCTTTTTTTCCTTTTTTGCTTGCATTTGAAAGTTCGTTTTAGTATAATTTATATGAGCCTAAACGGCTATAATACTAATGATTGGAGAGTTTTATAATGGAAGAAAATGCAAAGAAAATTGTACATGTCGACATAGAAAAAGAGATGAAAAAATCATATATCGACTATGCAATGAGTGTTATTGTGCAAAGAGCCCTTCCTGATGTAAGAGACGGCTTAAAACCAGTACATAGAAGAATTTTATATTCAATGGATCAATTAGGTTTGACTCCTGAAAAAACTTTCAGAAAGTCTGCATATATTGTTGGTGATGTTTTAGGTAAATTCCATCCACATGGTGATTCATCTATATATGATGCTTTAGTAAGAATGGCACAGGATTTCTCACTTAGATATCCACTTGTAAATGGTCATGGTAACTTTGGTAGCGTTGATGGAGACGGCGCAGCTGCTATGAGGTATACAGAAGCAAAGATGCCTAAGATAGCAGTTGAAATGATGGCTGATATCGACAAAAACACAGTAGATTTTATGCCAAACTACGATGATAAGTTGCAAGAACCTACTGTTTTACCTGCTAAAATACCGGCTTTACTTGTTAATGGTTCAAGCGGTATTGCGGTTGGTATGGCCACAAATGTACCTCCTCACAATTTAACTGAGGTTGTAAATGCTGCAGTTAAGTTGATAGATGAGGATAATGTTTCAGATGATGAATTAATAGCTACTATAAAGGGACCAGATTTTCCTACAGGTGGAACCATTGTTGGAAGAGAAGGGATAAGAAGCACATATAAAACTGGTAGAGGAAGAATTATTGTACGTGCAAAAACAGAGATTGAAGAACATGGAAACGGAAGATACAGAATTATTGTTACAGAGCTTCCATACCAAGTAAATAAAGCTAGACTTATTGAAAATATTGCTGATTTGGTAAAAGATAAGAGAATAGAAGGAATTTCTGACTTAAGAGATGAATCAGACCGTGATGGTATGAGAATTGTTATCGAGCTTAAGAGAGATGCCAATGCTAAAGTTGTTTTAAATCAATTATTAAAGAATACTCAAATGCAGGATACTTTTGGTGCAATTATGCTTGCGCTAGTAAATGGCGAGCCTAAAATATTAACATTGAGACAAATGCTTGAATGTTATATAGACCACAGAAAGAATGTTGTTGTTAGAAGAACTAAATTTGATCTTGATAAAGCTTTAGCAAGAGCACATATCTTGGAAGGATTAAAGATTGCATTAGATTATATTGATGAGGTAATAGCAATAATTAGAGCTGCTTATGATGATGCTGCTGAAAGACTTATGAAGAGATTTAATCTTACAGAAATTCAAGCTAATGCTATTCTTGAAATGAAATTAAGAACGTTATCAGGATTACAAAGAGAAAAGATTGAAGAAGAATATGCTGCTTTAATGAAACAAATAGAGAGATATAGAGAAATCTTGGCTAGTGAAAGACTTGTATGCGATATTGTAAGAGATGAATTGCTTGAAATGAAAGAAAAGTATGGCGATGAAAGAAGAACCGATATTATCGCAGCCGAAGATGAAATAGAGACAGAAGACTTAATAAAAGAAGAAAATACAATTATAACATTAACACACTATGGATACATTAAGAGATTGCCAGTGGATACTTACCGTTCTCAAAAGAGAGGCGGCAGGGGTGTAACTGGAATGCAAACGAGAGAGCAAGACTTTGTGGAACAAATTTTTACTTCTTCAACTCACAGTATATTGATGTTCTTTACAAACAAAGGAAAGGTATATAGATTAAAAGGCTATGAAGTGCCTGAAGCTGGTAGAAATGCTAAGGGAACAGCAATTGTTAACTTACTTCAATTAGACGGAGATGAAAGGGTTACGGCTGTTATTCCAATAGAAAATTTTGCAGAGGGTCAATACTTGTTAATGGCAACAAAATCAGGTGTTATAAAGAAAACAAACTTAATGGAATACAGCAATGGAAGAAAATCTGGTTTGCAAGGAATTGCATTAAAAGATGATGACGAATTGATTGATGTAAGGCTTACTGATGGCGAAAGAAATGTTGTAATGGTAACACATGAAGGTATTGCGATAACATTCTCAGAAAGAGATGTAAGAGCAGTAGGAAGAGTTTCTCAAGGAGTAATAGGAATCAAATTGGATGATGGAGACTTCGTAGTTGGAATGGAACCAATATATGATGAGAAAGCTTACTTGCTAGCCATTACAGAAAATGGATTTGGAAAGAGAACAGAATTAGAAGAATACAGAGTACAAGCAAGAGCTGGAAGAGGTGTTATCACTTATAAGACTACGCCAAAGACAGGAAAACTTGTTGGTATAAAAGTAGTAACAGAAGAAGATGATGTAATGCTTATAACAGATACAGGAATAGTAATAAGATTAGATGTAAAAGATATAAGTATACTAGGAAGATCAACTCAGGGTGTAACATTAATGAGAGCAGGAGATGGCGGAAAAGTAGTAAGCATCGCGAAAGTTGGTATGGAAGAAGAAACAGAAGAATAAAAAGTAGCTCCCTAAAAAGGGAGCTACTTTTTCGTGCGAAAGGATTTTAATTTTATTGAGCTTTGTTCATCTCGAAGTACACCCAAATGGCAGCTTCCTTTGCAGACAGTGGAATGCTCGAAATGATATGAACATCTTCACTAAGCATAACACTACCATTAAGGAAAACATCTCCCTTGCGGGTGATGACATACCAAGCATCGTAGTCCTTTTCAACATCATCGAACTGGTAAGGAGTAAGCTCTACACATTGGAGACGCAACATTAAGTCAGGAACGATGAGTTCTTCATCTAACTTCCAAGCAATGTACGTTCTCCGGTAGCTTAGGTCAATGGAATTGTAAACACTAACGTAGCATTTCTTTGCCTTGGATATGCGAGAAGCAGCAGCATCCAGCAATGTGTCAAGAAGATTTTTCTTCATGCTTTAAAGTCCTCCTTTACTAATTTAAAAGATGGTTAAAAAATATAATTCAGCAACAAAAGTTGCGTTTGTTTAAGAATAATTATTTTCTTAAAAATAATAAAATACTTTCCATTAGCAAGACTATCATAAACAAAATACACTGTCAAGTCAGAGCTTGACAGTGTACGTGAAATGATGCAAAATGAACAGATTTCAGGCAGCCACTTTTTCGTTCATTTTTTTACTCTTAATCTTATATCATCTCCAAAAAATTTGCAGATACAATAATTGCCAATAATTCTTGACAATATTCGTTCATCATAAATTCTTTTTATATCTTCTAGGTCCAAATTGCTCGAAATAATTGTTTTTGTTTTAGGGTTTAATAGTCTTGTGTTCAAGATAGTGAATAATTCAGTAAGTTTTGCAGCAGTTAAATTTTCTGTTCCCAAATCATCTATTATTAGTAAATTCACATTAAATAGGTTATCGTACAATTCTTTGGCAGAGGCAGATTTTGTGTTGTATTTGCGATCAAATATACTGTCGAAGAGTATAGGAGATGTTTGATATAGCACAGTATATCCTTTTTGCAGGATTTCATTAGCAATACAACTTGATAAAAATGTTTTTCCTATTCCGGGAGTGCCTATAAATAGTAAATTTTTTTGCTCTGGACTTTCAAAATTTTCAATGAATGTATTAGATATTTCTCTTATTTTTTGCATATTTTCTCTAGGCGAAATATTTACTCCATATTTTTGAACATTTGCTACATCAGAGAATAGATCTAAATTAAAAGAAGCAAATGAATCATTTTTTAATCTATATAAATTTGATTTGTTGTACGATTCGTTAAGTAATTCTTGTTTCATACAAGAACACATTTCACTACCACTAGAGGTCAGAATATATCCAGTATCTTTACACTTATCACATTCATATTTTGGAGATAAGGTAATATTCATTGAATTTAGAATTGTTTCCTTTTCTCTTTTTAGTAAATTTATTTTTATTTCTAACTCAGCTTTTAAATTTTCTTTTTCAGATGGGTCGGAATTTAGTGCTGCTCGTGAACTTTTTATTCCTAGTAAAGAAATTTCTTTATCAATTTCTTGCAATCTTGGGTTTAGCTCATAAGCTTTTTCTTTTTCAATAGAATAATTTTTTTCGGCGATTTTTCTTTTGTCTTCATATTTTCGTTCGATGGATTTGTATACATCTGAAAACATAATTTAACACCTTTCTATACGTTTGCGTAAAACTTGCTTAAATCTTCATATTGATTTGTTTCGTTATCAGTATATTTTTGAAGAGGTAGCTGCTTTCCGCACTCCATATTTTTAATTTCTTTTTGCTTTTGTTTTTGTTCTTTTAAGAACGCAGTAATACTTTCCACACTTGTTAAGTTTCTATCGTGCCAGTTTGTTATTATTTTATCTATATAATCAAAACTTGGATTTGTCTTTGAAGTAGTTTTCTTCAATGCTATTTCTATAATATCCATAGAATAACCAAAATCTGTTATCCATTTTTCCACATATGATTCTTCGTACTGAGAAAGTTTTCTTGTTAAGCCCAATTTTTTCGTTATATTCTTTTTGATTTGGTTGATTTTTTCATATTCTAAATAATACCTATCTAAATCATCAGCTGTTTTTACGTTGTTTGAAGCCCACCCTTCGGCAACAGCATACAAATACTTTTTATGAAGGGCTTGTCTATCAAAGCAGTATTGAAATAACGAATACATAACATGTTCATCAAACTGGTATTTTGAGAACAAATTATCAATATCAGTATACCAAGCTGGAGACATAACGCCTTGGAAAAATGTATCATTTATAGTATTTATAATTTGAGTTCTAGATATATTCTTAGAGTTTGACTCTATAGCGTCTTCCATAGATGAAGTTAATTTTGGTTTGTATAATTTATCAACTTCTATTTTTTTAACATCAGCTATAGTATAGTCACTTTGTTTCTTTATTAAAAGGCCATTCTCTTCCCAATATTTTAAGCCTTGTTCTATAGTTTTTAAGGGAAGGCAAAGTCTTTTTGATAAGTCAAGAGGAGAGATTTCGCTATTATATTTACATAAAAATAGACAATATAAGTATATTTTTACATAATCTCCGTTAGCCATGCACATATATTCACTAATGAATATTTCTGGAATATTTAAATCTGAAAATAGCATTGACAAGTTTTGGTCGAAATTCATTTCTGCTCCTCCTTAGGGTCTTAATTAGTAAATAAATAATATCTTTTTTTGACACAATTTGCAAGACCTATCGATAATATAAGTACACTTTTGCATTCTTCTTAAACTTATACATACAAATTAAAAATGGCAAAAAAGGTTCATTGTTTATTCCAATACCAAATAATATCATAGGTGGAACAAAAAGTACTATAAAAATTCCAAAAGAAATAAAAAAATCTAGCTTTATTAAATACAAAATGAAGAAAACAATAATGCCATAAATACATAAAGGCAAAAGTACACGATATTCAATTATTCCTAGAAACTTGTTTGCATACTTGTAATTGATTGGAAACAGGTATTTTCTCATAATCACCTCGAAAAAATTGATTTTATCCCAGAAATTCCGGCTTGAAAATTAGTAGAAATTCCAAGACCGTCGAGCAAATCTTTTACATACTCGTTTGACTTCATTAAAGCTATTATTGTACCAACTAGTAATAGTTCTTTAAGAGGACTCTCTAGCATTTCTCGAGTTATTGAGAATGAAAGCACTAATGTAAGGGCTACAAAAACTTGCAACAATAAAAGTGTTAGAAAACATTTATACCAACTTTTAAAAAGACCAACAGTTGACTGGTTTAGCAGACATAAAATTGCAAATGGTGAAATTAAGATTAACAATTTTACCATTATATATCTGAGAGCAAACGAGATAACTAATGTGAATGAAGACATTGAGAGTACACCAGATAAGATGCCATTGAGCGAAAACACACTAAAGTCTTTAGAAGATGAATTAAATGTTTCAAATAAGTTTGAAAATGAAGCCGGAGTTTTAAATATATTTTCATTTAGAGAGCAAATAAATGTGGACACATTAGACGTCATAGAAACCACACTTGTACAAATAGATAGCGAAAAATTCATAAACATTGCAGTAAATATGGCTTTCAGAATAAATAGATATGGTGGTTCAATCGTTTGACCAGAAAAGTTTGATGTCATAAGTCGTACTGCATAATACAGTACAAAAGCGATAAGTAGAGAGTTGGCTAGCACTAGGAGACCTGTTCTTATATCTGTGCCAAGAATTCTTTTTAGATATTTGGTTGCAACGTCTTCCTTTATGAATACTAGATCGTCAAGCAATGGAAGCACAGATTCATCAATTGAAGAGAACAAACTTTGGCAGAGATTATTGATGGTGTCAACAATGACACTTCCAATATCTATTTCTTGAGCGATAATTTCTTCCTCCATAAATCACCTATCCTTTTGCTAGTGTGGAAATGACGTTTAATACTAAATCAACACTTAAAATGAAAGCATAGGAAAAAAGTGTGCTCTTAATAAGCTTTTTACCGACAACAATTCTCTCCTCATCTCCAAAGCTAAATTTCTTCATGAGTACACCAGTGCCGATAGCAACTGCGGCTGCTGGCGTTGAGATTTTTATTATCCAACTTTTTATCTTTTCAAGTCCTGAGTTTATATTTTTAACTAGTTTTGGGTCGCTTGCACAATAACATATGGATGTGAATAGTAAAGTGAATATAAAAGTAAATAAAAGAACTTTTTTAATCATATAAATCTTCCTTTCATATTAAAATTTTGAGTGTGGAGTGGAACAAGTTGAACAACTTGTGGTTGAAGTATTTGAGAGCCTGTGGACAGAAAGCAAATTGCTTGAAACGTTTTAAGTTCTCGAGAAAAAGCATTAAAATCATATATATAATCGTGCTGAATTTGTGTACTAATACTTTCTGAAAGACTTGAATTATCTGATTTAAAGGCTTTTAAAATATAACTATACTTTGTCTCTTTTGCATTTTCTGAGATGCTACGTGAAAACTTTACTTTATCTTCTTTACCAAGTTGTTTTTGTGCTTCTTCAATTGTGTAAGTATCATCCGCACGAAACCATATTTTATTAACAAGACTTTGAATTATAACTTTTGCACTAGCTTCGTTTTTTATAGCGTTCAAGAGTGAAGTGTAACTTTGCGTTGATACAATGTTTATACATTTGGCTTCACGACTTTCCGAAAAGAAATTCGCGTCATTTTCTGTGGCATATTCATGGTATTCATCACACAAGAATGCTACAGGTTTAATTTTATTTGATTTGGCTAATCGCATTAAAACTTCTGACTGAAAATCTAATTTAAGATATGTAGCAAGAATCTTTGATAAATTTCGATATTCGGCCACATTCATGTTTAGAACTACAATATCATTTTCTAAATTACTAAATCCTGAGAAGGTAACTTTTGATTTTGGGGGACAAAAGGCATTACTTATTTCATAATCATTAACGAATATTTGAGTAACTCTAGAAACTTCTGATTGTATTATTGATAATACCTTTGAGTCTAGAGTTTTGTACTCTGTTTGGAAAAAATCCAATAGGGAATTAAAATCATGAATTTGTTGAACCGAAAACAAATTAGAAAGAAACTTGTTTTTGGCAACTGAAATTTTTTCTTCTAAATATTCAGGTGAATTTATTAACTTATGTAGTTCAATAAAAGTAACGTAGTTATCATTGTAGAGTCGGCATAGTTTAATACACTCCGTCAGATAACTTTCTACTTTATCTAGCCAATAAGTGTCAGTTACTTGTTGGTTAGAAAACAAAGTTAAAATAGTTCTAAGGCGATTAGCCAAGATTGAAGGCTTAAGATTAGGTTTATCTAAAGGATTATAAGTGTACTTTCCATTTAGTTCTAATACAATTACATTTCTGTGATAAATTTCGTTTAGTTCTAGTATTTTCTTGTAAAAGTTTCCTTTTACATCTAAGATTAGCATACCAAGATTTTGTTCTAACAATTGATTTACAAACGGGTACATGGCAGAAGAGGTTTTTCCTGTACCTATTGTTCCAGTAATAAGAATGTTTTGATATAGACCGCTTTCTGGAATTGTTATGGTTTCACCAGATGAGAGATTATTTCCAACGAAAAGTTTTAAACCGTCTTCGTTAATTTTTGCTATTTCTTTTTCTTGAGGGATAGGGAAATATTTATGAAAAGTATAAGAAATAAAAATCCATGAAATAATAACAGTTATGAGGTAAAAAGTTTTAATATAATTCCATAACCAGGTTTCAATGTCAAGTGTACTATCAAGGAAATCAATTGAGATGTCGGATAATTTATACAATTTGGAAAAAAACAATAATTGAAATATGATTATACAGGTAACAGTTATTGCAATAAAAACAAATTTGTTGTATAATACTTTCGGAATTTGTATAGAAATCATCTCCAGTCTGTAGTTATCTTACCTTTGCTTAAAGTTAGTTTGGAACCTTGCTTTTCGTGAAGAATGCGTACTTCAAAAAGAGAGTATACCATGTATAGTGAAACTACTGTATGAACTAATAACGAGTAGAAAAATATTTTAATCAAAATGGGAGTTGGTAATACAGAATTCAAAATAATCGATAGTATAGGTAATACTAAAAATAAGAAAAGGTAGTATTGGTGCAATTTCATTTCATCACCACCTTTAAGCGCATTATAACATGAAAGAGAAATTTGTCTAGTATTATTTTGAAAAAAGCCAAAAAATCGACTTACAAAATTCGACAATAATGCGATACAACTTATGAGATATAAGGAATACGATAATCGACAAGTATAGAAAGAAAATTATGGTTTAATATATTAGGAGGTGAGATTATGATAACAAAAGAAACTTTAATTGGAGAAATTTTACAAACAAAACCAGAAGCAGCTGAAATTTTAATGGCTGCAGGAATGCATTGTTTGGGATGTCCAGCATCGGCAGGAGAGTCTTTAGAAGAGGCTTGCTTAGTACATGGAATAGATGTTGAAGAGGTTCTAGAAAAAATTAATGCATAAAAACAAAAAAAATTGAAAATTTTGTTGACAACTGCTTCAAAATGTTGTAACATAGAGAAGCAGTTGTGGTAAACAACTACGAGGGCTATTAGCTCAGTTGGCAGAGCACTTGACTTTTAATCAAGTTGTCCCGCGTTCGAATCGCGGATAGCTCACCATAGTAGGCCCGGTGGTCAATCGGTTAAGACATCGCCCTTTCACGGCGGAGTGAGGAGTTCGACTCTCCTCCGGGTCACCACATGTTGCCAGTGTAGCTCAGTTGGTAGAGCAACTGACTTGTAATCAGTAGGTCGTCTGTTCGATTCAGATCACTGGCTCCAAACGAGATAAGAATTTCTTATCTCGTTTTTTGTTGTGTAAAAGTGTTGTAGGGCAGGGGCACTGTACCCTGCCGACTTGCAAAAACTAGCAAACAAGTTACTGTAAATGTGACAAATTATGTAGGGTGTCGCCGCCTTCGGCGACCCGAGAAATAAAAGTGTAGTACAATGTTTTCGTGTCGTTGAAAGTAGCAACTCTCATGGTGTTTATATGTATGTGTCGAAGAATGTCGAATATTGCGATGAGAACTTGTTGACAAAGGACAGGTACCACTATATTATGAGTATAGACTTCATACAAAAGAGGGGCCCTGGTAGAGGCGTTATGCCATGCTGGGGTTCCCTCTTTTGTTTTGCACACAAAAAAATGTTGTAATCTCAATTTTATAGGGGTATAATTTCCTATAGGACTACTTAATTTTTCTATGCGGAGGTTTTTATGAAAAAATTTTTAAGAATTCTTTTAGTGTTTGTTGTATGTTTGAGTACAGTTTGCTTTGCAACAGACGCTGATTTAGCAGATGTTGAGAATGAATCCTCAACAAGTAACGATTCAGTTACTGTTGAAGATCCAAATGACGCAAATGATATTTATGATGGCTTGAATACACAAAGCGAATACAAAGAATATTACCGTGAATATTTAGCATATTCGAGAGAACAAGATGCTAATACAACGGTTACAGATACGGTTAAAGCAAAAGTAATTGATGTAGAGCCTGTTAAAACAGAGTATGGAATGGAGTACTATATGCCATACAAAAGAACATATCAGCCAATAGTAATAGAGATATTGGAAGGCGAATATGCGGGTGAGAAGTTGGAAACAGAGTTTTATCTTGTGCCAGATACATATGAAAATACGAAAATAAAGGAAGTAAAAACAGGAGATAGAATATTTGTTACAGTTGCAGAAAATGAAGATAAATTAGTAGCATATGTTATTAGTTACGACTCTGGCGTATCAAGAGTTTGGGGAATTGTTTTTGCAATACTTATAGCTGGCGTGCTTGTGGTACTGATTGGAAAAGAAAAAGGTTTAAAAACACTATTACTTGTGTTACTTGTTGTAGATTTAATTTTTGTAGTAACTATCCCAGAGTTTACAAAGACAAACAAGATTATTACACTTGAAAGTGAAGATGAGAACTTCCCAACAGAAGAAGAAATCGATGAGGATACAACAATAACAATATTACAAGTTGATGATGCAGGTTCTCCAACAAAGGTAGAAATAGCAAAAAAGAACAACAATACATTCTTTATAATTTTGATAGATGTAGTGCTAGTTGCGTTTGTGAATTTGATTAACAAGTTGGGATTAGGAAAGAAAACTATACAAGGTTTTGTAATAACATTATGCATGATTGCATTTACAACTTTATTAGTACTTGGAATTATGAACATAGCTAAACTTAATGGAAACAGCTTTGAAGCGGTTTCAATCGCAGAAAATATAATCAATAAAAACGTTGACTTTAATGCAGTATATATGTTATCTATATTAATGATAGCAACGGTTTTAATTTCTAATATTGTTTCAGAAATGTTAAGCGATGAGGGAGATTTAGAAAAAATTAAAACAATTTTAGAAAAACAAGTGAATATTATAATTGTTTTTGCTATAATGTTCTTGATGCCGAAAGTTTTGGCACTTACAATTTATAAATACACTTTAAGAGAAATGATGAATTCAGAAATGATTGGCCTTGAGATTGTAAGAATTGCAGCATTAGTTATAGTAACAATGGTAACTTTGCCAGTTACTTCGTACGTGATTAAGAAGATGAAAACTAAAGAATAATTTATGGAGGTAATTTATATGAGTCCTAAAACAAAGAAGATGATTATAATTGGAGCAGTAGCGGTGCTACTTATATTAGTGGTTGTTTTAGTGGTTGTATTAGTTAATTCAAAAGCGCCGGTTGAGCCAGTCGGACCAGATAATCCGGGTGAAGTTGTTGAGAAGAGTCCAGCAGAAAAGATTGTTGTAAACCCATATAATATTACCAATTCAAGTAAGAATAGAGACGTAAGAACTTCTATACCGAAATTGATGAACTTAGATGATAGCAGATTTCAAGAATACATGAATAAGAAAATGCTTCAAACGGTTATCGATTATCAAAATGAAATAGAAACTATGATAGATGAGGATACACCTGCGGCAACATTGTATAAGTATGTTGTTTCATACGAGAAATATGCAAATGATATATATTTATCAATGGTGGTAAGCAATGATTATCAAACTGGCGGAATGCGTTCAAACAGTTGGAAGGATACATATACAGTGGATGTTACAAAAGGTGCCAACAAAGAAATCTTCTTGAAAGATTTGTTTAAAGCAGAAGTTGATTATAAGAAAGAAATATTGGCAGAGATAAATGAACAAGCAGAAACAAAGGGATATGAACTAGTAGGCGGAAATGGCTTGTCAAGTTTGCCAGATACACAAAAGTTTTATATAAAAGATCAAAAATTGATAATATACTTCGATCCGGCAGCTATTGCACCATACGTATATGGAGAGCTACATTTTGAAATGCCATTTACATACGAAAACGGAAAATTTAATGTATAAATAAAAATGAACTACTGTTATCAGTAGTTCATTTTTTGTGATACTCTTTTGCTGGTTGCATTATTTGGCTTTTTGTTGTATAATTGCCGATGAGGTTGATTTTATGGATAAGAGTAAATTAGCGTTGGCAAGGGCTTTTGATAAAGTTAGGCAATATGAGAAAACGTTTGAAGTTTGTTGTACATCGTTTTTAGATCCAGCCGAACAAGCCGAGGTAATGGGTGCTGTGAAAAGTGTTTTATACAATTTATATGGAGGCTATGAGGGCGCTGAAAGAAAAATCTTAATTATTGGAACTGATGAACCTGGCGAAGTGGGAGATTTTTTGGAGGTTGTTTCAATAGAATGTAATGAAGCGTTAACGCACAGAAGTGTTCTTGGAAGTGTGCTTGGGCTTGGGGTAAAAAGAGAGATGATAGGAGACATTATCATAAATGAAAAATGTGCAGATGTGATTGTTCTTGGAAGTATATCAAATTATATTGCGAATAATTTGAAAATGGTTGGCAGAGAGAAAGTTCACACAAAGAAGAAAAGTATTTCTGAATTGATAATTGCTCCTAAAGAAGAAAAAGAAATTAAGATGACAGTTCCGTCAATGCGTTTGGATGCCGTTGTCAGTTCTGGGTTTGGAGTTTCAAGAGAAAAGGCGAGTAATTTAATAGAAGCGGAGCTTGTTAATTTGAATTACAAAGTCGTTAAATCGAATTCAAAAAACGTTTCGGTTGGTGATTTGATTTCTGTAAGAGGTTATGGAAGGCTTGAAATGAAAGAGGTTATTGGTGAAACAAGAAAAAATAGAATAAGAATAATCTTGATAAAAAAATAAATGTAAGGAGAATGAGAAAATGATTTGTGCAAATGGAGTTACACTAAGATTTGGTAAAAGAACATTGTTCGAAAATGTAAATATTAAGTTTACACCAGGTAATTGTTATGGATTGATTGGTGCTAATGGTGCTGGTAAGACTACATTTTTGAGGATTTTATCTGGAGAAATTGAACCATCTCAAGGAGAGGTTACGATGAACCCTGGTGAAAGACTTTCTGTTTTGAAACAAAATCACCATGAATTTGAAGATGTTAAAGCACTTCAAGTTGTTATCATGGGTAATTCGGAGCTTTATAAAATAATGAAAGAAAAAGATGAAATATATGCAAAACCTGATTTTAGCGAAGAAGATGGAATAAAAGCAGGAGAGCTTGAAGCAAAGTTTGCAGAAATGGATGGATGGAATGCTGAAGCTGATGCTGGCACACTTCTTAATGGATTAGGTGTTGATACAGAATTTCATGACAAGTGTATGAAAGAATTAACAGAGGTTCAAAAGGTTAAAGTGCTACTTGCTTCTGCACTTTTTGGAAACCCAGATGTTCTTTTGCTAGACGAGCCTACAAACTATTTGGATATTGAAGCAATTGAATGGCTTGAGGAATTCTTGATTAATTTCCAAAACACGGTCATTGTAGTATCTCACGACAGATACTTCTTAAATACAGTGTGTACACATATTGCAGATATTGACTTTGGAAAAATTCAAGTCTATACAGGTAACTATGATTTCTGGTATGAATCTAGTCAACTTGCATTAAAGCAAATGAAGGATGCAAACAAAAAGAAAGAAGATAAAATAAAAGAATTACAAGAGTTCATAAGAAGATTTAGCGCGAATGCTTCTAAGTCGAAACAAGCGACATCTCGTAAAAAGTTATTGGAAAAAATTGAGTTAGACGAAATAAGACCGTCAAACAGAAAATATCCATATATTGATTTTAAAATGGATAGAGAACCAGGAAAAGAGATTTTGTTTGTTGATAATCTAACAAAAACTCAAGATGGAAAGAAACTTTTGAACAATATTTCAATCAATGTTCAAAATGGTGATAAGATTGCATTTGTTGGACCTATGGGTGCTGCAAAAACGGAATTGTTTGAAATATTAACAGACAATGAAGCACAAGAAAGTGGAGATTTTAAATTTGGAATAACAACTTCAGTAGCCTATTTTCCAAAAGATAATTCTAGAGAATTTATGCAAGATTTGACACTAGTAGAGTGGCTAATGCAATATTCTAAGGAAAAAGATGAGACCTTTGTAAGAGGTTTCCTAGGAAGAATGTTGTTTAGCGGTGAGGAAGCTTTGAAAAAAGTTAATGTGCTTTCTGGTGGAGAAAAAGTTAGATGTATGTTTGCAAAAATGATGCTTTCGGGTGCAAATGTATTGATATTTGACGAGCCAACTAACCATTTGGATTTGGAATCTATAACAGCGCTAAACAATGCACTTATAAACTTTAAAGGAGTAATACTATTTACATCACATGACCATCAGTTTGTACAAACTGTGGCTAATAGAATAATAGAGATAACTCCAAATGGAATTATAGATAAGAGAATGACATACGATGAATATTTGGAAAGTGATGAAACAGCAAAGAAGAGAGAAACATTGACAATTGAAGAAGAATAAACGTAAACATGATAAAACTGTAAGGTGTCGCCGAGAACGGCGACACCTTACAGCATTGAAAACATAGAATAATTATACCGATAATCAATTTTCAGGTATGTGTTATTGTAATTCGGATGTACAATTTGGACATCTTGTAGCATCTTTATTGATTTCGGTTTTACAATATGGACATATTTTTGTTGTTACAGGTGCAGGAGCTTCTTCCACTTTTTTGTGACTTACAAAAATCTTTTTAGTTACTATAAATATAGAAAAAGCAATTATAAGGAAATCGATTACAGCTGTAATAAAGTTTCCATACGTAAGTGTGGCTGCACCAGCAGCAGTGGCTTCTTCTAGAGTTGCATAAGTATTTCCGTCTAGTGAAATAAATAATTGTG
Organism: uncultured Clostridia bacterium; assembly: GCA_934169745.1. Lineage (GTDB taxonomy): Bacteria > Bacillota > Clostridia > TANB77 > UBA1234 > RGIG4465. The sequence goes on along the minus strand of CAKPOE010000004.1, from coordinate 73,986 downwards.
AAAAATCAATACCTTGAGTTGCAAGGCTAATTAATGGCATTATAATATCATTAACCAATGAAGTTACAATTTTGCTAAAAGCTGTTCCTATAACAACACCAACAGCCATATCAATTAAATTACATTTCGTTGCAAAATCTTTAAATTCTTTCATTGTTCCTTTTGCTTTAGAAGATACCTTTTTTAAATCAACATCTTCATTTAAGTTTATTTCTTTATTCAAATTTATTTTCTTCATGAACATCGTCCTTTCATACTAAAATCACAATAATATATTAAACTCAAAAAAGAAATTTGTCAAATCTTGTGCATTCGTAGAAGTTTAGCTATTTGTTTTGTGACTTTCGCGTAAAAATTCTTTATTTTGCAAGGCCTTTGTGCTATAATCTTTTTCGGAAAATCTACTAAGTTATGAAAGGGATGTTTAAAATGAAAGAATTTTTAAAGAAGAAATGGGTAAAAACAATACTAGTAGTTGTTATACTTCTTGTTGTGGTACGAATTTTCTTCGGCGGAAAAAGTACACAGGAAACATATAGAACAGCAGAAGTGTCACGCGGGGACATAGTTTCGACTGTGACGGGCTCTGGCACTATAATTGCATCAGAAGCTAGAAATGAAATTGCAAAGGTTTCTGGGAAGGTGGAAGAAATATATCATATGGAAGGAGAGCGAGTTGAGAAAGGACAAGCAATCTTGAAATTAGATTCTTCTGACTATGAAATGACTATTAAATCTCAGAAAAATGCAATAAAACAAGCGGAACTTAATAAGGCGAACTTGGACAAGCAAGTTAAGAACTTAAAAATAACAGCAAATGCTAGCGGATATATAGGTAATTTAAGTGTTTCAGAAGGAAATTATGTTATGACAAATTCTATGATTTGTGATATCTCAAATTCTAAAAAAGATGAAGTAACGTTGCAATTTGTTTCTTCTGCTGCCGGAAGAATACAGGTTGGCAATTATGCAAGAGCTTTGCTTACAGGCTCTTTAAATTATGTTGATGGAATTGTGAGTTTCGTAGGAGATCGTATTACTACACTTTCAAGTGGTGCAACAGTTATTGATGTTACAGTTCAAGTTATAGATAGTAAATATGCACTTTCAGGAGTGTATGCAAGTGCAGAAGTTACAACTTCTACAGGAACTTTCAAAAGTGTAAATGAGGCAATGTTTAATTCCACAGAGGCTGGAAGTGTGAAAGCTGAAACTTCTGGAACAGTAAGCAAGTTATACGTAAAAAATGGGCAATTTGTTAATAGTGGTGATATGATTTTGGAATTGACCAATAGTGATTTGATTACAAGCGCTCAAACAACAGCATTGAGTTTGCAAAATATGTATGACCAGTTAGCATACGCCAATGATAAACTTAAAGATTATACAATATCAGCACCTATTGATGGAGTTATCACAGCACAGAATGTAAAAGTTGGTGATAATGTTTCGACCGGAATGTTAGTGTCTACAATATCAAATAAGGATGAACTAGAATTTAAAATCCCAGTTGATGAACTTGATATTGCAAAACTTGATTATGATAAAAAAGTTCTTGTAACGATAGATGCATTGTCTGAAACAGAAGATACACCAATAGAAGGAAAGATTTCTAAATTGCCGTTGGAAGGAACTACTACAGGTGGAGTAACGGATTACTATGTAACAATAACATTTCAAGGAAGAGATGATGTTAGAATATCTATGAATGCTGATGCTGAAATTATTGTGGATGAGAGAAATGACATATTATATATTCCAGTAGAAGCATTAGAAAAGGAGAATGGCGAAACTGTTGTATATGTTGTGAAAGATGGAAAAAAAGAAGTAAGAAAAATAACAACAGGCTTAAAGAGTCTTTCTTATGTGGAAGTCATTGATGGACTTGAAGAAGGCGAAAATGTTGTTATACCGGAACACGATAACGGTTTTGGAGGATTAATTTAGAGTAAAATTTGGAGGAATTGAATGATTGATTTAAAAAATATTTATAAGATATATAAGCTTGGAAATAATGATGTGTATGCACTTGATAATGTTTCATTACACATTGATGCTCATGAGTTTGTTTCCATTATTGGACCGTCAGGCTCGGGAAAGTCAACACTTATGAACATTTTGGGCTGCCTAGATGTTCCTACAAAGGGAGAATATCTTTTAGAAGGAAAAGATATAAGCCAGAAAACTGATGATGAACTTGCGGAGATTAGAAACAATACAATTGGATTTGTTTTTCAAGGCTTTAATTTGTTGCCTAAGTTAGACGCAATGGAAAACGTTGAACTACCACTTATTTATCAAAATATTTCAGCAAAAGAGAGACATGAGAGAGCACAAAAAGCATTGGAAAGTGTTGGATTGGGACAAAGAATTCATCATAAACCAACTGAGCTTTCCGGTGGGCAACAACAAAGAGTAGCCATTGCAAGGGCGTTAGTTACAAATCCACCAATCATTTTGGCGGATGAGCCTACTGGAAACCTTGACTCAAAATCTGGAAAAGAAGTAATGGAAATATTTAAGGAACTTCATGCAAAAGGTAACACGATAATTTTAATTACGCACGACTCTGGTGTTGCTGCGCAAGCAAAAAGAGTGATTAAGATACAAGATGGAAAATTATATGAAAACGTATAGTATAGAAGCAAGTTGGAGGTTGTTAGTATGAACTTTTTACTTACATATAAAATGGCATTGAAAAGTATATGGGATAATAAAACAAGGTCTGCACTTACAATGCTTGGAGTTATAATTGGTGTTGCTGCCGTTATTGCAGCAGTTGGTTTTGCACAGGGAAGTATGCAAACGGTGACAAATCAAATTGAAAATCTGGGTTCAAATGCTATTTCGGTAATGATAACAAATACTTCTGCAAGTAAGGCGCTTACACTAGATGGTGTAAGAGAACTTGAAAATAGCACAGATTATATCTCGAAAATCTCTCCGTACATAATAAAACAAACTACTGTAAAGAGTGGGGCAAATTCTAAAAGTACAAGAGTTCTTGGAGCTGATGAGGGATATTTGGAAGTAGAAGGTTTGAGCTTGCGAGAAGGAAGATTTATTACTTTGCAGGATGTAGATTCAAATGAAAAGGTTGCGGTTGTTGGAACGGCTGTGGAAAACAAACTTTATGATGGTGAATCTGCTTTAGGAAAAAGTATAAAGATAAATGGAAACAAATTTCTAATAGTCGGAGTTACGAAGTCGGTAATGAATGGGGCAGACGGTACAAATGATGATATGGTAATAATTCCGATAACAGTAGCACAAAGAGCATTGAAAATAACTTCTGTTACAATGTTTTTGGCAGAAGCAAGTTCTAGTGATACAGTAGACTTGGCAACGCAAAAAATAAAAGATTATTTATACGATATATACAGAGATAAGGATAGTTATATTGTTTTTAGTCAGGAAATGATGCTTACTCTTATGGGAAATGTAAGTTCTGTAATGATGTTGATTTTGGGAAGTGTGGCAACTATTTCACTAGTGGTTGGCGGTATAGGTATAATGAATATAATGTTGGTTTCTGTTTCTGAACGAACAAGAGAAATCGGAATAAGAAAAGCCATAGGGGCAAAGAAAAAAGATATAATGTCGCAATTTTTGATAGAAAGTTTAATGCTTACAGGAATTGGTGGTATTATAGGAATTTTACTTGGTTTATTTATAATAAAATATATAATAGGCTCTATAAATTTAATTGAACCAGTTTATTCAATACCATGGATAATAGCATCATTTAGTATCTCGCTTATAATTGGTGTGACGTTTGGGCTATTTCCAGCAAACAAGGCAGCAAAACTAAATCCAATTGATGCATTAAGGAATGAATAATATGCGGTATTGCAATTTTTATGTAGTAAGTATAAAATGTATGCATATAATGTGATTGGTGGAGGACTTATGTTTTTTGAATATAATGACTTGAAGATTAGGTATGAGATTTTTGGTGAAGGAAAGCCACTTTTGGTACTTCATGGCTGGATGGGCTGTGTTGAAACCATGTCGCCAATTTATAATTTCTTTCAAAAAAATAGAAAGGTAATAGTTATCGATTTCCCAGGACAAGGCGGAAAGAGCGACACATTACGTGAGGCATGGGGAGTACCAGAGTATGCAGAACTTGTGAATGCATTGCTAAAAGAATTACAAGTTGAGAAATGCGATGTTATAGGCCATTCATTTGGAGGAAGAGTTATTATTTATTTGGCATCAAAGTATCAAAATATGTTTGATAAAATTGTTCTAGTAGATAGTGCGGGAATAAAGCCCAAAATGACACTAAAAAAGTTTTTTAAAATTTATTCATATAAGTGTGCAAGGAATATACTAAAAGTATTCTTACCTAAAGATAAGTATGAACAAAAGTTGAAACAATATCGTGAGAAAAATGGTTCAAGTGATTACAATCAACTTTCATCTGATGTGATGAGAGAAACCTTTAAAAAAGTAATAAATTTAGATTTGACAGAAAATTTGTCTAAAATAGCAAACCCTACGCTTATTATGTGGGGAGAGCTTGACACAGATACTCCACTGTATATGGCCAAAATTATGGAGAAGAAAATAAAGGATAGTGGACTCGTTGTATTAAAAGGTGCAGGACACTTTTCGTATTTGGATAGCATGGGGCAGTTTCTAAATGTAGTTAATGTTTTTTTAGGAGGCGAATAAATAATGGATGCAGTGGTTGGTAGTACTTTACTTTTCGGAATGCTTATTACATATATGTTACTTGTTCCAAATTCACTTCATATGATGCAACTTCAAAGTTATCATACAAGTGAGTATTTTAATTGGATGATAAAGAATGGAAAAAAAGTTTATAAGAATGGAGCAATACAATTTTTGATATATGCTTTAGCATTGGTACTTGTATATTGTATTTTGAGATTTGTTCCTGAAATTTCATTATTGGGCTCTTATACATGTGTTGCTATTTTGTGTTTGGCATTCTTTGTTCCAAATGTAATACAAATAGTAAAAGACATACGAGAAAGAAAAAATGCAAAGAAGCCATTAAAGTATACGGCGAGAATTAAAAGATTATATTTCTTTAGCTTTATAACAGTGATACTTCTAAGGGTATTATTTACGGAATATTTAGGAGACTCTTTAATGAGTATGTTACTTATATATAGTTTCTTAATATTTACTATTCCGTTTAATATAATAATTGCCAATTTTTTGGCAGATCCAACAGAAACAATGATTAATAATCATTATATAAATAGTGCTGCAAGAAAACTTGGAAAGAAAGAATATAATGATTTAATTAGAATTGGTATCACAGGAAGTTATGGAAAAACAAGTACAAAATATATCTTGCAAACTATATTGAGTGAAAAATATAATGTTCTTGCAACGCCTGAAAGCTATAATACCACAATGGGAAATGTAAGAACGATTAGAGAAAAACTGCAGCCAGAGCATCAAGTGTTTATTTCAGAAATGGGAGCGAGAAGAAGATATGATATTCAAGAAATATGCAACTTTGTGAGACCACAAATTGGAATTATTACTTCGATAGGGCCACAACATTTGGAAACATTTAAAAAGATAGAGAATGTGGTTAAAACAAAATCAGAATTATTAGTTGGCTTAACATATGATGGTGTAGCTTTTTTACCAATTAATGATAAGTATTGCAAAGAAATTTATCAAAAAGAAAAACATGAGAAATATTCTTATGGTATAGGCGAAAAAGCAGATGTTTATGCAACCGATATAAAGCTAAGTGCTAAAGGAAGTACTTTTATAGTTGTTACGAAAGATGATAAATTCACTTGCACAACAAAGCTTTTGGGAGAACACAATGTGCAAAATATAATGGGTAGTATTGCAATAGCATTACATTTAGGACTTACAAAGGAAGAAATTATGAGAGGCGTTGAGAAAATTGAACCTGTTCCACATAGACTTCAAATATTACCAAGCCCAAATGGTGGAGTCGTAATAGATGACGCATTCAATTCAAATCCTGTGGGAAGTAAGATGGCATTAGAAGTGTTAAAAAAATTCGAAGGAAGAAAAATAATAATTACTCCAGGAATGGTGGAACTTGGTACAGAGGAATACAAACTAAACAAAGAATTTGGTAGACAAATGGCAGATGCTGTTGATGTTGCAATATTGGTTGGGGTGAAAAGATCTAAACCAATCGAGGAAGGGTTGAGAGAAAAGAAATTCGATGAAAACAATATTTATGTTGTGAATAGTTTAGCGGAAGCAACAAATAGGCTTACTAAACTTGCAAACCCTAATAATGTGGTTTTGTTTGAAAATGATTTACCAGATAATTATAATGAATAATTAAATTTAGGAGGTCTTAGCATGAAAAAAATTGGAGTTATTTTTGGCGGTGTAACATGTGAGCATGATGTTTCTATTGTTACTGGATTGCAATTGATTGAAAATGCAGACAAGAGCAAGTATGAAATAATCCCTATATACATTCATTCAAATGGGGAATGGTATACAGGAGAAAAGCTACTAGATGCAAACATATACAAAGACTTTGAAAAAGTAGAACCAACATTGAAGAAAGCTGCAATATTACCGACTAAAAAAGGGTTGATGGTTTTTGAAAAGGGTATATTTGCCAAAAATTCATTTATTGACTTAGACGTTGTAATTCCTGCAATGCATGGTATGAATGGAGAAGATGGTACATTGCAAGGCTTGTTAGAGCTTGCAAATATTCCATATACATCGTCAGGAGTGTTAGGGGCAAGCGTTGGAATGGACAAAATACTTATGAAAAAAGTGTTTGAAGCACATAAGTTGCCAGTACTTCCATATACATATTTTACACGTGGAGAATATGAAGCTAACAAAGATGGAGTAATTGTGGAAATCGAATCAAAAATTCCATACCCAATGTTTGTAAAGCCTTCTAATTTAGGTTCAAGTATAGGAATAACAAAAGCAAAAGACCGTGAAGGACTTATCCATGCAATAGAAGTTGCTATAAATTATGATGAGAGAGTAATAGTGGAAAAAGGAGTAGAAAATCTAATTGAGATAAATTGCTCTGGACTAGGTTATGGAAATGATGTTGAAGTTTCTGTGTGTGAAGAGCCTGTTCATTGGGAAGAGTTTTTAACTTTTGAAGATAAGTATATGCATGGTGGTAAGAGTTCAAAAGGCACAAAACAAAGTGGGATGGAAAATATGGAGAGAAGAATACCGGCCAATATTCCTGAAACGCAAACAAAAGAAGTGCAAGATTTGACAAAAGCAGTATTTAAAAGCTTGAATTCAAAAGGTGTGGTAAGAGTTGACTATATTATTGATAAAGATGATGAGAAAGTGTATATAAATGAAATAAACACAATACCAGGTTCGTTTTCATTCTATTTATGGGAATATTCAAAGGTTTCCTACAAAGAACTAATAGATAAATTAGTTGACATAGCAGAAAGAGCTTGGAAAGAAAAGAATAAAAATAATTACAGTTTCAAATCAGACATAATAGGCAATATAACTCATGGCGCAAAAATGGGAATCAAATAAATGAATGTTTTGAAATACACCGACAATCAAATCGATTGTCGGTGCCGTTTTATATTGTAATGGTTGCTATCTTCGGCGATTCAAGAATATTCAAACATAGATATGAATTTCATAAGTTAATTTCTATTTCATTTAAATATCTTTGTCCACCAATTTCTATTTCGTATTTAGCAATAATTTGTTTTTCACTTTTTTGTATACTTATTCCTTTTGTCTTCATTTTGAATATTCCATACTCTGTTATATACTCGCATTCGTTTTCTTTTTGATATTCGACCGTAATGTTGTTGCCATATCGATTTTGAACAATTTTATTTTCTTCTATTATAATATGTAGAATATCATTTTTTAGTTCTATAAGCTCATTCTTCTTTTTTAGCTCACATTCAATTTCTTCTGTGACTTCATCAATGTGCGTTCCGTAATCTTGTTTTGATTTTATTTGTATTTTCATTATTACCTCCACGTAAAAATATGCTATGAAAAGCAAATACTCTAAAGTGTTGCTGATTGGTACTTCGTTTGACGAAATGATATCACAATTGTTTTGTGTTTTCAATATGCTTTTGCCAAAATCTGCATTTCCGTAAGCTAAATGTAAAAAGAATGTAAAATTCGTAAACATTTTATAAAATCGATTGACTTAAATTTTGAAACATATATAATGTGCTTGCAAGACGTAAGGAAATGGTAACAAGTGCCATAAACCATGCGGAGGCAAAGGTTAGATTATTTGAGAGCAGAAAAGAAAGGAAAGGATAATCTAGCTACATTCAAAATAATTTCCTTTCGAAAACCAAAAAATAAAAGGAGGATTTTCTAATGAAAAGAATTTTATCATTAGTACTAGCTCTTTCAATGGTACTAGGTATGTTCTCTTTCGCATTCGCTGCTAATGTTGCATTAAGCGATATCGATGGACAATACTACCAAGCTGCTGTTGAAGCACTAGTAGAATTAGGTGTTATCAATGGTAACCCAGACGGCACTTTCAAAGGTGAAGATGTCGTAACAAGAGCACAATTAGCAAAAATGTTAGTAATAGCTTTAGGACAAGAACAAGCTGCTAAAATAGCAAAAGGATCAACACAATTTACAGATGTTGCTGCTGATCATTGGGCTTCAGGATATATTAACGTTGCTGCACAAAGCAAAGTTATCGTTGGATATCCAGATGGAACATTCTTACCAGAAGAAAAAGTTTCATATGCTGAAGCTGTAACAATGGCATTAAGAGCTTTGGGTTATAAGAATGTTGTTGAAACAACAGGAACATGGCCAACAAACTACATCACAAAAGCTAACGAACTTCAATTATTAAAAGATATGAAGAACGTTGATGCTGAAGCTGGTGCTAAAAGAGGAAACATAGCTATTCTATTATGGAATATGCTAAGAACAGAAATGTGGGATATTAGAGAAGAAAACCAAACAAATGGTATGACATATGGTAAAACAGCAGAATGTATGTTGAACATCAAATTCCCAGATTATGATTATTGTGACGAAGCTTACTTCTTCTCTATATCAGTAGATGCAGGAAAAGTTAAAGCTGGTATTTGTAAAAAAGAAATTAAGGCACAAGATACTGCAGATTTAGTAGCTGAAGTTGAAGGAATCGATTTATTAAGATTAGTAAGAGGAATGAAAGTTGCTTATCTTTATAACAAAGAAGATGAGAGATTTTTAACTTTAACAAATCTTGATACATTAGTTGAAGGTACAGTTACATCTGTAAGCACAACAAGATTTAAGATTGATGATGTTGAATACAAAGGTAATGTTAAAGACGTAGCTGAAGTAAATGATTATGTTGTTGCTTTAGTTGATGGTAAGAAACTAGTTAACATCGTTGTATTACCAACAAGTTCAACAGAAGTTGAAAAGATTAGAACAATGGAAAACAAGATCGATGAAGAAGATCTAGTAATCATTGATGGTGAATGGGCTGAAAGATCTGATATCAAAGTTGGAGACGTTTATACAAAAGTTGAAGACTTAGAGCACTTAGATGGACACTTCTATGCTGTTGCTAGAGAAAGAGAAAATGGAACATTTAAATCTTTCACAGTAACAACAAACAAGAATTATGCTGATCGTTATTCAATCGAAGTTGATGGTGACGGATACACAGCAATCGGAGGTTTATTCCATGCTTATGACGGTGAAGATAACGATACAGAAGTTTCTTCAACAGAATTAAGAAAGAAAGCTAAAGACAACAAATATCTTGATAAAGATGTTGAATTAGTATTCAACTATGTTGGTCAAGTTGTTAAAATGTACTTTGGTGAAGTTAAAGACTTAGCAGCAGAAGGAAACTTCTATGTATTAACATCTGATGGTGCTTGGTATACAGCAAGCTCAAAAGGTAGAGAATATCATGTAGTTCTAGCTGGCGTTGATGGCGAAAACAACGAATATGGTTTCGTTTCAAGAGCAGCAGTAAACGGATTAGACAACGAGGACTTTAGGTACTACACAACAGAAGAAGATTTCAACGCATTATTTGTACATGCAAAAATGAACAATGATGAAGAAATCAAAGCTTGGTCTCGATTAGAAGACAGAGGAACATATGACAAGTATACAGCTCATAGATTTAACACAGAAATAGATGATAACAACTACATTGATGATTACAAAGTTACAGCTTCAACAGTTGTTGTAACAGTTACACCAGTATTAGATGATGATAACAATGTAGTAGACGTAAAAGTAACAGTTTCTGAAGGAACAAAAGCTTTAGATGGTGTTACAGAAGGTATCCTATTATATGAAACAGAAAAACCAACAAGAGCTAAATTTGTATTCGTAGAAGAAGATGCTGAATCTCAAGAATTAAACTTCGGTCTAGTTCAAGAATTCACAGAAAAGAAAGGTGTTCAATACGTTACAATTAGTGGTGAAACATACGAAGTAGAAGACGAAGATATCGACGCATTTTTAACAAATGACGAAGATGAATTCCTAGTAGACTACCTTGTAGCTTTCACAGTAACAGATGGAAAAGCAAAAGTTAAAGATAGATATGTTGCAAAAGATATCGACAGAGCAGCTTTAGTAACAGACGTTGATGATGAAATTGTAACGGTTGATAATACACAAATTGGAAACAACGGAACAATTGATACATCAGTTGAAGAAGGTTTAGTTGAAGCTTTGAAGAAACATACAGTTGTGACAACAACAGCTTCTATCGACAGAAATAATAAAGTAGAATTTGAAGATGATTGCGAAGTTCTTGGAACAGGTATCAAAGGTATCACATTCAAGAAAGGCGATAGAATTTCAATATCTAAGCCAAACGCTGAAGGTGTTGATTCTAAAGTTGTTGTAATTATTAGAGGATTAGACAAAGATGTTACATTTGTTGATGGAGTTGCTCAATATTAAACATCTTATAAAAGGCTCGGACGAAAGTCCGGGTCTTTTTTTGCAACAAAAATTTGACTTTTCAAGTCTATTCTAATATACTTAAAAAGTAGTGGGGAGGATTTGATATTATGAAAAAATTTCTTGTAGTATTAACTTTGATCTTAAGCATTTGTACAGTTTCATTTGCAACTTTTTCTGATATGCCTAAAAATGAGATGTACAAAACAGCAATAGAAGGACTAGTGAAAAAGGGTGTTTTAAATGGGTATGATGATGGTACTTTTGCTCCAGCTAATCCCATCACAAGAGCAGAGTTCGTTAAAATGATTGTTACTGCGACAAACGCAAAAGAAAGCAAAGAGAATACGTTTTCTGATGTCGCTGCTGATCATTGGGCAAAAGAATTTATAAATATTGCTGTTAAGAATAATTTTGTTGAGGGATATGAAGATAATACATTTAGACCAGAAGAAAAAATTACTTATGGTGAAGTTGTTACACTTATTATAAGAGCATTAGCAAGTCAAACAAAGTTGGATAGTAGTTTGTCTTGGCCAATGAATTATATGAAAGCAGCGGAAAAACTTAATTTGTTTGATGGTTATTACACAAATGATTTGGTTGCAACAAATTCTGCCAGAAGAGATAATGTTGCATTGATTTTATGGAATGCATTAAATATAAAAACCGAAGATAATAATAACGAAGAAGTTGATACAAAAACAGCGTATGTTGGTATTGTAAAAGAAATAATTGAGAGAAGAGGAGAAACTTTTGTAGTAACTGATGATGGAGAATTCAAATTGTATAAGGAATCTCAAACTCCTAAAATTAATTCTTTTGTAATTTATCAGTTTACATCTACAAAGCAAATGAAGATAAGAAAAGAAATGGCTTTAAGTGACGTTGATGCATCGTTTTTAACAATTGAAGATGTTGATGAATGTATAGTAAAAATACAAGGAAAAGAAAAATTGCTAGATTTTGATTTGGACAACTATGAAATAGATGGAACTAATTATAAATTAAGCAAATACAATTATTTTATACTAACTATTGATGGCGAAGAAATTGATTCTTACGAATTATTCAAAAAGGATACGTTGAAATTAAAGAAAGATGATAAGATAAAATTTGATGAAAAATTAAATGTTTGCTATGTTATAAGAGAAGCATAGTATAAGAATATATAGTTATTACTAATGAACGGATTTCCGACAGTTACATGAATGGAAATCCGTTCATTGATTTAAAATGCATTGACACTTTTCTTTAATTTAGTATAATATTTAATAAGGGGGCTGTACAAATGAAGAAATTTTTGTTGGTGTGTGGTATTATAGCTGTTACGCTTACTGCTTCGGTGTGTAAAGCGGCAACATATAAGGATACTATTGATACAAAATATGAGGGTATTGTTGAAAGTTTAAATTATTTAAAGATTGTTAATGGAACAACTAGTACAACATTCGAACCTAATAAAACTGTAACAAGGGCAGAAATGGCTAAAATGCTTGTTGTTGCACATGGTTATGACAAACTTTTAGATATAATTGATACAGAAAAAACTTTTAAGGATGTAAAGAAAGGTTCATGGTACTATGATTATGTGTATTTGGCAAATGCACATGGACTAATTAAAGGATATCCAGATAATACATTCCTTCCAGATAAAGAAGTTAGCTATTCAGAGGCTGTCGCAATGATTCTTAGAAGTTTAGGTCATGGATATATTAAAGAAGATAGTGAATATGGATGGGATTTTGATTACATTGTGAGAATGAGAAGCCTTGAATTAAATAAAGGGCTAGAAGTTTTTAACAATAGTGATAAGGCTAAAAGAGGTGATGTTGCTGTTCTTATATGGAACATGTTGAACAAAACTACATGGAATATTACAAAAGAAGATGGCAACGGAGAATTAACTTATTCGGATTCTGGCGAGGTTTTGTTTAACAAGATTTTTGGCGACGAGTATAAATTAGTTAATGATAAAAAAATAAAATCGTTTGGTGCGATGGATGGAGAAATGTATGCTAACGTTGAAACTCTTGGCGAAGTGCGTTTGAATGATATTCTTCCAATATATGCGCTTGGCGCAAAAATTGATGGCGTGTATGGAAAGAACGACAAAAAGATGGTATGCGCTACATATGACATTGGAAACGGAATTGAGGAAGGGCTTGTAGACGATTTAGAAAAAGACGGATACAAGATTAAGAATGCAAAAAACAAATATTCTATTGGTGGAAATAAAAACGACTATGTATTTTTTGCTGTAAGTAGAGATAGTGGAAATATCGTACTTGAGAGAGCGGTTGTATTAGATTTAAACAGCAGAATGGAAGTTGAAGTATTAAAATCTTCTAAAGAAATAACAAAGATAAATGGCGAATTAGAAATTGATACTAGTGATGCAATATTGTTAAATGGTAAAAAGAAAATGGCGTGGAAAGACTTGAAGAAAGGCGATTCAATATTGTGCGTTGAACCATATCAAGTATACATTTACGTGAATGATTATATACCAGAAGAAAAAGATGATGACGTAAAATCGAATGATACAGAACTTTATTATATTTCCGAAATAACTTATAGAGGTGAAAATGCGGTATATATTAAAATTTCAAGGAATGAAAGTTCAAAAGTATATGAATATAAATCTTCTGTTGATAAGTTAAAAACTGGAGACTGCGTATTAGTTACTATAAAAAAAGGAATCATGACAGGAATAGCGAAGGCAACAGAAAAGGAGTATTCAAAACTAGGGTTAAAAGAAACTTTAATACTTAACTTAAAAAATAAAGAACATGTTCCTGGAATGATAGGAAAGTATAAAATTTCTGGCGAAACAAAGATTTATGAAGTACAGAAGAAATATAGAAACAATTCAAACACTGTAATTGAAAATTGTAAGCTTGTTTCAATGAATGAGAATGAATTAAATGATTTAAATGACGAAACAGTTAATGTTATCTTAGAAGGAAATACTGCAAAGACAATTTTTGTAGAAAGAGAGTATAATAGCTTTTCTGTGTTCTATGCAAGAGTGAGAGAAGTAATTACTGAAAAAGGAAAGATAAAACTTAGCATTGCACCACTTGCTGATGTTGTAAAAACGTATGATACGGCTGGACTTGTAAATTGTGAGGCGGGAGATTTGATTACATACACATTGTCTGCTAACGGAAAGAGTGGTAGCATTTTGAGAGTTGAAGAAGTTTATCGTTCGGGAGTTATTGGATATGAGAAAGACTTAGTGGTTAAAGATGTTAAAGATAACACAGTATATTTAGAGAATGGAGAAAAGTTTAGTAGAAAGGATACATTCATAAAAGTTAATGACAAATTATATAATGTTGATGATTATGTGATAATTCTTGCAAAGGTAGCGGAAAATGAAGATGGATGGAGATTTATTTCAGCTGAGTTTGAAAATTTGGCAAAAGTAGGATTTGCCAAAAATGATAGAATAGCCATTGATGAATTGGAAAACACTATAGTAATTTATAGAGGGTATGAAGAATAAGAAATAAAGAAAGCACAGCATGTTTTGCTGTGCTTTTTACATCTAAAAATATGTTGAAAATACTTTACAATGCTCATTTGTTTGATATATAATCAAACTGAAGAAGTTTTAGGTAAGGAATGAAGTAGATTTGAAATACAAGAATTATTACAAAATACTAGAACTTGATAGTAGCAAAGTGTCAGATGACGATATCAAAATTGCATACAGACGACTTGCAAAACAGTATCATCCAGATATCAATCCTAACAACGAACAAGCGGCTGAAAAATTCAAGGACATAAATGAGGCGTATCAAATTCTTAGTAATGACGAAACTAGAAAGAAATATGATAGAGTACATTTTGCATATAGGTTGAAAGATAGTTTCTCAGCAAAGGAAAATATCAATACAGAAAATGGTTTTTCAAACTTTGTAAATATGTTTTTTGGAAAGCAAAACGAAAATAATGTGGTTACTAATCTAGATAAAAATTCAGAAAAGAATATTCCAATTCCTGGCGATGATTTAGAATCAGAGATGGAAGTAACCCTTGAAGATGTATTCTTTGGGGCTGAAAAGAAACTAGCGTTTAGAACTACAAATGGTAAAATGAAGACAATTACAGTAAAAATTCCAAAAGGCATTAGAGATGGAGAGCAAATAAGAATTGCGGATCAAGGAAAGCCTGGCAAAAATGGTGGTGCAACAGGAGACTTGTACATAAAATTGAAATTTAAAGAACATGAGATTTACAAGTTAAAAGGCACTGATTTTGTTGTTGATTTACCAATTTCTCCGTGGGAGGCAGCGTTGGGGTGCAAAACGGAGATTAAGAATATAGATTCTAATATTTTAGTTACAATTCCAGCTGGTACAGAATCTGGCGAAAGACTTAGAATAGCTAATAATGGCTATTTTGATGGATATGGCGGAAGAGGAGATTTGCTGTTGAATGTTAGGATTGTAATACCAAAAGAATTGACAAGTGAAGAAAAGGCATTATTTTCAAAATTAAAACAAATTTCACGTTTCACTCCTAGGAAATGATTGACATTTACATAATTTTGAGTTATAATATATTTGTGGTCAATCAAAGGAGTACGTAAGAAAAGGAGTATGGTTATGGGAGAATTTGAAGGAACAAATTTTACAATCATTGATCCGGCTGATAAGAAAACTTTGGCTTTTGCAATTGAAAAAAGTGAAGGTGACGAAGTATTTTCTCTTCAAAAGTTGGATTGCTCTGTTGAAAATGAGGGAGGAAAGTATAGAAAAACATTTTTCTATAATGAACCACTTCCTGAAGGTACATCTAGAGATGTAGTACTTTTGACTGTGGGTGGAGGTAAGGCTGTATTAAACACAGCTTTATTAGAGAAAAATAAGCTTTATATTTCAAAAGCACCTTCACAAGTTGAGTACAAAATGTTATATAGTGACAAAGCTACAGAGTATACAGATATTAAGTACACTCCTAATTTTAAACGTCATATTTCGATTGTTGACCCAGAAATTGGCGACGAAGTAAAGCCAGTTTTATACTATGATGATGATGCTAATATGGTAAAAGCAAAGATTAAGATGTTGCCTAACAAATCTTATATTGCTTTGGAAGTTAGATAGGTGACAATATAAGGAGGTTTTTAAAATGGCTGAAGTTGGAGCTATGTCAATTGACGAAAAAGACGGAAAATTACATGTTCAAAATGCAACAAAAGCAAAGCTTGCAGACAAGGAAAACAGTGTTTCTCACGATATACCAGGTGTTGTTGCAACTGATAAAGAACGCGATACTGCAGAGATTGGAGAATAATATATTCTAGTTTTACAAAGGAGGATCCATGTTATGGGAGCATGGTTAAGAAAGGCTAAAATACCGACAATAGTTATGGGGATAGCATTTGTTTTGCTAGCCCTATTTTTCGTTACTGCAACAACACGTCTGCAGTATGAGGCTGCAATAAATGAGGAAAAATTCAACTTGTTTACAATAATAAATGTCGGAGACGTAATTGGAGATGTTGGAGCAAATATATCACTTGCATTTGGCGAAGCAAGAGATTTGTATTTTGGGCAAGTCAAATTTTTGGCAGTGGTGGTTGTAATATTACTAATTATGATGATATATAAAAGTAGTTCCGAAAGCGAATATAAGGATATTGAGCATGGTTCGGGAGACTGGGCAAAGGATGGCGAGGAGTATTCAGTACTTAGTAAAAAAGAAGGAATGATACTTGCAGAAAAGCACTATTTGCCGGTAATACCGACGCCTCCACAAGCTAAAAACGGAAACATTTTAGTAATAGGTGGTTCTGGTAGTGGTAAATCTGCATCATTTGCTATACCTAATGCTTTGCAAATGTTGGGTTCATATATATTTACAGACCCAAAAGGTGAACTTTATGATAGAACTGCAGGAATATATAAAAAATATGGATATGATGTACATGTTATTAACTTAGCAGATCCAAAATATAGTGATGGATACAATCCATTAGCTCACATAAGAGGAACAACGGACGTTGATATTATAGCAAAGATTATTTCAAAGAAAGATGAGGTTGGTGGTAAGAAAGGAAGCGATCCTTTCTGGGATCAAACATCAGAAGCATTACTAAAAGCATTGATGTATTATGTACTTTTGAACAGACCAAAAGAAGAACATTCTTTAGCAAGTTGTTTAGCTTTAGTTAGACTTGGTGGAGAAAATGAAGGTGAAGACTTAATGAATTTGTTTATGGAATTACCTTTTGATAATCCGGCAAGAAGAGCTTTTGAAACCATTAGACTTGGTAGTGAAAAAACATTTTCAAATATATTGGTTTCACTTGCAGCAAAACTTGAAGCATTTGACTCAGAAGAGATTGCAGCATTAACAAGTACAAACACGATTGAATTTGAAGATTTGGCAAAGAGAAAATCAGTGGTATACTTCATAACTCCTGAGAGTCATAGTACGTATGATTTCTTGATGAACATATTTTTCTCACAGTTATTTCAAAGATTATATGAGTTTGGTGACAAGAATGGCGGAAGCTTGCCAGTACCAATGTTTTTGATACTTGATGAATTCGCAAACATAGGTAGGATACCTAACTTTGAAAGAATACTAAGTACATGTCGTTCAAAGAAATTACATATAAGCATAATATTACAAAGTATAGATCAGTTGATGGAAATATATGATGAAAAAGTAACAGAAAATATTATGGCAAACTGTAGTACACATTTGTTTTTAGGAAGCAATGCTCAAAAGACATTGGAAACATTCTCTAAACAATTAGGAGAGAAGACAATAACAAGAGATAGTGTATCAAGAAGTACTGATAAGGATTCACATACAAGTGGACATTCATATTCAGATCAAATAATGGGAAGAGCATTGATGACGCCAGACGAGCTTCGTAGAATGAGTAAAGATGAATGCATAATCTTGATACAAGGTATGAGACCAATTAAAGCGAAGAAATATTGGTATTTCAAATTACATCCACTTTGCAAAGAGGCAAAAGAATTTGAGATTAGCCACTTAGACGCTGCGGAGACCAAAAGAGGAGAATACAGAATAACAAATCCTTATGAAATATTAAATAAGGAAGAAGAATTTTCAATGCCAACATTTAATGATGTGTTTGCACAAAATCAAACTGGCGCTAAGAAACTTCAAGATACAGTTGTTGAGGTAGAGGGATTAAGTAAGCCTGAGAAAAAAATAGATACAAGAACTCCAGACGAAGAGTATGATTTACAAGCAGAATTGGAAAAGAAGTTTGATGAGTTGTTTGGAACAAAAAAAGGTTAGAATAGTATTGAATGATAGCGAGCGATTAGCTCGCTATTATTTTTTGAAGAAATGAACGATTTTCCGGCAGCCACTTTTCTGTTCAAAAATGAACAATTTTCCGGCAGCCACTTTTTCGTTCATTTTTGAACGAAAAAGTGGCTGCCGGAAAATCGTTCATCTTGACTTTCATGGCGAATAAATGTACTATATTATTTGTAAATGTTATTATCAAGAAGGGAGATTTTTATGAAGTTTGTTCATATTGCAGATGTTCATTTCGATATGCCTTTCACATCGGCTAGGTATTCAAAAAAGATAGTAGAAAGACGTAGATTAGATGCTAGAGATGTTTTCTATGATACAATTAGTTTTACAAAAGAATATGGAGCAGAAATGCTTTTTATTTCTGGTGATTTGTTTGAGTATAGGTCTGTTACGAGTGATACCATCAATTTTATTATTTCTTGCTTAAAAAGAATTCCAGATGTTCAAATTTTTATTGCGCCAGGAAATCATGATCCACTTCTGCCAAATTCGCCATACAACACATTTGAATGGCCAGAAAATGTAACTATTTTTACTGGTGAGGTTGGTATGTTTGAATACGACGATGTAGTTGTTTATGGATTAGGATTTAACGATTTTGAAATGGACTGCAATCTTATAAATGAAATTGAAGTTGACAAATCTAAAACAAATATTTTAGTGACACATGGAACACTTGATGGAGCAATGCATCAATATCATGATATAAAAACAGCAGATTTGAAGAAGTTTGATTACGTTGCTTTAGGTCATATTCACTTGCCAAAGATTGATGATAGTAGAATTATTTATCCTGGAAGCTTGGTGGCTGGTGGGCTTGACGAACAAGGTGAACATGGGCTAGTGTATGGAGAAATAAGCAAAGAAACATGTAAAGTGGATTTTAAGGCAATGGATAAACGAGAATTTAAGGAGCTTACATTTAATTTAACTTTAGAGGATGAAGAAAAAACGCCTAATGAAATTATCGAAAAACTAAAGTTGGGTGATGATGTATATAGAATTGTTTTTGAAGGTGTGAAAGTCTCTTATTTGCAGGATTTGATAAACGCACTTAAAAAGTCGGATAAATTTATTTGTGATATAAAGGACAAAACAAAGTTTGTATATGATCTTGAAGAGATAGCAACACATTCAACACTTAAAGGTGTTTTTACTAAAAATATGTTGAATCTTTTGAAAGAAAATCCCGATAGAGAAGAAGAAATAAATAGAGCAATTGAGTTGGTATATAAAAATATGTGAGGTGAGATATGTACATTAAAGATTTGCAAATAAATGGATTTGGAAATTTAGAAAACAAAAAAATTACTTTATCAAAAGGATTTAATGTTATAAATGGAAAAAACGAGTCTGGAAAATCTACGATTGCCAACTTTATAAAAGGAATATTTTACGGTGTTAATAAAAATAAGGATGGGAATAAATTCTCTGAATATGAAAAATTTAAACCGTGGGCCGATATTGATTTTAGTGGAAAACTAACGTATGAATATGAAGGCGAGGAGTATACAGTTTATAGAGACTTTAACAGAAATAATAGTAAGGTTTATGATGTCGATGGAAACGATATAACAAATAAGTTCGGAAAAGATAGGTCGCGTGGTGTTGAAATTGGACTTGCACATTTAAAGATTGACGAAGAGACTTTTGAAAA
The DNA here is from genome assembly GCA_934169745.1 of uncultured Clostridia bacterium. GTDB lineage: Bacteria > Bacillota > Clostridia > TANB77 > UBA1234 > RGIG4465. The sequence goes on along the minus strand of CAKPOE010000004.1, from coordinate 54,089 downwards.
TAGCTTTTTGGTAAAGCAATCTTCAGTTAGCGTAGAAACCACAGAGCAAAGGGCGATGATTCAAAAACTTACTAATATGATTCAAATTGGCGATGAAGGAACATCTTATGAAAAAACGAAGTCTCGATTAGAAAAGATGTTACTTGATGAGGTTGGAACAGAGAGAACACGTAATAAACCAAAGAATATTGTAAATGAAGAAATTAATTATAACGAAAAGAAAAAACAAGAACTAATTTACAACAAGGAACGTTGCAAAAACATTGAAAGTAATATGAAAGAACTGAAAAATAAAGAAGCGAAAATAAAAAAAGATTATAGTGATGCTAAAAGGGTTTATGACATAAAAAAGAAGTATGAGGATTTGCTTGAAGAAAAAAGAAATGCATATGAGACTGCAAAAAAAATTATGGAAAAAGAAAGGCAAGAAGCTCTAAAGGAGAAACAAAAGAGGATAGTAACGACATCGGTTATAATTGCTACTTTATCAGTTGTTTTATCTGCTGTACCTGCTATACTGAAATATTATTGGGTGATTCCTTTTCCTATAATAATTGGTGTCCTAATTATCTTACTATATTACAAACTGGAGAACAGAGAAAAACATGCTTTTTCAGAACTTAATTTTGATGTTACTAAAGAAGAAATCAATAAGAAAAGGCAATGGGAATTAGATGCTCTTGAGAGAGATGGAGTAAAGAATAGTTTGTTTGAAAGAAAGTCAGAAGAATTAAAAACGCTTATTGATGGGTATGAAAAAAGCAAAAATGATATAGTGTTAGAACAACACAAATTGTATTTGGAAGAAAGTTCATTAAAAGAGAGTTTAAACAAACTAAATGAAATTGAAGAAAATTTGCAAGCTGCATATAGTAAAAAATCAGAAATTGATAAAGCGGAAGCTTCGCTAAAGCTTGCAATATCTGTATTAGAAGAATCATACCAAGAACTAAAAAAGGATGTTATGCCGACTATTACAAAGCTTATAAAAGAGAATGTGTCTAAGACTACAAACGGTCAATACAATGATGTTATATATAATGATATAAATGGAATGTTTGTTGAGAATGAAAATGGAGAATTAATTTCAATTGATAAATTGAGCTTAGGTACGATTGACCAAATATACTTAGGCTTTAGATTAGCTATTGCGAACAGAATTGGAAATATACCACTTATACTTGATGAAACTTTTGTTTATTATGATAATGAAAGATTAAAGAATATGCTAGATAATCTTTTGAAAATATCAGGCGAAAAACAAATTATATTGTTATCTTGTAGCGATAGAGAAATTAATATGTTGAAAGATAATGAATGTACGATTATTTCTATCTAACGTAATTGTTGGTAATTCAGTTAAATCGCTTGACGTTAAAAATAAAAAATATTATAATGATGATGTTAATATAAATGTATACGAAGGAGGAAGTTAAAATGAAAAAAAGTACAAAAGTACTATTAGCCGTTGTGGCATGTGTTTTAGTGTTCACAGGATGCCAGTTTGGTAATAAAAATCAAGATGAAGATAAGGTAAATGATAATCCAAAACAAAATCAAGAGCAACAAGAACAAGTAAAAACAGATCCTATATATGGAGACTTTTCATTTGATGATGCTATGTCTGGAATGGAGTCTGTTTTAGGAGAAACTAAGTTATCTCCATTATCTGCAGATGATATTGAACAAAAATATTCATTTGGAAAATACAAAGGATTGCAAAAAGTTGCAGCAAGTGAAACATCAGATAAAGAAATTAATGAAATAATAATGGTTAAACTTGGTGATATGGAACAAAGTACAGATATATTATTAAAGTTTGTTGATAGACTAACAAAATTAAAAGATGAATATGCACAAAATGAGGATATTCAAAAGATTTTGAATAGTCAAGAATCTTTGGTAATGAAACAACAAGCAGGAATAGCTGTGATGATAATATCTCCAAAGGCAGCAGATATCGAAGCAAAATTTGATGAAGTATTTAAATAAAACCAAAAAACTGGTAAGCATTTGCTTACCAGTTTTCTGGTTCTTAAATTTTTTCTTATATTACCCAACCACCATTAGGAGAAATAACTTGTCCTGTAATATAATTTGACATATCAGAACATAAAAACAAAGCTAAATTTGCGATGTCTTCCGTTGAACCAATTTTTCCTAGCGGTATTTGCTCTCTAATAGCATCAAATTCTTCTAATGAATATTCACTAACCATATCTGTCATTACAATACCTGGAGCAATACAATTGACTTTTATATTGCTTGGACCAACCTCTTTTGCAAGTGCTTTAGTCATGCCTATTACAGCAGCTTTTGAAGTAGAGTAAGCAACTTCATTTGAAGCACCAACCATTCCCCAAATAGAAGATATATTTATGATTTTTCCATCATGCCTTGCTATCATATCTGGAAGAACCTCTTGTGTACAATGGAACACACCATTCAAATTTACATTCATTAATCTATTCCACTCTTCAAAAGATGTATCTTGAAATAGTGCACTTGAAGCAACGCCGGCATTATTTATAAGTATATCTATTTGTCCAAATTTTTTCTTTGCAAATTCCACCATATCATGAACTTCATTTCTGTCTGTGACATCAGCTCTAAATATTTTTACATTTTTAAATTCTTTTGACATTTCAAGAGCAGATACTTCTGAAGAATTGTAATCTAATAATATGTTATATTTTTTTTCTGCAAGTCTGCGCACAATAGCTCTGCCAATGCCTCTAGCTCCACCTGTTACTAATACTGTTTTCACATATATCACTCTCCTCATAAAAAAGGCGGACTATCGAAGTCCGCCAGAATAACTAATTATCTTTTATTTTCTTTTTCCATTCTCCAGTAAAAGCTTTTGAAAGGAATGAGATTGTCTTGTAAAAAGCAAGTTTTATTTTTTTAGCTATAAGATAAGATTTTTTAAGTCTTGGAACTTCTATAGAAGTATTTTCAACTTTCGCTACTGTAACTTCTTTCATTGCAATAGGAGCAGAGTAGTTTTTCGTTTCGTTATTATCCCAATTATTATTCTCATCTCTAAAGCAAAAGTTAATATCTTCACAAGACGTCATTGTAATCTCTGTCTCAAAACCATCATTTACTTTATCCAGCTTTATCTCTTGCAAGTTATTCCAAAGTAAGCCAAAGCCGAAATGAACATAAATTTCGTTAGCACCATTCTCTGCCAAAGTGCCTTTGTATGTAAGTTTTGCAGTTCTTCCTTCTACTAAATTGTCTGTGTCAAAAAAAACTAAGCCTTGCTTCAACATATTATTCACTCCTTAATTTTATCTTTCGTCAATATAACACTATCACTTATAGAATAATTATATTATTAAAAATTTTAAATAGCAATATTTTTTTGAAAATTATAATAATATTTTTCCTATAATATTAAGAGCAGAACCACCACTAAGAATGATGTCATCATACTTTGAATTTCTTGCTTTCAAAACTATGTTATCACCATCTTGTAAAAACTCTCTTACTATAATTTTATCATGATATGTTGCAATACAAATATCTTTTGGGTCTAAAACAGATGTGTAATTCACATATAGTAATGAGTCTTTCTTTATTTCCGGTTCCATAGAATCATCGATCATTTTTGTAACAAGAGAAACACCAGATATGTTTTCTGGACAATCTATTAAACTAAAGTTTTCTGCGTATAATACTTTTTTGTATGGAACAAAATTTGTTACATCATAACTCTCAGAATCTTCTGCAACAGAATTTTGAGCAACGTTTAGCATAAATTGATATGACAAATTTAACTCTTTACATATTTTTGCTAAGATTGGTTTACTAGGATTACGAATTCCTTTTTCAATGTGAGAAAGGTGACCTGTATCAACACCAATTGCTTCTGCTAAATCTTTTGACTTGATTTTTTGTTTTATTCTTTCTTGACGTATTATTTTTCCTACCATAACTTTATCATTCCTTCCTAGGTATGAGACCTCATAGTTTTCACAGCAATATTATATAGTATGAATTAAATTTTGTCTAGCAGTAAAATTGTTTTTTTGCCAAAATTATATTGACTTAAAGGTCTAAAATGTGATAAAATTTGTCCATAAGGCAAGGGAGGATACGAAAGAAAATGAATAATATGAAATTGTATAGAAAAGAAAAAAATTATACATTGAAAAGATTATCAGAACTCACAAATATATCAGTCGGATATCTCTGCCACCTAGAGAATGGTTCGCGAAATAATCCATCAATGCATGTGTTAAATAAGATAGCTGTAGCACTAGATAGAAGCGTTGAAGAAGTGTTCTTCAATTAATTGAATATGAATAAAATAGAAATAGGAAAAGTCCGTGTGGCTTCCTATTTTTTTGTTGTATTTTGCGGAATAATGTGGTAAAATAGTTATGTGATGTTATTAGAAAGGTGAATGAGTTATGAATCAAATTCTATATTCAAAGAAAAGTGAAAAAAGAACTAAAATTGTGGCTCTTATTTTTTGCATTTTATTGATATTGGCTATAGTTATTTCGATTAGTTTTGGACTTGCGAATAAGACGAACACAAGAATACTTAAAGGTGTATACATAAACGATATGTCATTAGCAAATATGACAGTAGAAGAGGCAACTAGCAAATTAAATGAAAAACTAGCACAAATGGATAACAATGTAATAGAGCTAACTTATGGGGAATATAAAAAGACTATAACAGCTAAAGACTTAGGTTTATTCTATTCGGATCAGTTTGTGAATGATGCATACAACTATGGTAGAAATAAGGACCTAATAAGGAATAATTACACTGTGTTAGGCTCTTTATTAAACAAGGAATTTCATATAAGTGCACAATTTGAAATAAATGAAGATAAATTTCAAGAGTTGCTTACAGCGCTTCATGAGAATGTTGAAATAGACGTTAAAAATGACACTTACGAAGTAGCTAAAGGAAAGATAACGCTAGAAAAGGGATATGAAGGTAAAAAGATCAAAGCTGAAGAATTGAAAACTCTTTTGTTAGCTAGCGCAGTTAATTCAAAAATAGAAGTTGAGTTGCCAGTAGAAATAGAAAAACCAGAAAGAGTTGACTTTGATAAATTATATGATGAAGTGTATGTAGAAAAAGTAGAGGCTTCATATAAAGAAGGAGAAGACTTTGAGGTAACTAAGGAAGTGTATGGCGTTTACTTTAATAAGGAAGAAGCAATTAAGAGATATAACGAACTACTTGATGGTAAGACTATGGAAATAAAATTAATCACAGTTGAGCCAACGGTAAAAGTAAGCGATTTGAACAATGAATTGTTTAGAGATGTATTGGCAACATTTAGCACAAAATATGATAAGTATTACACAAACAGAGTAAAAAATCTTGAACTTGCAGGACAAAAAGTAAATGGAACAATTTTATATCCGGGAGAAGAGTTCTCATACAATAAGGTTGTAGGGGAGAGAACTGTTGCAAATGGCTTCAAAGAAGCACACGTATTTGCAGGCGGTAAAGTTGTAGATGGACTTGGTGGAGGCATTTGCCAAGTATCAACAACGTTGTATAATACAGTATTGATGTCAGACTTAAAAGTTACTGAAAGAAAAGCACATATGATGCACACGGGTTATAACGAGCCTGGTAAGGATGCAACAGTTGTTTATGGATCTATTGATTTTAGATTTGTTAATAATAGAAAAACACCAATAAAAATTTCTATGGAAGTTAAAAATGGTGTAGTTACATCAACAATTTATGGATTAAAAGTGGAAAACGAACCAATAATAGAAATAAAAAGTGTAATTTTGAAGACAATTCCATATACTACTATTGAAGAAAAAGATGCAACAATGAATGAGGGAACAACAAAGGTTGAACAATCACCAGTTAATGGATATGTTTCAGAAACATACAGAATTGAGAAAGACGCAAGCGGAAAAGAAATTTCAAGAAAGCTTATTTCAAAAGACACATATAAACAAACAAGTAAAATAATAAAAGTTGGTACGAAAAAAGTTGAAAAGCCTGTAGAACCTGTGGAACCAGTTACACCAACAGAGCCAACAACTCCAGATGAAAACACGCCGTCTCTACCAACAGGTTGGGACAATCCAGAAAGTCCATATGTTCAATAAGAGATGTGTACTTGTGAGAATAGGGAGGTTTAGAGTAAACTGATGCTTTAAACCTCCAATAACATAGAAAATTAGCAAAAATTATTGACAATAAAACGCAAATATTGTACAATAATTAAGCGTGCAAGATGGTGGATGTAGCTCAGTTGGTTAGAGCGCCAGGTTGTGGCCCTGGAGGTCGTGGGTTCGAGTCCCATCTTTCACCCCACTTTTTAAAACATAAAATTAAATATTGGGCTGTAGCCAAGTGGTAAGGCACCAGACTTTGACTCTGGCATCTCGGCGGTTCGAATCCTCCCAGCCCAGCCAAAAAATAACCGATTTTTTACGAAAATTGAGGAAACTCAAAGGAATCTAAAAGTCGTTAAACCTAGTCTCCAAGCTTGTTTGGAGACTAGGTTATTTTTTTATCAAGTTTTGATAAGTTCCAAAAAGTCTTAAATTTGTGTTCCAAATTTATGTTACGGAAATGTTAGCTTTCGATTTACTCTTGGAAAGGATACAAAAAATGGAAGCTAAATTCTATAAGCTGAATGAATCTTTAGAAAATTCTTATTACCAAAGCCCACAAGAATTATTTGATAACCCACTCTATCAAAGCCTAAGCTTAGAAAGTAAGATGTTATATGCCTTTCTACTTAGTAGAATGAGGTTATCTGCAAAGAATGGTTGGATAGATGATGAAGGTTATATCTTCCTTATTTATAAACGAGTTGATGTGCAGAAACGATTAAATCTATCAGACAAAACCGTTACAAAAGCATTTAAACAATTAGCTTAGGCTAATTTAATACAAGAAAAAGTGCAAGGAATGAACCGATCGAATCTTATCTATATATGTAAAATAACCCATCAAAACCCGCCAGAAAACTGGAGTCGTAAAATTTACGACCAATATATATAGATAGATATAAAGAGAATAGAGATAATAATGCTCCCGCACTAAAAAAAGATAATAGGTTCAGAGATAATACAGGTCAGTATGATGACCTAGATAAATACATAGCAAATTATATTGATGGTTAAAAAGAAAAGGAGTGTCTTGAAATGGAATTTAAGTATGTTAAAAACAAAGATTGGTATATACCTGATATACAATGTAGTTCAAATGGTAAAAAAGCAAATATAGGCAAATACGGACGAATGAGAGAAAGATTTTTGAAAGAGCATAAGCATAGCTTGTATGATCATTTGGTAGCAAGTGAAGAAATCATTAATCATTTAGTTTCGATAGATAAAGAAGCAAGAAAGCAAATTAATCTGCTCATTACCCAACTAGCTAGTGAAGAAAATGTTGATGAAAATTTGAAAGCTACAGACCAAATTTTATGGAGGCAGAAGATGAATAACATTAAAAATCGTGCAGAAGAAATAGTAATAAGTGAATTGATTTATGAGTAAAAAAGTATTTAACTTTGATAAATTGGAGGTAGAAATTATGAATGAATATGGCTTATTTAATACAGAGTGTATTGAACTCGGAGAGATAATTGACAAAGCAAAAGTTGCATTAAGGTTTAAAAATAAAGAGTACAAAAACTTGTTAGATGAGGTGTCAGATCTGAAAATAAATCATCCAAATCTGCAACTACTCTTTGAAGATGATGATGACATTTCACTATCAAAAACTGATTGTAAGACACTTCAAAAGTTAATCAACTTGGAACTCGAAATTCGAAATTTTGAGGAACAAGAAATCTTTTTTTGCGGTGGCAAGGAAGCATATTTTTATTTCAAAAATATTGGAATTTTGAAAGAGTAATTATGAAATTTTTATTAAAAAAATGATTGGATGTTTGAACGAAAAGGAAGTTGATTTTATATAATCAGCTTCCTTTTTTCATGTTATTTTTTTAAAATTCAAAGAAAATGAGTTCAATTTTTTAAAAATGCCTAGTTTAACATAATTCGATTTTGACTTAATTTTACCACATAGCAAGCACTGAAAAGGTAATACTACCATTTTCGTTTTATGGGGAAATGCCCCATGCCCCTATACATTAATTTGGAGTTGAACGTCTGTGATCTTTAACTCTTGTTCCATCCTTTTTTCTGTACCCTTGAACAACAACTATTTTTTTCTCTTGCATTCCTTTTACACTTGTTTTTGTTTTTGCCATTTTATATACCTCCTATAAATATAGTAAGGATTTTTCGCTACTAAAAACCCCTTTGTATTTTAAAATTTCTACTTTGAAATCCAAAGTTTAAATGCTTTTTTTCCATAGTCAGAAGCTATCATCAATTTACCAGTTTTAGGATGGATATAGCTTTTAACAAAAATGTAATATCCTTTTTTCACATTTTCTATCTCCTTTTCCAAAAAACGCCTATTGAAAAAAGGAAAAATACATGATAAAATTCTTGTAAGTAATATCAAAAATTATATGTAGCGCATATATTTTTACTTCATCTAATTAAACGGCAATTTAATTAGATGCCAATAGTCGCCAAGCTTTAAAGCCGCTTGGTGGCTTTATTTTTTTAAAATGTACTTGCACTCCTTGTAAGTAAATCAATCAAACTAACAAATTGAAATTTTCGGTTTCTACTTCTATCATTGCCTTCCAAAATATGTGCATTTTCAAGGGACACCAAATATTTTCTAGCTTGTGGTAAACTAACATTAATTGTTTCTGCTAAGTATGAAGATGTAATAATTGGCTGCTTGAAAATGCATTCTAGTATCTGCTCATATTTTTGTGAATTAATTATTTCTTTTACTTCTTTGGCAGTTTTTTCATATATTCGATTCAAGCTATCAATATATTCAATATGCTTATCAGCTTGTGTAATACACATTCTTAGGAAAAATTTGATCCACTCCGTATAATCTCCTTTTCTTGAATCTGTTAATTTATTGTAATAAGTGTACTTATCTTTGCTTATGGCTTCACTAATATAGAATAGTGGAATCTTAATTACTCTGTATTTGTACAGACAAAGCGTTATTAGTAATCTACCAACTCTGCCATTACCATCGTCAAATGGGTGAATAGATTCAAATTGAGAATGTATAATTGCAGTCCTTATTAATGGATTTATATTTGTTTTAGTATCATTCATAAAATCAATTAATTCATCCATGTACTTTTTAGTTTCATTATATGGTGGAGGATTAAACACAACAGTTCCAGCACTATTTACAATACAATTATCTTTGTCTTTGTATTTACCGAGTGTGTTTTCTTTACTTTTATTTACAATATCCGAAAGCATCGTTAAATGAAGCTCCTTTATTAAAGAGTGTGTAAAATTGTTTTGATTTAAATAACTTATTCCATATAAAAGAGCCTTCGTATGGTTTCTTGTTTCAATAAAGACTTTTTTGTTCTTTTTTTCATTTTCATCATTAACTTCATCTTCTATTACATCGGAAAGAGTTGTTTGTGTTCCTTCAATATACATAGAAGAAACAGCTTCTTTTTTGTTTAAAAGTGGTATTAATATGTTATCAAACTGGTAAGAATTAATCTTTTCCTCGAGTATTCCTAAACTTTTTGAAGCTAAGAACAATTCATTTATGAAATGATTTGAGTCATAATTATTCATTTTTTCTTTTAAAAAGCTTAATTTACTCATATCTTCAACCTCCTTTTTTACATTCTAATGGTATTATAATGCATTAACGTATAAATGTCAACGCTCATCTTATAAAAAAAGATGAGCGTTAATTTTCAACAACTATTTTAATTCAAATAAAGCATAAACTCAAAAATATTTTTACAAAAGCTTCCGTAAAGTATTATTAAGCCTTATAAATGTTTTCTCTATGATACTTTAAGTATTCTTTTCTCTTGTCGTCCAATGGTAAGTTCGAAATAATCATACCTGTTTGTATTCCTAGACGTTTTTGATTCATTGGAGATACCCATGGTGACACTACTAATTTTTTATCGTCTTCAAACGTAATAAATCCTTGATCAAACAATCTATCAAATGTTGGAGTAAGCATAAAGCCATTTTTAGGATCAATTTTTTCTTCATTATTTGATTTTGCCCAAGGTTTAATATGTGATGCAATTAGTAACCTCTCATCATTAACCATAGTAAATGGGCAAAATGGACATTCTAATAACAATTTATTTCTATACTCGCCTTGACCAATACGAGCATTAATCATTGTTTTCTTAGTTTTATCATTTATTTCAGTATTCTCATTAATTTTCTTTTCTTGCTCAAGTTCTTCAGGCATAACATACCCAATGACATTTGGACTATAATCAATGAAAATTCTAAAATAGTAGAATATACTGTTTTTAATATCCTTTAATTTCAAAATAGACAAATAAGAAATATTAGGTAATCCTATTCTTCTCATTAATTCATAATACTTTGAATCCGAATTAACATATATTCTAGGTGGTGCTACACTTACTCTATATAGCTTGAAATTCAAAAATCCTGTATCTAAATCATTTATTTCATCATGCATATTAATAAATCTGTCAACCATTGTATCTTTTTTATTGTATCCCTGCTGTGGATTATAATACTCCATTCGAGAATCCATTAAAAAAGTCATTAAATCCTTTTTTAAGAAAAAACAATTAACATTATCAAAGGAGTCAAAGAAGTTCTCAATTCGATTACTTGGACTGGTATTTCCAACATATAGTTTTGCTTCTCCATGTCCATTACCTATTTTGTTATCTTTAACAAAAGAATCCGCCAAAGTTATATATTCGATTGCGTCTACAATTGAAAATGCTTTTCCATTTATATTTATTTTTTGTTCTTCATTCATTTAACATCACCTAAATCATAAGATTCTAGTACTTTATCCATTATTGACATTAAAACATTAACAACAATGGAATTTCCAGCTTGTTGATACATAGCTGTATCAGAGGTTACTATTTTAAAGCTATCACTAAATCCCATCAATCTCAAGCACTCTCTTGGTGTTAGTTTTCTTAATCTTCCTTCTGTTGTTACATAGTTATCAACACCAGCCCTATGCATTTTATGCATGGTATTTAATAGTGGTCTAGCTACTTTTAAATCTATTTTTGGTTTAGAATAAAATCCTTTCGTCCCAGAAGACAATACATATTTTTTTACTTTTTCAGAAAGGAAGTATTTGTCCAATTCTTTTATAGTTTTTTCCTTATCCTTATTTTCCTCTTCAAATACAAAATCCCCATGCCAATTAAATTGTTGATTTTTCTTTTGACATAAAGCAACCTCGCCATCTATCTGGGTATATCTTTTTTCCAAATTAGATTCGTCAGTCACAAATTCTACGCCTTTTTTAGGTAAATAATACCTTCCTGATACATTGTCCAATAAAAAGTCTTGCATAGTTTTATCTAGTTCTATTGCCTTAGGGAATTCAAATTTTTTTTCTAGTTTTAAATCATTTCTAAAGCCAATTACATATAATCTTTCTCTGTTTTGAGGTATACCATAATCTCTTGCATTTAACACTTTATAATCCCATGTATAATCCAAATCGGTAAAAACTTTTTTCATAGTTTCCCATGTTCTTCCATTATCATTGCTAAGAACAGCTTTGACATTTTCATAAATAAACACTTTCGGTCTTATTTCCGATATTAGTCTAGCATATTCATAAAATAATGTTCCTCTTGTATCCTCAAGACCTCTTTGCTTTCCAACTAAACTAAAAGATTGACAAGGACTCCCTCCAACAAACAAATCTATTTTATCTCTATACTGAGTGCCATCTAGAAAAGAAACATTCCAGTGAAATTTATCTTCTGTTATATCATAGTTAGCCATATAGCTTTTCTTTACTTGATTTTGATTTTCTTTATCTTTATACAAGTCATCTACATACTTTTTCTTTTCGGCATAGTCGTTAATCTTTGCTAAATCATTTTTAATTTTTAATGTATTTATTCTTTCATGTAACATAGATAAAAACTCACTGTTACTTTTCATTTCCTTGACAATATTTTTTAAATCAAATTGAGCCGATTTTTCTTTTAGATTCTCAATAATCTTATACTTGCTTGATAGCTTTGAATAATCTTTCGTCATTTGTAAAGCCAACTTGATAAGATAGTTTTTTTGGTTGCATTTATCAATTGTATTAGCTTTTGTATATAATTCGTCATACAATTTAATCTTAGACTTACTTTTCTCTTTTTGTATAACTTCTTCATAAAAAGTGTTATAAGATTCAAAATCGTTTGCTAAATCTAAGTTAACTCCATTTAAATCATCTTTTAATACTTTTAAACGATCTTTGCAATCATTTAGCTTGTCATATAATTCGCTTTTCTCGCCATCATTAGACTTAACGTTCTTTATAATTGAGTTTAATGCTTTTATTTCCTTTTCAAAAGCAACTATGTCTTCGTCAACCTGTTTTGATAAGATATCCACATCTCCATTATCACAAGCAAACACAATTTCATTATCTAAACCAATTCTATTTATAGCATGTTCGATTGCACCGATACCGCTAAAAACTGTTCCAATCTTTAACATTATTACTCCTCCATTTTCTTAAGTACAAAACATATATTATCATAACATATTTTTAAAATCTACCGAACACCCACAAAAAAGCAAAATCTTTTTAAATCCTTGAGAGTGTAGGAATACAAGCTGCTTATGTAATCTAATTATGACTATTACCTTTACATTTTTTTGCAAAAAATAAGCATAGAAAAATTGTTTTTGTCTATGCTCATCGTGTTCATTATTAAATAAATAATATCTTTATTTTTTAATGCCGAATTTTTCTAGTTTTCTATGTTTTTTCGACGTTTAAAAGTTAAAGAAATTATAACTACTGCTTCTTCAACCACTCCAAATACTCGTCTTCCGTTATTTTGCCTTTGTTAAGAAGTTCCCTTTTCATAATGTTTTGCTCCTTAAATGTTTCAAAATTTCTTGCATACTGCATATTATCTGGATTTCTTCTTACTCTTAACAGTAATTTCTGATATACATTTCTATACATTCTCATTACTTCATTTTCATGAATTGCCTTTTGCTTAACCTTAAAATAGCCAATTTCTCTGCAAGTCTTGTTATTTTCATACACATTGTTACAGAATATTTCGTCAGATCTATTCTCAGGGACGAAGTACTTACCGCAATTTTTGCAATTCTTAATTTCTATATTGTTACTAACTAGAACAGAAAGTTCCATAATTAACGTTTGTATAATATCTTCACACTCATAAAAGAATGGAGCATCTACAATATCCTTTTTAGCAAGTTTTAAAGTTACATCTTCACGAGCATAAAAATTATACTTATTTATCCACTCAAGCGCAGAAAAACTAATCTTGTTTTTTGCATTATCGTAGTGTTTTATCACTTTACTAAATCTGTCACTATTGACCATAGCAAAATATCTTTGATATGGTGTAAGTCCTTCAAGTTCAGCTAAGCTATTCATATTGTATATATACTGCACATCTCTTACTAAATCCTCGTAAAAATCCTTTAAATCGTAACAATAATCAGTGTATATTTCTTCTAATAACGTATCATATTGTTTTTTTGTCATGGTTGCTTCAGCATTTACAGGCTTTTTAATATTTAAGAATAGTGTAGTTCCATATTTTTTTATAAAAGCCTTAAGACTTTCTTTGAAATTAAAATCTGTGTTTAGGAAGTCACATAATTGTTCGCCCATGTTCAATTCTTTATTCACTAGTCTCAAATTATACTCATTATTGTTAAGCTTATAGTCATTATAGGCTATAAACTTCTTTTTATCTTTTAAATCAAAATAAAATTTGTTACTAAACAACCCTAAATTTTCCATATTCAAACTCCACCTAATCATGTATTGTTATTTTTCTAAAAATATTTTACAATAAACTATTGATATTGTCAAATACTTATTATATTCTTTTGTTAGTTCATAAGGATACAAATGTTATCTACTAACTATACTATCCTTATAGTAATTAAAAAAGAAAGGAGGAAAACCTATGGAAAAAGTAGCAGTAGCATTCAAACCAATACCAGTACTTTACACAATGGCAGATGTGTGCAAGATGTTCATTATGGGTAAAAAAGCTTGTTCAGAGCTATTTCACCGCAAAGATTTTCTAGCACAAAAATATGGTAGATCTTATATGGTAGAAGAAAATGCCCTTCTAGAATATCTTAAAACAAGGCACATTCTGTAGAAAACAAAAAGAAGATTTAGAAATGGCGTTCTAAATCTTCTAAAGAACAAGGGAATGTCCCAAGTCCTAACTTCTAAAAAGGATTATATCAGAAAAAGTAATACCTTTCAAGACATTCCCTTAAAAATTTTAGGAGGGAATTATGAAAAAACTTGTTGAAGGACGTGATTACACCATTCATAAGTACACCACGAAAGACAAAAGGGAAATCACAAATCGTAAAATCTGTCCAAATTGTAGAGAATGTGAACACAGAAAAATATGCAGTAATAGAGCAAATCTATACACTATGAATAAATGTGAAATATGCAGAAATTGCGTAGATAATGATAATTGCGATAAATTCTATATCTACACAAGGTATAAAGCAAATGTTTTGCATTTAGGATATAGTGAGAAGACAGGTAAACCGATTAGGAAACAATTTAGTGGTAAAACAAAAGAAGAAGCATTGCAAAAATTGTATGATTCATACGATGAAGTAATCAAAAACAAAGGAAAGGAAGATGATGGCTCACCTAGATTTTTTGAAGTATCAATCGTCAATATTGCAATCGATATTGAAGAAAAGAAACTTAAAAAAGGAATTACAAGACCTAATGGCTACAAATCCAATAAAGACATCATTAACAGAATTAGTAAGAATCGAATTGGAGATATTCCAATTCAAAATGTAACGAAAAAACAAATTGAAAACTTTTTGGAAGATGAAAGGAAAAATGCTAGTTCAACAATTGCTAAAGACTACCGAGTTTTAAGAGATGTATATAAAGAAGTTATGAGAAAAGGACTAATTAAAGAAAACTTTTTTGATTCTAATTACCATGACTCTATTGAGAAACCAAAAAGCTTTAAGCAAGATAAAAAAGAAGTTGCATTGATATCAGAAGAAGACTATATGTTAAGACGTTATATCAAAGAGAACCCTTCTCAATATAATAATATTATTCTAATATGTTTATTCACTGGAATGAGGATAGGCGAAGTATTAGCTCTAACTCCAGATGATATTGTTGGATATAATGATGATGTTATGATACAAATAACAAGGACACTTACCAAATCTAAAGATGGCAAAGTGGTAGTTGGAGATGTACCAAAAACAAAAAATGGTATTAGAAAAGTAGACTTAAGATCAGATGCTAAAATAGTATTTGAAAATGCTTTAAAAGAAATGATACCTAATGAAAACAATGTCATTTTCACGCAAAAGAATGGCAAGTTATATAACGAAGGTATGATTAATAGTGCATTCAAAAGAATTGCAAAAAATGCTGGAATAAGAATAATTGATACCAAAAAGAAAAAGATTGACGGAAGCATCGTCAATTTAAAATCAAGTGATGTACATACACATATGTTAAGACATACTTTTGCGACAAGATGTATTGAAGCTTGTGTACCAATTCATGTATTGCAAAAGGTATTAAGTCATGCTAAGATACAAACAACGATTGATACTTATGGAGACATCTATGATTACTTTAGACAAAAAGAAATGAACAAGTATGATGAATACATGGCAAATCAGAATCAAAGATTTGCAGAAAAATTTAAAAAGAAAAATGAAGAGTAAGAAAAGTTAATAAATCTGGAACATTGTTTCTAAATAAGAGTGGATGCTCGAAAGGCTGAAGCTGTGGGGAGTGCAAAGAAAAAAAGCATTCAGCCCAGCCAAAAAAGCTACTTTGAAGATTTCCTTCAAAGTGGCTTTTTCATTATGTTTAAATTTTATCTTCGGATTTATGTACAATTTATCAAACATGTTCACACCAACTTGACATAATATAGAAAACGTGATATATTATTTGAGCGAAGAAAACTGTATATATCTGTATTCAGCTATTGAAAGGAGATAAGAAAGATGAAAGTACTACTTATTCGGCATGGAGAACCAAGATATGATAATGTAAAGAAGCACAATTTGGTTGCATATCTTGGTGAATTGACTAAACTAGGAGTAGAACAAGCTGAGAAAGTTTCGAGAGACAAGCGATTGCAAGGAGCAGAAATTATTGTTGCATCGCCGTTTACTCGAGCATTGCAAACTGCGGCAATTATTTCTAAAAATACGGGAATTCCACTCACTGTAGAAACTGCATTTCATGAATGGCTTGAAGACACTACGCATTTGGAAACTCTTGACGAAGACTATTGCAACTTGGCGTATAAAGAGTTTTTGGAAAATGACTTCAAGCGAGTTGAAACAAATTCTACAAGATATGAAAGCATTGAGCAGCTTGCAAATCGTGCATATCCGGCTATGCAAAAGTATGTTGAAGCCGGGTATAAGAAGATTATCGTAGTAGCTCATGCAATGTTTATGCGCACAATGGGATATAAAGAACAAGCATTACCCAATTGTCACATTTTTGAGCGAGAATTTGATGAAAATTCTAAGTTCGAAGGTTTCATACCCTGGAGAAATGAGAAATAAAGTAAACGACCCCAACACAATTGTGTTGGGGTCGTTTTGCTCATATTTGTTTAATATCCACGTTTGCTCGTAATATTTCCGTATTGATTTTAATATAATAAAATGATATTATATATGTGTATTCGAAATAAGTCGAAGCAAGGGAGGATGATTTTTAATGGGATTAATTAAAGCTGCTGTGCAATCAATTGGTAGCACTTTTGGAGATCAGTTCTTAACTGCGGTTAAGTGCGATGATATGGGAAATGATATTCTAATGAGAAAAGTTTCTAATGATGACGGTGTTTTGGCAAAAGGAAGCAGAATAATTGTTGCTCCTGGTCAAGTTGCTGTATTGTATGATAATGGAAAAATACTTGATGCAACTGCAGAGCCAGGTATATATACTTTTGATTCTAGCTCAACACCATCATTCTTTGGTGGAGATTTTGGTGCCGTATTTAAAGAAATGTGGACTAGATTTAAATTTGGTGGTGGAGTTGCTAAAGAGCAAGCTGTATATTTCTTCAACACTAAAGAAATTATAGGAAACAAATTTGGAACTCCAAATCCAGTTCCATATAAGGATTGGGGTCATCCACTTCTAAACGCAAGAATGGGTGGATATACACCAATGAGACTTGATATTAAATGTTTTGGTACATATACATTTAAGATTAGTAATCCAGCTGTGTTTATGGAAAGAATTGGTGGAAGTGCAGACGTATATAGGAAAGATCAATTGGTTGAACAAACGCGTTCAGAAGTAGTTGGGGCTTTTAGTAATATTTTAAATAGTTTATGCGAAGATGAGCATAAAATTGAAGCTCTTTCTTTACCAAATAAGACAGATGAAATTAGAACAATAATGGCTGAACAACAAGCAGATGCAACTATTTCTGATAGAGGAATTCAATTGCTTGCATTCGTTGTTGAAAGCGTTACATTGACAGATGAATCTAAGAAGAAAATTGATGAATACGAACTTGCAGGAGACCAATATCAACAACAAGGAAGACTTACAAGTGCATATGCAAATGCTGTTGAAGCCGCTGCTTCTAACTCGAATGGTGCAGCAAATGGATTTATGGGTATAGGAATGATGAATATGGCTTCTGGAAATACATTTGGTGGAGTTACTTCAAATGTTGCTAATAATGTGAAGTATGAAAATCCAACACAAAATGTAGCTCCTGTAGAGCCAGCTAAAGTTGAGGCTGATACATGGAAATGTTCTTGTGGTGCAGACAATAGCGGTAAATTCTGCACAAATTGTGGTAATAAAAAGCCAGAAGGAAAGGTATGCCCAAAATGCGGTAATGCAATAAGCGAAAATGACAAGTTCTGCAATAATTGTGGTGAAAAATTACAATAAAGGGGGAGCATGGATTGAAAAAGTATCTAAAAAAAATTGCGGTTCTTCTTGCTATTATTATTATGTTTGCGATTTCTAGCTTTACAATAGCTGATGTTGGAAATTTTGAGTCTTACGATTCAGGTTCGGACTGGGATTCTTCATCTGATTGGGGCTCATCTAGTTTGGACTCAGATTGGGGTGGTTCATCTAGCTGGGATTCAGATAGTTCATATTCTGATTCTGGCGATCTTGGAATTGGAACACTTATTACAATTGTAATAATAGTTATAATTGTCGTTGCGGTTACAAAAGGAAATAAAGGTGGCGTTTCAACGTCTAACATAAACGTTGGTCCTCAACCAAGCTCTATACCAAATAATCCAAACGTATTGAGACAAATTCAAGCTGTAGACGAATTCTTCAACGAAGATAAATTCTTATCTTGGGCAAAGAATATGTTTGTAAAATTACAAGAGTGCTGGACTAAGAGAGATTGGGAGACAATTAGAACTTTTGAAACAGAGGAGTTATTTGAACAACATTCAACTCAATTAAAGCAATATATTGATAAAAAACAAATTAATGTAATGGATAGAATTGCTGTAAATTATGCAAAATTATATTCATTTACTCAAGACAATGACAAAGACACGCTTAAGATTTTATTAAATTCATCAATGATAGATTATATTATAGATGAAGAAACACAAAAAGTTGTCATGGGTGATAAAACAACAAGAAGAACTAGAACTTATGTGATGACATTTATAAGAAAGAAAGGCTTAAAGACAGAAGAAAGCACAGGAGAGACAAAGACTTCAAACTGTCCAAATTGTGGTGCTCCAACAAAAGTAACATCTGCAGGAAAATGTGAATATTGTGGTGCAATAATAACAAAAGGAGATCATGATTGGGTACTAAGCAACTTAGAACCATATAGGGGATAAAATGAAATAAAATAAATACTTAAGGCGGGCAGAAATGCCCGCCTTAAAGCATAAATAGAGGAAAAAACGTACAAAAATGTAAAAATAATTGGTTTACATTTTTGAGGTTATGTGTTGAAAAAGAAAGTATGGTATGCTATAATGAATAATGCTAGAGAAGAACTTTTATCATTTTGACTAAAAATTGCAAGTAAAAGTTGAAAGTAATATAGAATATAATTTCTTGAAAGGGGAAGAAATGAGAACGTTAGAAGTTATAATGTTTATTGAGAAAATGCTCATTATTTTTGCATCCTTTTTTTGGATATATCAAATAGTGATTTGTCTTTTTTCATTTGTGAAAGAGAAAGAAAAACCCAAAATTGTAGACAAAAAGCATAAATTTATGGCTGTAATATCAGCACGTAATGAAGAAAATGTTATAGGTAATTTAGTAAGGAGCTTAAAGGCACAAAATTACCCAAAAGAACTATTAGATGTGTATGTTATTGCGGATAATTGTACTGACGATACGGCAAAGGTTGCTAGAGAAGCTGGTGCAATTGTTATGGAACGTTTTGATGAAACAAAGAGAAGCAAAGGCTATGCATTAGAGTGGTTCTTTGATTATATCTTATCAGAAAAAAGAGATGAATATGATGCGTTTTGCGTTTTTGATGCAGATAACATAGTTGATAAAGAATTTTATAACAAGATGAATGATAGGTTATGCAGAGGGGAGAAAATAGTTCAAGGGTATAGAGATATAAAAAATGCTGGAGACACGTGGGTTACAGCGAACTATGCCATTTTTTACTGGACTATGAATAGATTTTTTCATTACACAAGATATAAAATCGGGTTATCGCCACTTATAAATGGAACAGGATTTATGGTTAGTATGGACGTTGTGAAGGAAAATAATGGCTGGCATACAGAGACATTGACGGAAGATATAGAGTTCTCAATAAAGTCTATTGCAAAAGGTTATACGTTAGGATGGGCTCATGATGCTATAGTTTATGATGAGCAACCACAAGGATTTAAGCAATCTTGGAGGCAAAGACTTCGTTGGTCGGTTGGACATATACAAACATTCAGATGTTGTATGCCGATGTTTATGAAGCAAAAGAGCTTTACACCAGCTAAAATAGACGCAATTATATACATGTTAGGATTACCACTTTTATGGATTTCACTGGTAATGACAGTACTAAACTTAGTAAAATTCTTGTTTGTTCCATCTGGTGGACTTGTTTGGCTTGAAAAGTTTGTGACTCTTAATGTTGTTGGAGCATTGCTATTAACACTTCAAGCTTTACTTGTTATATTAATAGAGAAGAAAGATATTAGGAAAGTTGCGAAAGGTGTAATAACGTACCCACTTTTCTTATTATCATGGTTTGGCATAAATGTATCAGCATTCTTTAATACAAAATTGGAATGGAAGCCTATAAAACATATAAGAGCTGTTGATATAAAAGAAGTTCAGAGATAAATTTTGGCGGGACAAATCATTAAAATTATTTATATCTTCGTTGAAATTTGTGTTACCTTTTGTTATAATATAAAGGTACATTCGGGTGTCGCCAAGTGGTAAGGCATCAGACTCTGACTCTGACAGTACGTGGGTTCGAATCCTACCACCCGAGCCAAAAATGCTCCCAGTCAATAGTGTCGACTGGGAGCATTTGTATATGAAAAATCAAAACTATTCAATTGGTATAAATTTCTTTTCTTCAATTGTTTCTTTCTTTTCTTTTGGAAATTCAAGAGATAAAGTACCATTCTTAAAGTTTGCTTTTACATCTTCTTCTTTTACGTTATCACCAACGTAGAAGCTTCTTGAACATTCACCGATATATCTTTCTTGATGTATATAAGTGCCGTGTTTTTCAGAATCATTTACTTCTTTTTTAGCAGATGCATTAACAGTTAAATATCCATTTTCGATAGACAATTTAATGTCTTCTTTTTCATATCCTGGTAAATCTATATCAACAATATATTTACCATCTTTTTCTTTTATATCAGTTCTCATTAATCTGTTTTCTTGTCTTGTGAAAAATGGATCACGAAACATATCATCAAATAAATCAAACTCATTTCTTCTTCTTGGTATTAACATCATAAAAACCAACTCCTTATTAAAAATTATTTTATTATGAAGTGATTAGACGCTTCCTAAAATAAGCCTTATCACTTATTTCATTTGCAAGTATAATACTACTAATTAGCAATGTCAATAGGAGAGTGCTAATTTTCACATAAAAATCACAAAAGTTATTATTTGCGTTATTTACTTTTTTATTCATAATGGTAAAATAATATCATGTGGAGGGCGTACAAATGAAAATAAAATTTTGGAAAGAATTTGGAAAAACATATAAAGCGGCTAAGAAAGAGTATTGGATAAAATTACTTTCATCTGTTTTAATAAGAGGAGTATTACTTGTTATACCGGTTTTATTTAGTATGGCTATAAACTTGGCTACAAAAGGTGAATATGAAGCAGCTATAATATATATTGTTTCATCAATTATTTTAGTAACAATATATAGGATACTAGAAGGTGTTAACCAAAAAACATTGTACGATTTATATGAAAAGATATATTATTATTACAATAGTTTAGGTGTAAATAAAACAAATGAAAATTCCATATTTAGTTTGTCACGATTTAACGTAGGACAGTACACCAACATACTTACATCAGATGTGGATGTTATTACTGCTTTCTTTTCAAACTTAGTCATGAGAACGGTACAAATACTAGAGTTTTTAGTAATATATGCGTACTTTTTATCAATAAACATTTGGATATTTATTGTTGCAGTAGCTATTTCCCTAATTCTGGTTTTAATTATTCCAATGCAAAATAAAAAGGTGGAGGAATACAATGGAAATAAGAAAGGCGAACTTGATAAATTAGCTTTTTCGCTTCATGAGTATTTTAAGAATATTAAAGATATAAAGTGTTTTAATATTTTTGATAAGATAGCACCAAAAACCAGAGAGCAAACCAATAAGTACTTGAAAGCAAATTCAAAGTATTACGTAAAATATACTTGGAATACGCAAAAATCACTTTTAACGATAGAAATTGCAAGACTATTATCAGTTGGATACGGAATATATCTTGTAATGCAAGGAAGACTTGAGATTGATGCGTTACTTATAATTTATAATTACTATCAAAAAATTATAGATAATTTTGGAACAATATTGACGCTTAGCGTTGAATATACAAACTTTAAAGTATCTTTAGAGAGATTTAATCATTTGATAGAGTATAGTATGCCTAAGAGAGTTGTGGAAAACGCTAAAGAATATATAACTGATGGGAAAATTGAGTTTAGAAATATACTCTATGGGTATAGAAATGATCCAATGTTAAAGAATGTTTCTTTTGAAATAGAGCCAAATACATTAACCGTAATAACAGGAAAAGATGGCAATGGTAAGTCGGGTGTGTTTGATTTGTTATTAAAGTTAAACAGGCAACACGAAGGTGAAATTTTAATAGATGGCACAAATATAAATGAAATATCTGATGAAGAATACTTTTCTAAAATATCGCTTTTGAGGCAGGATACAGCATTATTTGCTATGACTATAGAAGATAATTTATTGTTAGTTGAACCAGACTTGAAAAAAGTTGTAGACGTGTGCTCTGAGCTTGGAATTCATGAAGAAATTATGGCTTTGAAAAACAGATATAATACAGTGGTTGGGGAAAATGATGGAATTCCATTGAGTTTAAAGAAAATGATAGCTATAGCAAGGATTATACTTAAGGGTTCAAAGATAATGCTATTTGACGAGGCTTTACTTGGGCTTACAGATAGTGAGCAAGATAAGATATTAGATGTGTTGCTTAAATTTAAAGAGAATCATACAATTGTAATAATTGCTCATGATAAAAATGTAGTAAAAAATGCTGAAAGGATAATAGAAATAAATAATTAAGAAATCGGTCAAACATGGAAAAAGTTAAAAGATGAGAAAAAATACAAAGCTTTTAAGGCAGTAGAAAAGATATGATAAGTATCTGTTTTGGAATTTATCATACAATATATACATAAATGCTATCTTTTTTGGAAATAATATGGTATAATATATAGAGGTTGAAAAAAGGAAGTGAAGTTATGAATATTGGAAGTAAACTGAGAGAATATAGAGAATTAAATAAAATGACTCAAAAAGAAATTGCTGAAATATTGGAAGTTGAACCAGGAACTATTTCCAAATATGAATCAGGAAGTTTAGAACCCAATATTGAATCTTTAAAAAGATTAGCGGAAACATTTAATATAACTGTTGATGAATTAATAAGAGACGAAGAAAAATTCGATATATCAAAAGTTAATGTATTGAAAGTACTAAGAGAACAAAAAGAAATGGGATTAAAGGGAAATCTATATCACAATACACAAATTATATTTGCATATAATACTAATCATATTGAGGGAAGTAAACTGACAGAAGATCAAACAAGATATATTTATGAAACTAATACAATTTTATTTGAAAAAGAAACCGTAACAAGTGTTGATGATATATTGGAAACAGCAAATCATTTTAAGTTGGTTGATTATATGCTGGATATAGCTAAAGAAGAATTAACAGAAGATATAATTAAAACATTTCAAAAAATACTTAAAGAAGGAACTATGGATAGTAGAAAAGAATGGTTCAATATTGGAGAATATAAAAAATTAGCAAATGAAGCGGGAAACATGAAAACTTCATCTCCAAAGCAGGTTGCTAAAGATATGCAAAATTTAATGAAATGGTATAACAGTTTATCAAAAATAACAATAAATGAAATAATAGAATTTCATGCGAGGTTTGAAAAAATACATCCATTTCAAGATGGCAATGGCAGAGTTGGAAGAATGATCGCATTTAAAGAGTGCTTAAAGAATAATATTATTCCGTTTATTATAATGAATAAGGATAAATTATTTTATTATAGAGGATTAAAAGAATATCAAAACAAAACCGAAAAGGGTTATTTGATCGATACTTGCTTAAATGCACAGGACCAATATATAAAGCTAATAGAGTATTATTTAAAATAATGAGCAGTAAGAAAGATAGAAGCCAATTGTACGTTGCTTATGCAATGGTACAATTGGCTTTTTACTATTGACGTTTGTTTTTCTTTAACTCTTCAAATCGTTTTACTTTTTGGGTTGTTGTTTTTACAAATTCATCGAAAGATATTTCGAATTTTTTAATTGCCTTATATGATGACAATTTGTGATTTACATTTTTAATTATTTCTTTAATCTTTTCGTTTAATTGAGAATCGGTTAAGCTACCAAATTTCTTTTTTATTGTTTCCATGTTTGGAACGATTTTCGCATTTACTGTAACATCTCCGTCGCCTTTTTCTTCGCCCCAAACAAGAGATTCTTTTATAAGTTCATCTTTGTTTAAAAGTCCTTCAAGTTCCTCTGGAAAAACATTCTTACCATTTTTCAAAACAATAACATTTTTCTTTCTTCCAGTTATTTTTAGGTTCCCATGTTCATTAATCATACCCAAGTCTCCTGTGTGGAACCATCCATCAATTAAGACTTCATCAGTTGCTTCTTTGTTGTTATAATATCCAAGCATTATATTAGGACCTTTCGCAATTATTTCACCAATTCCGTCTTCGTCTTTATTTATGATATCTATTTCTACTCCAGGTATAGGTTTCCCAGTAGATGTAACATCTATATCTTTATCAGTATTACCAGCCAAAAGAGGAGAAGTTTCTGTTAAGCCATATCCTTGTAAAAGTTCAATTCCTAAGTCGTTGAAATCTTTTGCTACTTGAGTATCAATTGCAGCTGCACCACATATGAAAAGACGTATTTTTCCACCAAGGTTTTTGTGAACACTTTTAAATAATATTCTTGACATATCAATTCCTATTTTTTTAAAAACGTTATTTACTTTTATTGCAGTCTGTAATGTTTTTAGTTTTCCAGTTTTCTTGGCTTGTTCAAAAATTTTCTTATGAATGTTTTCAAAAAGTAGAGGAACACAAACCATTATAGTAGCGTGGGATTCATTTAAGTTTTGCACAATATATCTTAAACCGTCGCAATGGACGATAGAAGCTCCGTTGTAAAGTATTGTTAAAAAGCCTAAAGTACATTCGTAAGTGTGGTGTAAAGGCAAGAAAGATAATGCCACATCACTTGGAACGACTTTGGCAATTGATGAAGTGGCTACTATATTTGAACATATATTTTTGTGAGAAAGCATAACAGCTTTAGACGCACTTGTAGTTCCTGACGTGAATATAATAACTGCCACATCATTGTTATTTATTTTTGCGTTTATAAATTTCTTATTATTCTTTTCAATCAAGCTTTTACCATCAGAAATTAAGTTGTATAGATATAAAAAGCTTGTGGTGTCAGGGTCATTCATAACTATAAAATGTTTTAATCGTTTGTTGTTTTGCTTAATTTTTTGCATAACTTCTTCATATTTTTTTGAAAAAATAACACATTCAGCTTCAGAACGTTCTAGTAGGTTTTCAATTTCATTTTCGGGTAGCGATCTATCTAGTGGAACGGCAATGCCAGTGCCATTAACAACGGCAAGATAAGAAACGCACCATTCATATCTATTTTCAGAAATTATTGCAATTTTCTTGCCGTGTAGCCCCATATCAATTAATTTTGTTCCCAAAGAATTTACATCGCTAAGATAATTTGAATAAGTAACAATATCATATGTGCCAGCTTGATTTTTTATTTTAAATGCAGGCCTATTTGGAAAAAGGCGTACACTTTGAGTAATCATATCTTTTAAATCATTGATTTCTCTAACTTTATACAAAGGTTTACTTTGAACCATCTTATCACCTCATACTCTATTATACAAAAAATAGAGCATAGATAATACTGGAATGACCGGTGGGTTCAAATGATGAGCAAAAATGAACGAAAAAGAGGCAGCCGGAAAATCGTTCAAAAATGAACAATTTTCCGGCTGCCTCTTTTTCGTTCAGTTAATTTCGTTAGTTTAATTCATTTATTTTTTTCTTTATTATTTCAATATTTTGCTTTTCGATGTCGTTTAATTCGTCAATAGATACACTTTTCTTATACACTGGTTTATACCAGTAAAGTCCCATAAAGTATTCGCGTAGGCTTGCTGTAGTAAAGTCGTGACCGTGTCTTGCAAAAATTTCATTGTATGCCTTATTTAATTCGTCTTTTCCTAATGAAGCTAATGTGCTATTACTGATAAGTTCAGTAGAAGAATTCGGAATAATAGAAGAATTATCACTTAGTAAGTTGCCGGTAACGTCATTTCTGCGAAGCTCGATTTGCTTGTAGGAAAATTGAATGTTGCCATTTTTTTCATTAAACGATTCAAAAAAAGAATCGGCATCACTTGCTGCTATCTCGTTACTTGCGTGTGAAGATACTCTATAGCATCTAAGAAGTCCTTCTTTAAATTCACTGTCATAAAGCTTTTTTGATAATTCACAACGAGAAATATTTGCCCAGTATCTGATATTTTTGTTAATATCACGCCAATTACTTATGTCTATCAGCATAACAGTCATTGTGTTTGGTTGCTTTTTAGAATATTCTTTTTCTGCTTCAATTCGTTCTAAGATAGACTTGAGAAAAACATCTTTATAGTATTTATCATTTTCTTTAGTTTCCGAAGAGTAAAAATATATAAAAAGGTTGTCAAGTGGTTCCATAAAATTGTCAGTGCTATACTCATCAAAACCTAAATATATTTCTTTTGCGTTATTGTATTCGTTTGTAAATAAACTTTCTTGACTTAAAAATCTTTTAAAGAATGCAAATTCTTTGTATGCTTTTTCAAGTGGTATATTAGCATATGTACCGCTTGTTGAACGTATAGAAACACTGAATGGACTGATGATAAAATCATAACCGCTATTTCTTATTTCAGTCATAAAATCATAAGCTTCACTTTCAATTTTTTCTACATCAAGAGGAAGAATTTTTCCTGTTTCCGGATCAAAACGTATGAGATTTGAAGCATAGCTACTTTCGTAAGCGTATTTTGCTATAAGATTTGTAATATCAAGATTATCGACAAATACATCTTCTATATTAATCAAACTTCCATCGTTTAGATTAATGTTTAGCAAAGCCGACGAACTACCTGGCAAATAGTCATATAAATAACTATTATCTTTGCTTTTGTTTTTTGCAGAGCCACTAATAGATAGAGATAGTATATTGTTGAAGTTTGCACTGATATCGCATGACACTGATTTAAATTCAGCAGTTTCTTTGGGGATAATGCTAAATGCAGTGTCTTTAATTAAAGCGTTTATTTTATTTTCAACATTCTTGTTTTTTAAACCATGTATTTCAAAATATTTTACTTTTAGAGGATATTCATAAAATGTACCCCAACTAGTTTCTTCCTTAATACCTGCTCCCTCAGTATAACTTAATTCTTCAATTTCAATATTGTTAGTCGTATATTTTTCTGCTAATGTAGTTAATCCGTAGGTGTAATCTACTTCTTTACGAGTAGTGGGAACAATAACGTCATCATCTTTTGGCGTGATAATATTACTATTATTTGAATTGTTTTTGATAGTTATTAGAGCGAATGTAACTCCAACTGCTACAATTATAAAAACAATTAAAAAGATAAATAATTTTTTGAATGAGAATGTTTGATTTTCCATAATTGACCTCCTATATGTGGTGCTGATTTTTGATACAATTCTAAAAATCAATTGTGCTTATTGAAATTGAAATGTTTTCATTTTGCTTTTGATAAGGCTCGAAGAAGTTCTCAAGCATTCCATGATATTCTTCATAAAAGTCTTTGTTTCTTAATGTTTTTAGAAATTCATCCTTCATTACATTATAATAAAAGTCTTTTGGCAATTCACAACGATATAAAGAATATGACGAGCCACCAGAGTATTCTACTACAAGAAGTGTCATTACATCTTTTTTATTTTTTGCACTTAACTCTTCATCTTCGAAAAATTTATTTATAGTCTCTTCGAATTTGCTAGCTAAAGGGTTATCTTTTAAATAAGAAAAAATGGTGTAGATAAAAAGATTATCTAATGGTTCTATAATATCATCACTCCTTCTAAAACCCAAATAGATTTCTTTTGCAGTGCTATATTCATTTGTATATAGACTTTCCGTTGTTAAGAATCTTTTGCAAAAAGCGAAGTCTCTATAGTAATCTTCAAATTCTATATCTGCATAGCCTTTAGAAGTATATATTGTGGCTCCATAGTTAGTTATATAATATTGATAGTTATTAGCATTAACATCTAACATAAAATCACGAGTATCACTTTCGATTTTTTCACCATCGACTGGGATAGAAAGAGAAGAGGATTCTCCACTAAGCCAAGCGGAAAGGGCATCATTATACCAATTAGTATAGTAATTGGCAGAAATAGTATCATAGGCACATTTTGATATTAAACTTGTAATATCAAGATTGTCAACAAAGACATCTTTTATATCAATTAAGCTACCATCTTTTAAATTTATGTTAAATATAGTATCGTAAGTATCTTTATTTTTAGGAGAAGAACTAAACTTTACAGACAATACATTACTGAAATTTGCACCTATAGAATAACTTACTGATTTGATATCTGCTTCTTGAGTTGGAAGAAGATTAAAAGCAGTATCTTTGATAAGTGTATTTATTTTTTCTTCTACAGTTTTATCTTTTAAACCATGTATTTTAAAATATTGTATTTCAAGTGGATATGTATACTTTGTAGAATAAGGATATTGATAGAAACCTTTGCCCTCAGTATAACTTAATTCTTCAATTTCAATATTGTTAGTCGTATATTTTTCTGCTAATGTAGTTAATCCGTAGGTGTAATCTACTTCTTTACGAGTAGTGGGAACAATAACGTCATCATCTTTTGGCGTGATAATATTACTATTATTTGAATTGTTTTTGATAGTTATTAGAGCGAATGTAACTCCAACTGCTACAATTATAAAAACAATTAAAAAGATAAATATTTTTTTGAATGAGAATGTTTGATTTTCCATATCTAACCTCCTATATTTTTATAACAACATTTAAAGTATATCACACGTATTTATGAAGTACAATAATAAGTAATGTGAGAAAATGGTACTATAGTAATGTAATAATACTGTAATATAAATTTAAGGTTGGTGTAATAATTTGCGAAGAAATAGCTTCCGTAAATAGATTTTGGTCTACTTTTTAAACTGGAATTTTTGCCCGTTGAAGTTTATAGAATTATGTGTTAAACGTAAATTAGGGATATTATTGATTATGGGGGAAGTTATGAACACAGATTTTAAATTTTTCAAGAGAATATTAAGTGAAGAAAGTGCGGTGTCGTTAGTGGCGTTGATAATAACAATTATAGTTATTATTATACTTGCAGCTATTTCAATATTTTATACTTTTAATACGGCAGATAAAGCAAATCAAGCCACTTTTGTGAATGAGCTTTCAAATGTGCAGGAGCACACTAATGTTAAGAGAACAGAAAATGAAAAATTAGATATAAATGACAAAAACTATGGTTTTAATGCTATAAAAGTAATAAATAAACCTAACGAATTTGAAAATGTAGTTGATGATGAAGATACATATGGGTATATGATTGACTTGGATTATATAGGAATGAATGGAGCAAATTTTGGAAGAGAGTACAAAACTCTTGATTACACAAGTGATGAGGTTATTTTTGGTGTGACTGATGTGTACATATATGACAAATATGGAGTTGTATATTACGTAAGAGGATTTAAAACAGAAGACGGGGTTATATATAGAATAGGTGAAAGTAGTACATTTAGCGAACCGGTTATAGAATCAGTTTCTTACTTGCTACATACAAGTAAGCATAAAGCAATGATATCAATAGAAGCATATAGTAGGACAAATTCTAATATTACTGTGACGGTTGGTGGCGAACTTGCTGGATATGAGCAGGGCAATAAATATTATATTGAGAAAACTCAAAATGGTACGTATGACATTTGGGTTGAAGATGAATACGGAAATAAGGCATACAGAACAATTGTGATTACAGGAATTGTGCCAGAGGGAGAAGAAGTAATTGTGACACCACCAGAGATTACATCAATTACACTAGGAGAACAAGTAAAGAGAAAGATTTTAATAAATGCAAGTGCGATTGATAGTGATGATGGAATAACAGGATATGCATTTTCGTACGGTAATGTAATGCCGAGTTCCGAATGGGTAAGTGTTGAAAAGACAAAATCGGAAATCAAAGTTTCACACACAGCTGATAAAACGGGGGAATATTACTTTTGGGTAAGAAACAGTGAAAATATATTTAGTTCGCAAGCTGTTTACGTAGAAATAAACACAAAAATATTTAGTATAACATATGATACTGGTGCTGGAAAATGGGCAGATGGTATTTCAAGAGATACGGAAAAAGAAGACGATAATACCATAAAAATAACTTCAGATAGGCCAGTGAGGGCAGGCTTTACATTTAAGGGATGGACGACAATAAAAGGTAGTAATACAGTGGAATACATGCCAGGCGCTTCATATAATCAAGAGGCTGATTTAAAACTTTATGCAATTTGGTCTGCAAATACTAATACAAAATATGTGGTTGAGCACTATAAAGAAAATGTAGATGGAACATATTCTGTTGCCAACACAGACAATTTGGTAGGTACAACAAATACACTGGTAATTGCAAACGAGAGAGATTATCCTCATTACAAATTAAATGATAAACATTCAGGAATGAAAAAACAGGGGTATATCGAAGGAGATGGCAGTCTTGTTCTAAAGTTATATTATGAAAGAGAATCATATATAGTTGCATTAACTGGTGATGGAACACAAAACGGTGGTGGTTCATATAAGTTTGGTAAAGATGTGAGTATAAGTGCAACTGCCAATAGAGGATATGAATTTAAAAATTGGCAGATAAGCAGTGGTAGTGCAAGTTTAGCAAGTAGTAAAAGTGCCTCAACACATTTTATAATGCCAGCTGAAAATGTTTCTATTGACGCTACGTATGAGATAATTACGTATTCAATAACATATGAATTAAATGGCGGAACGGTAAGTAAAAGTAATCCAAAAAAATATACAGTAATAGATGATATAAAATTAAATAATCCGGAAAAGGACGGATATAGATTTATCGGGTGGTCTGGAACGGACATATCTGACAAACAAAAAGATGTTACAATAAGAGACGCTATTGGCAATAGAACGTACACAGCAAATTACGTTGAGCTCTTTACATTAACATCTTTAAATGAAACACCGACATATAATAGCGTAAAGGTAAGAGTTACATCAGTAGACAATGTAAAATTTGAATACAGTATTGATAATGGAAAAACTTGGACAAGTATTTCTGAACTAAATAGAATAAAGAGTGATGAATACACGAGTGATATAGAGATATTTGACAATCTTATTTTAAAAGTTAGAGCTTTAAAAAATGATAAAACAGTTGAGTGCGAGAAAGAAATAAAGATAAGTAATATATTAAAGGAAAGTGAAGCAAACGAACCAATATTGAAAGATGGAATGAGAGCAGTGTATTATAACGATAATGGAGAGCAAGAGTTAAATAGTTTTACAAGTAATATGTACAATTATACTGCAAAATCTAACAGCGAGCTTGAGAGTACTGAAAGTAAATGGGCAAATGCAAAAACAAATGATGGTAGCTATTTTGTATGGATACCAAGATATGCTTACAAAGTAGAATATTATACTGATGCAACAAGACAAAAGATTTCTGATAAAAAAACAGATTACGAAAAAGTATTTATTATATTCATGAGTGGAAACAGTAGTACAACATATAAACTAAAAGGAACTAGTCAAGAACTAGAGTTGCCAAAAGATTATACTGTTCCAAGTGCTTTTTCATATAATGAAAAGGAATTGGATGGTATATGGGTTGCAAAATATGAAATGAGTTATGAAGGAAAGAATAAATTAGATACATTAATTACATTGAATACATCATTAAGTGGAGGAAACGTTAAAACAATTAATGCTGGAAATTTAGATAATGTAAAAGTTGTATCAAAACCTAATTTGAGAACATGGAGAGGGATTTCATATAATAATGCAATTAATAATAGTAAAAATATGTATGAAGAATATAATTCTTCTTTGACAAGTTATAATGAATGGCGTGCCATTGCCATACTTACACATAGTCCTTATGGTATTAATACAAAAGAAATTTCAAAAGTTACTGGATATAAAGCTAATTTGGGAGAATCAACAACAGGAAATACTAGCGGTGTATATGGATTGAATAATGATACGTGGGAATATGTAATTTCAAATGAAAATACAGAAGAATTAAATATAACTAATTATTTAAATCCTGCAATGAATAATGAATATTATAAAGAGGCTATTAACAACAAAATAGTAGGTGCAACACTCGATACAAGTATTCCTGTTGATGGAAGTGCGGATGCAAGAGTTGGATATAGAGTTGTTTTACACGTTGAAAAATAATTGGGGTGAATTTATGAAAAAAGAAAAAATAGTTAGTATCATAATACTCGTACTGATAATACTTATACTAATTGGACAAGCAGTGTATATAAATAGAAATAAGAATATGCCACTTGAAGATGTGCCACTTGTTATTCAAGATGAGGATGATAATAAATATGTAAAAGAGCAGACTAATGAGAAATTTAGCTTGCGAATTTTAGAAGCGGATAACAAGGAATATGTTACATTGTTTATTGAGACAAATATATTTGAAAACGAAGAAATAATTCAAATATCTTATAATAATGAAAAGTATATTTTGAATACTGCTAATCCAATTTTAGAAAACGTAGAGATAGAAAAGGGGAATGAAATAAACAAGTTTAGTATAAGTGTTTCGTCACTTGAAAATTACAGCATTATTTTTATAAAAAAAGATTCAAAAAATATCGTTGATAAGAATGATATTGTGGTTGAGTAATTGAGAAGGAGTAAAAGAATGAAAAAAATACTATTTAAAGTTGTATTTACGATTTTGATAATTATAGGAATATCATATGCTTACAATATTGAAGCGACTACAAGCTATCCATTAAATGCTAAAGTTGATTTAGTAGATGGCGAAATGCAAGTAGAATTTAGTGATGGCAGTACAAAAACATACGATTCTAGTGTAATTACACAGGTAGGGGCTGAAAACGACTATAATTATTTCGTATTTCCTAAAATATATTTAGATACAAACGATAGCTATTATTATTACATTGCTGAGGATGGATATAAGTATATACTTACTGGCTGGAAAGTGAGTGATACGTACAAAACGTATTTTGGATATACTGGTTCTAACATTACGTATTATTCTTCATTAGGAAATAATAATGGATATGAAAATATGTATGAACCATCTGTAAACGTATTTCAAAGTGAAGACTGGGTCGATGTGAGTAAAACTATGCAAAATGGTGTTACAGAGATCACTTTTACACCTATCTATGGAAAATGTATCTATATAAATGATCCTTTTGAAAATATATATTATGATGGCAACTTATATTTAAGTGTATTGAACCCTGATTATGTGTCAGATGATAGTTCATCTGCTAATTATATTAAAAACATTTTAGGATTTAACACTGTTGATGAGTATAAAGAATTTCTATATTATTATACGAGAAAAAACGTTGGAACATCAATTACTGGAAATGAAGCGTGGAAAAAATATATTTCGTTTTATGATAGTAGTGTGACGGCAAAAGGATATTACTATGCTCCATCATATTCTAAAAAATGGACAGGAGCATCAGACAAGAATGATGGACATGATGCTCAAAATGCTGTTGCAACAATGGATAGGGCCTATGAACTAATAACAGCAAGAAAAGACTTTAGTCCATATCATTACGTATTTTATATGCTAGGTAATGTACATGAAGTCCGTGTGTATAATGGAAGTGCAAAGCCATCAACAAATTTCAATTATTCACAAGGAAAATTTTTATATGATGCAACAGGTACATATACAAAGGCAATGTCTACAAATGGTAGCGATAATAACTACTATGGAGGTTTGACTAATAAATATAAAGGTGTTACTTTGACTAGTGCAACTAATACGAGGTATGCACTTATAAAAAGATTATCTACCTATTCACAAGCATGGATGGCTTCTATAAGATTTGACAATGTTGAATATAGAAACTTGACTATCAACTCAACAGAAATCGGAAATAATAATTTTGCTGGTAAATTATCTTTTGGCAATGAGGAAAATTTATTTGCTAGATCTTCAAATTCGCACAGTAACATATTTCAGGTTTGCGAATTTACACGAAAAGCATTAGCAACTGGATGGACAACTTTTAGAACAAATGGAGCAAAAGTAATCACACTAAATGGTAAGTTTTCAAGTAATCCATCAATACATCATTCATGGGGAAGTTCAATAAATTATTTGGATCAGACAGTATTTAATATTGGTGGTAGTCAAAACATAGCATATTTCTATACAGGAACGATGACTACAAATGCTACATCAATAGGAACAGTAAATGGTAATGTAACAATAAACGTAACTGGGAATGCGACAATAGGAACTATTTATGGCGGATGCAGAATGAGAACTTTTCAACAAACAGGTAATAGAGAGATAAATATAAGAGGCGGAAAGGTAACAGGAGGAATATATGGCGGGGGACAAGAAAGTATTTTAAATGGTGACGTAAATATTAATATAACAGGTGGAGATATTAAAAATATTTATGGTGGTGGCAAAGAATATATGGCTACCGTATATGGTAATGTGGAAATTGCCATATCAAATGTTGATATAACAGGAAACGTTTACGGCGGTGGCGAATATGCCAGCGTTATAAAAGGAAAAACTGGTTCACTTTCGCTAAATAGTAACAAGGAAAGAGTATTAACAGAAAAGGATAAAGAAAATGTAGAGGATGGCGGAAATGTAAACGTTTATATAAAGGATGCAACAATTGCAGGAAACATCTATGGAAGCGGTCAAGGCATGGTTAATAGTGTAGTGAAAATGAAGAATTACTCTAACATATATTATGGAACGGAATATGACGAACAATCAGTTGCTTCATATGTAGAACACGTAAATGATATGTTGGATAATTGCGATGATTATAGTAATATTTCTTGGTGGAATGATCCAGTAGAAAGTCCAACATCAAATGAAGACGGTTCGATTACTTCATATGTCTACAGAACTATATCAGCATCAACCCCGGCTTCAGTTGGGTCAACACAATGGAATTTTAGATTGGCATTATATAGCCTTGATTATTATCTTTCAGTAGCTTCAATCGAAAATTCTTCTATCACATTACTAGGAAACGCTGTGATAAATGGAAATGTTTATGGTGGTGGAAATTTAGGTATAGTTAAAAATAATACAGAAATAAAGGTTGATAATAATGTTATTGTAAAAGGATCAGTATATGGTGGTGGAGATGGAACATCGGCAATCGCAAACATAACATTATATAATGCATATAATGGGGTATTACCACGATTTGTAGCGTATGGAACAACTATTAGATATGCAAATACTAATAGTGCAACAAGTTCGGATCAAACAAATCTGGCAAAAAGTTCAGTGCTAGGAACGTTTAATTGGTCGAATGATACTAGATTAATTGAATCAACGACTTTCAATGGAATATATAAAGGCTCAGACAGTTATTCAGGAATGGAATTAACAGAAGATGAAAAGAATTTGCTATCAGAGTTCGGAAACAAAAAATATGTATATTCATCTAGCTATGAAGATGTGGGAGAAATTTTAGGAAATATTAATGTAGAGATTAACGGCGGAAATGTAAAGCAATTGTTCGGAGGATGTAATAAAGCCAATGTGTCTGGTAAAATTGATATTTCTGTACAAAATGGAACAATAGGCAACTTATATGGTGGAAATAATATAGGTGGAATTACAAACGGAAATATAGAAATTAAAATTGGAAGTGCAAATAATTCACCACAAATAGAAAATATATATGGTGGTGGAAATTATGCTAATCATAATTCAAATGTGAGTATTACAATTGATAAATTATCTGGTGTAATGAATTATTTGTTTGGTGGAGGTCATGATGCAGACGTAAATGGTTCAACAAACATTCAAATAAATGATGGAGTATATAATTACATATTTGGCGGAGGAGACTTAGGCAAAGTAACAGGAAATACGTATGTTAATGTCGGAGACAAAGAAAAAAATCCTATGGTAAAAGTAAATGATATTGTTTATGGTGGTGGAAGAGGAAGTGATACAGGCGAAGATGCTTCTTCAATTATAACTGTAGATGGAAGTTCAACTGTTTGGATTGTTGGAATGAATACGTTAATTAACAACTATGGCTCTATAAAGTTAGGAAGTGTTGCGGGTGATGTAAATGTTACATTTGATACATACAGAAAAAATAACTCTACAAATCCATACGTAACTATGAATGGTATTGACAAAGCTACAACTGTTTCTCTTATAAATTCATATATTGCTCTTGAAAACATGGGCGAAAATGGAGAGAAAGTGGGCATAAAAAATATAGTAAACTTAAATGTTCCAAAAGGCAGTGGCTTAAAAGTTACAGCGCCTGGAGAAATTAGTGGTAATTTTAATGGTGGCGGTTCATTTTACTTAGACAGTAAAGTTTCTTTAAAAGTGGGAGGTAATGTAAGCGGGACTACTGAACTTGTAATAAATCCTCAGATTGCTTTAGAGGAAGATAATGTTGATACACCACTTATTATAAAAGGAACGAAGGTATATGCGTACTTAATAGTATCAGGAAATAGTAACTCATCGAATATATATTGTACAGATGATAGATATAAAGATATGATAAGGCACACAATAGAAGATGGTATTTCATATTTCTATATGGAAAGTGATATTGCAATAAGTGAGAGAATATATCAAGAAATAGTTTCAAAAAAGAATATTGAATACACAGAAGATGCATCTACATGGGAAAATACAGCAATAGTTGAAATTTATCGAGATGGAATATTTACCACTAATATGAACTTGACTTATAACTTTGCTGTAGATAATGCAGATAAAAAAGCATATAGGAATATAAATAGAAGTTTAAGTATTAAAGAAAGTGGACTTGAAGGAAAAGATGTGCTATTTCCGGAAGGTACAAGAGTTACAATGGTAGTTACAGAAGCAGGAAATAGAAAATACTATAAGTACACTGCTACTAAAGATGTAAAACAATTATATTTAAAAGACTTCGTTGAAATGGAAAATGCTTCACAGTCATATGAAGAAGTTAATAATATTGTTGATGATGAAGCAACAGTACAGCAAGGAAAGACAAGTAAGTCTGTAATATATGAAAGAAAAGAAACATTTAGATTTGTTATTGATTTTACATATTGTGGAATACCTCTTCCTATTGACACATATTTCGCGTATGTAAATATAGAAGATGGTAACGTGATTTCGAGTGCGTTATCATCACTTTCACAAAACATAGTTGAATTGAAGGGATCAAGAGATTATGACATAGTTCTTACGAGCGACAAAACAGTGTATGTTGAAAAAGACATTGTAAAGGTAAATGCACAAGTTAACGTTTCACGTTTACCTATTGAAAAGGAAGACAAATTTATAGGTAAACCATTGATAGCACGTGTTACAATGAAAGATGAAGATGGAAATATTTTTTCAATGCCAGCAAACGCAAAGCTTTCAGTCGAAAATCAGAACATAGATTTCATTGGAGGTGTAGCAAGGATAGAACTGATTGATGTCCTTTCAGAAGATGAAATGACGAAAAATGCGGTAATAAATGTAGATACTAAATCTGTTAATGAATACACAATCAAAAGCGGAAAATATCAAATACAATTTGAAACTTATGTGGCGGATGAGCAGGGAGAAAAAATAGTAAACAGAAAGTATTTTGAAATCGAAATTGTACGACCAGAAGGTGGAACGGTAGTAGCTAAAGTTGAAAATACTCAAAGTAAGAATAAAGTTATAAAATTAAACTATTATGGTGACGTTGAGAATCCTTTTGTAAAAGTAAAATTGCAAAAGAGAATGTCTAATGGAACGTACGAAGAAGTGAAGAACAGCGTAATCGAACAAACAATTAACAACTTGGAAGAAAGCAAGGAGATAACTATAAATGCAGACTTGACAGGGCTTGAAGCGGGAATGTACAAAATTGTTTTTGAAGTTTATGGACACGAAGACGTTTTATATAGCACGAGTGCAGTAATTCTTGACGTTTAAATACAAAAGGAACATTAAAAAGTGTGACTGAATGGAGTTCCCACGGCAACTGAACGAAAAAGAGGCAGCCGGAAAGTTGTTCATTTTTGAACGATTTTCCGGCTGCCTCTTTTTCGTTCAGTTGCTTTTTATTGGAAAATATGATTTTAAAAATAAATTGTAATTCACTATTGACAACTAGGGGTGAAAGTGATATTATTATATTCAATAATGAATGGGGGTTTATTATTATGCAGATATTGAAAGATGATGTTAAGCAGAAGTTACTTAAAGTTAGCAAAAAGTTATTTAAAGAAAAAGGTATTGAGGATACATCAATGAATGATATTGCTTTAAAAGCAAACATAAGTACAGGCAACATTTATAGATACTTTAAAAATAAAGATCAATTAGCAGAGGAGATACTTTCCGATACGCTAAATGAAATCTCAACTTTCATAAACGATGTGCCGTCTACAATGAAGGAGATAGATTACAAGGAGTTATATACATTGTTTGTAGACAATATACTTGATTGGAAGAAAAAATATGCAGATGAAATGCACATTCTTTTAAATGATAAGAAATATAGTCATTACAAAAATTTTAAAGAAAAGGTTATAGCGATACTTTCGGATAAGATGGTGCAGGTGGCTAAAAACGATAATTTAGAGGCGGTTAGTGACGTGTTGTGCAGAGCAATTTCGGCATCAATATTTGAAGGAATTATATATATTATTGTTAGTAATACAAATGATACGGAACGTATGGAGAAAGATTTGAAGATTTATTCTAAGGTTTTATTGGAAAACCTTGATAAGAGAATGAAGGAAAGTGTGTAATATGGAAAGATTAGCTGAATTTATAGTCACGCATAGGAAAAAGATAGGAATTTTCTTCTTGGTACTATTGATAGTATCGGTAATGTTGATTCCTAAAGTAAAAATAAATTATGATTTATCAAAATATATACCAGATTCTTTCCCTTCAAAAGATGGATTGGATACTACAGAAGAAGAGTTTGGGATGCAATCTATTGCTAGACTTATGATTAATAATGTTTCGTTAGCCGAAGCGAAGTCATACAAAGAAAAAATAGAAGCTATAGATGGCGTTGATATGGTACTTTGGATTGATGATAGTTATGATGTATATCAACCTGATACTTTTATTGATGAGAATGATTTGAAAGAATACTATAAGGATGGCAGTGCTTTATTTGAAATAATGTTCGACGAAGATGATTATTCTATGAAAACAAATAAAGCGATAGGTGAAATCTGGAAAATCGTGCCTGCAGATTCAAATATGATGGGCTCAGGACTTGATACAAAGTCTTCGCAAGATAGTATAAGTAGTGAAATGGCAGTTATTTTATCATTTTTAATTCCGCTTGCTATCATCATTTTAATATTAACTACTGACTCGTATTTTTCACCAGTGTTGTTTATAACAGTAATTTTAGCATCAATTATATACAACATGGGAAGCAATATTATATTTGATTCGGTATCGTTTTTAACATTTAGTATTTCAGCAGCGCTACAGTTTGCAGTTTCGATGGATTATTCGGTATTTATGTTGCATCAATTTGAAATAGAGAAGAAAAACACAAATGATGTGGTAATCGCAATGAAGAATGCTCTTAAGAATTCTATATCTTCAATACTTGCAAGTTCTATGACAACAATTGTCGGATTTATTGCACTTGCATTTATGGATTTTGGAATTGGTAGAGATATTGGCTTTGTATTTTCAAAAGGAATTGTGTTTAGCTTGCTTTGTGTAATATTCTTAATGCCATACTTAATATTAAAATTCGATAAATTGGTTGAAAAAACAAGACATAAGCCATTTCTTCCAACGTTTGAAAAATTTAGTAGCAATATAGGAAGATTTAAATATTTGATAGTTGCAATTGTTATTTTGGTAGTTGTTCCATGCTACGTCGCACAAAAGCAGAATGAATTTATGTACGGAGTAAGTGCTTTTGGAAGTGGAGAGGGCACAAAACTTAATTTAGATGAAAAAGCAATAGTTGAGAAATTTGGTAGAAGTAACCCAATTGTTTTACTAGTTCCAAATGGCGACTACGTAACACAAAAGGAAATGGTTGATGAGCTGGATGCTTTGGAAGCTGTAGGAAAGATACAAACTTTAGTCAATACTGTTCCAGAGGGTGTTCCTTATTCATTTGTAGAGAAAAATTTGCGCGATAAATTTGAGAGCGATAATTATACAAGAATAATTGTGTATACAAGAACAAGTAGCGAAAGTGAACTTGCAACAAAAACATATAATGAAATAAGGAAAATTGCTGATAAATATTATCCAAACGAATATAAGATGACGGGTAATATACCTGTTACAATAGATATGAAAGATGTAATTGAGGGTGACTACAATAGAGTAAACTTGATTTCAATAATAGCAATTTGGCTTATACTTTTGTTTACATTTAAAAACTTAGCTCTTGCAACATTGCTTATAATTGTTATTGAATCAGGAATATTTATAAACATGGCTGTTCCATATTTTCAAGGAACGTCACTTATATTTATGGGTTACTTAATTGTAAGTTCAATAGCACTAGGTGCAACAATAGATTACGCAATACTTGTAACGAATAATTATCTAGAAAAACGAAAAGAAAATGATGTAAAAGAAGCAGTTAAGCAAACTCTTATGAAATCAATACCAGCAATTCTTTCATCGAGTGGAATTTTGATTGGTGCAGGTTATTTAATAAAATTCTTCTCGTCAATAAGTGCGATTTCTGAAATCGGTGAGCTTATAGGAAGAGGAGCATTAATAAGCGTTTTGCTTGTTGTATTCTTGTTACCACAATTGCTTGCGATATTTGATAAAATAATACATATGTCATTAATACCACAAAAGTGGAGAGATAAAATGGGAGAGAAAAAAGCAAAGCAGTTGGAAATGATTAAAAATTCAGGTGCATATAAAAAACAAGTTGCGTTGCTAAAGAAGAGAGACATAAGGATAAAGGCAAGAGAAAAGTGGAGATTGAATAAGAAAATGCAAAGAATTGACAAGAAAATCAGTAAGCTAGAGAAAAAGAAAGAAAGCTTGAAACAAGAATAAAGCTATAGATGTAAGAAAGGAAGTATTTAAAATGAAACAGAAGTTATCTATTTTACTTGTAATATGTATGATGTTTTCTTATACATCTGTATTTGCAAGTGAAGCAATGCAAAAGAAAAATGAGATAGTATATGTAAACCTTGATGAATATGGAAAACCAGAATTAATAAATGTATATAACAGTTATATATTGAAAGATGTTTCGTCATTAGTTGATTATGCAAAATATAGCAAAGTAACTAATTTAACAAATCATGCAGAGCCAATAAATGATGATGAGAAAACATCATGGGATGTTTCAGGTCTAAACAAATTTTCATATATGGGAGTTATAGATAATGAAGCATCAGCAAATATTCCTTGGAATATTAAACTATCATATAAATTGAATGGTGAAGATAAAAAGCCAGAAGAGTTAATTGGTAAAAGTGGTTTGGTAAAAGTAATTATTGAAATTTCCGAGAATGAAAATGCAAAAGAGTATTTTAGAAATAATTATATGTTAGAAATTACATCTTCTTATGATATGGCCGACTACATAAGTGTATCTGCAAAAGATGCAACAGAAGTATTAACAGGTAACACAAAAACATTGATGTTTATAGCTTTACCAGGACAAGAAAAAACATTTGAAATTGAATTGGGCACAGAGGATTTTACAATGGAAGGCTTGACGTTTGCGATGATTCCACTTCAAGGCGATATACTTGATAAAATTTCAGATATATCAGAGGATAAAGATAAACTTGATAAATCAATAGAAAGCTTAAATAAGAGTATGGATGTATTACTAAACAACACAAGCAATATGAGTTCTGGAGTAGAAAAACTTACAGCTGGTAGTAGTGATTTAAGAAATGCAAGCAACAAGCTACATGCATTAGCAGAAAGTAGAAATCAAAATATTACTGATTTATCAAATGACTTAAATGAACTTTCGAGAATTACAAACAATGCTATTATAGACGTTGAAAATTTAGAAGAGGCAGTAAATGATATAAACGAAATGATTAGTAAAATAAATGAAATAACTCCTGAACTTATAGAATCGCTTGATGATTTGGTTGATTCATTAGACAATCTAGAAAAAGATGTGGAAAATTTACCTGGCGATTTGAAAGATATGAAAAAATTAGTGAAAGATACAAAGGAAACATTGATTTCAACAAAGGCGTTATTGAGAGTGAAAATAGAATCAGGAAATGTTGATACAGAGACGATAGAAGAATGTTTACTAAATATTAAGGAAGCTTCCATGGAAATATATTCTGTAAGTGAAGAGCCAGAAGTAAAACAAAGTGCAGGAATAATACTTAATAATTTATCAAAGGTAAGCGACCAATTGAGCAAATTAGAGAAGATGTCAAAAACGGCAACATCAGCTGCTGAAAATTTGTTTTCTAATATAGGAAAAGTAACAAACGACATGACTGTGTTGGAAGATAATATATCTGGTTTATCAAAGGATGCAGAGGATTTGCCAGATGCAATATCAGCAATGAAAAAATCTATGCATAGCATAAATGAAATATTAAAAGTAGTAGATGAAAAAGCAAAGAAATATGTAGAAAATCAGAATGATACAGTAAATGCAGTGAATGATTTGAAAGACTTAACTAAAGAATTAGACCAAGTAAATAAGCACTTAATAAATGTTTTAAATAATGTTAAGAGCATGACTACAATCTTAGATAATGAAATATATAGCGGAGTTAATAATATGACTCAAGGGTTGGAAGAAGTGCTAAAAAACACCCAAAAAATGATTGCCGAATCGAATAACATTAAAACATCAAAAAATACAATATATGATGTGACAAAAAATCGTGTTGATGAGGTAACAGATGAGACAAATGTGTTTAATATAGATAAGAATGCAAAAGTGGAATCATTTACATCTGATGAAAATGAAGCACCTGAAATGGTACAAATATTATTGAAAACAAAATCTATAACTAAAGAAAACTTTGATGATACCAAAGATTTGGAGCCTGAAAAAGAACATAAAACATTGTGGCAAAAAATAGTAGAGTTATTCAATATTGTAGGTGAATGGTTTAGAAAATTATTCGCATAAAGTTTAAATATAACTGATTATGATATAGGAAGGAGGAAATACAATTAAAGAATATTATCAAAGAGTGGATAATGCAACTCATCATAAATCTATAGAAATAATAAATACAATTGAAAGACCAATAAGTAAAATAATAGAATTGGGTTGTGGAAATGGAAGAGATACAATATATTTATTACGAAAGCGGATATAATGTTTTAGGAATTGATAAAGAGAATACAGAAGAATTAATAAGAAATAAATTAACTATAGATGAAAATAAAAATTTTGCTTTTATTCAGTCAAGGTTTGAAGAAATAGCTACGTTACCAAGCTCTGATTTAGTTATTTCAATGTTTTCTCTTCCTTTTTGTGAACCGAGCAAATTTAGTAATGTATGGGAGACAATTTCTAATTCGATAAATCCAGCCGGATATTTTGTGGGAAATTTTTTCGGAAAAAATGATGAGTGGTATGGTAACAAAAATATGACTTTTTGTGATTTACTAGAAGTGAAAAGTATGTTTGAGCAATTTGAAATAATAAATATTAATGAAAAAGAGTATGATAAAAAAACTGCACTCGGAAAATTGAAGCATTGGGATGTGATAGAGGTGTTTGCTCGTTTGGTATAATTATATTGGTATAATTATAGCTGTAAATACGCGAAAGCAAAGGAGCGTGTTGTAGTGACATGGTACGGTGCCCGCACCTTACAACGTTTGAAGGTGTTTATATTTTGTTACTATACGATTTTAAGTAGTTCATTTCGTTTCGCGGGTCGCTGAGGGCAGCGACCCCTACGGTTTTTTGATATAAATACAAAAGAGTTCCGAATGGAACTCTAAGTATGAAAAGTTATCTCAATATTTTCTCTGTCAAGATACTCATTAATACTATGAGTATAACTGATACGTCAAAAGCAAAATCTGTAAAAACATATTTGTACTTTTCAAATGATTTTTTTGAGATATCTGTAAATAAGATACTTTTAATTTTTTCTCTATACTCCTTTTTAATTAATACCTTTATTAATGATGCGAAGCCTATAATCAATAAGATGAATAACGTTAGTGTTATCAAGATTAAAGTATATGGCTTTGCAAACATTGCTACAGCAGCATATCCGTTGTTAAGGAAGTGAATAAGCATAGTTAATTTTAAATCTCCAGTGTAGATGTAAATTGCTCCCATAATTAGCCCCATAATAAATGCGAATAATCCTTGAGATATGTTCATGTGAAGTATTCCAAATATTAGTGCCGAAAAAACTAAGGCGAAGTTTTTTCCATAAGGCATTGAAAAGTCTATCACAGCCTTTCTGAAGAAAAGCTCTTCAAATATAGCTGGTGTAACAGCTAGTGAAAGTACCAATATAACTTTCGTAAGTGCACTTGAATTAGAATCTACATCAAACATATCAGTTACATTGTAATCTAAGCCCAATGATGGGTACAGTGTAAAGCTCAAGACTATTTGCAAAACAAATACAAGGAATAATGCAATCAATACAATTTGAGCTTTGTTAGAAGACTTGATTTTTCTTCTTTCAGTTTTTCCGTTAGAGTATGATAGTACGAACAAACTTGCA
This sequence comes from uncultured Clostridia bacterium, assembly GCA_934169745.1. GTDB lineage: Bacteria > Bacillota > Clostridia > TANB77 > UBA1234 > RGIG4465. The sequence continues at coordinate 9,141 of CAKPOE010000004.1, read as the reverse complement.
ATTCCAAGTGAAAAGACTTGAAGCAATATTTGGTTTATTAATGTTATTTCTGTGTCTGTAAGAATAGAGCCAAACAGAGCAGGTAATGCAAATGTAAACACTAATGAAAGCACAGTTTGAATTGATACGTAAAGTAAAATACCCAAGCCAATTACAAATCCTAAGTTTTTAACTTTTCTTTTTTCTATGAAATTATCTAACTTTTCCTTTTCATCTTGTTTTTTATTTTTCTTTACTTTTGTGTAATCCAAAATTCCATTTTTAAACCACTTTGCACAATAGTTAAAAGTTACAGGTATAGATATTATCAAAAGTATTAAAGATAGCACAATTTGCCATGTTTTAATTTGACCTATAACCATAAGTGCAGGTATAAAATATGCGGAAAGTACAGGTAAGCAAGAGCAAATTTCAAGTAGAATGTTTACCTTTGAATATGGTGTGATAACAACCGTAGCTATAACATAAGACACTAGCATGATAAACGATGTAAGTGATGTTGTATTGCCGGCTTCACTACTTGATGATGTTTTTGCTGCAAGCGTTGCTTGAATGATGCACAAAAATACTAAGTTTAAAACGTTGTATACAAATAGTGATAAAATATAGTATACAATGTCGCTATTGACACTGTCTTTAATAATGTTGCTAGATAAAGCCAAATCGGTAGTAGCTATATGCAGAACACTTGAAGATAGTGCACCTATATAATAGTAAATCAATAATAATAATCCTTGAATGATTACTAATACAATTGTGCTAAATATTTTTGCAAATAAATATTCTTTCTCAGATACCGTTGTAAGTATATATTCGCTAGATTTTGACTGCTTTTCTTGAGATATTTCATTAGATATCTTTGAAAAAATTAAAATTGCAATCATATATGTTAAAGCAGCAGAAAACATTTTGATGTAATCTTTTGTTGTGGAATCTTCTGCATTAACTGCTAACATTATTCGAGTTATGTCTAAGTCGCTTTGGAAAAGTTCAAGTTGCTCGTCTGTTACATTAGAATTTTCAGCAAAAAGTTTGTTCCTTGAAACATTCAATGCGTCTTTAATTTTTGAATATCTAGATGTTTTAATTCCTTCTTTGGATATAATAGAAAATTTTACGAAGTCTTTATCATTACTCGAAGCCTCAATCACAATTAAATTGTCTGGAATATTTTCCGCTGTATAATTGTTTTCATATATTCTTGAAACTTCAAACTCTTTATCATCAGATGAAAACTCGTTTTTAAAAGTATCATATATTAAGTTTTCGTTATCTAATACTTCTACGTTAAAACGTTTATCTTCAGTGCTTTTGAAAATGGAAGAGATAGAACCAAAATTGAACATGATTATCATACTAACTAAAGTTAACGCGTTAAATATTATAAACCATTTATTTCGCATATCTTTGTAAAAAGAGAATTTTATAATTTCCCTTGTTTTTGATTTGTTCACTATAATCACCTACCTTATTCTTCGTTGTTGCCAGTTTCATTTATGAAAATATCATTTAAAGATGAAACCTGTTCATTACCTATTTTATAATTTGAAATTATATCGGAAAGTTTACCTTGTAACAATGCTTCGCCGTGATTTATAAGCAAAATGTCATCACATAAGTTTTCTACATGTTCCATAATGTGAGATGAAAATATAATTGTTTTTCCGTCGGCCTTTAGTTTGAGTATGGCCTTTTCCAACTCTTCAACACTTACAGGGTCTAAGCCGGAAAACGGCTCATCTAGTATTATGAAATCAGGGTTATGAAGTACAGAGATGATAAATTGTATTTTTTGGCGATTACCTTTTGAAAGTTTTTTTACCTTCATATCCAAAATGGATTGAAGCCCAAATTCGTCAAGCCAAGGTAAAAGACTTTGCAAAACCTCATCTTTGCTCATAAGCTTTAAAGCACCGTAATATTCACATATATCAATTACAGAAAATTGATTCAATAAACTGCCTTCTTCTGGTAAATAGCCGAACGAGTTTAAAGTGTTAGTGTCAATCTTATTACCATTAAAGGTTATTTCGCCACTTGTTGGCTTTAATAAATTTAATATCATTCTGAAAATTGTTGATTTACCAGAACCGTTTCTTCCAACAATTCCAAGTACGCTTCCATCATTCACAGTAAAAGATACATTTTTTACTGCAGTTACGTTTTCAAATTCTTTGGTTACATTTTTAAATTCTAACATACAACACTCCTATAATTTTTTCTTATAAATAGTATAACACAAAATGCTAATAGACTATTAGATTTCTTTTTTAAATGGTTTCAGCATCTTTTAATTTTTGAATAGCTTCCGTGGAAGGAGAATTTTGTATATGTAAACAAACTTAGTGAGAGCAACTGCACCAAGTATAAAAAGCTCTATAATATGGTATAAGCTATAAATCTTTTCTTTTTTCATTAGATCACATCCGTATTCGTATAAATTAAAAGACAGAAAATCTACGATTTTCTGTCTTTCTTTGTGTTTTGGTGCACCACCAGGGACTCGAACCCTGGACCACCTGATTAAGAGTCAGATGCTCTACCAACTGAGCTAGTGGTGCATTCGTCAACAATAATTATTATAGTATCGAAATATGAGGTTGTCAATACTTTTTTGATGTTTTTTGTTTTCGTCAACCATTAGCTTTTTTGTATTAAAATGTTGATAAATTATATTTTTTAGTATATTATAATCTGGTAAAATACTACGGATGTACAGAAAGGATAAGATTATGTATCTAAAAAAGTTAGAGTTACAAGGCTTTAAATCTTTTGCTGATAAGACGACTTTGGAGTTTAAGCCAGGTATAACGGCTGTAATAGGACCTAATGGAAGCGGAAAAAGTAACGTATCAGATGCGATTAGATGGGTGCTTGGAGAGCAGAGTGTAAAAGCACTTAGAGGTTCTAAACTAGAAGATGTAATTTTCGCTGGTACACAAGCGAGAAAATCTGTTAGTTTTGCTGAAGTTGATATAACAATGGACAATTCAGATGGAAAATTACCAGTAGATTACTCAGAAGTTACGGTTACCAGAAGAGTGTATAGAAGCGGAGAAAGTGAATTTTATATAAATAAAAATCAGTGCAGATTAAAAGATATAGTTGAATTATTCATGGACACCGGAATAGGTAGAGATGGGTATTCAATCATAGGGCAGGGCCGAATTGATGAGATATTAAGCTCAAAATCAGAAGAAAGAAGACATATATTTGAAGAAGCTTCAGGTATAGTAAAATATAGAACAAGAAAAGAAGAAGCTGAGAAAAAACTTGAAAATACTCAACAAAATTTAGTTCGTATCAACGATATAGTAAAAGAGATTGAATCTCAAATAGAGCCACTTGGCGAACAGGCAGAAAAAGCCAAAAAATTCTTGGAATTAAGAGACCAATTAAAATACTTAGAAGTAGGACTACTTATTAGCAACATAAATAAGGGAAAAGCGAAGTTAGAAGAAATTGTTACTCAATTTAGCGAGATAATGTCTCAAACAGAGGATGAAAACAAAAAACTAAGTGATATGCAGGCATTGAAAGAAGAAGCTCGTATAACAGTTGAAGACTTAGTAATTAAAATTGAAAAACTTCAAAGTGATATATATGAGGCACAAAATGGAATTGAAAAGCAAAAGGCTGATAAGGGGATATACATAGAAAGAACTGCTCATAATAAGGAAAATGATGAGAAATTCTCAAAAGAAATAGAGGAATACAAGGCTAGAAAGCTTGAGCTAGAACAAGAAAAAGATGAGAGAAATGTTAAAAAGGAACGTCTTTTTAACGATAAAAAAAGATTTGAAGAAGAACTAAAAGGAAAAGAAGAAGAGTATAACAAATTAAGTTCAACACTAACAGAAGAGCAAAAGAGAATAGAAGAAATCAAAGAAAAAATAATGGCAAACATAGACTTGAAATTTGAAAAAATGGAAGTCTTGAGTGATTTAAATGCCTCTTTGGAAGCTGACAGCAGAAGAACAAAGCAGATAGATGAGGAAATAGGTGACAACATCCATGAACTTGACAAAGAGAAAATGAAAAAAGAAGACGAAATGTTGCTTTTAAATAAAGTAACAAAAGAGCGCAATGACTTAAAAGAAAAAATAGATAAACTATCTACAATAAAATTAGAATATAACGAAAAAGTCATAGCTTTTGAAGATAAAATAAGAAATTCATTAAACGAAATAAACGTAAAGGAATCTAGATATAAATTCTTAGTTGAAACAGAAAAAGAATTCGAAGGCTACAATAGGGCTGTAAAAGAAGTACTAACAAAGTGCCAAAAGGATAATGAGTTCGGAAAAAATATTTATGGGGCTCTTGCAAGCTTAATAAATGTTCCATCGGAATACGAAACTGCAATTGAAATGGTGCTTGGTGCAAGCATTCAAAACGTTGTAACCGAAACAGAGGATGATGCAAAGAGAGCAATAGCATATTTGAAAGCTGGCAATTTTGGTCGAGCATCTTTCCTTCCTATTTCAGCTGTTAAAGGAAATAAGATGAAAGAAAATCTAAAAGGAGAGACAGGCTTTGTAGGTATTGCATCGGATTTGATTACTTATGACGCGAAATATGAAAACATTATACTTAACTTGCTTGGAAAAACAGCGATAGCAACGAATATGGATGAAGCTGTTAAAATCGCAAAGAAATATAAATACGGTTTTAGAATAGTAACATTAGATGGTGATGTTGTGAACCCATCAGGACAAATGTCTGGTGGTAGCACTTTCAAAAAGACGACAAGTATTTTAAGTAGAGCTAGAGAAATTACGGAACTTGAAGAAATAATAAAGAAATTGAAAAATAATTCACAAAAGCTTGTGGATGAATTAGAAGAATACAAAAAGACATCAACAGAAGCACTTGAACAATTTGATACAATTGAAAAGAATATGCAGGATGTTAATATTTCTTTTGCGGCAGAGACGGAAAAAATGTCATCTATTGATAACAACATTGAGAGAATGAGCAAAAAGATAGAAATATTAAATCAAGAAAAAGCAAAATTGGTAGAGCAGATTGAACAAATGAAGAAAGATGTAAATGGAATTCAAGAATTGATTAGTAAGGCAGAAGAAGAAAATCAAAGTAATCAAATAATAGTAAATGAATTCGCAGATAAAAATGCGGAAGAACAAAAAGTTATTGATGATTTGAATTCAGACATTATGGACTTAAAAATTTCTTTATCATCTTTTGATGAAAGCTCAAACTCAATGGATGAGATTATTGAGAGAATCAATCAAGATATTAACACTTGCGATGAAAATGTTAAAAAGAGAGAAGAAGAAAAAACAAGAATGTTAGCAGAAAACGCAGAAATGCAAACCAAGATAGAAAATGCTGACAGTGAAATAAAGAAAAAAGAAGAAGAAATTGTTACTCTTGAAAAAGAAGTGGCTGAATGGAAACAAAGTAGAGAAGATAAAAACTCTGAAATAGTAGAAATTGAAAGAGGTATAGAAGGTCAATTTAAAACATTAGACATATTAAGAGAACAGCAAAATAAATTGGAAATGAAAAAAACTAAAATTGAGCTTGATATTGAAACAATTCAAAACAAGATGTGGGAGGATTACGAAACAACCCCTAACACAGCACAAAACTATGCAGAAGTTACGTCTTCAACACCAAAAGAAGTTGAAAAGTATAAGAGCGAAATAAAAGCATTGGGCAGTATAAATATAAATGCAATTGATGAGTATAAAGCCCTAAATGAAAGATACGAGTTTTTGAGTACTCAACGTAATGATTTGGAAGAATCAGAAGAATCTCTGAACAAAATAATAGCTGACATGATAGACCTTATGAAAATTCAATTTGCAGAACAATTTGAATTGATAAACAAAAACTTCGGAGAAGTTTTTGTAGAATTGTTTGGTGGTGGTCAAGCAGAATTAAAACTTGCAGACGAAAACAATATTCTTGAAAGTGGAATTGAAATAAACGTGCAGCCACCAGGAAAGAAACTTCAAAATATGATGCTTTTATCAGGAGGAGAAAGAGCATTAACAGCAATAGCTTTGCTATTTGCAATACTAAAATTAAATCCATCTCCGTTCTGTATATTAGACGAGATAGAAGCGGCACTAGACGATGTAAATGTATATCGTTATGCAGAATATTTGAAGAAATTCTCTAATGAAACACAATTCTTGATAATTACACATAGAAAAGGAACAATGGAAGCCGCAAATACTGTTTATGGCGCAACAATGCAAGAACATGGTGTAACAAAACTTATTTCAATGCAATTATCATAATTTTGTAATTTTTTGTAAGAAACTTTTTCTAATTGAGACTACAAAGCGACAAGAAATTTACGAGGAGTGCTATATAATGTGATAGCATTCAAAAGAAAAAGTTAAGAGGTGTAAGTTTGGTGAAAGATACATATGAGTTTGATGTAAATACAACTGAAAAGGAGACGACCAAAAAAATAAATTTTAGAAATTTAATAGGAGATACTAAAAACATCATTTTGTATGTGATTAGTATTTTGGTAAGTAGAGTAGGCTTAGTTGCTGGTGTTACACCATTTGGTTTGGCAATGCTTGGAGCGATGAGTGGGATGAATGTTCCGCTTATTCTGCCGCTTGCAATAATAGCCATTACTACTGTTGTAACATTTGGCTGGATTGCACTTTTGAAATTTATAATTAGTGCACTAATCTTTACTCTGCTTAAATCATTTATAAAATTTGGAGATAATAAAACTGGCAATACAGTAAAAATATTGTTTGCATCTGCCATAGGAGAAATATTTGCATTAATGATAAAAGGTTCTCTTGTATATGACGCATTGCTTGCTGTGTATGCTGCGTTGACATCCGGAATTTTTTATTTGATATTTTCAGAAGGATTACCTGTAATAAAAGATTGTGGCAGTAGAAAAATATTTTCTTCAGAGACATTGCTAGCAACAGGAATATTAATGACTATTGCAATAAGTGGACTTGGCAGCATGGAAGTATTTAATATATCAATAAGGGGAATACTTTGCGTACTACTAGTATTGCTACTCGGATGGAAAAGAGGAGCATCAGTTGGTGCAGCAGCAGGAATAGCAATTTCACTTACACTTGGATTAATTGGAATCGGCAATGTCGCAACAATAGCAACGTATGGCTTCAGTGGATTACTTGCTGGAATATTCTCGAAATACGGAAAAGTTGGCGCAGCGATTGGATTTGTTTTGGGAAATATAATATTGGCATTTTATGCTAATGGTTCTACAGAAGTAATTGTAAGCATAAAAGAAATTGTTGTTGCATCTGTATGCCTATTTTTAGTGCCAAAGAAAGCAACAATAATATTGGATAATCTATTTGACTATAGCAAAACACTTCCGGAAGGCGAAGTAGATGGATATTTTCCTGAATCAACATTGTATAGACTTAATGCAGTCTCGGAGGTTGTATCAGACATAGCAAATACAGTTGAGGAAAATGACAAAAGTAAAGAAGAAAATATAGATGAAGTAGGAATGTTCATAAAAACACTTAGTGATAATACTTGCAAGAGGTGTCCAAATTATGATACATGCTGGAAACAAAATTATCATAGCATGTATGAAACAGTTTTCAATGCGATAGAAACATTACAATTGAATGGCGAAATAAATGAATTTGACATAGATAAAACAGTTTGTGAAAACAATGCACTTTTAGTTGATGGCTTAAACTTCTCATATCAGATATATAAAGTTAATCAAAACTGGCAACAAAAAATGAAAGAAAAAAGAAAGCAGGTATCAAAACAATTAAAAGGTGTGTCAAACGCCATAAATAAAATAAAGGAAGACATAACATCAAACACGGCAGAAAACATAATGCCAGAGGGGAAGTTTTCACTAGAAATAGGAATGGCAAGAACAAAGAAAACAAAGAGCGAAATTTCAGGCGATAACGCAATAATGGTGAGACTTAAAGACGGAAAATATATGTTTGGTGTTAGTGATGGAATGGGATCTGGTGAAAAAGCAAATCAGAACAGCAAAAGAGTAATAAGCATGCTTGAAAAACTGCTTAATACAGGTTTTGAAAAGAAAGATGCATTAGAATTAGTTAATTCTGTAATGTCGTTTAATGAGGAAGAAGATAGCTTTGCAACACTTGATGTATCTATGTTTGATACATTGACAGGAGATGCTGAATTCTTAAAAGTAAGTGCATGTCCAACATTCATAAAAAAAGATGAAAATGTAGATATAGTAAATTCAGTTAGTTTGCCGGTGGGAATACTTGAAAACGCAGACATAGAGCTGTACGACAAAACATTAGACGAGGGCGATGTAATAGTTATGATTACAGACGGAATTCTTGACGTAAACAAGGCGGAACAGCCGAAGGAGAAATGGGTATTAGAACTGCTAAAAGCAATAAATCCAGAAAATCCGCAAAGGTTAGCAGATATAATACTTCAAGAAGCAATGGACAGTAATTTTGGAATAGCAGAAGATGACATGACAGTAATAGTAGCAAAAGTAAAAAAGCAGGGTGTGCAATAGCACACCCTGAAGGGTTCATACGAAGTCAACAAGCCCAAGAGGCAAGAATACTTGCGAGAAGAGATCCGTGATATTGGTAGGCCAGGAAGGATTGATGCAGAGCCAGTCGTCATGCTTAGCTTCAAGCTTCATTGCGAATACCATGCCATCATACTCATACACAGAAACATCAGGTTCTTTGTAGAGTTCAGAAATATCTTCCGAGTCGATGTAAACGCGAAGCTCCTCGATCTTTGCCGATAAAGAATCGCTTACACCATCAATGAAAGGCATGGACACCAACTTTTTGCTATCGTCATTGTCTTCGAAGATGAGCCGTACTTCACGGTAGGCAAGCTTGGGGTTCTGTTCTTCCTCAATAATGTCAACCAAGTGAACGTGTCTGTGATTCATTGTCCAGACCTCCTTAATATTTAATGTACCATAATACTACCACGGAAGCCCACAAAAGTAAATAAAAAACAAATAAATAGGTAAAAATATTAACATAAAGCTTGACAAGCGAATATAATGAGATTATACTATATATGCAAATGAAAAAAGCAACACATCGCGGGGTGGAGCAGTTGGCAGCTCGTCGGGCTCATAACCCGAAGGTCGTAAGTTCGAGTCTTACCCCCGCA
>CAKPOE010000003.1 GCA_934169745.1 uncultured Clostridia bacterium | reverse complement strand
AAAAGTGGCTGTCGGAAAATAGGTCATCGGTGCTTTGTACAGTAAAAATGTGTTATACTATTTTATAGGTATTGCACTGCAGGTGCTTCTGACTCTGGCATTGTTTTTGCTACTTATCCAATAGCTATTCGTGTTCGAAACTTTTTTGGTAGTGGTTCTGTTGGCGGTGGTGGTAGCGAAAATTCATCGGCACGAGCCACAGTAGTTTGCGGTGCTGGACTCTTGTGCAAAAAGTGGTACAATAAAAACAGGTATTGCACTGCAGGTGCTTCTAACTCCGTGTCTACTGTTGGAGTTTACCCAATATATTATTGCTATTTAGGTTTGTTTGGACGCAACAGTAGTGCTGGCGCGGGTGGACTCGATATCTCAACACGAGCCACAGTAGTTTGCGGTGCTGGACTCTTGTGCAAAAAGTGGTACAATGAAAATGGGTATTGCACCGTAGGTGCTTCTTACTCTTACTTTGTTGCTGGTACTGTTCCAGTATTCAGTCGTTATGGAGGCGTTTTTGGCCGCTATGGTAGCGACGGTGGCGATAGTAGCGGCATTTCGGCACGAGCCACAGTAGTTTGCGGTGCTGGACTTTTGTACAGAAGATGGTACAGAAAAATGCAAAAAGCTATTACCGACAACCAATTTTCCGGCAGTCACTTTTCCGTTCATTTTTTTCAAAAACAAACGGAAAAGTGGCTGTCGGAAAATAGGTCATCGGTGCTTTGTACAGTAAAAATGTGCTATACTATTTTGTAGGTATTGCGCTGTAAGGTGCTTCTTACTCTTACCTTGTTTACGCTGCTTACCCAGTTCTTATTCGCGCTAGGAGTTTCTTTGGCTCTGACAGTGGCGATGGTAGCGGTTACTCGGTTTATGCTACCCGCGTGGGAGTAGTTTGCGGTGCTGGACTTTTGTACAGACCTGAAAAATAAAAATGTAGTACGATATTTTGTATTTTCGTGAGCATGTTGTTTCTCGGCACGGTACAGTGCCCGTGCCCTACAACTGTTTGAGGCTGTTTATATTTTGCTACTATACGATTTTAAGTAGTTCGTTTTGTTTTTTTCAGGTCGCCGAGGGCGGCGACCACTACAGCATAAAAAACATAAAGCAATAGCTCGACAACCAATTTTCTGGCAGTCACTTTTCTGTTCATTTTTTTCAAAAACAAACGGAAAAGTGGCTGTCGGAAAATAGGTCATCGGTGCTTTGTACACTAAAAATGTGCTATACTATTTTGTGGGTATTGCACTGTAAGGTGCTTCTTACTCTAACTTTGTTTCTGATGCTTTTTCAGTATTCTACCGTTGTGGAGGATTTTTTGGTCGCGATGGTGGTGGTTACGGCAGTAGTAACGGTTCCACACGAGCCACAGTAGTTTGCGGTGCTGGACTTTTGTACAAATAATGGTATAATAAATACAGGTATTGTGTCGTAGGTGCTTCTAACTCTAACTTTGTTACTGGTACTAATCCAGTATTCAATCGTTATGGAGGCATTTTTGGCCGCAATGGTAACAACGGTAACGATAATAGCAACAATTCGGCTCGTGCCACAGTAGTTTGCGGTGCTGGACTTTTATCCAAAATAATTATATAATAACTGCAGGTATTGTGTCGTAGTGCTTCTAACTCTAACCTTGTTAACGCTGCTAACCCAGTTCTTATTCGCTATAGGAGTTTCTTTGGCTCTGACAACAACGATGGTAACGGTAACTCGGAATATGCTACCCGCGTAGGAGTAGTTTGCGGTGCTGGACTCTTCAAAAATATACAATCCTGTTTGGACGTACGAGAATATATTCAGAGGGGTGAATGTTTACGGACTTCACCGAGTAATTCGTACAAAAGAGGTGCAATACCTTCCTTAGGTGGTAAATAAAATTTAAATAGTGTAATGCTAGTAAAAGAAATTTGAACGCGAGAGACTATTGAATAAAGAGGTGTGAACCTCTTTATTTTTTTACAGTTTAAAAATCTTGTCGAACTCTGTCAATGAAAATATGTTGACGTGCGAAAAAACGCAGATATAGAATTATTCTGTGGGACAAATTGTGGGGAGTGAGACGAGTGCCAAAGAGTGTTAATAATATTTTTAGATCAAAGATTAAGTTTAGAAAAATGTATGAAGCTTATGTGAGAGCCGCAAAGAATAAACATTCAACAAAAGAAGTAATTATTTTTGATATGGATTTAGCGTCTAACTTGGTTTCTATTTTGAAAGATATATATTATGGCAGGTATAGACTAGGAAAATATAGAAGTTTCACAGTGTATATTCCAAAAGTAAGAGAGGTGAAAGCTCTGCCGTTTAGGGATAGAGTTATGCACCAATGGTATGTCGAGGAGTTTATTAAGCCAGTTTTTTTACCTAAGTTTATAAAGGATACTTATGCATGCTTAAAAGATAGAGGTTCGCATAAGGCTGTGTTCTCTCTTCAAAGGTATATGAGACTTTTTTATAAAATTAACCCAGATTATTATATTTTAAAGTGTGATATTTCTAAATTCTTTTATACGATAGATAAAGTTGTTTTATTAAAAATTATTTCTAGGCATATAAAAGATAAGGAATTTTTATCTTTTACACGTATGCTTTTATATGATAACAATTCGTCAAACACAGGAATCCCAATCGGAAATTATACTTCGCAATTTTTTGCTAATATTTATTTGAATGAGCTTGACCACTACGTGAAGGAAAAATTGCGAGTTAAGTATTATATAAGATACATGGATGACTTTATTTTGCTTCTGGATACAAAGCAAGATGCGATCGAGGTCAAAAATAAGATAGAGATATTTTTAAAAGATAGGCTGCATTTAACGTTTAATCAAAAAACAAATTATTTTAAGAATAAGCAGGGTGTTAGTTTTTGTGGATACAGAATATTTAGAAATAAAATTTTTCTGAGATCAAGTAATAAGAAGAGAATTTACAAAACGATAAAGGAATGGAAAAGGGAATATTTGAAAGGTACCCTGGATTGCAAGAAAACGTGCAGAACGTTGAATTCATGGAAGGGGTACGCGGGACATGCAAGATGCAAAAATCTTATGACCTCTATTTATCAAAAATGTGAATGGATATATGATAAAATATGAACTGTGTAGCGCTAGTAAAAGAGATTTGAATGTGATATACTGTCAAATAAAGAGGTGAAAGCCTCTTTATTTCATAGGGGTGAATAATATGCCAAAAAAGGATGAACGTTTGATTTTGTACGAAAGATTCACGGATTTAATAATTTACTCTAAAAATCTTCTTAACAAATATCCTAAAAGTGAGAGATTTGATTTGTGTTCTGATATAAAGAATTTAACATATGATGGTTTAGGAAATGTTATAAGGGCCTGGAAGGCGTACTCCAAGATTGAGAAAGTCACTTATTTAAAAGAAGTAGATGTGAACTTGCTGATATTAAAGTCATTAGTAAAACTTTCATATCAATATAAATATATTTCTGATAAAAATTTTATGACATGGAATGAGAAGATATCGGAAATAGGTAAATTGGTTGGTGGTTGGTTGAAGAGCTGTGAAAAGAATTATTGATAGAGCTTTAAGCTATAAGGGGTGAAGTGAAGTGCCCAAGAGAGTTAATAACATTTTTAAATCGAAAGTCAAATTTAAAAAGATGATGAAGGCTTATCAAAGAACCGCGAGAAATAAGCGTTCTACAAAGGAGGTAATCCTTTTTGAGATGGATTTGGCCTCAAATCTTATTTCTATTCTAAACGATATATATTATGGCAAATATAGAGTGGGAAAATATAAAACTTTTACAATAAGTATTCCAAAATGTCGAGAGGTGAAAACACTCCCTTTTAGAGATAGGGTTGTCCATCAGTGGTATGTTGAAGAACTTGTTAAGCCAATTTTTTTGCCTAAATTTATAAAGGATTCCTATGCTTGCTTGAAAAACAAAGGAGCACATAGGGCTGTTTTTTCTCTTCAAAAATACATGAAAAATCTCCATAAGATGAACCCGGATTTTTACGTTCTTAAGTGTGATATTGCTAATTATTTTTATACAATAGATAAAATGATTTTGCTTAAAATTCTTTCTAGATATATAAAGGATAGAGAGTTTTTGTCTTTTACTCGCACTATTTTGTTTGATAATGATAGTTCAAATGTTGGAATTCCAATCGGAAATTATACTTCACAATTTTTTGCTAATATTTATCTGAACGAACTAGATCACTATGTGAAAGAACAACTTGGCGTGAAATATTATGTGAGATATATGGATGATTTTGTTTTGCTTTTGAATACAAAACAAGAAGCGATTGAGATGAAAAATAAAATGGAAGTATTTTTAAAAGATAAATTGCACTTGAGCTTTAATCAAAAGACTAATTATTTTAAGAATAAACAAGGGGTTAATTTTTGTGGATACAAGATATTTATAGATAAAATTCTTCTGAGAGCAAGTAGCAAAAAGAAAATTTACAAAAGAATAAAGGGCTGGCAAAGGGAATATTATAATGGAACTTTAGATTGTAAAAAAACTTGCAAAACTTTGAGTTCATGGCAAGGATATGCAAAGCATGCTAATACTAAAAATCTTATGAATTCAATTTACCAAAAGTGTGAGTGGATATATGTACCAAAATGACCAAAGCGACTATGCAGTCGCTTTTTTCTTGCAAAAATACCCAAAAAGTTATATTATATATGTGTATTGTTGATTGAAAAGGAGCGTGCTATGAATAGAACTAAAAGAAAGATATTTGAAACAGCTATGAAATTGTTTGCTGAAAAGGGTTATGAAGCAACAAGTGTTGAAGAAATTACAGCTACAGTTGGCGTTGCCAAGGGAACACTTTATTATCATTTTTCTAGCAAGGAAGAAATATATAACTTTTTAATTGAAGAAGGTATGAAATTATTACATAATAGTATTGAAATAAAGACCGAAAATTTGACGGATCCTATTGCTAAGTTAAAAGCAATTATTATAATTCAATTAAAAGTAATTATGAAATACGATGAGTTTATAACTATTTTACTTAGCCAAATATGGGGAAATGAGCCAAGACATCAGTATTTTAGAAAATATATATATGAGTATATTGATGAGATAGACGCTATTATTGCGGATGGAATAAAAAATAAAGTACTAAAGGAATGTGATAGTCATTTGATGGCTTCTAGTATTTTTGGTGCTATTTGTGCAATTAAAATACATAAATTTAAAATGAATGAAGAACTTAGTGTAGAGAAAGTTGCTAATGATATTGTAAATTATATGCTAAACGGCATGGTTGCGTAAGGGAGGATAAAATGTATAAAGATTTAAGAGAAATGCTATTTGAGACAGAGAAAAAATTTTCGGATGAGGTAGCTTTTAGAATAAAGTATCGTAGTGAAATTGTTGGCGTAAAGTACTCAAAGTTTATTGAAGATATAAAGGGCTTTGGTTCATATTTATTATCACTTGAATTGAAAAATAAGAGAGTTGCATTTATTTCGAACAACAGATATGAATGGTGTGTTACATATTTGGCGACTGCTACCTCAAATTTGATATGTGTGCCACTTGATAAATCATTGCCGATTAATGAATTTGATAGTCTTATTGAGCGTTCAGAGGCTGATGTGCTGGTGTATGATGCTAAACATAAAGATTATGCTGAAAGTTTGAAAGAGAATGAAAATACTACTGTTAAGTATTTCATATGTATGGATACAGATTTCAATACTTATGTAGAAAACGGAAAAAATTTATTAAGAAGAAAAGATAACAAGTATAGTAAAGTAAAAATAGAGAATGATAAAATGAAATTTATGTTGTTTACTTCAGGGACCACAGCGGCTGCAAAATGTGTTATGTTATCACATAAGAATTTGTGTAGTAATATTGATGGAATAACAAAGGCTTTGGACGTTACTAAGGATGACACTTTACTTTCATTTTTACCTGCACACCATACTTTTGAATGTACGGCTGGATTTTTGTATCCAGTTAGTGTTGGCGCTAAAATTGCATTTTGTGATGGGTTAAGACATTTGGTAAACAACATGAAAGAATACGAAATAACGGCTATGATAAGTGTTCCACTTTTGTATGAAAGAATATACAAAAATTTATGGAAACAAATAGAGGCTACTAAAAAGGAAACACAAGTAAAGGTTGCGTTAAAAGCTAGTGAGGCGTTATTGAAAGTTGGAATAGACATGCGAAAACAACTTTTCAAGCAGGTTCATGAAGCTCTTGGTGGGAAAATGAGGCTTATGGTTAGTGGCGCTGCTGCGATAGATCCTGTTGTGGCAAAAGGATATAATGATTTTGGTTTTACGATGTTCCAAGGCTATGGATTAACAGAAACATCGCCAGTTGTGGCTGTTGAGAAATATGGTTGTGTAAGGAATAGATCTGTAGGGTTACCTCTTGATAAGTGTGAAGTTAAAATCAATGAACCAGAGGCAGATGGTATTGGTGAGCTTCTTGTAAAGGGCCCTAACGTTATGCTTGGATATTACAATGACCAGGAAGCAACAAGGAATGTTATGGACCATGGATGGTTCCGTACAGGTGACTTGGCAAAGATTGATAGCGAAGGATATGTATATATCACAGGTAGAAGCAAAAATGTTATTGTTTTGAAAAATGGTAAAAATGTATTTCCAGAGGAACTAGAGGTATTGATAAACAGACTTGATTTTGTAAGTGAATCAATTGTATATGGTGCTCCTGACAAAGATGGAGACGTAGAAATAAGAGCTAAGATAGTTTATGATAAGGACCAAGTTGTTGAGAAAGTTGGCATATTACAAGATGATGAGCTTGAAAATATGTTCTGGGAGAAAGTAAAGGAAATCAATAAAACTATGCCAACGTATAAGTATATAAGAAAAATAATGTTATCAGAAGAACCTTTAATTAAAACAACGACAAATAAAGTAAAACGTCATGAAGAAATTGCAAAGATAATGTCAACAAGCCAAATGTAATATTTCTGTAACACAAACTTAATACTCCTGTAATTGTAAATTTTTAGAGAAAAATGTATAATTATCACGTAGATAAGTACTAAAGAGGAGAAGGAGGTAAATTGCGTAGAATTTTGTGCGTAATTGAGAATGTGTATGGAAAATGTTGAAACAGTTGAAAAAACAGTTGAATTGCAAAAGATTGTTCAAAAGTTAGAGAAGCTTGAAAAGATGATTAATCCAAACAGTAAGAAGTCTCTAATCTTATGGGAAGAAGATGACGGTTTCAAAAAACTTATTTCTACAATTAAAGAATATGCTATGACATGTGACGTTTCTGAATTTCCAATTGAACTTTTAGATAAATTGAAGGCTTTGAATACGGATTGTGCTACTCAAATAGAAGAAGGGACAGCAAAGATAGAAGACTTGAAAGCTCAAGCTAAAGCAAATACAGAATTGAGTGAAGTATTATCAACAGTGTATGTTTCAGCTATGGCTGGAAATCCAGTTGAGGAATATGAAGATAAACTTTCAAATGAAGAATTAAGTCCTATGAAAGAATATTTGCAAACAATATCTACTGCTATTCCTGAAACGGAAGAATATACAAAGGCTGAGAAAGCAGTAAAATCTAAGATAAGTAATTTAGAAAACAGTGTACATATAACAATAGATTTAGAGAGAACAACGAGTAAAGGTGGAGCTTTGGAATATATAAAGGCAGAAATCACACCAGCTATTGAGAGATTACAAGCAGAATATGATGCTGTATATGCAGTACCAGAAGAGACAGCTGATGACGTAATTACAGCACTTGCTATTCGTAAAACATTATCAGAGAAAATTTACGATGCAATTGTTAAACCGTTCGCAGCATTGTCAAATCTATTTAAGAGAAAATCAAAAGTTAAATAAAGAAATTAACAAAGCTCTAGGAAACTCCCTAGAGCTTTTTGCATACGACTTTGCAAAAAAATTGAACAACTTTCCGGCAGCCACTTTTTCGTTCAAAAATGAACGATTTTCCGGCAGCCACTTTTTCGTTCAAAAATGAACGATTTTCCGGCTGCCACTTTTTCGTTCAAAAATGAACGATTTTCCGGCTGCCACTTTTTCGTTCAAAAATGAACGATTTTCCGGCAGCCACTTTTTCGTTCAAAAATGAACGATTTTCCGGCTGCCACTTTTTCGTTCAAAAATGAACAACTTTCTGACGGCCTCTTTTTGTTCGTTTAAGTCAGTGTGGAAAACTTTTACTTTAAAAATGTTGAAAATTCTTTGGTTTTATGTGATAATTAACCGTGTAAGGAGAAGAATTTTATGAAAAATAAAGTTTTTGTATCATTAGAATTTGACAAAATAAAAAATATATTAAAAGAATATGCAATTACGTATTTGGGAATAGAAAAAGTAAATGAGTTACTTCCATCATCTGATATTGAAACGGTGAGAAAATGGCAAGAAGAGACTTCTGTGGCAACCTCTTTATTACTTAGAAAAAATGACTTACCATTGTCCCCACTTACAAATATAGATGATGTAATTAGAAAAGTTTTGGCAGGTGGAGTTTTGATACCGAAAGAGCTTTTGCAAGTTGCGGATGTATTAAGAGTGTCAAGAAAGCTTAAGCAATACTCGACCAATGATAATGTTGAACTTTCGATTTTGCAAGATTATTTTGATAACTTATATACGAACAAGGGTGTTGAGGAAGAGATTGAGCGTGCAATAAAGTCAGAGGACGAAATAGATGATAGGGCTAGCAAAACGTTGTACAATATTAGAAGAAAAATAACAGATATAGAAGTACAGATAAAAGACAAGTTAAATGAGATTATTAGAAGCAATTCAAAGTATTTACAAGATGATGTTGTCACTTTTAGAAATGACAGATTTGTAATACCAGTAAAACAAGAATATAAAAATGAGGTGCAAGGCTTTGTTCATGACTATTCTTCAACTGGTAGTACGGTCTTTATAGAGCCAACTTCAATATTAAATAAAAACAATGAAATTAGAGAACTTAAGAATGAAGAAAAACTTGAAATAGAAAGAATACTTGCACTTTTAACACAGATGTTATTTCCAATTGTTGAACAAGTACAATGGAGCTTGAAAAATGTTGGTATGATTGATTTTATATTTGCAAAGGCAAAGTACAGTTTGGCAATAAATGCGTTTAAGCCAAATATAAACAACGAAAATCGTATTAATTTGAAAAGCGCTAGACATCCACTTATTGATCCTCATAGGGTTGTGCCGATCGATATTTGGCTTGGCAAAGATTTTAATACACTTATTATAACAGGACCAAATACTGGTGGAAAAACAGTTACTTTGAAAACGGTTGGCTTACTTACACTCATGGCACAGGCTGGTCTTCATATACCCGCAAGTGAATCTTCTGAAGTAGCCATATTTGAGAATATATATACTGATATCGGTGATGAACAAAGCATCGAACAATCTTTGAGTACGTTTTCAGCACATATGACAAACATCGTGAATATTTTAAAGGAGATTAATTCAAATTCATTAGTACTTTTGGATGAGCTTGGCTCAGGAACCGACCCCGTGGAAGGGGCTGCGCTTGCAATGTCAATACTAGATTATTTACATTCAATTAGTTGCCTAACTATTGCAACTACACATTATAGCGAATTAAAAACTTATGCAATACAAACTCCAGGTGTGGAAAATGCTTCTTGTGAGTTCGATGTGGAAACACTTTCGCCAACGTATAGATTATTAATTGGACTTCCAGGAAAAAGTAATGCTTTTGCAATTTCTAAGCGATTAGGGTTAGATGGTAAAATACTTGAAAAGGCAAATAGTTATTTAACAAGTGAGAACATTAAGTTTGAAGATGTACTAAGTGACATGGAGCTTGATAGAAGAAAAGCAAAAGAAGAACGCGAACTTTCACAGAAGATGTTGATAGAAGCCAATGACACTAAGAAAAGGATTGATGATGAGCAGAAGAAGCTTGAAACGAAAAAAGATGAAATATTATTTAAAGCAAAAAAAGAAGCCAGAGATATTCTAATTGAAGCAGAAGAACAAGCAAATGATATAATAAAGGAATTGACTTTGTTAAAGAAACAAAAGTCTAATGATGATAGGAATAAGAAGGCAGAAGAAAATAGGAATAAGTTAAAGAAATCTATATCAGAGATTCAAAAAGACTTAACTATTCCAAATAAAGAAGTAAAGAATTTATTAAAACCTGAAGAAATTATTGTGGGTTCTACGATGTACATTCCATCACTTGACCAAAAAGTAACAATACTTGCTAATCCGGATAAGAAAGGAAATGTATATGTGCAGTCTGGAATTGTAAAATTAGCAATCCACATTTCACAACTTGAGAAAATCGAAAATGATGAGAAGAAGAAAAATGTTGTAGTTAACTCACGTGTTACAAACAAAGCACAAACAATTTCTTCTGAAATCAATCTGTTAGGTAATACTGTTGATGAGGCTGTTGATACGCTTGATAAGTATTTAGATGATGCTTATCTTTCTGGAATAGCACAGATAAGGATTGTACATGGAAAGGGAAGTGGAGCATTACGAGCTGGCATACATCAATATTTGAAAACAAATCCACATGTAAAATCATATAGACTTGGCGTATACGGTGAAGGTGATACGCGGAGTTACAATTGTAGAAATTGGATAATACATATAACAAAGGAGGAAACAATATGGATAAAAGAGCAAAAATATTTACGTATATTGCAATAGCAGTCATTTTGGTTGTATTAGTTTGTATAGCTATCGTAACAAAATTTTCTGGTGGTGCTCCAAACGTGACTGCGTATGCAGAAAATGGAACTACTGCAAATTGTGTAATGGGTGGGTATACTTGGAATACAATGTTAAAGAAAGTAATAGCAGAGTCTAACAATTTCTTAGAATTTCAATATGCTAACGAAAACACTTTGTTAGTGAAACCTGGTGAAAGAATAACATTTAGAAATTCTGGGAAAGATTTTGATACATACAAATTTGAAAAAGAATATGTAAAATACTATGATAAAGATGGTAATGAGGTTGAAGTACCAGAACCTGAAAAGATTGTTATTACAGATTCAAAATCATTAACTATAGAAGCACCTGCCAACGAGGGAACATATATATGTGAAATGAAACTTATATATTCGAATAAGGGCGAAGTGGAATATGGAATGAAAATTGTGGTTTCTAGTACGCCTTCATATAAAATTGAAAGTTTAATCAAATATAAAGGGTTATATATTGGCGATAATACAAAGGTTGTAAATTTGATTGATGCATT
This sequence comes from uncultured Clostridia bacterium, assembly GCA_934169745.1. Lineage (GTDB taxonomy): Bacteria > Bacillota > Clostridia > TANB77 > UBA1234 > RGIG4465. Next base: position 142,681 of record CAKPOE010000003.1, on the reverse strand, counting down.
GCCTTATAGTGAATATGGTGATGGTTTGATTTTGAGAACGGCAAAAGAGCCATACGAATTGATAATATATTACAAAGGATTAGCAGTTGAAAAAGAAAAGCTTTTAAATAATTCGGTAGCGTTATTTGCACTTATCACGAATGTGGATGTAATTACGTATCAGCTAGATGACAATACAATTATATATACAAGAAAAGAATTGGAAACCAAATATGGCAGAGACTTAAGAGTTTACGCGGATGATGTTGATTTGTGGAAAAAGGAAGTGCTATATAATGAGAGACCAACTGATATGATTGGTGCTTCGAAGATTTATAAAGAGATACTAACACGTTCAATAGACGGAATAAGCAAGTCTGATTATATTGCAATAGATTTGGCATCTTTTGAAACAGTTGGAATGACTGGATTAGCAGATATAAGCAAGAGTGAGATTTTAAGGGCACTTGCTAACAATGGTAGAGTTTTAGTTGAAACTAATAAAGATGAAGCAATAGCAGATGAAAAATTTAAAGGTGTAATAATTTATGCTACAAGCTTTAAGCAAACAGAAAACGGTTCAGAAATTGAAGTTGAAAAATATTATTCAAAAAACAGACAAGAAAAGTTGGTATACTCAATTTCAAGTGATGGAGTAGTAATAGAAAAATAAGCATATTTACTAATAAAAAATACAAGGAGGGGTTGTAATGAAAGTTCTATTAACTGGTGGCGCTGGATACATTGCGTCGCATACAGCAGTTGAATTAATTAAGGCTGGACATAAGGTTATAATTGCAGACAATTTCTGCAATAGTAAGAAAGAAGTTATGAACAGGCTAAAGGAAATCACGGGTGTTGATATTCCATTGTATGAGGTTGATGTTGCTGATAATGCCGCTGTAGAAAGAATATTTTCTGAAAACGAAATAGACGCAGTAATACATTTTGCTGGGCTAAAGGCTGTTGGTGAGTCAGTATCAATTCCATTGAAGTATTATAGAAATAACATTGACACAACATTGACTTTACTAGAGGTAATGCAAAAGCATAATGTTAATAATTTTGTTTTCAGTTCTTCGGCAACTGTATATGGTGTTCCAGAAAAATTGCCATTGGTTGAAGGAATGCCTACATCATGCACAAATCCATACGGATGGACGAAACTTATGAATGAACAAATATTAACAGATGTTGCTCATGCAAATAAAGAGTTATCAATTGTAATATTAAGATACTTTAATCCGATTGGGGCGCATGAGTCTGGTTTGATTGGTGAGGACCCTAATGGAATACCAAATAATTTGATGCCATATATTTCTCAAGTGGCAATTGGCAGACGTGAAAAGTTAAGCGTGTATGGAAACGATTACGATACACCAGATGGAACAGGGGTAAGAGATTATATTCATGTCGTTGATTTAGCTAAAGGTCATGTATCTGCGATAGAATATGCAAATGAACATAAAGGAACAGAAATATTTAATTTAGGTACAGGAAATGGATACAGTGTTTTAGAAATGGTAAATTCATTTTCAAAAATAAACAATGTAGATGTACCTTATGAAATTGCTCCTAGAAGAGCTGGTGATATAGCAGCTTGTTATGCGAATGCAGACAAAGCATTTGAAAAGATGCACTGGAAGGCTGAAAAAACATTAGATGAAATGTGCAAAGATACTTGGAAATGGCAAATAAAAAATCCAACAGGATATTAAGATGTATAAATAGGGAGGCAGAGTATGGAAAAAACAAAAAAGATGTATACAGTGGGTGAAGAAATCGCAAACTCGGTAACACATGGAATAGGTGCGTTGCTTAGTATTGCTGCTTGTGTGCTTATGATTGTTACTGCAGCGAAAGCTGGTAGCAGTATGCAAGTTGTTTGTGCTTCTATATATGGAGCATGCTTAATAATTTTATTTACTATGTCTACACTATATCATGCACTTGTGCCAGAAAAAGCTAAGAAAGTGTTTAGAGTGTTTGACCACACATCAATTTTTATTTTAATAGCAGGAACATACATGCCAATAGTTTTAGTTTCTTTAGGTGGAGCACTTGGATGGACAATGTTTGGAATAACATGGGGAATTGCAATATTAGGAATAGTATTAAATTCGATAAGCATTGAAAAATTTAAAGTGTTTTCAATGGTAGCTTATATACTAATGGGATGGTGTGTTATATTTATCGCAAAGCCTGTTCTAAATGCTGTGGATATGAGAGGAATAGTTTTATTAGTTGCAGGAGGAATCCTGTACACTTTAGGATTAATCTTTTATAAGATGAAAGATGTAAAATATATGCACTCAATATGGCATTTGTTTGTATTAGCAGGGGCAATTTTGCATTACTTCTGTGTGCAATTTTACGTGCTAGGGTGATAAGGTTGACGTAACAATAGAAATGGTGTATAATATGTCTCAGACGAAAAATCGTCAATGTCTAAGTTCAACTGAATGAGGAGGACGTATATGAAGTTTCTATTGAGCGATGAGTTCGAGAAAAATGCGGATCAACTTGTTAAGACTGTGTTTGGCGAGAAAGCAGAGTATGTTTCGGTACGGATTGTAGAAGGCTCCGAAAAAGCAGAGCTGATTATACTCACGAATGGTGTGAAAAAGTATCATGTTCTTGTACACGATTTCTATATTCGTACGCCACAATCAACTCTTTGCAGATCCGAGCAATGCACAAGCGAAAGCACAATTGCAAACACGGAGTACCTAAGTTTTATGGCCGAGCTTTTCGGCGAAGCATATGCAGAAGCCTATGAGGACTGGATATTTGCAGAAGAAGTTAAGATGATTGACCAACTGCGTGAAGCAGAATGCAAAGAAGAGGACAACCTTACCAAAGCTTTGTGCGAAGTTGAGCATATGACTAATACTGCATATTTTGCTAGCGAGGATGAAAAAGAGCAATATCAAAATGCTTTAACATGGCGGGCTCGTGAAGAAAGGCAGATTAGCATAGAAAATTCATTCGATGCAATTATCAATAAGGCACTTCACTTGAGAGAAGAAAGATTAACTAACCTTGAACTGATTAAAAGGGCTGTTTAATCTAAATTAATCATAAAGACTCTTAATACATCATAATATGTATTAAGAGTCTTTAGCTGTTTAAGGGGGAAAATATGAAGAACGGTTTCTTAGTAATCAAGTTTAAAGATATATTAAAATATGGATTACTAGTTTTGGCAATACTACTTATGGTTGGCTTTTCTGCGAGGTATACTAGCAAAGTGATAGAAACGGCTTCAAATGTTTCAAGGTTGTTACCAATATATAGCGTGGAGACGCCAGATAAAAAAGTTGCTATTACATTTGATTGCGCATGGGGAGCAGAGGATATACCAAGTATAATAGATACCTTAGAGTACAACAATATAAATGCAACGTTTTTTGTATTGGGAACGTGGGTAGATAAGTATCCGCAAGAGATTAAAGATTTAGCAGAAGCAGGAAATACTATTGGTAATCATTCTAATAGCCACGCACATGTGAATAAGCTTAGTTATGAGGCAAACATAGAAGACATGAAGAAGTGTAATGAAAAAATAGAAAAACTTACAGGCGAAAAAGTAGTGCTATATAGAGGTCCGTATGGAGAGTACAATAATACTGTTATTGAAGCGGCAGAGAGTCTTGAAATGAAGGTAATCCAATGGGATATAGATACACTTGATTATTTAGGAAAAACTGAAAGTGAAATGTGCACGAGAATAAAAGATAAAATAAGAAATGGAAGTATAATACTTATGCACAATGACACTGAAAACACAGCAAAAAGTTTGCAAAAGATAATAGATACAATTCAAGATTTGGGTTATGAAATAGTGCCGGTAGCAGAAATGATATACAATGAAAATTACACGATAAATCACGAAGGAAGACAGATAAATTCAAGCAAATAAGGAGGAGTAAATGCCAGAGAGAATCGTTAAGACGGATATTGACTATCCATACACGCAAATGATGGAAGATTTGATAAAACTACGACAGAGGTACTCATTTTTGAGTCTAGGTTTTTATGGTCAAAGTGTTATGGGAAAGAGAATACCATATATGCGAATTGGTAATGGTCAAAAGCAAGTATTTTATAGTGCGTCTATTCATGCTAATGAGTGGATAAATACAGTTGTGTTTATGAAATTTATAGAAGATTTTTCTATTGCCTACCAAAACAATTCTGAAATATTTGGGCAAAGCGCAAGAGAAATATATAGAAATGCTTCTATCTTTATAGCACCGATGGCAAACCCAGATGGTGTTGATTTGGTTCTTGGAAGAATTCCTCAAAATACGAACTTTTATAAAAATGCAGTAGCAATATCAGAAAATTATCCTGCTGTTCCTTTTCCAAGTGGATGGAAAGCAAATATTTTAGGAGTAGACCTTAATTTGCAATTTCCGGCTAACTGGTTGGAAGCAAAAAGGATAAAATTTGAGCAAGGTTATACATCACCTGCACCAAGAGATTTTGTAGGCTATGGACCATTAACAGAGCCAGAATCTTTAGCTTTATATGATTTTGCACTTGAAAGGAATTTTAGAATTATTTTAACATATCACACACAAGGGGAGATAATATATTGGAGATACTTAAATTATGAGCCGAAAGGAGCAGAGGAGCTTGGGGAAGAATTTGCGAGAATAAGCGGATATACATTAGGTGATGTTGTAGAAACTGGAAGTTATGCAGGGTACAGAGACTGGTTTATTCAGACATATAATAGGCCTGGATATACGGTGGAAACAGGAAAAGGGGAAAATCCACTTCTGATATCACAGTTTGAGAAAATATATAATGATAATTTGGGAATATTAGTTACGGCAGCAATGTAGAAATGAACGAAAAAGAGGCAGCCGGAAAGTTGTTCATTTTTGAACGGATTTCCGGCTGCCTCTTTTTCGTTCATTATCGATAGAAGCTAGTTATTATTACATAAAAAGGGCGCCGCTATTCAGCGGCGCTCTCTTGTTTGAAGAAGTAGTATGTGAATACCTTGCTGGTAAACACGGCTCTTCTTATTCGCTCAGGAATGTAAAAGCCAGCTATTTCCAACGCTTTCAAAGTTCCACGTGATTGTACCGATTGGTCTCCGATAGAAACGTTTGAAAGCTTGATGGTAATATTCGGACCAGAAAGCCTCAAGGGGTATTTCTTTGGATATTTCCGATTTATCCTTATTTCAGCTCTCCGAATCTCGTTCTGGTAAATACTGCCTGATTTGAATAGTGACCTCAAGTCTCTCAAAACTTCTGAAGTGTTTTTGCCATCAATGAGAATGTATTGCAGTTCAGTGTAAGTTATCATACATCCTCCTTCGACATTCAAGGCTTTTCGATCTTGTAGTCAGCTTTGCTAAAGCCAGCAAGCTTCAAAATCTTAGGGCAATCTTTCGGAAGAATGTCGTCAATCCAGATTTCGCTGTCATTAATCATATACAGTCTCAGTGGGAAAGTTCCACGGATTCCGTACATCGGATTGTAGAAAATACGTGCACTGCGAATCATCACAGGGGAGCAAAAGTGCTTCAAGAGCGCTTTGAAATCTCCAATAACATCATTGATGTTATCATTGTTGTAGATCCGCATTATAGAGCGTTCAAAGCCTCCAAAGCTTTTTTCCGTTCCTAGCATCATCATAGGTTAATTCTCCTCCCAGTTGTAGAAATACTTTAGTGTAAACTTTTCACGCTTCTTTAACAAGGCGAACTTATCGTCTTTTGGAAGTTTGAGTGAAAAGAACTTTTCAATGAACTTTATCACTTGCCGTGCAGAGCTTTCACGATGTTCGTTATCAATGATGTGGAGCCAGATTTGGCCTTCACACGTCATGATTTTCACATCATAGTACTCGGTACAGCAGGAGACATAAGCCCTTTGAGGGTCAAATGTGATGGAAATGCTTAGCAAGGCTTCTTTGAGACTGGGCTTTACCGCAAAGAGAGAAAGCAAATCTCCCAAAGTCTGCTGGGGCGTTTCTGATGCAATTCGAATGACCGAACCTTCAGCAGAAATCACGACTAACCCCTCCTTAGGTGTCCTTGTAGAAGTTGACATCGAGGCGCTTAACGGCAAAGATCATTGCCTTACGATCTTCATCAATATCAAACTTCAAGAGCTTCAAAGCTTCAACCATCCCCCAAGGACCTTCGCCCCGGTAGCCAGAGGTTACGTGGGGAATCCAGAGAGAAGAGACACGATTGCCAACCTTGAGCGGATAGAAGCGAGGGCTGTTCTTGGCCCCAATGCCGATGTTCGCATCGTAGTCGATGTTGGCATAGGTAAACTCATAAGGATTTACTTTGTGCTCTTTGATAGCCCGCTTTAATGCCTCAATCGAAGTGGCAGTAGAACAGACTTCGGGATACAGTTCGTCGAGTTTGATTACATTCTGAAGCATGAGATTTCCTCCCTTAATTAGTTCTTGTAGAACTTAATGAACATAGTCTTGGAGCCACCGAGGATTGCTTTGCACTGATCGTCAGTTACATCGAAGCCAAACATTTTGAGAATCTCAATCGCACCAAGCGGACCAGTTCCCTTGAAACCAGCTGCCACGTCAGCCACCCAAACTTCGAATTTCTTGCCGAAGAACCGAAGAGGATAGGTCGTGCGCTCGTCAGCGGAAGGGTTGTGGTTGAGACAGTCGTATTCGAGCTCAGCCTCTTCGAGCTTGTCGATTTTAATCTTTCCCAACTGAATGAGAGAAGCAAGCTCTTCAATCGTCTTGTCGGTGTAACCAGTCTGAATTAGAATCTTTTTCCGGGTTTCCATAGCTTCCCACCTTCTTATAATTATTTGGTTTCCGTAGAATAGTTTACCATAATTTGATTAAAAATGCAACTGAAAAGCAAAAAAAGATATAATAGCAGTTATAATATTGGCAAATTTTCTGTATTCGCCGTAAAAAACTGCAATAAGGCGTGGATATTCCCCATAAAAATCTGCAACTATGTATAAATATTTCCTATAAAAATCTGCATACGAATATAAAGTTGCTCTATTTACACCATTCGTCATTTGTAACCAAAATGTAACATATTTTTTATTGACTAATTATTTTCGTAGAGATACAATATTTCGTGTAGAATATTTTTGAACGAAAGAAGGAATATATAATGTACCAAAGCGTAAAGAGAGTGATAGATTTTATAGGTGCGGTAGTGCTTTTAATTTTAGCTGGAATTCCAATGATGATTGTTGCAATTTGCATAAAACTTGAGGACGGCGGACCAGTGTTTTTTAAACAACAACGTATAGGAAAAAATCTTAAACCGTTTTACATATACAAGTTTCGTTCAATGAGAGTGGATAGAAAAGAGTTGCAAAGTAATTTAACGCATGATCAAATGGTCACAAAAGTTGGAAAGATTATTCGTGCGACGTCGTTAGATGAATTGCCACAGCTATTTAATATCTTGAAAGGTGAGATGGCATTTATCGGACCAAGACCATGGATAAGAGAGTATTATTCTTGGTTTACAAAGGAACAAAAGAGAAGAAGCGATGTTTTGCCAGGAATCTCTGGATTGGCACAAGTAAAAGGAAGAAACGGAATTGACATCGTAGAAAAAATAAATTATGACTTGGAGTATGTAAATACGATAAGTTTTAAAACAGATATTAAAATCGTTTTTGAAACGATAAAAACAGTATTTAGTCGTGAAGAAGCTGAGATATCAGAAGTTGGCATAAAAGAAGAATTAAGCGAATTAAAAGAAATGAAACAATTAAGAAAGGCGAAAATGACAGCATAATGAAAAAGAGAATAATATCAATTGTGCTATTAGTGCTTTGGATGATAACCGTGTTTCTGTTTTCGGCACAAGATGCCACCAGGTCTTCAAAAGTGAGTGGCAATTTAACGGATACCATACTGGATCTCTTGAATGTATCGAAGGAACACAGAGAAATGGCAGAAACATTAATACGAAAATTAGCGCATTTTACAATTTATGCAGTAGGCGGAGTATTGGCAATGTGGTGCTTCGGTGAGTGCAAACTTGAAAACAGGAAGAATATAATCATTTCACAAATGTTTGGAACATTGTATGCAATTACAGACGAAATACATCAGTATTATGTACCAGGCAGAGCATGTCAATTCAGAGATATTGTGATAGATTCGTTAGGCGTAGCAACTGGAATATTGCTGGTTCTGATTTTGAAGAATATTGCTAAAGATATAAAGGAAAAGTCTAAGTAGAGAGGTCGCTTCAAATAGCGACCGATTGAGTTTTAGTAAGATGGTGAGGTAAAAGATGAAAAAAGTACTTTTTACAGCAACTGTAGATTCTCACATATTGCATTTTCATATACCGTATTTAAAGATGTTTAAAGAAAATGGATATGAAGTGCATGTGGCAACAAGTGAAGATGGAGAAATACCATATTGTGATGTGAAACATAGAGTATCCTTTGAGAGAAGTCCAATAAAAATAAATAATTTAAATGCTATAAAGCAATTGAAGAAAATTATTGGTGAAGAAAAATTTGATATTATACATTGCCATACACCAATGGGTGGTGTTGTAACGAGGCTTGCGGCGAGAACAGCAAGAAAAAACGGAACGAGAGTGATATATACGGCACATGGTTTTCACTTTTACAAGGGTGCTCCACTGCTAAATTGGCTTGTATATTATCCTATTGAAAAATTTTTATCAAGATATACAGATACATTAATAACAATAAATCAAGAGGATTATGATATAGCAAAGAAAAAATTTCATGCAAAAGAAACAAAACTTGTGCATGGGGTTGGGGTGGATAAAAGCAGATTTGATTATACAATGGCACCCGAAGAAAAAAAGGCATATAGAGAGTCAGTTGGAGTAGGCGAAAATGATTTTGTGGTAATTCAAGTAGGAGAATTGAATGAAAATAAAAATCAATTGATGTCAATAGAGGCACTGAGAAAACTTGTGCATGAAAAACCAGATACGAAACTTTTGCTAGTTGGAACTGGCAAGTTAAAAGATTTTTATAAGAGAAAAATAGAAGAGTACAGTTTAAATAATAATATATTTGAATTAGGATATAGAAAAGATATTCCGCAACTTCTAAAGATTTCTAATTTGTGCATTTCCACAAGTAAAAGGGAAGGGCTGCCTGTAAATATAATAGAGGCACAAATGTCTGGTTTGCCAGTGGTGGCAACTGACTGTAGAGGAAATAGAGATTTGGTATGCAAAGAAAATTTGGTTGGAATAGATGATGTGAATGCACTTGCAGAAAAAATTATAAATCATAATTCAAGTGCTTGTAATGTTGAAGAGTATGAGCTGGGAAAAGTAAAAGAAGAAATGGAGAAGATATATATTGAGTGAGTGTGTCAGAGTACTACAAGTAATTAGAGCAATGAATATTGGCGGTGCGGAAACTTTTATAATGAATGTGTATAGGAATATAGATAGAGAAAAAGTGAAGTTCGACTTTTTGGTTAGTGGTGATGGAAAGTATGATGAAGAAATAAGAAAACTTGGAGGAAAAATTTACAAGATACCTTATATAACAGAAGTTGGACAGATAAGGTTTGTACAAAATTTGAAAAACTTTTTTCATACACATCCAGAATATCAAATAGTACACTCTCATATAGATCAGGTATCAGGAATAATTTTGGAAACTGCTAAAAAGTGTGGTGTCAAAACTACGATATCGCATAGTCATAATACAAGAAACTCTAATGGAATTATAGGAAAAATATATAAAATGTATTTACAGAGTAAAATAAATAAGAATTCAGACATAAAACTTGCATGTGGCAATGATGCTGCCAAGTGGTTGTATAAGACAGAAGCATCAAAAGCTATTGTTGTCAACAATGGAATAGACACGGATAGATTTTTGTTTTCGAAAGAACACCGAGATGAAAAAAGAAAAGCCTTGGGAGTTGATGAGAATACAGTTGTTATTCGGACATGTTGGTAGATTTTCGAAGCAAAAAAATCAATCGTTTCTAATAGATATATTTAATGAGTATCAAAAAAATAATAAATCAATTTTAGTACTAGTGGGAACAGGAGAACTGGAACAAGAAATTAAAAGGAAAGTTGAAGAGTATGAATTAACGGACAGGGTAAAAATGCTTGGTAATCAAATGGATGTGTTTAAGTGGTATTCTGCATTTGATATTCTTCTTTTTCCATCATTGTATGAAGGACTTAGTTTAGTGCTTATTGAAGCTCAGTGTAATGGGTTAAAAGTGGTTACATCGAGTACTATAGATAAAAAAACGGATATTACGGGGAATTTATCTTTTGTTGAATTAAATGAATCTCCGGTGAAATGGGCTGAAGTTGTTGAAAAAACTGATATGAAACGATACGATGTATGTGAAAAAATAAGCAAATCTGGATACAACGTTAAAGAGATTTCTAAAAAGATGATGGACATTTATTTAAGTTGTTTGTAAGGTGGGATACAGAATTTTAATATTATATATTTTAAAAATTGTCTTATATTTTGTGATGAGTGCAGGAATATATCTTTTTCTAAAATATCAAAAAAGAAAAAGTGAGAAAAATGGTACACCCAAAATAACAGTTGTGCAAATCATTTTAATTTCTCTTGTTATTACTTTGTATGCACAAATCGGTTTTGCCAGTCAGCCATGGGGTGATCATGTTGTTTATACAAGCAGGTTTTCAAGTGGGATTGATATTTCCGAAGAATCGATTGGACTAAATCTAATTTATAAATTGTTGCATTTGTTTACATATGATGCCAATGTTATGTTTTTTGTGGTAATACTTTTTTCGAGTATTGTGCTATTGATAGGTTATAGAAAGAACGAAAAATTCACGCCAGAAGTATTTTTAGTTTTACTTCTTTCAGAATATTTCTTGTATGGTTTTATGGCAATAAAGCAGATGATTGCAAATTCATTTGCGGTGCTATTTTTTGATGAATTTTTTAAAGGTAAGAAAATAAAAAGCTTGATATATATTTTTCTAACTATACTTTTTCACGAGGTTGGATATATATTATTTGTTATATTTATTGCATTGAGTTGCTCAAAAAACAAAAGATTCAGATTTGTATTTTATGCGTTTCTAATACTTTTAATACTTTTTTATAAAGAAATCATTTCAACAGTATTAACTGTTATAACTAGCCTTTTGCCAAAGCTAGCACAGCAACTTATTCCATACATGGATCAATTTCGGTGGAATAAAGATGACATATAACTTTCTTACAATTTTGAAAGGTTTTCCTTTTTATTTTTCATTTTTGTATGCTGTTGTGAATAGAAAAAAGTTTTCAACAAGTATTCAGGATTATGAGCAATACATGATAGTTACGTTTTTGAATTTGTTTTTTGTATTTTTATCTATGTATATGTATTGGTATTTTAGAATTGCATATTTAATGTATATACCAACAATCATATTTATGTTTGAAATTCGAAAAAATATAGAAAAGACGAGAAATGTGTACTTGTATAGTATTCTTACATTTGGAACAATTTTATGTTTAACAGTAAAATATTTAGTACAAATATATTTTATATATGGAGGGTTTTAGAATTAAGTGTAATGGATATGAAGAATATGAGTGATTTGATTAGTATAATTATTCCTGTGTATAATGCTGAAAAATATTTAGAAAAATGTTTGGACAGCCTTATTAATCAGACTTATACAAATATAGAAATAATACTTGTTGATGATGGTTCAACAGATAATAGTTACGAGATTTGTAACGAATATAGCAAGAGAGATAATAGAATTATCGTAATCAAGCAGGAAAATCAAGGCGTTTCTTCCGCAAGAAATCATGCTTTAGATATATCACATGGGGCATATGTTGGTTTTGTCGATAGTGATGATTTTATTGAAGCACATATGTATGAAGTATTGTATAATAATATGATTGAGTATAGTTCTGATTTAAGTATGTGTAATTATTACACAATTAGAGGTGGAAAAAATGAACATAGAGAGTTCAATTTTGCAGATGGAATACTAATTATTAATGATAAAAAAACTTTTTATGAGTTACTTCCTAAGGAGTATTTTAAAGGTTTTTTATGTAACAAACTTTTTAAAAAGGACATAATTGGGGCATTAAGATTAAATACAGAAATATATTTGTGTGAAGATATGCTATTTGTGGCTAAATACGTGGAAAAATGTAGTGGTAATATGTGTTTTGATAACAAAGCGTTATATAATTATGTGATCAATACAAATGGTGCAACGAGTGCTAAAGTTTCAAAAAAGACACTTTCTGTTTTGACTTCGTTGTCACTGGTGATGGATATAGTGAAAAATAATGTAGATATAAACTTGGATGATTATCTATATGAATACTTTTATTGGAGTACCTTGATCTTGAATACAAAAGATATTTTGAATAATGAGAAAAGAAACACGATAAGAACTGATAGAAATAGAATGTATAAAAAACTGCTCTTGTCTCCGGAAATAGGAGCGAAAAAGAAACTTAAAACATTTGTCTTACGAAGATTTTATGGTGTTTTTCAAATAATGAAAAAATTAAGGAGAATATGATGAAAGAAGAGACATTGAAGCAACTTCAAAAAGCAGAAGTGGAGATATTAGATTGTATAGTTCATATTTGCGAAAGTAATGATTTAAATTATTTTTTGATTGGCGGAACATTACTTGGAGCGGTTCGACACAAAGGAATTATTCCGTGGGATGACGATATTGATGTTGCTATGCCAAGAAATGATTACGAAAAGTTCCTTAGAATATTTGAAACGTGCAATGCAAACAAAAAATTTATATTAGATACATATGAAAACAACAAATTGTATTGGGCGGCTTTTGCTAAAGTTAGGAATGCTTCCACAGTATATCAAGAGGATGAATTAAAGGACTACAAGGGAAACATGGGAGTTTGGGTAGATATTTTTCCTTTAGATAATGCAAAATCTGATGAAAATTCCAAAAAGCAATTATTTCAATTTAAGGTGGCAAAATTTATTGATAAACTCATTAGAATTAACTCTTTTAAAATGACACCAAAGAAATCGGTTGCAAAAAGAGTTTTGTGTAAATGCGTATGTGTTTTGCCAAAAAAATTTCTATTTTGGTGCGAAAAAAAGGTAATGACACTTAATAAAGATGAGGATTCAAGATATTTTATAAATATTGGAAGTAGATATGGATTAAAAAAGCAAACGCACTTAAAGGAAAAGTATTTTCCAGCAGTTGAATTGGAATTTGAGGGAAAGATGTATAAAGCTCCAAGAGACTATGATTATGTTCTGAGGAAAATATATGGTGATGATTATATGGAGTTGCCACCGGTTGAAAAAAGAGTTACACATAATCCTATTAAAATAAAATTTGAAGATGGAGAGGAATATACTTTTGATGAAGCAACAAGTAAATGATTTTTTAAATACGGTTATTTCAGCAGAGAAATGTACAGGCTGTCAGGCTTGTAAAAATGTTTGTCCACGCAGAGCAATTGATATGGTAGAAGATAGTGAGGGATTTTTGCTTCCGGTAAAGAATTCAAATTGCACAGACTGCAAGCTATGTTTGAAAACTTGTCCAGTTATGAACGATGTAAAGAAAAGCAAGGTACTTAATGAGAGCAAGGTTTACTTACTAAGGCACAAAGATGAAGATGTTGTTAATTTAAGTTCCTCAGGTGGAGCATTTACTGCAATAGTTCAAGAGTATGATAGCGAAGATTGTGTTGTATTTGGTGCAGAATATGAAAATGATTTCAAAGTTTCTCACAATTATGTTCAATGCATTAAAGAACTAGATAAATTAAGAAAATCAAAGTATGTACAAAGTGATGTAAAGGATACATATGCAGAGGTAAAGGATTTTCTCATAGCAGGTAAGAAAGTTATATACTCGGGTACGCCTTGCCAAATCGCAGGATTAAGAAATTATTTAGGTCGTGATTATCATAACTTGCTGTGTGTTGACTTAATTTGTCATGGAGTACCCAGCTATAAAGTTTTTCGTAAGTATCTTGAATTCATTGAAAGAAAATATAATTCAAAAGTAAAAAGAGTTACATTTAGAGAAAGAAAAAAAGAAGGGAAAAATTGGAATTCGAAAAATATATCGATTTTATTTGGAAATGGAAGAAGTATAGTTCAGAGTTCAACTCAAAATGACTATTTAAAAGGGTATCATAATAAATTATTTTATAGAAGGAGTTGTGAGAACTGTAAATTCGCTTCTATAGAGAGAAATTCAGACATAACTATTGCGGATTGCTGGGGAATAGAAAAGGTATTTAAAGATATAGATGTGCACAAAGGTTATTCAATGGTTGTTGTCAATACAGAAAAAGGAGAGCGCATATTTGAAGAAGTAAAGAAGCATCAAGATGTAAAACAATTATCTTTAAACTTTGCTATATCATCTAATGCACAATTTAGTCATCCCACTGAATTTCATAAGAATAGGAAAGTGTTTTATGATAATTTGGACAAAATGCAATTTGATAAACTTGTGAATAAATGCTTAAGAAGAGATTTAATAAAAGCTAGAATTAGAAAAGTTATACCTAAATCTTTTAATGAGATGGCAAAAAGATTTTTGAGGAGGAAGTAGAATTGGAGAAAAAGTATAAAGTTGGTTATACAACTGGTGTTTACGATTTATTTCATATTGGTCATTTAAATATATTAAAAAAGGCAAAAGAACAGTGTGATTATTTGATTGTTGGGGTTAGTACCGATGAATTGGTACAATCCTATAAAAATAAGCGACCGATAATACCTTTTGAAGAGAGAAAACAAATTGTAGAGTCAATAAAATATGTTGATAAAGTCGTTCCGCAGGTTTCAATGGATAAATATTCGGCTTGGGAAAAGGAGCATTTTGATGTAATATTTCATGGAGATGACTGGAAAAATTCTGATATGTATATAGAAATGGAGAAAAAACTTGAAAGTGTTGGCGTTGATTTTGTGTATTTTCCATATACACAAGGAACATCTTCTACAATTTTGACAAAAGCAATTAAAAAATTTATAGAAGAAGGAAATATAACTAATGACTGAATCTAGAACGAAGAATACAGCTAGAAATTTTACTTTTGGAGCTCTTGCGCAAGTGTTAAATACTATAGTGAGTTTTATAGTTAGAACAGTATTTATAAAGGTGTTAGGCAAAGAATATCTAGGCGTTAATGGCTTGTTTACAAACATTTTAACAGTACTGTCTTTTGCTGAACTTGGAATCGGAAACGCAATAATATATAGTATGTATAAACCAGTTGCTGAAGGCGATAAGGAAAAGATAAAGAGCTTAATGCAATTATATAAACGAGCTTATACGGTAATAGGCATTGTTGTTTTCACTGTTGGATTATTAATTACCCCTTTCTTGGGAGATATAGTAAAAGACAAGCCAAATATTAATGAAAGTTTAGCATTAATTTATTTTTTGTTTTTACTCAATACATCGTTATCATACTTTGTTACATATAAGAAATCAATAATTTCTGCATATCAGCAAGAGTATATAATTAATAAATATAAAATCTTATTTTTTGTCATAAAAAGTATTTTGCAAGTAATATGTTTATTAGTAACACATGATTTTGTTAGCTACTTGTTGATACAAGTTGTGTGCACTTTCATGGAAAATTTGTGTGTTTCAATCAGAGCACAGGAAATGTATCCATACTTAAAGGAAAGAAATATTGAACAGATAAGTAAGGATGAAAGAAAAGGGATATTTAGTAATGTTAAAGCATTGGTTATGTATAAATTTGGTTCAGTTATTTTAAATGGAACAGATAATATAATTATTTCGAAAATGATAGGAGTTGTAACTGTAGGAATATACTCGAATTACCTGATGATTGTTTCTGCGGTCACAGCCGTGGTTTCAAATGCTTTAGCAGGTTTTACATCTAGTGTCGGAAACTTGAATGCAACAGCAACAAGTACACAAAAGGAAAAAGTGTTTTACGATATGTTTTTTATAACAGCGTGGATATTTGGCTTCTGCGCAATTGCACTACTTTTACTATTAAATCCATTTATAGAGATATGGATTGGTAATGGATATTTACTAGATAAATCTACAGTGTTTGCAATTGTTTTACACTTCTTTGTTAATGGCATGCAAACGACAGGGTATATATACAGAACTACATCTGGACTATTTGTGAAGGGAAAGAATGCACCTGTTATTGCTGCTATGATCAATATAGTTTTATCAATTGTACTAGGAAGGTATATGGGAATAACAGGCATAATACTTGCAACATCTGTTGCAAGATTATTAACAACAGCTTGGTTGGATCCTGTTTTGGTTCACAAGTATGAATTAGAAGAATCACCATTGAAATATTTTAAAAAGTATGGTGAATATGTAATGATTATAGCTTTTAATTACTGTATATGTTACCTTGTTACGAGAAATTTTGGAGTTGGGGTGTGGAGCTTTATATTAAAGGGTCTTACAGTAATGCTTTTTTCTAATTTAATATTTTTTGCATTTTTCCATAAAAAGCAAGAATTTAAGAATTTTATTGAACACTTGAAAGTATTACTAAAAAGCGTAAAAGTTAAATAGTTTCCAAAACAGTCGATGCAAAATCATCGACTGTTTTGCTGTTGTATGTGAATCTTTTTATATCTTAACTCTTAAAAGATTATTTTTGCAAATTTTCCTATTTGACTATCATTTTTGTTTGATATATAATTTTTATATGTGATGTATAAGTTGGAGGTGTTTGATGTGGAGTATGTTACAATTAGAGACAAGAATGTGGCCGTACAGGCGGGTGAATACGCATTAGCTAGTGCTTTGGTTGAAGGACAAATTGCTACTAATTTGGTTAAGGTTCGTAATCATTTTTCTAGTGATATAAAGGATGAGGATCCATTAGGAGCATATAACGCCTTAGAATATGCAAAAGGTTTGAGAGATAATGAAGAATTTAAACCCTTTCTTGAGATACATAAAGAATTTATTGGCTGTATTGAGGGAAATGCTGAATTTCATCAGCAACCCGAGGAATACTATAAAGAGCTTAATATTATCGAGGATAAATTAAAAGAATTGATGGGCAGTATATAATTATATAAGGAGTTGTGTTATGAGTAATAAAGATTCTATTGTAGGAGAACTTATTCTTAAATCAGTTGCAGAAAAAGAATATTTCATTGATATTATTAATGCTGCTGATGATGAACTTGAGCATTATAAAAATTGGGCACAACAAAATAATCATTTTGATTTTAAAAGTGTAAATGAAAGGACTTCTAGAGAAATACTTGCTGGTAGAACATTATCCGCCATGAAGAGCCAAAGCATAACTAATTATGATTCGTGGAAGAAAGTATGTAGTGTGATTGATTTTTTTAATTCAATTGCACATGCATATAGAGCAAATCGAAGTGTTAGTATGGGTTCTACAATGTATGAAGAGTCTAAAAAAAGAGAACGCGAAAACTTTTATGAAAAGAATGGAAGTATTTTTGCGTTAGCTAAATTGGCGTTGGCTAAACCTAATCAAGTACTTATTGGACTTTCAGAAGATGAAGAAGGTAGAGTAGCCAATGAACCAACACTTGTATGTGATATTCCTACAGTAGGGCAAGTTGCGTGGCACATAAGACCAGGAGTTGCTTACGGCTTAGAGAAGTTTTGTGGAGTACAAGGATATCCTTTTCCAATAAAGAGAAGAGGGGATAATGAAGCATACAATATACAAGTACTTGATCCAAGTCGTAATGACCGATTGAGTATGCATAATATTATTGTACGTGATTCTAAGTCATACGAAGAAATGATAAACGAGCTAAATAGGTATTATTTTCCTAAAAGAAGAGTGATTAGTGAGTTCACAATGAATGAGTAATAAAAAAGTGAGATAAGCCATATATTTAATTGTACAAATTAAATATATGGTTTTTTTATGCGAGAGATTTTCTCTTTTTTAGTCGAAAACTCTCGATAATCGAAAGAATGAAAATCGAAGATTTTCATCTTTCTTGTGTATGGAGGAGATATGTCTTTAATAGAAATAGTTATTTTGTCTGTTGGGCTTGCTATGGATGCTTTTGCTGCTTCAATATGCAAAGGATTGTGTATGAGAAAAATGCAATGGAAGAATGCTTTTATCATTGGTGCATATTTTGGAATATTCCAAGCGTTGATGCCTTTGATTGGTTATCTGCTTGGCGTGAATTTTGAGACTCATATTAAAGAATATGATCATTGGATTGTTTTTGTGTTGCTTGGTTTTCTTGGCATTAAAATGATTAAAGAGGCTCTGGATGAGGAATGTAATAGCAGCAATGAATTAGTTGATATGAGAAACATGATGTTATTATCTTTTGCAACTAGCGTTGATGCATTAGCGGTACGGAATTTCAATGGCTTTCTTGAATGTTAACATTAGTTTTTCTAGTGCTTGTATTGGAGTTATTACGTTTGCTTTATCAGTATTAGGAGTTAAAGTTGGAAATGTCTTTGGTGATAAGTACGAGAAAAAGGCACAAGTTATAGGAGGAAGTATACTTATATTGATTGGTCTAAAAATTCTGCTTGAACATTTGAATTTTATTTAATGAGAGGATGATAGATTTGTGGCATTCGAAAAATATTTTAAATATAGAAAGAGAGTTACAGACAAATATAGTTAGTGGGCTAACTGAAAAAGAGGCTTCTAAAAGAGTAAACAAATATGGTAAAAATAAACTTGATGAAAAGAAGAAAGAAAATATTTTTGTGAAGTTTATAAAACAGTTTGATGATTTCATGATTATTGTTTTAATGCTTGCTGCGATAATTTCTGCATTTGTGTCTTATGCCGAAGGTAGTAATGATTATATTGATTCACTGATAATAGTGGCAATAGTTGTTTTTAATGCATTGATGGGATTGATTCAGGAAAGTAAAGCAGAAAAATCTTTGGAAGCATTAAACAAAATGTCTGCCCCAAATGCAAAAGTAAGAAGGGATGGCACAAATGTTGAAATAAAGAGTGAAAATGTTGTGGCTGGAGATATTGTTATTTTAGAAGCTGGAAATTATGTACCAGCTGATTGCAGAATAGTGAAGTCAAATAATTTGAAGGTTGATGAATCTGCACTAACCGGAGAAACTATTTCTGCCAAAAAGGATGGAAATGTTATATTGAAAGAAAATGTTGCAACGGCAGATAAAGTAAATATGGCTTTTGCAACGACAATTGTTACTGGTGGAAATGGTGAAGGAATTGTAACAGAAACAGGTATGAACACATGCGTTGGTAAAATTGCAAAAATGATTATTCACAACGAAATAACTGAAACACCATTACAAAAGAAGTTGGGAGAGATAGGAAAACAATTAGGAATAGGTGCTTTACTTATTTGTTTGGCTATATTTTTGATAGGTATTTTTCAAAAGCATTCGATATTAAAAATGTTTATGACTTCTGTTGGCTTAGCTGTTGCTGCCATACCAGAGGGACTTCCTGCTATAGTAACAATTATGCTTTCATTAGGCGTTACAAAAATGGCTAAGAAAAATGCGATAATAAGAAAATTGCCAGCTGTTGAGACGCTTGGCAGTAGTAGTGTAATATGTTCAGATAAAACAGGAACATTAACTCAAAATAAGATGAAAGTAATGGAGATTTTCAATTGCAAAAGACAGCTAAGGAATATAGATAATGACTATAAATTTGCACTTGAACTTTCATGTATGTGTAATAATGCATTTTATTCTACTAACAAAAAGAAAATGATTAGTCGGCGAACCAACGGAGGTTGCTCTTGTTGAAGAGGCTATTATAAATGGAAAAGATAAAAATGTACTAGACGAAAAAATGAAGAGAGTTGCTGAAATTCCATTTGACTCGGAAAAGAAATTTATGATAACTGTACACAAAATAAGTATGGGATATAGGGTTATTTGCAAAGGTGCACCAGAAGTGGTAATGAAAATGTGTACTGAGTGCTATAATGGAGGAATAAGAGAACAATTAAAAATTAGTCAAAAAAATGATGTAATTGCAAATAATACACTGATGGCTGAAAATGCTTTACGAGTACTTGCTATTGCATATAAAGATGTGAGTACAAAGCCAGCTATACATGAATTGGAAAAAGATCTTTGCTTTGTTGCATTAATTGGAATGATGGACCCACCGCGTGAGGGTGTGAGAGAGGCTGTAGAGGTGTGTACTAGGGCTGGGATAAAAACAGCGATGATTACAGGAGATCACATATTAACAGCTAAAGCAATTGCAACAGAATTGGGAATTTTGAAACTGGGAGATTTGGCTATAACTGGTTTGGAATTGGATAGGATAAGTGATACCGAGTTAGAAAGAAACATTATGCGTTACTCTGTTTTTGCAAGAGTATCCCCAGAGCATAAGGTAAGAATTGTAAAAGCTTTTAAGAAAGCGAATAATGTTGTTGCAATGACGGGTGATGGAGTTAATGATGCACCGGCATTAAAAATTGCTGATATTGGTATTGCAATGGGAAAGGGTGGAACTGATGTTGCTAAAAATGCAGCTGACATGATTTTGGCAGATGACAATTTTGTAACTATTGTGGAGGCTGTGAAGCAAGGAAGAACAATTTATGAAAATATCCAAAAGGCTGTACATTTTTTAATTTCAACTAATGTTGGAGAAATAGTTACAATGTTTTTAGGCTTGTTGATGGGATATGATGCTCCACTACTTGCAATACAACTTTTATGGATAAATTTGATAACAGATTCATTGCCTGCAATTGCACTTGGATTAGAAGCAAGCGATAAAAACGTAATGAAGCGTAAACCCAGAGATAGTAAAAAAGGATTTTTCGCTGATGGACTTTGGAGCAAAATATTTTTTGAGGGAAGTATGCTAGGAGTAATAACGTTAGTTGTTTACGCTATAGGTATGAAACTGTATGGTGTAGATGTCGCGAGAACAATGGCTTTTGCAACACTAAGCATAATAGAGTTAGTACATGCGTTTAATATACATTGCGGAGAGTATAGTTTTATAAAGAAAATCTTTTCTAATGTCTATTTATTAGGTGCTATGGTTATAGGCGTGCTTATGCAAGTGGTAGTAATAGCTGTTCCAACAATAGCTGTTGTTTTTGATGTTGTTCCATTATGTGCAAAACAATGGATAATAGTGATAATGGCTTGCATATTGCCTGTAATAATTATGGAGATACAAAAGAAAACCAATGAACTGATATTTGGAAAACGAGTATATATACGTAATTGAGGCTTGATGACGCTTTGTGAGGTGGTGTCACATGAACAACTTTCCGGCAGCCACTTTTTCGTTCAAAAATGAACGAAAAAGTGGCTGCCGGAAAGTTGTTCATTTTTTATTTGAAATATTTGCTTGTTTCTTCTAGGTTTTCAAAGTTGTGTTGGCGTAGTACTTCGTATACTACTATTGCGACTGAATTTGATAAGTTTAGTGAACGTAGGGTTTCCCTCATTGGTATTCTTACTGCTTTTTCTATATATTTTTGTAGAATATCCTCTGGAAGGCCTTTTGTTTCACGACCAAATAGTAGAAAAACCTCATCCATTTTTGAGTAATCTACTTCTGTGTAGCACTTTTGACCTTTTGTAGTCAGGAAGAACATATTATTTGTTTCTGGTGGATATTTTTTCAAAAAATCGGCGAAAGAGTTATGTTCTTCTATTTCTAATTTATCCCAATAGTCTAGACCTGCACGTTTAACTTGTTTCTCTGATATGCTGAATCCTAAAGGGTGTACCAAATGTAGTTTTCCTCCTGTTGCAGCACAAGTTCTAGCTATATTTCCAGTGTTTTGTGGTATTTCGGGTTCGACTAATACAACGTTTAATTTCATAATAAAACCTCCTTACAAAGCTAAAATATAGCACAAAATTATCAAATTAGCAACGAAAAATTTCATTTTTCTATTGTCAAACAAGGAATAATGTGGTAGTATATTACTGTCGATTACGAGGAGGAATAAATATGGGTATATTAGAAAAAATATTAGCAATATTACAAATAATTTCAGCAGTTATTGTTATGTTATTAGTTTTGCTACAATCAGATAATGAAAGTGGTAACATTGTTACAGGTGGAAGTGAAAATAATAGTATGGGTATGAGCAGAGATAAGAGACTTGCAAAATTAACAGCTTGGTTTGGTACAGCATTTATAGTTCTTACTATTGCTTCTTCTACAGTGATGTTAATAAATGTAAAATAAATATAACAAATAAGAGGGCTCGATTAGTTTGTAACTAGTTGAGCCTTTGTTTTTGTCATAAGCTGTTGAATGGTGTGGGCTTTGTGTTACAGTTGTTGATAATAAAATTACCGTAAATATGATAATAGTAAACAAATAGAAAAGGAGAAATAATGAGAAGAAAAAAGAGCAATAGAAAAGAAGAATTTGGGGATTTAATTATAGGCACTTTCATTTCAAATGAAAGGGGCTTTGGTTTTGTTGAACTTGATGGGGACGAAAAGGACATATTTATTCCGGCAGAATATGTGAAAAGTGCGATGAATGGTGATACGGTTTCGGTAAGGCTTATTAAGTATGCGGAAGAAGGAAGAAGGGCAGAAGGAAAAATTATAGATGTTCTAAAACGAAATGTGAAGATGATAGTTGGCACATATAAAAAGAGCAAAAACTTTGGCTTTGTTATGCCTGATGATAGAAAGTTTTTAGAAGATGTATATATTCCTAAGAACCTTAGAAACAAAGCAAAATCAAATGATAGAGTTGTAGTGCAGCTCACTAAATATCCTGATGGCAAGAAGAAAGCAGAAGGAAGAGTTATTGAGATATTAGGAAAAACAGATGATACAAATGTTGACTTGCTTTCTGTCTTAAGAACTTATGACTATAAAACAAAATTTCCTAAAGAGGTACAAAAGGAAGCATCGGCAATTCCACAATTAATTCATAGCATTGAAGGTCGAGTTGATTTGCGAGAAAAAGAAATCTTTACAATTGATGGGGATGATACCAAAGATATAGATGATGCGGTATCTCTTGAAAAAGTAGGGGAGAATTATTTACTTGGCGTTCATATCGCTGACGTGAGTACGTATGTTAGAGAGGGAACACCTCTTGATAAAGAAGCTTCAAAGCGTGGGACTAGTGTGTATTTGATAGACACGGTTATACCAATGCTTCCACGTGAGCTTTTAAATGGAATTTGTAGCTTAAATCCTAATGAGGATAGATATGCCTTATCAATAGATATATTGTTGGATAAAAGCGGAAATGTACTTGAAAAGAAGATTTATAAAAGCGTCATTCGTTCTAATATTCAAATGACATATAATAATGTGTATAAGATACTTGAGAATGATGAGATACCAGCAGGATATGAAAAACATGTTGAAACTTTAAAATGTATGAAAGAACTCGCACTAATATTAATTAATAAGAGAAGAGATAAGGGCGCAATTGATTTTGATTTACCTGAACCTAAAATATTATTAGATGAAGACGATAAGGTGGTAAGCATTTCAGAGCGAGAAATAACAATAGCAAATAGAATTATAGAGCAATTTATGGTTTTAGCAAATGAATGTATTGCAGAATTTTTCTGTGAAAAGAAAGTTCCTTTTATATATCGTGTACACGAAGTTCCTGATGAGGATAAAATCCAGAGATTAAAAGTCTTTCTAAATAATATGAACTATACAGAGATTTTTCCTGATGAGGTTGGACCAAAAGATATTCAAACAATAATTGATAAGTTTAAGGGAAAAGAAGAGGAGAAAGTTGTTTCAACAATGGTTCTTCGTACAATGCGTCTTGCAAAATATAGCAATGAAAATTTAGGACACTTTGGCTTAGCATTAGAGAATTATTGCCATTTTACTTCACCTATTAGGAGATATCCGGATTTATTTATTCATAGAGTTATATCAGAGTATCTTTCAAATAATTTGAATGATAAAAAGAAAACGAAGTTTGCACGTCTTGCGGTTAAATATGCTGATATGTCTTCTGATGCTGAAAGAAATGCTGAAGAGGCAGAGCGAGATTTAGAGAAGATTAAAATGTGTGAATATATGGAAGAACGTATAGGAGAAGAATTTGAAGGAATTATTTCTAGCGTTACTTCTTTCGGGATGTTTGTGGAATTGTCAAACACTATTGAAGGACTAGTTCATGTTGAAAATATGAATGATGACTATTACTATTTTGATGAAGTAAATGTTATGCTAACAGGAAAGCACAGTAATAAAGTGTACAAAATTGGTGATAAGATTAAAGTTAAAGTCATTTCAGCGGATAAGTTCTTGAGAAGGATAGATTTTGAAGTGGTATAATTTTATGATATAAAAAAGAAATTAGCAATACTTGCAATAATGCATATGGCACTAAAAATATATACTACAAATCCTCCTAGCTTATTGTTATTTTGCCATTCCCATGTGCCATAGGGAATGGCATACAAAGCTGAAAGGAGGCACAATATAAAAATTAATATTTTCATAATATCTCCTATTTATTATTTTCACGTGATTTTACATTTTCTTTGTAAGTTACAATTTGTGTGGTGTTTAAATCCACGTCAACATTAACTACAAATTCTGAATTCGGATAAATATTTTCCCAGTCAACTTTTTCCAATTCTGTTAAAGTTAAATATTGCGGTCTTAAATTTTTCCCGAAACCAGTTATATCAGTTTTTAATTCTTTACAACATTTATTCAAATATGAATAAATTAGTTTTGATAATTCTTCTTCTATCTTTTTTGCTAATTGATATCTATTTTCATTTTCAAAGTAATCAGTTGGAGAGCCACTTGTAACTAGTTGTGCATGAATATTTGCTGTTATATTTATTTTCGGAATATTGTTTTCAAGTTTTAATTTGGTTTTACATTTCGAATTTTGATTTAGTGTTACAGTTGTTATTTTGTTTGGTTCTTTTATGTCTGGAAGAGCAAAATTTACAGGTTGTAGACTATTTGTTACTATACGGTGTGGAATGATTTCATCTTCTTTTAACTCACCAACCATTTTTGCACCAGAAAACACGGCGATTCCAGAAAATTTTGGAGTCGGATTTTCATTTACTTCTTGACTTGGAGAATTATCTTTATCACTTTTGCTATTTTCTGAATTGTTGTTGCTTATTTCCGCTAGTATTGCAATCGGTTCAACGTATGGCGATTGCTCATTCCAATAAAAATCAACTAGTTCGGTTCCAATATTATAGCCGCTGTATGAATGAGATGATAGTATTAAATCTAAATATCTTGCTGGATTTGTTTCTAGTACAGGCGTTATTGTTGAAAGAAATTCTTTTGATGATGCTTTACAAACAACTACTGATGTTCGAGGTCTTATTTCTTTGTTTGTGACAAATGGGTTTATATAGCCTTCTAATCCAGCCTTTGCAAGCTCCTCTGAAAACACAACCATTTTGTTTTGAGACAAATTTACTTCCTTACTTATCTGAGCATTTGCAAGTGAAACAGCTTCATATACAGAATCGGCATCGATTGTTAACAATGTGGATGTTTCTTTTCCTGGTGAGCTTCCTTCTCCTGAAATATTTACTGGTATTGCAATTTGAAATGTTACTTGTAATTTTTTACTAGTTCCCTTATCAACGCCTATTGCTATGACATATGCTAAATCATCGAGCTCATTTGCATCATAGCATCCGGTTAGTATATATAGTAGACTCATCAAAACAATTAGTATACGAACTATTCTTGACATGATCGTTCCTTTCTTCCAGAGATTTTTAATCTGCAGAGAGAAATTAAAATTATAGGCAAAATTAAAAGTATACATGGCGATATTACAATATACAAAAACTCTCTAACTTTGGTTGCGATGTAGTAGTTTGGTATAATGTCTGAGCAGGTATATAGTATTAGTGCAATACAGGGAATTAGTCTATTTGCATATTTTAAATTGAAGGATTTTTTTAAAATGTATATTATAAATATTAATGCAACACCAATAAAAATAAAACAAGTCATGATCCACAAAAATGTAAATACGGCTTCTAATCTTTGAAAGAATCTTCCAAAACCTATATATCTTGTTAATTCAAATATGGCAAAACTTTTTTGAGTTAGAGATGGGTAAGGAATAATGGTAGTTAATAAAAAAGCACTAAAAATAATAAAAAATGAAGTACTAGCAATTGAACAATAACTAGCTTTTTTAATATTCTTTACCATTGGCGGTACAAATAATAATGCGAACAGCGAACTATATATTCCGACTTCTTTTACACCACTCAAAAAGACTTTGTCAGCTCCAGTGCCTAAAATGGGTGTTAGGTTTAAAACGTCTATTCGTGAGAAAAGTGACAAAAATACTAATATAAATCCTATTACTATTATTGGAAAAAGGTAGCTACCAAATTTAAAAGCGCCTTTCATTCCAAAATAAGCGAGTACAGCCATAGCTATTGCAAACATGATATTTATTTCGCTATTTGTACTATGTGTGAACATTACTTTTTCAATATCTTCTCCAAATTCTTGCATAGTAAATATCACAATTAATATTAGATACGATAAAAATAAGATT
Source organism: uncultured Clostridia bacterium (assembly GCA_934169745.1). Taxonomy (GTDB): domain Bacteria; phylum Bacillota; class Clostridia; order TANB77; family UBA1234; genus RGIG4465. The sequence goes on along the minus strand of CAKPOE010000003.1, from coordinate 116,198 downwards.
CCGCTAATTATTTTTAGCCTTTTTCCACCTAGCATTTCTGCGACGTCTAATATGTCTTTATCAACGAAAGGTTTATAAAGTTTAAGACCAATCCAAAATATTATAAACATAACAATGGCCATATATATTGAATGTAACATATAAGCTGTGCCATAGGTTTTTGCATTGTATTGTGGATAAGAAAGTAGGACTGGTGTTAGTGTCACTATAGCAAGTGTACTAGCAACTTCCCAAGTTGTTAATTTGTAGTTATCCATTGTTATCACTCCTTAGAATTTAATATCCACTTTCTAGATATTTTAGGTTGACGCTTCGTACGTTTTGGTTTTAAAAATTGAGGCCTGTTTTCTTGTTTCCATATTGGTATGTTTGCTGTATCAGAAGAAGAGAAGAAAGAATGCATTGGCGAATATGGTGCAAGATAAGGAACTCCAAATGAGGTTGTTGTAGCAAGTACGCAAAAATGAATCAGTAAACCTAGTGATATTCCTAAAAAGCCTGCAAATGCTCCGAGAAAAACATATGCAAATCTTAATATTCTAAAAGTAAAGTTTAGTGAGAAGTTTGCCACTGCAAAGGAACTAATACCAGTTAATGCTACTATTATAATTAATATAGGACTTACGACATTTGCACTAACTATAGCTTGACCTAATATAAGTGTACCAACTATGCCCAGCGTTGGTCCAATAGGAGAAGGCGTTCGGATACTTGCTTCACGTATGATTTCAAATGCTATTTCCATTATCAGGAGTTCCACCACGAAAGGAAATGGCACTTTTTCTCTTGCGGCTGCTATAGCGAAAAGTAAATCTGTTGGAATCATTTCTTGATGAAATGTTACTATTGCAATATATACTCCTGGAAGTAGCACGGAAAGCATCATTGCTGGTATTCTAAATACTCTTGCGAGTATAGAATATGGAAACCTTTTATACATGTCTTCGGAGGTATGCATAAAATCATTTAATACAGCAGGGAGAACTAATGCGTCAGGACTGCCTGCTAGCAGAATCGCAATTCTGCCTTCAAATAAATGTGAGGCAACTCTATCAGGTTTTTCTGTAGATAGGATTACCGGTGAAATAAGGTAAGTTCTATCTTCAATTAATTGCTCTAATTGGCCAACATCTAAAATGTAATCAACATCTATATTAGAGAGTCTTCGTTTTACTTCTGATTTTAGTGAGTCGTTTGCTATTGAAGATATATAAGCAATTGTACAAGTTGATTTGCCACTTGAACCAATTTTTATATCTTCAAAAACAAGATTTTCATCTTTAACAAATTTTCGGATTAAGCCAGTATTCATTCTTAGACTTTCTACTAAGCTTTCGGCGGGACCTTTTGTTGACATCTCATTTTCGGATTTCCCGATTGAACGTTGAGGTAGTTTCTTGGTATCACAACTAATTGCTACGTTTAAACTATCAATTAGTAAGATGCAATTCCCGGTAAGCGCACTATCTATAGCCTCATCAAAGGTTTGCTGAAAATCTATTTGATTTTGTGAAAGAATATCTTTTACAATACATTCTTTTAAATCTTTCGAAACTTCAGTGTTTTGAGTACTCATTAGTTGCCTTAAAATGTAATTATTTATTATGTTAGAATCAACCAATCCATCATAAAATATTATTGCAGAGCTATATGTCTTTCCGTTTATTTGCGTATTAAAGTTCCTTATTTTTATATCGCTATTATCTGGGTAGTGCATAAAGTATCTAAATTTAGTTAAATTGTCCTCAAGTGAAAATGATAAAACACCTTCTTTATCATATTCGGGTTCTTGAGGAGGCATTGATTTTTTTAATTTGAACGGACGAGTGGGATTGGGTGGAGTGAAATTTGAGAAAATATTCATAAAAAACCTCTTTAAAACTTTTTAAATATATTTTCCCTAGAAATCGTGAAAATATGCAAATAAAACTGTATAAGTAGTCAGAAACATTGACGATGGTTTTTAAAAAATATATAATTCTTTGTGATATGTGATAAGTTTAGATAAGAAGGAGAGTTTGCGATTATGAGAATGAAGAAGAATGAACCTTTTAATGAGGTGCGTGACATTACTGATATTAAAGACTTAATAAATAGCAGTGTTGATTTATATGGAGATAGGGTCGCATTTTTTACCAAAAACAAAAAGTCAAAGAAATTTGAAGAGATAACATATAAGCAATTTAAAGCGGACATCGATGCACTTGGTACAGCACTTATCAAGATTGGACTAAAGGGGAAAAATATAGCTGTAATTGGTGAAAATAGATATGAATGGACTACGGGGTATTTGGCTGTTCTTAATGGAACAGGAGATGTTGTTCCACTTGATAAAGAGCTTCCAGAAGCGGAATTAGAAAGTCTTATGACGCGTGCTAATGTTAGTGCAATTATTTATTCGGATAGGAAAAAGGAACAAATAGATAACATAAAGAAAAGACTGGATTTTGTAAAGTATTATATTTCGATGGATGGCGATGGAGAGTACGATTATGACTCTTTATTAAAGCTTGGATATGATGAAATAAAACATGGAAACAGAGAATTTATTGATGCTAAAATCGATAATAAAAAGGCAAGTGTTATATTATTTACATCAGGAACAACTTCAAAATCAAAAGCTGTATTACTTTCACATTGGAACTTAGCATTTGATATAATGGCAGGTTGCAAATCTATTAGTGTTTCACCAGAAGATAGGTTCTTTTCGGTATTGCCATTACATCATACATATGAATGTACAGCTGGTTTCTTGGTACCATTATTTAGAGGAGCTTCTATTGCGCACTGCGAAGGGCTTAGATATATTGCAAGCAACATGAAAGAAGCAAAACCTACAATGATGCTTGCTGTTCCAGTATTGTTCGAAAGTATGTATAAAAAAATATGGGAAACAATTAAGAAGAGCGGTAAAGAGGGACTTGTAAAGTTTATGCTTGGAGTGAGCGATTTTTTATTGTTTTTCGGAATAGACATAAGAAAGAAAGCTTTTAAGCAAATTCATGATAATTTTGGTGGAAAACTTAGAATTGGTATTGTTGGTGCGGCTGCTATGAATAAAGATGTTATAAAAGGTTATAGACGTCTTGGTATTCATATGATACAAGGGTATGGAATGACAGAGTGCTCACCATTAATTGCATTAAATAGAGATAATTATTACAATGACGGAGCTGCTGGAAGAAGAGTTCCAGGCATTGATTTAAAAATAGATCAACCAAACAGTGAAGGCGTTGGAGAAATCATGGTAAAAGGCGATAACGTAATGCTTGGTTATTACAACGATGAAGAAGAAACAAAGAAAGCATTAGTTGATGGTTGGCTTCATACTGGTGACTTGGGATATTTTGATGATGAAGGTTTCTTGTTTATAACAGGAAGAATGAAGAGCGTGCTAATAACAAAGAATGGTAAAAATATTTATCCTGAAGAAGTAGAAAGTATATTGAACCAGAGCGACTTGATAAAGGAAAGCATGATATATCAAGCCGATAATAAGGAAGGCGATGACACATTTATAGCTGCAATTATTGTCCCAGACTTTGATAAAATAAAGGAGAAGTATGGAGAATTAACGGAAGAAGAAATGAAAGCTAAGATATGGGAAGAAGTGAAGATTGCAAATACAAAATTGGTAAGTTATAAACATGTAAAACAGATAAAATTAAGAAAAGAAGAATTTGAAAAGACAACAACGATGAAGATAAAGAGATACTTAGTAAAAGAATAATATAGAAAATAATGAACGAATATAGGCAAGCACTGAACGAATTTCCGGCAGCCCATTTTTCGTTCATTTTTGCATGTTTTTAAGCAAATGAATTTCCATAGCGAAAAAAAATGAACGAAAAAGGGGCTGCCGGAAATTTGTTCAGTGCCTATAGAGTTACATTACGCTCCTTTGCAAAATTCTTTTACTGTGCATTCACTACATTTTGGATTTTTTGCAGTGCAAATGTTTCTTCCGTGATATACAAAGAGGTGATTCATAAGTCGCCAATATTTCTTTGGTATTTTTCTTAATAAATCTTGTTCAACCTTTGAAGCTTCTTCTTCTTTTGATAAGCCAAATCTATGAGAAAGTCTTAGTGCATGGGTGTCTACGGCAATTCCTTGACAGTTATCAAAAGCTTCTAACATAACTACATTTGCTGTTTTTCTTCCAACACCTGAAAGAGATGTTAAATCTTCCATGTTGTTTGGAACTTTACCATTATATTTTTCAATAATCTGAATGGACGCTTCTTGTATGTGTTTGGCTTTATTTCTATAAAAGCTGATTGAAGAAATAAGCTTTTCAATTTTTGCTAAATCCATTTTTGCAAATTGTTCGGGCGTATTTGCAACTTTAAACAAATCTTTTGTAACTATATTTACTCGTGCGTCTGTACATTGTGCTGAAAGCATTACAGCAACAAGTAATTCAAATGGTGTTGTGAAATCTAATGATCCCTTTTCACCATCATAGCATTTAGATAATTCTTCAATGAGTTTTTCTACTTTTTTCATTTTCTCACTTCCTATATTTTTTGTAACATATTAAATTATACAACATATTATATACTAAATCAAATGTATGGGAGGTAGATATGAATTTGCTTAAAAAAACTTTTGGTGTTTGTATGATTGGTTTAGGACTAGGAATACTACTAGCACTTTTACTTCCTATAACAGGTTGGATTTTTGGTGTTGGCATAGTTGTGTTGTTGCTAGGCATTTGTTGGTTATGTAAATAAAAGAGGAGGAGAATTTTATGAGAATAGTTGTATATAAACCTGGAAAATTTATGAATGGATTATTTAGATTTTTGTTTAGGGTGAAGAAAGAAGAGCTTACATAGAAAGCAAAAACAAAAAAAGGGACGATTGTTTGTCAACAAACGTCCTTTTCTATAAAAACTATGCTCTTTCAACTAAACCAGATCTTAAACATCTAGAACATACTTTAACTGTTTTTAGTGTGCCATCAACAACGGCTTTTACAGTTCTCAAATTTGGTTTAAAAGTTCTAGCTGATCTTCTATGTGAATGGCTTACTTGTTGTTCGAACACTTTTTGTTTTTCGCAGATTTCACATCTTGCCACAATAAACACCTCCCTAGTGTTGCTAAAATCGTTCTTTAATATTCTAGCACAGATACTCTTTTTTGACAACCTTTTTTTGAAAAATATTTGACAGGAACGTTTGTTTATGATAATCTTTCAATAGGAGGTTGGATAATGGAGGAGTTTAACCAAGATATTCAATACATAAAAGGCGTTGGACCTGCTAGGGTTACTTTATTGCATAAATTAGGAATATATACGCTTGAGGATATTATTACGTATTTTCCAAGAGAATATGAAGATAGGGGAAATATAAAGAAAATAGAAGAACTTGCTATTGGTGAAAATGCGAGTTTTAAGGCCACTGTGGCTTCACGTATGTCTGAAAGTAGGATAAGAGCTGGAATGACAATATATAAACTTATTGTACGTGATGACACAGGAAGTATGCTTCTTGTTTGGTTTAATCAAACATACTTAAAAAATGCGTTTAAGCCAGGAGAAGAATATGTGTTTTTTGGAAAAGTTGGTGGCAACTTTGGAAGAAAAGAAATGCAGTCACCTTTATTTGATAAGGTTGGTGAGACGAAAAATACGGGTAGAATTATACCAATATATCCGCTTACGCAAGGAATCACGCAAAATGTGATAAGAGGAATAATTGAAAATGCCATGAAAACGGTTAAGGGTAAAATCGAAGACCCATTTTCAGAAGAGTTTAGGCAGAAATATCAACTTTATGAAATAAATGAGGCAATAGAAAAAATACACTTTCCGCAGAAACTGTCTGAATTTGAGGAAGCAAGAAAGCGAATAGCTTTTGAAGAATTACTAATAATGCAACTTGGCTTACTACAACTAAAAAAGGGTGGTGACACGGATAGAAGCGGAATAAGCTTTTCGAGTGATGACGGCGTGGATGAATTGATTGATTCTTTACCATATACACTTACAAATGCTCAAAAAAGGGTTTGGGAAGAAATACAGAATGACATGAACTCTAGTAGAGCGATGAATAGGCTTGTGCAGGGAGATGTTGGCTCTGGAAAAACTGTGGTAGCCATGATAGCAATGTATAAGGCTTTTAAGAATGGATATCAGTCGGCAATGATGGCTCCAACTGCAATTCTTGCAAAACAACATTACGAGAATGCTGTGAGAATGCTTTCTCCTTTTGGAATAAGGTGTGCGTTACTTACGAGTGAATTTACTAAAAAGCAGAAAGAGACAATAAAACAACAGTTAAGAAATCATGATATAGATGTTGTTATAGGAACGCATGCTTTGATTGTGGATGATGTAGAATTTAATAATTTAGGATTGGTAATTACCGATGAACAACACAGATTTGGGGTGAGACAAAGAGGTATGTTATCTTCAAAAGGAGAGACTGTTGACACAATTGTAATGACTGCAACACCAATTCCGCGTACGCTTGCAATTATACTATATGGGGATTTGGATATATCTGTTATAGATGAACTTCCTCCAGGAAGGCAGAAGATTGATACTTATGCAGTAACCAAAAATATGGAAGACAGAGTAAATGAGTTTGCTAAAAAAGAATTAAAAGATGGTAGACAAGTATATGTGGTTTGCCCACTTGTTGAAGATTCAGAACAAATGGATTTGAAGTCCGTAATGGCTCGTTATGAATATTACAAAGAGGTATTTAAAGATTTTCATGTAGGCATACTTCATGGAAAAATGAAGCCAAAAGAAAAAGATGAGATAATGACTGCTTTTAAGAATAAGGAAATAGATCTTATTATTTCGACAACAGTTATCGAAGTTGGTGTCGATGTTCCAAATGCTACAATGATGATTATAGAAAATGCTGAACGATTTGGTTTATCGCAACTGCATCAGCTCAGAGGGCGTGTTGGTAGGGGAAGTAATAAGTCTTATTGTATATTAAAATACGAAGCGGATACAAAAGTTGTAAAGGAGAGAATGTCAATAATGCAAAAAACAAATGACGGCTTTTTGATATCTGAAAAAGATTTGGAATTAAGAGGACCTGGTGATTTCTTTGGTACTAAGCAGCATGGTATTCCTGAATTCAAAGTGGCGAACTTATTTACAGACATGAGAATATTAAAGCAGGCACAAATCGCTGCAAATGAAATACTTGAAAAAGATGTGAATTTAGTGGCTGATGAAAATGTCCTTTTAAAGAAAAAAATAGACAAGCTGTTTAATCAGAGATTAGAATTATAAGTAGTAACTAAAAAATAGTTGCAAAAAATTATTAAAAGGAGTATAATGTTGAGTAAGAATGAAAAACTATTAAATAAATTGTTATCAAATCCAAAAGATTTTACATATAAAGAACTAAAAAAGTTGTTACAGTCTTTTGGTTTTGAAGAAGATAATAAAGGAAAAACATCTGGTTCAAGAGTGGTGTTTTACAATTCGAGATACGGTTATAGAATTTTTTTGCATAAACCGCATCCTATAGAAGTGTTAAAACAATATCAGATAAATGTTGTGGTTTCATGCTTAAGTGAATGGAGGTTGATTTGATTGAATGGTATAATGTCTTGCGAAGGGTATAATGCTAAGATTACATATTCCGAAGAAGATGAATGTTTTTATGGAGAAGTTATTGGACTTAGCAAAACTTCAATTACGTTTGAAGGAACTAGTGTTAAAAACTTGCAAAGAGAGTTTAAAAATGCTATAGACGATTATTTAAAATATTGTGAAGACGTGCGGAATAAGTCCGGAAAAAGAGTATAAGGGGTCATTTAATATTAGAATTGCTCCGGAGCTACATAGGAAAGCAAGTATTTATTCTGCAATTAACGGAGAATCATTAAATCATTTTATAGAAAATGCTGTAAGAGAAGAGATTGAAAAATATGAAGCAGAAGAAAATTAAATATATTTTTGATAAAAGAATACATTTTTGTTGTATTCTTTTTTTTGTTATAATATAATTACTTTGTTGTAAAAATTTGATAAAAGGGGAATCTTGTTTATGGATGAAGAATTAGACTTATTAGAACTATTTTATGTGTTTTGGAAGAAAAAGATTTGGCTAATTATCGCTGTGATTTGGGGAGCTGCTATGGGTGTGTTGTATACAAGATATATGGTAGAACCTAAATATTCTTCTTCTGTTACACTTATATTGTCAAAACCTACAACAGAAGTAGCGACAGGTATATACAATACTCCTGAAGGAGCTATTACTCAGTCCGATATCACTCTTAATCAAAATCTTATTTCTACATATAGGGAAATCATGGAAAGCAGAAGGGTTTCGAAGGCTGTTATTGAAAAACTATCTTTAAACATGAATTATACTGAATTCAAAAAATGCATTAACGTTTCATCTGTTAAAGATACAGATGTTATTAAGTTATCAATAACAACAACAGAACCAGAACTTTCAGCTAAGATTGCTACAGAGATGATAAATGTTTTTTCAGAGGAAGTCGTTAAGATATATAATATAAAGAATGTATCTATTATCGATGAGGCCGAAGTTAATAGAAATCCAGTAAACGTAAATTATGCGAAAAACGCTGTCATTTTTGCAATGGCTTTATTTATTCTTACAGCACTTGTTATTTTCTTGATATACTATTTTGATAATACAATTAAATCAAAGGACGAAATTGAAAAATTGTTAGAAGTTCCTGTATTAGCAGTTATACCGATGATTGATGGACAGAAGGAGGAAAAGAACAATGTCAAAGAATAATGTGATAACACTTGATGAACCAAAATCTCAGATTTCAGAGGCGTTCAGAACATTGCGTACAAATATTCAGTTCACTTCAATGGGAGCTGATTTGAAAGTTATATTGATTACAAGTTCATGTATGGGAGAAGGAAAGAGTACTGTTTCAGCAAACTTAGCTACTGTGTTTGCACAGCAAGGAAAAAGGGTTTTGCTTGTTGATGCAGATATGAGAAGAGGAAGACAACATCATGTTTTTGAAGTAAATACTAAATGTGGTCTTTCAAATTATTTGGCTGATGTTGAATGGAATGAGAATGAATTGTTTAATAAAACAAATGTGGATAATTTGTATTTATTGCCAAGTGGAAATGTTCCACCAAATCCTTCTGAATTGCTTTCGTCAGAACGTATGAAGAACTTGGTTGAACAATGTAAAAAGAGCTTTGATGTGATTATTTTAGACGGTTCTCCATGTTTGGTTGTGGCAGACGGACTTATCTTAGCAAGATATGCAGATAGCACCATTATAGTTTCGTCGTACAAAGAAACACATAAAGATGAATTGAAAAACACAAAAAAAGCTATTGAAAATGTTGGTGGAAAAATAGGTGGAGTTGTTTTAAATAAAATGAATATTAAACCACATTCATATTCAAGCTATAGATATTATTCTTATTACAAAGCAGAGGAGTAGAATTTTATGATAGATGTACATTCTCATATAGCACCTACTGTTGATGATGGTGCACAAAATATAGATGTTTCTATTGCTATGATTAAGAATGCTAAAAATATAGGAATAGATGAAATGTTTTTAACATCTCATTATATGGAAGATGGCTATTATACAAGTACAGAAGAATATGAGAGTATTATTCAAATCCTTAAAAACAGAATTAGTGAAGAAAAGCTAGAGGTTAACTTATATGTTGGAAATGAAGTTATGATTTTTCCAGACTTGATTAAACATTTGAACGAAAAAAAGCTTTTTACTTTAAACAATAGCAGATATGTTTTGATAGAGTTACCGCTGATGGAAGAAGTGCTATATGTGTGGAATGTTTTGTTCCAACTAAAAGAGAAGGGTTATGTACCGGTGATTGCACATCCTGAAAGGTATAGATGCGTGCAGGAAGATGTTGAATACGCAAAGAAACTTATAGAGGCGGGTGCTTTGCTACAATCAAATGTTGGAAGTATTTTGGGTATGTATGGCAGTCAGGCTAAAAATACTGTGAAAAAATTATTAAAGGATAAACTTGTAGATCTTCTTGGGAGTGATTCACATTCTCCTCATAGAGTTTATGATGTATATTTGCAAGCGCTAAATAAAATCAAAAAAATTTGTAATGAAGAATATGTGAACACGCTTACTACAGATAATCCAAAAAGAATTATAAATGATGAAACAATTGAGAAAGAGTATTCGTCTCAAAGTAATGTTAGGAGGCGATGGTTATGGCTAAAATAAGGTTAGTGCTATTTTTGTTAATATTTCTTTTGGCATGTGGAACAGTTTGTAATGCAACGACTAAAGAAGAGTTGATAATTGCTATAAACAGTACATATTATGTTGCAGGAAAGCCATATAAGCTTCCGGAGGACATACGAATAAAAGGTATAAACTATTTAAGAACACATTATTTTACAGAAGAAGATTGTACTAAGATAATGGGATACATAAATGAGGCTGTAGATTTTGCAAATGAAGTTGGAACTACTGATATTACAAAGGTTTCATCGACAGATATAAAGAAAGGAATGAAAATCGTATCTAAGGCTGTTGCTATTGCTGATAGTGCACCAACCATAGAAGAGATGAAGGCTAAAGAACTAGAGAAGCAAAAACTTTTGGAACAGGAAATGCAAAAGCAACTTGAAGAAGAGAGAAAAAAATTAGAAGAAGAAAAAGTAAAAAATGAATTGAAAAACTCTGAAAAGACAAATGAGGAAGTTAAGATTAATAAGAATCAATCAAAACCAAACATTGAGGAAAACACAAATAAGAATATAGAAAGTATAGAGATTCAAGAGGTAGAGAAAACAGTCGAACCAACAGTTGAAAAGTATGATGATGAAATAGACTATTCTAAGTATCTTTCTGAAGAACAATTTGAAGATGTAGAGTTTGAAGATTTAAAAAAATTAGTAAAGAAAGAAGTAAAAAAAGTATCTATAAAATTTATTTTAATTTTTAATGCAATAATTATAATTTTTGTATTGATTATTATTTTCTTAGTGGTAAAATTAAAAGGAAAGTTGAATAATAAAAAGGAGGAGCAATAAAATGAAGAAGATTGTATCGTTATTAGTTGCAGTAACATTAGTTACAAGTGTTGGAACATCACTTGCAAGTGAAAAAGACATTATGCTTATTTCAGCAAACCCAATGACTTTTGGAGATGTTGAAGCAAATCATTGGGCAAAGTCGTCTATTGAAAGATGGAAAAATGATGGGGTTATAAATGGTTACGATGATAACACTTATAAGCCATCAAATTCAATTACTAGAGCAGAATTTATAGCAATGATTGAAAGAATTTTTGTACCAACAGCAAAAGCTGATTTGTCAAAGTATTCTGATGTTGACAAGAATGCGTGGTATTATGATAGTTTGGCAAAAGCTGTAAATATGGGAATAATAAACGGTCGTTCAGAAACTGAACTTGCACCAACGGACTTAATCACAAGACAAGAAGCGATGACTATTATTTATCGTTTGCTTGCTATTAAGGATGGCAGAACGATAAGCTTGAATTCATATACTGATGGTAATACCGTGGCAGATTGGGCAAAAGAAGCTGCTGCATATATGACTAGAATGGGATTTGTAAATGGATATGAGGATGGAACTCTTAATCCAACTGGTTATATCACAAGAGCCGAAACAGCTAAAGTTTTAGACAGAACTTTTACAAAAGTAATTAGAGAAGCAGGAACATATGACTTGTCAAATGTTGATGGAAACGTAGTTATTGCTGCTGAAGACGTTGTAATTACTGGAAACAATGTGGCTGCAAGCATTTATATTGTTCCATCTGTTGACAGCTCAAAAGTTTCTACTAAAAATGCAGATCTTGACAAAGATGTAATAGTAATTGAAGAAGACGGAACAGTAGCAACTGATAATAAACAAGAGGAAAAACCATCAAGCAGTGGCGGCGGATGCTATGTAAGAATAGAGACTCATAAAATTGCTATAACAGAAACTAGTACAGGAAAGTATAAATTTGAAAAAACAAGCAATACTGGTAGCATTTCAACGAGTGATAAATTAACTGTATCATTAGATGGAAAAACTATTTTCGAAGATTATAAGATAAGTGATACTACACTTAAAGAAAAGGTTACAGCAATAATCAATGAGCTTGACGATGAGAAAATAATGGCAACAGTAAGTGATTACAAAAACAATTCTACAGTTCAACAAATTGGGCTAAAAGTACTTGCTGCGATGGGTAGAGATGAAAATGAATATGATGACATTATGGACGGAACAAAAGGAGGCTCAGCAAAAGAAATAGCAGTAAGAGCTCTTCAATATTTGTCAGCATCAGATTTATTAAAATTGGCAAATGAGGTTGCAAAATAAAACAATTTAAGGCTAAAAGGCACATAATCGTAAAATTATGTGCCTTTTCTTTTTGAAATTAGTCGACATTTTTTCAAAATTATGTAGACAAGTTTGAAAAATTATGGTAAAATAATATCTGTGCTTAGGAATATTTATACAGTATAGAGAATAAAATACAATAGAAGTTTGAGAAAAATGCAAATGAGGGGGATAATAAAGTGGTTAACTATTCAGATAACAATTTAATTAAGTTAGCTGGTACTGTTGTGTCAGAAAAGACATTTAGTCATGAAGTTTATGGAGAAGGATTTTATTCATTTAATTTGGAAGTTCCTAGATTAAGTGAGAATTTTGACATAATTCCGGTTACAGTTTCAGAGAGATTATTAGCTGGGATAGATTTTAAAATGGGTCAAAAGGTTGTTATTGATGGACAATTTCGTTCATATAATAATTATGAAAACGAGAAAAACAAACTTGTTTTAACAGTGTTTGTAAAGGAAATTCGTGAGCAAACTGAAGAAGATGCTAATGTAAATCCAAATGAAATAATGCTTAATGGATTTATTTGTAAGAAGCCTATATACCGTACTACCCCATTTGGAAGAGAAATTGCAGATATTTTATTGGCTGTTAACAGGGCGTACAATAAATCAGATTACATACCATGTATAGCATGGGGAAGAAATGCTAGATATTGTCAAAACTTAGGAATTGGCGAAAATGTGAAGATTTGGGGAAGAATTCAAAGTAGACAATATGAAAAGAAATTTGAAGATGGCACATCAGAGATAAGAAGAGCTTATGAAGTTTCTATCTCAAAGATGGAAATTGATAAAAGTGCCGACAATAATACAGATTGCGATCTTGAGGAACAAAAAGCCTAAAGATTCATAATATTTATCCTCTATTGGCTAGGTGTAATGCGAACCTAGCCAATTTTGTTGTATAAAAGAAGTTCATTGCATTATTTTTTTCATTGTGTTATCATTTTTTAGAGGTGAATTTTATGAAGGATGAGGAAAGAGCAAGGCTAGAAGAATTGAGCAAATTTGAAAAAGAATATTATTCAAAGGGATATAAATGTATCTGTGGAATCGATGAGGCTGGAAGGGGGCCGTTGGCAGGTCCAGTTGTTGCTGGAGCAGTTATTCTTCCAGAAGGATGCTTATTAGAAGGTGTTAACGATTCGAAAAAGATTTCTGAGAAGAAACGTGAAAAGTTATATGATGTTATTACGGAAAATGCTCTGGCATGGGCTGTTGGTGTTGTTGATAACAATGTTATTGATGAAATAAATATATTGAATGCTACCAGAAGAGCAATGAAGACGGCAATTGAAGGCTTAAAAATAAAACCAGATTTTATTTTGATTGATGCCGAGAAAAAAGTTGATACTGATGGAATACCATACTTGCCAATTATCAAGGGCGATGCGTTAAGCATATCTATTGCTGCTGCATCAATTGTTGCAAAAGTAACAAGGGATAGAATGATGCGTGAATATGATGAAATTTTTCCTATGTATGGCTTTGCTAAACATAAAGGGTACGGAACCAAGGCTCATGTTGAAGCTATAGGAAAATATGGCTTGTGCATGATACATAGAAAGTCTTTCACAGAGCACTTTGTTAAATAAATATTACAATTATGTTACACATATTGACATTTTTAAATTTTATTGTAGAATAATGGTATAAGAGAGGTTTCATATGCGAGTAGTGGCTGGAAAAGTAAGAGGGCTTTCTCTTAAAACTCTTGATGGCGATTCTACCAGACCAACAAGAGATATGGTGAGAGAGGCATTGTTTAATATTATAGCGAATAAAACTAGTGATGCTATATTTCTTGATTTATTTGCAGGAAGTGGAGCAATTGGTATTGAAGCTTTAAGTAGAGGTGCTAAAAAAGTTTATTTTGTGGACGTCAATAAAGAAGCTATTGGTATTGTAAAACAAAATGTTGAGAAAGCAAAATTTTGTGATAATTCTGTTATCATTCAAAATGAATTTTCAAAGGCATTAGATACATTTAAAAATGAAAAATTTGATATAATATTTGTCGACCCACCATATAACAAAGGACTTGGAATTGAAGCGATAGAAAAGATATCAGATTATAATCTTTTAAGCGAAGATGGAATTATTGTTTATGAAACTGATAAAATAGAAGAAGTCCCAGAAGAGATAGGGCGATACAAAAGATATGACTACAGAAAATACGGAAGAAACATATTGAATTTTTATTTTTGAAAGGGGTAACAATTATGGACGGAGTACTTACTTTGTTAGAGACACTTGAAGAGATGATGGATAGAAGTACTAAACTACCATTTACAAAAAAGACATTAGTTGATAAAGAGGAAGTATTGGATGTAGTTAAAGAAATTAGACTTAAATTACCTGATGAACTTAAACAAGCGAAATGGGTAAAGGAAGAGCGTCAAAAAATACTACTTGATGCACAGAAAGAAGCTAATGACCTTATAAAAGAGGCTGAAAATAGAATTATAGGTATGATAGATGAGCATGAAATTACTAAGAAAGCATATGAGCAAAAAGCAGAAATCATAGATAGTGCAAATGCTTTTTCGAAAGATTTGATTTCTGGGACAAAAGAATATGCAGATGGAATACTTGCAGACTTAGAAAACAATTTAAAAGAAAAACTTGAAATAGTAAAGAATAATAGAAAAGAACTAAAGTAAAAAAATAACCACCAGTTGAACTGGTGGTTATTTTGCGTTTTTCGAGACATGTTTATTATCATAAGTGTAACAAATTCTGTAGGTGTCGCTGCCTTCAGTGACCCGAGGAAGCCAAATGTAGTACAATGTTTTTGTTTTGCATATTCGTCCAGCCCGCCAAAAGTGTACAAAAACTGTGCACATTTGGAGCTTCGCTTTTTCGGGCAGGCCGGCCTTACGGCAAGGTGCGGTGCCCTTGCCCTACAACGTTTGTGGCTGTTTAGATTTTGTTGCTATATGGTTTCAAGTGCTATGCTTTTGTTTCACGGGTCGCCGAGGACGGCGACGCCCTACGTATCGGTGACACAGCTTTGGGTATTATATGTTAACACCGAAAAATGTAAAAAGTTTATAAAGATTATTGACGCAAAGAAGTTTGTCGAAATATTTGTAGATTTGTTGCCAAATATGCCGAAATATGGTAAAATGAAGCTATAGTTGTTTTTAACGTTTTATTCGTAAAAATAAGGGGGAGGATTTAAGATGTTTTGTACAAAATGCGGAAATGCATTAGAGGATAATGCAAAGTTTTGTGATAGGTGTGGAACCGCAACTGCTGTAAATAACAATAATACAGCGAAAATCGTAGATGATGAAGTACAGTTATCAATTAAGCCAAAGTATAAGTCAATTTATTTTATGTGGCCTGTATATGTACTGATTGCGTTTTTAATGATTTTGTTTATGCTTTTTTCAATTATTTCAGAATCATCAGGATTCTTGTTCACTGGCTTGTTTGCTAGTGCTATTATACTGGGAACAAGTGCTATAGTTCTCATATTCAAGAAAAAGCAATTGCAACATATGAGATATGACTTTTATAAAACAAAAGTTGAGTATAGCGATTCGTTTCTTAATAAAGCGGAAAAAGAAGTTAAATATAAACATATAAGAGAATGCGTTTTACATAGAAGTGTCTTGAATAGAATTTTTGGCTTTGGTACAATTATCTTATTTACGAATGCTGAAACAGGATTTGCTAATGGTATTTTTATTCCATTTGTTGAAAATTCGGAACAAACATATAAGCAAATCAAACAATTAATTGATGAATAACTGGAAAGGATGTGTTTATTATGTTTTGCAAAAATTGTGGCATTGAAATAAATGATTCTGCTTCGTTTTGTACTAATTGCGGTACGCCAGTTGGTCAAAGTGCAAGTGTAGCAACAGAAGTACTTTCAAAAAAAGAAGATAATGTTTTGAGAATGGAAATAAAGCCTACTTTTGTATGGGGATATCAAATATTGATAATGATTAGAGATATATTTATAACTTTAGCTATTTTGGAAATCTTTGTTGTAAGGCTTACAATATTATTAATGTATGTGCCAATACTTGGCTGGGGAATTGTAGGAATAGTTTCGTTAGCACATATTATAAAGTTGTTTTTCAAAAAGGCACAGTATAATAAGACTAGTTTCAGATTCTTTAAAACAAAGGTGGAATATGTAGATAGCTTTTTGAATAAAGAAGAAAAGCAATTAAAATATGAACATATAAGAGAAGTAACAATGAGTCAAAATGTTTTTGAAAGAATGTTTGGTATTGGTAGAATAAGATTATATACTAATGCAAGCAGTACATTTAATAATTCAAGAAGACATATTCAAACAGGAAAAAACGGAATAGACATTCATTGTATAACTGACGTAAAAGAAAAGAGCGATAAGATAAAACAAATTATAGATGATATTGTTGATTAGCTTGAGCTATTCTTTTTACCATTTTATTAATAATTATTATAACGGCATGTTTGCAAGAAAGGTAAACATGCCGTTTTGTATGATAAAAATTGAATTTTAAAATGTCTGTTTTTCTTACTTGCATTTGTGCATACGTTGGTATAATATATTATTGTACAAAAGAAGGAGGTTTTAAAATAAATGGCTAAAAGAAAAAAGAAAAAAAATGAGGCACAGATTAATATTGATTTGACTTCAATAATATTAATTGTATTGGGTATAATATTTTCTGTTTTAATATATAGTAAAGATTTAGGGCCAGTAGGTGTGTTTGTTAAAAGCACGTTCTTGGGCGGACTTATTGGTAAGCTTACAATTGCTGTTCCGATTATTTTAATTGTTTTGGGCATTTATGTTGTGTTTAGGGATTTTTCAAGACTAAAATTAAAAACCTTCCAAATTATCTTATTGCTTATCTCTGTTTCAGCACTTTTAACTATAATTGAGTATCCTTACAATGCAGAAATTAGGCCGGAAGGTTTTTGGAAAGAACTTGATGCAATGTATAAACTCGGAACACAAAATATTGGTGGTGGATTATTTGGTGCAATCTTGGCCACTCCTTTAATTGAGGGATTTAATAAAGCTGTTGCATATGTTATAGTTATTGGGTTGATTGTTGTTACAACGGTTTATGTTACCGGAATAACTGTTTCTAGTATTATCGTTGGAATTAGAGATGGAATTTGTGAAATGATTGAAGCACATAAGAGTGAAAAAATCAACATTCAAAACAAACAAAGAAGGAATACGGATAAATTTAAGAAAATTATGAGTCAAACAGATATTGTTGAAGCAGCAGAACAACTTAATTTTGACTTAGGTGATGATGAGGAAGAGGAAGAAGAGACTGAAGAAGAACAAGCTGACGAAGAGAACGAGGAAGCTATAGAGGAGGAAGTTTCGGAAGAGAAAGAAGAAACAAAGAAGAAAGTAAAGGAGCTATTTTCTAAGAAAAAGAAAGTGGAAGAAGATAATGAGGCGGAAGAATTAAACTTAGGACATAGTACAATTGAAGAATATGAAGAATACGAATTTCCAACAACTGATTTGCTTACTACAGCTAAGCATACAGGTAAAGATTATTCAAATAAAGAATTAAAAGAAATTGCAATTAAATTGCAAAAAACATTAGCAAGTTTTGGCGTTGATGCGAAAGTTACTAATGTTACGAAAGGACCTACTGTTACAAGGTATGAGCTACAACCTAATATAGGTGTTAAAGTAAGTAAGATATTAAATTTATCGGATGATATTGCGCTTAACTTAGCTGCCAAATCAATAAGAATAGAGGCACCTATTCCTGGAAAGTCTGCTGTTGGTATAGAAGTTCCTAACAAATCTACAGAAACAGTATGGCTTAGAGATATTATAGAATCAGAAGAGTTTGAAAATGCTAAATCGAAAATATCGTTTTCACTTGGTAAGGGAATTGATGGAACACCGGCTATTGCCGACATAGCAAAGATGCCTCATTTACTTATTGCAGGTAGTACTGGCTCTGGAAAGAGTGTATGTATAAATTCAATAATTATGAGTTTGTTATACAAAGCAAATCCTAGTGAAGTAAAACTTATTTTGATAGATCCAAAAGTAGTTGAACTTGGTGTATATAATGGTATACCTCACTTATTGATTCCTGTCGTTACTGATCCGAAGAAAGCTGCAGGAGCGCTTAATTGGGCGGTTCAAGAAATGGTTAATCGTTATAATTTATTTGCTTCAAAAGGAGTTAGAGATATAAAAGGATATAACGAACTTCTAAGACGTGATGGGGAAGATGGTGTACTACCTCAAATTGTTATTATCATTGACGAGCTTGCAGATTTGATGATGGTGGCTCCTAATGAAGTGGAAGACGCTATTTGTAGACTTGCTCAGATGGCTAGAGCGGCTGGAATGCATTTGATTATAGCTACTCAAAGGCCTTCTGTTGATGTTATTACTGGTATAATTAAAGCTAATATTCCTTCAAGAATTGCGTTTACTGTTTCGTCTCAAGTGGACTCTAGAACAATCCTTGATATGGCTGGCGCTGAAAAACTGCTAGGTAAAGGCGATATGCTTTATTATCCTGTTGGAGAATCAAAGCCAATAAGAGTGCAGGGTTCTTTTGTTACCGATCAAGAGATAGAAGAAGTTGTTGATTATATCAAAGAACATAACTCTCAAAGATATAACGAAAATATAATGGAGAGCTTGGAAAAATCAGCAACACCACAAGTTGCAAGTGAAGATGGAGACGAATGTGATGAGTATTTAACTGATGCAATAGAGCTTGCTGTTAATATGGGGCAGGCATCTGCTTCTATGATTCAAAGAAAATTCAAAGTTGGATATGCGAGAGCTGGAAGAATTATAGATCAAATGGAGGAGAGAGGTATTATCTCTGGATATGATGGCTCTAAGCCTAGACAGACACTTATTTCAAAAGAAGAGTGGGAAGAAATGAAGGAGCAAGGAGAAACTGAATTTGTTGATGATGAAGAGGAGGAATAGAATTTGAAAATTACATTCTTGGGCGCTACCAAAACAGTAACAGGTTCTAATATTTTGATAGAAACAAAAGACAAAAAGTTTTTGTTAGATTGTGGACTATATCAAGGACAACAAAAAGAAATAATGCTTAATACAGAAGATTTTATGTTTAATCCTGCAGATGTAGATTTTATGATATTATCACACGCACATATCGACCATTCAGGAAGAATACCAAAACTATTCATTAGTGGTTTTAAAGGTCCTGTATATGCTACAAAAGCTACATGTGACCTTTGCGAGATTATGCTTCCAGATAGTGGTTATATACAAGAGTCAGAAGTTGAATGGTTAAATAGAAAAAGAAAGCGTGAGGGCAAGCATGATGTGCCACCACTATATACTTATCAAGACGCAGTTGATAGTTTAACATTACTTGAGAGAGTGAACTACAATGAGATTATTCCTGTAACTAAAGACATAAAGTTTAGACTTAGAGATGCTGGTCATATGTTAGGTTCTAGCGTTGTTGAGTTGTGGGTTACAGAAGATGGTAAAGAACAAAAAATTGTGTTTACTGGTGATTTGGGCAACAATGATATTCCTCTTTTGCGCGAACCAACGATGATAGATGATGCAGATATTCTAATTATGGAATCAACATATGGAAATAGAATTCATGAGAAACAAGAAAATAAAGCAGAAGAGTTTTTGACAATTGTTTCCGACACTTTAGAAAAAGGCGGTAATGTTGTTATTCCTTCTTTCGCTGTTGGACGTACTCAGGAAATCTTATATGAAATACAGAGAAGCAAGCAGAGTGAGGACAAGGAATTTAGAAGAAGATTTGAAGAGATAATGCGTGCACCAGTATTTGTTGATAGTCCTTTGGCGATTTCAGCGACGGAAGTATTTTTAAAAAATTTAGATTGCTTGGATGAATTCGTACAAAAAGATATTGAAGAAGGAAAGAAACCTCTTGATTTCCCTGGATTAAAGTTTACACCTACAGTTGAAGAGTCGAAAGCATTAAATGAAACAGCAAATCAATCAATTATTATTTCTGCAAGTGGTATGTGTGAAGTTGGTAGAATAAAGCACCATTTGAAGCATAATTTATGGAGAACAGACAGTACTATATTGTTTGTTGGATATCAGGCACTTGGAACACTTGGAAGAAAGATTGTTGATGGTGCTAAGAATGTAAAGATATTTGGAGAAGAGATTAGCGTAAATGCTAGAGTTGAGTACATTGAGGCTTTTTCGGGGCATGCAGACCAAAATGGTTTATTACATTTTGTGGATTCATTTAAAAATAAACCGAAACAAATATATTTGGTACATGGTGACGAGGAAGCTCAAATAGAATTAGCAAACAAAATTGTTAATGGATACAACATTCCGGTTGAGATTCCATCACATGGAGATGTGTATGAAGCAGATGGAACAAGATATGGCAAGAAAGTTGCTGAATTGAAGTCTGGAAATGAAAATAAATATGCTAGACTTGAGCTATTAGAGAGACTTGAGACACTTCGTGAAGAACTAGAAGATATGACAGAAATAGTAAAACAAGACATGAAGAAAGAAACAACTGACAAGAAGATTCAAGATTTGAATGCAAAGGTTCAAGAAATAGAAAAGCAAATTGTATCTATGATAGAACCATAAAGAATATTTAGGGTCGCCCCAAATGGCGACCCTTAAATATTTTATTTCCACATGACATTTACATTTTCCAAATGATAATATTTAATATAATAATATTTATGGTAATCACTTACATATGGCATAGACCATGTATAATTAATGTCTGGTTTTTGTAAAATTAATTCGTTTGAAGTATTGCTTCTGATTTTTTCTATGTTGTTATTTTCTATTTCTTTAGAAAGCTTATAGCCATTAATTACAGTTAAATGATTTGATATGGTGTAATAAGTAATAATTCCTATTGCTAAATAAGATGTACAAGTTTTAATGCTGAGCTGATTTAGATTTAAGTTTTCTGTAAGGTATGCTGTCATTAAAATAAGCATATACATTCCGAATAATAAGTTTCTCATACCATATACATTAGAAACCACAATCATTATTTGAGAGCCAATTAACAATATTGTTGCTATGGTGAAAGTCATCGGTGAATGATCTTTTATATGTTTAAATTCGTTAACACATATTAGAATTACAGACGTTATGTAGGCATACAGTAGGTATATTACAGCCAAAATTTTGTCTATTTCAAAGTATGATGTTGAAGTTATTTCGTTTGCAGCATGTATAAATATAGGAATGCTTATTAGTAGTGATATTTGCAAGATTTTACTCTTGTTAAATTCCCTAATTTTGTTACAGGCAAGTAAAATGAAGCTAATATTTAGAGGTAACATCCAGTTTGATAGTAAATATGCATTCATCAAATATCTAGCTAGAGTTATTGTTGCTTCAACAATTGAGGGTTTCTCCTGATTTTCGATGTGGTACCTAACAAAAGTTGCAGGTGCAAGAATTATAGTTGCAATTCCTATGAATGAGATACATAAAATAATTATGCGTTCCTTGTTAATTTTCTTATCAACAAAATAATCTTTTGCAAATAGCAATAAAGTAAGTCCAAAAGCCATCATTCCACCTTGCTCAACTGTTGCACTACTTAGAAAGGCAAGAATATACATTGGAATTGGGTGCTTGCCGGGTTTTTCGATATTTTAGTAGTACATACCAATATATGAATAACATAAATAAAGGATATACGTAATTAAACGAGCCAGTAAGCCAGTATATACACTCTCTTGACATTGCTACACCAAAGCCACAGGTAAATAAGAAGAAAGCAAGTCCTGCATACAGTGTGTGTGTCGTTGCTATCTTTGCTCCGAAATATGTAATACATGCAAGCATGAATGAATTGAACAATTTCCACCAAATCATATCTATAGATAAAAAGAAGGTTACTAGCAGATGTACTATTGCACGTCCGTTCATATTAGTGTAATGTTCTGCATTACGAACAAAATATTCAGCGATGCTTCCTTGCGAAAATCCTATATAATAGTAGTCATCACCTAATAAGTATATATTTTCGTTTACTAAAAAGGTAAATATAAATGTTAAAACAGCAAAGATAAGTGGTATATATTTTTTCATGATTTCCTCCTCAGATAAATCTCATGTAATTGTATCACATATCTTGCAATTATTCTAGGCAAAGTATATAATTTATATGGAGTTTTGAGTCTTATAGGAGGTTAAAATGTTTTCAATTGTTATACCAGCATATAACGAGGAAAAAAGGTTATATAGCAATGTAAATGAGATTGTTAAATATATGCAAAAATATGACTACGAGTTAGTTTTAGTTGATGATGGTTCTAAGGATAAGACATGGGATATTATAACTCAGTTGCATAATGAAAATAATAATATTAAAGGAATACGCTTTAGTAGGAATTTTGGTAAAGAGTATGCATTATGTGCTGGTGTGGCTGAAGCAAAGGGAGATGCAGTAATCACTATGGATTCCGATTTGCAACATCCTCCTGAATATATAGATAGTATGATTGAAAAGTGGCAGGAGGGCTATAAAATTGTAGATTGCATAAAAGATAAAAGAGAAAAAGAAAGTTTGAAAAACAGAATAAATGCAAATGCTTTTTATGGAATACTAAATAAACTTACAGGCTATGATTTAAAAAACGGTGGGGATTTTAAACTTTTAGATAGACAAGTTGTAGACGAGATCAATAATTTAAAAGAGTCGCAAGTGTTTTTTAGAGGATTGGTTGAATGGGTAGGATACAAAAAATGTAAAGTCATATATAAAATGAAAGAAAGAAAAGGCGATACTTCAAAATTTAATTTAAAATCACTTTCAAAGCTTGCTCTTACTGCTATAACGTCTTTTTCATCATCTCTTCTATACTTAACAATGGTTTTGGCAGTACTATTTTTCGTCATAGCAATTGTACTTGGAATTCAAACGCTAATTAATAAATTTTCAGGAAATGCTTTAACTGGTTTTACAACTGTTATAATGTTACAGCTAATTATAGGCGCGTGCGTACTTGGATGTATTGGAATTATTGGAATATATATAGCAAGAATATATGATGAGGTGAAAGGAAGACCTAGATATATAATAAGTGAAAAAACTAAATAAGAAATCGTACAAATGATAAGGAGGAAAAAATGAAATTAACATATGATAATTCAACTGTAAGTGATAGAGATTTGACAAAATATAAGAAAAAAGTTCTTGATGCACACAAGAAGCTTTGTGAAAAAAACGGATTGGGAAATGACTTCCTTGGATGGCTTGATGTTAGGGTTGACAAGGAAGAGATAAGCAGAATAAAAAAGTGTGCAAGTAAAATTAGAAACGATTCGGACTTTTTAATTGTAATTGGAATTGGTGGTTCTTATTTGGGCGCTAGAGCTGTAATTGAAGCTTTATCTCATACTTTCAAGTCGAAAAGTGTGATTTTTGCAGGGAATAATTTGAGTGCGGATTATATGAATGATTTGATTGAATACATTGACGGAAAAGACATATCTCTTAACGTAATTTCTAAGTCAGGAACAACAACAGAACCAGCAGTGGCATTTGGAATACTAAAAGAATATATGGAGAAGAAATATGGAGAAAAAGCAAAAGAAAGAATATATGTAACCACTGATAAATCAAAAGGAATTTTAAAGGAACAGGCAGACCAAGCTGGTTATGAAACTTTTGTCGTACCAGATGATGTTGGCGGCAGATATTCAGTTTTGACGGCTGTGGGGCTGTTACCAATAGCTACAGCTGGAATTGATATAGATAAAATATTAAGTGGAGCAATTGAGGCAAAAGAGAAATTTTCTAGCCTAGAAAATAACATTTGTTATACGTATGCAACAATTAGGAACATATTATATACTAAAGGAAAAAAGATAGAATTGTTAGTTAACTATGAGCCAAAGATGCATTATTTTACAGAATGGTGGAAGCAACTATTTGGGGAAAGTGAAGGAAAAGATAAGAAAGGAATTTTTCCTGCCGGGGTAGATAATACGACTGACTTGCATTCGATGGGGCAATATATTCAAGATGGTGAGAGACACCTTTTTGAAACAGTTATTAATATAGAAAATGCATACAGAGATATGGAAGTACATACATCGGAAGAAAAGTTGAAATTCTTAGACGGCAAAACATTAAATGAAATAAATCACAAAGCTATGCAAGGAACAGTTATTGCACATTCAAAGGGCGGTGTACCTAATATAGAAATTTCAGTAGAAAAATTGGATGAGAAAACGCTTGGAGAATTAATTTATTTCTTTGAAAAATCATGTGCAATTAGCGGATACTTGTTAGGTGTAAATCCTTTTAATCAACCAGGAGTAGAGGCTTACAAAAAAGAGATGTTTAGATTACTTGGTAAAGGAGAATAAGATGTCTAAATATTTTAATAGTGCTATTGTTGGAAATTCACAAATATTAGGTTGCTTGTCAAATAAAGGGGAATTAATAAGACTTTATTACCCTAACATTGATTATTTTCAAAACGTTGACACTTTTAAAGTTGGCTTAGTGTATGATAATAGTATATCATGGCTTTGTGATGCTGAAAGATTAAATCAATATTATGACACCAATATTGTGTATACAGAATTAAAAATTAACGACATTGAGATTAAGCAAAGAGACTACATTTTGGTTGACAAAAATGTTTTGGTTAGGAAGTATAAGTTTTCAAAAAAGATAAATTTGTTTTTGTATTCAAGGCTTAATTCAAACACAAATAGATTGATTTCAAGTATGGTTGTGAAAGATGCTTTGGTTCAATATTGTCAAGATTTTTATATGGCAACTTTTGCGACGAATAAAATAAATAATTATCAAGTAAATAATTCAAAATATTCGTTAGAAAACGCTAGTTTAAATCCAGAAGATTATATTGGTATGTCTGATGATGCGGCTATTTTGTACAGCGATATTGATGAAATTGTTTTATATATTTCTTTGAATAGCGGTTTGAAAGAAACATTTAACAGCATTAATTATTTACGATCACAAAATGAAGAAGAACTATTTGATAGAACAAAAAAATATTGGATTGATTATTTAAGTAAACATAGTATCAATGTAGAGAATGAAAAAGAGAAATGTATAATTGAAAGAAGTACACTTTTATTTTCTCTTCTTTCTAGTAAGGAAATGGGGGGGATAATAGCTAGTCCTGATGTTGATGAGAACTTTACAAAGTGTGGCAGGTATGGTTATTGTTGGCCTCGTGATGCAATATTTATAATGAAAGCATTGTCAATACTTAACATGAATGATTTGGTGGCTAACTTTTATAATAAGTGGGCAACGAAAGCTCAACTAGAAAATGGATTGTTTGAGCAAAGATACTATGTTAATGGTGAGTTAGCGCCATCATGGGGTGTTCAAATAGATGAAACTGCCTCAATATTACTTGGAATTTATGCTTATGGTAAGTGTAGACAATTGGAGCAGTTGATTGTTAAGGCCTCTCAGGCATTAATTGATTTTCTTGATGAGGATTTTAAGTCTAAACCTTGTTTTGATTTATGGGAGGAAAGAAAAGGCTCACACTTATATACAACAGCAAGCATATATGAAGCTTTGAAAGACGCAAGGATAATGCTTTTAAAAATAGGAAGACATAAAAATAGAGAATTAGTGAGTGAGATAGAAAAAGTACTACCTAAAATTCTATCTTCAATAAGAAGTCATTTTGTTAAAGACGGAATATTTGTAAGGAGTACTGATAATTTTCAACTTGACATTTCATTGATAGGATTAGTGACTCCTTTTGATGTGATAGATATAAATAATCCGATAATGAAAAATACAGTTTTAGAAATAGAGAGAAGACTTAAATGTAGTAATGGCGGATATATGAGGTACGAGGGCGATAATTACATTGGCGGAAATGCGTGGATTATTTCGTCGCTTTGGCTTTCAATGTATTATATAAAATCTGGAGATAAATCTAGGGCAAAAGAATTATTTGATTGGGTGACTAACCATTCTGATAATATGAATTTTTTGCCTGAACAAATAGAAAAAGATGGACACAACACGGCTTGGATAGTGCAACTAGCATGGTCACACGCAATGTATGTAATAGTGGCAAATATGTTAAAAGAATAGGAGAAATTTATGCCTAAAAATCAAACAATTTTTGTATGTAGTTCATGTGGAAATGAATCACCCAAGTGGCTTGGAAAATGTCCTGCATGCAATCAATGGAATACATTTTATGAAGAAAAAGTTGTAAAGGATAAAGCAACTAATCAAAAAAGAGCACTAGCAAGTGAAACAATAAAGCTTAATAGTGTTGAAACAACGAGATATGAAAGATACAAAACAGGATACGAAGAATTGGATAGAGTACTTGGTGGTGGCTTAGTGCAAGGCTCTCTTGTTTTGCTAGGTGGAGAACCGGGAATAGGAAAATCAACATTAATAATGCAAATTTGTGATAAGGTAAAAGTTGATGGACCAGTCTTGTATGTTTCTGGTGAGGAATCTGCCAGTCAAATAAAAATGAGAGCGGATAGACTTAATATTAATAATGATAATATTTTCTTTTTGGGAGAAACTAGTATAGAACTTATTGATGAATCAATTGAAAAAATTAAGCCAGGACTTGTGATTATTGATTCAATACAAACTATGTATAGCGATGATTTATCGGCAGCACCAGGAAGTGTAAGTCAAGTACGTGAGGCGACTTCTAAAATTATGATGATGTGCAAGAAGCAAAACATTACAACAATCATAATTGGACACGTTACAAAAGATGGTGCAATTGCTGGTCCGAGAGTTTTGGAGCACATGGTTGATACAGTTTTATATTTAGAAGGTGAAAGATTTTTCTCGTATAGAGTTTTGAGAGGCGTTAAAAACAGATTTGGCTCAACTAATGAGATAGGACTTTTTGAAATGAGAGATGTGGGAATGACCGAAATAGATAATCCGTCTGATATAATGATAACAGAAAGAGAAGATAATCCTTCTGGTTCTATTATTGTTGCATCTGTTGAGGGAACTAGGCCAATACTTATTGAAATTCAAGCTTTACTTACACCAACGGCATTTGGAATGCCTAGAAGAACAGGTATTGGTATAGATTATAATAGGCTTACATTGCTTATGGCGGTATTAGAAAAACGAGCTGGAATCCCACTTGGAAACCAAGATGCATATGTGAATGTTGTTAGTGGTATAAGGCTGGATGAACCTGCGACAGATTTAGGAATAGCATTGGCTATTGCTTCTAGTTACAAAAATATACCATTACCTAAAGATTTGGTGGCAATTGGTGAGATTGGGCTTACTGGCGAGATTAGGACGGTTAATTCTTTGGAAAAAAGAGTCAAGGAAGCAGATAGAATGGGATTTAAAACTTGCATTATTTCTGAAAATGGAAGAAAGCAATTGAATTATAAAGGAAATATAAATATAATTGGCGTAAGAAATATACGAGAAGCGATTAAAACTTGTGGAATGTAAAAATGTAAAGCAAGAAAGGAATGAATTTTTGTGAGAGAAGTTTGGGGGAAAAACGAAGAGTTATTACAAATATTAAAAACGGTTGCACCTGGTACAGAATTAAGAGAGGGATTGGAAAACATACTGAAAGCTAGAACAGGAGCTTTAATTGTAGTTGGGGATTCTGAAGAAGTGATGAAGCTTGCAGATGGAGGTTTTAAAATCGATGAAGAGTATTCTCCTGCTAGAATTTATGAACTTGCAAAAATGGATGGCGCAATAGTTCTTAGCAAAGATGCTAAAAGAATATTACTTGCAAACACACAGCTTGTTCCTGATGCAAATATCCCAACGGTAGAAACAGGTACAAGACATCGTAGTGGAGAAAGGGTTGCTAAACAAACAGGGGAATTAGTTATAAGTATTTCGCAAAGAAGAAATCTTATAACAGTGTTTAAAGGAAATATTAGATATATAATAAAAGATAGTTCACAAGTCTTGGCGAAGGCAAATCAAGCTTTACAGACGGTTGAAAGATATAAAACTTCTTTTGATGAAGTAATTCTTGCTCTTAACGAATATGAGTTTGAAGACATTGTTACATTGGAAAATGTAATAAGAGCAATTCAACGAGCTGAACTTATGATGCGTGTTGTGTCAGAGGTTCAGGGGTATATTGTTGAACTTGGTGATGAAGGAAGACTTGTTGATTTACAATTAAAAGAATTGTCTGGTAATGTTGAAACAGAAGAGGCATTAATAATAAAAGATTATTCTGCATCTAAATCAAAGGAGGAAGCTTTGGTAAATACTATTTCAGAATTACAACATTCTGAATTAATGGATTCAACAGTTATTGCTAAATTACTTGGTTATACAATTGAAACAACATTAGAAGACATTGAAGTATGCACGAGAGGTTATAGACTGCTAAGTAGGATTCCGAAAATGCCAATGAACATTATCGATAACATGGTCAAATCAATAGGAAAATTTCAAGATATTATCCGTGCTTCAATTGATGAACTTGATGATGTCGATGGAATAGGAGAAGTTAGAGCAAAGAATATAAAACAAGGAATTAAGAGAATGCAAGAGCAAGCAATATATGATTCGAGATACTATAGATAATATTACAAGAAATATATTTTAAAGGAATGAAAAAATGAAAAAGATTTTGATAAAAGATGTTTTAAAAGGTAGCATTGCAGAAGAGATGGAAATAGAACCAGGCGATAAATTGCTAAGTATTAATGGTGAAGAAATAATAGATATTCTGGACTATAAATTTCAAATATTTGATACAGAAATAACTGTTTTAATAGAAAAGCCATCAGGCGAAGAATGGGAAATAGACATTGAGAAAGAGGATAACGAAGATTTGGGATTGGTTTTTGAAGAACAGCTTATAGAACCGGCGAAAAATTGTGCGAATAAATGTATCTTCTGCTTTATGGATCAATTGCCAAAACATGTTAGAGATACATTAGTTTTTAAAGATGATGATTTTAGGCTTTCGTTTATGACGGGTAATTATGTGACACTTACTAATTCTGGATATAGAGACTTAGATAGAATAATAAAATATCATTTAAGTCCAATTAATATTTCTGTTCACGCAACGGATGGCGAAGTGAGAAAAATGATGCTTAACAACAGAAATGCGGACAGAATTTTAGATTATATTACATATCTTACTGATCACGATATAGAAGTAAATGCCCAAATTGTTTTATGCAGAGGAATAAACGATGGGAAAATATTAGATAAAACAATTGAAGATTTAAGCAAGTTTTTTCCGAAACTTTTATGTATTGCAATTGTTCCTGTTGGTCTTACAAAATATAGAGAGGGACTATACCATCTAGAACCGTTTGATAAACAATCTTCACTTGAAGTTATAAATCAAGTCGGAAAGTGGCAAAAGAAATTTAAAAAGGAACAGGGTTCAAACATTGTTTTTGTTGCAGACGAATTTTATGTTCAAGCAGATATGGAAATACCTAATTATAAATTTTATGAAGATTTTCCACAGCTAGAAGATGGAATTGGCATGCTTGCATATTTTACAAAACAATTTGATGAACAATATAAAAAGATGAAAAGTTGCGAGTTAAATAAAACTGTTTCTATTGCTACCGGAAAAAGTGCTTATAAGTTTATTGCCGAAAAAGCGAGATTGCTTGAAGAAAAAGTAAAAGGTTTAAAGATAAATGTGTACGAAATAACGAATGACTTTTTTGGTAATCTAATAACAGTTACAGGACTATTAACAGGAGAAGATATATATTCACAATTGAAAGGAAAAGAATTAGGAAGCAGTTTGCTGCTTGCAAGAAACATGCTTAAAGATGATGAAGATATATTCTTAGATGATATGAAACTTACCGAATTAGAGGATAAACTTGGAGTAAAGATAACTATTACAGAATGTGATGGTAGCGACTTTATAGAAAAAGTATTGCATGCTTAACATAAAAGTGATATACTCAAAAAGTCGAAAGACAGAATTATGAAGGGAGGTTCGTATAATGACGGACCGGAGATTACAGGAATTAGGTCTCTTTCTTGGCGCATTTGTGTTTACCGTGATATTTGCAGTTTGGGGCAAGGTTGCTATGGCTGCAATTGCACTGCTAGTGTTCTGGGTTGTACTTGTGGCGATGATTGCTTGTACAGTGCTGTTTCTCGTATTTCTTATCAAGGATATTGATTTTAAAGAATGCGACAGCCTGCAAGATATAGTCATCAAACTTACAAATGCATTCAGGACAAAGACGTGTAACAAGGAAGAAATCGATTGTCCTTATGAAGTCGATGCAGTACCTTCTCAAGATGCTCAAAAAGAGGAAAGCGAAGTGCCGGAAGAAAAGCCTACTGAAGAGGCTGAAGTTGCGGAAGAAGAGCACATTCCTGTGCCCTACGAAAATAATCCGTAAGCGTGAAAATCACCAGTAACTACTGGTGATTTTTTATATAATAGGAGAGTAATAAAAAGTGAAACCCAAATATAGTACAATACTTTAATTATTGTTTGACAAATTATTGTTTTGGGTGTATGATATATACCATTGATGGCAATGAAGATAATTTAGTAGTTTATTTATATCTTTTAGGGAGGAGAAATCATCGATTGAAAGTTTCTCTAGGCTCTGTAAATAAATGAATTTCACTATTGGAGCTTTCACGTTTAATGAAGCGTTAATTCATTTTGAGAGCTAATCTTCAGATTAGAATTTGGGTGGTACCGCGGAATGATTAATTTTCGTCCCTAGCATTTATTGCTAGGGACGTTTTTGTTAATAAAAAATGCAACAAAATTATAAATAAATGAGGAGGTATGAATTATGCAGGAGAAAATTGAGGCATTAAAGAATGAACTTACTGCAAAGTTTGCAAATGTAAAAAACATTCAAGAGTTAAACGACTTGAAGGTAATGTACATGGGAAAGAAAGGTGTAATTACAGAGTTAAATAACGGGATAAAAGAAGTTGCACCAGAAGAAAAGAAAGAATACGGTATGCTTGTGAATTCTGTTAGAGTATTATTTAACGAGAATTTTGAAACTATGCAAGCTAAGCTTCAAGAAGAGCTTATTAATGAAAAACTAAAGAAGGATACGATAGATATTTCTTTACCAAGTGAGAAGATTAAAAGAGGTTCAAAACATCCATTGAATAGAGTAATAGAAGAAGTAGAAGATTTATTTGTTTCTATGGGATATGACGTTTATGATGGACCAGAGCTAGAAGATGATGAACATTGCTTTAGACTTTTAAATTATTATGTTGGTCACCCTGCAAGAGATGCACAAGATACTTTCTACATTGATGATGAGTATTTATTGAGAACGCAAACATCGGCTTCTCAATCAAGAGTAATGCAAGAAAACAAAGAAAAAACACCTATTAGAATTATATGTCCAGGTAAGACATATAGAAGAGACGATGACGCAACACATTCTCATCAATTTTCACAAGTCGAAGGATTAGTTATAGATGAAAATATTTCACTTGCTGATTTGAAAAGAACATTAGAAATAATGGCTAAGAAACTATTAGGAGAAAATACACAGATTAGATTTAGACCAAGTTATTTCCCATTCACAGAACCATCTTGTGAAGTTGACGTTACTTGCTTTAAGTGTGGTGGCAAAGGATGTAACTTGTGTAAACAAACTGGCTGGATAGAGCTATTAGGAGCTGGCATGGTTCATCCTAATGTTCTTCGTATGAGCGGATATGATCCAGAAAAATATACAGGATTTGCTTTTGGTACAGGTCTAGATAGACTTGCAATGTTTAAGTATGCAATACCAGATATAAGACTATTATATACAAATGACATAAGATTCTTAGAACAATTTGATAGAAAGGATGAGGAGAATGAAATTAAGTACTAATTTTGTAAAAGATTATGTGGATATTCCTGTTGATTATAAGACGTTAGCAGATGACATGACAAACGTTGGAAATGAATATGATAGTGCTGAAAAGTTAGTTAATACAACTAACTTGGTAATAGGTGAAATTGTCGAATGCGAAATGCACCCAGATTCAGATCATCTTCATGTATGTAAAGTAAATGTTGGAAATGAGATTCTTCAAATTGTTTGTGGAGCTCCTAATGCAAGAAAAGGTTTGAAGGCTGTAGTTGCATTGGTTGGTGCAGTACTTCCGGGAGATTTTAAAATTAAACCTAGTAAAATTAGAGGCGTTGAATCTTATGGTATGATGTGTTCTCTTGAAGAGCTTGGCATTGAGCATAAGTTTTTAAGAGAAAAAGATACAGCTGGAATTATTGAACTTGGTGACGATGCGGTTCCAGGAGAAGATCCTATAAAATATTTGAAATTGGATGATGAGGTAATCGATTTTGAACTTACAGCTAATAGAGGAGATTTACTTAGTATACTAGGTATGGCATATGAAATTGGTGCAATTTACAACCAAGAAGTAAAGGACATTGATTTAAAATATAATGAAATTGAAGAAAAGATAGACGGAAAATTCAATGTTGACGTAAGAACAAAAGATTGTTCTTTGTTCTTGGCAAAGAGAGTTAATAATGTTGTTATAAAAGAAAGTCCTGAGTGGATGAGAAATAGACTTATTGCGTCAGGAATTCGTCCTATAAATAATGTTGTGGATATAAGCAACTATGTAATGCTAGAAGTTGGCCAACCACTTCATTTCTACGATGCTGATAAATTGGGAGATACAATTGTTGTTAGACATGCAGAAAGTAATGAAAAATTGACGACTCTTGATGGACAAGAAAGAATATTAAATGAGAATGATATTGTCATTGCCAACAAAAACGAGGCTATTGGACTTGCAGGTGTTATGGGAGGTCTTTCAACAGAAGTTACAGAAAATACAAAGAACATTTTAATTGAATCAGCTATCTTTGATGCAGTAAAAGTTAGATTAACTTCTAAAAAGGTATTGAGAAGTGAAGCTAGCAATAGATTTGAGAAAGGCTTAGATCCAAAGAGAACTTATATGGCAATTGAAAGAAGTTGTGCTTTGCTTGAAAAATATGCGGATGCTAAAATAGTTAGTGGACTAATCGTTCATGATGAGGCTGATAAAGAGGATAAGAAAATTGATATAACATTCGAAAAGATAAATCAAGTTTTGGGAATTCAAATACCTAGAGAAGATGTATTAGATATTTTTAAAAGACTTGGCTTTAGTAGTGATGTAAAAGATAATTTAATAACAGTTAGTGTTCCTTCAAGAAGATTAGATATTTCTATTAAAGAAGACTTAATAGAAGAAGTTGGACGTATATATGGAATGAATAAAATTGTTGCTAAACCAATAGTTTTACCATTGAAAACTGGTAGTTATGATAAAGCAAAAAGAAGCGTTAGAAACAAAATGGTTTCACTAGGACTTAATGAAACTTTAAGCTACGCACTTATACCAGAAAAAGAGGTTCATAAATATACTAACGATAAATTTGAAACAGTAAAAATATTAGACCCAATGACTGAGGAAAGAAACGCTTTAAGATATAGCCTTATCCCATCATTAAAAATGATATATGAATACAATAAAGCACGTAGTCAAAAGGATATATCTATATTTGAAATCGGTAAAAGCTTCTTTAAGAAGAATGGTAAATATGGAGAACAATTAAATTTGGCAGTACTTATGACTGGAAATTACGTGATAGGTTTAGAGAAAAAAGAAGTTAATTTCTATGTTATAAAAGGTATCTTAGAAGAATTACTACATCATTTAGGATTTGAAGGAAAATATAGTTTAGTTGTAGAAGACATTCCAGCTGAACTTCATCCAGGTCAAGCAGCAAGTATTATAATTGCAGGCGAAAAAGTTGGAATAATAGGAAAAGTTCATCCTAATGTTTTGAAAGATAATGTATATGTTATGGAAGTAAACTTAGAAAAACTACTTAATGATAGTAACAATTCGAAGAAGATGAAATATAAAGAAATATCTAAGTTCCCGAGTGTAGTAAAGGACGTTGCTTTCGTAATGGATAAGTCTGTTAAGTCAGAAACAATTGAGAACGAAATAAGAAAAGCCGGCGGAAAGTTGCTTACAAAAATTGAAGTGTTTGATGTTTACACAGGAGAGAATGTTGGAGCAGATGAAAAATCTATAGCATACAAGTTGACATTTACAAATGCAGAAAAGACATTGAGCGATGATGAGGTACTTGCCTTATTTAACAAGATAATAGAGCATGTATCTAAAGCATGTAATGTAACTATAAGAGCATAAAAAATGAAACAATATACAGACAACCAATTTTCCAGCAGTCACTTTTTTGCTCATTTTTTTCAAAAACAAGCGAAAAAGTGGCTGTCGGAAAATCGGTCATCTGTAAGAGCATAATGAATAAGACCACCCATTTGGGTGGTCTTTAATTTTAGACGTGAATGAATTTTATTTCACGCCATCTTCCTTTATTATCAAAGATGGTAATAAAGCCGTCGCTACTGTCAGAAAAATATTTGACACAAGGTTCGAGGAGTACGCTACCAGAGTACGAGACAAAACCAAGCAAGCAATTCCGGTACACAAATCGTACACCGTAGGGAGTCATGGGGCTTACAACGTCATAGTTTCCATCTCTTTTAATTTTATCCATGAGCTCTTTGTCATACTGAACGATTTTTTCCCATTCTTCTTGAGCAAAGTTTTTTTCAGAGTCTGCCATAGTCTAAGCTCCCTCCTAATATAATATTTGGAATCCGGTGCTATTATATAATGAATCTGATTGATAGTCAACATAAAATTAAAAAGTAATATGTATAAAAATGGAACGTGTGGTAATAATAACTTCGTAAACAAATAAAAAGGAGGTTATATAATGCCAAAATTGAATGAATTAGAACTTCAAAATGTAAGACATTTAGTTGGAGAACACGAGACGTCTTATAGAAAATTGACGAGCTATGCAGATAGTTGCACAGATCCACAAATTAAGCAAATGTTTGAAAAGTCAGCGCAAGATGCTTTAAACACAAAGCAAAAATTGATGAGTTTTTTAAATATGTAATAGGAGGGAAAATATGCTAGAGAAGTACATGGTAAGTGATATACTTTCACAAGTAAATAGTAGTCTTGGAACTTATGCTGGTGTTATTGCACAAGCATCTTGTCCAGAATTCAGAAAGACAATGCAAGATATAAGAAATAGTTGTGAGACATTTCAGTATGATTTGTATAAAGTTGCACAAAGCAAGGGCTATTATCAGCCAGCACAAATTGCTACACCAGAGGAAGTGCAAGCTGTTAAGGATATATTTACTCAAAATTAAAAAAGTTTTGACATTAATCGACAACAATGATAGAATGGGAACAACAAATATTTAGGAGGTATCTCTTTATGGATGAAAGAACCCTCGCAAGTCGGTATGCTTACTTGAGCGATGTACTCAAGGTACAGTATGGTAATGAAGCTCGCTACTTGCACGTGATGGAAAAGTACTCTGTAGAATGGTGGAAGTCTTGTGAACCTGCTGTTATTGCTGAGCGTCAGTTAAACGAGGAACTTCTACTGGTTCCTTTTAAGCGGTTGCAGGATTCACTTGAGAGTGTTCTTGGCAGACCTGTTAATTACAACGAAATCTGCTATGGAAACGAAGCCATCAAGGAAGAGGTAAAGCTTGCTCTTAATAGAGCAAAGCAATAAAAGAGATAAAAAGCCCACCGCATTGCGGGGGGCTTCAATTTTTTTGTTGACTTTTACTACTATTTTATGTAAAATATAATGCGAGGTGAGATTAATGGCAAAACCAATTGTTGCTTTAATAGGAAGACCAAATGTAGGAAAATCTACATTTTTTAATTATATTGTTGGAGAAAGAAAGTCTATAGTTGAAGACACACCAGGTGTTACTAGAGACAGAATATATGCAGACAGTGAATGGAATGGAAGAAAATTTACTCTTATTGATACTGGTGGTATTGAGCCTGATTCGGATGATAAAATACTTAGCCAAATGCGCGTGCAAGCCACTCTTGCAATGGAAATGGCAGATGTTATTATATTCTTAACAGATATAAAGCAAGGGGTAACCGCTTCTGATTATGAAGTGGCAACTATGCTTCGTAAAACGGGCAAACCAATTGTTCTTGTATGCAACAAAGCAGACAAGATAGGAGAAACTCCAAGCGAGTTATATGAATTTTATAATTTAGGGTTAGGTGATCCATATCCGATTTCTTCATTAAATCAATTAGGCGTTGGAGAAGTGCTTGATGCTATTTGTGAAAAGTTTCCAGAAGAGCAGGAAAACGCGGAAGAAAGTGAATATATAAATGTTGCTGTTATAGGTAAACCAAATGCGGGTAAATCTTCTCTTATAAATAAAATCCTTGGAGAAGAGAGACTTATTGTTTCTGACATAGCAGGAACAACGAGAGATGCTATAGATTCAAAGTTTGAAAATAAGTATGGTAAATATGTGTTTATTGATACTGCTGGTATTCGCAGGAAAAGCAAAATAGAAGAGAACATAGAAAAATATAGTATCATTCGTGCTTTGGCAGCTATAGAAAAAGCTGACGTATGTGTTTTGGTTATCGACGCAACAGAGGGCGTTACTGATCAAGATACTAAAATTGCCGGCGAGGCACATGAAGCAGGAAAAGGCGTAATAATATTAGTAAACAAGTGGGATGCTGTCGCAGACAAAGAAACTGGTTCATTAGAAAGTTATACTAAAGACGTATATACTAAACTTGCTTACTTGACATATGCACCAATATTATTTGTATCAGCTAAGACTGGTCAAAGAATAGATAAGTTGTTCCCTCTTATAAATTCTGTTAATGAACAAAATGCTATGAGAGTGAAAACAAGTATGCTTAATGATGTAATGAATGAAGCTGTTACGCTTGTACAACCACCAAGTGATAAAGGAAGAAGATTAAAAATATATTATGCAACGCAAGTATCAACAAGGCCACCAACATTTGCTGTTTTTTGCAATAGTGCAAAGTTATTTCATTTTTCATATCAAAGATATATAGAAAATCAATTAAGAAAGAACTTTGGATTTAAAGGCACTCCTGTAAGGATACTAGTAAGAGAAAAAAGTAAAGAGGATAAGTTAGTATAAATTGCTGTGAAAGCATTGTTATAAAGTAGTAGGGTATCGAGAAAATTTGATACCCTACTACTTTTTTATAGATTTTTATTTTTGCCTTGTATCTTAAATTGGGTTATAATATAATTATTCTAGATTGATTATAAGGAGGATAAGTTATGATTTGGCAATTAATTGTTATTGGTGTTGTTGCATATTTATTAGGAAGTGTTAATCTTTCTATTCTTTTGTGTAAGGCTATGGGAAAGGGAGATATTAGGGACTATGGGAGTGGTAATGCAGGTACCACAAATACTCTTAGAACTTTAGGAAAAGGACCAGCAGCTTTAGTGCTTGCTTTTGATGTGTTAAAGGCTGTTATTGCAGTTTTTCTAGCTAAATGGCTTATTACTCTTGGACAAGCAACAAATACGGATATTTCGTTATATAAAGATTTAGCTATGGCTATTGCTGGTATAGCAGTTATATTAGGACACAATTTTCCTATATACTATGGATTTAAAGGTGGAAAAGGAATAGCAACATCTCTAGGCGTTATTCTTACAATTGAATGGCAATTGGGACTTGTATGTCTTGTATTTGCTCTTTTATTAATGATTATCACAAGAATGGTATCTGTTGGATCTATCACGGCAGCTATCCTTTATCCAGTACTTGTACTAGTTCAAGGTAGTGCATTTTCAAACAAATTAGTATATATTATATTTGCTATATTAATTGCATTATTAGCAGTGTATAGGCATAAATCTAATATTAAGAGAATATTTGATGGTACAGAAAATAAATTATGGAAGACAAAAGCAGAAAAGAAAGCTGATTTAAAATAGGGAGGTTTTATGAAAAATATTGCAGTTATTGGTAGCGGAAGTTGGGGCGTTGCACTATCTCTTGTATTGCATAAAAATGGACATAATGTTAGACTATGGTCTTACAATCCAGAAGAAGCTAGATTGATAAATGAGGAAAAATACTGTAAATTTTTATCGGATGTAGTTTTGCCTGAAAACTTCCCATGTTTTACGTCTTTAGAGGAAACTCTTGAAAATGCAGAACTTGTTTTGATAGTTACGCCGTCAAACGCAATTAGAGTTACACTTGAAAAGATGAAACCATATGTGCATAAAAATCAAATTTTTGTACTTTGTTCTAAGGGAATGGAAAAAGAAACGCAAAAAGTGTATACCGAAGTTATAAGTGAAGTCTTACCTACTGTAAAAGTTGCAGCTTTATCTGGACCGAGTCACGCGGAAGAAGTTTCTAAAAATATTCCTACAGCTGTTGTTGTGGCTTCTAAAGATAATGATGTACTTTCAGAATTGCAAAATGTATTTATGAATGATACCTTTAGAGTATATACAAACACTGATGTATATGGTGTTGAACTGGGTGGTTCTTTAAAAAATATAATTTCCTTGTGTGCTGGAATTGCGATTGGACTTGGATATGGTGATAACACTATTGCTGCATTAATAACGCGAGGACTGCTTGAAATTTCTAGGCTAGGTGTGGCCGCAGGTGCAGAGATGCAAACTTTTTACGGATTAACTGGCTTAGGAGATTTGTTTGTTACTTGTTCAAGTGTGCACAGTAGAAATAGAAAATGCGGAATTCTGATAGGGCAGGGGTTAACTATTGAAGAAGCCAAAAAAGAAGTTGGAATGGTGGTTGAAGGACTTAATGCGATTGATGGTGCATATATTTTAGTGAAAAAATACGGAATCTATGCTCCTATTATTTCGGAAGTATACGATGTTATAAATAATGGAAAATCGCCCAAGGAGGCTACATATAACTTAATGACTAAAGGCAAAAAGGCGGAAAATTAATTTGACATATATATGTACTTTACAAAAGCGTTTATGTTATCATCGTTTATAAATGTGTCAAGTTCTGGTAAACTTACTAAAACTTGCATGTTGTACTTATCATTGTTATCAATTGCTGCAGTAACGAGATTTAAGCATTCGAATGGAGAATCACAATGCAAGCTCCATTTGAATGCTTCATTTTTTATATTCATATTTTTTTCATAATATGTACTCAAAAAACGATTAAGTTCATTTCTTTTGTTTGTAATCAAACTTACAGTTACACCCTTCATTAAAAGCCACCTCTTAATACAATTATAATATGGAATTCAGGCAGATACAAATGAAATAAATGGAAAAGAATATTGATATTTACATATTTTTGATATATAATACAGCTTGTTACAAGAAAAGGAGGAATTTATATGAAAAATAAGGCAATTACACCACGTGACGTAGATTTTGCCAAATGGTATGACGATGTTGTTAAAGCGGCGAAGCTAGCTACGTATTCAAGTGTTAAAGGATGCGTTATTATAGAGCCCAATGGTTATGCTATTTGGGAGAATATACAGAAAAACTTAGATGCTATGTTTAAAGAGACTGGACATAGAAATCTATATATGCCTTTGTTTATTCCAGAAAGTTTATTAAATAGAGAAAAAGAACACGTTGAAGGCTTTGCACCTGAAGTTGCCTGGGTTACACACGGCGGAAGTAAAGAGCTAGAAGAAAGAATGTGCGTTCGCCCAACTTCTGAAACGCTATTTTGCGAGTATTATGCAAATGTTATCAACTCATATAGAGATTTGCCAATGCTATATAATCAATGGTGCAATGTAGTTAGATGGGAAAAAGAAACAAGACCATTTTTGCGTTCAAGAGAGTTCTTATGGCAAGAAGGACACACAATGCACGAAACGGCTAAAGAGGCGGAAGAAGAAACACTTAGAATGTTACTAGTTTATAAAAAATTCTTTGAGGATTACTTAGCTATTCCTGCCATAGTTGGACAAAAAACAGAAAGAGAAAAATTTGCTGGTGCGGAATATACATACACAATCGAAGCACTAATGCACAACGGAGTGTCTCTACAGTCTGGAACATCACATTATTTTGGTCAAAAGTTTTCAAAGCCATTTGATGTTAAATTTACAAACAGAAACAATGAATTGGAAAATACATATCAAACATCTTGGGGTACTTCAACCAGAATGATAGGAGCACTTATAATGGTGCATAGCGATGACAATGGTCTTGTGCTTCCACCAAGAATAGCGCCAAGACAAGTGGTTATTGTTACAATTGGTAATGATGACAATGTAAAAGCCAAGGCAAATGAAATACAAAAGAGTTTGAAAGATAGTGGGATTACGGCATTTATTGATGATAGAGAGAAATCACCTGGATTCAAGTTTGCTGAACATGAAACAAATGGTATTCCAGTAAGAATTGAAGTTGGACCTAAAGATTTAGAAGCTGGTGAACTTATCCTTGCTAGAAGGGATACAAGGGAAAAGATGACTGTTTCAGCAGATATTGATATTAGCAAGTATGTTTCTGAACTATTAGAGAACATTCAAAAGAACTTATTTGAAAGAGCAAAAGAAAGAAGAGATTCTCAAACATACACAGCTACTAACTTAGATGAAGTAAAAGATATAATGGAAAATCATCCTGGTTTTGTTAAAGCAATGTGGTGCGGTGATGAAGCTTGTGAACTAAAAATGAAAGAGATAAGAGGCACAAAATCTAGATGTATTCCATTCAAAGAAGAACAAGAACATATATCTGATACTTGTGTATGTTGTGGAAAACCAGCTAAAACAATGGTAGTGTGGGGAATCCAATACTAATGATAAGGTGGAAAAGTTAGAGTGAAAAACTATTATGAGATATTAGAAGTAAGCGAGACCGCTTCTAAAGAGGTTATAGAAAAGGTATATAAAGTGCTTGCAAAGAAATATCATCCTGATGTGAATCCTGAAAATGTAAAGGAAGCGGAAGAAAAATTCAAAGAAATTTCGGAAGCTTATGAAGTTTTGTCAGATGATACTAAACGTAAAGCATATGATATAGAACTTTTATCTGAAAGAGACAGCCAAAAAGCATATGTGGAGCAACCTGTAAGAAACGACGTTGATGAACCACAGAAGCCGCCAGAACCACATTATACAGTGGTGTCTCGTCCACAAACATATAGCACTAATAGAAATAATACAATTGATGAAAAATATAAGAAGGCACAAGAAGAGTATTATGAAGCTATGCAAGAATATCAAATTCAAAAAGCATATAATGATGCATACATAGAAGCTTTAAAGAGTATGGGCGTGGAGGTTGTTTATAAAAAGACTTTTAAAGATTATTTAAAAATTTTTGGAGTGATACTTATTATAATCCGGTGTAATATGGGTACTATGGCTTATCCCACCGATACAAACTGAGATTAAGGAACTTTATAATGAGAGTGGTTTATTTAAAGATATCTTAGATAGTATAGTGAATGTTATCAAAACAATGTTTAATGATATAAAAGAATTTTTTAGCAAATAAAGGGAGGAAATTTTATGAAAAGAACTTACGTTAAAGATGTCAAGGTTGGAGAAGAAAATAAAGTTCAAGGCTTTATTGAGAACATTAGAGACAAGAAAACAATGGCATTTATAGTAATTAGAGACATTACTGGAAAACTACAAGTAACAATTGAAAAAGAAAAACATCCTGAAATTGCAGAGGCAATTGCTGGCTTACTTCCACACTCAGTTATTACTGCAGAAGGACCTGTTCTTGCAAATGACTTTGTAAAAATGGGCGGAATAGAAATGCTTCCTGAAAGATTAACAGTAGAATCAAGAGCAGAAGCACTTCCTTTAGGACCAGATGCAAATATAGATACAAGACTTGATTATAGATGGATTGATTTGAGAACAGAAAAAAATCAATTAATGTTCCAAATGCAAACAGAAATGGTAAATTCGTTTAGAGAATTTGCGCTATCACGTAACTTTATAGAAATACATACACCAAAGCTTATTGGTGCTGCTAGTGAGAGCGGTTCAGATGTATTCGAAGTACAGTATTTCGAAGGAAAGGCATATTTGGCACAAAGCCCTCAATTCTATAAGCAAATGGCTATGGCCAGTGGATTTGAAGGAATATTTGAAGTTGGACCTGTGTTTAGAGCTGAAAAATCTTACACAAATAAACATGCAACAGAATTCACAGGTTTTGATATAGAAATGAGCTATATTGAATCTTATGAAGACGTTATGAAATTTGAAGAAGAAATGCTAACGTATGCATTAGGAAAATTAAAAGAGAAATATGGTGAAAGAATAAAAGAGACATTTGGAAAAGAAGTTGTAGTTCCAACACTTCCATTTCCAAGAATTAAACTTGCTGATTTGTATGTAGCTTTAAAAGAGAAATATGGTTTTGAAGTTCCTGCAAGTGAGATGAATGACTTAACAACAGAAGCAGAAAGATTATGCAAGCAATATTCTATGGATACTTATGGACACGAATTTTTATTTGTTACAGATTATCCAAAGGATAAGAGAGCTTTCTATCATATGAGAAAGAACGACATTCCTCAGGGATATGATTTAATTTGGAATGGAGTAGAAATTACTACTGGTGCACAAAGAGAACATAGATATGAAATTTTGAAAGCACAAGCAGAAGAGAAAGGATTACAAGATGATGTTAAATTCTATCTTGAGTTCTTTAAATATGGTTGCCCTCCACATGGCGGATTTGGTTTAGGAGTAGATAGATTAACGATGCTTTTAACAGATCAAACAATTAAGGAAGTTGAATTCTTATTCAGAGGACCAAATAGACTTACACCATAGTTATTTGAATAATAACATATAAAATCATAAAACACCTCCACGGTAAATATAAATTACTAGGAGGTGTTTTATATTATGAAAAAGGGTATAATTAGCGTACTAATTATATGCATATTATCTAACTTGTCTGCAACAGTTATTTATGCTTATTCGGAAGATTTTCCAGTTTGGAGTGAAGCTACTCCGACTTTTGCAAAAATAGAAAATAAAGCGAATTTAAATTTGAGCGTTGAATCGGCAATACTTATAGAAGAAGACACTGGAACTATACTGTACACGAAGAATGAACATACAAAACTTAGGCCGGCAAGTGTAACTAAAGTAATGACTTTATTATTAATTATGGAAGCATTAGATGAAGGAAAGATAACTTTAAACGACAAAGTTCCATGTAGTGCAAAAGCAAATTCGATGGGTGGTTCTCAAATTTGGCTTGACCAGACAGAAGAACTTACGGTACATGAAATGTTAAAAGCTATATGCGTTGTTAGCGCAAATGACTGTACTGTTGCGATGGCAGAATTTTTATCAGGCAGTGAAGAAGCTTTTGTTGAAAAAATGAATGCGAGAGCAAAAGAATTAGGAATGAATGATACTACATACAAAAATTCACACGGAATAGATGAAGAGGGGCATTTAACATCTGCCTATGATATTGCAATATTAAGTAGAGAACTTAGCAAAAAACATCCAAAAATTCATGAATATACAAAAATTTGGATGGATACACTTAGGGATGGTAAATCTCAACTTGTAAATACAAATAAATTGGTTAGATTTTATTCTGGCTGTACAGGCTTGAAAACGGGTTCTACTTCACTTGCAGGTTTTAATTTATCAGCAACAGCAACAAGAAATGATTTAAAATTAATTGCGGTTGTAATGAAAGGAGAAAATTCGCAAAAAAGATTTGATGATGCAAAAACCTTACTTGATTATGGCTTTGCAAATTATTCCTCTAAGCAACTTTGCAAGCGTGGAGACATACTAACGAAGATACCAATTGAAAAAGCTAAGAAAAAAGAGGCCGAAATAATAATTGGAGAAGATAAATATGCTTTGGTTGGAAAAGGAAGCGGAAATGAGATTTTAACAGAGACTATAATGCAAGAAAAAATCTCTGCTCCATTAGAATACAATGATAAAGTGGGTGAAATAGTCTATAAATTAAATGATGAAGAAATAGCTAGAGTTAGCTTAATGA
This sequence comes from uncultured Clostridia bacterium, assembly GCA_934169745.1. Taxonomy (GTDB): domain Bacteria; phylum Bacillota; class Clostridia; order TANB77; family UBA1234; genus RGIG4465. The sequence goes on along the minus strand of CAKPOE010000003.1, from coordinate 71,951 downwards.
CAAACGAGAAAATTGATAGAAAAAATGTAATAGATTTTAATAATGAAATAGTAGATTTGTGGTTTACGCTGGGACGTCGATAAAAGTTCTTAATATTGTTGACATAATTTAGCAAGTGTGATATTATATTGTCGGATACAAAGTAAACAAAAGGAGGCTATTCGATATGTACGAAGGGCCAAACTATGTACAACTCGTTGGAACCGTTGAGAAGTTGATTGTACTGCATCCTGGGCAAGAAGGAGACTCGCTTATTGAACTTCGCGTGAAGCGGGCAACATTTGGCAAGAGCGATTTGCTGAAGGTATCCGTACAGAACTTGGATATTCCGTATGTACGAGCTGGCATAAAGATTAAGGTAACTGGTAACTTGTATATGCATGAAAACATAAGAAAGGCAGTAGCCCGGTGGACTGTGCGTGTTTTTGCACGCCAAGTAGAAATTGTGGATGAAGATTGCGATGACATAAACATCGTTTCTTTAATCGGCAAGATTCGCAAGGTAGGTCAAATTCGTGTTACACCACTTTCTTTGAGAGAACTGCTCGACTTCCAGGTTATGACATGTAGCTGGAAGGATGAATTCATTCCTACAATTGCATGGGGACCCAATGCTTACTTCGTGAAAAATATTCACGATAAGATTCCCTATGGGAATGTGGTGATTATTGGAAGGCTTCAAGAACGGCAGTTTATGAAGAAGCACTATGACGGAAGAGCAACACAAGAAACTGTCTACGAAGTGTCTGCAAGGAGTGTATGCTTTACCAGTTAAGCTAAACAATAGGAGATTGCCGAAAAAGTAATTCAAAATTAGCTCTAAAAAACGTGAACCGGAAAATATTTTTTCTGATTCACGTTTTTCTGTTTTTAATTTAATTATTTATATAAATGCTTTTTTATGATATACTTAATTCTCGAAGGAGGTTTTTAAAATGAACAAAAAAGTACTTATTATTAGCATTTTTATCATTGCTGTTATATCATTTTTCGTAATATCTATGAATATACGAGATGATCAAGGCGATGTTAAAAAAGTGATGAATTACCCGGAATTTAAAGTTACCGCTTCCAATGAGAAAAACGACTTGGTTGCACTTAACACATCATTTAATTTAGAAGCAAACGAAAGTACAAGTAAAGAACTTGTTGAGACATCGTTTTCTATAACTCCCAGTGTAGAATATGAAATTAAAGAAGTGAGAAATAATTATTATACTTTAACACTAAAAGAAGAATTGGCACCTAATACAATTTATAATATTGAATACAAAACAGATAAGGCACCATATAAATGGTCTTTCCAAACACAGAAAGTATTTGATGTTTCAAACTTTTATCCAGCCGAAAAAAATGAAATGAACACCAACTACGTTTCTCCACATACAGTTATAGAAATTCAATTTACTTATACGCCTAATGATGATATAGAAAACTATTTTGAAATTACACCTAAAGTTGAAGGAAAATTTGAATATGATAATAGAAAAATAAGATTTACTCCCAATGATGGGCTAGAATATGCAACAACATATGTTGTAAATATTAGGGCTGGATTTGGAAACAAAGAAAATACAGAGAAATTATCTGAGAAAGAATACGCTTTGAGAACGTACGTTTCTGCTGACGATATAGAAAAAAATGAATATATTGACTTTGTTGATACAGAATATGGGTATTCTGAAAATAAGCCTATATATTTGAAACTATATACAAATGAAGTTGATAAGTATAATGTGTCAATTTATCAATACGAAAGTGGCAAACAATTCTTAGAAGATTTAAAAGCAAAGAAGGAATTTGGAAATAAGTCTATCTTGAAAAAAGTAGATTTAACATCACTAGCAAAGATTTCTGAAGAAACTATATCTAAAGAAGAAATTATAGATTCATCTTGGAATTACATATTACCAATAAAAACAAAATTAGCTCTTGGTTATTATATGCTGGTAGTAAGAATAAATGGCACTGAATATTATATACCGCTTCAAATAAATAACATCACAGCATTAACCGAGTATGTGGATAATGATTTGCTAGTATGGGTCAATGACTTAGCAAATAGCGCGCCACTAGGAAATGCTAAAATTAAAATCGATGGAAAAGAAGTTGGTGTTACAAATGCTGAAGGGTATTTGTATATAAATGATATAGATATAAAGTCTACCCGATATTTGACAGAAGAGATTTATATAGACGGTAGAGAAACGTTATATAGTGTTATACATAACGAAGATAATAAATCAAATACGGATGAGTATATAAATGTTTATACAAGATTAGATAGAAAGACATTTAAACCAGATGAAGAAATTCACTTGTGGGGATTTGTAAAAGACAGAAAAGGAAGAGAATTTAAAGAAGTAATATTAAAAGTAACACCTTTATGGTCTGATACGGTGATTGAAGAAAAAAATGTTTCTTTAGATGAATTTAAAACTTTTGAAACTACATTTAATGTAGAAAATTATACTAGTGGCTATTATGATGTATGCGTGTATGTAAATGGAAAATGTCAGGCTAGAGATTCTTTTGAAATAAAAGATTATGATACGAATTCATATGATGTAAATGTAGAGTTGGATAAGACATCGGTGAAGAGTAGCGAAAATATAACTTGTACCGTCACAGCAAAACTGTTTGATGGAAGCCCTTTAACAAGTACTAAATTTGTTTACATACTAAATAATGAAAATGTTGAGAGAAATATAACACTTGATGAGAATGGCAAGTGTACATTTGAGATTAATACAAATTATTTACATCCATATAACAGACCATTCTATGGGCAAATTGCAATAAAGGCTAAAGGAATAGAAGATCAAGACAGTATTATAAAGTATTTCACGGTTTATCCTAATGAAGAAAGTTTTAATGTTGTGTATAAATATAGCAAACAAGATAACACTGTACTATTTGATATAGACACGTTCCTTTATGACTTTTCTGATATGAATGATGTAAAGCAAGGAGTACCAACCAATAGAAGCGGTTATATAGAAATAGAAAAATATAAATATGAAAAAGAAGTTGTTTCTTCTTATTATGATGAGAATACAAAAACAACGAAATATAATTATAAAGTAAACCGTGTTTTTGATGGAAATGATAAAATTGAATATACAACGACAAACGGAAAAGCTATGTGTGCATACATAAGTCCATACAAGGATAACTCTGAGGGATATTTGGAATATAGAGCATTCATGAGTTCTGAAAAAGACAACAAATTTATAAGTATGCAATACTCGTATGGTGCTTACTTGGATGAAGAAGCGAAGAGCACATCAGAAGTATTTATGGGAAATTATATTATTAATGATAATGATTATACATTTAGAGACAAGTATAAAGTAAATGATGACATTACATTGGAACTTCAAAAAATTAATGGTGAACTAACTGGTACACCATATATTCTATATTTAGTGAAATCATCAAATGGTATAGATGTTATTACAACAAAAGATACTAATTATAGATTGAGGTTCGACAAGAAATATGGAGCAAATCTTGTTATAAAAGGATATGTGTTTGACGGAGTTGCAATAAGAGAAATCGGAGACTATTATTATTCTTTTGAAAATGAATATTCTCTTTCTAAAGAAGAATTAAAAATGGATGTTGATATAAAATTTGATAAAGCAGAATATAAGCCGGGGGATATAATAAAAATAAAAGTAACTACAAAGAGTGATGGCAAACCAATAAAAGCAGTTGTGAACTTAAGCGCTGTAAATAAAGAATATTTGGCAGCCAATGCAAATGATACAAACATATTAAATGCTCTTTACAATAGTTATTACTTTAACGACAATATAAAAAATCTAACGCACACAGTAATTGCTGAAACGTTCGCTGGTGGTGGCGGAGGAGGAGATGGCGAAATCCGTTCAAAATTTGCTACTACTGCTTTCTTCGAAACTGTATATACAAATGATAATGGAGAAGCAGAAATAGAATTAAAACTACCTGACAATGTTACAACTTGGAACGTCAGTGCACAAGCTACTATAAAGGATTATAAAGCAGTGCAATTAGATAAAGATTTAAAAGTAACTTTGCCATTCTTTGTAACAGCTATTTCAAATGACAAATATCTAACAGGAGAAACGCCATCAATAAATATTAGATGTAACGGTAATGCAACAAAAGTAAATGATGAGATCAAGTATACAATAGAGATAACATCTCCTAACGGACAAAAAAATGTATTAAATGTAGAATCTAATGTTGGAAAATATGCTAACGTATCATTAGGAAAATTAAATAGTGGAACGTATGAAATAGTTATAAAAGCAGAAAGTAATGGAAGAACTGATGCAATAAAGAAGAACATTCAAGTTGTTGATACTTTTCAAGAAGCGGTTATATCAACTAATTTTGAATTGAAAGCAAACGAAAAAATAAGTGTTGATAAAGGTGTTGCAACATTGTATTTTTCAAATAAAGATATTAGCAACATATTAGATGATTTGTTTTATTTAACATATATGCCAAAAGTGAGAAACGACCAAAAGGTTATTTCTTATTTGGCAGATAATATATTAAGAAAATTGTCTAATGAAAAAACTACTGCTAAAAGTGAAGAGTTTGATACAATTCATGGACTATCGTTGTTGGGCGTTTCAAGTTCAGATGTACTATTATCTGCAAAACTTGCTTCAACAGGATATTTTAAAGGAGACGCAAATTTAGCAAAATATTTTGAAGATGTTATATCAAATGAAAATTTAGATATGAGAGAGAAGTTATATGCATATTGGGGATTAGCAGCACTTAAAGAACCGGTATTAAAGGATTTAAGAGAAATAGAAAAAAATCTTAAATTTGAAGAGGATAAGTATGAATTCTTAATACTTGCTCTTTCTTATGCTGATATAGGAGAGTATGAAAGCGCAACTAGAATTTGTGACATGTATGATACAACATCATTGAGTTACACAAGTGAAATGATTGAATACACATCAATGCTAAGCTTTAAGCTTAATAACACAAATAGAACGAGTATATATGAAAAATACAAATCTCTTAATAGAGGGACGGAATATTCTAATTTTGTAAAACTATTTAGAATTCAAAACGAGATACAAAATTCTGTTGAGAATGGAAAAGTGATTTTGAATGTAAATGGCGAAGAAAAAGAAATAAGCGTAAATGGTATTGAAGTTATTCCTTATAGTGTAACGTACAAAGACGAGGTTTACGTGAAATCAGCAACTGACAATATTGGTACTAAGTATAGAAGAACAGAAATAATTAAACCGGACGAAAAAAATTCAAAAGGAATATTAAGAAAAACTTATACAATCAATGGAAAAGATATTAGTACTGCTAATATTGGTGATATAGTAACAGTAAAAATAAATATAGACTATAGTAAACTATCGACTGATGATGTGGCTTATGTTATTGAAGATGTATTGCCAAACTCTATGAAACTTACTGAAGGAGATAAATATGCGTATGATGAAAATGTCGTAAAAACTCCATATAGAAAGGATGGACAGAAATTGTACTTTTATGTATATACCTCAGGAACTACAAATCAATATGTAGAGTATGAAGCAATTGTAACAAGTGAAGGAGAGTATATTTCTGATGGAGTAATATTAAAAGATATGGATGACAAAATAATTGATTATTTAATGCCAAATATTATGTAATTATCATATTTTTTCCTATAGAAGAAAACGTTGTAAGTATTGAGCTTACAGCGTTTTCTTTTTGTTACATTTTTGTTACAAAGATGTTACATTTTGATTAAATGTGTCTTCTTTTGTTGAAGAGAGGGGTGGCATATGTTATTATAATTTATAGGAATGAGTATGCAAAGAAGAGGAGAGGATGATATTATGTTAGTAGGACCAATGAAGAGAAAGGTTGTGCTTACAGCTGTAATTTCTTGTTTAATTCCAATTGTTGTTTTAGGTGTACTAGGTTTTATTCTTGTAAAGAATTACAGAGGCGAGATTGAAGACTTAAAAAAGCAAAGCGAAGTAGTAAACAGATATGTTCTAAAAGAAGATAGAGTTGCAAATTCTGTAATAACAGCTGATGATGTAGAGTTAGCCGGAGTAAAGAGTGTTAGTGCTCCGCTTGATTCATATGAAGAAAAAGCTGATCCAGCCAAAAAAGTAAAAGGCTTGAAGGATTTGGTTGGTAGAAGATTAAAGATAAATGCTAGAAAGAATACGATTCTTTCGGAAGCTATGTTCTATGAAGAAGACAAAGAACCAACAATCGATTTAAGACTTCAAGAATTTAATATGATTACTTTGCCAAGTGATTTGGTTGAGAACGATTACATAGACGTACGTGTAAGATTTCCATCAGGAGAGGATTACAGTGTGTTGATTGGTAAGAAGGTAGAAGCATATTCAAATAATACAATATTTATAAGATTAACAGAAGATGAAATCTTGACAGTTGGTAGTGCAATTATTGAAGCATACATATTAGATGGAACAAAATTATATGCTAACAAATATGTTGATCCTGCAAATCAATTATTTGAGTATAGAGAAGTTGATTACGTTGCAAAATATAATAATGCCGTTTCAAGTTTGATTGCAAATTTAACCGAGACAAGATTTAACGAAGCAAGGGACGCATATTTACAAACAAACCCAGAAGCAACTGAAGATGAACTTACAACATTAAAAGATGGAATAAAAGTTACAAGAGCTGATTTATCTTTTGATGATATAGTTAGATTAGTTGATTTATCAAAAGATGAAGTTGAAGACATTGAAAAAGCAGTAAACGAAAAGAATGAAACTGTATTAAATATGTATAAACATAAAATTGTTGTGAACGATAAGCAGATTGCGAGAACTTATCCTGTAAAAGAAAATGTTCTAAATATTATCAAAGCTAATCCAAACATCTTAGAAGAAGTAAAAGCAAACTTTGATACAGAAGCAATTCTAGCTCAAAGAATAAATATGGCAGATACAACAATTACTGAAGAAAACGGAAATGCAGAAAAAGTAAAAGCGGCTTTGACAGAAGAAATTCAAACACAAAAAGATGAACGTGTAGCATATTTAAAAGCTTTGATGAACAACACACAAAAAACGAGCGAAAAAGCTAATTAAAAGTATGGCGCTTTGGGCAACAATAGAGTTGCCCAAAGCAAACAAAAGAAAGTAGGAGGATACAGATGAAAAGCGTTGGATTTGTAGGTAAAATGGATAAAACAGAGTTAATTCAATACGTTGCTAAAATGCTTTCTTCAATGGGAAAGAAAACAATATTTATTGATGCAACAACAACTCAAAAGACAAGGTATACAATTCCTGCTATAAATGGTATGAATCTTCAAACACAATATATTGTTGAACATGACGGAATTGACATAGCTATTGGGTTTAATAATATTTTAGAGCTTAAGAAATATCTAATTTCAAAAGGCGAAGATTTTACAGAATATGAATATGTACTTATTGATACTGATTCTGATGAAATGTGTGAAGAGTATGATATAAAAAATGCTAATAACCTATTTTTTGTATCTTCATTTGATAAAATGCACATTGTAAAGGGCGTTGAATTATTGAAATATATTTGTGCGACTAAGAGAAGAGAAGATACAGACGCTGAAGTAGACTTAACAAAGGTTTTGTATTACAGTGAAAACGTAAATACAGCTGATACAAAATATATTGAAAACTTATCGGAAAATCTTCCGCTACGTTGGGTAAATTCAATTGTATTGCCTTATGATGCTGGAGACTTATCAATAAACATTCAAAACCAATACTCTACTAAGATAAACTTCAGATATTTATCGAGAGACATGAAGGCCGGAATTGTTCAAATGGTTTCTTTGATAACGGGCGAAGAAAAAAACAAACTTGTTAAAGTTGAAAAAAATATAGAGAAGATTGCAAGATTTACTGCATAGAAAGGGGAAGGGAATATGCCAATAGTATCATTTTGGAGTACTGTTGAATCAACGCAAACAGCAACAACTTCAACGATTGTTGCTGTAGCATGTTGTATGGCTTCTAAAAGCAAATATAAAATATTATTAACTCAAACACATTATCAAAATATGGACTTAGAAACATCGTTTGATAATCTTGACAAAAAGAGTTCTAAGGGAAATCTTGATATTGCAGATACAGGTATGGATGCTTTGGACAGGTTGTACAGAAGTAATAAATTGAACCCTGAAAACATTTCAAACTATGCTAGTCCTTTAATGAGAGGCAAGTTGGAATTGCTATATGGAACATTTAAAAACGATAAAGACTCATACGACAGAGTACTTGAAACCATGCCAATGATAATTGAGCAATCAAGCAGACTTTATGATATAGTAATGGTTGATTTAAGTAGGGGCTATAATAGTGCTGAAATAAACCAAATTTTACAACAGTCTGATTTAATTGTTTTAACCATGAGTCAGAAGATGCAAGTTCTTAAAAAGATTTTTAAAGATATAAATGAGTTGAAGATACTTCAAGAAAAACCTATAATTTCTGTTATAGGAAAGTATGATAGATTTTCAACATATACAAACAAAAATATTGCAAGAAACTTTAATTACAAAAAGCCTATTTATACAATACCATACAACACACAATTTTTTGATGCGTGTAATGAAGGTAAAGCATTAAACTTCTTTGCAACAAACATCAATGCGGATATTGCTACGGATAGAAATGGATATTTTATTAATGAGACAAATAAACTTTCTGATGCTATTCTTTCAGCATTAGAAAATAAATTAGGCCAAAGATAAAAAAGAGGAGGGGTGAAGCCTCAAATGTTTATAAACTATGCACTTATATTTATTTTGATAGCAGCTTTGATAGGCTTCTTTGTGTATTTGTTTACTAAGAAGAATACAGGAGAGGAGACAATGGTAAACTCTTCTAATAAAGCTTATACGGTTGAACAGATGACAGAGTTCATAAAGAAAAGGCTTGATGAGATTACTAGAACAAATCTTTATGATATTGGTCTTTCAGAAGAAGAATTACGTAGAAGAAAAAATAAGAAGTATGAGCTTAAGAAAGCTTTAAAAGGCTGTACATATGGTGATGTTAATGATAAAAAGTATATCAAAGATTTGATATTTGACTTGTTACACAGAGAGTATGGTGTTAATCAAGTAAATATCACTTCTGCTATTGACTTTGATAATACAGATAAACTTACTACTATAGATAAATTTGATATATTGCTATATATGTATAAACAACAGTATGGTTACAATGCGTTATCGGAATTGATTACAAAATATCATCTTGATGACTTAAAAACTGTTTATGGTGCGGCAACGCCTTCTTATGTTATCACTTCAGAAGAGATAAATGAAATATTTGAGAAAGAATACGACTATTTGTCTTTCGAAGATAGATTAAATATATTATCTCAAAGAATATATCAAAACTACAAAGGTTTTAGTGTTATTGATGAAGTAAGAGATATGAATATCGATGGAATTTCTGGTGGTGTTTCTGGTCTTCCGGAGTCATTTATGTATCAGGTTGCACAACTTGGTGATTATATTAAACAAACAACAGAAAAAACAATTCCAAGAGCTTACGATAGTGTATGGATATTTTATCATGGTAAATCAATTCAAATGGCTTGCTTATCTTTTGGTTCTTTTGATGAATTAAAGAGAGTATGTCAAAACATATACAAGTATAATAATCCAGGTCAATTATCAGATACAAATGGTTACAAGATAAATGAAATGAAAGATGGCTCACGTGTCGTTGTTGTTAGACCAAGTATGTCAGAATCATGGGCTTTCTTCGTAAGAAAATTTGATATACCAAACGCAGTACTTGAAAACTTAATTAGACAAGACGGAAAAGAATTTGTAATTCCAATGCTTAAGTTCCTTGTAAAAGGTGCCAGAGTTACAGCATTAACTGGTGAACAGGGTTGTGGTAAAACAACAATGCTTATGGCAATGATTAAATACATATATCCAACATTGAACATAAGAGTTCAAGAAACAGCATTCGAGTTACACCTAAGAAAAGTTTATCCAAATAGAAATATTTTAACATTTAGAGAGACTGATACTGTATCAGGACAAGAGGGACTAGACCTTCAAAAGAAAACTGATGGTGCTGTTAATATCCTAGGAGAGGTTGCAACGGACGCAGTTGCTGCATGGATGATACAGATGGCACAGGTTGCAAGTAAATTTACAATATTTACTCACCACGCAAAAACTTTTGATAACTTGATATTATCTCTACGTAACTCATTATTAAAAATTGGTATGTTTAATAATGAAAAAGTTGCAGAGATACAGGTTGTTAATGTTATGAACTTTGAGGTACATTTGAAAAAAGGATTTGACGGTTCAAGATATATTGAAAGAATTACAGAATGTATTCCGATTAAAGAGGGTAATCCATATACATATGATCATAATAATGAGCAAACAATTGAAGGTAAGCTAGATAAGTTTATGGATAATGCAACACACTACTTTACAAAGATTACAGAAACAGAAACATATAAAGCTGTTAATATTATTGAATTCCACGACGGACATTATGTTGTTACGAATAAAATTTCAGATGAAAACATCAGATTGATGAAAGAAAATATGTCAGTTGAAGACCAAGAAGCTTTTGAACAATTTTTATCTGAATATTTCGGAAATGTTGGTATTGCAAGTGATACAGCACCAACAAGAAGAGTAATAGTTGAATAGTGTCGACTAAATCTATAACAAAAGAAAGGAAGGATTGATAAATGAATGTAACCCAAATAGCTCTTTATGTGACGCTTAGTGCATTTGCTCTTTTTGCATTGCTTGTTGTCATTGTATTAGCAAGACAGAAGAAAAATCAATCTAACCAAAGTGTTGTATTACAACAAATGATGAAAGGCTCTTCATCTAAGTTTTCTATGGATGTGTTTTATCAAAGAGTGTACTTAGCTGTTACAGGTATACCTGTGGTAAAAAACTATGTATATAAAATAAGGCGAAGAGTTGAAATGTTTAACAATGACGATGAATACTTGACAAGAAAAGAGACAGCAAAGATATCCTTAAAAGCTATCGTTATTACATTGGTTGCAGCCATTGTGCTTGCAATCATAAATAGAGATGACTTATTCTTAATGCTTGTTTCATTTATTGGTGTTTTAGTTGTTGCTGAAAATATAACAGAAAGAATGGTAACCAAAATAGAAGATAAACTATTAAAACAACAATTGGAATTATTCTCAGAAGTTAGACATGCCTTCCATGAATCAAATATGGTTGAAGAAGCAATTTATGAAGCTTCACTTATGGAAAATTATGAAGTAACATTACAAGCAGATAGAATATATGAAATTATGATTTCTGCAGAACCAGAAATAGAACTAGAAAAATATTATGATGTTGCTCCAAATAGATTTTTGAAAGCTTTTGCAGGGGTTTCGTACCTAACAAAGGAATTTGGAGATAGAAAAGTAAATGATATTTCATTGTACTTGAAGAATATGAATAATATTACTCAAGAGTTGCAATTAGAGATACTAAAGAGAGACAAAATCGATTATTTATTTAGAAGTTTGAGTTTGATAGCATTGGCACCGATTATATTCATAATTCCACTAAAGAATTGGGCTACTAGTTCATTTGCAGCAACAAGAGACTTTTATGAAGGTAAGTGGGGATTTCTTTCAGAAATAGCATTACTAATAATAATTTTCTTATGTTATGCAATGCTTAAGAGAGTTAAGGATTCTGGTGATCATGCAAAGGAAAGAAGACAAAAAGATGTTGTATGGCAGGAAAGATTATACAAAATTCCTGTGTTTGAAAAACTTATAGATGCATTAACTCCAAGTACAACCAAAAAGGAATACGTTAAGATAAGAAACTTGCTTAGAGAAACGGCTTCACCGTTAAAAATCGAATGGTTCTATGTAAATAGAGTTGTATATTGTGTAGTTTCTTTTATAGTTATGCTTGTATTATTGAAGCAGTTACAAAACATGACTATTAAATCAGTATTGTACAACGCAACCACTGAGAAGGCTGTATTTGGACAAATGAGCGAATCAGATGAGAACGCTGCAAATGCGTTATCTGCATTCGATAGATTTTTCATCAATGATATGGTTGAAGATAGTGAACTTATACGAACAGTCAGAAGTGGTAATAAAAACGCTGCTGTCAATATGATTGCAACAGAAATGAGAGAAATAAATGAAGAGCCTCTTTCAGAAAAAGAAGCAAGGGTAAAATCTGAAAGAGTATACAAAGAATTAAAGGATAAGAGAAAAATAAACAACCCATCTAAGGCAGAGCTTCAAAGAGCAATACTAGATTCGAGAATAGAGTTACCGAGAAACGAGTTTGTTCAAGAATTAACTGCAAAAGTGTATGAATTAGTTAGGGCTGGAAAAACAAGAGAAGTTACTCTTGAAATATTAGATGAAGCAATCTTAGATGTAAGTAAGATACCGATGTCAGAAGAACAAATCAAATCAAATTCAGAAAGAATTTATGGAAAACTTGTAATTCTTTCTAGTCAATATATGAAATGGACAGAAGTACTTTTGGCTATGCTTGTTGCTTGGTTTATGTATTATATGCCTGTATTTGTTTTATACTTCCAAAAGAGAATGCGTGCTATGGAAATGGAAGACGAAGTAATGCAATATCAAACAATAATACTTATGCTTATGCATATTGAAAGAATTTCTGTTGAATACATACTTGAATGGCTTGAAAGATTTTCGAATATCTTCAAAGAACCATTATCAACATGCTTAAACAATTATGAAAGCGGAGCATTAGCTGCGTTGGAACAATTAAAAGAAGATGTTCCATATAAACCTTTCGTGAGAATTGTTGAAAGTCTTGAATCAGCCGTTGAAAATGTAAAAATAACAGACGCATTTGATGAACTAGAAACAGAAAGAGCTTTCTTCCAAGAAAAGAGGAAAGAGGCCAACGAAAGACTTATAAGTAGAAAATCAAGAATTGGTAAATTTCTTGGATTCGCTCCAATGGTTACATTGTTTGTTGGATATTTAATTTTACCGTTAATTTGGGTAAGTGTTGTAGACATGGGCTCGTACTTTAGCCAAATGGGTGGAATGTTGTAGTAGTATATAATAATTTAATATTATATAAATTTTTATTAAAATCAAAAGGAGGATTTTATTATGGACAATGCATCAAAAGCATTAATCATGGCAGGTGCCATACTTTTAGCAGTAGCAATCGTAGGTTTGGGAGTTTATCTATTCTCACTATCACAAGGATTAATTGACACAGCAGAAAGCTCACTTAGTGGATTGTCAGTTACATTACAAAACAATGAATTAGTAAAATATGAAGGTCAAAGAAGAGGTTCAGAAATAAGACAATTAATTAATAGCGTAAATTATTTGAAAACAGATTGGCCAGAAGATTTGGAATTAAAAGGTGATACAACAACAACTGCAGGTGTTAAATCTGGTAAATTATATGATGTATCTGTAACAACAGATTCAACTTCTGGATATGTTAAGACAGTTACAATAAACTTACATAAATAGGATAAGAGGAAGTGATTTTCTATGGAGAACGCCTCAAAGGCACTTATAATTGCAGGTGGAATATTAATAGCAATTGCACTAATAAGCTTAGCACTATATCTATTTGCGAATGCTAGAGGCTTAGTTGATATTTCAAACACTGCATTAGAAAAATCTCAAATTGAGAGCTTTAATAGATTTTACTTCAGTTATGCACCATCTTTTAATTCATCGTACAGTTTATCGGGACTAGATGCGTATAACGTTATCAGAAAAGCTCAAAACGACAACAATTCAGAAACTGCTTTTTCAGAAATAACAATAAGCACGGTTTTAGCAGATGAAGTCAAAGACTCAGCAAATTACTTTAAAAACGACTACAAGATAATGGTTAGAGACAACAATGGTGATACGGCAGTTGATGAAATAAGAATATTTAAATAAAATTTAGAGGAGGGAAGAGCTATGGAAAATATGGGAAAGGCGCTGTATATGGCGACTGGAGTACTTCTATTTATTATGGCGATGACCTCCTCTGTGATTTTATATAATAGAATTATTGAATCAGCCAATACATCTCTTGTAATAAGTGACATGGGAACAAGAGCAGAGTCTGCATTTGGTTCGGATACATATTCTACTCGTAATATAACAGAAGCAGAGGTTATTGCATCAGCGATAAATATAAATTCTTTATATATAAAAGAAATAAAAGTATTTGATAAAGATGGAATACAAGCAGTTAGTTTTAAACCAAATGCTAATAATGAAGAAGAGATATATGTTGATGGTGTACAAAAAAGTATCAATAAGTATGACTTTTCTGTGAGAGTATTATCAGGCGAATATGCATATTCGTATGACAGTAGTAGCAATACAATAAGTTACAGATTGCAAGGATAGGAGGAATAAGTCTTGGAAGATTCATTAACAATTATATTTACATTTATTATAGCTGTACTATTGATGTTCATATTTCCTTTAATGGACACTTGGGAACGTCAAGATGATATGTCCTACATGCTTGCATATTCAAAAGTGGTTGATTTTGTTGACAGTGCAAGAAACACAGGCTATTTTACGCAAAATATGCTTGACCAATTAGAAAATGATTTGACGGCAACAGGAAATATATTTGAGATTCAGTTAGAATGTAGAAGATTGATATATGGAAAAGGTGGACAAATAGGATACTTATATTCATTTAATGAACAGATAGAGAAAGAGCTATCAGAAAGTTCTGATCATAGATTTGTGTTTGACAAAGGCGATTACTTCTATGTTTCTGTAAAGAATACGAATAAAACACAATCTACTTTGGTAAAAGAATTTATGTATTCTTCTAGTTTAAGTTCATTTAAGGTAGGTGTGCCTTATGGCGGAATGATTAGAAATTCAGTTACTTTATAGGAGGCGCTAATGAAAATTATACATTGGACAATTATATTTGTTTTAATCATTGTTCCATTTTCGTTAGTTTGCAGAAATATTATTAACACTAGATTTGTTGCTCTAAAAGATGAAGTTAGAATAAACAACGCTATTGATACAGCAACTTATGATGCAGTTGATTTGCTTATTGAAGTTGCAGAGGTAAGTGGAGATAAAAAAATAGAATTAAATCCAACACTTTGTGAAGAAACAATAAATCAATTTTTTAGAACGATGTGTGTTAATTATAACTTGCCATTTAACGATGAGTCTAATGCTTATTTGCAGGCATACATTCCTGCAATTATCATTGTTGGATATGATGGATTTTACGTATATTCAGCTGAAAGAACCGCAAATGGCGTGGAACATATATTGAAACCAAAAATACCTTACGCTTATAAAGATAGTAACGGTAATGTGATAAACTTTACTTTAACAAATGAAGTAAAAGTGTTTTGTAATGCGACAGGAAAAACTTATTCTGGAGTGTTAGGCTATAATGTATATAATAATGATGATGGTGTTTCTGATAAAATAAAAGAAGCAAGAAATTTGTATGGTGACATGAAGGTTGAAGATTTAGCATACGTGACAAATGATTTATCATACATATTATATAAAACAGAAACTAACACAGCTGGCATAAGAGATAATTTTGATACTTTTTTAACAAAAGGTGATCCTACTAAAGATTATGAATATGATTTAAATGGAGCACTAAAATCTGAAGCTGGCGAGTTTCATCAAAAGCGCAGAGAAGTCATTACAGATCTTATAACATCCGCTCTTAAAGAAGAAGTTATGGAACATAACTCATATGCAGAGCTAATGGGAGTTACTTACAACTTTACTGTTCCAGATATAAGCAAAGCGGAATGGGTAAGTGCAATTGATGACATATCTGTTCTTTCATTTATTCAAGGAATACCAGTAGGAGTTAATCAATATTATAACAATTATGCATTGGGAGGTTCTAGAATAACAAGGGGCAGTTATATTTATGGTGGCACAGATAATTGTTATCATAAAGAGAGCTGTGCTAAGGTTAGAACTGATGATGGTAAAGAGCTAGATTATAATAAAATAAAAGATATTTATTTTAACAAAAAAGAAGCAGCCTTTTCAGGCGTTTATAACTGGTGTACTATATGTGAACCGTAGAAAATTTATGCTTTGTAAATTTCTACGGTTACTTTTTGTTTATTTGCACTTGCTTCAATTTTAATAGGATAATCATTATTGTTTTTAAACTTAAAATCTAGATTTCCATAGCTTACTGTTGCGTCTTGATTTCTTGGAACATAGTGAATATCTTTACTATGGTTATGTCTTTCTGTTATTTCAACATTACAATCTTTCACAGCATTATATAATGTACTACTAACTTGACAGACACCACCACCATAACCTTGAACTTCTTTTCCATTTCCTAATAAAATAGTTGCCTTTCCAAAACCATGAGCTTTATCGTAAGGACCAGCAACATTATTGTATGAAAATTCTTCTCCAGGGTTAACCACAACACCACTTATCTTTTTGCATACAATATTTAAGTTATTCATTCTGGCTTTCGTTTTTGTATAAACCTTTGTGCTATATGAAGCTAATAGAGAAGAGGAGCTTGTATCATTTTCTACTTTCTTTGCTTTTTCTTCAGGAACAATAGGGGTATCAGGTAATGCTGTTTCCTCTTGATTTGGCAAAGTTTCTTCTTTAATTTCATTTTTATTGTCAATAACATCAACACCATAATGAACAGACCCATTATCAATAGGTGGCTGTATTTGTTCTTCTGTTACTATAGAATCATCTATAGTTTGAGATTGTAAACGTTCAGCATCATTATTATTAGGTGTATTATTAGAACATGCTGGTAAAAATAATGTGGCAAAGAGCATAGCTAAATGTTTAAATTTCATGCGTATCACTCCAATACATAAAAATTCTTAAAAATAATAAAGTTCTATAATTATTATTATCAAAAAAATAAAAAAAAGACTTGTTAAATTATGTAATCTGAATTATAATATATTATGTGAAAACAAGAGAGTGGAGGATAACATGAAAAATTTACTTGTGAAAAAATGGAAAAATATATTTATTGCGATTGGTGTTGCGATTATCGCTTTAGTTCTATATAACAAAATAAGCTGGCAACCTAATATAGTTAATAGTTACATAGAAAGTGATATAAATATAAAATCAGATGTAATTGATGGAATAAAAGGAACTACAGAAAATGTTACAGGAAAATTTGAAGACGTAGCAAATAACCAAGAAAATAACACTGGAGTGGAAATCAAAGAAGCTGGTTCGCCAGTGACGAAATGGGTTGTCGCAATTGTTGTGGCATTTATTGCATTATTAGTTTTAGACTTAATAATGCAAGGCGGTTCAGGAAAGTCGGATAAAAAGAAATAAAGATTCTATAGAAAATCTATTGTAAAAAATAAATATACAATAGATTTTTTTATATATCATTATAGAGGAGAATATTATAAATAACGTAACATTTTTCAAAATATTAGGCAAATATTTATTGCACAAAATAATAGTTTTGTACAATAATGTATGCAATAAAACGCGTAAAATGGTACATTTGCAAGATTTTGCATTATTGACCTTAAAGTGTTGCTATTTCTTTTCTTTTTTTATCAATTTTTAAATTATTGTTATTATTTTTTTGTCACACGTTACATATAATTTTAATATTTCTCTATATTAGAAATTCATTTACACTAATTTTATTATATTTAGTAATATTTAATTAATTTTAATCATATTTAGAAGTTTTATTTAAATATCTCTCCATTTCTTTAAAAATCCTCGGTTCACGACAATTAGTTTTTATTTCGTCAATATAACTTCATTACCCAATTTCTATAAATCGATTCTAGGGCATCCTCGTGCGTCGTTTTTTGAACAATTATTAAGCATTTATTGTAAATGATTAAGAATCAGTATTTCTGCTAAAATTATATAATAAACACTAGATTTATAAATTAACATATATAATCATAGTTATATAATTTGCTTGATTGAATATAAAAATGCCTTAAAATCGATTTTAGTGTGTCACAACTATAAAATTATATTATGGATTTGTAATCTAAAATTATATAGTATTTATAAAAAATTATTAAATTATAATATAAAATCATTTTTGAGCATTCTAACAAATGTTCGTATGTAAAATTTTAACTCTAAACAAAATTTTTAAATATTTAAATTTCCTTTCTTGTTTTTAAGAATTTTTTATTTTATAATTTAAAATTTTGTTTTTACACTTTTCTAAAAATAGCCTATTTCCCTATTCCCTACTTAGATTTAATATTGACATTTTTCATTGTTTTCGTTCGGCAGCCCACAATAGCCGTGAACCGCCCTTTGTTTGGCTATATTATACCCCCAATCTTATATAAATTGTAAGTTTCCATTCAATTATATTTAAAATACTTTATTATGAACTTGGTTCCTTTTCCTACTTTTGATTCTACATCTATATAACCATGGCTTTTTTCTATTATTGATTTCGATAATGATAAACCTATGCCAGAACTTTCGTTATCAGAGTTCTTCCCCTTATAAAATTTTTCAAAGATATGTGGAAGATCCTCATCATCAATGCCTCCTCCATTATCTTCTATTGTAACCTGGGAATATGCATTATTCTCATCTACCTCAATAAAAATATTGCTATCATTTTTTGAATGCTCTATACAATTCTTTACTATATTTAAAAATGCCTCGACTTGCCATTTAAAATCACAATTTATTTGTACATCTTCTTTAATAAGCGTTACAATTTCTATGTTTCTTAAATCGCATAGGATAGATAGCTTTTTTGACACTTCATCTATAATATCTTTTATATACACCTTTTCCTCAATAAAATCGACAGTATTTGTATCTAGCTTTGATAGCTTTAAAATTGATTGAACAAAGAATGAAATATTAGTCATTTCCATTTTTATATCTCTTATAAAATCTTCTCGAACATCATTCTCCATATTTGGATCATCAATTAAATTGTCTAAAATTATTAAAATTGATGTTAAAGGAGTTTTTAATTGATGTGATATATCTGATAGTGCTTCTTTTAATTGTAATTTCTCCTTATTTGAGTTTTCTGCTGCTTCTTTTAACGTTATTGTAGTTTTATATATTTCGCTTTTTAATATTGAAAGTTCATCCTCAGACATTTCATCAATGTTTAATTTATAATTTTTCTTGTTTATTTCTTCAATATATTTTGTTATTTCATTTATCTCATCATCTTTATTTTTATTAAAAATTAAGAACGCTGTTACTAATATTGCTATTGCTACAATTAGGAAAAGTGTATTTACTAGTAATGATTTTTTATATTCTTTATCATTTTCTAATATTAAAGAATCCTTCTCTAAATCAATGCTATATTTCTTAAACAATGATACATTAGTGCAAGTGTTATTAATTATATCCATTAGCTTATTGTCGTTTATATCTGGATATTCTTCTTTAACTTGTGATATTATCTGTGCGATTTTTCTGTTATAATTTTTTTTGTAAGTGTATTGCTCATATATGTTGATAGCTAGGAACAAAACTATCAGACACAACGAAAGCCATATTGTCTTAATTAAAAACCTCTTTAATTTAACTTTATTTTTCATTATCTATTCTATATCCTATTCCTTTTACTGTAGTTATAATATCTGTTCCTAATTTTTCTCTGATCCTTTTGAAGTATACTGTTATTGTGTGGTCATCCACATCATTTCCCGTTACTTCCCATATTGTATCAAATATTGTATTTCTTGTAACAACCTTATTTAAATTTACAAATAGCAAATTTAATAGACTTAATTCCAAAGAAGTAAGGTTAATTTTTTCATTGTTTTTGTAGACAATCATTTTGTCCATATCAAATTTTATATCCTTGACTACAACAATACTTTGTTTTTTTGAACGTAGCATTATTTTATTGATCCTAACCAGCAATTCTTTGGTGCTGAATGGTTTGGTAATATAGTCTTCAGCACCAATAGTTAATCCTTTAACGATAGTTTCTTCATCATCTTTTGCTGTCAAAAATATAGTTGGTATATTTAAGTTTTTTATTAAATTTTCAAATAGTTTTATACCATCTCCATCAGGAAGAGTTATATCTAATATAATCAAATCTACATTAGAATTATTATTTAAATAGTTCTTTGCATCATTTACTGTATTTTTAGATATTAAATTATAATTGTTTTTTTCGAAAGAATACGTTAAGCCTTTAACAATTGTGATGTTATCTTCAACTAATAAAATATTCATACTATTATTCCCTTCAAAAATATTGCTTAAATGTTTTCGTTTCTTATAGTTTCTATAGTGTTTTGCTTGCTTATCTTTTTCATAGAGTACTTCATAAGTATTGTAATCAATAGGTATACAACAATTATTGAAATTATTATTGATAGCATTGGTATATCAAATGGTAGGCCTTGTGTTTCTGCTAAAACTTTATATTCTAAATATGAAATTCCAATGCCTATTAAAACACCGAAGAACAATGACTTTGCTCCCATAAATATACTTTCTAGCCTAATCATTTTGTTAAATTCTTTTGAGGTCATTCCTATCGATTTAAGCATTGCAAATTCTTGTCTTCTTAAATTCATGCTTGTTGTTATAGTATTAAATATATTGGTAATTCCTATCAATGATATAACTAAAATAAATCCATATAGAAAAATTCCTACTAATATATATAATTGTCTCATCATTTTAACATTTTCTTTTATATTACTGATGCTATAGCTTTCATTTAGTAAAATTTCTTCAATTTCATCTTGTAGTTTATCTGGAGTGAAAGAATCCATATATACAAAAACTTTGTCAGGCATAATATTTAGTTTGTTATAAAACTCATCTGATACAACTATGTATGGAATATCTCTTGTTAGTCCAAAAGGAAATTGATTTGTTACTAAGCCTATATTTATACTCAAGTCAAGCCTTACGTCTTTATCATTGTCATACTTTCCAGATATAATATCATTCTTGTCATCCATATATTTTCTTATATATTTTGTAATCGCTTTTCCGTTATCGTCTAAATATTGTACTTCATTTGAATCTACAATAATACCTTTATTTTTAAAATCTTCATAATTTAAGTTTAATTCTTTTAAATATTTAGCATATTGTTCTTTTCCGATAGCAACTACGCTATATGCTTTTTCATTAGCTGGTAGCGATTCAATATCATCAGTATCATATAATGATAGATATTCTTCACTAAATTTTGGTTCTTCTAAATACAACATTATGTTTCTACATACAGAATAATCTTTTATACTATCAAGCTTTGTTATTTTTTCTATATAGCCATATTGTTCATCTCTTGTTACATTATATTGAAGAAAAATATTATAATCATTTGCACCTATCATTCTACTAACTTCTGAAAATGTTGCATTCATAAAATATGAAAGTGCGATAAATATAGAAACAGAAACCACAATAGATATTACAGTTGTTTTATATTTCTTTTTGTTTCTTTTTAAATTTTTATATGAAATATCACCACCAACACCAAAAATTTTTCCAATCAATTTTGGACTTTTAATCTTTTTAGCTTTAATCTTTATATCACTACTATTTCTTATAGAATCTATTGGCGACACTTTAGAAGCTTTATATGCACTCTTTAATGCCGAAAGATAAATTGTAACGAATCCTAGAAGAACAGCTACTAGCATAGCAACCCATGAGTATGATAATACTAATTTTAATCCTTGGGTTAGCATATCCACTAAGAAGAAATTACTTACAATAACTAGAAGATATGAGGCAAAAGCACCTAAAATTAATCCTAGAGGGATTCCTATAAGTCCTAATATTGTTGCTTCAAAAAACACATTTCTTCTTATCTGTTTTTTAGTTGCACCAACGCTTCTAAGCATTCCATATTGTTTTATTTTTTCGGTAATAGAAATATCAAAACTATTTCTTATACAAAATACAGATGTCACAACTATTATAGCACAAGCTATTATAACAATCATACCTAAATTGCCTAACCCTCGCTCGTTAAGGGGGTTATTCTCTAATAAAATCAAGTATTGATTAACAGTTCCTGTATATTTAGCATTTGCCAATTGCTTTACAATTTCTGACAATTGTTCGTCTGCTAACTTATCTCCCTCTAAATATTTTTTAGATAATTCTCCATTCAAGTATCTTTCATACAAATCTTCATTTATTCCTAAAATGTTTGCAGTTACTTTTTCATAATTTTTTGAGCCATCTTTAGTATATCTAGCATATACGTTTACTTTATCTTTCATATTGTTCTCATCCATGTATGTAATAAACGTGTATCCGGGAGCAGAATAACTTTCTATATTGCTCGCAGGCCTTTCTATTATTCCTACAATTTTATATGTTTTAGCTGTAGTGTTCACTATTTCTTCGTTTGCATCTTTAGAAAACTTGTTATCTTGTGTTAATTCATAACCATCACTCATTCTAGTGCCCACATTTAAAGTTATAGTTTCTCCCACATTTAATACTACTCTTCCGTTTGTTCTCAAATGTGTTGGAATAACTATTTCATTTTCATTTTCTGGAAGTCGACCCTCTACTAGCTTCAGAGATAACTCTTTTATTGCTTGTTTAGTAAAGCCTCTTACATATATATAAGGCTTATATTCATTTTTAGAATCTTCAAGTTTTGAGTATCCGACATTGCTTGTTAAATAAAGTTCTTCTACACCACGGTTATTTCTAATCGTTTCAACTTCATTTACTGGAACATCAAAAAATGCTACATGAAAATTTCCTTTCTGATATGTTTCAAAATTTATTAAAGATTGTATACAACTTGAATACATTGTCGCAACAGCAGTAATTAATGCAACTGACAACATTATTCCAATTATAGTAACAAATGTCCTTTTTTTATTTAACTTAAGATTTTTAATTGTTAAGGAATTAAGCAAGTCCATCATTTACACCTCCTTAACGATCTTTCCATCTTCTATCTTTATTATTCTATCTGCACATTTTGCTATTTCCATATTATGAGTTATCATAATTATAGTTTGCTTGAAATCTTTATTAGATTTTTTCAATAAAGCAACTATTTCATCACTAGATTTCGAATCCAAATTTCCAGTAGGCTCATCTGCTAATATAATTGTAGGACGTGTTATTAACGCTCTACCAATACTTGTTCTTTGCTGCTGACCGCCAGATAACTCATTTGGTAAATGATTTTTTCTGTTTTCTAATCCCAATAATTTTATTGTTTCGTCTAGTTTTTGTTTATCTATTTTCCTATTATCCAAAGCAAGTGGTAAAGTAATGTTTTCTTCCACATTTAATATGGGAATCAAGTTGTAAAACTGATATATTAATCCAACTTGCCTTCTTCTAAATATTGCAAGTTTGTCATCATCAAACTGGAATATGTCTTTGCCATCAATAAAGACTTTTCCACTTGTTGGTCTGTCTACTCCTCCTATTATATGTAATAATGTCGATTTTCCTGAGCCAGATGCACCAACTATTGCAACGAACTCGCCTTTTTGAACCGAAAACGACACATTATCCAGTGCTGTAACCTTAGCCATGTCTTTTCCATAAATTTTAGTTAAATTTTCAACTTTTAATATTTCCATAATAAAAACTCCTTTCTCAATTTACGAATAGATTATACATTAGGCAAAGTTACATCTAAGTTACATTTATATTTTTTATATGAAACAAATTTACATCCCGTTATAAAATAAAAGCTGGCACCAAAAGTGCCAGCCTTACAATTACTTCTTTCTTAAAATTATGGCAATAAAATTCAAGTATTTGCCACCACCGGCTTCCATTGCTTTTCTATCATTTATTGCATATTCATTATCACATTTAAGCCAATCATTCCAACATTCTTCATTTCCTTCTGTTTCTGTTATTGAAATAATCTCCGACATTTTTGACTTTGATACTATATTTCTCCAGTATTCAATATCATGCATATACTCCAATTGCTCTGGTGTCCAAGAAAGTAGTAACTCTTTTGGAAGATTATCATGGCAATCCTTTACCATTCCTGGAATTACAATATAAACATAACCACCTTTTTTTACAAATGGTAATAATTTTTCATCTAAATACTTCTCATCTCTTCCAAAATAGTTATAAGAGTCTGTACTAACAACTGCGTCAAAAAATTCTTTTTCAAATTGCAAATTTGTAGCATCTGCCTTAACAGGGATAATTTCATTTTCAGTTAATCCCATTTGTTTAAAGAATTTTCTGTTCTCTTCTGGATCGCTCCATAAATCAGCGGCGTAAACCTTAAAGCCATACTCCTTTGCAAGGAAAACGGATGTTATGCCTTGCCCACTACCTAGGTCCATTACGATTGAGCCTTCAGGTGTCATATTGTTTTGCATAAGTTCTTCTTCTAACTTTAATGGGTTGGGTCCCATTATCTTATCATTGACTAATTTATTGTCATATTTTTTTGTTCTTAAATAATTCATTTTTTACCTCCTAGTAATTATAAATTTTATAAAATTACTACGAGATCCAATGTACTACGATTTAGCAAAAAACGCCTCCTTTTTTCCAGACTTCATTTTCATTAGAGCAAAAATAAACACTATATTCGCATTGTTTTTGTTTCATCTGCATATTTGCATAATGTGTGCATCATTTTTATCACTCTCCTAAACATCATCATTTTACCATAATAAGAAATATTAAACAAGAGCCATAAAGCGCTATTTTTGACAGTCAACCTTTACTTTCGTTTTGTGCAATGTTATTATATTAGTGTATAGGAGGTATTTATATGACAAATGAAGCCTTACCACAAGTTTTGATTGATTATTTAAACTACAATGCAAATATGAATAAATCAAAAAATTCTATAAATGAATATCGCTATGATTTGGTTAGGTTTTTAAAGTATATGAAACTTTTGAAACTTAAAAATAAAAACTTAACAATTGATGATATTGACTCAATTGAAGATATAGATGCGAAATTTCTTAATAAAATTACGCTAAACGATATTTATGCATATATGACTTTTCTAAAGGATGAATGTAATAATATGGCCACTTCTCGTGCAAGGAAGTCAGCAAGTATAAAAGGCTTTTTTAAATACTTACACTCAAAAGCAAAAATTATTGATGATGATCCGGCTAAGGAACTTGAAAATCCAAAAATTGGAAAACGATTGCCAAAATACCTTTCATTAAATGAAAGTGAGAAATTACTCGATGTTACCAAAAATGGCGATAAATATAAAAAGAAGGATGGAGAAATCAGCGACAAAAAGCAAATCCTTGCTGCACGAGATTATGCAATGACAACTCTATTCTTGAATTGTGGTATGCGTTTATCGGAATTAGTAGGCATAAATATAAATCATATCAAGTTCGATGAATGTCTTCTAACTGTGATTGGAAAAGGAAACAAAGAACGTACGATATATTTAAACAAAGCTTGTTTAAGAGCAATTGGTGAATATATGCAAGTACGACCAACATTATCTTCAGGACCAGATAAAAATGCTTTGTTTTTAAGTGAAAGAAATAAAAGAATAAGTAATCGTATGGTACAAACAATAATAAAAGGATACTTAAAAGAATGTGGATTAGGTTCATATTCAACTCATAAACTTCGTCATACAGCTGCAACGCTAATGTATCAAAATGGTGTTGATGTAAGAGCTTTGCAAGAAATATTGGGACACGAGAGTATTGGTACAACAGAAATATATACGCATGTAGACAATTATCAAATAAGACAAGCAATTGAAAATAATCCATTAGCCAATTATAAAAATTAAGGGGGTGCTTTGGCGTCCCCTATTTTGCTACATCATAGGAATTAATAACTCCTGACCAACATATAAGTTCGATTTTTCTAAATTATTTAATTTCTTTATATTATAAATGTTTTCATTTATATTTCCCTCTAATTCACTTGCAATTGCCCATAATGTGTCACCACTAGAAACAGTAATCGTTTTATAGCTTGGTTCCTCATGTGAAAAAACCTTATTAGTTATAACACTACATAAGAAAATAATAAATGTTAAAATAATTGTCATTGAAATAATAAATCTTTTCATATTTTTGATTCTCATATAAATACCTCCACAAAACAATTGTTCTTATTACATTAATTATAATATACGAACATTTATTCTTTGTCAATACTTTTGCAAAAAAATATACAAAAATGTGTTCGCATACAAAGCCGCGTTGACATTTTCTTAAAATTATGTTAATATATTAGACGTACTATGAATACTACTTATAAGGAGGCACGAAAGATGCACAGAAGGTCGCGGAAAAGAAAGCAGAAAAAGCAGAAAGAATTGCGCGTAAAGGAATGGAAGATCACAGCTTGTTTGTTCATTTTTTTCACACTAGCAGTGATTTTTCTTGAGGGATTTGCTGTCCCCTTCTGCTCGGATAACTTCAAAGGCTATGCTCAGCAAATCGTTAACAATCCGGATTTCAAATTACCTTTTGGTTATTGGATTACCGATAAGTTTGAACGTGGATTTACGATTTGTGGATGGGACGGAACTTGTGCACGTTTTACCTATTGGGGAATGTTTCTCCGTGAGGGTGGTTCGCGCTGGGTGGTATATACCGCTTTGTTGCTTGCTGACTTACTCTTGTCAAATACAATTGCGAGAGTATATCTCTTCTTTAAGAGACCACGAAAGCAGACACCTCCAAAAGACTACAGTTGCATTGAATACCGCAACTACTAAGAAAAGGCAGCCAATTAAGGCTGCCTTTCAATATGTATGAAAATCAAAAATTTTCTTATTTAACTAAATTCAATGTTTCTTTTGCTATTACAATTTCTTCGTTTGTTGCTATAACAAACATCTTAACCTTAGATTCTGGTGTACTTACAATTCCTTCGTATTGTTCATCATCAATATGAGAATCATCATAAATAATACCAAATTCCTCAAGGCCCTCAATAGATTGTTTTACTATATCAGGGTTATGCTCCCCTATTCCACCTTCAAAAGTAATGCAATCAACGTGACCAAGAACAGCCATATATGCTCCAATGTATTTTCTAATACGATATGTTAATACATCAAGTGCCATCTTAGCTCTTTCGTCTCCGCCATCTCTCAAAATTCTCAAGTCTCTAACATCTCCTGTTTTTCCAGAAAGTGCAAGCAAGCCAGACTTTTTATTTAATGTATTTAACATTTCATGAATATCCATTCCTGTTCTGTCCATCATAAACTCAAGTACAGCTGGGTCTATATCTCCGCTTCTAGTACCCATTACTAACCCCTCAAGAGGCGTAAATCCCATTGATGTATCCACACATTTACCATTTTTGATGGCTGTTATACTAGAGCCATTTCCTAAGTGGCAAGAAATCATATTTACTTCAGAAATATCTTTTCCTAATAATTTAGCTGCTTCTTCAGTTACATATTGATGTGACATTCCATGTGCACCGTATCTTCTAACTCCGTTTTCTGTATACCAGTCATATGGCACACCATACATAAATGCTCTTTCAGGCATTGTTTGATGGAATGTTGTGTCAAATACTAATACTTGAGGAATACCGGGCATTGTTTCAAAGCAAGCATTTATACCTTGAAGTGCTGGTCCGTTATGAAGTGGTGCATATGGCATAGATTTTTCCTTAAATAATTTTATAACTTCATCTGTAACTAGTGTACTCTTTTTGAAGAAAGGTCCCGCATTAACCACTCTATGTCCTATTGCAGAAATCTCTTTTAAGTCTGAAATAACGCCTTCCTCGCTATCTAGCATATATTTTACAACTGCTCTAAATGCAGCAACATGATCTGGAAGAGGCATAACTTCTTTTACCTTCTTACCGCTTCTACCTTTGTATTCAATAAATGGTGGCGTTATGGCATCCATACTTCCGCCGATAACATCACATTTTCCTTTGCATAGAACTTTTTCATTCTCCATATCAATTAATTGATATTTAAGAGATGAACTACCACAGTTAACAACTAAAACCTTCATTCTAATTCCTCCCAAAATTTAATCTAGTGCTAATTCTATCACAAAATACTACGAAATTCAACAAAAAAATACTATTGAGCTTGTACTGCTGTTATTGCAACAACGCCAACTATATCATCTGCTTTACATCCTCTTGAAAGATCATTCACTGGTTTAGCAATACCCTGTGTAACAGGTCCATAAGCCTCTGCTTTAGCCAATCTTTCTACCAATTTATACCCTATATTTCCGGCATTTAAATCAGGGAATATAAGAACATTAGCATTGCCTGCAACTGCACTTCCTGGTGCTTTCTTAGCCCCCACGCTAGGAACAATTGATGCATCTGCTTGCATTTCTCCATCAACTAACAAATTAGGTTCTTTCTCTTTTACTAGTTTAGTTGCATTGATAACTTTTTCTGTTAGTTCTGTAATTGGTGCGCTACCAAAAGTTGAATATGAAAGCATTGCTACTTTAGGTTCTGTACCAACTAATTGTTTCCATGTATTAGCAGAAGAAATAGCTATTTCAGAAAGTTCATCGGCATTTGGATTGGTATTTAAACCACAATCTGAGAATAAGAACATACCATCTTGTCCATATTCACTATTTGGCACTTGCATTATAAAGAATGAAGAAACAAGTTTAACTCCTGGTGCTGTCTTTAGAATTTGAAGAGATGGTCTTAATGTATCAGCGGTTGAACATATGCTTCCTGCTACTAAACCATCTGCATCTCCTTCTTTTATCATCATTGTGCCAAAATATATGTTGTTTTTCAAAGTTTCTTCAGCCTTTTCAATAGTCATTCCTTTAGCTTTTCTAAGTTCATAAAAGTCATTTATATATTTTTCTTTTTTATCACTTTCTAAAGGATTTATTACTGTGATATCAGCTATACTCATTTCACCAGCAATTTCTTGCAATTCGTCTTTATTCCCTAATAATATAACTTTTGCAAAACCTTGGTCGGTTACTTTTCTTGCGGCTTCCAATACCCTAATATCATTGCTTTCCGGAAGTACAATTGTTTTTAGGTTCTTACTTGCTTTTTCTTTCATTGAATCTATAAAATTCATATATTACACTCTCCTTTTCAGTATTTAAAAATTCATCAATTATTATATATCTATCAAAAAGTATTTTCAATGAAAATTAGAGTATATTAACAAATTGTAATGTATCTGTATTGCAAATTGTCCTACGTCCAGTATTAGTAGACCTAAGAGTTATATAATCACATCCTACATCTTCCAATATACCATTTACTTCTTCCAAGTTTCTTGAATTTGATGTATCGAATTGACAGTTACAGTTACATCCAAGAAAATTACACAAGTTATCAAGCAAACTTTCTTCTCGATTGCAACTAGTGTTATTGCAATTGCACGAATTAACTACTGGTAGAGTATTATTTATATCATTTGCAGATAAAACATTATTCCTATTGTTTACACGGCAACATCTTCCCATAAAAATCCTCCTCATATACAAAATAAATATTCCTTATCTATTGTATAATATGATATAATACCGCAAGAGGTGATTAAAATAGTACTTAAATATACAGTAAACGACGACGAAGCTGGAAAAAGAGTTTCTACAATTCTCAGAGACAAACTAAACGTTTCTGCAAGACTTCTTATAAAATTGAAAAATAATAATTGCATACTAGTTAATAAAAAAACAGTGTATACTTCTTACGAAGTTCAAACTGGTGATTGTGTGGAGGCTTTAATTGATTTTAAAGAAACAGATGAAATCCTTATGCAAAAAATGGATTTAGATATACTCTATGAAGATGAATATATTCTTGCTGTAAATAAACCTGCTGGCATGGTAGTTCATCCATCTAGTTATCATCCAGATAATACATTAGCAAATGGCGTTAAATATTATTTAAACAATGATAAAAAGATACGACCTATTAACAGACTTGATAGAGACACCTCAGGAATAGTATTATTTGCGAAGAATGAATATGTACAGGAGGCTTTCTTAAGCGTTAAGCCTTACAAAGAATACATCGCTATAATTAATGGAAATATAACTCCAGAAGCGGGAACCATAGATGCTCCGATCGCCAGAAAAGAAGGCTCTATCATGGAACGAATTGTATCAGAAAGAGGCCAACGTGCAATAACTCACTATGAGACTGTGGCAAAGTTTGATGATTACTCAGTGCTAAAGATAAATATAGAAACTGGCAGAACACATCAAATTCGCGTACATTTATCTTATAAAGGAAATCCAATTTTAGGTGACACTTTATATGGAAACGAATCAGAAATGATTTCTCGTCAAGCCTTGCATGCATATAGATTGTTTTTTATACATCCGATTACAAAAAAGCAAATAGAAATAATCGCACCGCTTCCAAATGATATGAAAAAACTTATACACACTTTGCATTAATATGGACGCTCAATATAAAAACACAAACCACCCAGCTATTCAAACTGGGTGGTTTCATATATAGAGTAAATCTATAAGCCGGGTTCTGTATTTGATAATCATTTATCTAGGATATATATTGCTATATATCTCAAGCCGCTTCTTTAAGAAGTAATGACGGGCCATCTAAACTTCTCCCATAGCGTTGCTCCGAGTGGGGTTTGCATAGCCAATATGTCTCCATATTGCTGGTAGGCTCTTACCCTGCCTTTCCATCCTTACACGAACGAGCACAAAACTCATTCTCACAACAAAGTTGTGGCGGTTTATTTCTGTTGCACTTTCCTTAGAGTTACCTCCACCAGTCGTTAACTGGCACCCTGCCCTGTGGAGCCCGGACTTTCCTCATATACCTTTGTGGTATCCGCGATTATCTGACTCACTCCGTATTTAATTATACATTATGTTATCCGTGATGTCAAATAGTTTTATAAATCAAATAAGTTTATTGCAAACACTGTGCATTTATTCATGAATTTCTCCTAAAATCTTTTCTAATTCCGTATTGTTTGTTATGTTATATCGCTTTAGTTTCAATAACGTATCTTTTTCTCCTAGCTTTATGTGATTTATACCACTATCTGTTGTTACAGTTATTTCAAAGCCTAAATCTTTAAGTATACTTTCTGTCAAATCATTATATGCGCCGTAGGGATACGTGAAAACTAACTTTTCACTTCCAACCTCATTTGTTAGTTCTGCAACAGATTTTGTAATATCATTTGCTACTAGTTCTTTATATGTTTCTTCATTCTCTCCATCTTTAATTTTTATACCAACTCGATTGTTTATATCATGTAAGCTATACGTATGCGTTTGAATTTCTACAAGTCCTGAATTATACATCTCTTTTGCCTCGTCATAAGTAAAATGCTTATATGTTGGAATGCCATCACATGTGTCTTTTCCAACCATTTTTCCGATAACAGAAATAGTGGCTTTCATATCATATCTTTTTAATATTGGATACAAATATGTATAGTTGCTTTCATATCCATCATCAAAAGTTATTAAAATCGGTTTATCTGGCAAAGTGCCTCCATTGTTTACAAAATCATATAATTCTATGTATGATACTGGCACATATCCCATATCTTTGATTTTCTTAATATCATTTTCAAGTTTCTTGGGCGTAACCATAAAATCATTAAGAATATCCTCATTTTCTTCTATGTGATGATACATAACAATTGGGACATCAACCTCATTCAATATTTTATCTATCTCAACAACCTTTTCTTGCAATGCAAAAATAGATTGAAAAAACATCAATACGCTGAGTAGCAATTTCATTTTTTACCCTCTTTTCAAAATTAATTATTCCAGTCTTTGCCCTCAACTAATCTTGACGTAAGCATTGCACAACTGGTGTTACCTACAACATTTAAAACTGTAGCTGGCGCATCTATTATTGTAGCAATGATAGCAAGTATTCCAATGCTGCTTGCTGGAAATCCAAATAGTGTTAGTATAAGCATCTCAGAAATTACGCCTCCACCAGTCGGAACTGCACTAACCAAGAATCCGACTAAAATAGAACCTCCAAGTATTGAAAGTATAACTGGAAGCGTAGAAATCTCTCTGCCAAATAAACAGAAAAGAAATACTATTTTTAAGACTGACCCTATTAAAGACCCTTCTTTGTGGATATTTGTTCCCAATGGAATTACTGTTTCTGCGATATCTTTTGGTACTCCCATCTTTTTTGCTGCGATTATGTTAGATGGAATTGCCACACCACTAGAGCAAGTTCCAAGTGCTGTAAGTGACGGAGCAGCAATGTGTTTCCAATAATCTTTGACACCTTTCTTACCGCCAGCTATAAAAGCTTGTAATGTATACGCCAAAATGTAATATAACACAGATAATATTGTATATCCAACAAATGCTCGTATATATCCTGTAATTAGGCTTGTTCCTAGTTCGCTTATTGTTGCTGCAAAATAGCAACCTAAGCCTATTGGAGCAAAATACATAATAATTGTAATCATCTTCATTACCACTTCGTTTCCAGCCTGTAAGAAATTAATCATTGCTTGAGATTTTTCACTTGTTAAAGCTGCTGATAATCCGAATAAAATTGAAAAAACGATTAATGGTAAAATACTGTTTTTAGATAATAGTAAGTTAAAATCAGAAACTGTAAGTGAATTAACAAACTGTTCTAATGTATTTGTTTTTGTTAATTCTGTCTCTTCTTCCAAATCTATTTCCGATTGTATATTTGATATATCAACACCATCAAGTGGCTTATATATGTATGTTCCAAATAATCCTATCGCAACGCAAACAATAGATGTAATTACGAAAACAAGAAGTGCTGATTTCATAATTTTGCTAAGTCTTTTTGGCTTCATCTTAGCAATGGAACTGCTAATGCTAAAAAAGATAAGTGGAACGATTATCATAAAAATCAAATTTATAAACAATGTTCCGATTGGCTTTACGACCAACACTTGCTCAGGAAAAGATGCTCCCAAGACTCCTCCTAATATAACGGCTAAAATTAAAAGTATAGTTTGCCCATAATTTTTTAATATTTTCATATGAATATATCCCCTTTCAAACGTAACACAAATAAACCTTTGAAACTCAAAGATTTTCGCATTATAAAATATATTAACAGACAATTATGTGCGTTTTTAAAACTCCTAGTATTTCCGCCGTACAGTTGTCTAGGCGACCTTTCTTATCTTTTTTGGCATCACTCCTTTCAATCTATTTTATAGCTTCAAGATAATTTATCTTTATGCCTTGTTTTCTAAACTTTTCTTCATACTCTGTTTCTATATTGTTTTCATCATTATAATCTCTGGAAACATTATTTAAAGTGTATCCATATTCCGAAAGTGATTCCAACGAGTAATCAAACAAGTCAACATTATCAGTCTTTTGTATAATATTCATACCATCTTTAAAAAGTGAATCATATACTTTTAAAAAAATTGGGCTTGTAAGTCTCCTTTTTGTGTGTCTCTTCTTAGGCCAAGGATCTGAAAAGTTCAAGTATATACAAGAAACTTCATGTTCAAATACATCGCCAAGCTTTAATGCGTCAATTCTTATTAAACGTAAATTCGGAAGCGGTTCCATATCGTCTAATTTTTTTACAGCTTTAACTAAAGCGCTATCTTGAACCTCAATACCAACGAAATTAACATTTGGATTCTGAATAGCTTTTTGTATTATGAATTGTCCTCTACCACAACCAATTTCAATATGAATATCATTATTATTTTTAAATTCTTCATTCCACGTTCCTTTTAGAAGAAGCGGTTCATTAACAGTATATGTTGAATTTTTAACATCTATATCTGCATTCTTTACTTTTTTCAATCTCATTTATGTAACCCTCTCATTATTGAATTTTAAATGATTTTTTTGTGCCCATACTGGACAACCTAGTACTAGTATTATATAATATGTCTGCTGGCTAAATCAATATACAGCAACAATTTTTATTTACAGGAGGAAAATATGATGAAAAGATTAGCTTTTTTAACAGTATTAGTAATGATATTGACCCTTTCTTTTGCTTTTGCAACAGAAGAACCAATATTAACAAACAATCCTGAGGTAGATGTAACTACTACAAACCTAGAAGAAACAACAGTACCTGAAGGAACAGGAAACGAAGAGAATGTTGGAACTCCAACAGATGGTAGTGAAACAACACCTGATTCAACAGAACCAGATACTACTAACCCAGATACAACAGCTCCAGACACAACGGAGCCAGATACTACTAATCCAGATACAACAGCTCCAGACACTACAACACCAGATACAACATCAAAATCAAATTCAACAATTGTTGGAGCAATAATTGCAATTGTAATTGTAGTAGTTGTAATTGCATTAGCAGCTTTAATTCAAAAAAAATAAATTTAATTAACGCAATAAGGAAAACTCCACAACATCGTGTGGAGTTTCTTTTTTCTTGTCATTAAATTGATTCAATACTGATTATTCTTCCTGTAGTTTTTACATATCTTGTCTCAACTGTTTTTTCACTACCAACTTTTAGTTCAACACTCTTATCAGCAAAATATGCTTTATCATTTTCAATACCTCCCGTTTCAACAGTAATCATTACATCGTATCTCTCTGGATTTTCAACATAAATAATTCTACCATCAGTTGTTTCACTGTTTATTTTCGATGTGGTAGTTTCAACATTTGTGATTGTTCCTATTGCTAATTTTGTTTGAGAATCATAAAGTGTATCACCAACCTTAAAAGCCTCACCTGTATAACCTCTTACTTCTGAAATTTTAATGCTAAATTGTATCTTATTCATCTCAGCATCTGTTTTTGTATGTTCATATACCCCAAACTTCAAGTAAGAAAATACAACTAAAGCGAGTATAAGTACAACTACTGCTATATCAATAATATTTATTTTTTTCATATTACTCACCTAGCCTTTCGATTGAAATAACATAACCGATTCCAGCATACCCTTTTCCTTTAACATATGCGCTATTTCCAACTTTTATAGGATAACCGCCACCTACAATAATATCTTTGTCAGTCATTGTAGCATCTGCTTCTATTGTAATTATAATATCAATTTTATCATTAACTTCTGCGACAACATATTTTTCATTTTTTTCATCAAGCACATCACGTGTTGATGGAATACTTTCTTTGCTTACTACTTTTCCCATGTAATAATTCTTAACACTATCATAAATGTTTGTATCTAACGTAATCTTATCATATACCGCAGGCTCACTCTCTTGTGTTCTAACTTGATAGATTATTTTTTTGGTATTTACACTTGTGCTCTCACCTTTGTTTAAGAATTTGTACCCGACAATCCCTGCAATCAGAACTAATATTATAATAACAATATCAAGTAAATTAAATCTTCTTATTTTATGTTCGTTTTCCACTTTTTCGTACTCCTCTTCTATATTCTTTGTATAAACTTCAACAGTAAATTTCTCATTAAAAATTTCAATAGACTTTTCTTTTAATTTTTCTCTTAATTTATCATCGGTTAATATTTTTATGATTGCATCTGCAGTTTCTTGAGGAGACTTAATTGGCACAAGAAAACCATTCTCACCATCTTTAATTACTCCCGGATTACCGCCATAATTAGTTACAACCGCCGGAACACCTATACTCATTCCTTCAAGTAAAGCCAAACTTGTCGCTTCTGTACCATATGAACAATTAACTTGCACGTCAAATATATTAACAAAATCTTTTACATTCTTTATAAAACCAGTAAAAATTATTTTATCTTCCAGCCCCATAGACTTTACTTTTTGTTTTAATTTTTCTTCTTCTGAACCAGTACCTAATATTAAGAATTTAGCTTTAATTCCTGCGTCTAGAATAATCTTTGCACTATCTATAAAGTACTCATGTCCTTTTACTTCTTCAAGTCTGGCAAGTATTCCAATAACTTTCTCATCTGCTTTTATTCCATATTTATTTTTTAGCTTGCTTCTTTCTTCCTCTGTTGTCTCTGGTATTTTTTCTACTCCATTTAAAATAACATCAATTATGCTTTCATCAATTCCACCATCTGTCAAATTTTCTTTAGCAGCCTCAGCAACTGCAATAATTCTATCTGTTAATAATTCGTTTGACGTTTTATATAACCATCTTCCAATACCGTGTTTAATTTTTTCGCTAACAGGAAATACCGAGTGCCTTGTGTATACTATTTTGGTTCCTTTTACAAATCTAGCAGCTAATCTTGCAATACTGCTAGCATGTGTATGTACAACATCTGGTTTCTCTGCTCTCAATATTTTAATTAGTTTGAAGAAAGCTTTAAAATCTAATGATTTATTTTTCAATCCATCAATTTGAATAATCTTAACCGGTGTAGATTTTAATTCGCTTATTAGTTCACTTCCTTCTGGTACAACGACAACAATATCAAATTTTTTCGTATCATAATTACGGCAAAAATTGATAAGGCACTTACCTGCACCACCAATGTTCAAATCCGAAATAATATTTACAACTTTCAAAACTATTCCTCCTCTCGCTTAGTCATTGAAATTCCAAAAGCAAGTACCATCCAAAATACTAGTATTACTCTGTAGTTGTAAAATGTATAGTCAGTAGCACTTTGAATTAAAAAACCCGTAATAGCAGCAATGGAAGCGGCTATTATCCAGTTCTTTTCTTTGATGTATGAAATAATTGTCTCTTTATAAAAATTATAAATAATTCCCGCAAAGACAATAAATCCAACGAAACCATACTCAACTAGTAGTTGTAGATACAAACTATGTGAATGTGGAGCTACAATATCATTATATGCATATAAAGGATATACCAAATTGAAACTACTTGTACCTAATCCAATTCCTGATAAAAAGTAATCTTTAAGCATGGCAATCGTACCTATCCAAATATATACTCTATATGAAGTTGATGAATCTGCCATGTTTCCTATACTTGCAAATCTAGAAAGAATTGACTCCGGTAATACAAATGGTGCTGCAATTAATCCAAGAACGCCAAGCCAAATAAGCCTTTTATCAATTAAAATTGCTAAAACAAATAGTGAAAAAATTATTCCAAGCCAGCAACCTCTTGAAAAAGTTAAAACCAAGGCAAGCATTAAAATTCCAACATTACCAAGCCAAAAAAGCTTTTTAAG
This sequence comes from uncultured Clostridia bacterium, assembly GCA_934169745.1. Classification (GTDB taxonomy): domain Bacteria; phylum Bacillota; class Clostridia; order TANB77; family UBA1234; genus RGIG4465. The sequence goes on along the minus strand of CAKPOE010000003.1, from coordinate 34,904 downwards.
TAATCCTTTAGAGTTAAAAAACAACATTATTGAAAACGGAATCACTAGAAGTAAATACTCTCCAAAAACATTCGGATTTGAAAATGTTGAATAAACTCTCATTTTAATTTCTTCAAACATATTTCCATCAAGCCATTCTTGCGAATATATATCACCGAAAAAGTATTGGTATAATCCATATAAAGCTGAAAGAGTTCCTGCTACCACAAATACAGACACGTAAAATTTCATTTGCTTTTTAGTTGTTACAGTATTAATCCATACAAAATAGAAAAGAGTAAAAGCTATTGTAAGCATTCCTATTTTTAAACTTTCTTCTCTTGAAACAGAAGTTAGTGCACAAAAAGCAATAACAAAAATATACGCTAGTAACCATGTATTTGTTTTAAAATATCGAAGCTTAAAATTTTCATCAATCGTTGCTTTAAGAAACAATGAAGCCATTGAAGCTAATACCATTAAAAGTACTAGCATTGTAGGTAAAAATGGTGTTAAAGCAACAACAAATGTAATCCAAATTTTAGGGTTTGCAAAAATACTTTTTTCAAACAACTTATCTATTTTAATTGCATGAAATATTTTTCTAAAAAATTTAATAATTACATTTATAAATTTAACTACAATAGAATTTTCTTGCATAGTAGTGTCTTTCTCTTTTATAAAGAAATTAACTAATGCACTATCAGAAAACAATCTTCCAAACCATTCATTTATCGCCATAACTATTTTATAAGTTAAGCTGTTTTTCCATATATCTATCAAAGTTCTTCCTCCTAAACTATGTCCGTTTTCTTAAATAATTTTATCTCATTAGCTTTTAATAAATAAGTCATCAAATAATATGTTACAACACCCATAGCAGCTCCAATAATCATTCTAAAAATATTAATTAAAGATGACGCCTGAAGATACTTGTTTAAAAGATAAACAACCACTCCCATTACTAAAGCGCTTATTACAACTTTAGCTATGAATGTTCCCAATTCTTTTGTAATAATTTTTACGTTTCTATTTGCCATATACATAAGTGTTATTGCATTAACAATAGCCGTTATTGATGTTGCAAGCGCAAGCCCTTTAACATCCAAAAACTTACTTAACGTCACACACAATATAACGTTTATTATAATCATTATTATACCTGCAATAAGTGGAGATTTTGTATCTTGCTTTGCGTAAAATGCCTTGTTCATAACTTCAACTATTCCAGAGCCAATTATACCAACACTAAAGAAAGTTAAAATCGATGATGTAACCAAAGTTGATTCTGCTGTAAATTCGCCCCTCTCATAAATAACAGATATGATATCTTTGCTGAAAATAGTTATGCCTATTGTCAATGGAATCAATATGTATATCATCATCCTCATCGCTTTATTAATAATCTCTTTATATTCTTCTTTATTGTCATCTGCACTAGCTCTAGACATTTCTGGAAATATAATATTTCCAATGGCATATGTAAATACACCTGAAATTACTACATAAAGTTTATATGCATATTCCATTGCAGATACTGCATTATCACCCATTCCAGAAGCAAGCCTAGTAGATACTAGGTTGTTAATTGGTAGCACAGCCGTGCTAATTAAAATCGGAATTGAAAGTAAAAAAACTCTCTTTATATTTTCGTCCTTAAAATCTATATGTAGTCCAAACGGATAACCGTATTTTTTAGCAAATGGAACTTGTATAAGTACTTGCAAAAGCCATGCAAATAACATACAACCCGCTACACCGTGTATACCAAACTTTTCTCTAAATAAGAGTAAAAAAATGATAATCACAAGGTTTGAAACTGCACTAATCATGGCCGGGATATTAAACTGGCCATACGATTGTAAAAATCCAACCAAAGAATAAGCAATAGCAGTAAAAATAATCATTGGAAAAGTAATCTTAATCAGTTCAACAGTGAGATTAAATGTTTGTGTATCAAAGCCCCCAGCTAAAGCCTTAACAATTTGTGGTGCAAAGATTATTCCGATAATAGCAATAGCTGTAGAAATTAGAGCAACAATATTAACAAAATTGTTTGCGAACTTATTCGCTTTATCCTTTCCATCCTTTTGTAGCACTTGATTAAATATTGGCACAAAAGTTGATACAATTGCCGAGCTCAATATTATGTCTACAAGTTGCGTAGGAATTCTAATTGCGGCAAAAAAAGCATTAGCAACATATCCAGTACCATAATATTTAGCAAAAACAATATCCCTAAAAAGGCCTAAAAACTTAGAAATAACAGTTATAATAAAAATCAAACTAAATGTTTTAAAAATATTCTTCTTCATTACAAACGCCTTTCATCATACAATATTAATCACACAAAAATAATATCATACAATGCCCTGCAATTCAAGAGCTATTTCTTCTACAGGCTTGCATTAGCGTCCATTACCAACGAACGGATTTCAGGTGGCCACCCAAAATCCGTTCATATACTTGAAAACTTCTTGTCTTTTACTGCTCATTATTTTCCATCTCATCCTGACATCCGCAATTACATTCTTCATTCTCGTCATCATCTTCGTAAAATTCATATTTATACACTTTTTCCGTATTCCACAATTCAGTTATTTTATTCAAAACATCTGGCACATAATCCAATAATTTATCTATTGATGAACAATGATCTACGGGTAACATTTTCACTCCTGATTCTGAAGCTACTAGAAATCCCATAGGCATGATATTCACTCCTGCTCCACTTCCACCACCAAACGGTAATCTGTATGTTATATCTTCATCAATTCCTTCTTTCGAATATTGATCAATAGTTTCTCCTTTAAATTCACTTCCACCTGCCGCAAAACCAAAGCAAACTTTTGATACTGGAATTATTGTTGTTCCATTTCCGCAGTCAATTGCCTCGCCAACCACAGTGTTAACATCAATCATATCCTTTAGGTTATTCATAGCAGTATTCATTAACCCCTCTATTGGATGATTTTCCATTTTTCTTTCTCCTTTCAAAAGCTAATATAAGTAATACATAAATAATATGTGCTATTTTCATTGATACTATACAGTGAATTTTGCCAGATATATTCAGTTTATCGTACACTGGTTTAACGCAAAACACATGATTTTCGTCATACTTAATATTCAGAATAGTATAAATACTAGATAATATCGTTGAAATTACTGGAATGCTAAAAACTGTTGGTAAAAGACTAATAAATCCACTATTAAATTCTACAATAAGCTTTTCAAAATCAACATATTTCAGAATTGTTTTCATCTCATTAATCTGTAGTTTGCTCTTTTTCTTTTTCGAATTATTTATCTTCTTTTTTCTTTTTTGATGTATCACATATTTTTCAATATCACTTTTATATAAAGTCTTTATTTTTACAAAATATATTAATCCAATACTATACATATAATCAAAGTTAGAAAATGAAAAGTAAATTTCTAACTTAATCTTTGAAAAAACAAAAATTATTAAAATAATAAAAATAACCAAAAAAATAATCATAGTAATATTTTTCCAAATATCACTATGATTATTCATTATCTTTGCTTTTTTAATTTTACTACATTTATATCACCAAATAGCTTGTCTTGCGAAACTTGTATTCTACTCATCTTCGATAACTCAAGCAAGCTCAAGAATGCTGTCACGATTTCAACTTTTGACCTCTTTTTAGGACTAAACAACTTGTTAAATATGAATGAAGGTTTTTTCCATAATTCTTTCAATATTTCTTTTATCTTACTTTTTATTGTTACCTTTTCACTTACAGCTAATCTATTGATATTTTCCGCCTGCAAGTTCTTTTTTTGTCTCTCTCTTGTGATGAATTCATTATACAGCTCTGGAATCAAGTCTGGACTATATTCTTTCTCAAGCTTATTTTTCGGCAACTCAATTTTTTCAGGCAACTTGTAATATCTTTTTCCATATGTTTCAATTCTTTCTTTAAGTGTCGTAGTACACTCTTTGTATTGTTTATATTCTAATAACAATTTTACTAAATCAAACTCATCCTCTTCTTCCTCCTTTGGTGCAAGTGATGGAAGTAACGACTTTGATTTTAAATATATAAGCCTTGCTGCCATAACAATAAATTCGCTTGTAACGTCCAAGTTCATTTTCTGCATTTCTTTTAAGTATTCTAAATATTGATCCGTAATTTCGGCAATTTTTATATCGAATATGTCCATCTTGTTTTTGTCAATCAATTGACATAGCAAGTCTAAAGGACCTTCAAAATTCTCCATTCGTATTGTGTATTGATCCATAAAAACTTTCCTCGCTTTATATCTCGTTTATAATTTCTACAACAAAGTTCACAAAATCCTCTTCTCTACCAGCTGCAGCCTCTATAACTTCATTATGTGAAAGAACTTTTCCAGAAGTTGCTGCTTCATTAGTAATACAAGAAATTCCAAGTACATTCATACCTGAGTGAACAGCACTTATAACTTCAGGCACTGTAGACATACCAACAGCATCGGCACCCAACATAGAAAGCATCTTTATTTCTGCCGGGGTTTCATATTGCGGACCTGGCATAAAAGCATACACACCTTCTTGTACTTCCATCTTTAGTTTTTTTGCAACGCTTTTAGCTAGCTCACGGAAATCATTAGGATATGCCTCACTCATATCTGGAAATCTTGCCCCAAAATCATCAACGTTTGGTCCTCTTAAAGGTGAGTCTCCGCACAACTTTATATGGTCTCTGATTAGCATTAAATCTCCTGCTTTATATTTTTTGTTTATTCCTCCTGCTGCATTTGAAACAATTAAATTTGAGATTCCTAATAATGCAAATACTTTTACAGGGAATGCAACTTCTTGCATAGAATATCCCTCATAATAATGGTATCTTCCTTTCATTGCAATAACTTTTTTACCGTATATAGTTCCATATACTAATTTGTTTTCATGTCCAACAACACTTGAAGTTTTAAAATTGGGAATTTCACTATAAGGAATTTCAATTGTACTCCTTATTTGATCTGTCAAACTGCCCAAGCCAGAACCCAATATTATCGCTACGTCTGGCACATTTGAAATTTTACTTCTGATATAATTTGCAGATTCCATTGCTCTTAATAATAAGTCTTGCATTACAATTCCTCCTTATTTTTAGCTTTAGTATTTTACAATCTTAATTATCGCTCATGTTACCCAAGTTGTCAATTGCTTTTGATACATTGGAATGGCTATATCCTTTACTCATTAAATATCGTTTAACCTTATCAATCTCACCTGTTGCCTTATATTTCTTGCGTGCAAGTGCTATTGCACATTTTTCTTCAAATTCATATAACTCATCATCAATATATTTTTCGATTTCATCTTCATCGATGCCTCTTCGAAGTAAATCCATTTTTATTTCAAAGATTGAACAAGTTTTCAATTTCAAAACATTTTGTATATACTTTTGTACATACACCTTGTCGTTTATGTATTCGGCCTCTTTCAGATATTCTATGATCTCATCTGTATAGTCTTCACTGTAGCCTAACATTTTGCATTTTTGACGTACCTCTTTTTCGGTTCGTTTTTTAAACAAAACATATCTCATTAGTTTACTATCTACAATCATATGCCCTCCACAATACTTTTTAGCCCAAGGATATTATCTCTCCTTGGGCTAATTGTATTTTTATTCATCATCTTCCATATCGTCATCGTCAACTTTTTCAAGTTCTTCTGTAAGGCTTCTATCAAATGCAGTTGCATAGTTATCTCTAACTTTCTTTTCAATCTCTGCACAAATTTCAGGATTATCTTTTAAATATTGTTTTGCATTTTCTCTACCTTGACCTATTCTCGTTCCATTATAACTAAACCAAGCACCAGCTTTTTCAACAATATCTAAATTAACAGCTATGTCAAGAATATTTCCTTCTTTTGAAATTCCTTCTCCATACATTATATCAAATTCAGCTTCTCTAAATGGAGGAGCAACCTTATTCTTTACTACTTTAACTTTTACGTGATTTCCAACAACTTCACCATTATTTTTTAATGTCTCTGTTTTTCTAACATCAAGTCTTACAGAAGCATAAAACTTCAAAGCCCTTCCTCCCGGAGTTACTTCTGGATTTCCAAACATAATACCAACTTTTTCACGAAGCTGATTTATAAATATTGCAACTGTATTAGACTTATTTAATACGCCCGTTAGTTTTCTTAACGCTTGAGACATAAGTCTTGCTTGTAATCCTACATGCGCGTCTCCCATATCTCCATCAATTTCAGCCTTAGGAACCAAAGCTGCAACTGAGTCCAATACTAAAATATCAATCGCGCCACTTCTTATCAAAGCTTCTGCTATTTCTAATGCTTGCTCTCCTGTGTCTGGTTGAGAAACAATTAGATTATCAATATCAACACCTAACTTTTTAGCATATACTGGATCCAATGCATGCTCTGCATCAATAAAAGCAGCTTCCCCGCCTTGCTTTTGTGCTTCTGCAATCATATGTAACGCAACAGTTGTTTTTCCAGAAGATTCTGGTCCAAATACTTCTACAATTCTTCCTCTAGGAACTCCGCCAATTCCTAATGCGATATCCAAACTTAATGCACCAGTTGGAATAGCTTCTATATTAAGATGTGCATTCTCTCCTAACTTCATAACCGAACCTTTACCAAATTGCTTTTCGATTTGGCTCAAGGCAACTTCCAAAGCCTTCTTCTTTTCACTATTATCGCTCATAAAAAACCTCCTAAAAAAATCTTTTCTTGCTACAAGTAAATAATAGAACAACCGTTCTGAAATGTCAAGTATATTTTTAAATTTTTATTTATTCCAATTGTAAATATTATAATACGGATTCCACCAAGTAGGTGTTATGCTGCCTTTTACAGATTTATTAGTTAACAACATATTTGTTTTATAATAAAGTCCAATATATGGCACTTCCATCTTATAGTTTTTTTGTAAATCATTAAACGCAGTTTCTAAATAGATATTAGATAAATATAATTGATTCAAGTTTTCACTTAACGCAGTTCCTGAGTAATTCGCGTAGTCATTATTTCCCAACAAATCAATAATATCAAATTCATTATTAGTTTCTATCGTACCTATAGCTAAGTCGAACTTTCCCAAACTGATATTAGATTGATATGTTTGTGCATCAACCTTGCTTATGGTAATTTTAATTCCTATATTCTCCAAATCTTCCTTTATTTTTTCTGCAACTTTTATTTTTTCATCATCTTCTTTATTTACCATAAGAGAAAATTTAAGTGTAACAACTTTTCCATTAATAGTCTTTTTCCACACATTATCTTCTTGCTTCCAAAGCGCATTGCCAAGCAATTGTTTTGCTTTATCAGCATTATAATCCGCTGTAAATTCCTTATCATAAATCCAGGAATAATTGTGTATCATTATATCCTGTTTACTCGCCATACCATTATATACGTCAGATATTATGTTTTCTCTATTAATAGCATGTAGAATCGCTCGTCTAACCGAAGGTTCTGATAGTGCAGTTCTTTGACAGTTTGGAATAAGTGTTTCAAACTGTGAATTTTCATATTGATAATTATTTATTCCTATCGTTCCAAATTTTTTATTCCAAAAAGTCATAGACGTATTGATAACATCAATTTCACTAGACTTAAATGCTTTTATAGCTTCGCCATACGTTTTATATTCATACAAATAAATCGTATTTAATTGTCCCGCTTTATTATTCCACCACGAATTGTTTCTTTTTAATGTCATCCTAGCGCCATCATCAGATGTTTCAAGATATTTATATGCTCCCGTACCAACCGGTCTATTCGCTTTTTCCTCATTTTCGAGACTATCTTTAAAATAATATTCTGGCACTATTGGAAAGACAAGCTTATAAGGCAATAAATTATCTTTCTCTTGCAATGTTATTGACACAGCATTATCTTCGAGCCTTTCAACATTAACAATATTTCTAACATTATTATAATAGGGTGCCTTATCATTTCTTTTTAAAGAATTAATCGTAAATATAACATCATTTGCCGAAAATTCCTTTTCAGAATGCCAGCTAACATTATCTCTTAATGTTACAATCCATGTCAATTCATCTTTTTCCATCCAGTCAGTAGCCAATGCTGGTGATAATTTATTTGAACTATCAATATCAATCAATGGTTCGTACACTAACTTTAATGTATCAGAAACTTGTTTATTGCTAGTCAAAATAGGGTTAAGAGTATCCACTTCTATAAGCGGCAAATTTAACTCGTTTTGGAATGATTCTTCAAGCAAAGCTGGCTCAACAACTTCATCATCTTCTACATATAATGTAGAACGAACACCTAAATATAGTCCAAGACCAAATCCAATCACTATAAGAATAAATATTATTCGTTTCAAACTTCTGTCCTCCTAAACTAGTAAATATCCATTTTCAAATTTTTTAGGTATAACTTTTTTTATTTCATTTGGAGTCTCATCTTTTTCAGAAACACACTTTATGTAATTAGTAGTATGTCCTTCTTTCTCGTTTTCGAATAGTACATCAATTTCCTTACCAATATATTTTTCCGCAAAAACTTTCTCGTTTTCATCTGACAAATTAATAAGTATTTTACTTCTTTCTTCTTTTATGTTTCCATCCACTTGATTCTCATAACTAGCTGCTGGGGTTCCTTTTCGTGGCGAATATTTAAAAACATGCATTTTAGAAAAGTTTACTTTCTTCAAGAATTCAAATGTTTGTTCAAACTCTTCATCTGTTTCTCCTGGAAAACCAACAATAATATCTGTTGTGAGAGCAACGTCTGGTATATTGCTTCTTAACAATTCTACTTTCTCATAAAATTCGTCTGCTGTATATCTTCTATTCATTCTTTTTAATGTATTTGTACAACCACTTTGAAGTGACAAATGAAAGTGATTACATAGTTTTGTAATTTTCTTAATCCTAGCGACAAATTCTTTGGTAATAATGTTAGGCTCAAGAGAACCTAATCTTATTCTCTCAATTCCACCAATATTTTGAACTTTCTCTAGTAAATCTATTAATCGTATTTCTTTTGAAATATCTTTTCCATAAGAAGAAATGTGTATACCTGTTAATACAACTTCTTTAATTCCCGTCTTCGCTAAATCGATTATTTCGTTGCAAACATCATCAATTGTTCTACTGCGGACAGGACCACGAGCATAAGGAATTATGCAGTACGTGCAATATCTATCACAGCCATCTTGTATCTTTTTTTCCGCTCTTGCCTTATCCTAAAAAGCGACTCCGCCCCATTCTTCATATGTTCTAACTTTCATTACGTCATTTACTTCACATATCTTTTCGTTTTGAAAATCATTAACTTTTTCAATAATGTCTTTTCTGTCGTTTGTACCTAGTATAATATCAATGCCATCCATTTTTAAAAGTTCATCTTTGGAAACCTGGGCATAGCAACCAACAACACACAATATACTATTAGGATTAGTCTCCTTTGTTTTGTGAATTATTTGCCTTGATTTTCTATCGCTCATATTTGTAACTGTACATGTATTTACGACATACACATCTGCAATGCTATCAAAATCAACAATCTCATATCCGCTATTTATAAATAAATCCATCATCTTGTTCGTTTCATACTGATTAACTTTACAACCCAATGTATAAAAAGCAACCTTTTTCATCTTTTCCTCCTAAACTCGACTTTTTTCAAGCTTTTTATCGGCGTATATACATTTTACACAAAAAAAGTCGATTTGTAAACCCTAGAAAATTTGCAAATTTTACATAACCCATTTACAAAAGTTCAAATTTATAATATAATCCAAAGCTGTAACTAATGTTTTCTAACTCTACCACAATTAAGGAGGAAAAACCATGTTGGCAAAAGACATTAAAATCCGACTTCTCAGGAAACAGTACGACTTCATCCAGGAGCGCTTAAACAAAATGACAACTGCGCTTCTCCGCGCTACTGGTAAGGATGTTCACCCCGTTTACATCCATGATGGATATATCTTCCCTGAAGTTATGCAAAAACTTCAAGAGAATAACCCTCTCCTTACGGTAGTTGTTGATGACGATGGTATTTATATGGCATATGCCTTTATCAATTCCAATGCTCAACGGATTGAAATTGAAGAATGTCTCAATGATGTTCTTCACGATGATGATTGCGATCCAGTGTTTACCTATCCTTCCTACATCACCGATGCTAACCGTAAATACTTCGAAGAGCAGGGATACACTATTGAAAAGCAATACTCAAATGTCGTGACGTTTCCTGTCCACGTCTTCAAAATCGATGAAAGTCGCACGAAGCTTTCGCCGGAGGAACTCATCGCTGCCGAAGAATATGAATACGATGATGATAATGCCGATACTTATGACGATGATGACATTGATGATGGTGATGACGACAATAAGTCCTGGTTTTTCAAGTTGTTTAAGAATGATTAACGCTAAAGAAGCTCGCACAATTTGTGCGAGCTTCTTTGACTTAACTTTCACTATGCAACACAATTATTCCGACCTCCGGCCTATTAAAGAGTCTAAAACCGTTTGTTCCTCGGCCAAGCCCTCTACTTACAATCATTGATGAGTTGCCATTTTTATATTCTCCCTCACTATATTTAGGAAACAATGTTCTTTCTGGCGCAAAAACGGGACCAACAAATGGCAATCTAACCATTCCGCCATGTACATGTCCAGATAGAACAAGGTCAGCTCCCCAATCATTATATGCCTCAAAATACCTCGGATTATGCGTTAATAATATATCAAAATTTTCAGCGTCATCCTCTCCTATTATTGTTTTTATAATGTTTGCTGTTAACATTTCTTTACCCATATAAAACCTTATATTGTACCACATACCATACAAATTAATCTTTTCATCGTCTCTCGTAAGTTCTACTTTTTCATTATCTAAAATTGTAATACCATAACTTTTTAACGAGTTCATTATATTATTATAATCTTCATTACTCAAATCAAGTTCGTGATTTCCAACAATATAATAACATTCATATCTACTAGCAATGCTTTGTGCTAGGTTTAAGAATGTACTAAAATCTTTGTCAGAGGCATTCACCATATCGCCGGTAATTAATATTATATCTGGATTAACCTCATTAATTTTATTTATAAGTCTTATACTATCTTTTCCAAACTCCTTACTATGCAAATCAGATAACTGAAGTATTCTTGTTCCATCAAATGCACTTCCTATCTTATCAGAATAAACATCATAATAAGAAGTTTCTACCCAATTAGCATCAATATATAATTGAACAAAAAGTACTAAAACTAACAATATAAATGTTATAAATATAATCCTTGTTTTCTTTTTCATATACAACTCCTTTACAAAACAATTATATCATAACATCCAATAATTCACTATAATATATTTGTTAATGTGAAACTTTCTCCTTTATGCATATCATCTAGCATTGTCTTTATTTCAATTATATTCATGAGCGCTTCTGTTTCGTCCATTAATTCATAATTTTTAAAAAGTTTGTTAAGTTCAATATCAATCTCATCTACACTCTGATGATTTGTTAATCTGTTTAGCATGTCCTTAGAAGCATCCCATTCTTTTTTGAATGCTTTCAAACCAGCCATATCATACATATCTTTGCTTTCAACCTCTTGCTGTACAATCTCAAGTTTATTTATTAATTCTTTGCCACTATCTTCTAGCTTCTTATCTACCGCAAAGCTCCCGCCAAAGACAGCTAATGTTATTACCAGAACAATTATTATGTCTCGCATTAATCATTCTCCTTTTTCTGAATATAAGTTTTCCCATTTTCATCTTTAAGAAATAAAAAGGTATCTTCTAAACTCAACTTATTATTTTTTAATATACCATCAACTCGTTCTTTTGATATTTTTAAATCTTCTATATTTCCTTCAATATATGAACCGTCAATTACAACAGGTCTGAAGTATCCAGCCTTTTCCGTTTTTATATTCATATCTTTTTTTGTTGCGGGCAGACTCTCAGTTTTAGGAATGATACTTATTTCGCCACTTGTTTCCAAGATTGCATACTCAACATCCGCAATATTTGTATACCCTGAAACTCTAAGCTGTTCTAGTAGACCATCCATAGTATATTTTTGTGCCTTCAGCTTTTTTTCGATAATCTTTCCGTTAGAAATCAAAACTGTCGGCTTACCAGATATAATACGTCTTGCAACTCCACTTTTAATATTTATCATTGATAATATCAATTGTCCAACTAACAAAGCAAGTATCGGAATAATACCATGTAGCAATGGAATTCCAATGTCTTGCATTGGGACACTTGCTAAGTCTGCAATCATAATTGTCACCACAAGTTCAAATGGCTGCAATTGTCCTATCTCTCGCTTTCCCATTAATCTTATGGCGATTAAAACAATAATATACAAAATTAATGCACGTACAAATATAGCTCCCATTTACTTCTCTCCTTTTAAACATATTTTTTCAATGAATAAAAAAAATATGCAAGATTTTGCATATTTGAAAATTTATTGTTAACACTATAAATTAAAAAGGAGGAATATTTTATGCCTAGTAATACTCGCTCATCTGACACATCGTTATCTATAGGAGGAATTATAGCCAGATTTGTAACTTCTGCTGTAGTTCTCGGAATAACTGCATTTTTCACTCCAGGATTTCAAATATCATCTATTTGGACATTAGCACTATCAGCTGTTGTTCTAACTGTAATAGATTATTTAGTAAATCTTGTCTTAGGAGTTAACGTAGGACCATTTGGTAAAGGAATAACAGGATTTGTTGTTGCAGCAATAATTTTATATGTAACGCAATTCTTTGTTGTTGGATATTCAATAAATTGGGTATCTGCAATTATCGGAGCAATAATATATGGAATAGTAGCTTCATTTATTCCTGGAAAACAAATGTAATTATTAGGGGCAGGCGCCAACGCCTGCACCTACAACTTCATTTAAAACCTTTGCAAAATATTTCATCGAAATTTCAGTTTCTGCCATCGTATTTCCGGTCGCACCAACTTCTATAATCAAAGTTTTATCTGTTGTATGTTGATTATATCTCGAGGTACTTAAATGCATATCTCTAAAAAGTCCCGGATACATCTCGTTCGCTTTTTCTTGAATGGCTATTGCAAACTTTAAATTTTGCATCCAATTATCATGTTCTAATCCGGCATCATTCGTTCCAACTACTATCATAAGTTTTGCAGCTGTTTCCCCATTTATTTGTGCTGTCGGTCTAAATTTTGAATTACCCGATAATGCATCTCTATGTATATCAAATATTATATCATATTTTTCATTTTTCAAATGTTTTTCTACTGTTGCAAGAGAAGCTTTATATGCTCCATTATATGAAGGATAATCGTGCTGCGTCTTATCCTGAACTACAGAAAATCCGTATTTTTTCAAATTCTCAGCTAATTTTTCACCAACCGCAACAACATTGTATTTGTTATTCTCTGTTCTATAATAATCTGTATATTCTTTCTTATCAAGTGTATAGCTTTCAGATGTATGTGTATGATATATTAGAACTTTACATGGTTTCGACACACTCACATTAAGAGGCTTTGATAATTCACCCAGATCAATCTCTTGCTTTAAATAACTATTTATATATACTGAACCCACTTTGTATTTACTATCAGAAAGTTTTTGGGCATAAAAACTATAGACAGATGAACTGTCTTCTTCCATGTTATTATCAGGTAAACTCTCCTCATTTTTTTCTGTTTCATCATCTATGTCAACAACACCCAAGACTCTTAGTTCTGACTTTAAGAAATTAACATCATTTGCATTACTGTTGCTATCTCTATGTGTTAACATTGTACTGTCAATTATTCTTTTTTCAATTTCTTTAGAATTTAATCTATATATATATGACATCCCAACCATAGCCAAAAAAACAGCTGCTATAAGAAGAGCTGATAATATGAACCTTATTATAAGACCACGCAAAGAAAACACTTTTATCCTAATCAAAATAAATCACCTAATAGAAATATATTAGGTGATTTACCACATTATTACTTATAAGTTTGTTATATCGTCTGAGAACTTCATCATAACTTCTTTTGCTTTATCCTTAAGCATTGCAAGTTCCAACTTTGCATCTATTAGTTTCTCTTTCTCTTGCTCTAACAATGCATCTAAATCTTGCTTCTCTTCAACAGCTTTTGCCTTTGCATCTTCAACAATTTGTTTTGCTTGTTCTTCTGCTTTAAACAACACAGCTGAAATGTTCTGCTTGGCAGTCTCGATTTCTCTTTTATCGTTCAAAAATTGATTCAATCTTTCATTCAACTTTATGTTTTCTGCTTTCATTGACTGTAATTCAGAATTTTGTCTTGCCAACTCTTCTTCATACCCCTGCTTTAAATCCTCAATGTAAGTTTCTACTTCTTTTGGGTTCAACCCAAATAATCCTTTTGAAATGTTGTTATCCATTTTGTTCTCCTTTCTAATCCATTTTCCTTAATGCTTTTTCTATTCCATTAAATATCGCCTCTGCTGCTCTACTTTGAAATTCATCAGTTTTTATTCTGGCAAACTCTTCATCATTTGACATGAATGCCACTTCGCATATTATTGATGGCATTGGAACTTCTGTCAATACTCTTTTAGTAGTATTATCTTGCGACACTTTTATAAATCCTCTGTTTATTGTACCTAAATTGTCAACCAATTCTTCTAGTACATATCCTGCAAACTCTTTGTTCGTAATCCCATAATCAGAGGTATCTCTGTCACAATACATTACTAACGTACCAGAAGCTTTTTTGTCATCAACCGAATTATGATGTATAGAAATATATAATGCTGCTTCCGGATAATCCTCAGTAGCCAATGAAACTCTATCATCAACTGTTAAAGTCTTATCACTTTCTCTTGTAGTATATACTGTATATCCTTCATCTTCAAGTATTTCCTTCAGTTTTAATAATATTTTTAAATTATACGTTCTCTCATAATTAGTACCATTCTTAGAACCAGGGTCATCTCCACCATGACCAGCATCTAAAAGAATCGTTTTCATACCTGACGTATCAACTTTCTCAATTTTAATAATTACGTCATCTTCTACTTGTTTAGCAGAATAACGCATATTTCCTTTATCGGTTACTGTTATTTTTGTTTTTGTAATAGCGATTTTTTTAACAAACTCATCGTTAATATCAAGAGTACCTGTTCCACAATCAAAAGCCGAACTAGAATACTTAATCGTATATTTCTTGGTATTCTTACTCTGTGTTCTCGTAAGTTTAGCTAACTCCACATTTCTTAAAACTATCTCTGCGTATTCGTCTACATTTGTATATTCAACATTCCTATATGCAGGCTCTTCAACTTTCACTTGAAGTTCTGATGTTTTCTTTGAAATTTCGTATGTAGCATTTTCGGAAATATTTAGAATGACTCTTGCAGTACCATTTTCGTTGCTCTCAGATTCTATTGTTGAAATTGGTTTGTTCTTTAAGTTTATTGTTGTAGGTCCATCAACCTTCAAATCAGCATTTGTAAAATCTAACACTATTCTCTTCGGATTTTCAAGTGTTGTAAGTTCATATTCAAACTTTCCATCAAGAATAATCCTCAATTTTTCAGAAGCCGTACTATATTTCACTGCAGTGATACTTGAGATTATTTCTACATCTTTCTTATCATCATCACTTATAGGTGGCTCTTCTGGTCCATCATTTGGTTCTGATTCATTTGTATTATTATCATCCGGTTTTACATCTGTCGGCTCATTAGGAGTAGGATTTGATGGCTCATCCGGTTTCGATGGTGTGATATCAAAAGCTTCCGAAAATGCTATATATATTTCTTGACCATCTTCATTTTCTTTTACCGTATATTTTGATACTTTATTCATATCTATTACTAGCCTATTCACATTGTTTTCCTGAACGCCAAAACGTACCTGTGAAAACAACTCATTGTCTTTAAAAGTTAATGGGTCGCGATTGATTTTAAATTCACTATTTTCTATATCTAATATTATTCTATCTGGTTCAGAAAGCGAAAAAAAGTTGTACTTGGCTTTCTTATCTAAAGAAACGCAGATAACCTTTACACCATTTATTTCTTTATACTCCACAGAATTTATATTTACAAAATCACGCTCATTTTTTTTAGTTATAGTAACTGTCGAAGTCGCTCCATCCCATCCCACATCAAGACCTGCATTTTCCGAAATGAAACGTACTGGAACCATCGTTTTTTCATTTATTAATTTTCCCGGAACATCTAAAGTCTTTTGCTCTCCGTCAACAATTGCACTTGTGCTATCAAGCCAAAGCTTTATCACTTTGGCACCAAATGTAACTTCCACACTACGCTCTTCTCCGTCCCACAAAACATTTCCACCAAGCTTTTCAAAAACTTCTCTAACAGGCACCAAAGTTCTGTCTTCTATAATAACTGGTGGCATTTGCCCTTGACTTGGCACAAAAGTTTCTCCATTTAATATTAATTTAACATCAGGTCCATTATATATATGCTTTTCACCATCATATTCCAAGTTCATATTGCTTGCAAAGGTAGCGGAATATAAGGAAAGTACAAAAACTAACACAAATATAACTTTTTTCACTTTTTATCTCCTTCTCCTTAGTAATCACATATATAATATCACAAACTAATTAAATTCGACAAGTACTTTTATCAAGGTTTTGCACAAAAAAAAATACTGAATGAACAATTTTCCGGCAGCCACTTTTTCGTTCAAAAATGAACGAAAAAGTGGCTGCCGGAAAATTGTTCATTTGTATTCGTCCTTCAATTCTCACACAAAAAAAGAAGCCATTTTCATGGCTTCTTTTTGTATTATTCTTCAACTGCTCCAGCTGTTGGTTCCTCAGCATTTGCATAAGCTTCTAATATAGCTTTTTGAATCATTTCTCTTGTCTCAGAGTTGATTGGATGTGCTATATCTTTGAACTCTCCCTTTGGAGTTCTTCTGCTAGGCATAGCGATAAATGTTTCATCTGCACTTTCAATAACCTTGATGTCATGTACTACAAAAGCATCATCAAATGTTACTGAAGCAACTGCTTTCATTCTGTTCTCAGAATTTACTTTTCTTAATCTTACGTCTGTTATTTGCATTAAAATGCACCGCCTTTCATATATGTGCGTCAGTGTAAATGTGAACCCAAATACACCAACTAATATTATATTACGACAAACTTTTGGTTATTCCTGCCTATTTTTCAAAAAATCACAAAATTTATAAAATTTCATATACTATTGTAAAAGTTTATCTATTTGGGTATAATTAGCTATGAATGGAGGGAAATATATGTTTCTAAAAGAAATGGATAAAGCTAAACCCGTACATATGATTGGCATTGGTGGCATAAGTATGAGCGGTATTGCTGAGATACTATTAAGCATGGGATATACTGTTACTGGTTCAGATTCTCACTTATCAGAGATTACTGAAAGATTAGAAAAAAATAATATAAAAGTGTACAATGGTCAATGTGCAGAAAATGTTATTGGGGCTGGTATTGTCGTTTATACTGCTGCAATAAAACCGGATAATCCTGAACTTTCAAAAGCAAGAGAATTAAACATTCCAACCATTGAAAGATCTGAATTTCTTGGAGAATTAACAAAATTATATAGTGAAACAATTGCTATTTCAGGTACTCATGGCAAAAGTACAACTACATCTATGATTTCACTTATATTTATGGAAGCCTTAAAAGATCCAACTATCCAAGTTGGTGCAGACTTAAAACAACTTAATGGCACTAATTACAGGATTGGTAATTCTCCATACTTTATCGTAGAAGCATGTGAATATGTAGAAAGTTTCTTAAAGTTTTCACCTAAGACTGCTATTATATTAAACATTGAGGAAGACCATTTAGACTATTATAGAGACATAAATCATATAAAATCTGCTTTCTATAAATTCGCAGAACTTGTGCCTGAAGATGGCAAAATTATTATAAATGCAGACAATCAAAATTGTAATGAGATTATTGAAAAAATGAAATCAAAAGTTATAACATTTGGTATCAAAAACGAAAGAGCAAATTGGACCGCGAAAAATATTCACTTAAATGCAAATGGACATTATTCTTTTACTGCTACAAGTGATTCTCTATCAATTGACATTACTTTAAGCGTATTTGGCATGCACAATGTTTATAACGCACTAGCGGCTGTAGCAACAGCTTCGCTTTATAACATTGAACCTTTTATTATACAAAAAGCTCTTGCAGACTTTACGGGCGCTCATAGACGTTTTGAATATACAGGAACTTTCAACAATGCTCAAGTATATGATGATTACGCACATCACCCAACAGAAATAAAAGCTACGATAGAAGCCGCTAAAAATTTGCCACATAATAAATTATGGGTAATTTTTCAGCCTCACACATATTCCAGAACCTCTACTCTTTTCAATGAGTTTTCAAATGCTTTTAAGGAGACAGATGAAGTTATACTAGCAGATATATATGCAGCCAGGGAAATTGATACTGGTGTTGTTTCTTCTCAAAAGTTAGCCTTAGCCATAAATGAAATTTCAAACAACTGCACATATTTAGGCAGCTTTGACAAAATAAAAGACTATCTAAAAGAAAATGTAAAAGAAAATGATTTAGTGCTTACAGTTGGAGCTGGAGATGTATACAAAATTGGAAAAGATTTAGTTTTATAATAAATTCAAGAACCAAATGAAAAGCCCACATACTAAAGTATGTGGGCTTTTCACAGATATAATATATAAAGAGGATTATATTATAAACATTTTAATATTTAATTTTTCTTTGAGCGTCAAGTTTTTCAAGCATCTCAACATCATCTAATGCTTTACCTGTACCGATTGCTACACATGATACAGATTCCTCTGCAATCATTACCGGTATTTTAGTTCTTTCTTGAATCAATTTATCAAAACCGTTTACCAAACATCCTCCACCTGTCATGTAAATTCCTCTATCACTAATATCAGCAGATAACTCTGGCGGTGTTCTCTCTAACACATTCAACACAGCTTCAACAACTTGATTTGCTGGTTCTTGAAGTGCTTCTAAAATATCATTTGAACTAACAGTTAAATTTACTGGCAACCCAGAACTTAAATTTCTTCCTCTCACATCCATTTCTAACTGTTGCATTCTTGGGTATACACAACCAACATTTATTTTCAAATCTTCTGCTGTTCTCTCGCCTATCATCACATTATATTTTTTTCTAATATATTTAGTAATCGCCTCATCAAATTTATTTCCTGCAACTTTAATTGATGAACTAACAACAGCACCACCAAGTGAAATTACTGCGATATCTGTAGTTCCTCCACCCATATCTACGACCATACTGCCACAGGCTTTTGATATATCAATCCCCGCGCCTATAGCTGCGGCTATTGGTTCTTCAATTAAGTAAACCTTTCTAGCACCAGCTTGCATAGCTGCGTCTACAACTGCCTTTTTCTCTACTTCTGTTACTCCTGAAGGAATGCATACCATAATCGTAGGTGAAAATACAAATTTTCCACAAACCTTTTTGATAAAATATTTCAACATTTTTTCTGTAACAGAATAATCTGATATAACTCCATCCTTTAAAGGTTTAATTGCTACAATGTTACCTGGAGTTCTTCCTAACATTCTTCTAGCTTCTTCGCCTACTGTAAGAGCCTCTCCTGTGTTTCTATCTATAGCTACAACTGATGGTTCCCTTAGCACAATTCCTTTGCCCTTTACGTAAACAAGAACTGTAGCTGTTCCTAGGTCTATACCAATAGCTTGTCCAAATCCGAACATCAGCATCATCCTTTCTTTTTGTTACAACGATATTACGTGTATTACTATTCTGTTACAATTATATTACAACATACTATAAATATCAAATACTTTTTAAAATTTTTTTAATTAAATAAGAAATCATATCCATTTTTGAGTTCGTTTTTTGTTATTTTCCTATTGTATAACAAAAGAGAATAGCAAAATGTTGCCATTCTCTCTTATAGACGTTTTGTGCTCATTCTATGCTCCTCTTTCAGTCATTAGAATTGAGACGGTACCTCCCACTATTGTCGTCGAAAACAAGTGCGTGATGCATGTTGAGTTCCACTAACGTTGCAATCACATCTTGCTTGGCGGTACTGCTCACCTCGAGCCCTCTTTCCGTTGCACGCCTCTTCACTGCCTCGAAAATTTCGTCTACAGTAAAGAACTGTCCTGCGCGCATGTTGAAAAGTTCACGGTTGATGAAGTAAATCGTTTCCTGCCGATTCAGAACCTTGCGAACTTCCATAAACTTCACTCCTTATAATATTTATTGTGCTAATATACTATCACACTTTGGCTCAAATGTCAAATTGCTGGCCAAGTTTTAGCGAATAAATAACGCTTTCCCTTACTCTCATTCCAGTTATCTCTTCAAGTGCTCTCTTATATAGTTCTAATTGGATTCTATATCTTTTTACCAATTCATCCCCTGAATCTACATTATCTGTTTTAAAGTCAACAAGAACAATTTCATCATTTTCTATAAAATACAAATCGATTATTCCTTGAAGCATCACTTCTTCACCTATATCACTATCAAACGAATAAACTTCATTTGCTGGTATATTCAAATTAAACGACGTTTCCCTATAAAAGGCTTTGCTATTTTTTATTCTATCATATAACTTAGATGCTATAAATTTATTGATTTGGTCGATTATACGCTTTTGTACATTATTAGGTAAATCGCTAATAAATTTATCAACATTCGGTTCTGCGTAATCTATATTTTGTAGGATAAAATGAACTCTTGTGCCATAGCTTGCTCCTGTATCTATTTTCTCTTCCATAAATGCAGGTTTTTCAATTAGAATAATTTCATTATTTACACTCTCATCATCAATAACATATTTTCTTTTCATTTCTGATATGCTTACCTTTGTTGGCAAAGATGTAGCTTCTATATGTGAATATTTCCATGACATCTTTTTATCTAATTCAAGATAATCTTTTGATGGTTTAAATTTTTCTATATCATCTTTCAAATTTTCATATTTTTCTTCTTCGATGTTAGAAAGCTTCAAAACATCGTCATATGACCATTTCTTTATAATCCAATCATTATCTTTTTCAATTACGGCTTGACCTATCCAATCGAAGAAGCAAGAAGCTTTCGACACAGAATAGTTAGTTACCTCATTATTCATCTTGTCACAAAGTTTTTCTATATTTTTTGTCATGCCAGTTATTATAAGTCTTTCTCTTGCTCTAGTCATTGCAACATATAAAATTCTCATTTCTTCTGATAATTCTTCTCTTTTGGCTTCTTGTAATATTGCAAGTTTAGGTATACTTGGATATGTTATTCTTTTTGCATATTTAATTATATTAGGACCAAATCCAAGTTTTTGATGAAGTATAATCTTCTCATTAAAATCTCTTCTATTAAACTTTCGAGTGGTTCCAGCTAAAAATACAATTGGAAATTCAAGCCCCTTACTTTTATGTATGCTCATTATTCTCACAACATTTTCATTCTCGCCAATTAGTTTACTACTCTCTAAATCGCCACTGCTTTCTCTTATATTGTCAATATAATTAAGAAAATTAAAAAGTCCTTTGTAACTCGTAGATTCAAAGCTCTTTGCTCTTTCCAACAGCAATTTTAAATTAACTTGTCTCTTCATTCCATCGGGCAAAAGAGAAACATAGTAATAATATCCGGTTTCGTTATATAACGACCAAAGCAAATCAAATAGTGATAAGTAGTTTGATTTGTCACGCCATTCGGTTAATTTTTCCATAAATTCTTTCACTTTATTTGCAAGATTATCAAAGTTATCAATTCTTGTATCAGCTGCAGCGAACTTCTGCATTGCTGTATAAAAATTGCAATTTCTATCAACTAATCTTATAGAAGTTAACTCATCAACTGTAAAATTTCCTATTTGTGAACGCATAACAGCTAGTAACGGAATATCTTGCATAGGATTATCGATTATCTTCAAAAGTGACGTTATGATTTGAATTTCTGAGTTTTCGAAATATCCCATTTGATTATCTGCATATACTGGTATGTTTTTATCAGCCAGCTCTTTCGAAAATATATCTGCATAATTTGTCGTTGCTCTTAAAAGGATAACAATATCTCTGTACTCTGCTTTTCTCATATTTCCCGTATTTTTATCATAAACTTCTGCATTTCCAACCAATTCGCTAATTCTATTTGCGATTACTCTTGCTTCCAACTGTGGCTTGTCTTCAATATCATCTTCATTTTCGATGTCCTCATTGTTTGTCTCTATCAAGTGAACTTCAACCGGTTCACCCTTTTGAGGATAATATGTAGCGCCAAATTGTAAATACTCTTTTTCGGTATAATCAATTTCACCAAATTCTTTTGACATTATTTGTTTAAAAATATAGTTCGTAGCATCAATAATATTTTCATTACTCCTAAAATTTTTAAACAATAATATTTTCTTCCCATACTCGCTATTATCCGAATAAGTTTCATATTTATTCAAAAATAGTGCAGGACAAGCATGACGAAAACGATATATACTTTGCTTCACATCTCCAACCATAAATGTCCTACTCTTCGCAATTGTATTTATAATTGACTCTTGAACCAAGTTACTATCCTGATACTCATCAATTAAAATCTCGTCAAACTTTTCTTTGTACATTCCTCTTATATCTTCATTTTCGCTTAACAGTTTTAAAGCAATATGTTCTATATCGTTGAAATCCAATATGTTCTTTTCTCTCTTCTTTTCCGAGAACTTTTTATCAAATAGTTCTATAAATCGTATCAATGCTTTAAGGTTTTTATATAGCAACTTCATATCAGATAGAATTGCCTCTGAGTTTGATACAAACACACTCTCACACAAATATTCCTTAATACTCTTTTTCATTTTTTCCCTTGTGTCTTTCACTGCTTGCTTCAAATCATCATCTATATCTTTACATGGTTTAAGCTTAGAAAACTCTAAAAGTCTAATTTGATTATAAAAACTATCCCACGTATTATTTTTTTCGGAAATTGCTTTAAGTACCAAAATATCATCCTGAATTGTTTGAAGATAATTAGGATAGTCATATAAATCCTCTTCAAGATTTTTTAATTCTTGTATCTGCCCTTCCACTTCTTCTTTAGCATAATCTAATAATAACTTTCCCCATTCAGTTTCAGCAAAATCAATTCCATCTCGCAAATTATACATTTCGCACTTTTCTTCAAGCCATTCATTTGGTTTCGGAGTACTTTGTACAAAATTATATATACTTAACGCAATATTTTTTAGCTCACCATCTTCTCTATTTCCAGTATATGTATTTATTAATTCTTCAAACTCCTTGTCATCCGCTTCATACAATTCTTCCATAAGTTCTTCAATAGTTTCTATTTTTAAGAGTTCGCATTCAACTTGATCACCAATTCTAAAATTAGGGTCCAAATCAATTTTAAAGAAATTATCTCGTATAACTTTTAGACAGAATGAATGTAACGTACTTATATTAGACTTTGCAAGCATCGTAATTTGTTTTTGAAGAGTAGCATCTTTTTCAAGTTCTTGATACAAACGATTGGCTATTCTTTCGCGCATTTCACTAGCTGCAGCATTCGTAAAAGTAACAACTAACAACTTATCTATATCAACTTTATCTTCTATTATCTTTTTCAATATACGTTCAACAAGAACAGCTGTCTTTCCGCTTCCAGCACCAGCAGCAACCAACAAATTGCAATTTCTTGTATCAATTGCTGCCTGCTGTTCATCAGTCCATCTCATATTACATTCACTCCCTTTCTATGCGTTTCCAAACTTCTTCATCCTTTAATTCTTCAAGCATCTTAAATTGATTTCCCAATTTTCTATCAAACTGACATATTGTTTTATATTCACAATAATCGCACCCTGTAGAATTCTTTCTCTTTATCGGTTCGTTCTTTATATTTCCATTTATCATTTCTTCGCCTATCTGCTTTAAAACATTTCGTATATGATGTCTTAACTTATCAAGCTGCTCCTCACTAGCAGTTGGCATTTTTGTGTACGTACCATCGCTTTTTACAGACAAATTAAGTACATTTGATTCTTTTATCATTGTGTTGTCCATTGCTTTTACAAGCCTCGCATTAGAAAGTATTAATCCTTTCATTCTAAGTTGTTTCATTATTTCTAATTCAATTTCTTCTGGAAGCATATCTCTATTTGATTTAATCATTGGATCATTAAGTTCTAAATATAGCACTCCACCTGGTGTAACACTGTCATCACTAACCGCATCAAGGTATGTTAAAAGCTGTAACTGTATTCCATAATACACATCTGAAAGTTTTATTTGTTTCTGCGAAGATTTATAATCAATAATTCTGATATATTTGCCATCTTCTGTATTTGCTATATCAATTCTATCAACTTTTCCATTCAATACAATTTTACTACCATCCGATAGTGCAATTTCTATCGCTGGATATTTTTTGCCAACTCCAAATTCTGCTTCGTTATCAGAAACATCAAACTCTCCCATTTTAATTTGGTTAGTAATAATCCATATCATTCTCTTGACTAGTCTTTTCAATTTTATACTTAACTGCTTAAGTCTCGCAGAACTGTTAAGTAGATTGTGTTTGAATCCACTAAGTACTTCTTCTATTATCTTGTCTACTATCCTGTCGCTTTCTTCTTTTTCTAACTCACGCCAAATAATGTTGTTTTCTAAAACATACTTTGAAAATCTATCAATAACTTCATGAAGAAACGAACCCAAATCCGGATTTTCAAGTCTATACACTTCTCTTTCTTGTGCTTTAAGTCCATATCTTAAATAATATGAAAAAGGACACGAAGCATATTTTTCTAATTTTGAAACACTACCATTAATGTTCTCTCCATACAGTTTTTTAGTCAAATGTTTATTCATGTATTCAATAGTGTTTTTATAACTTAATGCTGTAGTTATACTTTCTATTCTTCTAGTATCGTTTTTTTCATACCATAAATATACATCTTTCCAATATTGTGATAACTCTTCTCCATCAACGTAGTTTCGAATTTTATTTAATAAAATTGGTAAGCTTCCATTCTTGCTCACAGCTGGTACTTCGTCATCTATTACCTTGCTATCTTCTTTTAAGTTTGGAAAGATACTTTTAAGTTGTTTTATTATGAATGACGGTCTCAATGCCTTATTCTCCATATTAGATGTTGGGTATGATAAATACAATTTATCACTAGGCACAGCAAAAGCTTTATATATATTAAAATTTTCTTCTATCAATAATTTTCTTGTATCTTTAGCAATCTCAATGCCATTATCCAAAAGTTGATTTCTTTCTTTATCATTAATAAACCCTTCATCAGAAAAAGCTCTTGGAAAAGTACCATCATTAATTCCAACTATAAATAGTACTTTAACATGACTACTTCTCGTCCTCTCTATATCGCCAATCATAACTTGATCTTTAGTTGGTGGTATAATTCCTACCTTATGATTTGAAATACCCATCTTTAAAGTATTTAAAAACTTATCAAAAGAAACACTCTCATCACCAAGAACCTCTACCATCTCATCAAGTATGTTCATTGTAGTATTCCATCCTTGAGCATGTTCGGTTGCCAACTCTACATTATCGCCTTTCTTTAATTCATCAATTTTGTTTTGAATGTTTCTATATGCATCTATATCTATCAAATAATTATATAGTGCCGTGACGATTTCTTTTACAGTTTTCTTGTTACTTAATTCTTTTTTAAATTTCATAATTGGAGTTACAACTTGTTCTCTTATATAATTAATTTTTTCTAAATTTTTATCTGGCAAGTTCCATTCTTTGTTCCAATCACTACCACGAATTCCCCACTTCAAAACATAATTTTCTAGTAAATCAATATCATCACGATCTTCAACATTTGTTAAATTAGTTTTTAGATAGCCAAACACACTCTCATAAGAAAAATTTCTAACGCATATATCAAGAAGTGATAATATTAAAAGTATAATTGGCTGAGTAAATAAGTTTCTCTTATCATCTAAAAAATAAGGAATACCATACAAACCAAAAACAGTCTGGAAGATATTTTTATAGTTTTCTGTATCTCTTGCCAATATTGCTATATCTTCATACCTATAGCCATCTTCTCGCACACATTTATTTATTGCACATGCTATATTCTCGATTTCCGAATATGGATTTTTATTCAATGTAAGAAATATATCATGAACTTCATTTTCAAATTTTTTATATGGATATCGTAAAAAATTTTCCTCGAGATGTTCAAGTTCTTTTGAATTATAGCGGTAAATCTTTTGCAACTTTATAACTTCTGATATATTTGCAATTCGTTTTAACTTTTCAATTGTTTTCTGATTCAAGCTGAATAGTTCGCCGTCATCGACAATAAGAGAAACTGTCACATCTGCTTTTTTCTCCAACTTTTCTATAATTGATAATTCTTCTGGCGTAAAGCCATCAAATGCATCTATCCATATTTTTGCTCCATCTAAATATGTAGGCATTTCTAAGAAAGTAGCAAGCATTTTTAATTCATCATTACCATCTAAATATTTTTCTTTTATTCTATTTTCATATTCACGGTATATAACTAGAATGTCTGACATTTTTTTCATTAGATATTGATTATCAATCTTTATATTTTCTAGTATCTCTGGTGTAATATGATATCTTTTTAATTCTTCTATTTGTTTTACTACAGTATCTACTAAGCCTATATTTTTAGAGACATTCTTTAACAAAGTCAGCTTATCTTCATTCTTTATCATTATAGAATATATAAGCATCGTTTTTCCTGCATTTCCAATTGGGTTTTCATTGAAACCTTTTTCTGTAAATATTTTGTATGCCAGTCTTTTAAACGATAACACTTGACTGTTTATCATTCCTTTCTTTCCAAGCACACTAATCAAATTTCTTTCCGCCTCAAAAGAAAATTGCTCTGGCACAATATAAAGTAGAGGCTTTGAAAAAGCCTCTTCATCATATTTTTTTATTTCATTCATGCAATATAAAGATTTGCCAGAACCACTTCGACCTAAAATTAATCTCATAATTCTACCTCACATTTAAGCATTTTCGTTACTTTCATCCACTGTCGTAGTTTCTTCAATTTTTTCAGAACTTTCATCATCAATAAAACTCGTTTGTCCATCATCTTCTTGCAAAGCAGGAAGCTTCGGCATATCTTCTAAAGATTTATAGCCAAAAAGTCTCAAAAATTCATCTGTTGTTTTGTATGTCATTGGTCTACCAGGTGCATCAAGTTTTCCGGCTTCCTCTATCAAATTATATTCTAAAAGCTTATTCATAGCACTATCTGACGACACACCACGTATTTTTTCCATTTCTGCTCTCGTAATCTTTGGATTGTACGCAACAATTGCCAAAACCTCCAATGCAGCTTGTGATAAATTTGGTTTAGATCTATTATCTAACATAGTACATATGTATGAGTAAAACTTCTCCAATGTTGCTAATTGATAGCCATTATTTATTTCTATAAGTTGAATACCACTCTTTCTATCTTGTAAGTTTTCTTTTAATTTTTGAGCAGCTTCTTTAATTTCTTCCGCTTCCACACCCAAGATTTCGCTCAAAGTCTTTATATCAACGCTTCTACCACTTGCAAAAAGCATCGCCTCAATAGCTTGTACTAATTCTTCGTTTTCCATATTGTTCTCCTTAAAATAATATCTTTCCTAACGTAATCATTATATTAAAACTCTGTCTCTATTTCAAGGTTTTTGTCGATATATATGTAAGGTTTTTGCCTCTTTCTTAACATAATTTGACCTATTTTCGTGCTTTTTCTCACTAGTTGCACCTTCCCCATAACTGCCCAATCTTCCTCAAGTATTGTTCTGCACATTCCGCTATTATTTTTAAAATTTAATATTTCCATATCATAATCAATACAAATTGTTTCTCTGTTTTCAAACATTTCATTATCAAGATTTTGCACTATCTTACTTGCAATGTAATTGTCAAATTCGTAAACGTTTTTATAATTCTTAATTTCATAACAATTACATAATAGGCATATAAAAACAAGTGTAAAAATTATATAAGCATTTATAACATTAAAGTACTTAAACTTCTCACAAATACCATAATATATACTTGCTATTACAGTAGAAATTCCAAGATATGATATGTAAAAATTCCTGATATCTACAACAGCTTTCTCTAATACAAAAAAAGGTGCAAATGGTATAATAAATAATACTATTCCAATAGCAAAACTCTTTAATATCGAACTATTTCTTTGCTTTTTTACAGTATGAAAAATAAATACACCTAACATACTCGCAAGCCAAATTGAAATAATAACAACTGGAAAATTTGTTATCTCATTACTGATAGCTTCTGGAACAGAAAGTTTGTGATACGTTAAAAAAGTATTTAAAATTGATTTCACCACATCCAATGAATGCTCAAGAACATTGTTAAGTGCAATACTTCCTCTTTCCTGCATTGTGTTGTTTGCGAAAGAAATATAATAATGACATGCTATTAAAAACGTTGAAATACATGGCACGCTATAGAACCATTTTCCTTTATATTTATAAATCACATAAATAAAAAACACAAAATTAAATACTATCGTTTGTTCATAATATCCGGTGCACAAAATATTTAAAGCTAAAATAAAGAATGTAAGCAAAAACTTTTGTAATCGACTAATTTTATCTCTATTTTCAATATAATATATAAACAATCTAATTGATAAAATACTAAAAAACAAACTAAGCACAAGCCTCGACGAAGCAGATATCCAATATGTTGCTTGCACCAAAAACGGAGATAAAGTAAAAATGACCAGTCCCAAAAAGCCAAAGCTTATATTCAGTTTACTTGTAATTTGTTTAAACATTATTCCAGTGACAAAGTGCATGATTATCATTATAAAAAGTAAAATATACATTCTGTTCCATAGCCACGAAAAAACATAAGCATCTGTATAAAAAGCTAGTGGTCTAACACCATACAGTTTATAATGCTCTATTACATTTTCCCTTATATTTTCATTTCTCAAATTATAAATTCCGTACTGGTTATTATCATCCATATTGGAAAAATATTGAAAGCCATATGAATAAAATCGAAAAAGCATACACATAAGTAATAATGAATAAATAATTGTTTTATATTCTTTCATAAAATGCCTCCAAATCATTTATAGGTTTAAAATAGATATGTCACAAAAATAAATATTGAAAGAGAGTACCAAAAATGTTAAGGTTTAAATATCGACAAATAAACCGAAATGGAGGTACTTTCTTATGAGCAATAGTATAACACAAAAAATGAAATATAAACAGAGTGTGATAAAATCTTCTGAAAAATATGGTGTAGGTTAATCAATCATAAAACGCCTCCAAAGCATTTTTATGAAAGAAATTGCAAAATTATGCCATATGGACAATCTTATTGCAATTAGCCATTGCTATATTATGTAAAACGTGGTATAATATACATGTTGCAAATAGTTTTCTGTCTAGGGTGTCCTTTATGGAAAGACTAGAACTAAGAAGCAATAAAATTAGTGCCAAAGGCACTTAAAATGGAGGTACTTGTAATGTCTCGGAAACTCAAGGTAATCGGTGGTATCTATGGTGTTGTTGCTTTTGTTCTGCTTATAGTTCTTGGAATGACGGCTTCAGAATACTGCTTCAAAAGAACGATGGTCTATATGTCCATTCCTGTGTTAGTTGCAATGTGTATTTGGGGAATCAGAGAGCTCATCGGTGATATTACCGAATTGAGGTTCAATCTATTGTACAGTTCCAGACTCAAGAGTGACTTTAAACGTCTTATAAAGGCGGCATGTATCTATAGTATTCGCCATGCCGAACATTTTCGCTTTGGCATCCTGAATATGGTACTTTGGAGCATGTTTCCTGCCTTCGTTGGAGCTACAGCATACTTCCTGATCTTTTACATCCTTTGGGGAAGCTTCAACCTGCTAATTGCACTTGCAATCGCGATTGTGCTCTTCATGCTCGGTTGGGTTGACACAGTTGTATGTTATGGTATGTACCAGCTTGAAGAAGATGAACCATACCAGCCCCTCAATTGGTACTAAATGGCACTAATTTTAAATCCCCGCACGCTACTTGCGTGTGGGGATTTTTATACACTAAAAATGTCCTGAATATTTAATTTGATTTTTTGGTCGCCAAATACGATATTTGTTTAAAATTCCTTATTTGTATATATTTTATCTGATATCAAATATGAAAGAACTAATAATATTACACAAATTATTGGAACTGATATAAACGAATAATTATCTAATCCATTCATCGCATTTACAATAGGAGTCATATCTACAATATTTCCTATTAAAGCCACAATGCCCGCTATACCAAATACTACCGCAAATAATATTATTCTTCCATTCGTAGCCCCAAACTTGAACATGATTGGATAAAATAAAGAAATTATGATACTGCTTGATAACACAATTCCCATTAATGACGATACAAGTTCCTCTATATTCATGCTACTTGTTTTTGAATAATTAATACCCATTGATACAATTACGCACATTACTCCCAAAACAGCCGTCAAAATTATTGATGCTATATATTTTGCCCTAACAACATTCTTTCTTCCGTTTGGCAAAGTTACTGCGTAAGAATTCCAATTATTAAACTCGTCATAGCTAAAAGTTGATACGAATAACATTATACCTATAAGAGGTACTAAAAATGTAACGTCAAAATTGCCTTGAAATGCCAATATAAAATAAACTATAAATATGACAATCATTGACTTCAAATTTGCTTTCATAAGCAAAAAATCTTTTTTCATCAAACCTAACATACCTTTTCCCCCTTAATTATTAGTAACATTAAATCTTCAAGTGTGATTTTATCTATTACACATCCATCATATTTTTTACTTAATCGTTCTTTATCATTAATTAATACTTCATAAGCATATTTCGTTTTCCTGTACGCAATAATATCTTCTTTATCAATGTTTGAAAAATAATCAATGTCACACTTTAAAACTCCGTAATTATCAATTATTTCATCCCTTGACTTTTGTAATACTTTTTTTCCATTATCAACAAATATAATTTCATCTGCAATATGCTCTAAATCACTTGTTATATGCGTTGAGAGTAATATAGAACATTCTTCATTCTCTATAAACTTTTGAAATATCTCTAATACTTCACTTCTTCCGATTGGATCTAATCCGCTTGTTGGCTCATCTAATATCAATAATTTAGGTCTATGAGAAATGGCTGTTACTATTTCCAACTTTTTTCTCATTCCTTTTGACATTGATTTTAATGGCCTATCTTCTGGTAAGTTGAACTCATTTAAATAAGAAAAATATAGCTTGCTATCCCAATTCATATATATATCTTTCATTGTATTGTTAATATCTCTAGCATTTAATACTTCTGGAAAAAACATATTATCTAACACTACACCGATATCTTCTTTTATCGCTTTTTCCTCAGCTTTGTAATCTTTTCCAAATATTTTTATTTCTCCGCGATCAATTTTTATAATATTCAATATTGATTTTATTAGTGTTGTTTTTCCCGCTCCGTTTTCACCAATAAGGCCTACAATAACACCTTTTGGTATTGATAAATCAATTTTCCCAAGTTTAAATTTATCATCATATTTCTTTTCTAAATTTCTAATCTCAATAATGTTTTCCATTTACTTGCCCTCCTCATAAATCATTTTGAATATTTCAATCACATCTTTTTCATCTATCTCAAATTTATTTGAAATAGCAACTATTTTCTCTATGTATTTCTCTATATCCTTTTGCGCTTGCTCCCTTGCAAGTTCCGTATTTTTAGGTGCCACAAAAGTCCCTTTTCCTTGTATAGACTTTAAATATCCTTCTTTTTCTAATTCATCATAGGCTTTTTTTATGGTCATCGCACTTATTTTTATATCTTGTGCCAAAACTCTTATAGACGGTAATAGTTCATCTTCCCTCAACTCTCCATCCAATATTTGATTTATAATAGACTGCTTTATTTGCTCATATATTGGAACAGAACTACTATTACTAATAATCATCTTCATATTATCGCCTCCTGGTTATACACCATATAACACTATGTAACAGTAGTCAATATGCTTATTAAATTTTGTTAAAATAAAAAAGCAGATAATATCTGCTTTTTGCTATTTTAATAATATTTATTTCTGTGCGTCACCATTTTTATTACATATTTCCAATATTTTTCTCATAGTATTAGCTGTTCTTATTGTAATTTTATCTTTTATATCGGTGCTTGCGGTCTTGTTCCACCACTTCGATTTTCTATAATCTTTTAAGATGTATGACCAAAACACAAAATTATTATACTCTTCTACTTTTTCAATATCTTCTTTCGGACTTCCGATTGTATTATATACCTCTTCATATTTGGTTGGCGGAATTATAAAAATTAGATTATCATATATTTCTTTATCGTTCGTTCCCCACCATTCTGGATTGTTATTTAGTACATCTTCAAGCTCTGATGCATCCATAATGAAGATTGGCACTTCAAGATTAAATTTGTTTTTTATAATATCATGAACATCTTGGAGTATATCTTTTCTACTCTTTTTCTTACACTCAAAAATAACATTACCACTATTAAGGTAAGTAATAACATTTTGATATTGCTTCTCTTTCAGTTCTTTTTTTAGCTCACTCATTGAGATCTTATTTTTCCCGCTTATATTTACACCTCTTAATAAGACTATATATTTCATACGATTCACTCCTACGCATCATTATTAAACAATTATTCTATACCCTTTGTAAAATTATTATTTATTCTTTTTGTTCTCATCTTCCTTCGCAATGTATGCAACTGTCAAAATAATTCCGATTATATTAATTCCTATAGACATTCCCAATAAAATTCCTTTACTAAAATCTCCAAAATCACTTGTTTCACTTCCTGCAAAGAATATCTCGCCTTCTTTTATTAAAACATTAAATTTATTGCTTTTTTCTTGTTAAACAAATTCCCACAATTGAACCCACAAGAAGTATTGGTACTATTCTTACACAAACCCATACAAAAGTATGAATTCCGACTCCTAGTACAGCAAGTTCTGGATCATTATAATTCCATTCCATATAAGTATTGCCTAACATTATCAAACCCACAAAATGTCCTATTAATGCTAAACACATCACTATAAATAACCAATGCCAAATCTTTCTATTATTCTCTTTCTTTTGTGCTAATTGCAAATTTATTATCTCTAATTTTTTTGCAATCTCTTTTAAACTATCTGTATCTCCCTCAGAAATAGTTTCTCCAAGTAAAACACTTACAGGAGTTTCTAATACATCAGATAATGAAACTAACAATTCTGAATCTGGAACAGATAATCCTTGCTCCCACTTTGAAATTGTTTGCCTAACAACATTTAACTTAATAGCAAGCTCCTCCTGTGAAAGTCCTTTTTGTTTTCTAATTAATTTGATATTTTCTTTTAGCATTATAATGCCCTCCTTTCTTTAAAAAGGATTATATGCAAAACGCTCCGTTGCCACAAGCAATGCAAATTAACATTTGTTAAAATCCAAGAGCGCCAATAACTTGCTATTATCTTTTTCCTAAAAACCAATAATCTCTCATTTTATTTAGAAATTCTTTCGTAATTGGAAAACCCGAACTTTCACCAATAACAGAGTCAACACCACAATAAGGACAAATCGCTGTTCCAGAGCCTTCATTAAGCCAGTTCTCTATTTCACTAGGTTCAAATATCTCTGTGCAATAGAAGCAGCCACATTTTTTATCTTTCAATAATGAATTTTTGTTATTTGAAGAAAATTTGTGTGCTTCGATTATAGTTTTTTCCTCCATAACCATTCTCCTTTATACGTTTTTACTTATTACTTTTTTCTGCCAACTTCTCTTATTACATTTTGGACACTTCATATATCTTGTTCTTCCAATATGCATAGCCCAAAACACTTTTGAATATTCTGGCATATATTTGTAATGACACTCTGCACATTCAAAATAACCTGCCATTTGTTCTATTTTTAATGCAAGCAATACGCCTATCATGAAAACAACAACGCCAAACACTATAAGTAAAATTTGGGTCCATTCTTCCATTTCTATAAATAAAGCAACGAACGTTAATGATAGCAAAACAATCATCGATAATACTCCAATAACTATTTCTAGCAATAGCATATTTTTATCTGCTTGTTCCTTTTGTTTTACCATATCCAATAAATTCTGCTCCACACTTTCATTATAATTATTCATTTCTAATACCTCCCCAGACAATAATTCATTTACACTTATTTTTAGTTCATCGCATAACTCGAGCATTATTGACGAATCTGGCATTGCTTTGCCGTTTTCCCATTTAGATACAGCCCTATCTGTTATGTTTAATTTTTCCGCAAGTTGCATTTGAGTTAAGTTATTCTTTTTTCTTTGCTCAGCAATGAACTTTCCAATTTTAATTTGATCCATTTTCTTTTCCTCCTTCATTTTAAGTGTAAAATATTATTTATTAAAAGTACATATACCATTAGTTGAGTGGGGAATTTTTAGCTCAACCAACAGTTGAATAAGCATTGTTTTGAAGCATTATCCGAAACGTAATTTTTATCTTGTATAGCTTCTCGTAGCAGAGCACATTCCCAAAATTTTTTATGCTTACATTTTGTGGTATTATACCCAAGAAAGCAATGCTTTGCCCAATATAAAAACTCATAAATTTACCTATATTACAGTTATATTAACACAAAAGCAGATAATTATCAACTAACTATCTGCTCTATAAATTGTAATTTGTAACTATAATAATTTCTTTAATTCTTCTTTTACATACTCTAAATTGCTGTTTGCCAGTAAAGGAATTAAATTATTTATTTCTTCTATACTTTTATCCCACCACTTTAATTTTTCCATAATATCAATTAGTT
>CAKPOE010000002.1 GCA_934169745.1 uncultured Clostridia bacterium | reverse complement strand
GGGTGGAGCAGTTGGCAGCTCGTCGGGCTCATAACCCGAAGGTCGTAAGTTCGAGTCTTACCCCCGCAACCAAAGAAACAGTAAATCCTTAGAGTTTTAAAGACTTTAAGGATTTATTTTTTGCTGTTTTTCAGTCGGAAGAAAAATATCGGTTAAATATGGGTAAAACGAAAAAATAATGTGTGCATTTAAAACAATTAGAGATCAAGTTATATTTACAAATAATAGAATTTTTGTTGTAAATGTAAAGGGAGTTACTGGTAAAAAGTTGCATATTTTTCTTATCCATATTCAAAAATACAATATTATGGAATTGAAGCAGTTGGGTTTATGGATATAGATAGTGAACTAATTCTTACATTTAGTAATGGACGTATATTACAATTTGATTTTAAATCAAATGTTGATATAAGAATGATAAATTCGATTATATCTAAATATGTTTTATAAAAATAAAAAGGCTGAGAATTTTACTCAGCCTTTTCACCTTCCTTCAACCAATTTAATAATATTTCAAATTCTTCATAGTGATTTTTGAAAAATCTATCTTCATTCATTGTAGTTATTATCTGGGATAGGATCACACTTAAAAATAGTTTTTCCTGTTAAGTTTCTATTAAAATCATATAAATCTCTTTTCTCCATATATTTATAACCCCCTATAAAATAAATTTATTATCATTTTCAATGATATTTATTGTTTCGTCAATTGATAATTTAGTCGTATTTATTATATTAGTTGCTTTATAATTCTTATTTTTAAAACTATTCAATAATGTTATACAACGCTCTTTCATTTGACAGTTTTTAGGTCTCTCTTTATCCCTTGCAAGTAAAGTGGCTTCATCTACAAGTAAAACCACAAATTTTATAGGATAATTTTTAAATCGATCCTTTATAATTCTAATATTTTCTGGATTAATAATGTAATTAAAAATAACATCAAATCCATCTTCAAGATAAGTTTCGATAGAATTTAAGCATACTTTCCAAAAAGTTTGTAAATGATTTCCTTCTTTCCATGCTTGAATATATCCACCAACTACTTGATGATAAATTTCATCACCTTCTATTAAAACAGATTTATCCTTTAATTGTGCTAACTTTTTTGAAATTGTACTTTTTCCAACGCCTGCTGGACCAGTTATAATATATAAATTTGACATGCAATTTTCCTCCTTAGTTATTTTTATCTAACCATTCATCAAATTCTTCATAAGCCTTAGTTCCTTTTTCGATATCATCTAAAAGTTTATTGGTTTCTTTTCTCCATTTTTCATATTGCTTTTGAACAGAAGCAATATCAGAAATTCTTCTAGCATTCATAGTTTTTTTGCATATATGCCTCTATATTTTTGATATACGGGATTGTCCTCTTCTTTTTTCTTTTGAATACGTCTGCTGCCAATATAGGTTTAAAATAGATATGTCACAAAAATAAATGTTGAAAGAGAGTACCGAAAATGTTAAGGTTTAAATAACGACAAATAAACCGAAATGGAGGTACTCTCTTATGAGCAATAGTATAACACAAAAAATGAAATATAAACAGAGTGTGATAAAATTTTTTGAAAAATATCGGTTAAATATGGATAAAACGAAAAAACTGCCCATGATATGGGCAGAAAATAAAATTTTTTTAATTACCTATTACAGGTAATTTGTCAGGAGTTTTTTCTAAAGTGTCTTTACCGTAGTGTTCTTCCCCTTTCTTAATGAAAGCTAAGTTCTTTGCGTGCTTCATCAAAAATCTGATCAACAAACAAATTCCAGCTATTATCAACGCATTTTGCAGTCTCAAGTCCACGACAGCCATCAATGGTAAACCAATTGTCTTCTGCCGAGTAGTCCGGAAGTTCTGAAACTTTTACCAGATACAAAGTGTTGCCGAGTTCCTCTTTAACCAAAAGCTCTCCATTGACTTCAATACCATAGTAATCGCGAAGCAATGCATAACCTTCAAGATCCTCGAAAGCAGTACTTACCCGAACAAAGCGATACGAAACAGAATGCGACATAATCTTGTCCTCCTTTCAAAATTATTTGATGCGAAGCACCTTTATACAGGACAGATTACAATAATATTATACCACAAAGTTAACATAAACTCAAGAAAGTTTAAAGGTTTTCCTATCTATGATTAAATCATTTTGCGCTTCGATAACAAACTTTGTCAATTCAGCTTTTGTATCTTCTTGTGTTTTCAGGATAGTTTTTTAGTTTTTGAGCCATTAAGTTCTTACCAGCAGATACTACATTTTCAATATTACTAGCCATTTTTTGCCTTCTTTCGTTTTATTTAGTAATTATTTGAATTACTATGTTTTAATTTTAACATTTTTTTATTCAAAAACAAAACCCGCCAGGGGGTTATGGGAGAAAAAGTTTGTGGTATAGAAAATAAAATGTAAAAGATGTCTGTTTTGTCAAAAAATGTTCAAATTTAGCAATATCGATAGATTGTTTGCAGAAAATGTGATAAAATGAGACAAAAGTGTAGGGGGAATAAGGATGGAGAGAAGTAAAATAATTGTAGAACTTATAAGAGATGAAATAAATGTTGTACAAGCAATGAATATATTAAATTTACTACTACAAGATAATAATAATGAAAAAATAAAGAAATGGCTAAATAGTGAAATAAATGGATATAAAGAAAAAGAAAAATTGCCACAGTATAGAATTATCAGTTGTGAAATTAAGGGGAATATCGTGTCTGGATGTTCTGCAATTTCAAATATGAATATTCCAGTTAAAGAAGATTTTAAAGAACGAGTATCGAAAGTTGAAATAAGGCAAGGTATAAATGAAATTTTACAATTTTCAAAAGCAGAAGAAGAGACAGAACATCATAATTTGTCAATGGAAATGCCTTTAGACTATATTAACTCTATTGCATTAATAAATGGACAGGTAACACATGCATGGAGAGAATTAAGCATATACGCTTTTACGAACATAATTAATTGCTTGAAACCAATATTGATAGACATATTATTAGAATTAGAAAAGATATATGGAAATTTAGATGATTATTATATTGATATGAAAGATAAAGATAAGAAAGAAAAAGTAAATAAAATGATTGTTAATATTATTGACAAGTCAATTAATATTGGAGATCATAACAAAATAGAAAAGACAAATATAGGAGATAGTAATGAAAATTAATATTGAAAACAAAAATAAAATTGAAAACTCAAATATAGGAGAAAATAATGTTATACATAACAATGATGAGAAAAACAATATTTTGAAGATAGTAATAGAAGTATGTACGGGTATTATAGTTACTGTAATAGGTGGATATATATTATATAAATTAAATATTAATTAATAAAAAATAAATGGAGGAGATATAATTTGAATAAAGAGGAGTTTATTTCTAAAACCTGAGAATATTATTTGATGCTGGAAGAAAATTTCATTATACTTTTAAATATGTTGAACCATGCGAAGATAATGATACAACATATTCAAATGAATATAGGAAGATGCTATTATCAATTTGTTCTGAAATAGATATAACATAACATGTAAAGAATTGTCTAAGGTAATTGAAAATAAAAATTCAATTATAATATCTTAAACTATAAACAGGTAATATCTATAAATGAGAATTTTATGAATGAAAGTTGTACTTTCTTAAAAAGCAATGAAATATTACAACTATTGAAAGAATGGAATACGGAGAATAGTCCTAGTTGGTGGAAAGACTATAATCCCTTATTTAAGCTCGACTCAAGATTTTATAAATTATATTCTTCCTTCAAAAAACACTTTAAATTCGCTAATAATAACACCCCAATTTGCATAAGGTTGAGTCCATTTTTCGGTAATCATAGTAGTAGCTAAATACATGCATTTTTCAAGTGATTGAACAGAAGGATAAACTCTTCTTCCTTTATATATACGTTTGTAACTGTTATTCAAACTTTCAATAGAATTTGTAGTATAGATAATTTTTCTGATTGCTGGACTATATTTGAAAAATGTAGCAACATTCTCCCAATTATTTTCCCAGTTATCTAGAAAAACTTTTCTAGGTTCCCATTTTTCTTTTAATTCTTGTAAATTTCTATATGCTTCTTCTTCAGTACCAGCTGCATAAACAGTTTTTAAATCTGCTGCAAGTTCTTTTCTAACTTTATATGAAACGTAGTTCATAGTATTGCGAATCATGTGTACAATACATCTTTGAAATTCAGTCTTTGGAAATGCACTATTTATTGCTTCTGCCAAACCCTTTAAGCCATCCGCACACATGATTAAAACATCTTTAACACCACGTGTCTTAAGTTCATTTAAAATGTTTAACCAATATTTTGCACTTTCGCTTTCTCCGACATAAAATCCAAGCACATCCTTGTAACCATCTGAATTTATACCTAGAATTATATATACAGCTTTTTTGCCAGAAACGCCGTTATCTTTAACATAAAAATATGTAGCATCAACAAACACAACAGGGTATACTTCATCTAATGGTCTCGTTTGCCATTCTTTTATTTGAGGTATTATTTTATTAGTTATTGCTGTTACCATATCTGGTGATATTTTTACCCTATAAAGTTCCTGCATTTGATTATATATTTCTCTATTTGAAGTTCCTCTTGCATACATTCGTATTATTTTTTCTTCAATACCTGAAATATCTTTTTCACCTTTCTCGACAATTACTGGCTCAAAGTTTCCGTTACGATCACGCGGTACACTTAATTCAATATCTCCTGCAATAGAGTGGACTGTTTTCTTTGAGTATCCATTTCGATAATTATCTTTGGCTTCGTCTGAATATTTATATTTTTCATATCCTAAATTTTCATCTAATTCTGCTTCTAAAAGTTCTTGCAAGGTGTCTTTAAACATATTTTTTAAGGCTTCTTCAATGTCTTTTGCAGAACTTATTTCATTCTGTGCTATGAACTGTTTGATTAAATCTTTTCTCTCCTTTGGCATTCTATTCTTTCTTGGTGCATGTCTATCTCCCATAAAAAAATCCCTCCTATGTTATATTTATTCTAACATAGAAAGGACTTATTTTTCATTAGTTTACACAGTTTTTTCTACAGACTCATAAATTCTATTTTCTGAAGTCAAAATTTGATTTTGGAAAATAGATTTTTATTTGGTTAAAATGTAATAATTCTTATAAACACTTGATTATTTTTTAAAATAATGATATATAAACTATAAGCTTATAGTTTATATAAAGGAAGGCAAAGTGATGAGTGAATTTGGTAACTTTTTAAAAAAAGAAATTTCCAGAAATAAATTAAGTCAGAATAAGTTTGCAGAAAAAGTAGGCATTTCTTCTTATTATGTTGGACAAATGATAAAAGGGGAAAAGAGACCACCTAGTAGAGAATTACAAATTAAGATAGCCACTATACTAAATTTTGATGAAAATAAAAAAGTGAAATTTTTTAATTTGATCGCAAAAGAAAAAAATGACATTCCAAGTGACATTTATAATGGAGTAATTAATTATGAAGAAAAATGGGACGAAGTAAGAAAAGTATTAAGTAAAGGAGATAATAATTATGATTAGAACAGATATTATTACTACAATAGGAAGACAATATTTAACAAGTAATATAGAAAACGAGGAATTTAGCTATGGAAAAGCGTTAAAAGCAATTGGAAAAGATTATACTCAATATCTTTCAGATGATGCTAAAAGGGTGTATAAAGATTTAGATATAAGATTTGCAAGTAAAAAGTTATCAGTTCTTGTTGAAACAAAACAAAGTTTAACAGGAAAAGATTTGAATGATGGAATTATTCAATTACAAAATTATATTAATTTTGAACATGAATTTTCTGATAATCAAGTTGTTGCAATATTAGCTAGTACAAATAATGATAAAATTTATGTTTGGTATGACATAGCTGAGAATATTAGTTTATATAATTATGTTAAAGAGGAAAGAAAAATAAAGACATTTAAGGAATACGAGAATATATTTTTTGGAACCCAAAATGATAAATTAAAAGTAATTCAGAATACATATGATCTAAATGAATTGTTACATAAATATGGTATTGGAGAAAAAATAAGAAGTCAATTTGTTGGAACTTGTTTATTAGCATTAAAGAATGGATTGAATTATGAAAATTTGGATACAAGTCAAATAATTGCAGGTATAAGAGAAAATTTATCACATTTATTAAATAATAATTTAAATAAGTCTCAAAAAATTGTTTTATTAGATCAAAATGTGCTTAATTCTCAAGATGTAAGGGAATTGACAAAAACACAGTTGCAAGAAATAATATCTACAA
Organism: uncultured Clostridia bacterium; assembly: GCA_934169745.1. Lineage (GTDB taxonomy): Bacteria > Bacillota > Clostridia > TANB77 > UBA1234 > RGIG4465. The sequence goes on along the minus strand of CAKPOE010000002.1, from coordinate 202,181 downwards.
TAAAAAATAATATATTACCATTTATAAATGATGAGAGTACACAAGGGCAAGATTTATTAAATTTATTTTTCACTACATTTAATAAATATGTAGGAAAAACAGATAAAAATCAAGCATTTACACCTGATCAGATTACACAATTTATGTGCCATGTAGTAAATGTTAACAGAAATTCAAGAGTTCTTGATCCTTGTTGTGGAAGTGGTGCTTTTCTAGTAAGAGCTATGACTGAAGCAATGGATGATTGTGATACCCAAAAAGAAAAAAATGAAATAAAAGAAAGTCATATTTTTGGTATTGAATATGAAGATGTTGCCTTTGGTTTATCTACAACAAATATGTTGATTCATGGTGATGGTAATTCTAATATTATTCAAGGAAGTATGTTTGATAATGAATTATGGATAAAAAATGCTCATATTGATACAGTGTTGATGAATCCACCGTATAATGCAACTCGAAAACAAAGTCAGAAAGAATATGTAAAAACATGGAGTAAAAAAGTAACTACTGATCCATCAAAGGGGTTTCATTATGTATATTATATTGCTCATTTGTTAAAACATGGTCGTCTTGCTGTGCTATTACCAATGCAGTGTGCAATTGGTGCAAGTGGTGATGTGAAAATATTTAAAGAAAAAATGTTAGAAGAAAATACTCTTGATGCTGTTTTTTCATTACCATCTGACATGTTTTATCCAGGTGCTAATGCAGTAGCTTGTTGTATGGTATTTACATTGGGAGTAAGGCATAATCCAAATAAAAAAACATTTTTTGGCTATTTCAAAGATGATGGATTTGAAAAAAGAAAAAATCTTGGTAGAGTTGAAAAATATGAAAATGCATGGAAGGAAATTGAAAAAAAGTGGATAGATTTATATTTCAACAAAAAGGATGAGATTGGAATGTCTATTAATAAAGAAGTTACTGCAAAAGATGAATGGTTAGCTGAAGCCTACATGGAAACTGATTATTCTACTCTTAATGAAAGTGATTTTCAAAATGTATTGAATCAATATATAGGATATTTAATGTCAAATGGAGGAAAAAAATAAAATGGTTAAATTATCTCAAATATTTGATATTTATACTGGAAGCAAATTGGACTATGGAAAGCAAACGCCAGCTGATGATGGGATAACTTTTGTTTCTAGAAATTCAAATAATAATGGAGTTGTTGGAAAGGTTGAATTTAAAAAAGGAATGAAAGTTTATAAAAAAGGGGATATTACGGTTCCATTAGGCGGATCATTTCTTTTGTCTGCATTTGTTCAAAATGAAGATTTTGTAACAGCTCAAAATGTAGATGTGTTAAGGCCTAAAAAAGAAATGCAGGATATTGAAAAATGGTTTTACTGTTATGTATTGAGAATGAACCAATTTAAGTTTTCTGCTTTTGGAAGAGAAGTTAATAAATATATTCAGGACATTGAAGTACCAGAAACAATTCCTAGTTGGGTATATACAAAAAAGATAGAATTACCAAAAACAAAAAATACAGGAAATAAATTACCTAATTTAAATGTAAATGAATGGAAAGAATTTAAAATAAAGGAGTTATTTAAAATTGAAAGAGGAACAATTACATCATTGAATAAAATTGATGATGGAGAAGTTCCTATAGTATCAGCAACAGACAAAAATCAAGGGATAGCTTTTTACGGCAATGTAGAAGCAAAGTATAATAATTGCCTAACAGCATCGTTTAATGGTGTTGGAACTGGCTTTGTTTGCTATCATAATTATTCCTTTAATGCTAATACTGACTGTGGAGTATTAATTCCTAAGTTTAAAGGATTAAATTCATATATAGGATTATTTATTTCAACTATTTTAAATATGATGAAATATAAATATAGTTATGGAAGAAAATTATCACAAGATAGATTAGCAGAGGAAATAATTAAGTTGCCTGTAAAAAATGATATTCCAGATTGGGCTTTCATGGAAAACTATATAAAACAAATGCCATATGGTGATATAATATAGACGGGAGGTTTATTATGCCAAATTTTGAAGTGAATAATGTATCAGTAAGTACTTTATTAGGATTTGTAAGTGATGGAACAATTGCAATACCTGAAATTCAGAGACCATTTGTATGGGATTCTACAAAGGTAAGAAACCTAATAGATTCTTTATATAAAGGTTATCCTGTAGGATATATAATTACCTGGAAAAGTCCTGATGTAAAATTAAAAGATGGAACAGCATCTGAAGGAAAGCAAGTATTAATTGATGGCCAACAAAGAATAACTGCATTAACTGCTGCTTTATTAGGACAAGAAGTGCTTGATAATAATTATAAAAAGAAAAGAATTAAAATTGCTTTTAATATAAAAGAGGAAGAATTTCAAACATTAAATCCTGCAATAGAGAAACAAGATGAATGGATTCCTGATATATCAGAATTCATGAAAGATGGAAATATAGATACATGGCAATTTGTAACTGATTATTCAAATAAGTATGAAATGAGCCCAAATGAAGTTAATAAAAGAATTAATAAGTTGTTAGCAGTAAAAAATGTTACTATAGGAAGAATTGAATTAGGATCATCATTAGATATAGATACTGTTACTGAAATATTTGTTAGAATAAATTCAGAAGGCGTAGTATTATCACAAGCTGATTTTGCTATGTCAAAAATAAGCGTCAATGAACAATATGAAGGAAATGATATTAGAAAAGCCATTGATTATTTCTGCCATTTTGCTAAAACGCCAGTTGATTATGATAATATAAAGAATAATGATATTGAGTTTAGCAAGAAGGATATATTTAGACAAATTGAATGGATAAAAGATAAGAATGAAGATTTATATTTGCCTTCTTATACTGATGTGTTAAGAGTTGCTTTTACATACAAGTTTAAAAGAGGTAAGTTGGCTGATTTGGTAAGCTTATTATCAGGACGTGATTTTGAAACTAGAGAATATAGAGAAGACATAGTTGAAGAAAGTTTTAAAACATTATATGACGGAGTTAAACAATTTGTAAATCAAAGTAATTTTGAAAGATATATAATGATATTAAAATCGGCTGGTATCATTGATGATAGCTTAGTTAGATCGCAAAATGTTTTGAATTTTGGATATATATTATACCTTGTGTTAAGAGAAAAGAATATCGAACCAAGCAAAATACAAACATTAGTAAGAAGATGGGTAGTAATGTCTATTTTAACCCAAAGATACACTTCATCTCCAGAATCTGCTTTTGATTATGACATTAGAAGATTAAATGATAATGCAGATATTGAAAAATATATAAGAGAGGAAGAAGAAAGACAATTATCAGAATCTTTCTGGACAAACTATTTAGTAGATAGATTAAATACACCAGTTACAAGTAGCCCATTCTGGAAAACATTTTTAGCAGCACAAATATTTTTGGGAGATAGAGGATTTCTATCAGATAGCATAAAAGTGCAATATTTGATTGAAAATAGAGGAGATGTACATCATATTTTTCCTAAAGATTATTTACAGAAGAATGGATATAACAATAAGCAACAATATAATCAAATTGCTAATTTTACTATGTTACAAACAGAAATTAATATTGCAGTAAGCAACAGAGCACCAAAAGATTATATGGCAGATGTAAAAGCTCAATGCAATGGTCAAGAAAATAAGTATGGTTTAATTAATTCAGAAGATGATCTATATAAGAATTTAGAAGAAAGTGCTATTCCAAAAGATATAATTAATATGTCTGTTGAGAATTATGAAGAGTTTTTACAAAAGAGAAGAGTCTTAATGGCTAATAAGATAAGAGAATATTTTAATAAATTATAAACTAAAGAGAAGCAAAATATGAATGTATAGGTATTACAGAATTATTTTGCTTTTTATAATAGCTAATATATATTGTGAAAGAAGAGGAGATATAAAATTTGAAAAGAATAAGCGCTGAAAAGGAAATAACATATATATCAAATATAATAGAAAAGAATATTGAATATTATGAACAAATTAAAGATAAAGGATTTTTATCTGAAAATATACTTGCTCAACTGAGAAATTTGATTGAAGATGTTGCAATATTAATAAACAATAGGGAAAACAATCTGAGCTTAGACACACAATATGAAAACATATCTCCTTCTTTGGAATACTTAAAGGGAAAGTCTAAATATAAGTTTATTTTGGATTTTTATAATTTTTTAAAAGGTACTTCTTCACATTATACTCCTAGTGAAGATGGTGCAGAAAAGTTAGTTGCATATTATTTTAGATATATTTGCTTAACTAAAAAATTGTTATATAAGGATTACAATATTGAAATAATTAAGAATATTGATAAATTTCCAATATATGATGATAAATCAATGAAAGAAAACTATGACATTATTTGTGGAGTAGTTGAACAGGAAAAAGAAAATACTTCAAAATACATAAAGGGAAAATTCTATGTGCAAAAAATTAATACAATATATTCTAATGGTGATATCTATTATGAAATAACACTATCAAAAGCAACTGATTATAAAAATAAATTTGAACATATAACACTTTATTCAAAAAAATATATACCTGACAATTATTCGGTGAACGTTTCTGTTTTAGATAAGGATGTTACTTTAAATATTGGAAAATCAAGAATAAAAATTATTAATGATTATAAAGTGGCAATTAGAGTCTGTGAGTTGAAAAATATATTTTTATTTTTAGGAGAAAATAGACAATTTGGAGAAAATTATAGGGAATATAGAAACTTAATGAGTTATTTAACTGATACTCAAGATACAATTACTAATTATTTATGCATGAATAATGAGGATTATATAAGAATAAAGACTCAACTTCAAGAAGGGGCAGATAATCATAATATTACAGAAATATTGGACAAGATAAGAGACATTATAATAAATAATAGAAAAGGGCATAATGTTTTAAGATATTTAACTACTAATATGGAAAACATTGTAATTAGGGATCAGAAATCAGATAATACCAATTTTGTATTTCAAGAATTATACTTATTACCTCAAAGTGGAATGTTTGATAGTATGCCATATGCTATGTCTTTATTTAAACATAATATATCATGGCATCATTTAATTAAATCTATTGATATGTATAATAAAGATGAAGAATTATTGTATAATCTTGTTAAAAATAATATTGAGAATGAGAATATACTTTATACACCAATCCAAGACATTAATTGCTTTAATAATATTCCAGAATTAATCGAGAGATTCAATAGAAGACTTTTAAGAATTAAGTCGAGAAGTGAGAATTTGCTTAAAATAGAAAAAGGAATGATTTATATAGAATCTTATGAAAAAGAAACAATTGAAATCATTTCATTAATAAAGCAATATTCAGAAAGATATAATTTAGATTTGAAAAATGAAATTGATTTATATAAGTTATTTGAGTTTAAGGAAGATATTTCTAAAGATAAAGAAGAGATTTTACAAAAAGTATTTAAAACAAGTTCAGTTGCATTTATATACGGTCCTGCTGGAACTGGAAAAACCAAAATGATTGAGATATTAGCAGAAGCATTAAAAAATCACAAAAAGTGTTTTATTGCTAATACTAATACAGCAGTTACTAATATGAAAAATAGGATTGGTGGCATAAAGAATTCAGCTTTTTCTACAATAGCTAATTATATAAAAAATGAGTATATTGAATGTGATATTCTATTTATAGATGAATGTAGTATGGTAAGCAATACAGATATGATTAAAATATTAAGAAAACAAGAATATCAAGCAATAATATTAGTAGGAGATATATATCAGATAGAATCAATAAAGTATGGTAATTGGTTTCAATTTTGCAATAAATATTTTAATGATGATATTGTATATAATTTAAAAGATACTCATAGGACAACTGATATTGATTTAATGGAATTATGGGAGAGTGTTAGATTTAATAATAAAAAGGCAATAAATATTTTAAGTAATCAGGAATATACACAACCATTATCAAAAGAAATATTTGATAAAACATCATCTGATGAAGTTATATTATGTTTAAACTATGATGGAATGTATGGAATAAATAATATTAATAGAGTAAAGCAACAATTAAATCCAAATAAAGAGTATAATTTTGGAATAGATACATATAAAGTTGAAGATCCAATTTTATTTAATGATTGTCCTAGATTCAATAAATTTCTTTATAATAATTTAAAAGGAATTATAAAGAATATAGAAGAAGATAAAAATAATAATTGCATGTGGTTTACTATTGAAGTTGATAAGGATTCTATAAATGAATTATTTACACCATTTGATGTTGAACTCTTAGATAGTGAGATTTTAGGAAAAGTAAATATTAGATTTAAAGTAAATGAATATATAGACAAAGAAGATGATGAAAATGAATATGACCATATTATTCCATTTAATTTATCTTATGCTATTTCAATACATAAAGCACAAGGACTAGAATATGATAGTGTTAAGATAGTAATAACTTCCAATATTGAAGATAGAATTACTAAGAATATTTTTTACACTGCAATAACAAGAGCAAAAAGCAAATTAAAAATTTATTGGAATTCAGATAGTCAAACTAAAATATTTGATAATTTTGATAAAAGGGAAAATAGTAAGGATCTAGCAATACTAAGACAAAAAATAAATAAAAGAGAATCAGAGCAAAATAATTTTAATATTTTTTAACAAAAATATTAAGTGCAATTTTTACATTTTAAAGTGCAGAAATTGCACTTTATCTATTGATATTGTATCTAATAACTGATATAATATATATGTAGGAGGTATTTCTAATGGATAAAAAAGAAGATTGGAATTTAGAATTATCAGAATATATAAAACAAGGAGAACCAAATCGTGTAGAAAAGACTAAAACATGGGAAACAGCAATAGGCTTGCAAGATGTAGATGGATTAAAGCCTTCAAAATATTTAATCAAAACAGCTAAAGATCATATTGAAGGAAACATAGATATTTATGAAGCTAAAAATAGAATAGATGAATATTATGAAGTTCAAGATAGTAGAAAAAAGGTTGAAAAAGATAATGAAGAAGCAGATAAAGTTGCAGTAAGAATAACAGAAATTTTGAGTGAAAAAGCTTTTAACTTTTCTCCAGCAGAATTATTAAATATTCATAAAAGATTATTTGAAGATATTTTTGATGGAGCGGGAACTTATAGAGATTATAATATTACTAAAAAAGAATGGGTATTAAATGGAGATACAGTAACATATGCATCATTTCAAAATATAAAAGAAAATTTAAAATATGATTTTGAGCAAGAAAAAGCTTTTTCATATAAAGGATTAAGTTTAGAAGAATCTATAAAACATTTATGCTCATTTACTGCAAATATGTGGCAAATACATCCATTTTGTGAAGGTAACACAAGAACAACAGCAGTATTTATAATAAAGTATTTAAGAACTTTTGGATTTAGTATTAACGATGAAGTTTTTGCTGATAACTCATGGTATTTTAGAAATTCATTAGTAAGAGCAAATTATACAAATTTTCAAAAGAATATTTTTGAAGATACTTCATTTTTAGAAAAATTCTTTTATAATTTACTTACAAATAGTAATTATGAATTAAAAAATAGATATACACATATAGATAATATTCAAAGTGCAAATGAGAATAATTTAAAGGGCAATAATTGCACTTTAGAAGAACAGGCAATAATAAACATATTAAAAGTAAATCCAAGAGCAACTCAAGAAGAAATAGCAATTCAAATTAATAAATCTGTTAGAACGGTTAAAACATATATGGCTACAATGCAAGAAAAAGGCTTGATAGAAAGAAAAAACAGCAAGAAAAATGGGGAATGGATAGTGAATAATTAAAATTCTTTGAAAAATATAATATAAAAAATGTTAGTGGAACATGAGGTGATGGAATGTGAATAATTTACCTGGCATAGATGATCCGTATTGGTATGAATGGTATGTAGGAATAAGAAATATAGTAAAAATGTTAAATCCTGACAACCAAATAGAATATGTTATTTTTCAAAGTTCAAATCATGAAACTATAGATGATATTGTGGTTGGAAAAAAGAAAAATGTAGAATTATGTTATCAAGTGAAACATACTAGAACGGAAAGCAATATAACATTTTCTTCTTTAATTGAAAAAGATGAAAGAAGCAAGAAATCTTTGTTGGAAGCTATAGCTGAAGGATGGGAAAAAACAAATGAAATAAATACAATCCCGATTTTATATTCAAATAAAACAATTGGGGTTAGAAACTCAGTAAAAACATCAAAAATAACAGGAAATAAATATAAATGTATAGCATTAAAGGACTTCTATCTAAAAATAAAAGAATTAGTGAAAGATGTGCAAAAATTGGAAGATATAATAGTTGATGAAGTCAATTTTAAAGAACAATGGATAGAGTTTATTAATGAGCTAAAGATTAATAACAAACTGGACTTTTTAAAAAATTTTAAATTAGAACTTAATCAATCTTCGCTAGAAGAAAGTGAAAAGGAAATAATAAATGAAATACAAAGAACTTTTAAATGTAATGATATAATTTCATATAAAGTATTTAATACAATTTTATCTAAATTAGGAATATGGACAACTACAAGAAGAAAAAGAGAAAAAATTACTAGAGAAGAAGTTTTAGAAAGTCTATGTATAATTAATGAAAGAAAATATGAGGACATTTATCCCCCAATACCTTTTTTTGAAACAAGGAAGAAATTTTGCCAAAAATTATATAAAAAAATAGTAGATACTGATAAAAAAGTATTGTTTTTAAGTGGTGTACCAGGAAGCGGAAAAACCAGTGCTATAAGTTATTTGAATTATCATTATAAAGATAATATAATAGGAAGGTTTTATGCATTTAAGCCGATATCATTGAAAGATAAAGTATATAATTTTGATTCTGAGAACACAGAACCAAGAACTTTATGGGAGATTCTATTAAATCAAATAAGGGAAAGATATATAGGAAATTTAGAAAAGTATAACGTACCAGTAATAAATGAATTATGTGATACGGAGACATTGAGAACCGAGGTTATGAGGTTAGCTCATAAATTATTCGAGATTACAAAAAAGAAAAGTGTCATATGCATAGACGGTATTGACCATGCCGCTCGTTCAGAAAGTGGAGAGAATTTTTTGAATCAGTTATATAGCCCAGAAGAAATTCCAGATGGTGTGGTTTTACTATTGGTTGGGCAACCTAAGAATTTATATTCTAAATATCCCATATGGATAAAAAATAATGATATAAATGTAGAAGAAATAGAAATACCTAAATTAGAATTATTAGATGTTATTAATCTTATAAAGAAAGCAAATATAGAATGGATTAATCAAAAAAATGAACAACAAATAGCACAAATTATTTTAGAAAAGACAGAGGGAAATAATTTATCAGTTATTTATTCTTTAAAAGAGGCAGAAAAATGTAATAATATCGAAGATTTTATAAATATAGTTGAGTTAAAGAAAATCAGTAATGATATTGAAGAATATTATGAATTAATATGGAAACATGCGGAAAACGAGTTAGGAAAAAAAATAAAGCAAAATTTTTGGATTGATAAGGTCGCATCCGCTATTGTATTAGCTAATGGTCCTGTAGATTGTAGTACTATAAGTAAAGCTATAGATGTAGATGTTGATGATTTAAAAGCCACTTTAGAGATGTTATATCCATTAATGGTTGAAAAGCAAAAAGATGTATATAGTATTCTTCATAATGATTTGAGGGTTTATTTAACCAAAATTGTAAAAAATAAGAATGCTATTTATGTGAATACTGCTAAAAAAATAGCAAATTATTATTTGAATACAAAAGAGGAAACTTATAATCGAGCACATAATATGATACCTTTGTTTATAATTGCAAATGAAAATGAAAAAATATCAGAAGTATTTAATACGAATTTTGTAATAGAGGCTTTAGCTGAAAAAGAACAAGTTATTAATATAAAAAAGTATAGTATAATGGCATTAGATAAAGCTTATAAGTTAAGAAATTTAAAATTAATAAAAATAATATGTGAAGCAATAAATACTTTGAGTCAGCATTTAAGATATTTTGAATATTATAATCAAGCACTGCATAGTGAATTTGACCTTGAAAAAACTAATATTATAGAATTAGAAAAAGTAGAACTAAATGAAAACAATTTGAATAAATATTATGAGGTTTTGAAATTTGCTAATGAAGTATATCAAGTTAATACAGAAAGAGCGAAAAATATTTTAGAATTATGGTTCAATCAGTACACAGTAACAGACTTTATAAGAAAATCATTACCCAATGAAAATGTATATAATAAAACATTACATGAAGATATAATAAAACTGTGGGCTTCTTTATCATATAAAGTTGGTGAAAAGAATTTTGAATCGTTACCAGAAAAAGATGATAATTCTGAAGAAAATAGAACAGTTGTGGAGCTATGTATGTTATATAATGAAAATTATATGAAAAACATATTAGATAATAAAGGGTTCGACAAATGGCTTGAGGTATTTAAGTGCGGAGTATCAATAGATTTTTTTCAAAAGGAGATTATAAAAACAATAGATACTGAATGTAATGAAATTAAGACAGTTTTAGAAAAGATTATTTTGAAAAAAGATAATAAATTAATTAGCTTATTATCTATATTAAGCTTAGTTATAACTTCAAAAAAAGTAAACGAGAAAATTAAGCAAAAATATAATCAGATAAATTTAGATAATAAAAAGTATTATACAGATTATGAGTTAATGATGATTTCTTTATGGATTATGATAAACATTAATTTTTATGGTATATCTTGTAAAGAACAATTAGAAAATAAATATATAAAGTTGACTGAAGAAATTGATAACAAAGCGGATAAAAAATTTTTATTAAACTTGATTAATATATCAGAAATTATAGGTATTTGCATTAATAATAAAAATAATGCTAAAAAAATACTATATGATTGTGATCAGTTTGAAAACGTATTAAAAGAATTTTTAGAAAACAAAAATGGATATCATTCATACAGTTCAAAAGAAACCACAGATTTAATTTTAGATTTGCTAATAAAGCTAGTTAGCTATATAGGATTTCAAAAAGAGTTTATAATTATAATACAAGAGCATTTGCTTAATAAAAGAAGAATATCAGATTTTTATAAAGGTAAACTTTTGAAATATCTAATATCAGTAAATAGAATTGATATAGTTAAAGAATATATAGGATTGTTATATGGTAGAAGTGGAGAAAACTTGTTTTCTAATACAGATATAGTAGCAATTCATAATAATTTTAGATATTTTTTGCATATAGTAGATGCAAAATTAGAAAGAGAAATTGACGAAAAATTAAAGTGGAATATCGTTAGATACATGGACTATAAGGAATATGCATTATATCCACTTTTAAAAGAGTTTAATGCTATTGCAAATTTAGATGCCAATGTATGGAAAAAAGAAGGAATAGAATTATATAAGATATGTAGCATTGCTCGTGAATTAGGAAGTAGCTTATATGAAGAAGAAGTGCAATTAGATATTATGAAACATGCTACTACTTTAGGAATAGAAAATTTATGGAAAGCAATTAGCTTAGATTTTTCAATGACAGAAAGGTTAGAAGACATTTATTCATTAATTTTACATTTGTTAAACATTTATAGTAATGAAGATGATTTGAAAAATTTATGGTTGTTTGTAGTTGGAATTTTATCTTTTTATAGTAAAGAGGATTTAATTGGAATAGAAAATGTAAGAAAAACAATAACTGAAAAATGTAATAAGTTGGGCTATAATAAGCTGGTAGAATTTATGAAGGAAAACACAACATTTTATTGGAATATTAACACAAAAAAACAAGAAAATGATATTAGTGCGGGAAATGTAACAATTAAAGATACTAATAATTGGTTTAGCATGACCAATGATGAAATCGAAAATATATTGAAAGAAAATTTAGAAGCCAATCACGAGAAATGGAAGCAAATTGAAAGTGCTACTAAATTTTTAGAAGAAAACAATAGATTAGATGAGAAAATTGTAAATTGTATATTAGATATATTTTATAAAGTTGGATATGAATATGAGATGGAAAGATCATATTTAGATAATATATTCAATCGTATAACAAAATATATTTCATATGATGATTGCTGGAAAGTAATTAGTAAAATTGTGCATAAATATAAGACGGATGATGATGAATATGCTATCAGGCTATGTGGTGATAATTTAAATTGGTTAATTCAAAAAATTTTAATTAATGAGAAAAATATAGAAGAAATGAAACAATATTTCTACATTTCCATAGAAAAACATTGGAGTTGGATTACAGGTGCAGGTCACATAAAAATCGCAGACATAGAAATAACAATGCATGAACATTATTTAGTAGAACCTAAAAATTTAAAAGAATTTGTTATAAATATTTTGATTATTCAGTTAGGTTCACAGAATATACATAGAATGGAAATAGCATATAAGGCTCTTAATTTAATGTGTTTAGATGATGAAGAAACTATAAAAATAATTACATCTAACTGGCAAAAATTTAATAGAACACAAAAAGAGCAATTTTATTTAATGGCTGAAAGATGGTTATTCGAAAACAAGGAAAAATATTCAGAAATTTTTGAAAAATTTAAAGAGGAAAATAATATTTCAAATACAATACAAAATAAAATTCAATTATCATACTTAATAAAAAAATATTATGGAAGTGTTTGTGAACCTAAAAGGCAGGAAATAAACTTTAAGAATGAAAAAATAAGTTTTTTTGAAAAAATTATAATAGAGTCACAATTCGAAAATATGTGCAATGCAATTGATATTCAACATTATGCTAGAAATGCAAAGTTATTATTAGAAGATGAATGTATTGATTTGAAAAAGGAATTATTATTAGTATATGACATAAATGAAAAAATTGATAACAAAAATATAAAAGCTAGACCAGGCGATTCGTTGATTCCTTATTTAAAAAATTCACAAAAATTTGAAGAAATACTTAATAGAGAATATACAAAAGGAAGATGGAAAAAACAAGGGTTATTAAAATTAATTCAAACTTTTGGAAGAGATGATGATGGATGTTTTATGACATATTATCCTCAAAACATATTTAATTTTGAAATATGGAACGATAAAGAACAATTAGAACAAGTAATAGAAGGCCAAAACAGGGAAAAGTTCGAAGAAAATATAATGCTAAAGATTAATGATGGAATAAACCCAAAAAATGAATTGTGCATAGGCGCAGCGCTATATATTCCAACAAAAAGAAAAGAAGGGTATGATATTATTTATTCAAAAAATATTAAGAGTAATTATTACAGAAAGGATAACTTTTATTCAGTTATGCCATCATATAAAATTTTATATTGTGATGAGATGGGCTTGTTTGAAACAAATGTAAATGTAAAATCTATATGTAATAAGATATGTGGGTTAACATATGGTGTTAATTCTAATATTAGGATAGCTTTATCTAATTTATTTATTAGTAGGAATAAATTGAAGTTAAGGTCTGTAGATCCATTCTTATGGACTGATAATAAAAATAGAGAGGTTAGATTTGAGTGGCTAATGTGCCCTTATAGGGAAAATATCCAAGAAGCATATGTACGACAACCAACTTTATATAGATGGGTATGTGATAAAGAGCTATTTGATGAATTTTTAAGTAATAATAAACTACAAGTTGACGACAATATAGATATACAACAATCTAACATATAGAAGATTAGCTATGTTTTCTAAAAATGTAATTAAATATTGAAATATAATTAAAGATTAGAAACATAAAGAATGGCTATATAATAAGAATAAAATATGCTTAAAGTGTGAAAAATGCTATTTAAATAAAAAGTCATTTTTCACACTTTTATTTCTATAAATATTTATTCCTCCAAACATCCCATAATTACTTTAGCACCATCCACAAATCCATTTCTATAGTATTTTTCATTCCAATAACCAAGATAATCTAAGAAATTTTCATCAAGCCTATTTAACTGCTTTTTGACATATTCCTTGTTTTGTTTAGGAACATTTTTCAAAATTCTTTCTGAAATTTCATCAAAATAAATATGATGCTCTTTATCTTCTTCAGTAAGATAACCTAATAAACCTCCTTCTCGACATGAAAGCCATTCTCTTAATATATCATCTTCATTAACTTCTCTAAAACTCATATCTCAAATCCTCCTACACATAAATTATTTCATTATAAACAATTTCTTCAGCTCTATTTTTAATATTGTTCGTAGCTTGAACCCATGCAAGTTGATTAAGACTCTTTAAATCTTCATTAATATTTTCAGCTTCAGCTAATTGCTTAATTATTAAATTAACTCGTTCATTAGCAGATTGATCAATATCTGCTAAATGTTTAGATAGTGTTCCATTTATCATTAATTCAGTATATAAGCCTCTTTTATAATTTTTAATATAATTTAACCTTAACCTTCCATATTTTCCAATATGATAATCCTCGTTAAAATTCTCCATAATTAAATCAGGAATCAAATAATCTCCTTCTTTATGATAAGTAATTTTATTCATTTTTAAAACCTCCAAAATAAATTTTTAGGCTTCCCATTTTTATAAAAAACTACGAACATATGTATAAACCGCTTGGGGAAAAGTTGGGGAAAAACTCCTCCAAAAAGTTCAAAAAAATGCACAAATGTTCTAAAAACCATTTCCCCAATTTTTATTGAAAAATCAGCTAAAACCATTGATTTCACTAAATTACATAAACGTTTCAAGCACATCTCATAACCCGAAGGGCGTAAGTTTGAGTTTTACCCCATAACTAAAACCATGATAATCAAGAACTTTAAGGATTTGTTTTTGAACTTTGCTCTAGTTTGAGCGGATTTCACGGTCATTAACACGGAAAATATATACTACTTGGGCTGGAATAACAAATATTATTTTATATTTTTTGAAATTTGCAAATACGTATTATGAAAAATTAAGTATTATTCCAAATGGAAGTAAGATTAAATTTAGATTAAACTATCCAAAAGAAAGTGAAGATAAAATATATAATTTGTGTTTGATTTATTCTGATGATTACGGAAATGTCTGGAGACAATTGTTCATACCGTTTAGAAATATAATTGAAAGACCACGTACTATATCACATAAAAATAAGATGTTGGATATTAGTTCCAAAGCAGCAATAGATTGCTTTGAACATCCTTATTTATGGTAAGCTAAGGATTGGGACACAAAATGTCATTCATAAAAATTTTGAAATATTATTTTCAGTGGTGTTTTGAGAAAATTGTTGCTACAGCAAAGAAGAAGGAACCAAGCATATATTGAAGTGTACTTTTTATTCATGATATAATCACGGTAGAAAAAGGAGTGATGATATGAATTCGGAATACGAAGTAAGAGTGTTAGATGTTGATGTAGATGACTTTATAAAACAAATAGAAAAATTAGGTGCAATCTATGTGAACAAATATGAACAAAAGAGATATATTTATGATTTTAATCCAAAAATAGATAATAAATGGATAAGACTTAGGAAGGACGGGTTTAAAACAACTCTTGCTATAAAGGAATACCAAAGTGCTGAAATAGGAGGAACAAAAGAAATTGTGATTGAGGTATCGGATATTGAAAAAGCAGATGAAATTTTGAATCAGTTAGGATATTTTAAGAGAAGTATACAAGAAAATAAAAGAATTAGATATATGCTAAATGATGTTGAAATAGATATTGATACATGGCCTCGTTTGAATACATATGTAGAATTTGAAGGAAAAAGTAAAAAATCGGTATTGGATTTGTTAAGGTTTCTAAAAATTGATGAAAATAGGATCACAACTATGGATGCTCAAGACATATATTTAGCAAATGGTTTTACATTAGAAGATTTGAATAATCTAAAATTTTAACAAGCGAGGACCGTCCTTTTTGTAGAGATGTTTGGTGACTTATTTACTGGATAGGTCACTTTTCTTGGTGGTACAAGCAATATTCTCAAAACAAGCATCAAGTATAACATATCGTTATCCATAACAAAACCTTTTAAAATAAGGTTTTGTGTATGTTGACTCTGAGTATAGAAACCAACAACTCCTTTATCAAAAAATACCTTATTTATCGACAGTGTTCGGCAAAATACACCCGTAGACAATAAGCGACAGAATGTGATATAATTCAGTATACTGAAAGGGAGGCATAGGACGTGTTATGAACATTGGTGTATTGATAATTTTATTTGTTATTGTTTTTTCAATTTTGGGAATTATTATTTATAGGATTGTTAACAGTATAATTAAGGAAATAAAGGAGTACAGACAAGCTAAAGGAGCTGAAAAAGCTATGTTGGAATTTCTATTTGTTATTTCTATATTTCCGGTTTTTTTATATTTGGGAGATAGATACAATTTGTTTGCTTATTTTGATATGACTAAAAATATTTCGATAGAGTATGATTGGCTATCATTTATTGGGTCATATTTTAGTACAATAGTAAGTGCAATATTTTTGATATATATTACTAACAAGGATAGAGAGGCAAGTAACGAAAATGTAAGAGAATCGCAAAGACCATATTTATACACAAACTTTGAAACAAAAAACAACGAACAGATTCAGAGCATTGAAGATGAGATATATATGATTTCTAATTCTTATGATGATGGAGTAGAAATTCCTATATTAAGAATAACGAATGCTGGAGAAAGTGCTTCAATCATAGATGTTGCAAAGTCATATGTGCAAATAAAATATTCAACGGTAGAAAAAATAGAGAAAGGAAAATTAACTACAAAAGAACAAATAAAAAAGCTAAATTTTGATTGTGTAATAAAAAGATTGGCAATCCCATCAAATAAAACAGTTTTTGTTTGCTTTGATGATGAAGAATTTAATATTCAAGAGTTAATTTACAGCATTGAAATAACTGAGAGCTATATTGAATATAAAGATTTATTTGGAAAAAGCTACGTTGATTTTATAAGATTAAATAATGGAAAAATAGAAGTCGTTACAGATAATGAGTTGAAAACTAAAATTTGATTTTTATGATTAGATTGTTTGAGTTAACGGAGTAAACAATGGAAAGGAAGATATAAAAAAACGAAATTGTATGGCAGATAAAAATTTAGTTTGTTGAATATGCACAAAAAAATTTTTGAAATAATAAATTTTACAAAAGAAAAAGGAGAAATTGTCATGGATCTATACGAAAAGAATGGAAATGTATTATATATATTAAATATACTAAAAAAGTATAGTGATGTGGATCATATGTTGTCGGTCACAGAAATACAAAGAAAAGTAAAAGATGTATATGATGTTGAAATTGATACGAGAACTATCAGAAGAAATATCAATTTATTAAAATATAAGTTGAATTACGATATTAGTACTAGAGAAGACAATAGGAAAGGCTATTTTATTCATAGAGATCCTGAAACTGATTTTGAACCAGGAGAAATAAGAGCTATTATAGACAATTTTAGTTATGCCAACTATATTGTCCCATCAGTAGCTAAAAATATTATAAAGAAATGTAAAAGCATTCAAACAATATATGAAAACGATAAAATAAAAGAATATCGAATATATGCTAATGATTCAAAAACAGAAAATGCAGAGGTTATTAAAAATATAGAAGATATTTCTAATAGCATTTATCAGCACAAAAAGATTCAATTTGAGTACTGGAAATATGCCATAACAAACAGAATTGAAAAGAAGATAGTAAGTACACCAACAGTTTCTCCGTATGCAATTGTATATAATAAGCAGGAATTTTATTTGATAGCAATTAAAGAAGGACAAACTAGATTTTATAATTACAGATTAGATAGAATAAAAAATATACAAATACTCGATGAGGCTATAAAAATCAAAAAGAAGAAAAGTGAAATACAATACTTTGCAGAGTCATCGACAGAAATGTTTGGAGGGCAAAAATCAGAGATAGAAGCGGTGTGTCATGTGTTATTGCTAGATACGATATTTGATACGTTTGGGAGAAACGTGACTATAGCAAAGATACCAAAGAACGATGAATATTTTAGATTAAAAGTG
Organism: uncultured Clostridia bacterium; assembly: GCA_934169745.1. Lineage (GTDB taxonomy): Bacteria > Bacillota > Clostridia > TANB77 > UBA1234 > RGIG4465. Next base: position 184,156 of record CAKPOE010000002.1, on the reverse strand, counting down.
GATACCAATGAACTTGGTTTTAAAATGTGGGCGATGAGAAATATTGATTTAGTAGAGGTTATAAAGCCAGAATCATTAAGAAATGAAATGAAAAAGATAATAAAAGAAGCGCTGAAAAAATATAATTCCTAGTTTTTGATGAAAGAATAGCATGCAATGCGTGACCAGCAAGGTTGCGCGTTGTATTTTTTTATCTTAAAATAAATATGGCGAAAGGAGGTAAGTACAATGATACTAAGAATAAACAAAGATAGCTTCTTAACTTTTGACCTGTACAGAAAATTCAAGAAATATCGTCTAAGTTTAAAAATTAGAAACAATTATTTGAATTACGAAATGTTTTTAAATGTAAATTATGAAAATTTAATTGCTATTGTAGAAAATGTTGAAAATATGTTGTTTAGCAAATATAGATATTCAAGAGATGTTGAACTGGATAGAATAAAACTCAGTTTCTATCAGTATGAAATAAAAATGAAAATTATAATTGAATTAGATGATAAACAAGAGTATTCAGTTACTATAAATAGATCTCAATTATTGAATTTATATAATTACTTGACAAAGGAATTGAATACTTTTAGTAAAACAAAAATGATGGATTTTAATAAAAAATACACATACGTTGAAGTTAGGTATATAGACTCATATAGTTCAAAAAATTATGCATATATTTCAGATGATAAAAGTGTAAGAGTTGGTGACGTAGTATATGTAGATAGGGCAGGTACAAAATGTTTGGCTGTAGTAGAAGAGAAAGATGACTATTTCTATGAAGAGGCGCCACATCCTGTTCTGGAAACAAAAAGAGTAATTAAAATAGTGACAAGAGCATGTGAATACAAAGAGATTTGAATTTGAGAAAATGTGTAGAAGATGGAAAGGAGAATAGAGATGGAAGTTGAAAACAACTTGAAAATCAAAGTGATTGGAATTGGTGGAGGAGGAAATAATGCCGTAACCAATATTATTAAGGACAAGGTCAAAAATGTTGAAACAATTTTAATTAATACTGAAGCAAAAATATTACAAAGAGCAGAAACGAAGAATGTACTACAAATTGGGTTAGAGACCACAAAGGGACTAGGCGCTGGTGCTGATGAACTAGTTGGCGAAAAATCGGCACTGGAAAGTGAGAATGAAATAAGAATGCTGCTTGAAAATACTGATATGGTTTTTCTGACTGCTGGAATGGGCGGAGGAACAGGTACAGGGGCCTTGCCTGTTGTAGCAAGAATAGCAAAAGAGATGGGAATATTGACAATTGCAATAGTAACAAGACCGTTTACTTTTGAGGGAAGAGGAAGAATTAGTAGAGCAGAGAGAGGAATAGAAAAGTTAAAAGATAATGTGAATGCCTTAATTGTTATTTGTAATGATAAATTACTACAAACAGCAGAACCCAAAACTACAATACAAGAGTCTTTTAAGCTGGCAGACAATGTGTTGAAGCAAGGAATTCAAAGTGTTACAGATATTATAACTTCGGTTGGAGAAATCAATTTAGACTTTGCTGATATTCAAACGGTGTTGGGTTACAACGGAAAAGGATATATGGGAATCGGTAAAGAAAAAGGAGAGGATGCAGTTGTTAAGGCAACCAAGAAAGCGATAGATAATCCACTTACAGAATATCAAATAGATAATGCCAAAGGAATTATTTTTAATGTGACTGGCGGAGAAAAAGCATTAAGACTAAATGAAATCAACACAGCTATAGGTGTTATAAATGATAGAGTAGATACAAATGCAGATGTTATATTTGGAACAGTTATTGATGAGAGTTTAGGTGATGAAGTAATTGTTACTGTAATAGCGACAGGTATTGATTAAGAAGCACTTAAATTACTGCGAAAAATGGACCGAAAAATATATTCAAAATAATTATCAAGATAGTGAAAAAATAGTCAATATTTTTGAAGTTATTAATTCATCATTTCCTAGTAAGAAGGAAGAATATATGTTATAATTTCTAAGATTAAACAAGTCAACAGAGGATTTTAAGAAAATTCCGTTGTTTTCTACATTTGCATCATGACCTGGAAGTGAAGTACCTATAATTGAAAAAAAGATAAAATTTTTAGAAGAAATAAAAGAGAATATAAACGGATTAGATTATATTGAACATATGTATTATATAAATTCAAGAATAGCAGGATTAAAGAAATACATAGCAGATATAAAAATCAGAAAATATTTGGAAGACTATTTATAAAATAAGAATTTTTTCAAAGCACGATATTATTCAAAAATAATAAAACTCAATGTGATATAATTATAAAAGTACTGTGCAATCCGACTCAAAAATATTCATTTGAGTCGGATTGCTTTTGGTAAGTTTATAAAAATACTTAAATATCAATAAATTCTTTTGAATAGCAAAACACAAAAATTAAAAATAAAGTTTTTTGTATTCGAGATTTATAATACAAATTTTGTTATTATATATGTATCAAATATATTTGATTAAATATGAAAGGAGAATGAAATGAGCAATTTAATTAGTGTGTTTAATAGAGCAATAGAATATATTGAAGAAAAAATAAAAAATAGTGAAGAAATAACTAATAAAGATGTTGCTGAAGTTTGTGGGTACGAACAACATTACTGTTCAAGGATTTTTCAAAAATATGCTAATATGAATATTCAAGAATATGTAAAAAGAAGAAAAATGTCATTTGCTTTTGGAGAATTGATAACATCAAAGAAAAATATTGCAGATATTGCAGAAAAATATTTATACAGTGCGGATGGATTTACAAAAGCCTTTAAGGATGTTTTTGGAATTACTCCAATACAATTAAGACGTAGAGAAAAAATCGAAAATATAAGTAATAAATATTTAAATTCAATGTATATTGAGGATTATTCACAATATATAGGTGAAGTTAAAGATTATACTATTGCAGATGAAGAAGAAATGAAATTTATAGGAATTTCTGATATAGATTTGCTTTCAGAAAATATTCTTACAATAGAAAATGATTTTGAAGATATGGCTATTATTAATGGAAATGGGAAAATGTTTGAATTATATTATTACTTAGATGAGGAAAGAACAGCTCCAGATACATTTTACGGAAATTATTATAGTCCATTTGGATACTATCCTAAAGATTTTAGGATTATTAAAGTACCAAAGCAAAAATGGGTTAAATTTAATGAGGAAAGTATTAATAAAGATATTACTATAAGTGCTATAAAATCATATTTTTATAATGAATGGATAAAAAAACATAAAGAATATGAAATTGATGATAATTATGAAATTGCTTTTGAATGCTATAATGATGAATATTTGGAAGATAATTATCCATTAACGAGGTGTGAAGTATGGTTTCCAATAAAAGAAAAAAATAATTATTGATTCAAATATGACAATATCTGAACTAAGCCTACTAAAACAATTAATGAAATAATGAATGTTCTCAATCAATTGTTAAAAGCAGCAGTTAGATGGAATTTACTTGATAAGGATTATAATTACATTATTAAGGAAAAAATAACTGAAAATGAAAGAATTAATTTAATGGAATTGCAAATAAAATTAATAATTTACAAAAATGATGATAACAAATAGTTTAGATGAAATTTGGAATAGAAAGAGGCGATTGTTATAAGTGACAAAACTGAATATGATACTATTTTATCTTTGGCAAAAAAGAATAATTTTAAAAAGATAATGATTATGCGTGACAGTTGGAATACTGGAAATTGGTGTATTGTTAATACAATAAAAATTAAACCTGATAGAAAACATTGTAGTCCTTATGGATATATTAAATATGCAAATGGAAATACTTTTAATGGATATCTCCCAGCTGATAATACATATTCTTGGAAATTGATAAAAGTATTAGATGAAGATATGAAAGTTTTATAATTAAAATATTAAGTAAGTAAAAATGTGAGACTATAGATAATAATGTGTACTATATCCTCAAAAAAGTGCTGTATGCACTTAGATTTCGATAAAAACTAAATACTTCAATAAAGTTCAAGAATGACTAATTGAATTTTCATAACTCGAAGGTGATACTTCAAGTTATACATCATAGCTAAAATTTGATAATTATTATAAACACAATGTTAGAAGAGGTTCGGCTTTCACTCTTTTAATTATTCAAACTTGGAGAGTAAAGTGTATCTCTTTTGTTGAGACTACACTAAAAAATTTGGAGAAATAATAATGAAAAATCAATGCTAAAATATCAAGTTGAAATTAGTAAAAATTTATTAAAAGTTTTTGAAGCAGAAATAGAGGATGATACTGTACACAGAATAGAAGATTTATATAGACAAGTAGCGATGGAGTATGATATGATTCGACAAATATAGAGAGGTGTAAGTATTATGTATAATAGAATGTTGAATTTTTTTGAAAATGAATGTTGTATAGAAAATATATTTATGAAGAAGTTTTGGTACATTTGGGATATGATGGTAATTATCATATTCGCTGTTTGTATCATATTTTATAAATTAGGTTTGAATACAATAATTACGATAATGGTGGTTGGTGCTATTTTTGTATTATTTTTTGCTTTTTACTTTGAGATATACAAAAGAGAATTGCAGAAGGAGTTGCAGGGCAAAAAAGTGAGAGTTAACTGGTTAGTGCTATTTAACAATCAAAAATTTTTGCCAGCATACTTTGAATACCAAGAGAAAAAGCTGATGGCGTATTTCAAATCTAATAATATTACAGACAAGGATAAGGAGAAGTTTTTAATATATGTTAATGAAGATCTTGAAAGTAAATATCCACCAAGCAAGATAAAGGAAAAATTTCTAAGTGTTATTGTCCCGGTAATAGTATCTGTGATTTCTGTCTACATAACCAATCTGGAGATTAAGGATATAAGCAATATTATCGTATTGACTATAATAGCAACATTTTGCGCCGGAGTAATAATAGCAAGTGTATATGTTTTATCTCACATTGGATGCATGTTAACTGACCCTCGCAGAAATTTATTAGATTTGAAAGATATACTCAGAAACATTAATATACAATAATTTTTTATAATAAGAATACTGCTTTTTAAAGTAGAAAATGGGATGTAAGTCAAAAATTAGAATACAGAAAAATTAATTTCTACGATCTCAAGTATAGTAGAGTAGTACATAGCAAAAAGATAGGATTAATGATGCAAAAAAAAAGTTGACATAAAAGTAGAAACGTGGTACAATCCATTTGACCGAAAGGTTTAATGAAAAAGGAGGACATAAATATGACTACTCCTATGGTATCTGATCGTAGCACTCAAGGTGGCACTAAACGGAAGGATGAAAAAGGCTATTCCTGGTCCAATTATTCTGGTTCCAAAGATAGCCATGATGTTCAGGTTGATCAGATGAATTCCAAAGACTACGAAGGCTCGCATACTTTCTATAGCCCTAAATCTGGGCGGCAGGGAGTCGCGGGACCCAATCGCGACGGTAAGAAGTAATTAAAAAAATCCCTCTGCAATGAAAAGCAGAGGGATTTTTTTGTAAGATAGCAAATAATACGTGAAAGATAGCAATACAAAAATACTTTAGACAGAAAAGTATATAAAAAGTTGTTGGAAAGAAAAAATAGTGTCGAAGTATAGCATCATACTCGATGAAAGGAGAATGGTGTAATTACGAACTAGGTGGATATAATTTAAAAATGTACACAGATTCAACTAAATACAAAAAGAGAATAATGGACGAAAAGTATTATAAGAAGTAAGGATACCTACAAAAAAGAAGAATTAGGGTATCTTAAATGTAAAACACATTGACATTATTACACAACTGTGTTGAAATATAAAGCATAAGAGGTGAGTTTGTGGTAACTTTAATTAAGCAAGATTTTTTAGAGAATAAGAAATTGTATAATGAGATTGAGAAAAGTTTAAGAGAATATTTAGATATATCTATTCCTATCACTCATGTTGGTTCTACAGCCATTCCGGACATTTGTGGGAAAAACATAATTGATGTTCTTATTGGTGCTAAAGATGAAAAACAGTTTGAAGAGATTTCGAAAATTCTAGAAAATAGAGGTTTTTATTCTAGTGCAAAATCTAAAACTGAAGTATACCAATTCTTTTCCTCAAAAAGTACTGAAACGGGTTCGGGTGATGTTCATATACATTTAGTCATTTCGAACACAGAAAGATATGCAGAATTCATTATTCTTAAGGAATATTTGTTGAATAATAAAGTGGAAGCACAGAACTATTCAAATTTCAAAAAGAAGATTATAGATGATGGAATTAGAGAAAGAAAAGAATATAAAACGGTTAAAAGTGTCTATGTTACTGACTTAATAACGCGTGCCAAAAGTTGGTATGAAGAAGAAAAATAATATAATATTGCCGAATCATTGATTTTAAGTGTATAATATTCTTGAAAAAGGGGAGAGAAAAATGAATTTAGTGATTGGTCTTGCAATACCGTTTTTGGGAACTATGCTTGGTTCTGCAATGGTATTTTTAATGCGAAATAAAATGAATTCTAAATTAGAAAAAGTACTATTGGGATTTGCTTCCGGTGTTATGATTGCGGCTTCGGTATGGTCTTTACTTATTCCGTCAATAGAAATGGCAAAAAATCAAGGGATGATTTCGTGGCTACCTGCTGCCGTTGGCTTCTTAATAGGTGTGTTATTTCTATTGATGCTTGATAAAATAATACCTCATTTACATACAAATCAGAGTGAGCCAGAAGGATTAAAAGCAAAACTAAAGAAGACAACAATGATGGTGCTTGCGGTTACACTTCATAATATACCGGAAGGAATGGCTGTAGGTGTTACATTTGCTGGAGCCATTATAGGAGATGCAGGAATAACAATGGCGGGAGCATTTGCTCTTGCTATAGGCATTGCTATTCAAAATTTTCCGGAAGGTGCAATAATATCAATGCCATTAAAAAGTGAGGGAATGTCAAAAGTAAAAGCTTTCTTGTGTGGTACCCTTTCTGGAATTGTAGAGCCGATAGGTGCAATTATAACAATATTGCTTACAAGTCTTGTGGTTCCAATACTTCCATACTTGCTATCATTTGCTGCTGGAGCAATGATATATGTAGTGATTGAGGAACTGGTTCCAGAGTCACAAGCTGGAAATTATTCGGACGTAGCTACACTGGGAGTTGCTGCTGGTTTTGTAATAATGATGATTTTGGATGTAGCACTAGGATAATTGAAAAGGAGGATGTTATGGATAAACAAGCATTTATTGAAAAACTAAATTCTTTAAATTTGCCTGTTGGCGAGTATTACATATTGTCAAGTGGATGTCTTCTTTTATATGGCCTTAGAGAAAAGGTTGGAGATATTGATTTATGTGTTTCTCAAGAATTGTTTGAGAATGTGCTGAAGAATAAATATCATCTTGATGAAAATAATAGAAATGAGTATGGTTTTTACAAGTTGTGTGATGATGTTGAAATCGTGGTCAATGATAAAAATGATTCTAAATATAAGTTTGAATATGATATAGTTGATGGTTATCCGGTTCAAAAACTAGGAATAATTCTGAAAGATAAAAAGAAAAGGAATTTGCCTAAAGACCAAAAAGATATTGAAAATATAATTAAGTTTTTGTACGAAGGTTTTGAGATTTGTAATGCAAAAGAACATCAGGAATATATAGAAGAGATTGCTACACTTACACAACAGGAGTGGGGAAAGTGTGGATTAACAGATGAAGAGTTTGAAACTAAAATAAAAAACAAAATCGATAATATAAAAAGAAAACTAAATGAAAAAGATTATTGCAAATTATTACTTGTTTTCAGACAGGAATTAGTAGGATTTGTATCAATATTTCCAAATGATTGTGATGAGAAACCTGATTTAACTCCGTGGTATGCAACTATGTTTGTTAAAGAAGAATATAGGAAAATAGGCTGTTCAAAGATTTTAAATGATGCAATTCTGCAAGAGGCGAAAAAAAGAGGAATAGAAAGGTTATATTTGAAAACTAACTTAGATAACTATTATGAAAGATTTGGTGCTAAATACATCGAGACTTTAGGTAGTGGCGAAAAATTGTATAATTATACCGTGTCATAGGGTTGTTGGAGCAAATGGCAATCTTACTGGATATGGTGGAGGAATGAAGAATAAAATCAAATTGTTGGAGATTGAAAAAAACGATATGAGTAAGTTTAAAATTCCAAACAGATAATTAGTGGGAGGTAATATGATAACAATAGTTTTTGATGATAATAGAGCTATAGCATATGATGGAGAAAAACAAATTGGCGAATGTTGTTTTGAAGTGCATGAAAACATTTGGAATATAGTGCATACAGAGGTTGATACTTCATATCAGGGTCAAGGAATAGCAAAAAAATTAATAGAGTGTGTTGTGGAAAATGCAAAGAAGAATAATAAGGATTTGCAAGCAACGTGTTCATATGCCAAGAAAAGGATTGAAAAAGATAACCAGTAAAATTATTTACTGGTTATTCTTTCTTTATAATCGCACGAAACACCATATAAAGGAAGTGTATAAAGATGAATAAAGAAGAATTTTACAAGAGTAATGTATTTGGCGAGGGAGAACCAAGATGCAGAAATAATTGGCACATACATCATGCTACGAAAGGTGGAGGTCAGATTTTAGTATGTACAGCAGGGGAAGGATGGTATCAAGAGGAAGGAAAAGAGACTGTGAAATTGAAACCAGGAAAGGTAATTACAATACCAGCAAATGTTAAACACTGGCATGGATCTAAGAAGAATTGTTGGTTTAGCCATATAGCTATTGAGGTTCCTGGTGATAATACAAAAACAGAGTGGTGTGAACCTGTGCAAGATGAAGAATATAACAAATTATAATAGTAAATTTAACTGGAATTCAAATAAAAAGGGCCCCGACATTAGTCGGGGCCTCTTCATTAATAGAACCGCAGGTAATACGCAATCTTGTCCGCAGCATTGTACTCGCCATTCGACCTGGCAATAGCCACAGCATCTTGGATGCATTCACGTGCACGGGCTTCCAAGCGAGAGGCTTCTTCTTTCGATACCGAGCTGGAATTGGCTTCATCACCAAGGCTGTCAGCCTTGTTAATGTGATAGGATACCAAGCTCCATTCATCGCCACTCAGCTTGTTTTCAATAGCGCTAGCGAGACCAGGATACATATGCATGTCCTCCTTTTATTTACTGGTAGAGTAGTAGTTACTACAAACCTCCTTCTTCATTATTTGCTATTCAAGCATACATAATATACCACATTCAAAAGAAAAAGTCAACATAAAATTTGAAATTATGTATATAAAATACAATTTTAGATGTATGTAGAGAATGATATAAAAAAAGCCCCAATTGGGGCTTTAGGGTATTTCGATTTCTTTGAGGGTTCCAGACAAAACGACATTTTCCATACCTTGAGCAGTACGAACTTCGTTATACTTAGGAACGAGGGCGTTGACTTTTCTTACATAAGGGCACACGTTGTTGTTATAGAAGTACGAAGCTGTATTGAAATTTTCATCAATACACTTGGGGCATTCGTGAGGAATGCAGACTAACGTCCTTCCGATGTCCCATGTGGCACTTTTGAGATTACCATAGAGATAATCAAAACGTCCAGCATACATCGGCTTTTCATTTGCCCTTTCGAGAGAGGTGTACACACTTTTCTCCTTCTCGAAATACAGAACCATTTTTCTAAGCTCCCTGTCATTCATGATTTCAGGGTAATTTTTGGCATTTGCGGCCCAGATAGACAGGAATTTGAAGGTCTGAATTACACCCTTGTTTGCACTGATGATGTCAGGCAACATTTCGCACCGAACAGCATTAAGAAAGCGACGCTTATAGAAATTACTGTTAGTGTACTTACCGTAAATGAAACAGATCAATGCCAAGACAATACCGATTTGCAGAATAGTGATCATTACGTTATCCTCCTTATTTTTGGTCGGTTTGAGTTAGTTGCAGAAGCTTAAGTTTAACCTCCTTTTCAATTATTTACGTTATTTGAGCATACATAATATACCACAAATATCAAAAGAAGTCAACATAATTTATAAACATTTTTCTTTATATTGTAAGGGTTATTCAGGCATGTATGATAAATACAACATTTAACGATGCAAGTTAACGAAAATTCTAAATTTATGTAGACTTGTGCAAAGATTTGTGATATTATATTGAGGAAATTGAATCTGTTTTTCTATTACTACAATTAAAGTAATGATAAGGAGGAAGAAAAATGAAGCGTAGTGAAAAGGCTTTGCGGTACATTTGGACTAACAAGCATTTGTACTTGATGCTCTTGCCAGTAATTGTGTATTATCTTGTTTTCAAATACTACCCAATGTATGGTTCTATCATTGCATTCAAAGAATTCAAACTTGCAAAGGGTATCTTTAACAGTCCGTGGGTTGGTTTTAAATACTTTGAAAAACTAATGAAAAGCAAAGAATTTATCCAGGTTTTTAAAAATACACTATTAATATCTATTATGAATTTGTGTTTCTCATTTCCATTTCCAATCATTATGTCTCTTATGATTAATGAAGTGAAGAATAATAAAATGAAACGTATGATTCAAACTATAATTTATGTACCATATTTTATTACTTGGAGTGTGATGGGTGGCATTGTTAACTTGTTTTTGTCACCAACAATTGGGTTACCAGCTAAGGTCTCTAATTTGTTAGGCATTGCACCTCAAAATACAATTTATATAATGGGCAATGAAGGCCTTTGGCTGTTGGTATATATTTTTACAGAAATCTGGAAAAATGCTGGATGGGGAACCATTATTTATATGTCCGCTATTACAAGCATAAATCCAGAGCTGTATGAGTCTGCAAAGCTTGATGGAGCCAATAAGTTAAAACAAATAATTTATATTACATTGCCACAAATAACTCCGCTTATTGCTTCTATGTTTATTTTGAAGCTTGGAAAAATTGCCTCTGTTGGCTTTGAACAAGCATATGCACTTCAAAATAACATGGTGCTTTCTATTGCTGAGGTAATTAGCACATATGAATATAAGATTGGACTTGCACAAAATATACAGTATAGCTATTCTACAGCAATAGGACTTTTTAAAGGAGTTATTGGTTTAGTAATGTTGGCAGTAGGCAATATTGTCATTAAACGTATTTCGAAAGGAGAAAACGGAGTATGAAGCAGCGGAGTAAACGTTCGGATAAAGGATTCAACAAGTTCATTGTTGTGTTTTGGGCTGTGACACTGCTTGTTTGTGTACTACCGATTGCTTATGTGCTTAGTGTTTCCTTGAGTTCCAAACAAGCCGTGGAGTCTGGAAAAGTATTGTTTTATCCGGTAAATGCTACCATTGCTTCCTATAAGAGTTTGTTTAGGAGCAATCAGGTAGTTGTGGCTATAAAGAATTCTATGATTATTATGCTTGTTGGAACACTGTTCAGTGTAATCTTTAGTGTCATTTGTGCATATCCACTAAGTAAAGCAAATCTTAAGGGGAGAAAAATTGTACTTGGCTTCATTCTTTTTACCATGTTTTTTAAGTCAGGTATTATTCCCAGATTTGTGTTAATGAAACAACTTGGATTAGTTAACACATATTTTAGCGTTTGGCTTTCAAATCTAGCAAGCATATTTAACATATTTATATTAAAGACATCGTTCGAAGCTGTTCCGAAAAGTTTAGAAGAGGCAGCTAAGATTGATGGCGCGGGAGATGCTAGAATTCTTTTTGAAGTGTATCTTTTCCTATCTATGCCGGCAATTATATCGGTTGCACTATTTTATATGGTATCATGGTGGAATGAATACTATACTGTAATGTTGTTTATTCATAAGAGCGACATGATGCCTATAGTCTTACGAGTTCAACAGATGATTGAAACTGTTTCGGAGAGTTTCTTAACGTTGAGCCAGAAAGACGCTCAGATGCAACAAACAATTGCTGGGAGTAGCATAAAGTGTGCAGGAATAGTTGTATGCATGCTACCAATGGTGTGCATTTCTATACCACTTCAAAAATACTACATAAAAGGTAGTATTTTGAATATCAACAAAGAATGAGGAGGAAAAAGAAATGAAGAAGTTGTGTGCGGTGTTCATGGTACTCATTACCTTGCTGTTTTCCGTTGTTGGGGTGGTGCAAGCCGAAAACAATGAGACTATTACCATTGCCGTAATGGATAAGGGTAAGGTCTCTGTGGAAGAAGGCACGATGGAAGAAAATCGCTGGACTAAGTGGATGCGTGAAGAGACGGGATTGGATTTGCAATGGGTTGCAATTCCGCGGAATGGATTTAAAAATTCGTTGAACAACCTGGTAGCACTGGGTGAGGCTCCTGATGTACTCATTGAATATGATGCTAACTTTTTTTCGTTTCTTGCAAACGAAGAGTTGATTCAGCCGTTGGATGAATTGATTGACAAGTATAGCATTGAATACAAAGAGTATCTCAATGAACATCCGGAACTCGTGAAATATACGAAATTTAATGGAAAGACGTATGTTTTTACGAGTTTGAGAGGGACCACTTTGAGTAGTGCATTGTGGATTAGGCAAGACTGGCTTGATGAACTTTCGCTTGCAATGCCCACTTCTACAGATGAACTTCTGGAAGTTGCACGGAAATTTAAGCAAGCAAACCTTGGTGGAGAAAATACTGTTCCGATTGTGTTGAACGATTGGCAGTTGGCATCGTGGTTTGGGCTGTATCAGGCAAGTCCTTCCTCTTGGTATGTTGATGAGAATGGTAAGGTTGAGTTTGGTCCACTTACTTCTCGGTACCAAGCTGCAATCGATTTTCTCAAGACTGCGTATGATGAAGGATTGGTAATGCGCGATTTTCCTACCGATACCGACTATATTCTTCAAAAGCGACTTTGGATTAATGGCTCTGCAGGGATTCTGATGGATCAGTGGAGTGGAACGTTGAATTATGCTTTGCTTTCAAACAATATTGAAGCAGACATTGTGCCTGTTCCTCCGATCAAAACCGAATTTGGTTTGAACTGCTATGCTCGTGGCTCTGAACCAAATCTGTATGTGGCTATTAATAAGCAGTGCAAAAATCCTGTCGGTGTGATGAAATTCATCGACTGGATGATTGGTGGTGGATTTGCTCCTCTATACAATGGGTTTGAGGGAATCCATTACAACGTTGTTGATGGGAAGCGAGTTGCTGTAGATGATGATGCGTTGGCTCAACAGTTGAGATATTCTCAATTGTTTGCCATTGTTGCGCAGGAAGAGTCTGCTGATAAGAATGTTATTCAAAAAGCACAATCGGACTATGTCTCACAGAAAGTGGCTAGTTTGGCCGTAGAAGCATATAACACTCTTATCAATTGTGCATATCGTGTTGATATGCCTCGTACTCCGGAAGTAGAGGAATTTACCACCTTACTTGCAGAGTGGAATATCACTTATGACTCTCTGTATATTAAGGCGATTACCTCTGGTAAGGAGTATACTTCTGAGATGCTGATGAAAGACCTGAGGGACGCATGGTATTCTAATGGTGGTGCCAAAGTTGAAGCTTTGGTACAAAAATGGTATGACTTGAATAAGTCTAACTGGAGTAATTAAGTGAAAGAAGGGGATGAGCGAAAGCTCATCTCCTTCTTGACTTAATAATACAATTAAATATAAAATTTATATAAATTTAAGAATGGCAACATTCAAATCAACATAATCAAAGAACATTTCTGTTTATCTTGATTTTTCTACAAATTCGTTGTAAAATGCATTTAGAAATATGGAAGTGCATACTCCAATTAATAATTTAAAGGAGGGATTATTTATGACGGAACGCAGGGTTCGGTGTCTAATTTGCGATAATCTGGTGTATCCTATTCCCACATTGCAAGATGCATTTGTGGCACAGTACATGAAAATCGGCAATCGTAGAGGATGTATTTGCACCGAGTGTGTGTACCGCCTTTACTATGAAAATGCAGACATTTATGATCAGAAAGAGGAGATGATATTGTCTGCCGCACAAAATTCTGCTGACAAGGTAAGCAATAAGAAGCATGAGCCTAGCACGACGTATACCATTGAATATAACGAAAATGGAGACATTGTGGAAGGTTTTAAGGAGTATCCTTGTCTCAACTTTCCTATGGACGCTTTTGTTGAGAGTGTCAAAAAGAAGGTTCATGGGCAGGATGAGGCTGTGACGAAGATGGTGTACACGTTGTACCATAATCAGATGTGCAATATGCTTGATGATGGAGGCTTTGAAGCTCCTAGTCACGAGCACATTTTGTTGATTGGTTCAACAGGTGTAGGTAAAACCTATATTGCAGAGAATGTTCTTAAGGCAATGAAAATACCTTATGCACGTTCCACAGCTGAAGCCATTACATCTGCTGGTTATGTGGGCGGAAAAGTTGAAGATGTCGTTGAGCGACTTTATGCAGCGGCAGGTTATGATATCGAAAAGGCTCAAAAGGGTGTGATTATCATCGATGAGATTGATAAAAAGAGACGTAGCCTTGGCGAAAAGCATGATATCAATGGCCTTGCTGTGCAGCAAGAACTTCTCAAGATACTTGAACCCTCTACTGTATGGATCCATGACAGAAACAGTCTAAATCCGCACAGTCATGACCTCCCATTTGATACCGCAAGGCTTACAATAATTCTTTGTGGCGCTTTTGTGGGATTGGAAGAAGTGGTTGAGGCAAGAATACATAAACGGGAGATAGGTTTCACATTAATGGATGATACACCTATTGATTTCCTTGCCAATGTTGAACCGTGTGACTTCGTTGAGTATGGCTTTATTGAAGAGTTCGTGGGGAGAATGCCTACGCCAACTATCTTAAAGCGACTTGACAAGAGTACGCTGCTTGACATTATTTATGATGAGCTCTTGAATCAGAGTTCTCTGTTCAAGAATATGGGCTTCACACTCAGCGTTAGTGACGCAGTACTTGATACTATTGCTGATAGAGTGATTGCTCATAATACTGGTGCAAGAGATGTAAAAAAAGAGCTTGAGAGCTTACTCTACAATGCCAAGAAAGTTGTGCTTGAAAGTGCACCGGAAGGTGTGTGCAACATCAATGAAAGTGGTGACACAGAAGCCCTGAGGAAAAAAGGGAATAAAGAGGAAATCGTGTGTTTCCCTGGAGCTGAATACCTTAAGTATACAGAAGAATAAAAGGTGAACAGTTTTCCGGCAGCTGCTTTTTCGTTCATTATATGAAAAGAACGGAAAAGTGGCTGCCGGAAATTCGTTCACCTTTAAATTTTTAAGCGTTTTCTACCACGTCTAATATTACTTTGATTTTGTCTACAGGTATTTTTGAAATAGTATAAGATTTTCTTAGAAATTCAACTTGCTCCTTAGCTTTTTGCTCATCATTTGCGTATATATACATTAAAATATCACCTATTTTAACATTGTCGCCAATCTTTTTTAATACTTCAATTCCTACTGAGTAATCAACGTTATCATCTTTCTTTAATCTGCCACCACCAAGGTTTACAACTGCTTGTCCTATATTTTTAGATTCTATTTTTTCAACAAATCCATCCTCATCTATAAGAACAGGAATTTTGTACTTAGCTGTCATGAGCATCTCTGGATTATCAATTACTCTTGTATCTCCCCATTGTCTTTGAACTAGCTCTCTGAATTTTTCTAAGCCCTCACCAGAGTCTATTTTACTTTGTATAAGTTTTGTGTTTTCTACAATACCGTTTCCAACACCAGCCATTTTTAGCATATATGCACCAAGAACACAGCAAACTTCAACTACATCAGCCTCACCGTTTCCTTTTAATGTCTCGATTGCTTCCATTGTTTCAAGAGCATTACCACAAAATCTACCCAGAGGTTCGTTCATATTTGTAAGTACACCAATAGTTTCTTTGCCTGCCATATTTCCTATTCTAACCATGGTTTCGGCCAACTTTCTAGCACGCAATTCGTTTTCCATAAATGCCCCACTGCCACATGTAACTTCAAGTAATATCTTGTCAGCACCAGCAGCAATTTTTTTACTCATAACGCTTGAAGCAATTAGAGGAATGCTTTCAACGGTACCAGTCACATCACGAAGAGCATATAATTTTTTATCTGCCAGTGCAATGTTTTCAGATTGAGTAGCGAGTGCAATTCCAATACGTTTTACATTTCGTATCATTTCATCTAAATCAAGATTTATTTTAAAATTTGGAATTGCTTCTAATTTATCGGCAGTGCCTTGAGTGTAGCCCAAACCACGTCCAGACATTTTTATTACAGGAACACCACAGCTAGCAACGAGTGGCATTACTATCATTGTAACTTTGTCGCCAATTCCGCCGGTACTGTGTTTATCTACTTTTATTCCAGGAATCTCGGACAAATCTAAAATTTCTCCTGATCTCGACATGGCAATCGTTAAATCTAAAATTTCTCGTTCAGACATACCATTTAAATAGATTGCCATTAGCAGGCTTGCAGCTTGGTAATCCGGAATGTTTCCGTAAGAATATTCTTTTATAAAATATTCAATTTGTTCGGTAGAAAGTTCCTTTTCGTCTCTCTTTGTCTTAATAATTTCTCCAATATTCATATAAACCAACCCTCCTAAATTGTAATATTTTCTTTTATTTTATTAAATTTACTTTCGCCAATACCTTCTACTTTCATAATGTCATCAATTTGTGTGAAACCACCATTTTGCTCACGATATTTTATAATTCTTTCTGCCATACTTGGTCCAATACCGTTTAATGTCTGAAGTTCGGAAGAAGTTGCAGTGTTAATGTTTACGAGTTTGTTGTGCGAATAATCCGTGCTGTTTTCATCATTTTCTGAATATATTGTAATGGCTGGTACATAGATTTTTTGAGTATCAACCAAAATACTTGCAAGATTTATTTTTGACAAATCTGCATCTTCTGTTTCTCCACCAGCAATATCAATAAGTTCGTAAAGTCTTGTTCCTTTTTCTATTTTGAATAATCCGGGATTTTGCACACATCCCTCAATATGTACAAAAATATATTCAGTTTCAATTTGTCGATCACTAGATGACTGAATAATAATTTCATCTTGTGGTAGTAAAAAAAATCCAATAATACTTAAGATGATAAAGACCCCTAGTACAAAAATGTACTTTACTTTATCATTCATAAATACCTCCAATCACTGCTATTATTATATATCATTGAAATTGAAATGTATAGTTAATAAATTAATTTTGGATACGAATTATTTGCGAAGCTGGCACATTTTAAAATAATTTGTCGTCCAATATACAAAATGTGTTGTTTTTTGTTTGGCTTTTGTATACAATAGTTGCATGGAGGTAAGTGATGAGAAAATATATATACATACTACTAACATTAATAATTTTGTTGATACCAACAAATATATTTGCCGTTACGGTTAATAGTCCCGAGGCAATTTTAATAGATGCAGATACAGGAAGAATATTATATGAAAAGAATGCCTATGATAAGGCCTATCCAGCAAGTACAACTAAGATACTTACAGCTATATTAACACTTGAAAATTGCAAGATGGATGAAACGGTAAAGGCAAGCTACAAAGCCATAATGAGCGTTCCAATAGGAGGAAGTATAGCCAATATCCAGGTTGACGAAGAAATCTCAGTTGAAAATTTATTAAAGTGTTTGCTTATATGCTCTGGAAATGATGCTGCAAATGTTTTAGCTGAACACATAGGTGGGTCACTTGATAGTTTCGCAACAATGATGAATACAAGAGCTAAAGAGTTGGGAGCCCAGAATACTCATTTTGTAAATGCTAATGGTTTGCATGATGAAAATCATTATTCATGTGCATATGATTTAGCAATATTTGCAAAGTATGCAATGGATAATTTTCCGGAGTTTAGAGAATTAGTAAGTACAATCCGATTTAGATTACCCGCAAGTAACAAATATAGTACTGATGACAGATATTTTTTGAATTCAAACCAATTGATTGTGCCAAATTCTAGTTCTGGTAAGAAAAATTATTACTATCAATATGCAACTGGCATAAAAACAGGATTTACAACACCAGCTAAAAACTGCTTGGTAGCAAGTGCTGAAAAAGATAACACATCGTTAATATGTGTTATTCTTGGTGCAGGTCAAGATGAGACAGGTGTTAGTTATCGCTACACTGATGCTAAAGCTTTATTTGAATACGGATTTGAACAAGTGGTTTCAAACACAATAGTGGAAGAGAACACAATAATAAAATCTGTAGAAGTGAAAGACGCAATAAAAGACAAGAATACAGTAGAACTTGTTACAGAAAAAGGATTAACAACAACAATTGATAGAGATGACTTGTATGAGAAGTTTGAACCTATAATTGAAATCGACGAAAACATCACAGCACCGGTATCGAAGGGAGAAGTGCTTGGAAAAGCGACATATCACATTTATGACAAAGATTATACAATAAACTTAATAGCAAGTAATGATGTAGAAAAAAAGGCAGACGTTATACTTGGAATATTTAAAGTGATTGGAAAAACTTTGATTATATTTGGAATTCTGGCTACATTGCTATTTGTGGTTAGAGTTTGGAATAAATCAAAGCGCAGAAAAAAGACTGCATATAACGTATATAGGTACAATAGGAGATTTAGGTAATTAATAATTTCAAATGAAAGTAATTAAAAAAGAGTTCCAAAAGGAACTCTTTTTATTGGTTTGGTGAGCCCGGAGCGATTCGAACGCACGACCCACGCCTTAGAAGGGCGTTGCTCTATCCAACTGAGCTACGGACCCATAACCGAACAACATTTATAATAGCATAATTTGTATGTACTTGTCAATATTTTTGAAAAATATTTTTTGTAGGCGAGAATTTTAATTTGAATTTCCGTTTTCATCTTAAAAATCTCGCTATATAGTGGAGAATGTATGAAATTCACCACCATATAGCCATGTTAGATAAATTATCCAAGAGCTACATCTAATATCATCATCAATAGAAAACCACAGATTAAACCAAGAGTGGCTAAATTCTTATTATCCTTAATTGATTCTGGAAGTAGTTCTCTTGCTACGACTATAATCATTGCACCTGCTGCAAAGGCAAGTAGGAATGGTAAGACGTTTCTGATTGCTAAAACAAGAATTACACCAATTACAGCAGAAATTGGTTCTACTAATGCAGATGCCTGCCCTATAAGGAAGCTTTTTAGTCTCGAAAAGCCCTCTGTTCTAAGAGGAAGTGAGACAGCAGCACCTTCTGGAAAGTTTTGAATTCCTATACCTAAAGCTAGCATAATAGCACCAATTAGTGTTACGCCAGGAATTCCACTTGCGATTCCACCAAAAGCCACACCGATAGCCATTCCTTCAGGTATATTATGAATTGTAATAGCTCCGACTAATAAGATACTTCTTTTTAGAGAAGAAGCACTTATAATATCTTTTCTATGCTTTAAAACCTTATCAAGAAATTTGTCTGATAATAAAACAAATAAACCGCCAACTGCAAAACCAATACTCGGAATTAGCCATTCTATGTAGCCAAGTTCTTGAGATAATTCTAAGGATGGAATAAGAAGAGACCAGAATGCGGCAGCAATCATTACACCAGCACTAAACCCTAGAATGGTATCAAGTATTTTTTTGTTTGGTTCTTTGAAAAAACATACTACTAATGCACCAAGCATAGTTACAAACCATGTAAATGTGGTTGCAAGCAAAGCTTGAATTACTGGACTTAGATTTTCAAACCAGTACACAGTTTTCACCTCCACATTACATAATATGCGTTTTTTCGATATGCGTTACGATGAGTAATGCGAAGGCAAAAAAATAATGCGAGTTGAATTTGTCAACTCGCATTTAGCCTAGTCTTTTAATAATTTGTCTACATTTTTCATAAATATTATTTCTTCAATAATGTCCATGATTGAACAGAATACCATAACAAAACCAAGTGCTACTAAAATTGTACCTTGATAAAGTGTTACAAATAATCCTGCAACAATCATAAGGATTGAAGCAACTAATGAGAATACCCAAGAGTCTACATAGAATTTTTTCAATTTAAACGAGAATGTAAGTCTTAGTAGACCACTATATAAAATCCAAATACCAATCATTATTCTTAACAAAGATGTAATGCTATTCATGCAAAGCATTACTATTATTCCTAAAACTATTGCTAAAATACCATATACTAAATCGTAATTATAAAAATCATATTTGCCTTTTGAAACGAAATAATTTATAACCTTGTAAACTCCAAGAACTACAAACACACCGCCAATAACATAGCCGACAATACTTGTAACAACATCAGGGTTACAAATCATTAAGACACCAACTGCTAGTATAACTAGAGATGTTAAAATTGAAACAAAACTTCCTTTTTTTAAGAATTTTTCCATAAATTATTCCTCCTTTATGAATTAATTTTAGCAATAAAATTAATTTTGTACAATATTTTCACGAATTTTTCAAGAAAATAGGGGCGTTTATGTTTAAAATATGAATGAGTAATCGGTCAGAATTTGACAAAAATCAACAGATATACTATAATTAGGACGCTTGTACTAATGTGATATAGGAGGAATAAATATGTTTCGTTTGTCGCGTATGCAAAGCACGAAAGACAAGATAAAACAAGCCACATATGAGCTACTTGCAAGCAAGGGTTATTCGTTAATATCAATGAGAGATATAGCTCAAAAAGCGGGAACAGTAGTTGGACAATTAACATATCATTACAGAACTAAAGAATGTTTAATGGAAAATGTTTTAGATGATTTCAGCAAGGCGTTTTTGGAAAAACTTAATGAAAAGACAAAAAATAGTAAAGATAAAGTTAAAGAGATAAAGTTATATTTTAAAAATATTTATGATGAAGAAAATGATACTTATAGAATTCTATATGACTTTATTGCTCAATCATTGTGGAACAAAAAGATAAAAGAAAGAGTTAATAATTTCTTAGAAAAATTAACATCTTTTATTGAAAGTGCTTATGAAGAGCAAGGTCTAAGTGTTAAGAATGCAACAGAAAAAGCAAGAGAATTAGTGTCACTTATATTAGGTAATAATATTCTAAAGATTACAAATGTGGTAGGGTGATTTATGAAACCTCAAAAAGAGATTTTTTATACTGATGAACTAAATGATGATTTTGCTGGTAGTGATGTTAAAGCAAAAAAGATTACTGGAAGATATAATTATGCACCTAAAAATATTTTTTGGAATGTAGCTGCGTTTGTGCTATACAGATTGGTTGCAACACCGATTGCTTACTTGTACGTGAAAGTAAAGTTTAGATACAAACTAAAAGGTAGAGATATATTAAAAAAATACAGAGATCAAGGATATTTCATATATATCAATCATACTCAGACGGTTGCTGATGTGCTTTTACCATCACTTTCAACATTTCCAAAGAAAAGCTTTATAATTGCAAATCCGGATAATGTTTCATTACCTGTCTTAGGAGATGTGACTAAAATGTTGGGAGCGATACCAGTACCAGGTGATTTAGAGAGCAGTAGAAATTTCATGAAAACAATAAAGCAAAAGATAATTAATAAGAACGTGGTTGCGATATACCCAGAAGCACATGTGTGGCAGTATTATACAAAAATAAGAAATTACAAAGCTACGTCATTTAAATATCCAGTAGAAATGAATGTACCAACATTTTCTATGACAATAACATATCAAAAATGGAAAGGCAGAAAACGTCCACGTATAGTTGGTTACATCGATGGCCCATTTTTTGCAGATGATAAATTAAATGTTGCTCAAAAAAAGGAAGACTTGAGAAATAAGGTGTATGGTCAAATGTGTGAAAGGGCAAAAAATAGTAATGTTGAGGTAATAAAATATAGTAAGGTGGTTGATAAAGTCTATGATTAATGTAATGCTTTGCGGAAATAACAAGATGTATGATGGTTTGTTGATATCTACAATATCAATGATAAAGTATTTGCAAGAACCAGTAAACATGTATGTTGTTACAGCAGACTTGAGAGATGTTGATGAAAGATATGTACCGATTGACCAAATACAAATTAACAAATTAGATGAAATTGTTAAAAAGAAAAATCCTGAAAGTAACGTAGTGTTGGTAGATATAACAGAAATGTTTAGAGAAGAAATGATGAACACAGTAAATATGACTACTCATTATACACCATATATTTTCTTAAGATTATTTGCTGATAAAATCGAAGAATTACCAGATAAAATTTTGTACTTGGATACCGACATTGTATGCTATAAAGATATAAAAGAATTATATGATACTAATATTGACAATTATGAATTTGCAGCAGCAAAGGATTATTTTGGAATGTGGTTCATTGATAGAAAATACATAAACTCAGGTGTACTATTGATGAATTTAAAAAAGATGAGAGAAAACAATTCGCTTAACAATTGTAGAAAAATGTGTATGGAAAAGAAGATGCTACTCCCTGATCAAACAGCTTTAAATGAAGTGTGTAAGGCAAAATATTATTTGCCACGAAAATACAATGAACAAAAACAAAGAAGTGATGATACGGTAATAAGACATTTTAGTATGACAATAAAATTTTGGCCATGGTTTCATACACTTAATATAAAGCCTTGGAATGTGAATGAAATACATGAAATATATAAAATAAACGATTTTGATGACGTACTTGATGAATATTTAAAAGTAAAAGGAGAGAATTAGTAATATGAAAAATAATAGAGAAATACCAATATTCTTTTCAACAGATGATAACTATGTTCCGTTTTTAACGGTTGCACTACATTCTTTAATAGACAATTCGTCTACTAACTATAATTACAAAACAATAATATTAAATTCTGGACTAAGCAATGAAAATGTTGATACACTTAAAAGAATGGAAACGGATAATTTTAAAATTGAATTTGCAGATGTAAATGACAAAATAAAGGAAATATCTGAAGACCTATCATTAAGACTCAGAGATTATTATTCGAACTCTATATATTATAGAATATTTATACCATCGCTTTTCCCAGACTATGAAAAAGCACTATATCTTGATGCGGATATTGTTGTAATAGATGATATTGCCAAACTATATTTTGAAGACTTGGGAGATAATTTGGTTGGTGCAATAACAGATGATGTTGTAAATGGCAATGAAAGCTTTAAAAAGTATTCAGAAGTTGCACTTGGACTAGAACCAAACAAGTACTTTAATTCGGGTATATTGGTTATGAATTTAGAGAAATTTAGAGAAGAAAAAATTGAAGATAAATTTGTTCATCTATTGAGTACATATAATTTTGATACAATAGCACCAGATCAAGATTACTTAAATTATTTGTGCAAAGGGAAGGTAAAATATATTCATAAAGGTTGGGACAGGATGCCTGTAGAAGATAATAGTTTTTCTGATGAAGATTTACACTTAATACATTATAATATGTTCCAAAAGCCTTGGCACTACGATGGAGTTCAGTATGAAAAGTTTTTCTGGGAATATGCGCAAAAAAGCTCATTCTATAATGATATGTTAAAGATGAAAGAGAGTTATACAAAAGAACAAATGATTAATGATAATTTGGCCGGTGAGAAATTGGTTGAGCATAGTGAAAGGATAATTAACTCAGAGAATACTTTTAATAGTGTACTTGGTGAAAATTATTTTGATACAGTTAGAGTGTAAAATATTAAATAGGGGGAAAATATGACCAAAGCTGTTGATAGACTTGCTGTTGTTGAAAATATAAGTAAAAATATAGAGAATGGTAAATACAACGAAAAAGCAGAAGTTGGAGATCCACAATTAACGGAAGCTGAACGCCAGAAAATAATTGTGCATTTTGATACTTTGAGAAGAAGACCCGTAAATAGAATAAAAGCAAATATAGCGAGAAAAATGGCTGAGAAAATTACGTTGGATGTTAATAAAGATACAGAAATAATAGGTGTTGAAAATATACAGAACTTGCCTAGTGGAGCGATAATAACATGTAATCATTTTAGTAAAATAGATAATACAATAATAAGGTATTTAATGTGTAAGATAAATAAAGAAAAAGATTTATATATAGTTGTGCAAGAAACTAATATGAAAATGCCAGGTACAATTGGATTTTTGCTAAAAAATTGTTATACAATTCCGCTTTCTATGAATACAGAATATTTATCAAAGAATTTTGAGCCAACATTAAAGCATATTTTTGACAGAAATGGCTATGTGCTAATATACCCAGAACAAGAAATGTGGTTTAATTATAAAAGGCCTAGAACACCACGAATTGGGGCATACCATTATGCGTGTAAATTTAACGTGCCAATAGTACCATGCTTCATAGAAATGAATGAAACAAATGAGATTGGACCCGATGGATTTAAGAAAATAAAATACAAACTACATGTTTTACCTCCAATTTATCCAGATATACAAAAAGAAATGCACGAAAGAAAAAAAGAAATGTGTGAGAAAGATTATAGCGAAAAAGTCTGTATATACGAAAAGGTGTATAACCGAAAAATAGATTCAAAATTTGAAAAAGAACTAGACATAGCAGGATGGTAAAATTGATTTTTTATCCAAAGTATGGTAAAATTTTAATCAAGAGGTGATTTATATGATAGGTGATGAAAATCCAGTAATTCAAGAAAGAAGTAACACTATCGATTTTTCAAAAATAATGGAGAGAGTATTTTTAATGATGACATTGGGTTTGGCAATAACAGGTCTTACGTCATTGATGGTAGTGAGCATCCCAGAAGTATTGGTATTTACAATTAGATCTTGGCCAATATGGGCAATTGCAGAATTGGCAGTGGTAATAATACTTAGTTGGAACATTAATAATATGGGTGCAAATGCTTGCAGAGTATCATTTATTATGTATGCTATTGTAAACGGAATAACATTATCAACGATATTTTTATTATATGAAATATCTTCCATTTACACTACATTCTTCATAACAGCAGGGATGTTTATATGTGCAGCGGCTTATGGAAAAGTAACAAAATGTGATTTATCGAAGATAGGTAATATCCTTTTTATGGCACTAATTGGACTAATAATAGCAGGAATTGTAAACATATTTATAATGAATAATATGCTAAGCTTTATAATTTCAGCAATTGGAATAGTTATATTCGTAGGCATAACAGCGTATGACGTCCAAAAAATCAAAGCTTACTCGGAAAGTATGAATGTAGAAGATGAAGATGTTTCAACACGAGTAGTAACTTGGGGAGCATTAGCATTATACCTAGACTTCGTTAACTTATTCCTAAAACTACTTAGATTCTTTGGAAAGAGAAAAGATTAATAAGGCAAAAATACATTTTTGAAATATTGAGATGTACATTTGTTTCATGGGTCGCTGATTTCAGCGACCTTCGTTTTATTCATCATCGCGTTAAATAAAAAATTGTTAGAAAGAAGTGAAAGCAAAATGAAATATATATTTGCATCAGATATTCATGGTAGTGTGGATGGGCTGAAAAAAGTAATAGAAATTTTTAATAAAGAAGGTGCTGATAATCTTGTACTTTTAGGAGATACAGCTTCATCTATGGATAAAAGTGATAATTTGGAAATGGCAGGATTGCTAAATGCCATGAAAGAAAAAGTTGAATTGATAAGAGGAAATTGTGATACATTAAGTTTTGAAGATATGTTAGATTTTGAAATGTATGACATTGATACGTTGTATATAAATTCAAACTTTGTAACAATTACTCATGGTAATGGTTATAATTGTTACGAGCTTCCACCAAATTGTGGTGATATATTTATACAAGGACATACACATGTGCCAATGCTTGAAAAAAGAGGAGAAATAATAATTGCAAACCCAGGTTCTATATCAAGACCAAGAGGAGTGGATTTGAGATGTTATATTCTTCTTGACGAAAAAAGAATTGTACTAAAAACTTTAGAACAAAAAGAAGTAAAAGAAATAGCAATAAGCAATAAGCTGTAAAACACTAATATCGACAGTGAGCAGTGAATGAACAGATTTCCGGCAGCCACTTTTTCGTTCAAAAATGAACGAAAAAGTGGCTGCCGGAAATCTGTTCATTTGTTGCTGCTACATATAAATATACTGTGCAATAAAAATAACTAAAGGCCGAAACCTTTAGTTATTTTTTTAAGAATACTAAATTCTTATCTGTTGCATAGGTTGAAAAACCATATAGCACAATGACATCAGTGATGCTGTTTTCTTTTATGTAGTTTGATACATTTGTTTTAGAGTATCTTAAATCAATTAAGTGCACTTCTGAAAAACGTTGTGCTAAAAAAGGTGCAATGCTGCTTGTGTAAGAATCTCGTATTACTAACACTTTGGAGTTATTAGTGATATTTGAATTTTTCAAAACAATGAGAGGTTGATTACCACCTAAAAAGTAAGAATATTTATCTTTTTTATCAAGATATTCTTTAGCATACATATTAACATTGCTTTGTACACCATTTTTATAAACAACACAAGAAATACCTTTGTCATTTACATATGTTTCAATTGTGTCTGGTTTGGCCCAAAAAGCACATGAATAAGAGTAGTTTGAACCATAAAAGCTATCTGATACCACTTTTTTTGTACAATCATTTAGACTCAAATTATCCAAATTCATTTTTTGAAAAATCAAATTTGCAATATAGTATGAACCAAGACTTGTTAAGTGATGGTCGGTGTGATAATAAATTTCCTCGCTGTTATGTTCAATCAAAGTATCCAAAATATCGAGTGAAGTTGCGTTTGAGTTTATATATATTTTATTAATTATTTCTTGTTCATTTTCTGTTGGAGCATTTGGTGGCAACTTTTTGTTTAACACATAAGCATTAGTTGGAATTATTCCAATATATACATTTGCATCAACTTTGTTAGTAAATTCATTTATATATTTTGTGTTATTTAAAACAAATTCGTTGTTTACAGTATCTGTTCTTTTTATTAAATAACCATCATCCGCAAAATATACATTGTTATTTTCGTGCTTCCCCGTAAATAATTGAACCACTGATTTAATACATACCCACATATTTCTTCCTGCGATATGGTCTGAAGAAAAACTGTCCAAATCATTCATGTATTTTCCGGAAGAAACATTTCTCCAAGAAAGCTTTGGCATTATGCTCAAGTATCTATTTTCTAATTCGGAGAAATCTTGATATGGCAGTATAAAACTTAATACACCAATGCTCATAATAAAAATGCAAAATACTATTACAATTAATTTAGAAGTTTTCTTATCCATTATTCTCCAAATACGTTTTCAGGTATTGTAAATTCACCTGATAAAACAATCATACAAACATAATTTCCTTTAACTTGAACTTGTGCGTACCTTTCCCACAACTCTGGAATACCAGGATCGCATCCTTCAGTTGTTTTTCCTGTTTCAATTCTCTTATTGAAGATCTCTTCTACTTTTTTGACATCCTCAGAATTCTCAACTTCAACTAAAGCTATTTCTTGAGCGAATCCATCGATAGCTGGTAGATAAATAGCTTCTTGCTTTAGAGCTATTTCTGATAATCCAGGATAAAAAGTGTCTATAGTATCTTTATCTGTTTCAGGAAAGAAAACAAGAGTATCTCTTAATTCTTCTGGTTGAGCAGAAATAATAGAATTATAAACATCAGTTAAGTTTATAGAAGTATTGTTATTTTCTTGCTCTGCTGGATTTACAACAGGAACATCATTGTTATCATTTGTATTAGAACAAGCTACAAGTGACAATATTAAAATAATTGTGCAAATTGCTAAAATAATACGTTTCATATAAACATCTCCTTTTATAAATTATACGTAAATTATAAAACATATAGTTATAAAAATCAATAATTCAAGAGAGGTAAAAAATAAAAGGGCCGCAAATATGCGGCCCAAGGGTTAGGTTTTAAGGTAGTTGTACAAGTTCACAAAGTATTCTTCAACCATACGCTTTGTGGAATATTGGTTAGAGGTTACGATAGACGCAAACATCATGTTTTTCCATACGCTTTTGTTTTCGTATGTAGGAAGGACTTCGTACTTTAGCAGATGCATCAGGGCTTTTGCGTCATTTTCGTCTTGGAAGCTTCCACCGAATTCGCCATTAGCGATGTTCCAGCCGTTGATGCCATGCTGGGCAGCTTCACGCCACCAGCCATCCAAAGTGCTTACATTGAGCGTGCCATTCATGGCAGCTTTCATACCAGAAGTTCCACATGCTTCAAGTGGTACACGAGGGTTGTTGAGCCAGATGTCTGCGCCAGCCACGAGTTTTTGTGCAAGAGCGATGTCGTATCCCTCGAGGAATACAACGTTCTCTGGGTACTGCTTGGCAAGATGATATATTTCGGAAATATACCGTTTGCCGCTTGTGTCATGGCGATGTGCTTTCCCAGCAAACACAATCTGAATACCATACGTTTTGATTAAGTATTCAAATCGTTCTTTCTCGCGGAATATCAAATCCCAGCGCTTGTACTCAGTAGCACGACGAGCAAAGGCGATAAGTAACTTATCCTCCTTGAATTTAACGCCAGTCTTTTGCTCAATTGTTTTGATGAGAGTATGCTTGCAAGCCTGATGAGCATCAAAGATGCCATCGATGTCCTTCTTTGCGTACGCATATGCAATGTCTTCATCTTGCCAGGTCTTTTGGTGTACACCATTAGTAATAGCGATGATGTTAGGAGCATCTTCAACCCAGTGCCACATATCGCGAGCGGCAAGAACTTGAATGCGAGAAACGCCATTCGCCATAGAGGAAAGTCTTAGCGAAGCAACAGTCATGTTGAAGGGGTTACCACCGATTCGTTCGAGTTGCTGATATGAAAGACCAGCATCAGCACCGACTTCAATCAGCATGTTGATTGGGTGAGATTCATTGCCAGCAGGGACGTTTGTGTGAGTAGTAAAAGCAGTGCGCTCTTTCACGTGCTTCAAGGCATGCTCGAAGCATTCATCGTCAGTTACGGTTGCATCAGAGTCTTCATAGAACTTCATGCGTTCTGCAATAAGTTCGAGACCAGCGAAAGCCGGATGTCCATCATTGTAATGGTATCCGTCGATGTCGAGACCGAGTGCTTTAATCGCACGCACACCGCCAATGCCAAGCACAATTTCTTGTGCGATACGCTCCTTTTCCGTATCATTCCAGGCACCGCCATAGAGGTTATGAGTGATGTTGCAGAACTCGCCGTTTTTTTCGATATCAGTATCGAGATAGTAGACAGGACCATCTTTAAGCTTCCAGATTTTCACGTACACGGTCTTGCCGAAGATAGAAACAGACACCTCCTTGCCAGTATCTTCGACGTAGCTTTCCCAGTTCACATTCGGAGACTCGACATCGTAAATCTCGCCATTCTCATTTATCCGCTGTAACCCATATCCCTTTTTCCAAAGAAGATGGAAAAAAGTAATGGGGTATAGCCCTTTATTTTCGATGACCTCTTTAATCATATCACCAGCAAGAATTTCGAGGCCGCCACCATAGGTCAGAAAATCGTTGTAGATTCCCGAGCCCATCGAGAAATACGCGATTTTCTTTGTATACATACCGTCAGCTCCTTCCTTTTGCATTATCTGCAAAATTTTTCAAAAATTTATTCAACCACTAACGATAGTATACTATTTGTTAAAAATAAGCAAGAACAATATATAAAAATATCGAAAAAATTCAAATGTTGTTGGGACGAAACGCAAAACAAGAATGTAATACAATGTTATCTAATTTCTATTATTGCACTTCCTAATCCGAAGTCTATACCGTCAGCCCTTCTTGAATGAATGTTTTCCGAACAACATACACTACAGATACCAGAGTCGATTATATTTTCTTCTTTAAGATTTTTGTCTTTTAATAAAATTTTAGTGATTAATACAGTGTCAATATTGTACTTTTGTTTTCCATCTTTTATTTCACCTTTTATAATGATTTTATCTAATTGATTTGTATATGCAAATGTTTCTTTGCAAATTTGCATTACATCTTCATCAACTTCAAAGTGGCAAACTCTTATACTAGGGCATATGCAAGCTATTATGTTTTGAGGATCACATGCGTATTCATTTTTCATTTTTTCGATTGCTTTTTGAGATATTTTTTTGAAAGTGCCTCGCCAACCGGAATGTACATTACATATTACTTTGTTTATCGGATCAAAGAGCAATATTAAAATACAATCAGCATTTGTTGATGCTAAAGTTATGTTTGGTTTATTTGTTATTGTGCCATCAAATCCTTTTAGTGAGTCTAGCAAAATGTCTGGAGCATTCTTATTTTGCTTTTCATAAATGCTTATGATATTGTCAGTGTGTTCATGTCCTGGCCTTAGCAAAGTGTTTATATCAATATTTAATTCTTTGAATAATAACTTGTAAGAATCTAGAGCGGTATTGTTTAAATGTGTTCTGTAATCTAATTTTTTTAAACCATATGCATGAGTAATTATATTGTCGTATTCTAGTAGTTTTTTAAATTGTAAGTATTCAATGTTGCCGTTTTTTACATGAATGACGTTTTCATTTGATAAATTCATTTCATTAAATCCTTTCAATACTTGTCAGAAATCTATTTTTATTATATCATATCACATACACTCATAACAAATGTCTTAAATTTTCTTAAAATATATGATATAATTTTTGCATGAAAAGTATTGAATACAATAATTGGAAGGAGTACATATGAAACTATTTACCGCTGTTAATAAAAAGATAAAATTTAGTGAAAAAGACTATGTTGAGCGAAATTATATTCGAGATGATGGAAAAGCTGTTATACCAGTTGAAGTAAGGAATTTGGACGATATATATATGAAACATGATTATAAAAAGTTGGTATTATCAGATGATATTACAAATTATATAAATGAGGTGGCTTCGATAATTCCATTTAAATATGATATAGTTATCGAATTTCATTGTCATGAACTTTCGGCAGACGAGCAGGAAAGAATGAAAAAGATTGTAAAAAATAATTTTGGAATGGAGATAGACGATATCGATTACAAAAACAGAATGAATATATATGTATCAATCCTTTTGTTCGTGATTGGTGCTGCTACATTGATTTTGGGCTATGCATTAGAGGATAAGATACTAAAAATATTAGATGAACTTATTGTTATTACAGGTTGGGTTGTTCTGTGGGACATGATGGAAGGTATTATTTTTACGAATAATGAGAGAAAGATAGAAAGACTAAATAAGTTGCAGTTGTATGATAGTAAAGTGGAATTTGTTTTTGACAAATAATGTATTGGAGATGAAATAATATGAAGGTTGAAAAAAGTTGTGGTTGTATAGTAATAGATGGTCGAAATGTTTTGCTTGTTAAGCAAACTAAGGGACATTGGAGCTTTCCAAAAGGACATATGGAAGAGGGTGAAAGTGAGATACAAACAGCGGTGAGAGAGGTAAAAGAAGAAACAAATGTTGATGCTATTCCAGATGAAACAAGAAGATATGTAGAGGAATACCTTATGGATAATGGAAACATGAAACAGGTCATTTATTTTGTTTCAAAACAAGCGTCTAGCAATATAAAGGCACAGGAAAGTGAGATAGCTGAAATCGCGTGGTTACCATTTGAGAAAGCACTTGAAACAATTACATACGACAACACTAGAGAGTTATTATTAAAAGTCTTAAAGGATGAAGGATACATTTCATAAATATACTTGAGAAAATTGCTAAAATCGTGTATAATGCTGAAAGATGCATGCGTAAAAGAGGTGAAAAAATATGTTGAGAGAACAATTAGAAAAATATGTGCCATACAATGAACAAGAAGAAAAAGACAAAGATGTCATGATTAGCTATTTAGATAATTTTGAAAATAGTTTAACTAGAGATAATAAATATGGACATTTTACGTCTTCTGCGTGGGTTGTAAACAAGGATAGGACCAAAGTTTTGATGATATATCATAATATATATAAGTCTTGGGCTTGGCCAGGTGGTCATGCTGATGGAGAAGAGGATTTACTTTCGGTTGCTATAAGAGAAGTGAAAGAAGAAACTGGAATCGAAAATATAAAAGTTTTGAAAAATGAAATCTTCTCATTGGAGATAATAACTGTTGATGGACATGTGAAAAGAGGAGAGTACGTTTCTTCGCATACTCATTTGAATGTAGTATACTTGCTTGAGGCTGATGAGAATGAGGCCTTGAGAATGAAAGAGGATGAAAATAGTGGCGTCAAATGGATTCCGATTGATGAAATCGCAAATGTATCCACAGAAAAGTGGATAGTGGAAAATGTTTACAACAAGTTAAATGAAAAATTAAAAAATATTTAGGGGGAACAAAGATGAAAAAAATTAGTATTTTTTTAGCAGTTATATTATGTATGTTTTCTAGTTTTGTATTTGCAACAGATGTTATTGATATGCCAGGCAATGAACTAGAGGAATATGAAGACATATTAATGCCAACAGGAGAAGAATTAGAAGAATTCTATTCAGGTGATGACAATATTATTACGGCTGGGGACAAAGTTGAAACAACAGGAAGTACAAATGAATTAATAATAGTTGCTGGTAATGTTGTTAGTGTAAAAGCAGATGGAAGGCATGCATTTGTTGCGGGAAATGCAGTTGAGCTTTCTGGCAATATAGCCAAAGATGCATTTGTTGCAGCAAATACTATAACAATTAGAGGGAATATTGATAGAGATGTTTATGCTGTTGCTTCTAAAATAATTGTTGAAGGTACAATTGGAAGAAATGCAAAACTTTTTGCTAGTGAAGTATATATTGAAAGTGGCAGTGTAATAAATGGAGATGTTGATGTTTCTGGTAATGTTAATATTGAAGATGGAGCAAGAATATTAGGAAAAGTTACATATAATAGTGATGCAAAGGTTAGCATACCAAATGATATAAAAGTAGAAGTTAATAAGATTGAAAAAATAGAGTCTACTTCAGAGGCTTCTACATTTATTTCAAAAGTTAAAAGTTTCTTCTTCTGGACTACTGCTAATATAGTGTTGTTTGCAGTTACAATGCTTGTTCTTCCAGGCATGTTTGAAAAAATTAAAGTATCAAATAAAGGAGCTTCAACTTATGGAAAAGCATTAGGCTGGGGAATATTATTTATGGTAGTAGTTCCTATAGTGGCAATAATTGCAATGATGACAGCTATTGGAGTAACATTGGGATTTGCATTGATTTTTGTATATGTTTTAGTTGTAATGTATGCAACTACACTTACAGGATACTTAGTAGGAACAACAATATTTAATGGTAAAGATATGAATAATTTCTTATCAGGTATTATAGGAATTGCAATCATACAATTGCTAAGAATACTTCCATTTATAGGTGGACTTGTTTCAACATTAACTATGCTAGTTGCATTTGGACTTGTAAAAGTTGTTCTTGAAAAAGGTAAAGCTGAAGAGAATGTTGAAGTAATAAAAACAGAAGAATAAATAATTATTGACAAGATACAAAGTCGGATGCTATAATACAAGTGTTTTCAAGTTCAAGGAGGTATTTTATGAGAAATAAAGTATTTTTTGAATTTAATATTGAAAATTTAGAGAACAACTTTGTAGAAACAGAAAATATTAGTATAGCATATATAAAGCCTAGAGCATAAAACTCTAGGCTTTCTTGTTGCTAAAAAGGAGGTATATTTATGAACGATTTATCAATCATGGTTGATGAAGCAGTAAAACTTAATGTTAGGACCACGGGAATATTTATTAATAATGGAAAGGTGTTGTTGCATAAAACCACTGGTGAAGGTCACTATGCACTTCCTGGGGGAAGAGTTAAGGCAGAAGAGGATTCTATTGAGGCGCTAAAGAGAGAGGTTTCAGAGGAACTTAATAAAAATATCGATAATGTACATTTTATGGGGATTATGGAGAACTTTTTTGAAGCAAATGGCTGCAACTATCATGAGTATATGTGGATGATAAAAGCAGATTTTAAGGATAAGGAAATTTATAATCAGGAGCATTTTTATGGTCATGAGGGAGAAAAAGAGTTGGATTTTGAATGGATCGACTTAAATGATTTAGATAAGATTGATTTTAGACCGGTTGCAGCAATACCATACATTAGAAAAGATGATGGAAACATACATCATATAATTAATCATTCATAGTAGTACAATATTTTCGTCTTGTATCTTCGCCCGGTCCTCCAAATGTGCACCTAAACCGTGCACATTTGGAGCTTTGCTTTTTCGGACAGGCTATTTTAAGCAAAAATGTGGCTGTCGGAAAATCGGTCATCGATACTACGACCTTTCTATTTTGCTTCTTGAGTTATTTGGCCTTTACCATTTTCATATTCAAATGTGGCAAAACTTCCATTTACAAGTGCCCACATAGGCGCTTGATGACCGAAATCAACATCGTATATAACTGGAATTTCAAATTCCTCAAATATGTTTTTTAATACATCTTCATAGGTAAATTCTCCAACAGGAGCACAGCTCATTGTTCTGCCGATGATAATACCTTTTGCATTATTAAACCATTTTGCCTCTTTCATTTGCCACAAAGCTCTGTACAAGTCAGGAACACTAAGCTCACAGTTTTCTAGATGCCAAATAATACCTTCATTAAACTGATTGCAGAAACTTTGCACATTATCATAAGGTGTGCCTATTATAGTTTTTATTACATCAATACATCCACCAATTAATCTGCCACTAAAAACAATTTTTTTATTCTCAAACAAAGATTTGTAAACAACTGGCTCTGTCAAGTTATATGGTTCTAGTTCTTTACCTTCTTCACGATTTATCGGATACTTTTCATATTTTTCAAAGTTTTTTTCTACGAAAGGAAAACCTTGCTCGAAAATTTTCAAAGTATCAACAATTGAATCATCCCATTTTTTCATGCTGTATGTTGTGAAATTTTCTGCCTGTACAGTTGCAATATTATAATTAGTTGTTAGGTAAAATAATAATAAGCTTGTGTCTGAAAAGCCTTGAATCCATGGTGGAGAAGAAAGAGATAATTTTTCTCTGTGTAAATATGGTAACATTTCCATAAGAAATTCACCACCACTTTTTGAAATAATATGCTGAACGTTTGGATTATTCCATAAAGATACAAACTCTTTTGCTCGAATCTCCCCGCTTGAACTAACAAGTTTTTCACATTTTCGGACGTTTGGTGTTTCTATGACTTTAAAGCCATAATTTTTTAGATTTTTAATTGCTTCTTCTAGTCTTTTTAAAGAACGTTCGTCTTCAGTACCACCAGATGTGGCTGTAACACCAATAGTGCCACCTTTATGTATTTTGTTTGGAAAAATAATCATATACGATACCTCCTGACAATATTTTATTGTAAAAAAACTTAAAAGTAAAGACTAGGTGGCAATTTGCCACCTAGTCCTGAGGATGTTACCGCTTAAGCCGTACATACAGCTGGAAGTTATCAACCAAATACTCTCCCCAATACATCGGGGGAATTTCTTCAGTGGGGACGTCATCTTCCGTACCATGGTAGTCGATTTCGAATTCGAACTTAATTCCCTCTACCAACGTCAGCACGAACCTCTTGCATGCGATACAATTAATGTACCGAAGAAGATCATTGGTAACGGGTAAGGAATGGAACACCTGAAAGTCACGTTTGAATGCAATGGAAGAACACCTTGCGACCCAAGTTTCATTTGGAACCATTCCATCAAAAACAGTGTCGCAAACTCGTTCGGCATACTCTTTTTCTTCGTCGTTAAGATCTTTTGAGAGTTTGCCAATAGTCTGGCCAAGAAGCGGAAGGTCTTTGAGTTTGAGTGCCATAGTTACGTCCTCCTTTTTAGTAGAAAGGGTATAATTGAGACAACTACATAATATCACACAAAATCATGTTAGTCAACATAATTTGAAATGTGCGACTGTTAATTATTTTGACTTTGTTAGAGTTATAGTATATTATTAGTTTAGTTATAAAGTTTGGAGGGAAAGTATGGAGCGTTTATGCAAAAATAATTATTATCTTGGCATTGCTGAAACTGTGGCAGTTAATAGCACTTGCCTTCGTAGGGCTTTTGGAGCCGTTATAGTAAAGAACGATGAGATTATAGCAACCGGTTATAACGGTGCGCCGAGAGGAAGAAAAAATTGTACAGATTTAGGATATTGCATGAGAAACAAGTTAAATATTCCACGAGGAGAGAGATATGAACTTTGTAGAAGTGTTCATGCAGAAGCTAATGCAATTATCAGTGCCTCAAGGCAAGAAATGATTGGCAGTACTTTATATTTAGCTGGGTTGGAAGTTGAGACAGGCGAATATATTAAAAACTCAACCTCATGTGCTATGTGTAAAAGACTAGTGATCAATTCTGGAATTAAAGAAGTTGTGGTTAGAGATGATAAAGAAAGTTATAGAGTGATTGACGTGCAGGAGTGGATAAATAATGATGAGTCTTTAGAAGATGTTAGAGGATATTGATATAAAGGAGGATGGTATGATGTTGTCAGATATTGAAATTTCAAAACAAGCTAATATGCTACATATAAGAGATGTGGCAAAGAAACTAGGAATTGACGAGGATGATTTAGAATACTATGGAAAGTATAAAGCTAAGCTTTCAAGTGAATTGCAACAAAAAATAGCAAATAATAAAGATGGAAAATTGGTATTAGTTACAGCAATTAATCCTACTCCTGCTGGTGAAGGTAAAACAACAGTAACTATAGGCTTAGGTCAAGCTATGAATAAGCTTAATAAAAAATGTGTCATAGCACTTCGTGAACCATCATTAGGTCCAGTAATGGGATTGAAAGGCGGGGCTACAGGTGGAGGATATAGTCAGGTTGTTCCAATGGATGATATAAATTTACATTTTACAGGTGACATGCATGCTCTTACAGCTGCAAATAATTTGCTTTCTGCAATGATTGATAATCATATATATTTTGGAAACAAATTAAATATAGACACCGAGAATATTACGTGGAAAAGAGCTTTAGATATAAATGATAGGGCATTGAGAGATGTTACCGTGGATTTGAGCAAAAAAGACATGAAAAGAACTAGAAAGGATAGCTTTGTAATTACGGTTGCTTCTGAAATTATGGCAATACTATGTTTAGCTTCAGATTTGCAAGATTTGAAAAAGAGAATTGCTAATATTATTGTGGCGTATAATACGTCAGGAGAACCAGTTAGAGTATCTGATTTGAAAGCGGAAGGTGCAATGACAGCACTTTTAAAAGATGCAATAAAACCAAATTTAATTCAGACACTTGAAAATACACCATGTATTATGCATGGTGGACCATTTGCCAATATTGCTCATGGATGCAATAGTGTAATTGCAACAAAGACAGCACTTAAGCTTGCTGACTATGTAATTACAGAAGCGGGCTTTGGAGCTGACTTGGGTGCAGAAAAGTTTTTAGATATTAAATGTAGAGTGGCAGGACTAAAGCCAAGTGCGATAGTCATTGTTGCTACTATTCGTTCATTAAAATACAATGGAGGAATGGATTTAAAAGAGTTGACAACACCAGATGTTGAAGCACTAAAGCAAGGAATGGTTAATCTCGAAAAGCACATAGAAAATATGCAAAAATTTGGAGTTCCTGTTTTAGTATCAATAAATAAATTTGCAAGTGATACAAATGAAGAGATAGAAGTACTTAGAAATTTATGCTCTAAGAAAAATATTCCTTTTACTGTTTCAGAAGTGTTTGCAAAAGGCGGAGAAGGTGGACTTGATTTGGCGAAAATGTTGGTAGATACACTAGACAAAAGTGAAAGTCATTATGCACCTATATATGATGTTGATTTACCAATTAAAGAAAAGATAGAAATAATAGCGAAAGAAATATATGGCGCTGAAAGAATTTCATTTTCGCCAAGTGCAGAAGAGCAAATAGAGAGAATAAATCGAATAGGAATGGATAAACTACCTATATGTATGGCGAAAACACAGTATTCATTATCAGATAATCCTGAGTTATTAGGAAGACCAGCTAATTTTACATTGAATGTTAGTGAGATTCGACTAAGCGCAGGAGCTGGTTTTATAGTAGCACTTACAGGAAAAATATTAACGATGCCAGGGCTTCCTAAAGTACCTGCAGCAGAGAAAATAGATGTTCTTCCGGATGGAACATTAACAGGAATTTTTTAATGTTAAAAAATAAAATTATTGACAAAAATATTGTTACCACATATTATTATATTATAATTATTAAACGAATTTAAAAAATGTAATTATTATTGCTGTTGTAGATACTGGATATACGTATTATATAATATTTATATTTGGGTCTCATTTGCAATAGTAATCATATTTTTAAAGGTGAAAGCTATGTAAAAAACTTTACATAGCTTTTTATTTCTTTTATGGAGGGATAGTATGATAGGAAAGCTAATTGGGAATACACCAATGATAAAGATTGATTATGAATATGAAGGTGTGCAAAGAAGCACTTATGCAAAATTAGAGTATTATAATTTGACGGGCAGTATAAAAGACAGAGTAGCATATTACATTATAAATAGGGCTATAGAGAATGGAACTCTAAAACCTGGTATGCCTATAATAGAAGCTACTAGCGGAAACACAGGAATTTCACTTGCAGCATTAGGAAGATATTATAATTATGATGTGGTTATTTTTATGCCTGATTGGGTAAGTAAAGAACGTGTTGCATTGATGAAAAGCTATGGCGCGAATGTGATTCTAATTTCAAAAGAAGAAGGAGGCTTTATTAAATGTGTACAAGAAGCTGAAAAGATGTCGCGAGAAGTAAGTGGTTTCTTGGCAAATCAATTTAGTAATGAAGATAATTATTTAGCACATTATGAAACAACAGGTGAAGAAATACTTGAACAATTGCAATATGAGATTGGAGCTTTTGTATCTGGCGTGGGAACAGGTGGAACGTTAATGGGATGTGGAAAAAGGCTGAAAAAAGAATATAAAAATATGAAGATTATTGCAATAGAGCCAGATAAAATGCCAATAATATCTACGGGAAAAATTATATCGAATCACAAAATAGAGGGAATTGGAGATGATTTCGTTCCGGATTTAATTGATAAAAAAGAGATAGACGATGTTATTCTGGTAAATGATAATGATGCAATAAATATGTCGAGAATATTATCAAGAGATTTGGGTTTGGGCGTTGGAATATCTTCTGGTGCAAATTTTATAGGCTCGGTTATTGCCGGCGAAAAAACGAATAAGCCAGTAGTGACAGTATTTGCAGACGATAACAAAAAATATCTTTCTACTGATTTGGTAAAAGATGTTGAATGTAATAAGGATTTTATATCAAACAAAATTAAGTTAATAAAATATACTTTATAATTGTATTTTACAGTATAATGTGATAATTTTAGTTATATATGAAATAAAAGAGGTTACATTATGGAGAAAATAAAAGAATTTTTTAAAAATATAAGGATAGATATTAGCAAAATAAGTTTAATTCTTATTATGTTTGTTATTCTTGCACCATTATTAACAACAGTTATGAGGTTGATTGCTGTAAACAATTTCTTTGTTTACAAAGTGTTATATGTAAGGAGTATAGATATAAGTTTGTACACAACATATATTGTTGGCTTTATAGGACTAGCAACATTTGTATATTTATGTGTAAAAAAAGGAATTAGCCATTGGAAAAAATACGCAAGTAGCAAGTTACTTATACCACTATATTTGTTTATAGCATTTTTAATATATTTATTGTTTTCTTGTTTGCTTGCACAAGATACGCATCTTGCATTTTATGGCTCTGAATACAGAAATGAAGGTTATTATTTATACTTAGCATATGCTGGTGTATGTTTTTTATCTATGCTGATAGAGCACGATAAGAAAAAAATTATATATAACACTCTTATATGTGTGGCTATGTTTTTAGCTATAATTGGGTTTATAGATTTTCAAGGAAAAGAAAGAGTATTTACATATTGGAACTCTATGGCGGCAATATTTACAAATCCAAATCATTATGGATATTTTTTAGTAATTCCAATTATATGCTCAGTAATGCTTTTAGAAAGTGAAAAATGGTATTTGAAAATTGTTTATTTGGTATCATATGTAGTGCTATTACTTACGCTAATCAACACAACTACTAGTGGTTCATATATGGCAATATTTATCACTATTGTTGCGATATTGGTATATCAAATCATTGCAAAGAAAAAGTGGAGCTTTGGTTTACTTGCACTTGGAATATTTATAGCCTGTGCATTTTTATATAATGGTACATATTCTAATAAGCCTATGATAGCTGATATAGGAGCTATTACAAGTCAAGCTATATCAATAACAGGAAAAGATAAAGATAGTATAGTTAAGCTTGTAAAAGATGATGAAATTAAAGATTATAGCAAACTTGATAAAGATCAAAAAGCTATTGCGAATTATGGAAGCAGGAGATTATTAATTTGGATAAATTCACTAAAACTTATAAAACAAAAACCAATACTGGGTTATGGACTTGAAAACATTTCAGCGGGAATGATTGGTGGCGGTGCTGGAAGACCGCATAATTTGATTCTGCAAATGTGCTTGTTTGC
Organism: uncultured Clostridia bacterium; assembly: GCA_934169745.1. GTDB lineage: Bacteria > Bacillota > Clostridia > TANB77 > UBA1234 > RGIG4465. The sequence goes on along the minus strand of CAKPOE010000002.1, from coordinate 143,721 downwards.
TGGAGTCCCAGGAGCAATGATGTATTTGCTTGGAGTGGCAATCATAATGATTAGGGGACTAATTAATTTTAAGCTTATGGATAATATAATGGCAATTTCATACTTTGCGTGTTTTGGATATTTAATATCGGCCATGTTTGGAAATACAACGTATTATACATCGCCATTCTTCTTGGTGTTTTTCGGAATGCTTTATGGAAAAGAAATAAGACAATATTTTATATGAAAATATAAATGTGACAAACGCTGTAGGGTGTCGCCGCCTTCGGCGACCCGAGAACATTCAAACAGTGCACTATACAAAAATTTATTTATACGTTAGAACAAGTCGGCAAGGTGCAGTGCCCTTGCCCTACAACGATTTGAGGATATTTACATTTTGCTACTATACGATTTAGGTAGCTCATTTTGTTTTTCGGGTCGCTGAAGGCAGCGACCCCTACGATTTTTATATAAATACAAAAGAGTTCCTTTCGGAACTCTTTTGTTGTAGAATGAAAACAAGTTTTTTTCGTTTTTCTTATTCAGCTGGTACAACAGCAGGTATGGAGGGATTGATGAGATTTTTAAGAATCTCAGTGAGGTCTGCAAAATTGAATCCAGACATTCCTTCAAAAGAATATCCGCTCCAGTTTTCAGCCCATTTGCTTTGAACCTCTGCGTTGATTTCAGCCTTCTTAAGGTCGATGAGCTGAGGGTTCTGATTGTATGCCTCCCCTTGTGCTGCAATTGCTTTTGCTTCAGCTTCACCTTTTTTAATTGTGGCTTCAGCTTCAGCATTTGCCTTGGTTGTGATTTCAGTTGCTTGCGCTTCAGCTTGTGTTTTGCGTACACTCGCTTCAGCTTCAGCCTGAATCTTTTTTACCTCAGCGTCATTGTCAGCCTTGATTTTTGCCACAGAAGCAGCATTTTCTGCTTCTATCTTTTTAACAGCGGCATCAGCTTCAGCTTGCGTTTTGAGAACTGCAGCATCGCCCTCGGCTTTTGTTTTGTTCGCTAAAGCCTCTTGTTCGTTGATTTGCTGTTGCAATGTTGCTTTTTCTTTTTCCATGCGAAGTTGTGCTTGCTCTTTAATTGCCAGTTCGTATGATTCGGGAGCTACAAGGTCATCGATAGTGAAAGAATCAAGTATAATCGGCAAATCCTTTATGGACTCTTTGAGATGAGTACTTGCTTCCTCACCAATCTTCTTCTTGTTTCCCATTACTTCGGAAGTAGTGTATGAACCGATTATACTTTCAATAGAATTACGAGAGATCGTTTTTAAAAGTTTCGTAATTCTTTTGGAAGAAATCTGCTCATTACCATACAATGCAATATATTCAGTCATTTTAGAAGTGTCGATATGAACACCGATGGTTGCAACTACTTCAATGTAGTCTTTTTCTGTTGTCTGTGCACCATAGATGTCATCGGCAGCATCGCCTTGACTAAAAGTTACAACTTGCATAGTGGTGTCCCACCGATGCATACGTGCCCAAGGAGCAACGAAGTTGTAACCAACTTGCAATTCACGACTACTACCACGAAGCTGATATGCGATGCCAACTTCACCAGGTTGTAGAACTACTACGAACGAAGCAACAATCAAGATGGCAGATAAGACAAGACCTGCGAGTGCAATCATCAAAGAAGTTGAGTTAAGCTTCTTTTTTGTGGCTCTTTCATTCGTGTGTCTACCTTGGCTTGACTCGATGAGTCTTGGTACCATGAAAGTTGCTACGAGTGTTGCAAGTAGGACTAGTAACCCAATGATAAACCAGAACATTTACTTCCCCTCCTCAAAATATTGCGTCGGTCGATTGGGTAAATTGTTACACGCACATTGTATACTGTTTATGTTAAAAAGTCAAGAACAAGTATTGACAATGTGACTGGCATACCATATTATATTGGTATGTTAGGAGGTGTACTATATGAGTTATTTTAAGAAATTAGTAGGGGAAAAAGTTTACTTATCACCAGTAAGTGCAAACGATGAGGCTATGCAAAAATATTTAACATGGATGAATGACTTTGGTGTCACAGATTATACGGGTAGAAGTACATTTATGGCTACTGAGCAAGCAGAAAAAGCGTGGCTTGAAGATGCAACGAGTGGAAAGGAGTATACATTTTCTATTGTTCTGTTAGAAAATGACAAGATGGTTGGAACTGTTGGATTTGATAAAATTGACAATGTTAACAGAAGAGCGGTTTTAGGAATAATGATAGGCGATGATGAAGATAAAAGCAAAGGATATGGAACAGAAGCTATAAATTTATTGTTAGATTTTGGATTTAACTATTTAAATATGCATAATATAGTATTAACTGTACTTGCCGACAATGCAAGAGCCAGAAGATGTTATGAAAAATGCGGCTTTAAATTAGTTGGTAGGGAAGAAGAAGCTATATACATTAACGGAAAATATTTGGACAAACTATATATGCAAATATTGAAGAAAGATTTTAATGGCGAGTACATTAAGAACAAAAATTTATAATAAAATATTTTAATTTATTTGACATTGAAATACTACTATGATAAACTAAAGAAAATTGCAAGACGGCAATTTAGTACTAAAGAAAGTAGGAGGTTTAGAAACATGGAAAGAGGAAAAGTTAAATGGTTTAACGCAGAAAAAGGTTTTGGCTTTATTGAAAGAGAAAATGGTACAGACGTATTTGTACATTTTTCAGCAATTACAATGGATGGTTATAAAACTTTAGAAGAAGGTTCAGAAGTTCAATTCGACATTGTTGAAGGAATGAAAGGTGCACAAGCTTCTAACGTAACACCTATTGCAACAGTGTAGTTTTAATATAAACCAAAGACAAGGTCTCTTTTTTAAGAGACCTTTTATAATACAACAAGAAAGTAAAAGATTTTTTAGTAGGAGAGAATAATGGATAGATTAGTAAAATTTTTAGCACACATTGATATGGTCAAGATTTCATGCGTAGACAGCACAAATTTAGTAGAAGAAGCTAGAAGAACACATAAACTTAACCCTACACCAACAGCGGCGTTAGGAAGATTACTTACAATGGCTGCTTTAATGGGTGCAAGTATGAAAAATGAAGATGATAAACTAACATTACAGATTTTAGGCGATGGACCTATTGGCTCACTTTTAGCAACATCAAACCAAAAGGCTGAAGTAAAAGGATACGTTTCAGAACCTTTGGCAGAAGCAGAAAGTACAAAAGAAGGAAAGTTAAATGTTGGTGCGGTAATAGGCAAGGGTGATTTGAGAGTAATAAAAGATATTGGACTAAAAGAACCATACATAGGAATGGTTCCTTTACAAACTGGAGAAATTGCAGAAGATTTTGCGTATTATTTTGCTTTTTCCGAACAAATACCATCAGCTGTTGCTTTAGGTGTATTAGTTGATAAAGATGGTAGCGTAAAAAGAGCAGGAGGATATTTGCTTCAAATTATGCCAAACACACCAGATGAAATTATAAAACTAATTGAAGATAGAATTAAAACTTCTAAATCAATTACTCAAATGTTAGAAGAGAATATGACATTGGAAGAAATAGCAACGTATATTTCAGATGATTTAGATACAAGAGTTGTAGAAGAAATTGAACCAAAGTACAAATGTGACTGCTCAAAAGAAAGAATGGAAAGAGCTTTGATTAGCTTAGGTAAAAAAGAGTTGGATGGTTTAGCACAAGACGAAAAAACAGAAATAGAATGTCATTTTTGTAATAAAAAATATATATTTAGTAAAGAAGAAATAATAGAATTAGGAAAAACTGCCCAAGCTTAAAGCTTGAGCAGTTTTTTCTAAAAGAAGCGCTGAGTTTCAACGAGAATGTTGAATTTTTCAGCATACGGTCGGCCAATTTTTTCGACCATAAAAGCTTGCCATTCACGGAAATATTTTTGAGATACTCCGGTCTTTTTGAGTTGATCATTCAAAAGAAAAATAACAGCAAACTTTATATTTGCCACGAGTCTGTAAGTCCGTTTGCCAGAAGAATACAGCAAGGTTATAGCATTTTCTGACCATTGGTAGACATGAGGCACAATGTCGACTGCTTCGTCTTGAATGATGTACTTTCTCAAGAAATTAACTATGTCATACATCTCAATTTCTTTGAGTTCGAATTCGTGTTCAAGTTCAATTGCTTCAATTTCTTTGAGCTCAGATTTGAGATCAAATTCAGGTTCCGTCATCGGCAAAAATCTCCTTTATTTTATTTGGCAACAAGAAAAATTCTTTACTACCCTCCTATCAAATAAATTTACATAATTATTATATAACGTTTTTCTGGAAAAATCAAGGAAAATATGAGAATTAGAGGCATATTGCACTATCAGCACTCAATGAACGATTTTCCGGTTGCCACTTTTTCGTTCATTTTTTCGTCGTAAAGCGTCGTTGCTTTTGACGATCTGCAAAACAAAAATGTAGTGCAAAGATTTCGCTTTACATTTTCGTCCAGCTATCTCTTTTTTGTTCGTTGGTGGTTTTATGAAATTGAAATTTATTTTCTGAAAAGTTGATTTTATTTTTTGATTGTCATAGAATTATAAGTGATGACGTTTTAATTTGGGGGTGGCGTATGAACAATCAAAAATTAAAAGGTAGAAAGAAAGCATGTAAAAATCCAAAATATGAATATATTTCAATGATTCCAGATAAGTATATGCGAGAGGCTGCTTTGGAATGTAATAGATATGGGGTTTGGCTTTGGAGGTTTCTTCCGTCATTTGAGCTATTTGAATTTTCAAACATAGACGTGAGGGTTACAAAAGATAATGTGAAAAGAATTTTTAATATTCTAAAAACTCTTTCTGAAAATCAATGTTTAAATATTCGATTTATATATAGAGAAGAAAAATATATAGAGTTATTTAGAATATATGCAGGAACATTTCAAAGAGAAAAAATTTTTAAATTAGTAAAAGAAGCTGTAAGGAAAAAATGTGATTTTGAGGAATTAACAATGCCTTTGCAAGAGGTTTATAAAATGCATAGAACATTAACTGATGAAGACATGGAGCATCAAATCGTGTATAGGGATGAAGGTGTATTAAAGTCTTTTACAATGAAAAATCTTGATAATTCATATTTTTCTTTTGGATTAAAAAGAGTAAAAGGTATATTTGACACACAATTGTTAAGAACTGAAGATAAGCATATGGATATTAATTACAATTATAGATATAGACCAAGTGAAATGATGACAAAAAAATTGAAGAAAATAAATGAGGCGTTAGATAAAGAATTTGAATGGCAAGCAGAAGAATTTGATAAAATGTGTGCAAAATACAGACATGATCCTAATGATGAGGATTCAGATATGTTTGTAAGACTTGCAAAAGTCAGGGATGCATATGAAATCGGCGGTAGTCATGATGCATAACAAATTATACATATAACTTGTTCAACTTTCATATATTGTAATATATAAAAGTGGGAGAAGAGATATGATGTGTTCTATGGATATGTTGAGGGTCGGGCAAAGTGCACGAGTCGTTTCTATTGATGTAACAGATAAAAAAGTAAAAAGGCATTTGTTGGATATGGGACTTACTAGAGGTGCTGTTGTTAAAATTAGTAGAATTGCACCGATGGGAGATCCGATAAGTATGTACGTCAGGGGATACGAAATTAGCATTGGAAAAAAAGAATTAAAAAATATTAGTGTGGAGGTAATTGAAAAATGAAAGTTGCACTAATAGGAAATCAAAACAGTGGAAAGACAACTCTTTTCAATGCCTTAACACGGTATGAATCAAAAAATAGGAAATTGGCCGGGTGTTACAGTAGAAAAAAAAGAAGGGATTATATCAGGTACTAGTCATACACTTGTTGACTTACCTGGAATATATGCGCTTAATCCATATACAATTGAAGAGAATGTTGCTATAGATTTTTTGCTTAAAGAAAAACCAGATGTTGTAATTAATGTGGTTGATGCAACAAATATAGAAAGAAGTTTATATTTAACTACACAGCTATTGGAACTTGATTGTAAAGTTGTGGTTGCACTTAATATGATTGATATAGTTAATAAAAGAGGAATACATATAGATGATGAAAAACTAGAAAAACAATTAGGTGCCGAAGTATGCAAAATTTCTGCACAAAACGGAACTGGAATTAAAAACTTAATAAATCATATAAGTACGCCTAAAATACGCAATAGAATAAAAATATTTAACAATATAATTGAGAATGAAATAGAAACTATACAAAAAGAAATGCTTTTAAATAGAACCAATAAGAGATTTGTTGCACTAAAAATGCTTGAAAATGATATACCGTCAAGTACGGATAGAATAGAGAATTGCAGAGAGAGAATTGAAAATAAATTCGGCTTGGATATAAGTGAGATCATTGCAACGGAAAGATATGAGTTTTTAGACAAGATTGTTGGCGATGTGGTAAAAAGCAGAAAGAAACACAACAGAGTAAGTAACTACTTAGATAGTATATTTTTGAATAAGTATTTAGCTTTTCCGATATTCTTTATTATACTTTTTATAGTATATTATTTTTCTGTTGGAGTACTTGGAAAAAACATATCGGAAATTGTTTCGGACAAAATATTAATTATAAAAGAATATCTGTATGAGTATTTTTGTAATAATGGTGTATATACATGGTTAAGTAGTTTGGTTATAGATGGTATAATCGATGGAGTTGGAGCTGTATTAACTTTTGTTCCACAGTTGATTATACTATTTTTTTGCATATCAGTTTTAGAAACCAGTGGATATATGTCAAGAATATCATTAATGTTAGATAAACCGTTTAGAAAATTAGGACTAAGTGGAAAATCGTTGATACCATTCATAGTTGGGTCTGGATGTAGTGTACCTGGCATAATGTCTGCAAGAATTATTGAAAATGATACTCAAAGAAAGAAGACAATAATTCTTACACCTTTCGTACCATGCAGTGCAAAATTGCCAATAATTACGCTGTTTTGTGGATATTTTTTTGGTAAAAATTCAGGGCTAGTAACACTCTCATTGTATGTTCTTTCCGTGTGTATTATCATTATAAGTGCACTTGTTATGAAGGCTTTTGGAAGAAATACGAATGATTTTAGATACATCTCAGAATTGCCTGAGTACAAGATACCAAATATTAAATATGTAATTAGAGATGTATATGATAAAACATTGGCTTTTATTAAAAGAGCAGGAAGCATTATTTTGTTATGTTCAATAATGATATGGATTCTGTTATCATTTTCATTAAATTTTGAATATGGTGTAAGCATAGAGGAGAGTATTTTGGCGCAAATAGGTAGAATGTTTAGCTGGTTATTTTATCCCCTTGTAAATGTGAACAGTTGGGGAACCGCGGTATCAATATTGCAAGGCCTAGTCGCAAAAGAACAAGTTATTTCTTCAATGTCGATTATAGCAGGTTTGTCAGAAGGGTTCACAAGTGCAAGTCAAGTATTTAGAAGCAATGGAATTTTTGGATTTTTTACAATTCCAACTGCATATGCATTTACAGTGTTTAATCTGTTTAGTGCACCATGCATTAGTGCAATAAGTGCTATGAAAAAAGAACTGGGAAACACAAGAAAACTGTTAGGTGCCGTACTATTTCAAACAGTGGTAGCATATATCATTGCTTTGCTGGCAAAGTTGATCTTGGAGTGTTGTATATGAATGTATTGGTATTGTTGATTGTTTTAATATTCATTATTATCAGTATGAAAAATTTGAAAAGCGAAAGACGTAACAGATGCAACAGAAATTGTAAAGGGTGCTATGCACAGCACCCTTATAAATAATTTATATTGACGTTAATTTTTCCCATTCAGAGTATAAGGTTTCTAATTCTTTTGAAAGTTCATCAATCTGAGACGTAATTTCCATGGCTTTCACATAGTCCATAGCATATTCAGGAGTTAGGCTTAATGCTTCTAACTCTTTTTTCTTTTGCTCAGTGTCATCAATTTGCTTTTCCAATCTTTCGATTTGATTTTTTCTTTTCCTTTCTAAAGCTTCAAGTTGCTTCTTTTCTTGGTAAGATGTGTTTTTTTGTTTTACAGTAGAATTAGCATTTTCTTCAACAAATCTTTGCAAATAAAAATCATAGTTTCCCTTAAATAACAGTGCGTTGTTTGGCGTTAATCTATATAGTTTTGTTGCAAGTTTGTTAATAAAATAACGATCATGTGATACTGCAAAAATAGTTCCATCATAGTTTAAAAGAGCATCTTCTAAAGCTTCTCTGGATGCGATGTCCAAGTGATTAGTTGGTTCATCCAATATTAAAAAGTTTGACTCTGAAAGCATCATCAACAACAATGATATTCTTGCTCTTTCGCCACCGCTAAGAGAAGAGATGTTTTTAAACACATCTTCACCTTTGAACAAGAAAATTGCAAGTGCGTTTCTTACCTCAGTTTGAGATAACTTAGGGTAAGACTCCCATACAAAATCTAAGATACTTTTATTTAGATAGAACCAGTCTTCATTACTCTGATGATAATATGCAACCTTCATGTTACTACCGATAGAGCAAGTGCCGTTATCTTGGGGCAACAAACCTTCTATAATTTTTAGCAGTGTGGTTTTTCCACAACCGTTTGGACCAATAAGAAAAACTCTTTCCTTTTTTAGTACTTCGAGAGATATATTTTCAAATATTTTTTTATCACCAAAAGATTTTGAAAGATTACATATTTTTAAAACCTCTAAATTGCCGCCTGAAATGGTTTTAAACTTAAAAGATAATTTTTCTAATTCTTTATCTGGAGCAACAAGTGAAGATTCAAGTCTGTCAATCATTTTCTGTTTGTTTCTTATTATTTTGTAATTCATTTCTTGGCTCCATGTCTTTTGTTGTTCTATAATACCTTCTATTCTATTTATTTCTTTTTGAGTTGTTTCATATTTTTTCGAAATTGCCTTTTGATTTTCTGCTTTTAATTTTAAATATGTAGAATAATTTCCAGGGTACATTGTAAGGCGTTTATTTTCTAGTTCAAAAGTCTCAGAAGTTACTTTGTCAAGAAAATATCTATCGTGAGAAACAACAATGAAACTTCCTTTATAGTTTATTAAAAAGTTTTCCAACCATTCAATCGAAGGTATGTCCAAGTTGTTTGTTGGTTCATCAAGCAAAATTAAATTACAGTTGCTAAGGAGCATTTTGGCTAGGGCTAGTTTAGTTTTCTGTCCACCACTTAGAACAGAAACTTGTAAATCAAAATCATCTTTTGTAAATCCTAAACCCATCAGAGTTGAAGATGCAATACTTTTGTATGTATATCCGCCATTTTTTTCATACTCAATTGAAAGTCTATGTTGACGTTCGATTAAAGCATCAATGTCGCCATTGCCTAAGGAAATAGCACTTTCAAGTTGTGACAAATCCTTTTCTATGTTTTGCAAATTGCTAAATATAGTTAATAATTCGTTATATAAAGTCAAAGCTGAATCACTGCAAGCAAACTGTTCTATGTATCCAATATTAGTAGAGTTTGATTTATATATTTCGCCTTTGTCATAATCTTCTTGTCCGCAAATGATTTTGAAAAGAGTCGTCTTTCCGCAGCCGTTTGCGCCAACAAAACCGATTTTATGCATGTTTTCTACCTGAAAGGAAATATTTTCAAATAATAAATTTGTTCCGAAGCTTTTAGAAACATCACTTAGACTTAGCAAAGCCATGATAGCACCTCCTTTTCGCACAAAAAGTATACATTAAAACGAAATAAAAAGCAATACAAACAAAATTGATAACGAAACTTCTGTAAATAGATAAGGCTAAATCAGCTAACGTAATGATTTTTAAAATTTTCTTTTCTGCGGAAGCAAGCGTTGCAAGGCTTACAGACGTATGATACCTTGAAAAACGTTGAAAAATGGCGTAAAATTAATAAAAGGTCAGGTGATAAAAATGAAAAAAGTGTTTATTATAAGCATTTTAATAGTTATTATCATTCCAAGTTCACTATTTGCTAAAGAAAGAGTGAGCCTTGGCTTTTTGTACGGTTCTTCTGATTCGATAGAGCTTGTTAAAAGAACGAATGGAGGCATTAATGAAGTTGCTCCAATGTATCTTAACTTGACAAAAAACGGAAATCTAAGCATTTCAAATTTAGATGAAGAATTTATAAGTGAAATGAAAAAAATGAATGTTAAGGTTACGCCTTTTCTTAGTAATCATTGGAGTAGAAGCAAGGGAAGGTCTGCTTTAAAGAACAGAGAAAAATTAACATTGCAATTGATAGAATGTATAATTAAATATGATTTGGATGGTATAAATGTTGATATAGAAAATCTAACACAAAAAGATAGAGAGAATTTTTCGGAGTTTGTTAAACTATTAAAAGAAAGAATGCCTGAAGGAAAGTCTCTAACAGTTTCTGTGGCAGCCAATCCATATGGTAATACTACTGGTTGGCAAGGCTCATATGACTATGGGACGATAGGAGAGTATGCCGATTACGTATTTTTGATGTCTTATGATGAACATTCTACAGGTGGAAGCTGTGGACCAGTGGCGAGTGCAAAGTTTGTTGAAGAGTCTATTCAATATGCATTAAGATATATAGATAAAAATAAAATTGTTATGGGAATTCCGCTATACGGCAGATATTGGAAAGAAGGCGAAGACTATGGTGGAGATGCTGTTGTTATTGGAGATGTTTCAAGAATATTAAATAAACTTAAAGGAAAGTCTGTATATGATGAAGAATATCAAACTGCCAAGGCGAATTTTTATGTGTCAGGCAATTCAAAAATAAAAGTAAATGGCGAAGTATTAGAAGAGGGCAACTATACAGTTTGGTATGAAAATGAACAAAGCATAAGGTACAAATTATATTTAGTAAATAAATATAATTTAAAAGGTGCAGGAGTATGGGCTTTAGGACAGGAAAAAGTAGATGTGTGGGAATATTATAAAGAAGCATTAAATGAAGCATTTAAAGAAGAGCCGGAAACGTTTTTATATGAGGGATTTGAAGATATTGCATATACTTGTGAAAAATTGAACGTGGATATTGGATTAGAAAAGCCACTAACACTATTTAAACAAACATATATAGATAGTGCTAAAATGACGGCAACAATACTAATGACGCAGCCTCCAAAGAAGAAAAAGTTTGGTAGGAAACAGGAGAAATGTAAAAATTAGGAATTTTGCCTTGATAAATTATGGAATTATATGTATAATACTTTGATAAACAAAAATGAGAATGAAGGAGGAATACTACTTGAAACAAGAAATCAAGGCTAAATTGAGGGAAATATCAGATGAGACATATAGAAAATTTCATTCTTCACTTTGCCCAGAAACGTCTAACATATTAGGTGTAAGAGTTCCATTATTAAAAATTTATGCAAAAGAACTTTATAAGGAGCATGGAATAACCCTGATAGACAAGATAGATGATGAATACTATGAGGAGATTTTATTACAGGGATTGTTAATTGGACGATCAAAAAGCGTAAATATTGTTCAAAAATACTTAAAAGAGTTTGTACCTAAAATAAACAATTGGGCCATATGCGACACTACTTGTGGCGGGCTAAAATTAGTAAAAAAACACAGAGAAGAATTTATAGAACTTATAGAAAATTATGCAAAATCGGACTCTGAATTTGAGGTAAGATTTGCACTGGTGATGTTACTTGATTATTATATTGATGAAGACTATATAGATAAGGTGCTAGAAATTTCAGGTCAAATCAAGCATGAAGGCTATTATGCAAAGATGGCAAATGCATGGCTAATTTCAATATGCTTAATAAAGTTTTATACAAAAACAAAGAAATTTATGGAGCAAAGCGAATTGGACGATTTTACGTACAATAAAGCAATTCAAAAAGCAATTGAATCTTATAGAATTGAAGAAAATAAAAAAGAACAATTAAGAAAGATGAAAAGAAAATAAAAAATGTATGGTGCATACAAATTTTGCGCCATACATTTTTTTGTATTCTTATTTTTGAAATTTTGTTATATCACTAATTTTTACGCCAAAATACGGTGTGTCTTTATCAGACTCTTTCAAGAACATTGCAAAAGTATCATCAACGTAGAAATATCTTGGTGTTGGTATGTCACTTGGAGCCATACTTGTTACTTTCAAATCGATTGCAGCCTCGCTCTTAATTTTCCCGCCTTTCTCGTCTAAGTCAAATTCGATAGTTTGAATACCTTTGTCTATCATTGCAACATTACCATCTGCAGTAAGGAAAGGTTTATTTGCTAGTTCATCATACGTTTTCTTTTCATTAAAAGAAACGTATGGAACCTTTAATCTGTCTATTTCGGCCATATACTTTTTACCTTCATATGTTTCAGAATTTGCAATCATGTTATTATAGATTTCTTCCAAAGTATCACCTTTTGGAGATTTGCATAGAACAACATCATCATTATTTTCTGTTTTTAAGATTATTGCAAAATCATCTTGTGAATTATAATATAATACTCTTACTTGGTCAAAAACATTCTTGTCTGTACTATTATCAATTCCAAAATATTTTGTATTTTCATATTTGTTTGCAAAGGTTCCATTGTTTAAAACAGTAAAAACTTTTGGAAATTTAAATTCTCTCTTAAGCATTGCATAAAAGAAGTATCTACTAATATTATCAGAACTCTCATCTGCTAAATCAGCACTTTCCCAACTGAAATCATTTAAAATAGCGCTTGTTTCATTGAATTTATCTTTAATTCCTTTTTCAATCTTTTCTTTTAACGCTATAGTTTTTGGACCAAAAGCTTTAAAATAGTACTCGTCTGAAAGCATAGAAGCTTTAAAAGTTTCAGCATTCAAATTTTCCACAACCTTTAACTGTGGATTGAAAACGATATCTTGTTTTACAACTTCGTTTTTCATATCGTTCCATACGAGTTGGAAAGTTCCACACCATGCGGTATCTGTAACAATCTCATCTTGCATAGTTGGAACAATGGTAATGCCTTCTGTTTCTACTGGATTTGATGGCTTAATATCTTTATCTTTAGAAGAAGGTGCGCACCCAGTAAGTAAAGAAAGTATAAGTGCAAAAATTCCTAATTTAAACATAAAATCACTCCTTTATAAACTTTGACAATATTGTACCATAAAATGTTTCAATAGAAAACAAAAATAACACAGATGAACAATTTTCCGGCTGCCACTTTTTCGTTCAAAAATGAACGATTTTCCGGCTGCCTCTTTTTCGTTCAATCAATCAATCAAACATTCATGCTTGACCTCGCAGAACATTTGTTTTATAATCATAAGTGGTGATGGCTATGGATAGACAAATTCTACATGTTGATGTTAATAATGCGTTTCTTAGTTGGTCTGCATTGTATAGATTAAATCATGGTGAAACACTCGATATACGAAAAATTCCAGCGGTTATAGGCGGAGATGAAAGTAAACGTTCTGGAATTGTCCTTGCAAAGAGCAGTTTAGCCAAAGCTTTTGGTGTGGTTACAGGCGAAACATTGTATAGTGCAAGATGTAAATGCCCCAACTTGCAAGTCTTTCCAAGTAATAGGGAATTTTATAGGGAGTGTTCTGATAAGCTGTATAAAATGTTATTAGAATATACGGATCATATAGAGAGATTTAGTATAGATGAATGTTTTTTGGATATGACAGATTTCTTAATGAATGATACACTGGAAAATAAAGCTAAAGAAATAAATAGGCGAGCAAGAGAAGAGCTGGGGTTTACGGTAAATATAGGAATTGCACCAAATAAATTATTAGCAAAAATGGCATCTGACTTTGCTAAGCCAGACAGAATACATACATTGTATAGGGATGAAATTGAATCAAAGATGTGGCCACTTCCGGTTTCAGATTTGTTTATGCTAGGTAAGAAAACAATTCCCAAACTTAATAGTATAGGAATAAAAACAATTGGTGATCTTGCAAAAACAGAGTATAAATATTTAATGAATAAGTTTGGCAAACAAGGAATAATGATGTGGGAGTATGCAAATGGAATTGATAATTCAGAAGTTGTATACAAAATCGAAAAACCAAAAGGAGTTGGAAACTCAGTTACTTTGCCAGTAGATGTCGAGAAGAAAGAAAAACTTTTAGAAATTTTATTTTCTTTAACAGAACAAGTGGCGTACAGACTTAGAAAAGAAGATATGCTTGCTTTAGTAGTTTCTGTTCAACTTAGGACGAATAATTTTGATGATTTTTCGCATCAAGGAAAATTGAAAGCACCTTCGATGAATACAAAAGATATATTTGAAAGAGCAAAAGAACTATTGAATGAAATGTACAAAAGTGGAACAAAAATAAGGTTGGTTGGAGTTAGAGTAGAGGGACTGACTGAAAAAGAAGACGAGCAAATATCTTTCTTTGAAGAACGAAAAGATGAAAAACAAGAAAAAATTGATGAAATAGTCGATAAGCTGAGAGATAAATATGGATATGATATGATTTCGAGGGCAACAAAAATAGAAGCGGACAAAATAATGAAAAAAGAATAGAGGTGTAGCTGTGGCTATACCTCTATTTTTGGGTTGTTAACACTTTTTTTATAAAGTGTCAATTTGTTTCCTACTATTTGTACAATTTGTGAATCTGTTCTTTCTTCTATTTCTCTTGCGATTGTTTCTTTGTCGTCAGGAAGAGTGTTTAGCAAGTTTATTTTGATTAGCTCTCTAGCTTCTAATGCGTTTTTCAAATCTTCAATTAAAGTATCTGTTACGCCGTTTTTTCCAACTTGAAAGATTGGTTGCATCGTTTGAGCAAGACTTCTCAAATAAGCACGTTGTTTAGTATTAAGCATAAAAATCTCCTTTCTATTTTATGGTGTCTAATAATTCTTCGGTAATTTGTTTTGACTTTTCAGGATCATTATAAAAATATTCTTGCATAAGAGGAATAATATTGTATTTAACAGTCATTTTTAGTTCCTCTGGAGTTTGCTTTTCGCAAAAAAAGCAGTGCCCGATTTTATTTGCTTCTGTTAAACCACTATTTATTTCATTTACTTTATCAACAACTTTTGAAAGCAAGGCATTGTTTCCGCAAAACTCTATAAATTTTTTGTTCTTAAATATAGGTTGAACAGTGAAAAATGCAAATCTTCTTCTTAGTGCATAATCAGTGATTGCATATTCGTGGTCTGTAATATTCATTGTTCCGATTATATAAAGGTTCTCTGGAATGAAAAATCTTTCCTTGGAAAAAGCAAGTTCTATATAATTTTGTTTTCCACGTCTCATTGGTTCCATAAGCATAAATGCCTCACCAAATATTTTAGCAACATTACCTCTGTTAATTTCATCAATAATCACAAAATATTTGTGAGAAGGATCGTTTGCTGCTTTTGAACAATGCGTTCTAAAAGAGCCTCTCCTAAATTTGTAAATACCTATTCCATCTGGTCGATAGCCTTCCAAAAAATCGTCTTGTGAATAGCCTTGGTGAAATTGTATTGAAAGGATTCTGTCATCATCGACCTCTCCCATTATTGCATAAGCCATTTTCTTTGAAATATAAGTCTTTCCAACACCCGGAGCGCCTTGTAAAATAACATTTTTTCTTGATAAAATCAAAGCTTTAAGCTCATCAAAATCATTCTCATCAAAGAAAACTTCAGATAAGAAATCTTCTTTAGAATATGGTAATAAGTTTTTGTAACGTTTTTGAGGATTTGAATCTCTAATAGCAATCATAATAGCATCGTATTCGTTTTTTGATAGTTTAAAGAATGCGCCTTGCTGATTACGAAATGCCTCTATGTTGACGATTTCACGATTTTCCTCAATAGTGTACCTAGGAATAGGTTCTGCAAGTCCTTCCACCTTTTTAAATTTAATAGCATTATCGTACAAAGGCTTGTAGACCTCACAAATACCAATTATTTCATTTGTTTGACCTGTTTCATACACTATAACGGTTTCACCCTCTAAAGCTTCACTAAAGTTTTGAGAAAGCCTCATTAATGAGCCATCTTCATTTAAGATAGAATAGTCAAACACATCATTTAAATCTAATTCTTTGAATCTTAATTTTTTAGGATTAACATTCAACCACCAATAATTCATAAACTTTCCAACGTCCTTTCTAGAAGGATATTATATCACGAATTTTGGAGAAATCAAGCAATTTATTGCTATCGCAGCGCATAAACACTCTGGCATAATAGCACATATTGCCAAAATTTGGTTCTTTTGTATCATTGTTAGTTGAGGTATAGATAATAGGTACGTTATATAAGCTGTTAACTCTTTCTTATCATAACTTTTAATGATTGCTTTTATTTCAGACATACTTGAAAGAGAATTTTTTATTGCTGTCCAAGATAAGATTTTGTTGTACATTCCGGGCTCTAAAGATTTCTCGAACTTTTCCTTGATTTTTTCACAAAGAGAAGATAACGTATATACTTCGTCAACATCAATATTATATAATTGTCCAGCAATCTCGATAATATCAAGAACTTGACTTGTCTTAGTGAAGAGCTCTTCATTGAAATTAAGTAAGTATTTTACAAATGATTTAGTTGCTAATTTTTCAAGAGGGCTAACTTTAGGTAAGTCAGTAAATACACGTTTATATACACTTTTGCATTTGTCATTATATTGATGAGCAGAATCAACAGTACCATTCTCAAATGTATACCATGTACCTTCTAATTTTCCAAACATTTTCAATGTATCAAAATAGCCAAGTTTTATGTTCTTTAAAGATTGCTCTTTGTTAAATAACATAAAATTTCCTAAATCATGTTTTGGTGAAATATAATGTACTTTAACATTTACATCTTCAGGCTTACTTACTCTAAACATACCATGCATGTCTACAATTACTAATTCTGTAGCACCACGTCTAAGCGCCATTTCAAATGGAACATTATCTGTATAACCACCATCAACGTAATCAATACCGTCAATGTTATATTTTTGCATAATAGGAAAACAAGCAGTACTTGCCAAAATATAATCAACAATTTTTCCGTCTTCCATTTCATCCACGAATTTCTCTACTTTTTTTGGTGGATTTATACAAGTCGTTACTAATCCAAACTCAATATTAGAACTTCTGAATTTTTTCTCATCGCTTAGGGAATGTACAAGTTCCTTTAAAGGTTTTGGATCAATTCCGCCAAGTTTACCTAATTTTATTAAAAACTCATTTACAGATTTTATAGAATTAATATCTTCATCATTTTTCTTTTTTTCAAATACAGTTTCCATACTCATATTTTCCCAGATTTCGGTAGCTATATCATCCTCACCAATTGCAAATAGAGCACCATCTAGAGCACCAACAGAAGTACCAGTTATAATATCGGGATGATAACCTATTTCTTTTAAGGCCTTCCAAACTCCTATATGATAGCCGCCTTTAGCACCACCACCACAAAGAACTAAAGCTTTTTTTGTATCCATAAAAAATCCACCTTTCTATCTATTTTCCAATATATATGTAGCCATTAAATCAGCCATATGAGTGTAAACAGCAAGTGGATATTTTTCGTAAGCTTTTGCTATATAGCCATAATTTTCTTTTGGCTCATAACCACCCATGTGCCAACGAATAGCATAAAGTTCCTCTTTAGAAAGTTTAATAAATTCAGATAAAATCATTACAGATTTTTCGCCGTGACCAAGTGGCATTAAATCATCAGAAGTGTAGTAAGGTTCTTTAACCCACTCGCCATTTTCGTTCTTTCTGTTTCTGAAATCAACTTTATATAAATTTACTTTGCAAATATCGTGTAAAAGACCAACGATTATTAAAGTATCATTACTCCATTTGTCGCCAGTAAGTTCCTTAAGAGCTTTGTAAACATTTAAACTATGAGAAAGAAGTCCGCCTTCAAAAGCATTGTGAAACTTAGTACTAGCAGGTGCTGTAAAAAAATCTGTTTTTTCCAAAAATGTGATAAGATTTTCAATACCATCTCTATTTACACTTCTTAATAAATTCAAAAATTCTTCTTTCATATATTATACCTCCAAATAAAAAATAATTATAACGAAAAAATTATAACACAAAAATCAAAGTGATGTAAATATGAACGGATTTCCGGCAGCCACTTTTTCGTTCATTTTTGAACGAAAAAGTGGCTGCCGGAAAATTGTTCATTTTTTGGAACATCAGTTCAAATTTTGATGTCATATTAGAGTATTTTTCTTGACACTTTTTTTATTAAATATATAATATAAGTGTAAGAAAAAACTACGGAAATAAAGATTACAAACGAGGAGGGTATTTTGGTGAAGAAAAATATTTTTGTGATGTTAACAGTTATGTTTGTTATGATTGGTACACTTGTACTTGGTGCAACTTTTAGTGATGTAAAAGGTACAAAATATCAATCTTCTGTTGAACTATTAACAGAATTGAAAATTGTAAATGGAAAGAGTGCAACATCTTTTGCACCAAATGATGTTGTTAAAAGAGCTGAAATGGCAAAGATGCTGGTTATAGCACTTGGCAAAGACAGCGAAGCAACTAAAGCTAAAGGAAAAACAAAGTTTCCAGATGTTAAATCTGATTATTGGGCAACAGGCTACATAAATGTAGCGTCTGAACTAGGACTTATTAAAGGTTATCCAGACGGAACTTTTGCACCAGAGGATACAGTTAGCTATGTAGAAAGTGTTGCAATGCTTTTGAGAGCATTAAATTATGAAGATGTAAATAAACTTTCTTGGCCTGATGGATATATGAAAAGAGCAAAAGACATATCGTTAACTGATAACGTTACTATTAATAATAATAACGAAGGTGCAATTCGTGGTAATATCTCAATATTGATTTGTAACACATTGAAATCTAATGTTAGAGAAATAACAGGAAGCAATGCAAATGGTATGATTTACGGAAATGGTGAAACATTAATAAACAAGTATTTTTCTAACTATAATTACATTTCAAACGGTGAAATTACAGATATTGATGTTGCAAATAAGAAAATAACGGTAACAGATTCAAAGAATAAAAAGCATACATTTAAGTACACTTCAAAAGATATTTATGAATTGTATGGAAAAGATGTAACTCTTCTTTATGATAAAAAGAACGATACATTCAAATCTTTCGATATTGCTTCAAGTAATAAAACTATTCATGGAAACGTAACAAAAGTTGAAAATAAAAAATTGTATATAAAGAAAGCTGAATATGCTGTTCCATCTAAAAGCAAAATAAAGTTGTTTGGTGTTTCAAGCATAAATGATGCAGATGAAGTATATATCACAACTAAAAACGGAACAGTTACTCACATGGTTGGAATCGGAGAAGAAGAAATTTATTACGGAATAGCGGCAGCAAAGAGTTACAAGTCAGGTAGTGATTATAAAGTTGCATTGTATGATTTTGATGAAGAAAGAACTACATATATTTTAGCTGATAACACAACAATAGCTAAAGGTGATGTGGTTATATACACATTAAATGATGATGATGAACTTGTTGTAAAATATCACGTAAGCGAAGATGATGGATATACAGTTCAAACAATCTCAAAGACATCTATAAAATTAAATAAAAAAGGCACATATGATATAGCTACAAGTGATGTAATAATCACAGTAGCAGATGGAACAATCGAAAAGAAAAAATATGCTACATCTATTAGTAAAGGTGATACAGCATGTGTGTTAGATCTTAACAATTCAAAAGTAATTATAGGCTTTGTTGATGAAAATTCTGGAGACGATGATGATTATGATGAGGATGATGATAATACCTCAGCAACAAAAGCTATAGCAAGAAAAAGATTAAATGCAGCAATTTCTTCTGCAATTGCAAAGAAGAAGAAAGAAACAAGTTATTCTGTTGCAACGTTTGAAAAAATGCTTGCTAAATTGGAAGCTGCAGAAGATATAAATCAATCATCTGCAAGTATATCAGTAATGGACAGAGCTTCATATGCTTTGGAAACAGCAATCAACAACCTTGCAAAAGCTACATCTTCAGATAAAACTCTTAGAGCAGAACTTGCTAATTTGGATGCAAAAATAAAAGAAGCGAAGGCAATTAAGAAAGAAGAGTACACAACAGATAGTTATGCAAAATTGACGACTGCTTTAAAGAGTGCAGAAGCATTTAATAGATCTACAGCAACTGTTGCAAAAATTCAAACACAAGTGAACAATTTACAAAAAGCACTAGATGGATTAAAGAGTATTGCAACAACAAAAGAAATTGAAGAAGTCAGAAAAGGAATGAACGAATTAATTGCAGAGGCTGAAAAGGTAAGCAAAGCTAGTTGTACAGATGAAAGTTACGCAGATTTGCAAGAGGCTTTGACTGCAGCTAAGAATGCAAATTATGATACAATGACAATACAGAAACTTACAAGTATAAATAATAATTTATATACAGCTCTAAAGAATCTTGTATCTAAGGATAAAGCAGCTTTTGACGCAGCAGTTAAAGCGTATGAAAAATTAGAAAAAGAATTTCTTGCTTTAGATAGGAATGATTACACATCTGACAGTTATAATGACGCTGAAAAAACATTAATCGAAATTGATGATTATAAAGAAGATGAAAAAGCGGAAAAGTTTGATTATGACTATGTTGCTAATACAAAGAAAATTAATGAAGCAATCAAAGCTCTTGAAGAGGCAAAAAATGCTTTGGTAAAAACAAAAGAGTGTCGTGCAAAAGAAGACTTAGCTGAAACAGTAAAATATGCAAAACAAAAGAAAGAAGCAGAATGGAATGCTGAAGAAGCAGGAATTACCTTTGCAGAGTTTAAAACAATGATAAGTGATGCAGAAGCTTTGTTGAAAAACTCAACAGCAACTGAAAGTGAAATCAAAGAAGCAGATGCGAACTTAGGAAAATATATTTATTAAAAAAAGCAACCAGGAGTTTAATTCCTGGTTGCCTTTTTAATCTAGTGTTACTTCAATAATATCTCCAATTGCATGTGGAACTTCGAAAAGTACAACAATGTTTTTATCTGTGCGATAAAATTTTGAACTTAGCAATTGTACTCTTAAATCATCATCAGAAATATTTGACAAATATTCATTAAAACCTTCTTTTTCAGCAGAAGTGGTACGAATTTTAGAAATAAGTTCAGCGTTTATTTCTAACAAATCAGTAATTGAATATTCTTTTAATGTTATAGGATTTATATTTATACTAGTATTTGTTAGGCTTGGGTATGGTAGTGCACTACTTGTAAGGTTGCCTTTAGAAGAGATGCTCACTAGTTCTGTGTCAGCGTATGACACAGAATATGTTTCTTCTAATGTTATACTTTCTGTATCACTAATATCGCTTATCACATTTTTGAACTTTGATTTTGCAAATTCTTCAATGCACGAATTCAAATTAGACAACTTAGTATCTTTAAATTGAGGATATATTATTGAAATTTTTATATTCTCACTTGGAGAATGAGTAAAATGTACATCAGTATATTCGAATGAGTACTCTTTTAATTCTTCTTCTGTTGGGGTTTGAGTATTATTGTTTTCAACGTTTTCAATTTGATTATTTTTATTATCTATAACATCTTTTCCTTCATCGATAATGTAAGAACATCCTACGAATGCTGTTAAGCAAACACATGTAGAAAATATAGTTAAAAATTTTTTCATAAAAACCTCCTTAACAAATGCATTATACCACTTTTGCACAAAATTTGCAATGAGGCATACAATATTATAAAGGAGGGAAGAAGTATGTGTAATAGAGATTGTGGATGTTTATTAGCTGCAGTAATTAGTGCATTTGTTGGAATTATAGTTGGCGTATTATTTTATTTTGACTTTATTCCAGCCATTACAACAGCTGTATGGATAGCTTTTGGAATTGCAATATTTGCTTTGATTGCATTAATATCTATAGCTGCATTTGGTAATCAAAAAGTAGCAAGATGTATTTGTAGGTATGGCAATTGCTTACTAACAGGAATAGTAGGAACAATAATTACGGCAATTGCAGCGCTAGCAATTACCCTTACCACTGGAAACACGCTAATTGCAATATTGATTGCATTAGGTGGATTTTTTACAGCATTACTAATAATTGCACTTATTTGTCTTGTGGACTGTTTAATAGATGCAAATTGTAGATGTAGAGAATAAATAATACTTGGCGGACTGATAGTCCGCCAATACATAAGAAAATATTGCAAAAACATAGCAATTGTAGTATAATTTATGCCATAAAAGTGGAAAGAAGGAATTGATATGGCATATAATCATAAAGTTATCGAAGAAAAGTGGCAAAAATATTGGGAAGATAATAAAACATTTAAAACAGACGGATGGGATTTTTCTAAGCCGAAGTATTATGCGCTTGATATGTTTCCATATCCATCTGGAGTGGGACTTCATGCTGGACATCCTGAAGGATATACGGCAACAGATATTGTATCTCGTATGAAAAGAATGCAAGGGTTTAATGTGCTTCATCCAATGGGATTTGATTCTTTTGGACTACCAGCTGAGCAATATGCTATTGATACGGGAAATCATCCAAATACGTTTACGCTAAAAAATATAGAAACATTTAAAATGCAATTGAAAAAATTGGGATTTAGTTATGATTGGGATAGAGAAATTGCAACGAGTGATCCAGAGTTTTATAAATGGACACAGTGGATATTTAAAATGCTAGTTCAAGATGGACTTGCAAAATGTGTGGACATGCCTGTTAACTGGTGTGAAGAGCTTGGCACAGTTCTTGCAAATGACGAGGTTATAGATGGAAAGAGCGAGAGGGGTGGTTATCCGGTAGTTCGCAAGAATATGAAACAATGGATAATTGATATCCCTAAATATGCCGAGAGACTACTTGAAGGATTAAATGAAATAGATTGGCCAGAATCAACAAAAGAAATTCAAAGAAATTGGATAGGAAAAAGTATAGGTGCACAGATTGATTTTAAGGTTGACGGAACAGATAAAAAATTTACAGTGTTTACAACTAGATGTGATACATTGTTTGGAGCAACATATTGTGTACTTTCACCTGAGCACAAGTTGGTAGATGAAATAACTACAGAAGAACAAAAAGAAGCCGTAAGTAAATATAAAGAAGAATGTGCAAAAAAATCAGATATGGAAAGAACAGAATTGAATAAGGAAAAAACAGGTGTCTTTACGGGAAGTTACGCAATTAATCCTGTAAATGGCAGGAAGATTCCTATTTGGATTAGTGACTATGTATTAGTAACGTATGGAACTGGTGCTATTATGGCTGTTCCTGCACATGATGAAAGAGACTATGCTTTTGCTAAAAAGTTTGGAATAGATATTATACCGGTAATAGAGGGTGGAGATATTTCAAAAGAAGCATATACAGGCGATGGTGTTCATATCAACTCTGGCTTTTTGGATGGACTTAATAAACAAGAGTCAATTGATAAAATGTTAGAATGGCTTGAAGAAAATAACTTGGGAAAGAAAAAAGTAAATTATCGTATTCGTGAATGGATTTTTGCTAGACAAAGGTATTGGGGAGAGCCAATGCCAGTTGTTCATATGGAAGATGGAGACATAGTTTGCTTGAAAGATGAAGAGTTACCGCTTATACTTCCAAAACTATCTGATTATAAAGGCCATGGCGGAGCCGCTCCATTGTCAAATGCTGAAGAATGGGTAAATGTAGAAATAGATGGCAGAAAAGGAAAAAGGGATACAAATACGATGCCTGGTAGTGCTGGCTCAAGCTGGTATTATTTAAGGTATATTGACCCACACAATCAAAAGGAATTTTGTGACAAGAAACTATTAGAACATTGGATGCCAGTAGATTTGTACGTTGGCGGACCAGAGCATGCGGTAGGTCACTTATTATATTCGAGAATGTGGAACAATTACTTGTTTGACAAGGGATTAGTTCCAGTGAAAGAGCCATTCCATAAACTTGTTCATCAAGGAATGATATTAGGTTCAAATGGAATAAAAATGGGTAAAAGATATCCAGAATTTTGTATAAATCCACTTGATGTAATAAATGAATATGGAGCAGATACATTACGTCTTTATGAGATGTTTATGGGACCTCTTGAGGCTGATAAACCTTGGAGCGATAGAGGTGTAGATGGTGCTCATAAGTTTATAGAAAGAGTATATAGACTATATGAGAGTGGAAAAATAGTAGACAAAGAAAATAAAAACTTGGAAAGAGTATATAATCAAACTGTAAAGAAAGTAACGGATGACTACGAAAAGTTATCTTTTAATACAGCAATTAGTCAATTGATGATTTTTATAAATTCTGCATATAAAGAAGAAGAACTTCCAAGAGAATATGCAGAAGGTTTTGTAAAGCTTATTAGTCCAGTATGTCCATTTGTTGGAGAAGAGCTATGGTCAATGCTTGGTCATAGTGGAACAATTGCTTATGAAGTATGGCCAACTTATGATGAAACAAAGCTTGAAGAAGATTCTATCGAAATACCTGTTCAAGTTAATGGAAAACTTAGAGGAGTGGTTAAGGTAGAAAAAGACGCAAAACAAGAAATGATAAAAGAAAAGATTATGGAAAATGAAGATATAGTAAAATTTATCGATGGAAAAGAAATTGTAAAGGAAATATACATTCCTGGTAGAATGTATACAATAGTAGTAAAATGATGAGGAATACTATATCCGTAGGTATTTTATAAAATAGCAGTCAAAAAGTCGAAAAGTGTCTAAAAAATTTCAAAAAAATTTTTTGGGCACTTTTTTGTTGCTAAGAAAGTAGCTTCCGTAAGCAGATTTGAAATATATACAAGGCTATAACCGTTGGTACAAGCGATATACGTATTGACAAAGCTTTGAAAGTCTCATAAACTGTTACTGAGAAAGTATGTACGAAAAACAAAAGAAGAAAGAGGGGGAAAAAAGTGAAAAAATATTTAAAAATTTCACTAGAGATTTTGTTAGTCACAGTGCTGCTTAGCACGGTGCTTTGCGTACTTGCATACGCAAAAGAAGCATTTGAGGGCGAAGATGAAATAGGCTGTCCACATTATTATAACTCAGAGTATGATTGGTGCTTATATGGAAAGAAATGTGTTAAATGTGGTAAAGTATTTGAAAATGCACTAGGACATAATTTTAGAACTGAAAGGAGAGCTGAAGATAAAACTTGTTACGTTGAAATATGTAGAAGATGTGGCAAGACATTTACACGTGCACATGCAGGTCTTAATCCAGAAAAAGATTGGTGCACAGAAGGCAAAAAATGTTCAATATGTGGGTATACATCAGAAGCACTAGGCCATGACCTTGATAGTAATGAAAAATGTAGAAGGTGCGGCGAGACTGAGTGCAACCATGTGTATAATGTAGCAAAAGCAACTTGTAAATTGGCAAAAAAGTGTACAAAATGTGGTGAGGTTAAAGATGAAGTAGATCCTAATAATCATAATTTCAGAACTACAAGAGATGACAAGGGAACAACAAAAAAATGTTCTTGGTGTGGAAAAGAAGAAGTGACGCCTCATGATTTTGATGAAAATAATAAATGTAAAATATGTGGATATATTCTAAAAGTTAAAATAGAAGAACATACACACGTAGCTAAAGAAAATGAAACACCATGTACAAAAGATACTGTATGTAAAGTATGTAATGAGGTACTTAGAAAAGCTGGTCATAGATATGGAACAACTTACAAAAATGATGATAAAAATCATTGGCTTACTTGTACAGTTGAGGGCTGTGATAAAGAGTCAGCAAAACAAGCACATATTTTCAAAAATGGAAGTAATAAGTGTTCTATCTGTGGATTTTCAAAGGAAGGAATGACATGTAAGCATTCTAAAGAAAATCTAGTTGTTGCTTATATAAGACAAAATTATGGAAAGCACATTGAGGTTACAACTTGCATAGCATGCGGTGTAGAAATAGATAGAAATACTGTAGCATGCACATCAGAAAAAACAATAGATTCTAAGGTGATATGTAAATGTGGTGCGACACTTGTTTGTGGAGAAAAGTACACAGTAAATGGTCATAAAGAAAATTATTATACTACAAGATATAAACAAAATAGTGACGGAAAAACTCATGAAAAATTGAATTATTGTAGCAGATGTAAAACAGAATGGGTGATTGAAGATAAAGAAGACCATGTTTATGAATATGGAAAATGTAAATTCTGCGGATATAAACAGAGCGGTGCTGATTACTCGGATTGCAACCACAAAAATGCTAAGAGTGAATATACATATTGTTCATCAGCTCAACATTACACTAAAAAATGTGGCGATTGTGGTAAGTTGTTAGAACTTGAAAAACACAATTTTGAAAATGGTAAGTGTAAAGATTGTAAGTATGAGTGCGACCATAAAGGAAATGAAAAGATTACTTATAACAAGATTGAAAATGATGATGAGAACCACGAAAAAGTAGTAAAGTGTGGTACTTGTGGTAAAGAAAGAAAAGAAAATGAAAATCACAGATTTAAACTTGGTGAGCAAAGTAAGACTATAGATGGTGTGAAGCACGCTAATTATGATACTAAGTGTATGGATTGTGGGTATCAATGCCCTCACAAAGAGCATGAAACCATGTGTACTCCATATGTGGAGAGTGTTGTTATTGTTGCAAGAGGTAAGAAACATCTGGTTGACTCGAGGTGCACTAAATGTTTAGGTGACGCTATTTTTCAAAAAGAAGAGGAACATGATTTTCAAAATAGTATATGTACAAAGTGCAAATATGTGTGTCGACATGATAAATATAAAGACGGTAAATGCGAATTTTGCGGTTTGTGTAAGGAACATAATTTCGAAAAAGGAATATGTGCAATATGTGGTATAGAAGAGGGATGTAAGGATACTGAAACTCATGAACACACATTGGTATGTGACAAAACAATCACACCATTCCATAAGCTATATTATAGATGTAAGGAAACAGGTAAAAAGTGGGAAGCTACAGAGAAAAACAAAATACTTGGTGGTACAATTAGTATTGATGGTAGCGACCCTAAATGTGAAGCATGTGGCGAAGTGATGCACGTTCACAAATATTCAGGAAAGCCTATAGCTGTCATAGAGATGACAAACGAAAGACATAATGTAATTATGAATTGTAAATGTGGAAAAGTTCCAGTAAGAGGCGCACATGAATACAATGAAAAAGGAAAATGTATTTGTGGAAAAGAAAAAGATGTTGAAATTGCTAAATGTACTAAAATAAAATTTGAAAAAAGTAGTATTACAGTTAATACAGGTGATAATGTTGACCTTAAAAAGTATTTGAAAATAGAACCAGAAAGCGCTAATGTATCTGTAAATTTAGTCTGGAGCATGCAAACTCCTTTAGGAAAAGAAATAGTAAAATTAAATGCTGACGGTAGAATATATTTTAGACAAAAAGTTGACGGTGTGCAAGTAAGCGTTAGAGATAAGGTAACTAACAAGAGTGCAAGTATAACTGTTAAAAGTAAAGGAGCTACGATTGAATCAAATGGTGGCAAAGATTATTCTGACGTATCAAAAGATTCTTGGTACAAGGACAATGTAGATAAAGCAACAGAGGAAGGAATATTTAACGGAGTAAGCGATGAATTATTTGAACCAGAAGCTTATGTTACAAGAGGTATGTTTGTTACAGCTCTTGCAAGAATGGATAAAGCGGATACAAAAGGATATGCTAAACTATTTAATGATGTTTTAAGTGACGAATACTATAGTGAAAGCATAGCATGGGCAAGTGCTAATGGAATAGTTAATGGTGTTGGTGATGGAAAGTTTGCACCAGATGAATTCGTAACAAGAGAAGAAATGTCTGTTATGATTTATAATTACATTAAGTTGCAATATAAGTCATTACTTGAAGATTCATCAGAGAGCAATGTAGTGTTCTCAGATGATGACAAGATTTCAAGCTGGGCAAAAGATGCTGTATATGCACTTGCTAAGATGGGATTACTAAATGGAAAAGGTGATGGAAAATTTGCACCACAAGATAATGTAACAAGAGCAGAAGCAGCAACAATATTAGTAAGACTATCAGAAAAGGTAGTAGTCTCGGATTGCGACCATAAAGGAAATGAAAAGATTACTTATAACAAGATTGAAAATGATGATGATAACCACGAAAAAGTAATAGAGTGTGGTACTTGTGGTAAAGAAATAAAAGAAAATGAAAATCACAGATTTAAACTTGGTGAGCAAATTAAGACTATAGATGGTGTGAATCACTATAATTATGATACTAAGTGTATGGATTGTGGGTATCAATGCCCTCACAAAGAGCATGAAATCATGTGTACTCCAATGGGAGAGGCTGTTGAGATAGGACGTAAAAAACATATGGTTGATTCGAGGTGCACTAAATGTTTAGGTGACGCTATTTTTCAAAAACATGAGGATCATGATTTTCAAAATGGTATATGTACAAAGTGCGAATATGTGTGTCGACATGATGGATATAAAGACGGTAAATGCGAATTTTGCGGTTTGTGTAAGGAACATAATTTCGAAAAAGGAATATGTGCAATATGTGGTATAGAAGAGGGATGTAAGGATACTGAAACTCATTAACACACATTGGTATGTGACAAAACAATCAACAACAATTTTAGTAAGACTATCAGAAAAGGTAGTAGTAAACAAATAATGTAAAAGCATAAAAATCACTGTAAAGCGTGATTCCGTAAACGATTTAGAAAATACCATTTAAAAATAACGAAAAGTGCCGAAAAATTTTAAAAAATTTTTCAGGCACTTTTTTATTTGCTATAAAAGTAGCTTCCGTAAGCATATTTGAAATACATACAAGACTGTAACCGCTGATATGAGCGACATACACGTTGACAATATCTAAAAAGTCGCGTAAAATAATACTAAAGAGGTATGTGCGAAAAACAAAAGAAGAAAGAGGGGAAAAAAGTGAAAAAACATATTAAAGTTTCATTGAGTATTTTTTTAGTAATACTGTTAATTAGTATACAAATTAATAGTGTTATAGGTGCAAAGTTAATTAATTCTTCACTGTATGAAGGCGGTGGCGGCGGTGGAAGCACAACGTCAACAACATCTGGTACAACTGCTTGTAACCACACAAATAAGCAAAATATGTATTCATCTTATGATTTTTCACAACATTATACACAGGTATGTACATCGTGCGGAATGAAGTTTAACTTGGCTAATCACAGTTGGAATATAGGTTCTGCAACATGTACAGTAGACAAGAAATGTAATAGGTGTGGATATACTATACAACGAGCTTTAGGGCATAACTATGTTAATGGAAGATGTAGCAGATGTGGTACAACAAATGCAGTTGCTGTTAGTTCTATATCACTTGATAACGTGCCAAATGTTTTAAAAATTGGAGAGACAGCAAAACTTGAGGTATTCATTTTTCCGGACAATGCAACGGATAAAAGTTATAAGATAGAAAGTAGCAATACAAATGTAATAAGGGTATATGGTACAACGGTTAGTGTGGCAGGTGTGGGAAAGGCTACTATATCTGTTACTGCAAGTAACGGAAAAAAGAGTTCATATACAATAACTGTAGTTAAAGAATGTTCGAATAGTGCTATGATTGATTCTCACGGTGATTATTGTAGTACATTTTATAAGTGGGATTATGAAGATGATGAAGCGGGCTATAATACCCATTCACTATGGTGGAAATGTACAAAGTGCGAAAACGAATGGAAAGCTAACACCGAACAAAAACAACCACATAATCCTGATAGCAATGGAAATTGTAGAGATTGTGATTATAAAGAGAAAAAAGAAGAGCAAAAACATGTATGTGATAAAAAAGTTGAATGGTGTTTAAATGAGCTTTCAACATTAACACATCATACATTAGAACTCTCTTGCAGTGTTTGCGGAGAAAGACAAGGTACAAAAGAGGAAAAACATACAACACCAAACAAAGACGGCAAATGTAGTGTTTGTGGAACAAAATTAGTGTACGAACCAGAAGTTATTTATTTAAATAAAAATTCGGTGTCTTTGGACATAGGTAAAACATTTCAGTTGAAAGTGGAAATTGTACCAGCTACAGTGAATGCCAAGGATAAAATCACATATACTTCTAGGAACCAAAGTGTTGCAACTGTTAGTTCTAATGGATTAATTACAGCCCAAAAAGCAGGAGTAGCGATTATTTCGGTAAAAACTGAAAATGGAAAAACAGCAACATGTACTGTGACCGTAAAAGTATGTGGAAAAGATTATACTGTTTCAGGACACTATGGTTCTAAAACAACATCATTCACTAATATTACAAGTACAACACATGATGCTGTTATAACTTGCACGAAATGTGGAACATCTTATACTAATAAATCAATAGGACATAAGTATCTTAATAATAATGGTACGGAATGCCCATGTGGATATAAATGTGAACATTCAGGTGAACAGGATGTTACATATATAAACAAGGTATATTCAAGTCATACTAAAGTTGAAAAATGTACAACGTGTGGCAAGAGAACAAACTCTATTACAGAATCTCACAAGTTTAATAATAATGGAGTGTGTAGTGTCTGCGGTTATGTGTGTCCTCACACAGGTGGAACTAAAATGGAATACCAATTAGTGAAAGAAATGGAGCATAATGAGGTAACAAAATGTACAAATTGTGGGAAGATCACTAAGACTGTAAAAAGACCAACAAAAATAGAGAATGCAAACGATGAATTTACGTCAACATATACTTATATATCTAACAATAAACACAAAATACATTTAAAATGTAAGACATGTAATTTTACATACAATGGTGAAGGAAGTTGTACACTTGAAGGCGGTTCTTGTAAATTCTGTCATACAAAAATAACAGTGTGCAGTGATAAAACACATAATCATAAGTTGGTGTGTGACGGAAAGAGTACACCATATCATAAATTATATTATAAATGTGATAAGCTTAATATTACATGGGAATATGATAGGGATAAAATGGCTATGATTGTAGCTTCAGGCGAAAATACTTGTAAAGCGTGTGGAAAGTGTATGCACATAAGTAAGAAAACAAACTATATTACAAGTGCTGATGGGCATATAAAGCAAGAAGTTTGCAAAAATTCTGAATGTAATAAAATAGTGAGCACTTCTGCAAAGGAAAATCACAAGTTTGCAAATGGTGTATGTACAGTTTGTGATTACAAGTGTAAGCATAGAAAAACAACAAAGAAATATGAAAATGTGAACATAGAAAATTGTAAAGTAAAAGAAGTATGCGATACCTGTGGAAGCATAGTGAAAGAATCTCAAATAAAGCATAAAATAAAAAATAACGAGTGTGAAAATTGTCATACAAAATATAACAAATGTTCATTAGGAGAAAAACATTTTCACGAGTATGAATGTTGGCATAATGCATATAGTGGAAAAGATGCGAAGCATGTATATAAGGTGCTTTGCACAGATACAGGTATAGAATGGGAAGAGGCTCAGGGAAATGAAGAGAAGTGTAAAGCATGTCATACAATATGCTTCCATAAAAGAGTGGGAGAGCCTACATACAAAAATCAAAATAATTCAAAAGCACACAGAGTGGAAACATTTTGTTTGGGATGTGGAGGGTTAGTTGATTCAATAGAAGAGCCTCACAAGTTTGAAAATGGTGTATGCTCTAAGTGTGGGTATAAGTGTAAGTTGGAGACGAAAAAAACATACCCACAAAAAGATGAGAATGGGCACGTAAAAGCAGAGTATTGCAGTGTATGCAAGCTTAATAAAGTAAATAATGAAACACATACTTATGATACGAGTGGAAAGTGTAAAGAATGTGGATACTATTGTAAACATCCAAATGCATTAATTACATACGATAAAACAGAAACGACGCATAAGAAAAAGACTGTATGCTCAGAGTGTAAAGTAACATTACTTGGAAATTTTGAAGATCATGCGTTTGAAAATGGAATATGTACAGTTTGTAAATATAATTGTGCACACAGGAGTACAACTAATGAAGCAAAATATAAAAATGAAGATGAACATACAATTCTGGTTGCTTGTGCAAATTGTGATGTTAAGAAAATGATAGAAGATGAGCCACATGATAAAAATCTAGAACTGATAAATGTGAATTGGACTAACAAAGAAAAGCATAATATTCTTGTTAAGTGTTCGTGTGGAAAGTTTTCTAAAACAGAAGAACACAAATATGATGATAAAACAGGAGAATGTATTTGTGGAAGGTCAAAAGATGAAGAAAAGAAGAAGTGTAGCAATATAAGATTTACATCTCAAACAATTCAGGCTAAAGTTGGCACTACAATTCCTTTAAAAAGATATTTGAGAGTAAATCCGGTTGGTGCTGAAGTAAAATTGGAATGGAGTACTTCAATACCTAATGCAGTGGTTTTAAGGGCTAACGGAGTGGTAACTTTTAAAGAGAAAACAAATAATATTCAAATAAGAGTTGTTGATATGTTAACAGGAAAATCAGCGACGATAAGAATTAGGGTTGAGGGTTCTATAATTAAAGAACCAGAAAAGAAAGAATACGTAGATGTTTCTAAAGATTCTTGGTATAAGGAAAATGTAGACAAAGCAACAAGCGAAGGTATGTTCAATGGAGTAAGTGATGATAAATTTGCTCCGGAAGATAATGTTACTAGAGGCATGTTTGTAACAGCACTTGCAAGAATGGACAAAGCAGACACAAAAGGATATGCAAATTTGTTTGATGATGTTTCGGATAAAGCATATTATAGTGAAAGCATAGCTTGGGCTAGTGTTAATGGTATAGTTAACGGTATTGGCAATGGAAAGTTTGCACCAGAAGCATTAATGACAAGAGAAGAAATGGCAGTGATGATACGTAATTACATCAATGTTCAGTATAATGATGTACATTTCAATACTGAGTTAGCGAGTATTTCAGCAATCGAAACTTTTGCTGATGATGATAAGATTTCAAGCTGGGCAAAAGGTGCCGTATATTCACTTGCTGAAATGGGATTACTAAATGGAAAAGGCAATGGAAACTTCGCTCCACAAGATAAGGTAACAAGAGCAGAAGCAGCAACGATTTTAGTAAGACTATCTGAAAAAATGACAGTGGAAATAACAGAAAAATAAATACACCGATGACCAGATTAAAGTGCACTCCAAATGTTAGACAAAAATCTAGCGCTTGGGGTGCACTTCAATTTGGCTATCGGTGCGCAAGTATTATTTTATAGAACTTAAAATTGAATCAATATTATCTGATTGCCTATGTAAAAATTCCGTATTTAAGTTATCTTCTAAGTTTCCAAAATTATCTTTTAAAGCTAAAATGAATGCATCAACAATACGAGGGTCGAATTGAGCGCCTTTACAATTTTCGAGTTCTTCTAATGCTTTGTAAAGAGTAAAACGAGGTCTATATGCTCTGTCTGATGTCATAGCATCAAAAGAATCGGCGACACAAACAATTCTGGCAAATAAAGGAATGTCTTCACCTTTTAAAGAGCAAGGATATCCTTTGCCATCAAATCTTTCATGATGATACTTTACCATAGGAATAATATTCGTGAAAATCTTTGCAGGTGCAATTATTTTTGCTCCGATTGATGGATGATTTTTAATATCATCATATTCTTCGTCTGTAAGTTTACCAGGTTTTTGAAGTATTGCATCAGGTATTCCTATTTTTCCAATGTCATGGAAAAGTCCGCCATCATACAAAATGTGTAAATCTTCTTGTGATAAGCCTAATTTTTTACCAATTAGTACAGAATAATAGGCAACTCTATCAGAGTGGTTCTTTGTATAACTATCTTTTGCATCAACGGCCAATCTTAGTGATTCAACAACACCACGATAAGCGTCTGACAAATCCGCATAAGCTACTTCTAATTTTGCGTTTATATCTTTTATTGTTCTCATTTGCTCAACTGATTTTAAGCCCGATTCTATTAATAGCATAAGTTGGTCAAATTTATCTGACTTTTCACAATATCCTTGAATATCAAGCCTTTTTATGGTTTCTAGTGGTGGTGCCAAGTCCTTATGACCTGTTAGTAGCAGTATGTATATTTCGGTATTGAACTTTCTTATTTCCTCAACAACTTGGTCACCATGAAGAGGCATCATTAAAAAGTCAAGCAGTATGAGGTCAAAATGCTCATGCTTTAAGGTTTCTATTGCGTCTAAAGGATTGGTAAATCCTTTAATTTCATATTTGTTTAAAAATATAGATAGTGAGTCGATTATTCCTTGTTCATCATCAACCACCATTATTTTGTAATTTTCTTTTTGAACAGAATCTTTAAGTCTCAAAAGATCGCCCCCTTAACTACATTCATTTTATCATAGTGTAGTTATTTGTCAAATTATATTAAGTTATATTATAAATACATCAATAAATGGTGAAATTGGCAAAAATATTGCAAAAACGGTAGCAAAATGCTATAATTTATAGGTAGTATATATAATTAAAATTTAAGGAGAAGATTATGAATACAAAAATTCGCAAATCTAGAACGAAAGCAATATTTGTATATAATATATTTTTTATAATTGCGGCTGTAGCATTTTATTATTTGATACCAGTTATGCTTAATTATCCGCCTAACTGTATAAATAATGAGTTTGAAAAAACAGTTGATGATGGAATGCAATATTTTTGGCAGTATACAATCATTTTTTCTGCTGCAATGATTGTGTCAAATATATATTTTATAAATCAGTTAAAGTCTGTTGAAAAATATAAGGAATATGTTGATAAAGATGATCCTAATAGTATGAGAAATCTAGATAGGATTAAGAGAAAGTGCTTTTTGCTACCATACCAAATATATATAATTCATGCGACAGTTCCTAGTGTTGCAGTTTTTGTACTGTTACTTTTAACTGGTGCAAAAATGACACTAACAAGTAGAATTGTGTTATTAATCTTCGCATTTACGCTTGTGTTGGGATTACTTGCGTATATCTTCAGTAAAGATGTTTTTAGTGAGATTTTGATAGAGCTAAAAAACAAGAAAAAATATCAAGGAAAAATTAAGATAGGTTTTAGAGGAAGAATATTTGTACTATTTTTACCATTATTCTTTCTTATGATAGTGTTTACATCAATTACGTCTGATACTCTTCTTGCAAAAGAAAGAGGTACGTTTTTGTACGAAAATTATTATAGGCAGTTGTCAAATTTACATATAGAAAATGTTTCAAGTTTGAGTGATGCTGAAATTGCATTGAAACAAGTTGAAAAGTACAATGAAAATGACAAGTGGTTTATAATAACAAAAGATGCTGTAATGCTTTCGGAGGATGATACTGAAATAAGTGAATTCTTCAGGAAGTATGCCTTTGACGTTGCAAAAGATGGACATACATATGGCTATTTTGCAAGTGATATACAAGGTGCGTTTAAATTGATAAATATAGAAGGAACTGAATATGCAGTGGGAATGATGTACGGTACCGCGTCGTCTAGTGTGTATGCAATGCTAATGTATACGATGCTGGTGCTAATGTTCCTTTGTGCTTTTTTCCTTATTTATTTTTCAAGGGAAATTAGTGAGCAAGTGTTGAGTGTTTCTAGTAATATGACTAAGATTTCAAGCGAAGAATTGGTTGATTACGAGCAGAAAATGCCTGTTATTTCAAACGATGAGCTAGGCGACCTTACTATTGCGTTTAACAAAATTTTGGATTTGCAAAAAGCACATGCAGATGAAATGGAAAAGAATCAAGAAATGCTTGTTGAACGTGAAAGATTATCTTCGCTAGGTCAATTGATAGGTGGAATGGCGCATAACTTAAAAACACCAATAATGTCAATTGCTGGTGCGTCTCAGGCTATTCGCGAGCTTATTGAGGAATATAATAATTCAATCGGAAATCCACAAGTAACAAATGATGATCATCACGATATTGCAAAAGAAATGAAAGAGTGGAACGAAAAAATAAAGCTTTATTTGGAATATATGACAGAAGTTATAAATGCGACTAAAGGTCAAGCTGTATCTATGAATGCGTCAACAGTAAATGATTTTACACTTGAGGAATTACTTGCGAGAGTAAAAATACTTATGAAAGAACAGTTGATGCGTAGAGGGTGTACATTAAATTTAAATGTAGATGTTAATAAAGATACAGTTATAAAAGGTGAAATAAGTGCTATTGTTCAAGTGCTAGATAACTTGATTGTTAACGCTATGGATGCATATGGAGAAGGTAATGGCGACATAGTACTTAGAATGAAAGAGGACGATAAAAAAGTATATATTGAAGTACAGGATTTTGCAGGAGGAATTCCTGAAAATGTACAAAAGAAATTATTTAAGCAAATGATAACAACAAAAGGTAAGGATGGAACAGGTCTTGGACTATATATGTGTTATTCAACGATAAAAGGAAAGTTTAATGGCGAAATGCGTTTTGAAACGGAACAGCAAAAAGGAACTACATTCTTTATTGAGCTAAATAAAAATTAAATTTGTATATTTTGGAGGAATAGAAATGGAATTTACTGCGTCACAAAATAATGTTGTAGAAACGGAGAAGTATTATAAAAATACATCAATATCAAATATTGGAGGCTATTTACTGTTTAAACAGCAAATAGAAATAGATGTTTTAAAGAAAGCAATAAATAAGCTTATTGAAAACGCAGACGCTTTGCGTATGCGTTTAGTTAGTGACGCAGGAAAAACCGAACAAGTGGTAAGTGAGTATGAATATGATAATATACCAATTGTTAGATTAGCTAAAAATAATATAGACGAGATTACTACATCATGGATGAAAGAAATATTTGATTTGTACGAAAAAATGTATGAGTTTAAAATATTAAAAATAGATGATGAGTATGGACTGTTTATAAAAATACATCATCTTGTTTCTGACGCGTGGAGTATTTCTTTAATAGTTTCAAAAATTCTAGAATACTATAATAAGTTATTAAGTAGTGAAGAGATAGAAGAATTACCAAGTTATGAGAATGCGATCGCAAAAAATCAACAGTATTTTTCTTCAAACCAATTTGAAAAAGATGAAATATATTGGAATGAAAAGTATGAAAATAAACCAACATACATTTCAATGTCTAAAAATCAAGGAAATGTTGAGTGTGAAGCCCAAAGAGAAAGTTTCGTAATAAGCGAAAATGAACGAAAAAATATAGAAGAATATTGCGAAAAAAATAACATCTCGATGGCTGTATTTTTTGAAGCGGTAGTTTCACTATATGCTATGAGAATAAATAATAGTGATGATATAACACTGTGTTCACTAGTTGTTAATAGAAGTGGGGCTGTTGAGAAAAATACAATAGGAATGTTTAATAACATATTACCACTAACATTTAATGCTGATTGGAATATGAAGTTCATTGATTTTTGTAATGGTATTTCAGATGAACATATGAAGATGTTTAGACATCAAAAGTATCCATACTCAAATATAATAGATATGATAAGAAGAAAGCACGGTACATCAAATATATATGATATTATGGTTTCATATCAAAATGCAAAAATGAGTGATGAAAGTAATATTGAGTATCAAACACACTGGTGTTTTAATGGTTGCTGTGAACTTGGATTTATGGTAAATATTGATGATATAAATGACACTGGAAAGCTCTTTATAAATATAGACTATAGAAAAAGTAGTTTTTCTAGTGACGAAGTAAAGAAGATATATGCAAGGTTTATGCATATTATTAGTCAAGTAATCGAGAACGAAAGCATTGCTTTTAAGAATGTACAAATTGTCACGGAAAGCGAAAAAAATCAAATACTTATAAACTTTAATAACACATATAAAGAATATCCAAAAGAAAAACGTTTATATGATTTTTTGGAAGAGAACGTGTTAAAAAATCCAAATAAGAATGCTTTATGTTTCAAAGATGAAAGTATGACTTATGATGAGTTTAACAGAAAAGTTAATTCGGTTGCTAATTATATTATACAAAGTGGTGTTAAAGGTAATGCGATAATTGGTGTTATGATGGAGCGCTCTTTTGAAATGCTAATCTCTTTGTATGCTGCTTTGAAAGCTGGATGTGCATATATGCCAATGGATCCACATTTTCCGGATGAACGTATTTCGTTTATGCTTGAGGATAGTGAAGCGCCACTGATATTAACTATGAATAAATGGAATGATAAGCTTCCGAATAACATACAAAAACTTAATTTGGATGAATTCGATTATACTTTGTATAGTGATAAAAACCCAAATGTAGAGGTATCTTCAAAAGATACTGCGTATGTAATATATACATCTGGTTCTACTGGAAAGCCAAAAGGTGCACAGATACCGCATCATTCTGCTATAAACAGAATAAAATGGATGCATGAAAAATATCCATTGGAAGATGGCGATGTAATTCTTCAAAAAACGCCATATACATTTGACGTTTCAGTATGGGAACTATTTTGGTGGAGTATGTATAATGGAAGCTTAAAAATCTTAATCCCAGAAGGACACAAGGATCCAAAGGAAATAATAGATGCTGTATATGAAGCAAAAGTTACGCATATACATTTTGTACCATCAATGTTAAATGCATTCTTGCAATATTTAAATGCAAATAGAGAATTGATAAAAAATGTGTCGAGCTTGAAATATGTGTTTGCAAGTGGAGAAGCTCTTCAGAGTGAACAGGTTAAGAAGTTTTATAATCTTTTAAAGGAAAATAATACAACTCTTCACAACTTGTATGGTCCAACAGAATGTACTGTTGATGTATCTTACTATGATTGCGACAAAAATAATATTCCAACCATAATACCAATTGGTAAACCGGTTGATAATACACAACTTTTAGTATTAGATAAGGCATGCAATTTGTTGCCTGTAGGGGTAAGTGGTGAACTTCATATAAGCGGAGTTCTTGTAGGA
Source organism: uncultured Clostridia bacterium (assembly GCA_934169745.1). Taxonomy (GTDB): domain Bacteria; phylum Bacillota; class Clostridia; order TANB77; family UBA1234; genus RGIG4465. Next base: position 105,008 of record CAKPOE010000002.1, on the reverse strand, counting down.
AAAGGATATATAAATAGGGAAGAACTTACAAAAGAAAAGTTTGTAAAGAATTTGTATTATGATTTTGATACAATGTATAAAACTGGTGATTTGGCTCAATTTTTACCAGACGGAAACATTGAATACTTAGGAAGAATTGATAATCAGATAAAGATTAGAGGCCTTAGAGTTGAACTTGGAGATATTGAAAATGCAATATCGAAATATCAAAATGTTTTAGATGTTGTGGTAAGTGTAATTGAAGTGGGCGGAGAAAAAAATCTTTGTGCATATTTTACAGCAAACACACAAATAAAAATAAGTGAGCTAAAAAAAGAAATTTCAAAGAGTTTACCTGATTATATGGTACCTACATATTATGTGCAATTAGAAAAAATGCCGTTAAATGCAAACGGAAAAGCAGATAGAAAAGCTTTGCCAATGCCAGAAATCAATGATTTTGAAGAATACGTAGCACCAGCAAATGGACTTGAAGAGAAAATACAAATGTGCGTACAAAGAGTACTAAAGAGAGAAAGAGTTGGCGTTGAGACAGATTTGCTTAACTATGGTCTTACATCGCTTGGAGTAATTACGATTATAACTGATTTGTCAGCATTGGGAATAAATATAAAGGTAAAAGATTTTTATGAGGCTAGAACAATTAGGGGACTAACCAATTCTCTTGGAACAAGTATGCAACTGGATGACAATTATAGTAACGATAACAAATATAGAGATATAACTGACATAAGAAGAATTAGCATAGATACAAAAACGGATGGAAACATTTTGCTAACTGGTGCAACAGGTTTCCTTGGAATACATCTTCTTGAAGAGATTATAAACAATACTGATAAAGTTGTTTATTGCTTGATAAGAAAGAAAGATAAGTTTGATAGATTTCTTGAAAGATATACTACAATCCCTAAAGATTGCAACAGAGTAATGATTTTAAAGGGAGATATAATTGATGATAATCTTGGAATGACAGAAAAAATGTATAAGAAAATATCGGAAGATGTATCAACTGTAATTCACTCTGCTGCTAACGTATCTTATTTTTGCTCATGGGAGAAAGCGAGTCAGGTAAATTATTTAGGAACATGTAATGTAATAAAATTTGCTGAACATGCAAATGCCAGACTTCATCATATATCAACAATGAGTGTTTCAGGAGATGTTCTTACAGCACAAACAGAAATAAAGCCGGACTTCACAGAGGACAAGCTATATATTGGACAAAAATATAAAGATAATGTTTATGCACATAGTAAATATTTGGCAGAGCGTGAAGTTATAAAAGCAATAAGAGAAATGCGAATAAATGCAAGTATATATAGATTGCCAAACTTAACTTGGAGAATGAGCGATGGTGCGTTCCAAGAGAACTTTAATGAAAACGATTTATATATAATGACAAAAGTAATGAGAAAATTGAAGATGGTTCCAGTTGAATTAGCACCAGAGGGAGTTTTGATTTCTCCAATAGATGATTTGGCAAAGGCAATAACAAAGTTGATTCTTGAAAAAAATAACAATGATGTATATCATATGATTAGTTCATATAGTCCAACAGTGGAAAAATATATTAAAACTTTATGCAGTGATGTAAGAGAATTGCCAATGATGGATATATACAAAGAATTGCAATCACATCCAGAAAACACTGAGATGCAATTTGTTGTTATGTACTTAAGTGGAATATTGGAAGCACCAGATAAAATGGCCGTTAATATAACTTCTGATAGAACAAATAAGATACTAAGCGAAATGGGATATAAATGGAATAACATTGATGATGAGTATATAAGAAAAATAGATGATATACATTAATATAAAGGAGAGGAAATATGCAAAATAAACAATATGAGTTGTATAATGCAGATTACTGTGAAAATTTGAAAGACTTTATTTTGTATTGTTCAAAAAAATATGGTGAATCACTTGCAATACAATATGGAGATACAAAGCGAAGCTATATAGAATTAGATAATGAAATTAAATATCTTGGTACAAAACTTATAAATGATTTTGGTACAAAAAGTAATATTGCAGTTATTGGAGAAAATTCTTACAATTGGATATTAGTGTATTTGGCAACCGTTTGCAGTGGAAATACAATTGTACCAATAGATAAAGAACTTGATTTTGAATCTATAAAAAATATAATAGAAAGCACAGATTGTAAAGCAGTATTTTGTTCTGAAAAGTACAGTGAATTGAAATGTAGTGCAGTGATGGTAAATACTGAAAGTGAATTGAAAAAGTACATTGATGAAGGTAAGAGAGAGTACGAAAAAGACAGTAAAAAATATAACGATGTGATAATTAACAATGAAGACGTGGCAACTATAATTTACACTTCTGGAACAACTGGTGTTGCGAAAGGTGTAATGCTTACACATCAAAATTTGTGTGCAAATATATATAGAAGTTCAAGAAATTTGTTATTAACGGGCAGTTCTGTGCTGGTGCTTCCACTACATCATACATTTGCATTTACAGCAAATGTATTGTGTATGCTTAATATAGGACATCCTATATATATAAACAAGAGCTTAAAAAAAGTAACAAAAGATATGATCGAGTATAAGCCTAAAGTTATGTTTGTTGTTCCTATGATAGTTGAAACGTTTTACAAAAAAATATGGAGCACAGCGAAAGAAAATAAAAAGGATAAAATACTTAGGTGCCTAATTAAAATTAGTAATACGCTATTATCGATTGGAATTGACGTTAGAAGAAAAGTATTCAAAAGTGTTATAAATGCTTTTGGTGGTGAGCTCGAAATCATAATATGTGGAGGTGCGTTACTTGATAAAAAATATGTGAAAGCTTTTGAAGAATTAGGAATTACGCTTCTTAACGGGTATGGAATTACAGAGTGCTCGCCTATTGTGGCAGTAAATAGAAACAAATATAATAAACCTGGAACAGTTGGCTTGCCATTGAATGGCATTGAAGTAAAAATTGATAATAATAAAACTGGAGAGAAAGATGGCGAAATCTTAGTAAAAGGTGATATTGTTATGAAAGGTTACTTCAATAATCAAGAAAAAACAAATGAAGTTTTTACGGAAGATGGATTTTTTAGAACGGGTGATATAGGCTATGTTGATGAAGATGGTTTTTTGTACATAACAGGTAGAATAAAAAATATTATAATACTTGACAATGGAAAGAACATATATCCGGAGGAGATTGAGCTTGTACTTTTAGATGATGATGGCATAAACGAGGTCGTTGTGAGAGAAAAAGACAAAAAAATAATTGCAGAAATTTACCCTAATGAAGAGTATATAAAAAGTAATAGTGAACTAGGCGTTGAAAATTATTTGAAAAAGGCAATTGAAACATATAATAAAGATGTTCCAATGTATAGACAAATAAACGATATTGTTTTAAGAGACAGTGAGTTTCCAAAAACAACAACAAAAAAAATAAGGAGATAAAACAAAATGGAAGAAAAATTGATTGAATTAATTAGTAATTATCAAGGAATAGAAAAGGATAGCATATCATTAGACAGCAAACTTATAAATGATTTGGGATTGTCATCTTATGATGTTGTTGACTTAGCTTGCCAAATCGAAGATGAATTTGGAAAAGAAATACCAGATGATAAAATAAGAGGTTTGCAGACAGTGCAAGATATAGTAGATTTGTTAAATAACTTATAAAAAATATAGGGAGAAAATGGATGTTATATGCTTTTGATAATTTAAATTTAATAACCGATGAAACACTTGAAGAAATGATACACGATATGCCAATAGAAAGGCAAAGAAAGGCAAATTCATATAAAAACATAAATGATAAAAAGACATGCGCAATGGCGTATTATCTTTTGTGTAATGGACTTAAAGAAGAATACAATATTGAGAATCCAACTTTTAAATATAACGAATACGGAAAGCCATATTTAAGGGATAATGGCAATATATTTTTCAATATAACTCATACAAAGAATATAGTTGCATGTGTTATAAGCGATAAAGAAGTGGGAATAGACATAGAGGAGCTCAGAGAATATAATGAAGGTGTAGCCAGGAAAATATTGAGTGATGATGAATTTGAGAAAGTAAAAGATGACAAAGACTATACAAAATATTGGACAATAAAAGAAGCAGTTTGTAAGTGTGAGGGTACAGGTATTGCAAATTTTGATTTTAAAAATATTGATTATACAAAATATGATTTTGATATGAAATATTATACAGAACATAATGCGTACTTGACTGTGTGCTATAAAAAAACATAAAAGCATATACTTGAAATAATAGGTTTAATCATTGAAAATTTTGGCAACAATATAGATACGAGGTGATATCAATGTATCTATATGAAAATAAGAAAAAAAGCGGTATATGGAAAGGTATAGGGCTTGTTTTTGTAACAATAATACTTACGGTTGTTTTTATGCAATATGTTCCGGATTTGTTTGCAAATAATAAGAGTAATGATGTACAAAGATTATCAGAAGAGAGAAAGATTGAAGAACAAACATCGAGCGCCAATAATACAAAAAGCACAGTGGATATTGTGGAAAGCAATATGAAAAGTGTAGTTGGTGTCAGTGTATTGCAGCCAGATAGCAAGAGCTTATTTGACGTTAACGTTGCTCAAAAGTGGGGAATAGGGACTGGAATTGTACTTTCAGAAAATGGGTATATACTTACAAATCAACATTTGGCAAAAAATAAAAATTCTAGGGTAACTGTTACTTTAGAAAACGGAAGTACTGTGCAAGGAAAAACAATATGGGTAGAGAAAAACTTGGATTTAGCTATTATAAAGATAGAATCAAAAGATTTGATGCCTGCAAATTTGGGAGATTCAACGGATTTAAAAATAGGTGAAAGCGTTATAGCGATTGGTAATCCTTTGGGATTAGAATTCCAGAGAAGTGTTACGAGTGGAATAATAAGTGGACTTAATCGTTCTATAACATTTGAAGAAAATGGAAACAATATTTTTATGGAAGATTTAATCCAAACAGACGCAAGTATAAATTCAGGAAATAGTGGGGGGCCACTTATAAATTCAAAAGGAGAAGTAATTGGTATAAACACGGTAAAGATAACCACAGCAGAAGGAATTGGCTTCGCACTTCCAATAAATGTGATAAAACCAATATTGAATAAGCTTGAGGCTAATGGCAGTTTTGAAGAGGGATATTTAGGAATATATGCACATGATAAAGAAGTTGTGCCATATATAAGTTCAAAGATCAAACTTGATAGAGGAATATATGTTGTAAGTGTGGACAGCTCAGGACCGAGTGGCAAAGCTGGAATAAAAGTTGGTGATATAATACTTTCGATAGACGGAAATGAAGTAAATAAAATGATAGATTTAAGAGAGTATATATATACTAAAGGACCGAACGAAAAAGTGACATTAAAGTTAGCAAGAGACAACAAGGAGCTTGATGTAGTGGTAATATTAGGAAGAAAAACGTGATAAACAAATTACTGTAAATGGATAAAAATAAAAGCTAGCATTTTACTGCTAGCTTTTGCTGGTGCGCCCGAGAGGAATCGAACCCCCAACCTTCCGGTTCGTAGCCGAACACTCTATCCAATTGAGCTACGAGCGCATCTACTAGTATATTATACTAGTATTTTGAAAAATTTCAAGTAAAAACTTGTATTTTTATAGTTTTCTGTATATAATTAGTCTTGCAATGCACTCGTAGCTCAGTTGGATAGAGCGCTCCCCTCCTAAGGGAGAGGTCGGAGGTTCAATTCCCCTCGGGTGCACCACATGGCTATGCTTAAGTTTTAGGCATGGCTATTTATATTTTCAAGTTATTTTATGGATATGGAGGTTTGTATGAGAATAGGTTTTGACTTGGATGGAGTGGTATTTAATTCTGAGAGTTTGTTTGCAACGTTGGCAGAACTTTATGACTGTAAGGAATTAAACAGAAATAGCTTAGTTGATAAAGAAGCTCTAAGGGTACAAGAGAAATATAACTGGACCGATGAAGAATGTAATACATATTTTAAAAAATACATATTGAGAGAAGATTTTGATATTATGCCGGGCGCTAAAGAGGTAATGAAACTATTAAAAGATGAAGGGCATGAGCTTGTAGTTGTGACGGCCAGAGGATTAATATATGATGAAGAAATAGAGGTTGCTAAGAATAAATTAAAACAGAACGGAATAAAATTTGACGAGTATTTTTGGAAATGTGGCGATAAAAAGAAGGTTTGTGAAGACGAAAAGATAGATGTTATGATAGATGACAGAGATTTCAATTGTGAAGAAGCAGCAAAAGCATGTAAAAAGGTATTTCACTTTAGAGGTGCAGGAGTTAAGAGTGCCGAAACGTGTGACAATATAGAAGAAGTTAGCAATTGGGGAGAAATATATAGAGCAATTTATGAGGAGAAAGAGCCAGTATGGATGAAAAATATATGAAATTAGCTATAAAAGAGGCTATGAAAGCTCAAGATAAGGAAGAAGTTCCAATAGGAGCCGTAATTGTAAAAGATGATAAAGTAATTGCAAGAGCACATAATTTAAGAGAAATAAAGAAACAAGCATGTGCACATGCCGAAATATTGGCAATTGAAAAGGCTTGTAAAAAGCTAGATGCTTGGAGGCTTGAGGGATGTGATATGTATGTTACGCTAGAGCCTTGTGCAATGTGTGCAGGTGCGATACTAAATGCTAGGTTTAGAAATGTGTATATTGGGACTATGGAGCCAAGAAGCGGTGCGGTTGGTTCAAAAATAAATCTTTTTGAGCAGTACAACTATAATCATGTAGTGAATTATCAAACAGGAATATTGGGCGATGAGTGTAAGAAAATGATGCAAGATTTTTTTAAAAAGCTTAGAAATAAATAATTTACAAAAAGCCAATTGACAAATACAAACAAATGTTTTACAATTATCTTATAATTTTTTATGGAGATGATGTGGATGAGTAAAGAAAATCGAACATTTGAGAGTATTAGACATATTGATGAAGATGGCAATGAGTTTTGGTATGCTAGGGAATTACAGAAAATTTTGGATTATACCGAATGGAGAAAATTTGAAAACGTTATAGCCAAAGCTAAAATATCTTGTGAAAATAGTGAGTCCAATGTGTGTGACCATTTTGGCGATGTCGACAAAATGGTTCGAATAGGCTCTGGAGCTGAAAGAAAGCAAAATGATTATAAACTAACTCATTATGCCTGTTATCTTATAGCACAGAATGGAGATCCGAGAAAAGAAGTAATCGCTCTTGCTCAAACATATTTTGCGATTCAGACTAGGAAACAGGAGATTACTGAAAAAGAGTATAGTTCGCTAACAGAAGACGAAAAAAGATTTTATCAAAGAAATTTAACAAGAAAAGGAAATTACTCACTTAATCAAGCAGCCAAAAATGCAGGTGTTAAAAATTTTGATAAATTCCATAATTATGGTTATAAAGGATTGTATAATGGCGAAACAGCTGATGATATCGCAAAGAGAAAAGGATTAAGATATAGGGAAGACATTTTGGACAATATGGGTAGTGATGAACTTATTGCAAATTTATTTAGAATCTCTCAGACAGAGCAAAAGCTAAAGAGGGATAATGTACAGACTGAAAAGAAAGCAAACGAAACTCATTACAATATTGGTAAAAATATAAGGGAGGTAATTGCTAAAAATGGTGGAATTATGCCAGAGGAGTTGCCAACCCCAGAAAAGAGTTTAAAGCAATTGGAGAAAGAGAATAATAAAAAATTGCTATAGGTTTAGCTATAATAATTCACAAAAAATTCATTTGACAAAATCTCTTATGGTTAGTATACTAATTATCGTATATTGATATAGGAGGTTTTTTTATGGAAAAAGATTTAATGGAGTATTTTAGAGAAATTGGCCAAGGAATATATGGGCGTCTTGAAGAAAGACTTGCAAAGTATGAACTTGTTAAAGGGCAAGCACATTTACTTACATTAATTAAAGATAATGATGGATGTACACAAAAAGAATTAGCAAATTTGGTGGGGGTAAAATATTCTTCAATGAGCGAACGTTTGGATAAGCTAGAAAGAAACGGTTACATCGAGAGAAATATAGACGAAGAAAACTTAAAATTTAAGAGAATATTCATTACGAAAGAAGGAAAGACAGCAGTTACTCAATGTAGAAGGATTATTAATGAAACAAATGACATAATGTATAAAGGTATGACTAAAAAAGATAGAGCACAATTTGAAGAATATTTAAGTAGGATATTAAAAAATTTATCAAAATAGAGGGGTAGACGATGTTAAAATATTTAAAGAAATATTGGTACGCTGCTCTCCTTGCACCACTTCTTATGATAGTGGAAGTATATGGAGATTTAACGATACCTAAACTTGTTGCGCGCATTATTGATGAAGGAATTGTGCTTGGAAATGAAGCAATAGTTCAAGAGCTTGGATTAAAAATAATTTTACTTACACTTTTAATGCTTATTGGTGGCGTTGGGTGTGCAATATTCTCTAGCATAGCAGGCCAGGGATTTGGTACTGAGTTAAGAAAAGATATGTATAAAAATATACAGAAATTTTCATTTTCGAATATTAACAAATTTAAAACTTCATCGCTTATAACAAGGCTTACTAATGATGTTACTGCGATTGAACAATTGGTAAAAATGTCTTTGAGAATGATGGTTAGAGCTCCAATAATGTTTGTTGGTGGAATTGTTATGGCTCTATCTATCAACAAAGAGCTTGCTACGATTATTGTTTTTGCACTTCCTATTATGATTATTGCGGCACTTTTGATTGCAAAAAAAGGTTTTCCGTATTTTGATGTAATTCAGAAAAAGGTTGATAGAGTGAATGCTGTAATAAGAGAAAATTTGGTTGGAGCAAGAGTTATAAAAGTATTTACCAGAGAAAAGCAAGAAGAAGATAGGTTTGAAACGGCAAACAAAGACCTTATGGACGTTTCTATAAAAGGACAGAATATAGTTTTATGGATTATGCCTGTTATTTCGCTTGTAATGAATTTAAGCATAGTTGCTGTTGTATGGTTTGGAGCTAAGTTAGTTGGGGTAAATGGATTTGAGGTTGGAGATATTACATCTTTTATAACGTACATAACTCAAATATTATTCTCATTTATGATGCTTTCTGCGTGCATTTTAATGGCAGCAAGATCAAAAGCATCTATTGATAGAATAAAGGAAGTTTTAAATGAAAAGACTGATGTTTCAAACGGTGAAAATCCAATTGACAAAAGAATTGAGAATGGAAAGATAACATTTAAAAATGTTTGTTTTGCATATAAAGATTCAGATGGCTCATATATACTAAATGACTTGAATTTTGAAATTAAGCCTGGCGAAAGTGTTGCAATATTAGGTGCAACTGGTAGTGGAAAAACAAGTATAATAAATTTGATACCAAGAATGTTTGATGTATCTGAAGGTGAAGTTTTGATTGATGACATTAATGTTAAGCAATATGATTTGAAAAATTTAAGAAAAGATATAGGCATGGTATTACAAAAAAATATTCTTTTCTCTGGAACTGTTGCTGAAAATATTAGATGGGGAAAAGAAGATGCAACTGATGAAGAGATAAATGAAGCTTGTGATATAGCTCAAATAGGTAGCTTTATAAGAGCTCTGCCGGACGGATACAATACAAGAGTGGAGCAAAGAGGAGCTAACTTTTCTGGTGGTCAAAAACAAAGATTATGTGTTGCCAGAGCTATTGTTAAGAAGCCGAAGATATTAATTCTTGATGATAGTATGAGTGCTTTGGATACGGCTACTGAAAATAAACTTCGCAATGCATTAAAAGAAAAAATGAAAGATACAACTGTTGTTATGATTGCACAAAGAATAAATACTGCAAAAAATGCAGATAAAATCCTTGTTTTAGATAAAACCAAAATAGTAGGTTTTGGAACACATGATGAACTTATTAAAACAAATGAGGTTTATAAAGAAATTTATAATTCGCAAATGGAGGTGACTGAATAATGAATGCAGCGCGAAATGGAGGCTTTGGCCCAGGTAAAGGTAAAAGAAGTGTTGAAAAAGCAAAAGACACAAAAGGAACAATAAAAAGACTTTGGAAGTACATTGAACAAAATAAAGTTCGTTTAATAATTGTTTTTATACTCGTAATTATTAGTAGTGTTGCTAGCATATTATCTACTTCAATATTGAAGCCAATAATTGATGATTATATTATTCCGAAAGATTGGAATGGCCTTTTAATAATGATTGGTGTAATGATTGCATTAGCAATAATTAACTCGTTGATTACACTAATACAAAATAGAATAATGGTAAAGATGGCTCAAATTACAGTTAGAGAACTTAGAAAAGATGTGTTTAATAAACTTGTAAAACTTCCTATTAAGTTTTACGACACACATTCGCACGGTGAACTAATGAGTAGAATTACAAATGACCTTCAAAATGTTACAGATGTGTTATCTGGAAGCATTGTAGATATATTTTCAGGGATAATAACATTTGTTGGTGTGACAATTGCAATGTTGGTAGTTAGCCCAGCATTAACAGTTTTGAATTTGCTTGCTATACCAGTTATAGTATTTATTACCTCAAAGGTATCTAAAATTAATAGAAAGCAATTTATGGCGCAACAAGAAGAGCTTGGAAAAATAAATGGTTTTATAGAAGAAAGAATTTCTGGACAATATGTTGTAAAAGCTTTTGAGATGGAAGAAAAAAGCGTAAATGAATTTGTGGAAATAAATGATAGTTATAGAAAAGTTGGAATAAAAGCTGAGGCTTTTGCTGGACTAGTAATGCCACTTGCAAGAAACTTGAATGGAATTACATATGCTGTCACAGTTATAATTGCAGGCATACTTGGAGTAAGAGGAAAAATTTCGATAGGCGATTTCACTACTTTCACAAAATTTGCAAGGCATTTTGGACAACCAATTAATCAGATAGCAAATCAATTTAGTTCTATCCAGTTGGGATTGGCAAGTGCTGAAAGATGTTTTGAAATAATTGATGAAAAAGAGGAAATGGAAGATGATAGCAATAAAGTAAAACTAGATAAAGTTGATGGAAATGTGAAATTAGATGGCGTATACTTTTCATACGAAGAAGGAAAACCAATATTAAAAAACATTAATATAGATGCTAAAAAGGGCGAAGTTATAGCATTGGTTGGACCAACTGGTGCAGGAAAAACAACAATAGTAAATTTGCTTACTCGTTTTTATGATGTAAATAAAGGAAAAATAACTATAGATGGAAACGATATCAAAGATATAGATAGAAAATCTCTTAGAGAAGCGATTGGAATGGTTTTACAAGATACAGTATTGTTTGCTGAAAGTGTAAAATATAATATTCTATATGGAAAGTTAGACGCTACAGATGAAGAAGTTAAACTTGCAGCTCAAAGGGCAAATGCAGATGAATTTATAAACCATTTGCATGATGGCTATGATACAAAACTAAATGAAGATGGAAGCAATTTAAGCATCGGACAAAAGCAATTATTAAATATTGCAAGAGTGTTTATAAATCAACCCAAGATATTAATTCTTGATGAAGCAACAAGTAATGTTGATACAAGAACAGAAGTAAAAATTCAACAAGCAATGCTTGAATTGATGAAAGGAAGAACAAGCTTTGTTATAGCACATAGACTTTCAACAATACGTAATGCAGATAAAATTATAGTGATAGACAATGGTGAGGTTGTTGAGTTTGGAACTCATAAAGAATTGATGGAAAAAGAGGGAAGATATTATAGACTATACACTGGATTACAAGATTAAAAAGAAAAGCTGTCTCATAGGAGACAGCTTTTTGCTAACTATTTCTTTTTAGCAACTGGTTTTTTAGCAACAGCTTTTTTAGCTACTGGCTTTTTAGCAGCAACTTTTTTAGCTATTGGCTTCTTAGCAGCAACTTTCTTAGCTACTGTTTTTTTAGCAGCTGGTTTAGCAGCAACTTTTTTAGCTACTGTTTTTTTAGCAGCTGGTTTAGCAGCAACCTTTTTAGCTACTGGTTTTTTAGCAGCTGGTTTAGCAGCAACCTTTTTAGCTACTGGTTTTTTAGCAGCTGGTTTAGCTGCAACTTTCTTTGCTACTGGCATTTTATTGCCCCCCCTTCTTTTGTAAAAAACTTTTTTTGAAAGTTTTAAAATAATCTTTTTTAATAACTACAATTAAAATATAACTAATTTCAACATCTTTTGCAATAGTTTATTGAAAATTTTTTGTAAAATAGCCATAGTTAGCATACTAACTATCTTGTACAAAAGCTGATAACACTGTGATATCAATGATTACAAGAATTGTAAAAAGAATGTAAAAGTTTTTGAAAAATTATAACAAAATTGCTAGTATTTTAAAAACTATTATATTATAATGAAATCAAAGGTGGTGAGTGTATGGAATATGATAAGTTATTAAAAGAAGAAAAGAGAAGAATTTCAAACCTAATAAATCATGAATTTGTCTCTTTAGATTTTTCAAATTTAAAAATGATTTTAGATAACAATTATAATGAACCTAGGTGGATGGATGTATATATATTGTTATATAAAGCAAAATTGCCAGCAGATGTTTTAAGTTATGATATTTTGTTAGAAAAACTTTCTAAGCCTTTATTAAAATTCTATTTCAAAAATACAGATGGAAAAAGATATATTGTGAATGCTGATGATAGAATTATGAACGAATATGTTAGATATTTGATTACAAAAGAAAAAGTTCCATACAACTTTGATGCACAATATATTCCAGATAAAAATTATATAAAAGAATTATTAAAATATAATAAATTTAGAAAGTGTGGCATTTATTTAAAGCATATTGATGAAAACAAGTTTGTTCTTGAACCTATAAATTATGAAATAAATAATATTGAAGAGTCAAAAGAAATATATGAGAAAATATTCGAGGCATATGACTTGTTCACCAATTTAAAACTGAATGAAAAAAATTTCTTGGAGAATTTTGAATCATGTATAGAACTTGGAAAAGATAAAAGAATGATTGCAACATTGAGTACAATGCTAACATATTTTGATATTAATTTTATTGTTAAAGATAATTGTATTACGATTGAGAATACCAACATTAATATTTCAAATGAGGAAACAGCAAAAGGTTTTCAGGCGCATTTGTTAGATACGTACCAATTTTTTAGAAATGTTGTTAATAGTGAAGATAAAAAAGATATTGTAAGTGAAGTTTATAATAAAAAAGTATCACCAGAAATAATGAAGCAATTTACGAGTAATGTAGATCAATATTTAAATGTGGTGGAAAATAAAGATTTAATAGATTGGATAATAACAATAGCTAGAGAAAGTAAATATACCTTAAAAATTACTTTTGATTCGCAAGGTGTGTTTTATATTGATGACTCTATAATTGTTACTCCACTTGATGCTAGAGAGTTCTATATAGACTATATGGATAAGAAGAAAGATAAAGTAAGTATGGTAGCGTATCAAAATGGAATAATTAACAAAATTAAGAGAGTTTGGAATGTTATAAAAACTAAATTCGGCAAGAAAAAATAAGCTTTTGTTTGACTTTTTTCAATTGTCGTGTTAAACTGTGTAGGAAAGTTGAAAATTCTTGATTTTCACTTCGCTTGAGTATATAATCATACCGTAAGGTACATTTATAGGAGTGACGAGGCAAGGGCTAGTTATGAACCTCGTCAGGTCCGGAAGGAAGCAGCGATAAATAGCCTAAGTCTTGTGCATCGTCATTCCTATAAGTGTATCTTGCGGTACTTTTTTATTGAAAAGTAACAAATGATGCTGAGGCGTTGTAAGATGTGGGCACCGTACTGCACCGATTGACTAAAATTAGCAAACAAATTACTGTATATGTGAAAGTCATAAATAAACATTGTAGGGCGGCGACCCCTACGGTTAATAATTTTGAATAGAAGTGTACGTATAATAGAAACTAAAACTTTTTTATGTGGGAGGACTGTCTATATGGCATATATAGCTTTGTATAGAAAATTTAGACCAAAGACTTTCTCAGAAGTTGTGGGTCAGGAGCATATAGTTCAAACTTTAAAAAATCAAATTCAAAACAATCGTGTTGGACATGCTTATTTATTTAGTGGTGGACGAGGAAGTGGAAAAACATCAACTGCTAAAATTTTAGCAAGAGCTGTAAATTGTGAGCATCCTGTTGATGGAGAGCCATGCAATGAATGTGAAATGTGCAAATCTGCACTTGATGGAAGTTTAGTTGATATCACGGAGATGGATGCTGCTTCAAACAATGGTGTAGATAATATAAGAGATATTCGTGAAGAAGTAGAATTTATTCCAACGGCTGCAAAATATAGAGTATACATAATTGACGAAGTTCATATGCTTTCTACGGGAGCATTTAATGCTTTGCTAAAAACATTGGAAGAACCACCAGCTCATGTAATTTTCATTTTAGCGACTACAGAGCCTCAAAAACTTCCAACTACAATTCTTTCGAGATGTCAAAGATTTGATTTTAAAAGATTATCAATTGAAAACATTATAAAACGATTGAAATATATTTGTGACGAAACAAAAGTGGATATAGAAGATAATGCACTTAGATTAATTGCTTCACTTGCTGATGGGGCGATGAGAGACGCGATAAGTATATTAGATAGATGTATTGCAGAGGGAACTGAAAAGATCACAGAAACAAAAGTTAGGGAGCTTGCTGGAATTCCAGAATTTGAATACTTAACAGAGATGATAGATGCACTTGTAAGTAATGATGTGGACGAAGTTCTAAATTGTAGTGGAAAAATGATCTCAGAAGGAAAAGATTTAAATGTATTTTTATGGGAGTTAATTAAAATCACTCGTGATTTATTAGTTATATCAACGTGCAGAGAATGTGAGTTGTATAAGGATGAAGAGTTAGAAAAGTTAAAAAATATACTTGCAAAAACCAACAAAGGAAAACTTATAAAATTGATTGAGGATTTGTCTTTACTTTCAAATTCTATGAAATGGGCAACAGAGCAAGATGTTATTTTTGAGACAGGGTTAATTAAACTTTGTTCGATGCCATCTGAAGAGCCTGTTTCAACGAATACACAAGTTATGCAAAAACAAAATACACAAATGTCGGATTTAAAATCAAAAGTATTGACAAAATTGAAAGAAAACGGGAAAATATTATTGCACACAAAATTAGAGGAGACGTCAATTGAAGTATGCAATGAAGATGGTTTGGTGCATATAACATTTGAAAAACCAATAGATGCTTTTTCAAGGCTTACACTTCTTAAAGAAGAATCAAAGCAGGCCATAAAAGAAGCAGTGATAGCTTCTGTAGGAAGAGAAGTGGGAGTGAAATTTGTTAATTTAAAAGGAAAGGAAGAATAAGAATGGCTAAATTTGGAGGATACCCAGGTATGGGAGGAAATATGAATCAATTATTGAGACAAGCACAAAAAATGCAGGCTGATATGATGAAAACTCAAGAAGAGATTGAAGCAAAAGAATTTGAGGTAACAAGTGGCGGTGGAGCTGTAACTATTACTATGAATGGTAAGAAAATATTAAAAGGGATAAAAATAAAACCAGAAGTTGTAGACCCTAATGATGTAGAGATGTTAGAAGATTTGATACTAACAGCAATTACGGAAGGTACAAAGAAAGCGGAAGAATTAGTTGAAGCTGAAATGAGAAGATATAATGTACCTGGCGGACTTAATGGATTGTTATAATATTTGTATGTAAGACAAGGAGAAAGAAATGGCTTTTAGTGCTTCTATAGAAAAGTTAATAGAGGAATTTGAAAAGTTACCTAGTATTGGTCATAAAACAGCTGTTAGACTTGCTTTTTATGTTTTAAATGCTCCAGAGGAGAATGCTGTGAACTTTGCAAACACTATTATTGATGCTAGAAAAAATCTTAAGTATTGTTCTATTTGTAATAATATAACTGATACGGATCCGTGTCCAATATGTGCTAATGCAAAGAGAAATAAAGAAACTATATGTGTTGTTGAAGATGTTAGGGACATAATTCCTATAGAAAGAACAAATGAGTATAATGGTGTTTATCATGTTTTGCAAGGTGTTATCTCGCCTGTAAATGGAATTGGACCTAATGATATAAAAATCAGAGAGCTATTAACACGAATTGGCACAGGCGATGTAAAGGAACTTATTTTAGCGACAAATCCGGATGTTGAAGGTGAAGCAACAGCTATGTATATTTCAAAGTTAGTAAAACCTTTTAATATAAAAACAACTAGGATTGCTCACGGAATACCTATTGGTGGAGATTTAGAGTATACAGATGAAGTTACTCTTGCAAAAGCAATGGAGAATAGAAGAGAGATATGAAATAAAGATGGTAGATAATTTTTATCTACCATCTTTTAAATATGCATTTACGATTGTTTCAACAATATCTTTTGTCGAATTTGGCTTAGCTATATACTTTTGCATAATTTTCATATTTTGTATTCTAAAATCGTCACTAAAAAGCTGCTCTAAGAATGGAACTGCTTTGGTTACATCCCACAACCTTGTTGCTGCACCATTATTTGTTAAGAAATTAGCATTTTCCTCTTCTTGACCTGGAACTGGATTTATAACAATGAAAGGAACTTGGCTGGTTAATATTTCAGTAGTTGTTAGTCCACCAGGTTTTGATATTACAAAATCTGCAATATACATTAGTTCTGGAACCTTAGTTGTATAGCCTAAAATAACGACATTTTTGTTAGAATCTTTTGATAATTTTTCAAATACCTTTTGATTTTTCTGACTTTTTCCTGCAATTGCAACTATTTGAATATTTTCTTTAACAGTTAATAATGCTTTGAAAAAATCTTTTATATTAGACATTCCAAATTGTCCGCCACCAAATATAAGTACAGTACGTTTATTAGGCGATAATCCAAAATCTTTATAAATTTCTGCTTTGTTATATTCTTTTAGGAATGCCGGTCCAACAGGAATACCTGTAACAAATACTTTTGAAGTTTCAATGTTATTATGTATTAGTCCATACTTCATTTCTTCATTTGCGACAAAGTACATATCTACATATTCAGGCTTTATTTCCCAAAATTTATGCGATGCATAATCTGTAATTACAACGCATAGTTTTGGGTTTATTTTTCCGCTTTTCTTTAGAGTTGCCACCATTTCAGTAATGAACGGATGAGTTGAAATTACAACAGCTGGTTCCTCTTCTTTAAATAATTGAAATAATTTTTTAGAAAGAAGTTTTTGAACCATGTTGCTAAAATTAGCCACAGAATATTGTTTTTCGCTTATTTTATATATTTCTCCCCACATTTTTGGAGAATATCTTGCCATGTTAACATACGAGTTTATGATAAGTTTGTCAAATACTTTATTTGTATATCGCAAAGCATCTATCATTTCAACTTTAAAATCTGGATAGTGTTCATTGATGTAATTTTTTATTCCATCTGCGGCTTTGTAATGACCTCCACCAATTGATGCGTATAAAATCATAATTTTTTTCAAAAGAACTCCCCCTCACGGAAGTATTGTATCATAAATTTTCAAGTTTGTGTATATTTAGCCATTAAATGAAGAAAATAATTGTATCACAATATAAGGAGGTTAATATGAATAATGATGCTATTCATAAAAAAGGGCATATATTATCACTTGTCGTAATTGTTGTCTTGGTGGCTTTTGCGATATATTTAAAGTTAGAAGACAACCAAACAAAGTTAGTTCTTAATAGTACTTATGATAAATCTTTTTATGAACTCATAGAGTATGTAAATAATATGGAAACATTATTGGCAAAAGCACAAATTTCAACAACACCGGAATATAGTGCAAAGACTTTAACTGAAATTTGGAGAGAGGCGAATTTGGCGGAAAGCTGTTTAGGGCAAATTCCTGCAACGCATATGACACTTGCTAATACATTAAAATTCATAAATCAAGTTGGAGATTATTCATATAGCTTGTCAAGAAAAACTATAGAAAATACTCCATTGTCGCAAGAGGATTTTAAAAACTTAGAAAATTTATATTCTAGGTGCAATGAATTAAATACAGTGCTTGGACAACTTTCACAAGATTTAGCAGGTAATAGTTTTAGTTGGAGTGAACTTACGAAGGGGGAGAGCAATGCATTATTTGCACAAGAAGTTGCAAACATCTCACAAGACAGTTTTGGTAACATTGAAAAGGGCTTACAAGATTATGAAGGTCTTATTTACGACGGACCTTTCTCGGAGCACATGAC
This sequence comes from uncultured Clostridia bacterium, assembly GCA_934169745.1. Classification (GTDB taxonomy): domain Bacteria; phylum Bacillota; class Clostridia; order TANB77; family UBA1234; genus RGIG4465. The sequence goes on along the minus strand of CAKPOE010000002.1, from coordinate 86,808 downwards.
AAGTCCGACTCCTAAAGGGCTTGGAGAAGAAAGATATGATGAAAATAAAGCGAGAGAAAAGGTATATGAATTTATTGATACAAATTCTATTGGAGAATTAACTTATAATGGGATTGTAGATGGAACAATAAAAGCACATAGATTTACAGCCACATTGGAAAGCGGAAACTCGGTAATGATTGATATAACCGAAATGGGTGGACGTGTACTATGGCTTAATTATAATCGAGAAATAGGTGAGCAAAAGCTAGATATAGAAGCAGCAAAAAAGAAGGCAATAGCATTTCTTAATGGTCATGGATATAATAATATGAAAGAATCTTATTACACTGTTGAAAATAGTGTTGCAACAATCAACTATGCTTATGTTCAAAGTGGAGTAATCTGTTATACAGATTTAATAAAAGTAAAAGTGGCATTAGATAATGGTGATATACTCGGAATGGAAAGTAAAGGGTATCTTAATTCACATACTGAAAGAAATATAGAAGAGCCTAAAGTATCAATGGAAGAAGCACGAAAAGTTATAAATAAAAGAATGGAAGTATTGTCAGAAGGTTTGGCAATTGTGCCAACTGATTGGTCAACAGAAGTTTTAACTTATGAGTTCAAAGGAAAAGTTGAGGATAATAATTTTATTGTATATGTTAATGCAAATACTGGAAAAGAGCAGAATGTATTTATAATAATAGATACACCAGGTGGAATGTTAGCAATTTAATACGATGAAAATCTTTGATTTTTTTAATACTTGTGATAAAATAGTAAAGAAGTTATAAACAAAGGAGGAAGTAATATGGAAAATAAAATAAAAGTAGTACAATTTGGTACAGGAAAAATGGCAGTATACACAATGAGATATGTATATGAGAAAGGTGCAGAAGTAGTTGGAGCTATTGACATTAATCCTAAAGTAGTAGGAAAAGATATTGGTGAACTTATGGGAACAGACTTAAAAGGTGTAAAAGTTACAACTTTAGAAAATGCAGAAGAAATGCTTAAAGAAGTAAAACCAGACGTTGCTATTGTTACAACTATGAGTTTGCTTAAAGATGTCGGCGAAGCACTTCTTCTATGTGCAAAATTAGGAATAAATGCAATTACAACATGTGAAGAAGCTTTTTATCCTTGGAATTCAAATCCAGAACTTACTAAGGAAATAGATGTTTTGGCAAAGCAAAATAACTGTACAATAACAGGAAGCGGTTATCAAGATATATTCTGGGGTCAATTAGTAGTTGCCATGACTGGCGCAACACATACAATAACAAAAATAAAAGGTAGTTCTAGTTATAATGTTGAAGATTATGGAATTGCACTAGCAAAAGCACATGGTGCAGGACTAAGTGCAGAGGATTTTGAAAAAGACGTTGCTTCAGCAGATAACATTTCTGAAGAAGCAAGAAGAGAGTTAATCCAAAAAGGAGAATTTTTACCATCATATATGTGGAATGTAAATGGTTGGTTATGTTCAAAATTAGGATTAACAGTAAAAAGTCAAACTCAAAAATGTGTACCACAATTTCATGATGGAGATATAGAGTCTAGCACACTTAATATGGTTATAAAATCAGGTATGGCTACAGGAATGAGTGCTGTTGTAACAACAGAAACAGAAGAAGGAATAACACTAGAAACAGAATGTGTTGGAAAGGTATATGCTAAAGAAGATGTTGACAGAAATGAATGGACAATTGAAGGTGAACCAAATACAACAATGGTAATATCAATGCCAGCAACAGTTGAACTAACATGTGCAACAGTAGTAAATAGAATACCAGATTTGATTAAAGCAGCACCAGGGTTTGTAACTACAGAGAATATGGGTGAATTAGCTTACAGAGTAAAATCATTAGAGAAATATATATAAACTAACAAGGTGAAGTAGGCCGTTGACGAATTTGCTGTCAACGGTCTATTAAATTTAAAAAATTTTCAAAAAAGTATTGACATAATATTAAATGGTGCTATAATAGAATTCGAAAGGTCAAAGAAAGTCAAAGTAAAAACAAGGAGATGAGTACATGAGATTGTCCGAAGTGATAGAACAATATATTAAAGATATGTTTTCTGATAATGATGATTTTGTCGAGTTTGGCAGAAATGAACTTGCGCAATATTTTAATTGTGTTCCTTCACAAATAAATTACGTTATTTCTACTAGATTTAATCCGGAGAAAGGCTATTATGTTGAAAGTAGAAGAGGCGGTGGAGGAAATATTAAAATAAAACGTATAAATGTTACTAAGGACAAATATGTTATGCATATAATAAAATCGATCAATCATGATTTAACGCAACAAGATGCAGAACTACTTATTCAAGACCTTCTAGATTATGAGGTGATTTCAGAAATAGAATATAAACTTTTAAGAGTAGCAACAAGCGATAAAGTTTTGAACTTGCCTAAAGAGTATAGAGATGCAGTCAGAACAAGGGTGTTTAAGAATATGATTTTGAATTTGATATAAGAAAGGGTGGTTTTTATGAAATGTCAAAACTGTGGAGTAAGAGATGCTAACGTTAGGTATTCTCAGAACATAAACGGAAGAAAAGCAGAAGTTTGTTTGTGTAGTGAATGTGCAAATGAATTAGGAATTTTAAATAATTTATCGTCAGGATTTGATTTTGGCTTTGAAAAATTTAATAATATGTTTTCAAATTTCTTTGATGATTTTGGTGGCATAAGATTAATGCAAATACCTAAGATTTTTCTTGATGTTGGAACAGAACCAAGCATTGAAGAAAATGATTGCTATGACCGAACAAATCCAGAATTAGATGAGGCTTTAAAAAACATAACTAAGAAAACTAAAAATATGACAGAGAAAGAAAAGCTAGAAAAAGAATTGAAAGATTGTATTGATAAAGAAAATTATGAAAGAGCTGCAGAGATAAGAGACAAGTTAAAGAATATGTAATGAAAATTCTACAAATGAGTTTTAATGAAATATTTGCTGTCAATACTATTAACGAAAGGAGAAATGGATATGGCATATAAATTTACAAATAGAGCAGAAAAAGCAATAAATGCTGCACAAGAAATTGCAGCGGAGTTGGGTCATAATTATATTGGTACCGAACATCTATTGGCAGGTTTATTACGTGAGGGAAGTGGATTAGCTGCAAGAGTTTTAAATAGCCAAGGAGTAACAGAAGAAAAAGTAAGAGCACTTATCGAACAATTCATCGGTACTTCTGAACCATTGAAAGAAGTGCCTGAAGGATTTACACCAAGAACTAAAAGAGTTATTGAAATTAGTTTTTCAGAAGCTAAGAAATTAAATAATAATTTTATTGGGACAGAACATTTGCTATTGGGCATAATGAAAGAAGGAGATAGCGTTGCTTCAAGAATATTGATGGAACTTGGCGTTGATATGCAAAAGCTATTCTCGGAATTAATCAAAACACTTGCAGATGATAGCACTGCCAATGGTAATACACATAGAAAGACTAATAATTCTAATTTAACACCTACACTTAATCAATTTGGAAAGGATTTAACGCAAGAGGCTATTGATGGAAAGTTGGATCCTATTGTAGGAAGAGAAAAAGAAATTGAAAGAATTATTCAAATACTTAGTAGGAGAACTAAAAATAATCCATGTTTAATTGGTGAGCCTGGTGTTGGTAAAACGGCTGCTGTGGAAGGTTTGGCTGAAAAGATTGTTGATGGCGAAGTGCCTGAAAGTTTGAAAGATAAAAGAGTTGTAACATTAGACATTTCTTCTATGGTTGCAGGAGCAAAATATAGAGGAGATTTTGAAGAGCGTTTGAAGAAATGCTTGCAAGAAATAAAAAAAGCAGGAAATGTTATTCTATTTATCGATGAAATTCATACTATAGTTGGTGCCGGCGCAGCAGAAGGAGCAATTGATGCGGCTAATATTTTAAAGCCATTATTAGCCAGAGCTGAAATTCAAGTAATAGGTGCTACTACTTTAAATGAATATAGAAAATACATTGAAAAAGATGCAGCACTTGAAAGAAGATTTCAACCAATCGATGTTGGTGAGCCAACACTAGAAGAAACGATTCAAATATTGAAAGGAATTCGTGATAAGTACGAAGCACATCATAAAGTAAAAATAACTGATGATGCAATAAAGGCAGCTGTTGAGCTATCTTCAAGATATATAAATGATAGATATCTTCCAGACAAAGCTATTGATTTGATGGATGAAGCGGCTTCTAAAGTAAAGTTAAATTCGTTAACAGCACCTAAAGAGGTTAAGAAGGTTGAAGAAAAAATTCAAGAAATAGTAAAAGAAAAAGAAGACGCTGTTCATGCACAGAATTTTGAAAAAGCAGCTAAGCTAAGAGATAAAGAGCAAAAAGAGAAAGAAAAACTAGAGCAATTGAAGAAAGAATGGGAAAATAAAAATCAGATAAAAGATGTAAAAGTAACAGAAGAAGAAATTGCGGAAGTTGTTTCTAGTTGGACAGGTGTTCCAGTTGCAAAACTTACAGAGGCAGAAGCTGAAAGACTTCGTAACTTAGAAAAGGAATTGCATAAACGTGTAATTGGTCAAGAAGATGCATTAACGGCTGTAAGTAAGGCAATAAGGAGAGGTCGTGTGGGATTAAAAGATCCAAAGAGACCAATTGGTTCATTTATATTCCTAGGACCAACAGGCGTTGGTAAAACAGAAACATGCAAAGCACTAGCAGAAGCATTGTTTGGTGATGAAAATGCAATGATACGTATTGATATGTCTGAATATATGGAGAAGCATACTGTGTCTAAATTGATTGGTTCACCTCCAGGATATGTTGGATTTGAAGAAGGAGGACAATTGACGGAGAAGGTTAGAAGAAAACCATATTCTGTTGTATTGTTTGATGAAATTGAAAAAGCACATCCAGACGTGTTTAATATACTTCTTCAAATATTAGATGATGGAAGACTTACAGATTCTCAAGGAAGAACAGTAGATTTTAAAAATACAGTAATTATCATGACATCAAATATTGGCGCACGTAGTATTGTTGAAAATAAGAAAATTGGTTTTAATGATGTAAAAGAAACTAAGAATAAAGACTATGAAGAAATTAAGAATAGTGTTATGTCTGAATTAAAGAAGGAATTTAGACCAGAGTTTCTAAACAGAGTCGACGAAATAATTGTGTTCAAACAATTAGATGAAAAAGAGATTGGAGAAATTGTTGAGTTGATGTTAAAAGCTTCTATTAGTAGATTGAAAGAAAGAGATATAAGCGTAAAGGTTAGTGAAGCAATGAAGAAACATATATCTAAAAAAGGATTTGACCCTGTATATGGTGCACGTCCATTGAAGAGAGTAATTCAATCAGAAATAGAAGATAAATTGGCAGAAGAAATACTTGACGGAAAGATTAAAGACGGAGACAATGTTAAAATTGATTATAAAGATGATAAAGTTGTAGTAACCGTCGAATAGATTTTTATGTAATTAGCGCGAAGCGGGTGGAAATGTTGATTTTCCACCTGCTTTTGCTTGCTTTTAATAAAACAATCTTATAAAATTATTTTATAAGATGTTTTGGAGGTGTGATATGGAAAAAGTAAAGTTTCCTGAAATTGGTGAGTACAAAGATTTTGAAAAGGTAAGTTCTATTGCGAAAGATTATGGCATTGACTTAGAAAGTATGGCAGGAAAAGAAGTAGAACTACCAGAAGAATTAGCAAAGAAATTATCTCAATTAGGTATTGCAAAAGAAAATGAAAAGGAAAACGAAGAAATAGAAAATGATGAAAACGATATTGAAAAAGATGATGAAGAAATAGAAGAAGGCGAAGAAAAAGAGGAAAAGAAACGCAAAGAATATGGAAGTGTAAAAGAAAGAGTAAAAGAAATTCTTCCAAAGTTAAGTGCATATAATGCATTACCAGCAAAAGAACAAGCGCTAATAATGGATGCATATGATAGACCTCATAGTGACATATATTATTGGGAATTTGATAGAGATGACTTTCTAGAAAAGTATGTGAATACAGGTGATAAATCCACAGCATTAGTAAATACAAGAGAATTACACAATTTAGTACGTGGAGCCATTGTTGCTCAAGACCATATGAGTGAAGTTACAGAAAACGAAAGCTTACCACAAGAAAATGTTAATATTGAGGCACCTAAAATTTTAAACGATTTGGAACCGTATGTAAAAGCAGAAGCAAAAGAAGAGATGAAAAAGAATCTTAAAGAAATTATTTATGCTGCAATTTCTGCAAGACCGATAAATCAGAATTCGTTGATAATATTGAGAGATATTAAAGATAAAGCAAAAGATTTGCAAACAGACCTTGGAGATGCTTCTGCAAATAATGAATTTGAAGAAGCAAAGAAAAGTTACATCTCAAGTATGGAAACATCTGATATAGCAGATGTAATTGAAGAGGTAAAGAAAAATGTCGATGGCAATGTTACACTTTGGTTTAATGATATAGATTGGACAGAGCCTGCCCAAAGGGCGAATGCTATGAAAATGTTACACCAAATACAACAAGAAACAGGAAAAGGCGTTGATGGGTTGGTTGATAAAATTCAAATAACATTTAATGTTGATAATAAGGAAGATATAAAAGAGGTGCAAGAAGCTTCTAGCGAATTAAATGCTTTAAAAATACCAGTAGTGGCAAACATTGAAACAAGTGGAAATGAAGAGTTGACAGAGGAAGCACAAGCGGTGTATGAGGGAACAGAGCAACCTGAAGAAAAAGAAGAAGAACAAGAAGAGAAATATGAGGAAGAAGAAAATGAATTAGGAGAAATTGCTGGACTTGCAACAGAAGAACCTGAGGTTATGCGAGGTATTGTACATGGAATAGCTCGTGAGGTTGCAAGAGAAATTCCATTTGTACCACCAACTAAATAGGAGGAAAAAATGATAGAAACTAATTACGAATTAAAATATGCGTATGCAGAAGTTTATGAAATCATTGAACATTTGAGCGAGAAAACAAGAAATAAAATTCCTAAAGATGTTGTAGAAAAAATAAAAAGTGGAAGGAAATTTGGATATAAGCCAGAGTTTGATTACTCAAAACCACTAGAAGACCAAATTGAAAGACAAGAAACGATAAATTTGATAGCGTATTTATATTATTATTTTTTATGCAATAGTGAGGATAAAAAGAAAAGATTAGAAGATGCAATAAAAGAAAATATAAAAATAAAGAAACAATATGAAGCAGAACAAAGGAAAGAAGAAATAAGGAGAAAAGCTTCCCAGAATGTTCAAAGTATAGATGCTGCACTTAAAAACTTGAACAAGTAATAAATTGTAATATATTTGTAACATAAATGTAATATAAAAAAGGTTGAATTATGTCTAATAAATATATAAAATATATTTGGTACAGAAGATAAAAAGGGGTGAGTGTTGGTGTGGAATGATGAGATAAGACAGAATTTAATTAATGAATTAAATGAACAATTAGACGCACAAATTAAGACAACTAATACGGCCTATGAAAATCATTCATACATTGATTCTATTTTTCCTCAAACATCTAATATGTTTAAGCCGATAACACCAAATCTAGATGTGCCTAATTATTATGAAAGTGTGATTACTGGTATGAGGACGATTAAAGAAGTACCTATACATACAATGGCCTTTGCTGATTCATTTGATAAGAACTATAAGCAAAATTTTAGCTTTGTTTATGGGCAAGGCAGTAATAGAGGCGATGGTGAAGCTACAAACAGACCAATAAATACAAACGTAAAAAGAGAAATATATGATATGAACGACATTTTGAATTGTAGTTCCGCTATAATTATTTCTCTTACTCCAGAAGAAAGAAAGGTAGCTTTGAAGCCACGAAAAACTCTGCAAGATATATTGCTTGGCGATGTGGATTTGAAAAAAAGTATCGACGTTACAGGAGCAATAAAAAGATTTTGTAGTATACAAGTAAAGATATAGTGAAAAAAGGTCGCGATTTGTCGTGACCTTTTGTTGTTTTTTACCCTGAAATATGATATTATATTTTCATAAGTCACATTTGAAGTAGGAGTGGAGGTGTGAAAATGAAGCGTTTAAGACAGGTGGTAAAGATATTTTTAGTATTTTTTTTATTTATGTATAATATTTCTTTTGCAATTGTAAAACCTACTTCCGAGTTTTACGTAAATGATTATGCTGATATATTAAGTGATGACACGGAAAAATATATTGTAGATTGTAATGTGAAGTTATATGAAAAAACAGGCGCCCAGATTGTAGTTGTTACTATTCCGAGTTTAGATGGAGCAGTTTTGGAAGAATATGCAAATGAACTCTTTAATAATTTTGGAATAGGTAGCAGAGAAAAGAATAATGGTGTATTGTTATTGTTAGCTTTAGAAGAAAGACTTTTTAGAGTTGAAGTTGGATATGGTTTGGAAGGTGCTTTGCCGGACGGAAAAACAGGAAGAATTCAAGATGAATATATAATTCCCTATTTGAAAAATGATGAATGGGATAAAGGAATTAGAAATGGTTTTAATGCCATATTAGAAGTGGTTGAAGAAGAATATAATGTTGAGATAAGCGAGGAAGAAGCAATTGAATCTTATAGCGGAGATGCAGATAAAACTACCATTATATGGACTTTCTTTATAGGATGTGTTTCTGGAATTTTTATATGTATTTTGTCAGAGGCTGCATCTAGAAAGGGAAGAAAACTAACTTCAGTTATGTACCTTACTTATTTAATTTTTTCTCCATCAATTGTTATTATTTTGAATGGAGAAATAGGAGCCGCATTATTTATGGGTCATTGTTTTGCAATAATATGTACGTTGGATGGTAGCGGTCATGGCTATTCTGGCGGAGGTTATTCTGGCGGTGGAGGCTGGCGGCGGTCATTCAGGAGGTGGAGGATCTTCTGGTGGTGGCGGAAGTTCAAGAAGCTTTTAATTTTAAATAAATTATATATTTATAAGGGAGGAATTTGTTATGAAAAAATTAAGTGGAGGAATAATTGCAATAGCAATAATAGCTATTGTAGTTGCATTAGTAGTTGGAGCATATAATGGAATGATTTCAAAAAAAGAAGCCGTAGATAGTAAATTATCAGATTTGGATGTTACACTTCAAAGAAGATGTGATTTGATACCAAATTTAGTTAACACAGTAAAAGGCTATGCTTCTCACGAAACTGAAATAATTGATAAAGTAACAGAAGCAAGAACAAAACTTGTAAATGCTGGTTCTTTGGAAGAAAAATCTGCAGCTAATAATGAATTAAGCAAATCATTAAGTGCGTTGTTAGTTGTAGTAGAAAATTATCCAGATTTGAAATCTGCTGAAAATTTCAGACAATTATCAGATGAATTAGCTGGAACAGAAAATCGTATTTCTGTTGCGAGAAAAAATTATAATGACGCTGTAAAATCTTATAACTTGGAAATAAAGAAATTCCCTGGAAGCATTATAGCTGGTATGTTCAATTTTGAGGAAGCCACATATTTTGAAGCAAGTGATGATGCTTCAAAAGTACCAGAAGTTTCATTTGACTAATAAAAAAGCCACTTAGCTAATTGCTAAGTGGCTTTTTACTGTGTAAAATAGTATTATCTTGTTGTGAGGAGCGAGTGCATATGGATAAAATACCAAATATAAAAGTTATAGATAATGAATATTTTGACGTATTTGCTAATAAAAAGTATTCTGACGAGTTTTTAAATAGACTTTGTGATAAGTTTTTAAATCAGCGTAAGAAGATATTAGAATTTTTTAATTTATCAAATTATCCCAAAGTGAGAATTAATCTCTTTGATAATATAAACCAATTAAATACTTTTTCATCGAAATATATTGATATTTCACCTTATCATAGAGGGGATTGTTGCGGTGGGATGATAAACTACTTTTGTGATGATGAATTTTTAAAGGATAAAGCAAAAGCTGGATATATAATTGCAAGTTTGGCTCATGAATTTGTTCACATGGTTTATCATGATACAATTTGTGGAGTTAGTTGTGTATGGCTTGAAGAAGGTTTGGCAACATATTTATCAGAGCAAAAAGGCTTTATAGAAAGAAATTCTGAAAAATATAAAGAGTTTTTGAAAAGATTAATTTATGAAAAAGAGGTTCCAAAATTAGAATTTCTCCATAAACGTGGTGGAAAATATGGAGAATTTGTTGATACTGAAACTGATAAATATGATGGATATAATTTTTCATATGCTTTGGTAAGATTTTTATGCGAAAAAAAAAGGAAAAGAGTATGTCAATCAAATAGTTAGTTCCAAATCGCTTTTGGAGAGTGAGGAAAAAACATTAATGGAAGAGTTTTATAAGTATGCAGAAAATAGTTGTGGTATATTGTAGGCTATTTTTACTTTTTTTCTTGACAAAATCCAAATATGGGTGTAAACTAATTGAGGTTTACAGAGATGGGAGGTAAGTATATGGAGAAAAGCGTACATGTAAGCATGTTGCTGGAGATATATGGTAAATTACTTACCGAGAAACAAAGAGATATTATAGATTTATATTATAATGATAACTTGTCACTTAGCGAAATTGCCGAAGAGCTTGGTATTACGAGGCAAGGGGTTCATAAAAATCTCGTAGACGCCGAAAATAAGCTGTTTGATTATGAAGAAAAGCTCACAGTACTAAAGAATAAATTGGAAAGACAAGAGATAATTGACAGCGTAATAAGTAGAGAAAAGGATCAGAAGATTATAGAAGAGTTGAAAAAATGTTATTGATAACGAGGTGAAATATGGCTTTTGAAGGCTTATCAAGTAAATTTCAAAATATTATAAATAATTTAAAAGGTAAGGCAAGAATAACTGAAAATGACGTAAAAGAAGTTTCAAGAGAGGTAAAACTTGCTTTGCTAGAGGCGGATGTTAACTATAAGCTCGTTAAAGACTTTACTAATAGAATTTCAGAAAAGGCACTTGGACAAGATGTGCTTAAGAGCTTAACACCAGGACAACAAGTTGTTAAAATCGTTCATGAGGAATTGACTGATTTGTTAGGCTCTAAAGAAGAGAAACTTAACATATCACCAAATCCACCTACAGTAATTATGCTAGTTGGTCTTCAAGGTTCAGGAAAAACAACCATGGCTGGTAAACTTTCTAATATGCTTAGAAAGCAAGGAAAGAAACCAATTATGGTGGCATGTGACGTATATAGACCAGCAGCTATAAAACAATTACAGGTTTTAGGGAAACAACTTGACATTCCTGTATATGCAAATGAAAATACAAAAGATGTTGTGCAAATAGTAAGAGAAGCTTTTAAAGAAGCGAATTCAAAATTGAATGATGTTATAATCATAGATACAGCAGGACGACTTCATATAGATGAGACTCTTATGAATGAGCTTAAGAATTTAAAAGAGTTTGCAAAGCCACATGAAATATTACTTGTGGTGGATTCTATGACAGGTCAAGATGCGGTAAATGTTGCTAAGAGCTTTAATGAACAACTAGAAATTGATGGCGTTGTTTTAACGAAGCTTGATGGTGATACTAGAGGTGGTGCGGCACTTTCAGTAAAGGCTATTACTGGAAAACCAATTAAATTTGCCGGTGTTGGAGAAAAAATGAATGACATCGAAGTATTCGTACCTGATAAAATGGCCAGAAGAATATTGGGAATGGGCGATGTACTTTCATTAATTGAAGATGTTGAAAAGGCATTTGATGAAAAAGAAGCAGAAAAACTAGAAAAGAAAATTAGAAAACAAGAATTCACTATGGATGATTATTTGGCTCAACTTAAGCAAGTGCAAAAGATGGGTTCAATGAAATCTATAATAAATAAATTGGGGCTAGGCACAATGACAGAAGAGCAAGAGGAAAAGGCTCAAAAAGAATTTAAGAGAACTGAAGCAATAATTAGTTCTATGACAATGGCAGAAAGAAATGACCCAACAATATTAAATGCTAAAAGGAGAATACGTATTGCAAACGGCTCTGGAACGACGGTGCAACAAGTTAATATGTGCGTAAAACAATACGATATGACAAGAAACACGATGAAGCAAGTTATGAGTAACAAGAGCGGTTTGATGAAGATGGCAAGTAAAATGGGTAAGAATTTGACGCCAGATGATTTGAAGAATTTTAAATTTTAATATATAAACACTTGAAAGGTGGTGAAATAATGGTAAAAATTAGATTGAGAAGAGACGGTGCTAAAAAAGCTCCATATTACAAAGTTGTAGTTGCTGATTCTAGATATCCAAGAGATGGAAGATTCATTGAAGAAATTGGTTTATATGATCCAATGAAAGAACCTGAAGTTTTAAGACTTGATACAGAAAAGTATGAGCAATGGGTTAAGAACGGTGCTATTCCAACAGACCGTGTTAAAGCATTATTCAAGAAAGCTTCTAACTAAAAGGAGGACAGAATATGGAAGAAATGCTAAAGACAATTGTAAAATATTTAGTAGATGATACAAACGCAATAGAGGTTACTAAGCGTGAAGAAGGAAAAGCTACTACCTTGGAACTAAGAGTTGCACCTAATGATATGGGTAAAATTATTGGAAGACAAGGAAAAATGGCAAAAGCAATTCGTACTTTAATGAAAGCTTATGCTACAAAGGAAGGTACGAAAATTAATGTTGATATTATGGACTAAGGAGTAAGTATGGTTGAACATTTTGAAATAGGTCTTGTTTCAAATACACATGGGTTAAAAGGCGAAATAAAAGTAAGACCTTATACCGAAAGTATGAAGAGATTTGAAGAACTTAGCAAAATATATATTGAAAGTAATAATGTAAAAACAGAATACGAAATAGAAAAAGTTCGTTATCAAAAAGATGTTATATTATTAAAACTAAAAGGCATTGACACTATTGAAGATGCTGAAAAATTGAAAAACCATATTATATCAATTCCACGAGAAGAAGGAAAAACACTTTCTGAAAACGAGTTCTTTATTGCTGATTTAATAGGCTGTGAGGTTTATGAAAATGAGTTTATAGGAACTGTTGTGGATGTGTTCTCTACTGGTGGTAGCGATGTCTATGTTATTAAACGAGAAAAACAAAATGATTTGCTTTTACCTGCTATAGCATCAGTTATTAAAAACATTGATGTGAAGGCAAAAAGAATAGACGTTGAAATCCCTAGGGGGTTATTAGATTGAGATTTGATGTATTAACTTTATTTCCGGAAATGTTTGAAATAATGAATTCTAGCATTATAGGAAGAGCAATTCAAAATAAATTAATAGACCTAAACTTAATTAACTTTAGAGAATTTTCAAAAGATAAGCAGAAACATGTAGATGATACGCCTTATGGTGGTGGCGCTGGAATGGTAATAAAACCAGAGCCGATATATGATGCTTACACGTCTATAGTGAAAGATTTAGATTATAAGCCAAAAGTTATATATATGTCGCCGAAAGGAAAATTGTTTAATCAACAAATGGCAAGAGAGTTGTCAAAAGAAGATCATTTAATAATTCTTTGCGGACACTATGAAGGTGTTGATGAAAGAGTGATTGAAGAGATTGTTGATGAGGAGATTTCAATCGGAGATTATGTTTTGACTGGTGGTGAACTACCAGCAATGGTTGTAATAGATGCTATTAGTAGAAATATTGATGGTGTACTAAAAGAAAAATCTGTTGAAGATGAATCTTTTAGTGATGGATTGTTGGAATATCCACAATATACTAGACCAGAAATATTTTTAGGTAGAAAGGTGCCAGAGGTACTTTTATCAGGGCATCATGCAAACATTGAAAAATGGAGATTAGAAAAATCAATCGAAATCACTAAAAATAGAAGACTAGATTTGATAGAAAGGAGAAAACGAAATGGATAAGATAAAAGCTATTGAAAACGAACAACTAAGAGCTAATCCACTTACTTTAAATATTGGTGATACTGTAAAAGTTCATTGCAAAATTAAAGAAGGAAACAAAGAAAGAATCCAAGTATTTGAAGGAACAATAATTAAGAAACAACGTGGAGGAGCTAACGAAACATTTACAGTAAGAAGAGTAGCTTATGGAACAGGTGTTGAAAGAACATTCCCAGTACATTCACCAAGAATTGAAAAAGTTGAGATTGTTAGACCTGCTAAAGTAAGAAGAGCTAAACTTTATTACTTAAGAGACAGAGTTGGTAAAGCTACAAGAGTTAAAGAAGATATTTCTGCAAGATCTATTAAAGAAGATAACGTAGAAGAATAAAATTTAAAAAGTGCTATCCAAGGGTAGCACTTTTTATTTTAACAAGGAATACACCTACAGCATGATGATAATATATGTGGAAAGTGAGGAATTATTATGAAAGAAATAGTATTTGCAACAGGTAATCCAACAAAAGCAAAAAGATTTTCTAATGGATTAGAAAAAGAAGATGTAAAAATATTATCATTAAAAGATTTAAATCTCGAGTTGGATGTTAAAGAAGATGGAAAGACAGCAATAGAAAATGCACTTATAAAAGCAAGAGCTTGCTATAAAGCAACCAATATGCCTTCGACTGGGATGGATGATACACTTTACTTAGAAGGTGTGCCAGATGATAAACAACCAGGATTGTTTGTGAGAAGAGTAAATGGAAAAACATTAAATGATGAAGAAATGATAGAACATTATATTTCTCTAGTAAAGAAATATGGTCAAGAAGGAAAACTAAATTGTAAATGGGTATATGGACTTGCTGTGATTAGTGGTGATGGCATAGAAAGTACATATACATGGGAGAAGAATGATTTTTATATGGTAGACAAGCCATCAACTATAGTGAATCCAGGATATCCTCTAAATACAATTTCAAAATATAAAACTATAGATAAATACTTTACAGAAATGACAAGTGAAGATAATGAAAAAGTAAAAGTGAATGAAGATCATGTTGTAGACTTCATTGCGAAACATATATAAGAAGAAAGGAAAACTTATGAGCAAGTATGAGCCTTTGTGGAAATATATAAAAGATTTTGTATTAGCAGCATTGCCATTTATAATTATAGGAGTTGCTATAATTGTTATAGTTGTTAATAGTAAGAAGGACAAAGAAAGTCATATTTCTGAGGGAATGTGTTTAGGAATGTGCCTTGGACTTCTAATTGGCGCATCATTTCCAAATGAATATTTAGGTATTTCATTAAGTTTGGGAATGATAATTGGAGAAGCAATTGGTGCATGTGTCAAAAAGTAAATATAAAGTATGTATAAAGCAAGTGATTGGTTGAAAATCACTTGCTTTTGTGTTAAAATATGTTGAGAATTGAAGATGAAAAGATGTTAGGAGGAAAAATATATGGAAAATGAAATCGTTTTTGTAACACATAATACAGGAAAAATAAAATCAGCCGAAAAATATTTTAAAAATTTGAAGTTTACGACATTTAACTATGAATTAGACGAACCTAGAAGTGATGATATAAAAGAAATAGCAACAGCAAAAGTAAAACAGGCTTATGAAATAGTGAAAAGACCTTGTATTGCACTTGATACTGATTTTAGAATCGATGAACTAAATGGTTTTCCAAGGGCGTTTGTGAATTTTTCACTAGATACGATAGGAATACAAGGAATTTTGAAGTTAATGGAAAACAAAGAAAATAGGAAATGCGCATTTAATGAGTGCTTAGCATATCACGATGGAAAAGAAATACATTATTTCTACGGAAAACATCCTGGAAATTTATCGGATAAAATTCAAGGAGTAGATAGAGAAGAGAAATGGTCTGATTTGTGGTATGTTTTTAAGCCTAGCGGCTTTGAAAAAACTTTGGCAGAAATGGATCCTGAAGAAAGAGAAAACAGAAAAAATGTGGATGGGTCTGTACAAGCAATGCAAGAGTTTGCAAAATGGTATGAGAAAATGGATAAGTAATGCAAACGCAATAGGAAGTATTTCTAAATCAATTATCAATGCGCAAACAGTTACAAATGTTGTAGTGTGCAGGCATTGATATGTACTGGCAAGATGATAACAGGCATATTAAATGATGAAAATACCAGATACACTTTCGAATTTGAAAGTTGAGAAAATTAAAGGATGTGGAAAAATGAATGAAAATAAATCAAACATCAACTGGTATCCTGGTCATATGGCGAAAGCAAGAAGAGAAATTGGAGAGGATATAAAAAAAGTTGATATAGTTATAGAATTAGTGGATGCTAGAATCCCAAAGGCAAGTAGAAATCCAGTACTAAACGAGATAATAGGAAATAAGCCAAGACTTATCGTGCTTAATAAATCAGATTTGGCTGATGACAAGAGTAGTAAGGAGTGGATAAACTATTATAAATCAAATGGTATAGAAGCGGTATCAGTTGATAGTAATTCTGGAAAAGGTGTGCAAGACGTTGTAAAGAAAGTACAAGACATTATGAAAGAAAAAATTGATAAAGAAGTTGAAAAAGGAAAAGTTGGCGCTTCTATAAAAGCTATGATTGTCGGTATTCCTAATGTTGGAAAATCTACATTGATAAATAAGATTGCCGGGAAACAAACGGCAGAAACCGGGAATAAACCTGGTGTTACCAGAAAAAATCAGTGGATAAGACTTGGCGACAGAATTCAACTATTGGACACTCCAGGTGTGTTATGGCCAAAATTGGATAATGAAAGGTTTGCAAGACATCTTGCGTATATCGGAACAATCAAAGATGAGGTACTTGATGTTGAAGAACTTGCAGTATGCTTAGTGGACGAACTATCAAGAAGAAGTAAAAATAGCCTGTATGCGAGGTATAAAATTGATGAGAATTTTGAGTATGATATGCCTTACGAATTATTAGAAGAAATCGGCAGAAAAAGGGGATGTTTACTTAGAGGAAATGAAATAGATTATACAAGAACAGCTAACATATTACTTGATGAATTTAGAAGCGGAAAAATAGGTAGAATTACATTGGAAGATGTAAATTAGTTATAAGGAGCAAAATAGATGACCGAAAAAGAAGTATTGCAAATGCCATCACTTGTGCTTGCTTACATGGGAGATGCTGTTTATGAAATGTTTATAAGAGACTATGTTATAAGGCAGGGAATGTGTAAAAATGGTGCGTTACATAAGAAGAGTATAAAATATGTTAGTGCTAAAGCACAGGCAAATATATTAATGAAGATAGAAGAATATTTGACTGATGATGAAAAAGATGTTGTTAGAAGAGGAAGAAATGCAAATCCTCATTCTCATGCTAAAAATGCAGATATAGTAGAATATAAGCATGCAACTGGATTTGAAGCACTTATTGGATACCTGTATTTGTCTGAACAAAAAGAGAGACTAGATGATATATTGTCAAAATGTGTTGGAGCCTAGCTAAAATTGGTACACAATATATTTGAATTTATATTGCTGAAAATTAGAAAAGTGGTAATAAATTTCACAAAAATACTTGCAAAATGCTTATATCCGTAGTATAATAGCGTTAGCATAATAAAAATTACTTGAAGAGTGAGGGAAACCTCACTCTTTACGTTTGTATGCGAGTAAGGAGGAAACATGACTAAGACAGAGCAAAGTATTTATGAATTAGTTGCTCCTACTGTAGAACAGTTAGGTTACTTATTGTATGATGTAGAATATGTAAAGGAAGGAAAGGAATATTTCTTGAGAATCTATATTGATAATGAAAACGGTATTGATTTGGATGATTGTGAAAAGGTAAGTACAGCAATTGATCCCATACTTGACGAGGCAGATCCAATTAGTACGTCATATTCTTTAGAGGTTTCTTCATGTGGACTTGAAAGACACTTAAGAGAAGAAAGGCATTATATAATGGCTATAGGAAAGGATATAGAAGTAAAACTTTTCAAGCCTTTGGGTAGCAAAAGAGAATTAAAAGGCGTTTTGAAAAGCTTTTTAGGTGGTAAAGTAATACTTGAAACAGAAGAAAATGAAGTGGTAATAGAAATATCAAATATTGCATCGGCTAAAATATTATTTAAATGGGAGGAATGAGGAAAATGGATAAGGAATTTTTTGAAGCATTAGAGGAACTAAGTATTGAAAAGGGAATTAATAAAAACTATTTATTAGATGCTATTGAAAATGCTTTGGTTACAGCTTATAAGAGAAACTTTAATTCATCTGAAAACGTTAAAATTGTTATTGATGAGGAGAATGCAACAATTAAAGTATACTCTGTAAGGGAAGTTGTGGAAGAAGTTTTTGATCCTGCAATTGAAATAGAGTTGGAAGCAGCAAAGAAAATTGATAAGAAAGCTAAAATTGGAGATTTTGTAGATGTAGAGATAGTTCCTAAAGATTTCGGAAGAATTTCTGCTCAAACAGCTAAGCAAGTTATTGTTCAAAAAATAAGAGAAGCTGAAAGAGAAATTGTATTTACAGAGTATTCAGATAGACAAGGTGAGATCGTTTCAGGAATAGTGCAAAAAGTTGATAAGAATTTAATTATTGTTGATTTGGGCAGAATAGAAGGTATAATGACTCCTAATGAACAAATTCCAACAGAAACTTATGCTGTAAATGATAGAATAAAAGCATATGTTGTTGAAGTGCAAAAGAGTAGTAAAGGTGTCCCACAAATGCTTATCTCTAGAACTCATCCTGGATTTGTAAAGAGATTGTTAGAATTGGAAATTCCAGAAATTTACGAAGGTTTAATTGAAATAAAAAATATAGTAAGAGAAGCTGGTTCTAGAACTAAAGTAGCTGTATATTCTAAAGATCCTAATATTGATCCAGTTGGTTCATGCGTTGGTCAAAGAGGAACAAGAATTCAAAATATATTGAATGAATTAAAAGAAGAAAAAATAGATATAGTTGAGTGGAGTGAAGATCCAGTACAATTTATAGCCTCAGCGCTTAGCCCAGCAACAGTTCTAGCTGTTGATATTGATGAGGAAAACAAATCTTCTAAAGTTGTTGTTCCTGATGGACAATTATCACTTGCAATTGGCAAAGATGGTCAAAACGCAAGATTGTCTGCAAAATTAACTGGTTGGAAGATAGATATAAAGAGTGAGAGCCAAATTAAAGCAGGTGAATAATAAGGTTAAATTAAATTTTATATAGGCAAAGGTGATAAAATGAAAAAAATTCCACAAAGAAAATGTTTGGGATGTATGGAATCAAAACCTAAAAACAAGCTTTATAGAGTTGTAAAAACTAGAATGGATGAAATAATAATTGATACTACCGGAAAAATAGAAGGTAGAGGTGCATATATTTGTAGTGAAGAATGTTTGGAAAAAGCGATAAAGGCTAAGAGATTTGAAAAAGAATTTGACATGAAAATAGAAAAAGAAGTATATGATAATTTGAGGAGAGTAATAAAAGGTGAATAAAAAAATTTATTCTATGCTTGGCCTTTGTATGCGTGCCGGAATGTTGGCGTATGGCGCAGATATGTGTGAAGAAAAAATAAAATACGGAAAAGTTAGTATGATAATTGTAGCATGTGATGCTTCTGATAATACCAAGAGTAAATTTAAAAGGATTTGCAACAAGAATGTTATATATGTAGAATTTGGTACTATTGATGAAATAAGTCATGCAATAGGCAAAGAGAATAAGGCTATCATTGGTGTATTAGATTCTAATTTTTGTAAAAAAATAAATGATATGGTTATAGAATTAAAGGGGGCAAATGATTAATGGGAAAAATGAAAGTTCATGAATTAGCTAAGGAACTAGGAATGCAAAGTAAAGAGTTGGTGGATAAGCTAATCAAATTGAAATACGACATAAAGAGCCATCTATCAACTTTAGAGGATGAAGAAGTTGAAAAAATAAGAAAACAACTAAAAGGAGATAACACAAAAGTTTCAGATAATAAAGCACAAAAAGAAAATGTGAAAAAAGAGAAGAAACCAGTTGCCCCTGTTATAATAAGAAGAGAAGTAACTAGAATAGAAACAGTTAATGAGGAACCTAAAACTAATAGGCAAAGAGCTGATGATTTGGGAGTTGTCCAAAGAAGAACAGATACATCTATGAATATAAAGTATAGAACACCAGCAAGAAAGATAGGACCAATCACTCCTAAAAAAGAGGAGCCAGTTGCAAAACCTCAGGAAAAACCTGCTGTTGAAGAGAAAAAAACTGAAACAAAGGTTATTGAAACCAAAGTGCTAGAAAAAATCGAAAAGGAAGTTCCTCAAAAAGAAAATGTGCAAGTAAGTGTAAGTAAAAACATTAATGAAAAGCCACAAATGAGGGATACTAAATTTAATAAACCAAATGAAAGTGTAAGAAGAGAAGATAGAAAAGATATGCCAAGAAAAGAAGAGTCAAATAATAAACAATTTAATAATAATAGGCAACAAAATAATAATCAAAGAAGGTTTGATAATAATAGGAATAACGATAACAAAAATCGTGCTCCTGAAATTGATGTTGTACAAAAAGAGCCTGCAAGAGCTACTGTGAAGACAGGATACAAAGATAAGCAGAAAGATAACAGAAAGTTTGAAGACGATAATAATTTAAACAAGAAAAATGCAAAATCAAAAAACTCAAGAGATAGAGAAGAAATAAATATGGGTAAACTTAAGGATTTGCAGACAGAAAGTAACTTCTCTAATATGTTCAATGATACTGAGAGCAAAATGTTTGATTATTATGATTTGTCTAAAGGCAAAGGTTTTAAGAAAAACAAAAAGAAAGCTACAGAGAGCAAGAATCACGTAGATCAAAAGATATTTGAGTTAACAGATATTGATATTCCAGACACAATAACTGTTAAAGAACTTGCTGAAAAGTTGAAAAAGCAGGCTTCGGAAGTTATAAAGAAGCTTATGGGATATGGTATACTTGCAACATTAAACAATGAGTTAGACTTCGATACAGCATTTTTAGTTGCATCTGAATTTGGAGTAAATGCGCATAAAAAAGAAGTTGTTTCAGATGAAGATATATTATTTGATGAGACAGAAGATAAGGAAGAAGATTTAGTAAGTCGTCCTCCAATAGTTGTTGTTATGGGACACGTAGACCATGGTAAAACTTCATTACTAGATGCTATACGTTCAACAAATGTTATAGATAAAGAGGCTGGTGGAATCACACAACATATAGGTGCTTATAAGGTAAAAATAAATGACAGAGAAATCACATTCTTGGATACTCCTGGTCATGAAGCTTTCACAGCAATGCGTGCAAGAGGAGCACAAGTAACTGATATTGCGATTATTATTGTTGCAGCCAATGATGGAATAATGCCACAAACAGTAGAGGCAATTAATCATGCTAAAGCTGCCGGTGTATCAATAATTGTAGCAATAAATAAAATCGATTTACCAGATGCAAATGTTGACAAGGTAAAGCAAGAATTGATGGAATATGGTTTGGTTCCAGAAGAATGGGGCGGAGATACAATTTGCGTTCCTATTTCTGCAAAACAACATAAGAATATTGACAGCTTGCTAGAAATGGTTCTTTTAGTTGCTGATATGAAAGAATTAAAATCAAATCCTAATAAGCAATCAAAAGGAACAGTACTAGAAGCAAGACTTGATAAAAACACAGGTATTACAGCTTCACTTTTAGTACAAAGAGGTACTTTAAATATTGGGGATACAATAGTTGTAGGAAGTGTAATAGGAAAAATAAGAGGCATGACAGACGATAAAGGACAAAAAGTTAAGGCTGCAGGGCCATCAACACCAGTAGAAGTAATAGGCCTTTCTGAAGTACCAGAAGCAGGAGAAGTTTTCTATGAAGTTGAAAATGAAAAGGTTGCTAAGCACTTAATAGAGAAGAGAAAGAGCAAACAAAGAGAAGACATGATAAGGAAGAATTCACCAGTTACATTAGACAATTTATTTAGCCAAATTGAAGAAGGAAAATTAAAAGATTTGAACATTATAATAAAAGCTGATGTACAAGGTTCTGTGCAAGCACTTCGCCAATCACTTGAAAAAATTCAAAACGAAGAAGCACGTGTTAGAATTATTCATGCAAATGTTGGTGGTATTACAGAATCTGATATTACACTTGCAAAAGTAACAAATGCTATCGTTATAGGATTTAACGTAAGACCAGAACCAATGGCCAAATCTATTGCTGACAAAGAGGGTGTACAAATCAAATTGTATTCGGTTATATATAATGCAATTGATGATGTTACAGCTGCTTTGAAAGGAATGTTACAACCAAAATATAAAGAAGTAATTCAAGGAACGGCAGAGGTAAGACAGGTATTTAAGATAACAAATGTTGGTATGATTGCAGGTTGTTACGTTATAGATGGAAAGATTGTAAGAAACTCAGGCGTAAGAGTAATTAGAGACAACGTCGTAATTCATGAAGGAAAATTAGTATCTTTAAAGAGAGAAAAGAACGATGTGAAAGATGTTGCAACTGGTTATGAATGTGGTGTACAAGTTGAAGATTATAATGATATTAAGGTAGGAGACCATATTGAATCATTCATTATGGAAGAAATAAAACAATAAAAAGGAGTTTTTATGGAGAGAACTGATAGAATCGAAGAGGAAATAAAAAAGATAGTTAGTGTGCTAATTGATAGGGGACTTAAAGACCCTAGGCTTACCGGATTGATAAGTGTAACAAAAGTTTCTGTTACTAATGACTTGAAATATTGTAAAATATATGTTAGTATGCTTGGAACAAAAGATACATCAGAAGCTATGGATGCATTGTCATCTGCTGCTGGTTTTGTAAGAAAAGAAATTGGAAGTAAGATAAGAATGCATTCTACTCCAGAAGTTAAATTTGAACTAGATGATTCAATGGAGTATGGAGCTCATATACAAAATATTATAAATGATTTAGGAATTACTCATGATGAAGAAACAGATGGAGAAGATGAGGAGGAGGACTAAATGTCTGTACTTGAAAAAATAAAAGAAAAAATAGAAGCAGCACACAATATCTTGATATTAACGCATGAAAACCCAGATGGAGATGCTGTTGGAAGTTCACTTGGCTTTATGCATGCATTAAAAAAGATTGGAAAACAAGTTACTGTGTTGATTCCAGAAATCAATAATATGTATTCGTTTTTGCCAGGATTTTCAGAAATAAAGCATGAGATAGAAAATGTCGATGACTTTGATTTATGTATAGCTTTAGATTCAAGTGATACTGAAAGACTTTTTATTTGCAAGCAATACTTTGAAAAAATTGAACACACAATAGTAATTGACCATCACATTACAAATCAAAATTTTGGTGATGTTAACTATGTTAATGCTGTTGCTTCATCTACGTGCCAAAATCTTATTATTGTACTTGCAGCAATGGAAATAGCAATAAATAAAGAAATGGCTGAATGTATTTATACTGGTATACTTACAGATACAGGTGGATTTAGATATAATACGCAAAGCGAAACCTTTGAATTTGCAGCAATGCTTTTAGAAACAGGAATTGATATATCTAAAATATATAGAATTGTTTTCGATACAACTACAGAGAAGAGAACGAGACTATTGTCAAGGGCATTAGATAGACTTGAAATATTGGAAGACGGAAAAGTTGCTTTTACATACATAACGACACAAGATGTTGATGAATTACAAAATGAAGACGGAGACTACGAGAATATAGTGAACTATGGAAGAAATATTTCTGGAGTTGAAGTGTCAATATTTGCACGTGAAAAAGATGGAAGATATAAAATTAGTTTAAGAGCTAATGAGTACGTTGATGTTTCACAAATAGCTTCAAAGTATGCTGGTGGTGGACATTTAAGGGCTGCAGGATTAGAAATGGCTATGCCATTAGAACAAATAAAGCAAACTTTAGTAGAAGAAATAAAGAAACAGTTAAAGTAATAATTTAGGCGGACAGATTTGTTCGCCTAAATTTATCTGGTTTAAAATAATACTAATTAAAAGTGAGTGAAAAGCATGAAAGATGGTTTATTGATAATTAACAAGCCGAAAGGAATTACATCACATGATGTTGTTGCAAAGGTGAGAAAAAAGCTCCAAACTAAAAAGGTTGGGCATACTGGCACTCTGGATCCGATGGCTACAGGTGTACTAGTAATTTGCGTTGGTGCTACAACTAAATTGGTTCAATATTTAACTTGTGAAGATAAAACTTATGATGTGGAAATGCAACTTGGAATAAAAACAGATACGGGTGATATAACAGGAAAAGTTATGGAAACACAAAATGAAAAACAAGTAATATTCGATAGTTCGATCTTGTATAAGTTTGTAGGCAAGCAAAAACAAATACCACCAATGTATTCGGCTATAAAGAAAGACGGAGTTAAGCTATATGAATTAGCTAGAAAAGGTATTGAAGTGGAAAGAGAAGCAAGAGATATTGAAATATTTGATATTTCAAATGTAGAATATAGCGAAAACATCATAAAATATAGAGTATGTTGCTCGAAGGGTACATATGTGAGGGTTTTGTGTGAAGAAATAGCTGAAGCATTAGGTACAATAGGTACGATGACAAAGCTTAATAGGGTTAAAACTGGGCAATTTTCAATTGACAACGCGTGTGAATTAGATGATGTTTGCGATGAAAAGATAGTGCCTATGGAAGATATATTTGCACAAAGTATAAGTATTGGTGATGAAATAAATAAGTTGATTAATGGAATGAGCATAGAAATGAATGTGCAAGACGGTTTGTATAATTTGTATCATGATAGCAAATATATAGGCTTGGGAGATGTAAAAAATAAAAAATTAAAAAGAAAAATTATTATATAATTTTATTGCAAAATGCAAATGAGTAGTATATTATGAACATATAAATGAGGTTACTAACAAGACAGCTTGATAATTCAAAGAGGAGGTTTCCAGATGAGTAGTAACGGTAGCTTTCCAGAGCAACGTGGTCATAAGGAGAAACTTTTGGCGATTGAAATAGCTAAAACTTGTGCAGATACAATTTTGAGTAATAATGACAAAAAAGGAGTTTTGCTATGTGAGGGTCTTGAAACGAGTATCGATGTTGCAGTGTATAGCGTTGTCTACCCAAATTTGATTGTTATACCTTCAAATGGTTGCACAGATGTTATACGTATGACACCAAGAATTCGTAAGTATTCGGATTTTTTGGTACTTGGAATTATCGATAGAGACAGTCGTTCGAAAAGTGTGGCAAATAGCTTAGCAAAGCAAGGAATTTTTACAACAAAGCTTCCGTTTATTGAGAATATAATCTGCTGTCCTGAAGTTTTAAAAGTAATATGTAGGGAAAAAGGCTTAGATTATCAATCAATAATACGAGAAATAAGAAGTGACTTGACAAATGTGCTTGCTGAAAAACTACGGTATCTTAATCCATTTAATGTGGAAATTCCTGCTGAGCAAGAAATTTCTTCTGTTAGAATAACAATTGTTTCTAAAGATAGAACTGTTAACAAGAGTATAGATCTTGACAACGTGATGTACACCTTTAGAGATAAAACAATTGTAAGCAAGGTTGCAGATGCGATGGGGTTTAGAAGTAAAGATGTGTACTATCAATTCATTGCTCAAGAACTGAATGGTAGACTTAAAAACAAACTTACTAGCATAATGAGCAGGTATTTACCAATCATAAAAACGCCGTGATTGCTGATTTATATGGGTCGCAGATTATGCGACCCGTATTGTTTCTCACAAAGTTTTTATTGATGGATGTCGAAACTCTTAAAAATAAGTAGATGAAAAATATTTGTTTTATTAAATTAGGTGTGATACCATAAAGTTAATAAAACAAAAAGGAGAAAAAATATGATAGAAAAAAACCAAGATTTTGAAGTTGACATTGTTGATTTGGGATATGAGGGAGAAGGTGTAACCAAGATAAATGGTTATACAACTTTTGTAAAAGGTGCTTTAAAAGGTGAGAAAGCAAAGATAAAAATAGTAAAAGCAAACAAGGACTATGGATATGGAAAACTAATTGAACTCCTTGAAAAGAGTGAAAAAAGAGAGGAACCAGTTTGCAAAAGCTTTGGAAGATGCGGAGGATGTACTTTACAGCATATGAATTATGAGGCACAATTAGATTACAAAACAGAAATGGTTAAATCAACATTAAAAAAACAGTTAGGATACGAACCAAATGTTAATAATATAATTGGTATGGGCATACCGTATCATTATAGAAATAAAGCACAATATCCAGTATCAAACGGAAAAATTGGTTTTTACGCAGATAGAACACATGAACTAATAGAAAACGATACGTGTTACATTCAAAATACTTTGACTGATAGACTTGCAAAAGACGCATTTGAGATAGTAAAAAAATATGGCATAACTTGTTACGATGAGAAAACTGGCAAGGGATGTTTAAGGCATATAGTTACACGAATAGGTATTAATACAAATGATGTAATGATTACATTTGTTACAAATGGAGAGAGTTTTAAAAATGCAGACAAGATAGTTAGAGACCTAATTAAAGAATATCCAAGAATGACGTCTGTAATTCAAAATGTTAACAGTGAAAATACAAATGTAATATTCGGCGATAAGTGTATTACATTGTATGGACAAGACTATATAGAAGATATTTTGGGAGATTACAAGTTTAAAATATCACCATTATCTTTTTACCAGGTAAATCCTGTTCAGACAGAAGTACTATACAATGTTGCAAAAGATTATGCAAATTTAACAGGTAATGAAGTAGTATTTGATTTGTATTGTGGAATAGGTACAATATCAATATTTGTTGCGGAAAATTCAAAGAAAGTATACGGTGTAGAAGTAGTACCTCAAGCTGTGAAAAATGCAAAAGAAAATGCTGAAATTAATGAGATTAGAAATGTAGAATTTACTCTTGGAGAAGCAGAAAAAGTTGTTCCAAAGATGTATGAAAATGGTATAACTGCAGATGTAGTATTTGTAGATCCACCAAGAAAAGGTTGTGACGAAAAATTATTGAATACAATAATAGCAATGAAAGCAGAAAAAATCGTATATATAAGTTGTAATCCAGCAACTCTTGCAAGAGACCTAAAATACTTAACTGATAATAGATATGAAATAAAAGAAGTACAACCGGTAGACATGTTTCCACAGACGCGGACATACAGAAAATGTTGTGCTTCTAAAGTTGAAAAATAATTAACTTCAATCTTTTTAGGAAAAAGTGAATAATGAATAATAACCAACAAAGCGCAGATAAAAATGTGCTTTGTTTTTTTGATACAAAAAATGGTTTTAATGACATATTTTGACGAAACGACTAAAAATATGATATAATAATAACATAGAGATGTTTATATTTGGGGGAGAAGTGGAAGATTATGAAAAAAATATAAATATTGTGCTATGTAATGATTCATCTACATATTTGCATAAAGATAATATATATATACCTAAATATTCTAATTTACCACCGTTTGTAATTTCTGGAGATGTATCAGAGAGTGTATGTAGTAATATTGAAAAGATATGTTCGGATTTCTTTGCGAAAATTCGCTCAAAATATGTTTTAATCATTCGAAAAGGAGCAATAGGGTTAGGTATAAAAGATGCTAGATTTGGCGACTTAATAGAATATTTAATAAGGATAAAACAATAAAAGAAATAGATGAAGCAGTAAATGAAATTTCTGATTTTTTAACACAAATTAAAAATGCAATTGAACAAATATAATAAAATTAGTAAAAATAAATGAAGGGAGGGGCTGATACGAATTTTTTGAAAAAGCAAAAGATTAGTTTAGAAAAAATAAGCAACGTAAAGGGGGAATTTTTATGTATTGTCCAAAATGTGGAGCACTAAATGACGAAAGTAGCAAGTATTGCCAAAAATGTGGGGAAGCATTAGAAAAAAGTGATTTGGCAAATATTAATGAAAATCAACATGCAGAAAGTTATAGTAATACTGAAAAGGAATCAAACAAATTAGGAATAGCTTCTTTAATTTTAGGTATAATTTCTCTTCTTACTTCATTGGGATCCTTCCGTATATCTATACTAACAGGTATTGTTGGATTGATATTGGGAATTAAGAGCAAAGTTAAAAAAGGCGTAAATAAAGCAGGTATAGTTTTAAGTAGTATAGGTCTTGTTTTAACTGTTTTATTTATTATTGTCGCAACATTGTTACTAAGTGATAGTGCATATTATTATGGTGATGGATATAGTTTAAAGTATGATAAAAATTGGTCAATAGTTACTTTATCTAATGGTCAAGAGGCTTTGAAGTATAAAAATGAAAGCTCATTTTTAATCCCTGTTGGGAAGAGTCCGTTATCTGGTTCAATATCTAATTTTGACACTACTTCTGGACAAAAAGAATTATATCAAATATTCTATGACCTTTGGAATAATGACGTTAATAATAGTACAATAAATATTTATAGTGGAAGTAATGGATTTAGTAAATTAACTGATGATATTTATTATGCCACATATACGTATGGCGTTTCTGCTACGCAAATTAAAGGTAAATATATTTTACTTGTATCTCCTGAAAAGAATGCAATATTATCATTTATGACAAATGCAAGTGAAAATGTGGAAGAAAATGATAAAAGAGCAATAGAATCGTTAAAAAATATAAATATAATAAAGATATATGAACAAACTTCTACAAAGCAAGATGACAATTCAGATGGAAATGTAATTTATGATGATGAATTGTATGATTTCTTAAATTCTTTAAGGAATTGGAATGCATATTCAGAGTTACGAACAGGCAATTTAGGAAAGATTAAATCAATAAATGGCGGTTGGAGAATTTTAAGTGATTCTGAAGTATACTGGAAATTTGAAGATGGACAATTTTGGTGGTATAAATCTTTAAATGATTTAGATGATAATTATTGGTATGGAACAACTCAAATATTAATTGGTAAAGCAGGTATGGCGGTAGCAGATATAGATGAAAACAAATTTGATGCCATGATTTCTAACAGTTCCGGGAAAATAACAGAAAATGATGTATATACAATCGTTTGCACTCCAACTAAATTTATTTTGAATGGTGTTGATAAAAGTAATACTGATATCTCAGAAGGTATAACTTGGACTTATATATGTGTGCTAGTAGATCACGGAACAGAGGGAATAGAAGCTCAAGTCCTTGATCCGATAAATGCAGATATAAAGTATTATGTTAAAATAGCAGATTAGAAAAATAGTATATAGTAGACATGTCAGGAAAAAGAGAATCACGAATAATAAAAAAACAAAGCGCAGATAAAAATGTGCTTTGTTTTTTATGATACAAAAAGTGACAAAAAATAGTTTTAATGACATATTTTGACTAAATTCGTTCAAAATATGTTTTAACCATATCAAAAAAAGATAAATTTATTTTATGAAAATGTTTGGGGGATATGAGTATCTATTGTTTTCTGCTTATAAGTATGATAAAGTTATTTAAGCAATATGACGGCGTTTTTTTAGTATAAAAATTGTTTGAGAGGTGATTAAAATGTTTTGGAAAAGTGATGTTCCCGAACGTTGGAGAAAAATTGGATTGAAGAAAAAAGAAGATGTGTTAAATGCAATTAATGAGGCATATTCAAATAGAGAAAAAATAGGTTTAAATGTATGTTTAGGGAAGTGGAATGACAAAAATATTTGCATGACCTTAAATGAAGAAGAAAAAATAGTAGATGCTTTTCCTGCAACAGTGGATATAAAAGAGTATCAAAAAATAGAAGGAATGGTTAGAGAATTTTATAAAAGCACAGGTGTAGATGCAGATGATGTAGCAGTAAAAGTGGTATCTCTATTTATAGGCATAGATATAATGAATAATAAGCAAGATTTTTTAAACGGCAAATATAATAAAGTGAATTGCAGGCTTTTCACGTGTACGGCAGATGATGATATAGTAGTTATTCCAACAGAACAAGGTAGTATTGCTATAGGAATGCAAATTGTAAAGGACATAGTAAGCAAAGAATTATAATAGATTGGAGAAAAAGAAATGGTAAAAGCAATTGTATATGAAAGTAGTACAGGACATACAAAACAATATGCAGAGATGTTGAGCAAAAGGCTAGAAATACCAGCTTTAACAAATAGAGAGGCTAGAAAAAATCTTAAAAAGAATGATGAAGTTGTGTTTTTGGGATGGATATCAGCAACAAAAATCAAAGGATTGACAAAAGCTAAGAGGTACAATGTAAAATGTGTTGGCGCCGTTGGAATTTATCCAGAAGAAGAACTATATAAAAAATCTTTAGTTGAAAGAAACAAAGTGGATAAAGAATTCTTTTATTTAAGAGGTGGACTAGACTACAATAAATTAAGTTTTTGTAAAAGAAAGTTATTACAATGGATTGGAAAAATGATTGAATTAGGCAATAAACCAGAGGATCAAGAATTAATAAAATTATTTAAGTACGGAGAAAATTTTGTGTCAAAGTCAAATTTAGAGCCGATGATTAGCTATTTGGAAGCAAATAAATAAAATTAAGAGGAGAAATATGGATATAAGAGATTATGGATTTAAAGGAAATATTGAACAAGAAAATAATAAAATTGTAGCAAGAATAATTGCGACACACAAAGATAGATATGAATTTGTATGTGATAATGGTTTTGGATATGCAAAAATTAAGAGAGGATGTTTCTATGATAATCCCAGTGCGGTATATCCTACTACGGGCGACTTTGTTCTTATTGAGTGGAATGATAGTGGAGATAGTTTGGTTTGTGAAACGCTAAAAAGGGAAAGTTCATTTTCTAGGGCTGCATCATCGAGCGATAAGAATCACGAATTACACAAACAACATGAACAATTGGTGGCTGCTAATTTTGATTATGTTTTTATAATGCAGTCATTGAACAATAACTTTAATTTAAATAGACTAGAGAGGTACCTAACATTATCATGGCAATCACAAGCAATTCCTGTAATTATTCTTACCAAAAGAGATTTAGTAGATGATTATGAGAGTTATATAAATGAAGTAGAAAGCATTGCTATAGGTGTTGATGTTTATGCTATTAGCACCAAAACAGGTGAAGGTTTGGAAGATATTAAAAAGTATTTTCAAAAGGGAAATACAGTTGTATTTCTTGGCTCTTCAGGAGTTGGAAAGTCTACACTTTTAAATACCTTGTACGGTAAAGAAGTAATGAAGACGTCGGAGATTAGAGAAGAGGATTCAAGAGGTAGACATACAACTACGTCAAGAAATTTGATAATGCTTCCAAATGGTGCAATGATTATAGATACACCTGGAATGAGGGAACTTGGAATGTGGGATATTAGTGAAGGTTTAGATAAAACTTTTCAGGATGTAGAACAATATTTTGGAAAGTGTAAATTTTCAGATTGTACACATACCAATGAGCCAGGATGTAAGATATTAGAGGCAATACAAAATGGTGAGTTATCAATCGAACGATTTAATTCATACATTAAACTTCAAAATGAAGCAAGATATAACAATGATAACGAGGATTATTTAAATACAAAAAGAGAGAAATTTAAAAATATTTCAAAGATGAATAAAAATAGGAAAAGATTTGATTAATAAGAGGTAGTGTAATAGCGAAAATAATGTTGACATAAAGAAGAAAACATGATACAATTCGTGCGTAGAAAACATATAAAGACTGTCGATTTTTTCGACAAAAGGAGTGAAAGGCTTTGCAGAAAAAATTGAATTCCAACCACCTCAAAATGATTGCGATAATCGCGATGACTGTGGATCACATAGCTGATTTGTTGTACCCAACTCTTCAAAATGTATACCTAAACTCAATACTTCATGTCATTGGTAGACTTACAGCGCCGATAATGTTCTTCTTTGTATGTGAGGGATTTTTTTATACGAGAAATCTTAAGAAGTACATAACTAGGATGTTCATATTTGCGATTATATCACATTTTGCTTACTGTTTTGCTTTTGGTATAAATTATATACCTTTTAGTACTGGTAATATATTTAATCAAACTAGCATAATGTGGTCGCTTGCTTTTGCTGTCGTGGCACTATATATTACAAACAAAACAGAATTAAAAAAATGGCAACAAGTTTTGCTTGTACTTATAATTTGTGCTATCACATTTTGTGCTGACTGGAGTTGTATTGCGGTTATGGCGATACTATCAATGTATTCAAATAGAGGTAATTTAAAGAAGCAATTTGGAAGTATGTATTTCTGGCTTGCAATCTATGCAGTTATTTCATATTTGTTTGTTGATAAAGCGTATGGAATCATTACTTTTGCAACCATATTAGCGTATCCTCTTTTGAGTAACTATAATGGTGAGAAAGGAAAAACTAAGTGGTTAAAATGGTTTTTTTATGCGTATTATCCATTACATCTTTTTGTAATTGGCATTTTACGAATTATGGTGTATGGTAATATTCCTTTGCTCTTCAATTAATTTTAAGGTAGTCATTTTTGACTACCTTTTTTATTGGGGCTTCTATGTTGAAGTAAAGAGTTTGATATGGTATAATATGGATGATTTTATAAAAAATATAAAGGAGATGTTATTATGCAAGCAATAATTAGTGGAAATAGTTTACCTGTGGTTACAATAAGATTGCAAAAAGGAGAAAGTATTGTATCAGAAAACGGTGGTATGAGCTGGATGAGTGAAAATATTAAAATGTCTACATCTACAAATGGAGGAATAATGAAAGGCCTTGGAAGAGCTTTAGCGGGTGAATCATTATTTATGAATGTATTCACAGCTGAAAGTGATAATGCTGAAATTGCTTTTTCATCATGTTTTCCTGGTCAAATTCTTGAAGTGGATTTAAAAGAAGGCGAAAGTATAATTGCTCAAAAAAGTGCTTTTTTATGTTCAGAAGCTTCAGTGAATATGAAAATGCATTTTAAAAAGAAACTTGGTGCGGGCTTTTTTGGTGGAGAAGGTTTTATAATGCAAAAGATGACTGGACCAGGTAAAGTGTACTTGGAGATTGATGGTGATGTTGTAAAAAAAGAATTAGCAGTTGGCGAAAAATTGATAGTAGATAATGGTTATTTGGCAGCAATGCAGGAATCTGTACAGATGGATATTGAAACAGTGAAAGGATTGAAGAATATAGTGTTTGGCGGAGAAGGACTATTTGTTACTACACTTAAAGGCCCTGGTACAGTTTGGCTACAATCTATGCCTATATCAAAATTGGCAACGACACTATATGTTGGAAACCCTAATCAATAATTAGAGGTGGATGATTGTTATGAAAAATAAAATAATAATTTCAATGATTTTAGTGATAATGTTTATATTTGTTTTGTTTGAGTTAAGAAATAAAGATGTTAATACTGATGATATACCGTCTGTAAAAGATGATAGCACATTTGAATATGTTTTTATTGGAACACAATCGTATGAAACAGAAGACAATATAAGTGTAAGTAATAGATATGAAGTGGAATATTTGTTGGAAAAAAGTGAGCTGAAAAATATTAGTGTTTATACAAGTGTTGATTCAACTAACGATAATTCAAATGTTAATATAACTGAATTTGAAATAATCAATAGAGACGGTGCTGCTGGGACATCGTATATGGAATTTAAATTTGTTGGAACAGAAAAAAGTACCAATAAGGAATATAAAGGTAGTGGAATACTTGCGGTAAGCACGGATGGAGTTACGTATGCACTAAGACTAAAGTTGGATTTTGAAGAGCCAGTTCTTGTTATAAATAAAGATGTTAACATTTCTGCGTCTTCAAACGAATATGTTGAATTAGTAAAAGAAGGAGAAAATTAATGAAACTTATATTAGCATCAAATTCAAAATGGAGAAAAAACTTGATAAATATGGCAGGACTTGAGTGCGAGACTATGCCAAGCAATGTTTCGGAAGATATAGAGTTTAATTCTCCGGAAGAATATGTTATGGAATTATCAAGGAGAAAAGCACAAGAAGTTTCTAAAAGAGCTTCTTCTGGAATTATCATTTCCGCTGATACTATCGGATATATGGATAATGAAAAGTTTGAAAAACCAAAGGACAGAGAAGAAGCTTTCAAAAATATAAAGAAACTTTCAGGTAAAGTAAATTATGCCGTAACAGGTGTGACAATCATTGATTTAGACAAAAATAAAAATATTACATTCGTGGATAAGACAGCAGTACATTTTAAAGAAATGTCTGATGAGGAGGTCAATTGGTACATTGACAATGAAAAGTCGGTGTATAATTGTGCAGGCTATTCAATAGAAACGTGTGGTTCTTTATTTATCTCAAAAGTTGATGGAAGCTATACAAATGTTGTTGGTCTTCCTATAAGCAGAATTTATGAAGAAATAATAAAGTTTGGATACTCGATAAAAGATTTTCCAACATTAAAATAATTAAAAAATTATTTGTTGAGTAAGAAAATGTTAAAATTTAGCACGCCGGCAAATATAAGCCAAATAATATATGGGATTTGAAGGTATGCAGCAGTTTTGTTTATTTTGTAAAATCGAATTGACATTATTATTACAAAGACTAGCATAATTATAATCCACAAGAACGAAAATAGGTACCATTTTAAATTGAAGAAAAATAAAGGCCATAATGCATTTATTATTAATTGTATAATGTATACTTTTAATGCGGTATCTTTTTTATCTGATTTAGAAGTGTAAATTATGTATGATGAAACTCCCATTAAAGTGTACAAAATAAACCATACAATTGGAAACAATATGGCTGGTGGATTAAAACTTGGTTTTATTATAGTATCAAATCCCATGGCGGCATTTCCAAGGAGATTGCCAACGAGTCCAAACAGATTTGAAAATATTATACTAAAGAACAAGTATTTTAAATTTATTATCATTTTATCACCTAATTAAGTTTATGATTATTTAATAAAAATATTCTTTTTTGTTTTATATGAATGGAGGAAAGATGGAGTACATATTTACTTTTTTAGAGGGAATAGCGAGTTTTATTTCTCCTTGTGTATTACCGATGTTGCCAATATACATTTCTTATTTTGCGGGAAAAGAAGATTCGAAAGCAACCAAGGCAGTAATTAATTCACTTGGTTTTGTTATTGGTAATACAATTGTATTTATCGCTTTTGCTATTGTTGCAAGTTTTGCTGGTGCATTAGCTTCTGAAATACAAAAGTATATTAAATTTTTGTTTCGGAATTATAATTATTATACTTGGATTAAATTATATAGGCATATTCAATATAAAATTTTTAAATAAAGAGTTTAGAATAAAAAGGAAAATCGAAGATTTTACATTTTTTAAAACAGTATTGTTTGGAATGTTGTTTTCAATAAGCTGGACACCATGCATAGGCTCTTTTCTGGGTTCTGCATTACTATTAATTGCGAATAAACAGAACATCGTGCAAGGTATTTTGTTGATGTTGGTGTATTCGATTGGCTTTGGAATACCATTTGTGATTTCAGCTGTTTTAATCGAAAAGCTAAAAGAGTTTTTTGATTTCATAAAGAAAAATTATAAGACAGTTAAAATACTTTCAGGTATAATATTAATTGTAATGGGAATTTATATAATGTTTTTCTAAGGAGGTGAAACTTCGTGAATAAAAAAGTTATGTATATAATTGTAATTTGCTTATTTATGTTATTAGTGTTAGGAGCAAATATTTTGTTAAAGAAAAATGTAAAGCAATATGATGAACTTGGTGGGTTTGTGCAAAAAATTGCATCGAGTAATTTTGATAGCGAAGTGCTAAAAAGTGACAAAAAAGTTTTAATAGACTTCTATGCAACATGGTGCGGTCCATGTCAGGTGCTTTCACCAATAATTGAAGAAGTGGCAAGCGAAACATCAGATATAAAATTCGTGAAAATAGATATTGATGAAAACGAGGAACTTGCTGAAGAGTATGGAGTAGTATATATTCCTACTTTAGTTGTTATTGAAAATGGTAAAGAAACAAAGAGAAGCGTTGGAGCAATAAGCAAGGATGAACTATTAGAGTTAATAAAGTAGAATTTTTTAATGCAAAAAGAGGCTACAAAAGCCTCTTTTTGTGTGATTATTTATTCACCTTTATATTCGCCTAATTCTGCTGTTAAAGTCATTGTTTTGTTGTCTCTGATTATTCCTATTTTAATTTTGTCTCCAACTTTGTGTTCTCCGACAATTTGAGTTACGTCTGTTCCAGAAGAAACAGCTTCATCGTCTATAGAAATGATATGGTCTCCAACTTTAATGCCAGCTTTTTCAGCACCAGAACCTTCAACTACTTGGGATACTTTTGCACCATAACGCATTTGAGATTGCATTCCGTATCCAAAGATGAAACCGTATCCTGATTCGTAATTTGATGTATTGCTTGCAAAAGCTACACCTAAAAATGGACGATTGCTTACATAACCTAAGTCAATTATATCATTAATTACATCTTTTACATCGTTTATAGGAATAGCGAAACCAAGTCCTTCTACATCAAGACCTGAAGATTTTGCAACGACTATTCCCACAAGTTCGCCCTTATCATTGAAAAGTCCGCCACCAGAATTACCAGGGTTTACAGCTGCATTTGTTTGAATTAAGTTCATTGTAGTACCATCTAAAGTAATTTCACGTTCTAATGCACTTATAATACCATCCGTAACAGTACCACCTAATTTTCCTAGAGGATTGCCTATAACAACAGCCAATTCTCCAACTCTTAGTTTTGAAGAATCACCAAGATTTGCAGCTTTTAGGTTATCAGCATTAATCTTCAATATTGCAACGTCGGTTCTTGAATCGCTACCAATAACAGTTGCTTCATAGCTATTACCATCTTTTAATGTCACTTCGACTTTTGAAGCACCATTAATTACGTGATTATTCGTAACAATATAGCCATCTTTTGAAATTATTACGCCACTACCGTTACCAGTAGCAGTATAGTTGCCATAAAAGTAACTTTTTCCCTCAACTGATGTAGTTATTTCAACAACTGAATTAGCAGTCAAATCTGCAATATCCGCTACTGAAAGAGTTGTAGTACTTGAAGTGCTATTTGTGGTAATAGGCTCATTAGCCTTTACATCTTCTTTATTGACCGTTGAGTATATATTACCAACAGCAAAACCAATTGCTACAAATAATGCAATGCTTAAAATTCTTTGGAAATTAGAAAAATTTTTCTTTCCATCTAATTCATCATAAATGCTTGAATCATTCTTAAATAATGACATCCAAACCGCCTCCTTACGAAACATATTATAATATATTTTTATTTTCTGTATAGCAAAAACACGAAAAAAACATACATTTTCATAAAATATTATGCAAAATTTATGTACTTTTGGCGAAAAATATAATATAATGTAAAAGATTATGAAGGAGGCGAGAAAAACTGAATTCTATTGATGATATCATTTCTCTTCATTTAAATGAAGGAAAAATTGAAGATGGATATGAAAAGATTTGCTTTGACAATAAGACTTTTGTACTTAATAGATACACTCTTAGGGTAAGAAGAGGCAATATGACTAAAGAGGAAGCAAAAAGGTGGAACTTGACAATTCATAATGAAGTAAAGAAAGATAGAAATTTATATAAGGAGACTAAAGAATTTGTATCTTTATTTCAATTGTTTAATAGATTGGGTATAAAGAGTGGATATGTAAAGAAGAGCGAAAGCCCAGATTTTATTATTTCAAGAAATGGTGAAGATACAGGTGTAGAGATAACTAGAATATATGTTGGAAATGACTGGATTGCAGAAAAGGTTGCAGAAGAGATAAAAGCTTTTAGAGAAAGAAAAAGGGATGTTGCAGTTTATGATGAATATAGAAGATTTCGCAGTAAAATTGTAAGTTTTAGAATTCGTGGCGGAACAGTAATTATGGCGACGGGAGAAGATGAGATTTCTAAAAAAGAATATCTTGTGGAAATTAAAAACAAAATTTTCGAGAAGATAAGAAAACTAATTGATGATTATAAAAAGTGTAAAAACAATATTATTTTTGTTGATGTTGTTAGTTCTTTATATTTTTCGGAGGAAGAAGACATTATAAATTTGAATGAGGAACTTAAATTTTATGTTTCTCATTTAGATGGCTTTAGCGATGAAGGAGAATATAATCTTGTGTTAAAGTCGGGAGAATGTTGGACAAATTTTGATTTGAAAAATGGAGAGTACAAAAAAGTTTAAGGGGGAACTTATGAGTAAAAAGAAATTTGGAGATAGGTACGATGGCAGAAGAATTAGACACGGAGATCCATTTAATGTGATTGTTCCTTTCATAATGAAAGAAAGAAACGATTCACAAGTCCTATTTGATACAGAAGTTGATGTAAGCAAAATTGATGCATTAATACAAGAGAAAAGAAAAAACGGGGAAGATATTGGTTTTTTAGATTATTTAATTGCAATCATTGTTAGAACAATTTCTCAATATCCAAGAATGAATAGATTTGTTGCTGGAAGAAGAATTTATGCTAGAGATGATATTAGAATATCTATGGTTGTAAAGAAAAAGCTTAATGTGGACACGGACGAAACATCAATTAAGTTTAAATTTAATCCAATAGATACAGTGCAAGATGTTAATAGAAATATAAGAGAGAAGATTTCTGAAAATAAGAAAGAAGGCATAAATAATAATGTTGACAAATTTGTTGGCTTGTTAAACAAATTGCCGAGATGCTTATTTAGTGCTGCAATTGAACTATTGAAAGCAATGGACTTTGATGGTGTTATGCCAAAAGCAATACATGAATTAAGTCCGTTTCATACAAGTGTGTTTGTAACAAATATGGGTTCTATTGGTGCAGAACCAATTTATCACCATATATATAATTTTGGTACAACCTCTATATTTATAGCTCTTGGTAATAGAAGAAAGCAAAGAGTTATAGATAAGGATGGAAAAATAACGGAAAGAAAAGTTATGAAGTTAAGATTTGTGGCAGATGAAAGAATTGCGGATGGATATTATTTATCAGTTACGTTAAAATATCTTACAAGTTTATTTAACAAACCTGAATTATTGGATGTGCCACCTGAAAAGGTTTTTTATGATGACCAAATATAAGTGTAGTACTATTATATAAAAATATGGAGGCTTCTTGTGAAAAAGTATGATTTTTTCGGCAGTAAAAAAATTAACTATGTTGAACTCGATGACGAAATAAAAACAGAAATAGGAGTACTTGGTAATTTAGATATATTTACAGATGCACACGTAAAAGGCGTTGTTGAAACAACAACAAAGATATGTGAAGAGATGGGAATGCCATATCATGAGATGAAGGAATGTGTGCTGTCTGCATATTTACACGATGTAGGAAAAATATTTATTCCTACTGAAATATTACAGAAAACCTCAAGACTTACTGATGAAGAATACGAAATAATGAAAACGCACACTACATTAGGTTATGATATTTGTATGAAATATAATCAGTTTAGACATTTGGCTCCGGTAGTAAGGGCACATCACGAAAGTTTTGATGGGAGCGGATATCCAGATGGACTAAAAGGTGAGCAAATTCCATATAGAGCTTCACTTATCAAAGTTGCAGATGTGTATGATGCACTTACAAGAAAAAGACAGTACAAAGAAGGATTTAGACAAAGCGAAGCTATAAGAATAATGATAGAAGAAGTAGAAAAGAACCGTATGTGTGCTAGATTTTTGTATTATTTAGTGTCATATATATATAAAGAATGTGGAGAGAAGATCAACTCACAAGAAAATGTGTTGTGGCTTTTAAAAGAAGAATTAGAAACTTTACATGAGCTAGAAGAAATATACAAAGAGATATATGATAGAGGATATACGGAAAAGTTAGGTAGAAAACTAAAGAGATATGATTTGGCAAGTGGTTATGATATGGGAACTAATGCTCAATTACTTACATCGAAGCAAAAAGGATATGAAAAAGAATATGAAAGATATACGTTTTTGAAGGACGAATATAAGAAATTAGAGGAACAATTGAAATACATAAAGCACTTGGCTAGAAGAGAAGTATACTATAGATATAAAACAAATTAGATAAAACAAAGGTCGACTAAAAAGTCGACCTTTAAATATTTTAACAACCACTTAAATCAAACTTTGGAACATATTCCTCTTCGCAGTCGGATAGTTCTTGTATGTATCCGTTTTCAAATTTTGAAACCATTTTCAGAACGAGTTCATATTCTCGTTTTGAGATTTTTCTATTAAGCAACTCGTTTTCCTTTGCTTTGTATGCGGGAAAATATTGTGCCATTACACTTATATATATTTCTTTTGGAAGATTTTTTTCTATCCAGTTCAAAATATTCTTGGTGTCTGTTATGTGGTTTGGTAAAATTAGGTGCCTAATTATAACACCTTTTCTCATAATTCCTTTATCATTAAAAGTGGCATTACCGACTTGATAATACATTTCTAGTATTGCTCTTGATGCTGTTTCGAAATAGTGAGGAGCTTTAGAGTATTCAATCCCAATTGTATCATCATAATATTTTAAATCTGGCAAGTATATATCAATGTATCCATTAAGCATTTTTATTGTTTCAATGTTCTCATACGAATTAGTATTGTATACAACCGGAATAGAAAGCCCTTGTTTTTTTGCTATGTCTAGAGCTTCTATTATTGAGTAAACATATGGAGTAGGGGAAACTAAATTTATATTGTGGACGCCTCTTTCTTGTTGCTCTAAAAATATGTCAGCTAATCTCTGGATAGAAACCTCTTTTCCAAAGCGAGATTGACTTATTTCGTGATTTTGGCAGAACACACAATTAAAGTTACATCCAGAAAAGAAAACGCTTCCTGAGCCGTTTGTACCGCTTATACATGGTTCTTCCCAATTGTGTACAGATACAAGTGATATCTTAGGCAACGTACCACATTTGCACTTACCGATATAATTTTCTCTATCAACATTACAATTAAAAGCACATAAATTACAATTCATAAAAACTCCCTATAATATATTTAAAATTCTAATATTGTTGCTAAATAATACGGGTAAATAAAAGACAGATAATGTAGGGGTCGCTGTCCTCAGCGACCCCTACAGCCGTATTCAGTATATTTATAAGTAACGCATTTTACTCGGCGGAACGCATTGCCTCCAAAGCACTAATCTTTGTTGCTCTTTTTGCAGGATAGAATCCTGAAATTATACCAATAAGTACTGCAAAGGCAAGTGCAACAAGCGCTAACCAAACTGGTATTACAGAAATTTCAGAACCAGTAGACATTCCAAGTGCTGAACCGAGTTCTGGTGCATACTTGTTAAGTAAGAATGAAGCTAAATAACTAAGTCCTATACCAAATACTCCACCCAAGAAACCTATTATACTTGCTTCAAATAAGAATAGTTTTCTTATGTCTGTAACTAGACATCCTAACACTTTCATAACACCAATTTCTTTTGTTCTTTCATAAATTGACATTACCATAGTATTTGCAATACCAATTGCTGATACAAGAAGTGATACTGCACCAATACCTCCAAGAATAAGTTGAAGCATATTTGATGTTTCTTGCATTGAGTTTAAGTTGTCGGCTAAACTATATGTACCATATCCCATAGCTTTTATTTGGTCTTGGACGTCTTGTACATATTTGATATCATCAACACTTATCCAAATTGAATTATATGAAAAAGAATCTTTCTTTTCTGAAGAGGTGGATGAGTGTTTATTATTTTTTTGTTGTTCTTTATACCATTTCTTTACTTGTTCTATTGGTGCGTATGCATTGTAGCCAAATTCACCGTTGCTTTCTGCAAGAACACCCGCAACTTGTAATTTGTCATACTTGGGAACTTTTTTATCATCCCAAATATTGTCAAATGTAATTTTAACTTTATCATTCATTAAATCAACCGGACTATCAGAATTTTTACCCCACCTTCTATTATTTTTTTTTGGGTTGTAAAAATAACAAGAATTGCTACCAAAAAGTATTGCAGAAGGATTGTCATTTGAAAGCGTTACCCCTTGTATAACTTCTGGAAAGTCAAAAAATTGTAAAGTTTCAGGGGCAATTCCTATTACCGTAACAAAGCTCTGATATTTCCCAGCCTTTAAATTTGCTTGTACATTTAATATGGGAGTTACAGCTCTAACGTGTGGAATTGCAGAAATAGTGCCTACCAAAGTATCATCTAAGTTGTGCTTTTTTGTAACACCATACCCCGTGTTTTCATCATAATTGTAATTGTATTGTTGCACTTCAATCTTTGTTAAGCTGCCCCATTCTGAAAGTTGCTTTTTATATCCTTCAGACATAGCAATACCCAAAGACATCATAATTATTATAGAAAAGGTGCCAATCACAACACCAATAATAGTAAGGGTTGTTCTAAGTTTCCTTCTCCACAAGTTTTTAAATCCCATTTTTACGAAATCTACACTTTTCATAAATAATGTTCCTTTCTATTTATTTGCCGCCTTTTTTCCAAAAATTATTCCTAAAACTATACCTGCAATTACACAAATTGTTATTGATACGTATAAAGCTATGTATGAACCTGTCGAAGATTGAGTAGACAAAGCATTATATTCCACTGTACTTCCTGTATATATTCCTGAACGTCCAACGTATTTAGCATCAACAGCCATTTCAGTCATCATTAAAATCCGCCCCCCTTATATTTCTTTTTCTAGTTTCTTTGTAAATATTTTCGTTGCGATTATTTTTGTAATTATAAATGATACTAGTAAAACTCCAATGCTTGAACCAATGATTACCCATACGCTTACAGGCTCTTTTGTTGGTTCTACTGGTGTATCAGGAGCAGGGTCTATTGGATAATCATCTCCACCCGGAATATTTTGTGCCATACCATAACCCTGGAATTCTTTTCTTACTTCAATGATTTTTCCTGAAGAATCTTCAAAAGAAAGAACTAAAACACCATTATTTTCACCTTCTTTTGTTGGAGAAACCTCTATATCATAATAATCAGATGAACCTGCATTTAAGTTACCTATGTAATTGATTGATTGAACAGAAGTGTAGTCACCTTCAACACTTGCTGTTAAATTTGAAACAGTAGCCTTTCCCATATTAATGTAGTCGAAAGAAAGATTTGTATTTCCTCCAACATAAGCTTCTGAAACATATACACCATTAATAACTAATTTCGAATATTCTGTAACTGGTAAATTTATAACTTCGTTTGAAGCATAGTTTGTACCATTTGAATCTTCATAGTCAAAACTTATATTTATTGGGTAAGACTTTGAAGTTAAATCTTGTTTAACATTTAGTTCTATTGATTTTGATAAAGTTGACTTTGGTCCCATTGTTTCTATATAGAATGTATTGCTTCCTTTTGCAATCATAAAAGCACCATCTTCTGAGTTAACAGTTATCTTCATATTTTTAATAGTTTTTGAATTGTTTGTATTTGTAAAGTTAAAAGCGAATACTAAACTATCTCCAGCTTTGATTGATTTTGGATTTGTAGAGTATGACGAAATCATTACTTTTGGAGTTCCAGAAGCTGTTCCGTCATCAGCTACATTTGTACTACTAACATTAGTTAAATAAAGTGTTTTTTCGACTGAAGTTTTCTCACCGTATGAATCTGTATAACTAACTGAAACAGTGATAGCATGAGTTCCGCTAGTAATTGATTTAGAAGCTCTTAAATCGAAACATGCTGTGTATGAAGATTTTGCATTAACTGTTCCAACATATTTTAAGTCATTTGAATCACTAACTATAAACTCATCTTTACTAAGACCTGTTAAAGAAACTCTCATATCTTTAGCGTTCAAATCACCAATATTGTTTATATCAAAATAAAACTTAAAATCACTGTTTGGTCCAATAACATCAATTGATGTTTTTATATTATCAACAGTTATTATTGGAGGAATATTTTCTTTATCTACTTTGAAATAAATATTTTGCTCTGTTGTAAATGCTTCGTCACGAATGTTGTTATATTGTATTTTGAAAGGGATAGCATACACACCCGATTTTGCATTATCACTAACTTTAAAACTAAAGTTTACACCGATATCTTTGCCACCTCTTAAACTTCTTTCAAGAGTTACAATAATAGGACGTTCATAAACGAGTGGTGTATCGTTAAGTGATGGAGTAATAACAACACTTGAAGCTGAGTTTGTTGATGTGTTTCTAAGAGTAAGGTCAAGTGTTAATGTATCTCCAGCGTTAATAGTTGGAATCGTTGCAGACTCTAAAAAAGAGAGTTTTGGAATTCTAGGAGTATTATCATAATCCGATGCGAAAGAAGTAATTCCAATTGCTAATAACACAAATATAAGACAAATACTAATTAATTTTTTCATTTTCTTTTCCCCCTATAATTTCGACGTTTTCAATATGGCCATCATGAATATTTACAACCTTGTCTGCATACTCAGCAATTCTCTTATCGTGAGTAACCATTACGATTGTTTGGTTATTTTCCTTAGAGATTTTTTTGATGATGTCCATAATCTCCATGGTTATTTTAGTGTCTAGGTTTCCTGTTGGTTCGTCAGCAAAAACTATTTCTGGTTTTGAAACGAAAGCTCTCGCAATACCAACTCTTTGTTGCTGACCACCACTCATCTGGGTTGGTTTGTGTTTCATACGATCACTAAGACCAACGGCTTTTAGCATTTCAGTAGCCATTTTTATACGTTGCTTGTTTGGCACTTCTTTGAAAATAAGTGGCAT
Source organism: uncultured Clostridia bacterium (assembly GCA_934169745.1). Classification (GTDB taxonomy): domain Bacteria; phylum Bacillota; class Clostridia; order TANB77; family UBA1234; genus RGIG4465. Next base: position 42,402 of record CAKPOE010000002.1, on the reverse strand, counting down.
TGCAACGTTTTCGAGTGCTGTGAGAGAAGCAATCAAATTATAAGATTGAAAAACAAAGCCTAAATACTTTTGCCTAAACTTTGCTAATTGATGTTCCCCCATTTTTTCAATGTTTTTGCCTTTGATGATGATTTCACCTTTTGTCAGTTTTTCAATTCCAGCCATTAAGTTAAGTAGAGTAGACTTACCAGAACCAGAAGTTCCAAGTAAGCAACAAAACTCACCTCTTTGAATATTCAAACTAACGTTATCCAATGCTAAAATTCGTTCTGTACCAACTTTATATATTTTTGTTACGTTTTTTATTTGAATAATAGGTTCTTCCATAGATACCCCCTGTCTACATTAGAATATGTACAAAACTTTTATAGTAACACTTTAATATCAACTTGTTTGACGAAAAAAAAACACAAAAGTTCCATATATCTGACATAATATCATAAAAAGTACCAAAAAGCAATAAAAAGCAATAAAAAGCCTGTATCCGTAAGAAATATTGTTCTACAATTCAAAAAACGAACAATTTTCCGGCTGCCTCTTTTTCGTTCAAAAATGAACGATTTTCCGGCTGCCTCTTTTTCGTTCATTTTTTCATTTTTGTTTTGGGTAGATTCTATTGACTTTGAATAATAAATTCGATAAGATTAAAGCATAATGTGATAAGGAGATGATTGAATGCTTACGGAAAGCGAAGCTAAAGAGTTACTTGCAAAATATGGACAAGAGCATATTTTTTTACAATATGAAAAATTAGATAATAATAATAAGGAAAAGTTGCTAAATCAAATTTCTTCACTTGATTTTGATGAAATAAATCGCTTGTATGAACAAACTAAGGCTGAGGTTTCAACTGGAAACAATAAAATTGAACCAATGCCTTTTGTTGCTGCTGATGGTTTGACAGATGAGACTAGAGAACATTACATTAAAGTTGGCGAAGAAATTATAAAAAAAGGTAAGTATGCTGTTGTAATGGTGGCTGGAGGACAAGGAACGAGACTTGGACACAATGGCCCAAAAGGTACATTTGATATTGGACTTGCATCGCATAAAAGTTTGTTTGAAATTTTTTGCGATAAATTGAAACTGGCAAAACAGAAGTATGATGTTACAATTCCTTGGTACATTATGACTAGTCGCGAAAATAATGATGCTACAACAAAATTCTTTGAGGATAATGACTATTTTGGATATAGAGATGGAATAAGTATATTCTTTAAACAAGGCGAGTTCCCTATGATTGCACCGGACGGTAAGCTAATAATAGGCGAGAATGGGTTGATAAAAGAAGCTGCTGATGGCCATGGTGGTATTTTTGAAGCTATGGTAAGAAATGGTGTACTTGTAGATATGCAGAAAAAGGGTGTTGAATGGATATTTACTTGTGCTGTTGATAATCCTCTTGCAAAGTTGGTCGATCCATTACTTCTTGGGTATGCAAGCGAGTCTAAAGTTAAAGCTGCTTCGGTATCCATAGTTAAAAATTCTCCGACTGAAAAAGTTGGCGTATTTTGCAAGAGAAATGGCAAACCAGCAGTAATAGAGTATACTGAAATTACAAACGAAATGGCAAATGCGGTATCTGAAGATGGAAATTATTTATATGGAGAATCTCATATAATGATGAATTTGTTTAATATTAATGTTATTGAAGATTTGGCAAAAGAAAAACTTCCATATCATAGTGCATTTAAAAAGTGTAATTATTTAAATGAGAATGGCGAACTTGTAATTGCAACAGAGCCAAATGCTTACAAGTTTGAAGCATTCATATTTGACGCATTCAATAGATTAGACAATATGGGAATATTGAGATACAAAAGAGAGGAATGTTTTGCACCTGTAAAGAATGCAACTGGTAATGATAGCCCTGAAACTGCAAGAAAATTGTATGAGGAGTATATGGCAAAGCATTAGTTTAAAGGAGGAATAGCTTATGTGGCTGGTGTTAGTGCTTGTAGTAATTTTAATAGTGTTGAATTATTTCTTGGGTGCAAAATTATATACGTGGCCGCAAAATAAAGAGTACTACAAAAATGTGAGAATGATAAATACACAGCGAACTCCTGAAATAGCACCTGACCCAACGTATGTGTTAACATTAACGTTAGCTGTAGGAGTGTCAATTGGGCTGTTTGGAGCACTTGTGAAACTTACTAGTCAAAGTTTATGGTACAGTATAATTTTTTCTGTGATGCTTTTTGTTTTATACTGGATTGATATTTCTCGAAGAGTAAAAGTGGATGAAAATGCATTGATATTGTCAAAGGCTTTTTCAAAAACGAAAGAGATTTCACTTGATGAGATAACAGGAATCTACATATATAGTTACAACAAAAAGTTTATGAAAAGTCATGCATTCACAACTAAACTAGTGGTTATTACTAAAAATGAAAAAACAAAATTTACAATATCAAGCTTAAATAATAAAGCTGTATTGAACATGATAAAAAATAATTTTGGAGTTACAGATTATAAGATATTCATTGCAAATAAATAGTATAGAACCTTCTATTTTTGGAGAAAATTACTACAAAGATAGGAGGTTTTTTATGATTTCTAATTTAAGCAAAAATGTTATTTGTGTTAAAGAATTACCGTCTAATTTGATAGAAGAGGCTTTTTTTATATTGAAAATGAGTGAAAATAAGTTGGATGATAAATATGAGAAAAAAAGGAAAGAAATAATAATGGCAGAGATAAATGAAATGATAAAAGAATACTCGGCAAAATTTCAATCAGAAAAAGAGATTCAAAAGAAAAAAGATATGGAAAATAGAAACAAATTAAAGAAGTTGAAATGGAACGCTTTACTAATTGCTGGTTGTGTAGCGATAGTGTGTATTATAATTGCAAATATAATTTAAAAAGATTTGTTGCATAAAATCTAATGCCTGTACATAGGTATTAGATGGAGGCGATAAAAATGGAATATTTGGTGGATAGAAGTAGTTATAGAAGAAATGTTGATAGAATAGAAGATGATGAATGTGAAGACAAAAAGTTTTCTTATAAAATATTAAGGAAGCTTTGTATACAGTCTATTGGTGCTATTGTAGTTGTGATTGCGCTATATACTTGTAAGATTTTTAAAGTACAAGTAGTTTTGGATTTTATAGAACATGAATCTAAAAAGAATATTCCTATTGAAACAATTTATGAAGACGGGAAAAATGGTGTAATAAATTTTTGCAAAAACGTTTTTAAGGAAGAAGCCAAGACTTTGGAAAATGGAAATAATGAGACAGACAATACGAAAATCGATGAAGTTCCGCCAACAGTTGTGAACGAAAATCTAGAACCAATAATGTCAATATCCACTGATGTTTCAACAGAACCAGTGTATGAGACGGCTGTAGAAGGTATAAATCAAATGTCGGATGATGCAGTATATGTGAAGGAAAATTATAAATTAAAATATCCATTACCATTTAAAGCAATTATAACTTCTTGCTTTGGCGTTAGACAAAGCGAAAATCCAATTGTTACTCCATATCATTCGGGTACAGATTTGGCAGCCGATAAGGGAACTAGCATATATGCTGCTTTGGATGGAACGGTAATAAAAGCCACAACTGATGAAGCATATGGAAAATATGTTATGATAAAAACTGATGATGTAGTAACTTTATATGCACATTGTTCTAAACTTAAAGTGAAATTAAATCAAAAAGTAAAAAAGGGTGATGTTATAGCTGAAGTTGGAAGTACAGGGTGGGCAACAGGACCTCATTTACATTTTGAAATACGAGTAGACGGTAGACTTGTGAATCCAGCAGATATTTTGAATTTAGAAGAATAGAGGCAATATGTGTATAAAATTAAATTTCTATTTAATTGTTTTGGCAGTCTATTTTTATGCAGTACACAAACTAAATGTTTTTGTGAACTTTTACACATTTGCTTTATTACATGAAATTGCACACATATTAGTGGCTACAGTATTAAAAATACATATAGAAGAAATTTTGCTTATGCCAATTGGTGTATGTGCAAAATATAGCTATATAGAAAGCAAGATTAAAGAGATATTAATAGCGGCTTCACGGGCCGCTATTTAGCGTTATTATAGCAATGTTTTCAAAAAGTGAATTAACTAAAGAAATAAACTATATGATTACTTTTCTTAATTTGATTCCCGTATATCCATTAGATGGCGGAAGAATTTTAAGAGGAATACTATTTTTAATGGTTGGATACAAAAAGAGTTTGAAAATTAGCACTGGCATTGCAAAAGGCTTGATGATTTTTGTTACTCTTGGGGGAATAGCACTATTAGTGTATTTTAAAAACCCCTCGCTAATTTTGCTCGCAGTGTATATGTACATCATCATAAAGGAAGAATCAAAAAAAGATAGAATACAAGAAACAATAAATGAGCTAATAGGAATATGAATAAAAAGTACGGATTTATATATTGCTAAATATATTTTAAACTTGTATAATTAATATGAGGTGAAACTAATGAAGAAAAATCAAAAAGGGTACTCGCTACTTGTTTTAATTATAGCGGTTACTGTTATTTTAATAATCACGAGCGGTGTAATTTCAACTGTTAATATTTCAATGGAAGAAAGAGAAATTAATAATTTTATCTATGATTTGAATGATATAGAAGAAGCTGCAAAGCAATATTATGCTAATACTGGAGTTATACCAGGAAATACGGTTGTTCAAATTACAAGTGAAGCCTTAAAAACACAATTAGATGAGAATGACGGAGAAGTGTACTATTTGCTGGATATGAGCAAATTAAATATAACTAATCTTCATGAAAAAGACAAAACGTACATAATTAATGCAAGTAGTCTTAGAGTGTATGTTTTAGAAGGTGTTAGATACAAGGGAGAAGTTTATTATACAGTTACAGATGCTCTTATGGGAATAAGGGGAAGGTACCAAATTCAAGATCAAGATATTTCAGTTTCTTTAACACCAACGACTTGGACAAGAAGAGTTGGAATAAAGATTACAATTCCGAATATTGCAGAAACGTTAAATGGCTGGACATTTAAGTGGAACATAGGACCAAAAGGAATTGATTTTTTCAAAAATGGTGGAGGAACAGAATTTGAGTATGGCACTGGTGTAACAGTAAATACAAATGGTGTGTATAGTTTTTATATCAAAGACGTAAATGGAAGCGAAACTTTAAAAAATGTTGTTGTAAAAAATATTGATGATATTTATCCTACTTATAAACTAGATGAGGCTGGAAATTTGACCGTTAGAGATGACGAAACAGGAATAAGAGATGTGATGTATAAGACAATCGCAAAGTACGAAGAAAACGTTGAAGAGTTTAGAGTGGGTGGCAGAGATGAAGGAAAAACTGAACTTGATTTTTATGTTTTACATGGAAAAGGCGATTCTTTATCACAATTAAAGAAAGATATTCAAGAATTCAAGACTCAAAAAGCAGACATAGAAAACAGAAAGAAAAGTATTATTGAAGCATATGAAAGGCTAAGTGATGAAGAAAAAGAGAATGGAAGAGAAAAATATGAAAATGACATAAATGAAATAAACTTAGAAAGTACAGAGCTAAACACTAAATATGCACATATATTGGATGCAGATGGAAATTTGAATTTGAATGGAGAATATGTACTATATGTTGAAGATTATGCAGATAATGGTACAGTAATAAAAAGTGACAAATTGACACTAACAAGTGTGTGCAAGAATTTTAATATTCCTTTAAACTAAGAATTTAGAGGTGGGCAACATTTTGGTTGCCCGCTTTTTATGTAATATTATTGAAAACTATTGCTATTTTTACATAAATATGCTATTATTATAGGCGCGGTTAGTGCCGCCTTGCTCTATACAAGATATAGGGCCATATGACCAGAAGGAGGTGTAAATAATGCAAAACAACTACGAGACAATTATAATTATCAATTCTAATCTTGATGAAGCTGCTATAAAAGCTACTATTGAGAAGTTTACTTCTTTAATTAGCGAACATGGAACAGTTGAATCAACAGAAGAATGGGGAAAGAAAAGATTAGCATATCCTATTAAGAAACAAGCTGAAGGATACTATACACTAATCAACTTTAGTAGCAACCCAGAATTCATTGATGAATTAGAAAGAGTTTACAATATTACAGATGAAGTTATCAAACATATTGTAATCAAAAAAGACTAAGAGGAGGCTTGAGTTATGAATAAAGTTATCCTTATGGGTAGGCTAACAAAAGATCCAGATGTTCGATATACAACTAATAATAATACGCTTGTTGCATCTTTTACCTTAGCTGTAAACAGAAGATTTACTAGACAAGGCGAGGAGAGACAAGCAGACTTTATTAACGTTGTTGCATGGGACAAAACGGGTGAATTTTGTAGTAAGTATTTCAAAAAAGGAATGCAAGTCGCAGTCATAGGAAGAATTCAAACAAGAAACTATGACGACAAAGACGGTAAAAGAGTATATGTTACAGAAGTTATAGCTGAAGAAACTTATTTTGCTGATAGCAAAAGAGAGGGCGAGGCTACAGGTGCAAATCCATTTGGTGGAGTTGATGCTCCATTTAATGCTAATGCAACTTCAAGTGATTTTACACCAGTAACAGATGATGATTTACCATTCTAAAAGATTAGAAGAGATAGGGGGGAATATAAATGGCAGACAAGAAAGGTAATAAAAGATATAACAGAAATAACAATAACGATGATGATTCAATGCCAAGACAAAGAAGAATAAAGAAAAAAGTTTGTATGTTTTGTGCAGACAAAAATTTAGTTATTGATTATAAAGATGCTGACAAATTAAGAAAATTTGTTAGTGAAAAAGGAAAGATTTTACCTAGAAGAGTAACAGGTCTTTGCGCTAAACATCAAAGAGAAATGACAACAGCAATTAAGAGAGCAAGACACATTGCATTGTTACCTTACATAGCTGAATAGTTATGAACGAATATAGAGCCAGTCGAAAGACTGGCTCTACTATTTTGTCTTAATATTTAGATACCTCAGTAACTAAATCTTCTGTTCTATCGATATCAATAACTACGTTTAGTTTGTAATTAACTAAATACGTATTTTTAGAATCTTTTATTCCTAAACTTTCCAATGAACTTGCATCTAACAAATACCAATCATCGCCAGTGAGTATTGCATCTCCTGAAGTCGGGTCTTTTCCTATAATTGGATTAGGAACGCCAATGTATGTGTAAATTCCTGGAGTTATAACCCCTGCGGTATTTATTTTAGCAACTTCTCTTCCAACAGCGGCTACAACGGCTTCATAATTTTCTGCAGCTTTTTGTTCTTTTGCATCTATAATAAGTCTGTTTCCAACAATTATACTTGTTGAAGCGATAAGTAAAATTACAATTATAGTTACAATTACAGTAGCAAGTGTTACACCGTTTTCATTTTTCATATTCATTCCTCCAAATAAGTTTATCAAATTTAGTATATATATAAACTTTGTAAAATGCAACTCAAAAATTTACTCTTTTTACTTCATGATTATGCATAGGAAAGAATGTGCACGCTACATCTTTAAAATAAACAGTGTCATCACTAGAATAAAAATCTATTTTTCCAGAAGTATTTGAAGTATTTAACGAATTAGTATCTTCAAGAAATTTTTTTGCGTATTCAGCAGAATATGTACCAGGATTTATTATTTCCACGTTTTTGCCAATGGTATCTTCGATTTTATCTTTCAAGATAGGATAATGAGTACATCCAAGTATCAATGCATCAATGTTTTTAAATTTTGAAAGATATTCAGCTATTGCCAAGTCTGCTATTTTAGAGTTTGCAAGTCCTTCTTCAATAATTGGAACAAAAAGAGGACAGGCAATAGATGTAATTTGGGAGTTTGGTGAGAATTTCGTGATTTCTTTTTCCCAAGCACCATTTCTTATTGTGGCTTTGGTTGCTATTACACCTATAGAATTTGCAGACAATTTTTGAGCTGTGGGTGTTATAATGTCCAAGATGGGAATATTGTAAAAATTTTTTAACGTATTATAAGCAATTGCACTGGCTGTTCCACAAGCAATTACAATCATTTTTACATCTTTACTAATTAGAAAATCAGCTATTTGTTTTGAGTATTCAATAATGGTTTGTTCTGATTTAGAGCCATATGGTAATCTTGCAGTATCACCAAAATATATATAATTTTCATTTGGTAAAACACTTAAATACTCATTTAATACTGTAAGTCCGCCAACACCTGAATCAAAAATACCTATTGGTCTTTCGTCCATTTTATCACCTCTGTAATAGTATATGTGAATTAATTTGATAAAAAAAGCGAATAATGAAATATTGACTTTTTTTCTATTATAGTATAATTGAATTAAGGATGATGTGTTAGTCACAATGTAACTTGCCCGATTTTGGTGGAAATCACTCAACCGTGCAAAAGGTTAGAGTGATTTTTCTTTACATCCGAACAACCTCATCATAAAAATAATAATAAAAACGCACGTTCTTGTCAAGAGAACGTGCGAATTTTGTTAAATAATTAGTTATCTGTCACATGGATTTTTATCTTCTTTGCATTCACATTCTTGATGTGGTTTTTCACATGGAAGATCGCATTTTGGCATTATAACTCCTCTTAAACAGTCAAAGTCTTTTTCTGGGCGTACACACATTTTTTTATGCTTTACAGCATTTGCCCAAATAATTATTTCATATTTTCTGTCTGGGCATAATGGACCAAATGTAAAGTCTCCTTCTTTATCTGTAAAAGTGTGAGATATAGGAGCTCTAAATTCCTTACCATTCATTTTGATTATTTCTACTAATTTTACTACAGCATCCTCAATTGGTCTACCGTGGCAATCTCTTACGACACCATAAATTACTTCTCTGTTATCTTCTGGGAGAATTATTTCAAGGTCAAATTGCTTTCCAGTAGCGAAAATTCCATCTACACTAACATCTTTTGGAGCACAACCGTAATCATTATCCATAAAATCATTCCTTCTTTCTTAAACTAAAGCATTCAGCTTTGATATATACTATGCGCCTTGTGTCAAAAATGCTACTCAAAGCATAAAATACAATTGAAGGGAGTATGAGGAGATGGCTGGATTTGCAGGTTTCATAAATTATACATATAGGCGAGAAAATACGGAGCTGGTTTTGAAAAGAATGACTGATAAATTAATAAGAAGGGGTACGGATATAGAGGCATATTATGATGATAGATACACTCATATCGGGTATAGGAGTAAGCAAATACAGAAAATCGAGTTAAAGAAAAAAGCAATGACATTAGAAAAAGGCGAAGATGAATATGTTATAGTGTTTGATGGAAAATTATTTAATCAAGAGGAGTTGGTAGCTTTTCTTAAATCATCAGGTGTGGACACATCTCTAAATGAAGACGAAGAAATTATATTAAATTTGTATAGTGAACTTGGTGAAAAATTCATTGAAAAATTAGAAGGCGTCTTTTCTTTTGCAATATGGAATAGAAAAGCCAAAAAATTGTATATAGCTAGAGATTCTCTAGGAATAAAGCCATTATATTATGCACAAATAGGCGATAATCTAGTTTTTGCATCTGAAGTTAAATCTATATTGGAATTCCCGGAAATGCAGGCATGCATTACAAACTATGGAATTGCAAACATGCTTTTAAATGGGGTTATTGAATTAGAAAAGAAAATATTTTTTAGAGATGTATATGAATTGAAAGCACGGAGAGTATTTAACATATGATGAAAATGGAATGCAAATTGAAAAGTATAATGGCATGAAAATGCAAGAAATAAAAACTCCTGTCATTAAATTGGTAAATGAAAATGTAGAACTCACAGAAAATGAACTTAGAAATATAGTCAAAATAAAAGACACACCAAGTCAACTTGGTGCAGATGTAATGTTAATAAAAGAGTGTGAAAAAGTTGATGAAAAATTTAACGTGAAGGAATTAAAGACGATAGAATGGAAAGACAAATTTGAACATAGAAAGAAAATGATATCAAAGAAACTGAAGATAGATATGGATGAGTTTTATAATTTTCAAAACAAAAAGAAAAATGAAATGATAGATTTTAGCAGTGTAGATAAAATTTCAAATCGTTATGGCTATGATATATTGCTGCCTAAATGCAATTACACTTTAAATAATGAAAAAAATAGAGAAGTGCTACGCGATATACTTTTGTATATAGATTCGCCGATTTTGGATATTGTAGATAGAGAAGAGGCGATTAAGTTGCTGTACGAACTGGAGCAGGGGACAATTATATACTTGATAGAAATAAATATTTGGTTAGAAGAGTACAGAGTACGAATAAAATAGAGGATTTTCAGTTTTCTTGTGTGAAAGATTTTCTTTTTTCCTGTTGAAATAATTATTAAAATGTATTAAAATCAGCTTGTTAGAGAAACTAATAGAAGGAGGAATTATTATGGTACATCATATAGAAAATAATCAAATAAATGAGGAGGTTTTAAAGAACAGTGAAAAGTTAGTTGTTGTTGATTTTTTTGCAACTTGGTGTATGCCTTGTCAAATGCTTGCACCTATACTTGCAGAGGTGTCTGAAAAGTATAGTGATAGTGCAGAGTTTTATAAAGTTAATGTTGACGAGAATCAAGATTCTGCGATAAGGTATGGAGTTGAATCTGTTCCTACCTTAGTCTTTTTTAAAGATGGCATCGAAGTTGAAAGACAAGTTGGCTTACTAGAGGAAGCTGAACTTAGTAAGATAATTGAAGAATTAAAATAAAAAATAAAAAAGCGTTAGCAAATATTTTGTAAAGGGGGAACCTAAATCAAAAAGTTGTTAACGCTTTTTTAGAACTACCAATATTATAATACTTTACTTATGTGTCTTTTGTGTGAATAAAACGTAAATAATTAACATTCTTTTTCTAATTCAAAATAGAATTCAACACCATTGTCGACATTATTAACGCCACAAGTTGTGTGATGTTGTGCAATTATAGCTTTTACCACGGAAAGACCAAGACCTGTACCGCCGTTTGCACGGTTCCTTGAAGAGTCAACTTTGTAAAATCTATTCCAAATACGTAGTTTATCTTCATCACTAATTTGTGTTCCACTATTGAATACAGATACCCTAACAGTATTTTCGTTTTCATTGATTGAGAATTTTATCTCTTTGTTTTCATCGACGTTCTTCAATGCATTTGTTATGTAGTTGGTTAGCACTTGTTCTATTCTAAAGACATCACCTTTAACCATTATTTTTTTATCACATTCAAATACTGGTACAATGTCTTTTTCAGAGAACAGTACTTCGTTTTTCTTCAAGAAATTTTTAATCATTTCTACTATGTCAAAACTTTCTATTTGTAATTGATTTTGACCATATTCAAGTTTTGACAAATCAAGCAAGTCTTTTGTAAGTTCGCTCATTTTGTTTGCTTCATCCAAAATAACGCTTGCGTAATACTTTCTGTCCTCATCGCTTGAAACCACATTATCAAGAAGTCCTTCGGCATATCCTTGAATTAGAGCAATAGGCGTTTTTAGTTCATGTGATACATCAGAAACAAATTTGCTTCTCATTTCACTTATTTTAGAAGTTTCCTCAATGTCTTTTTCAAGTTCCATATTAGCTGCTTTTAAATCTTTTATAGTTTTTTCAAGGCTATCAGATAAACAATTAATACTTGCTCCCAAATTACCAATTTCATCGTGAGTCGTTATTCTATATTTTTTTGAAAAATCAAGATTTGCCATATCTTGAGCAATTGAATTAAGTTCTGTTAAAGGTTTTGTAAAGTGCTTTGAAATCAATAAAACAGCAACACTACTTATGAGTATTGAAATAATTCCTATAAAAATAAGAAATTTGTTTGATATTTTTACACTTTCTGTAATTGATTCAACTGGTGTTCTAATAAAAATTAAAAAACCATTATCTAATTTACCAAACAAATTGATAAATTCAGTTCCAACATTGGAATCTGAAATGATATTTACATCATAATTTTTTCCACTTTTGGCAAGTTCGTTAAGTCTTTTATCATTGAACTCAATTAAGCTCTTATTTCCAAGTAAATACATTTTGTTTCTTGAAAAGTCTTTTGATGTTGTATATATTGTTATGTCTGAACCGTTTCGTATAACAATGTCTACGTTTTGTATTATATCTAATTTTTCAAGTTCGCTTTCCAAAGCTTCTTTAGAACTATCCAAACTAGAGTAGTATGCGTTTATAGAATTATATATCGATGTAAGTGAAACTTTCTTTTCAGAAATGTAATATTTGTCTAGAATAAGTGTATTTAATATCCAGATAAAACAAATTATAAATACAATTAAGCAAGCAAATGTATAAAATAATTTTTTATTTATAGACGTTTTCATATTTTATCACCCTAGATTTCAAATTTGTAACCAAGGCCTCTTACCGTTTGAATGTGAGAGCCTTTTTTACCTAGCTTCTTTCTAAGTTTTTTAATATGACTATCGATTGTTCGAGAGTCTCCATAATAATCATAATTCCAAACAGAATTTAATATTTTCTCTCTTGATAAAGCAACATTCGTGTTACTTATCATATATTTTAAGAGTTCAAATTCTTTCATACTTAAATCAATATTTTTGCCATCGATGGTAACTTGGTGTGCAACATTATCAATAATAATTCCATCAACTTCTATAGATTCTTCTTGGTCTGGGTATGACCTATTTAAAAGAGCTTCAACTCTTGCAACTAGTATTTTAGGGCTAAAAGGTTTTGAAATATATTCATCAACACCAAGCTCAAAGCCGAATAGTTCGTCCCTTTCTTCGCCACGAGCCGTGAGCATAATTACTGGAACTTTAGATTCCTTTCTAAGTTCTCTAAGTGTTGCCCAACCATCGAGTACAGGCATCATTACATCAAGTAGTATTAATTTAATATCTCTATTCATATCATAAATATCAAGAGCCTTTTGACCATTCTCGGCTTCCAAGATTGTATATCCTTTAACAGATAAAAAGTCTTTTAAAAGTTTTCTCATACGTTCTTCATCATCAACAACAAGAATTTTTTGATTATTCATTTTTATCTCCTCCTAGAAAGTATTATAAAGTACAATTGTGTCTATTTTGTGAATAAATGTAAAAAACAATGCGAACTAAAGTAGAGTAAGCAAATAAAGCACAAGCATATGCAATGGATAAAAAGCGTAAAAGAAATATTTTAAACCAGGTCCTTTTTTTCCATTATAGAAAGCCAGTGGTACTATTGATAAAAGTTCAAAAATTGCCACCGAGCTTCTATTTGCAGCATAAGAAATATATAAAAGAATCGCAACAATGTATGAAAAAACCATAACTTTCTTTTTTTTCATTGTGTAGAAAAATAGTACAACCAAAACAACGCCTATAATTTGATAATCATATTGTAGAAAATATGATTCTAATAAAACTGGAATGCTACATATGATTTTTCCGGTACAGTGGCTTTACATTTTCTAATGAATACAAAAGTAAAAGTGAAATTAAAAAGGTAAAACCGCATATTTAATGGTGCTGTAATTCCTTGTGTATCATACATTAAACTAAAAGGTATTTGCGATACTAGTGCAAATATAAGCATTCGTAAAATATATTTTTCTCTACTTTTTGTTTTTTCAAATCCAACAGCGATTTGAAAAGCAAAAAGAGGCATAGAAACTCTTCCTATAATTCTTAGCAATATATTTTCAGGGAAAAGTACAAATCCTATGTGATCGATAAGCATTGTTATTGTAGCAATAATTTTTATCCAAAAAGATGACATAACTCCTCCAAAATTTAACCTTACTTTAACCAAATTCTATATTATAATTGTATAAAAATCAATAGATATAATTTGTAATGCAAGATATTACATACCATTATGGATATGAAAAATTTTATTTTAAAAATTTAATCAAAATACTACTTGAAATAAATATATCGTTTGTGTATTATGAATGTGGACTCTAAATTATTATTTGCAGGAGGGTAATAAGGTGAATGGTGAAATAATTGTTCATACAGGACCGATGTTTAGTGGAAAAACGCTAGCGTTACTTAGTGCATACGAGAGAGCTACAATAGCTCATAAGAGATTAGCAGCGTTTAAACCTCTGATTGATGACAGGTTTGGAGACAATCTGATAAAGAGCAGGAGGTTTGGCGAAGCGGAGGCAATAAACATAAGGGACATTTCTGAGGTTCAGAAATATGATGTGGAAGTGTACATCATCGATGAGTTCCAATTCCTTGAGGGCGATGTGAATATTATCAGAGACATGGCTGATAATGGAAAAAGGTTTCATATTGCTGGCTTGGATATGACTGCTGAGGGTAAGCCTTTTGGGCTTATGCCACAAATTCTAAGTTTGGCAGATCGAGTTGAAAAGTGTACGGCAGTGTGTGCTGATTGTGGTGAAGATGCAATCTATTCTTTCTTCCTTGGAAAGAAAGATGCTGACGTCGTAGTGGGGAACAACGAGTACATACCACTATGTAGAAGTTGCTGGAAAAAAAGAATGAAAATGAAGGAGCAGAATATTATATGAAGGAATTCGTAGCAAATAATATTCAAGACTTCGAGCTTGCCCACATCTTTGAATGTGGGCAATGCTTTAGGTGGAGAAAAAATATAGATGGAAGTTATACGGGAGTTATAAAACAAGGCATAATAAATGTAAAAAAAGATGGAAATAATGTTGTTTTCACAGGCGAAGTGAATGGAGATATAGAGACGATTTGTAAAGATTATTTTGATTTAGGCAGAAATTATAGTGATATAAAAAAGATTTTGTGTGAGAATGATGAAAATATGAAAATTGCATCAGAATATGGTTACGGAATTAGAATTTTGCACCAAGACCCTTGGGAAATGATTATAAGCTTTATAATATCAGCAGCAAACAATATACCTAGAATTTCAAAAACAATAGAAAATATTTCAAAAACGTATGGAAAAGAAATTACATATAATCAAACTAGTTATTATTTGTTTCCTACGGCAGAGGAGCTTTCAAAGGCGACTGTGGATGATTTGAGAAAACTTAATTTAGGATTTAGAGATAAATATGTGTTTGAGGCAACAAGAAGAGTAAATGATGGAGAAGTTAATATCGAAAATTTAGAAAAAATGACTACATTGGATGCAAGAAAAGAGTTAATGAAGATACCAGGAATTGGTGCTAAGGTTGCAGATTGCATTTTGTTGTTTTCTATGGGTAGAGTTGAATCATTTCCTGTAGATACATGGATAAAAAAAGTTATGTCTGAACTATATGTGGATAGTACAAACATAACTAAAATTAACCAATATGCATCTCAAAGGTTTGGTAAGTATTCCGGAATTGCTCAGCAATACTTGTTCTATTATAAGCGTAGCAACTAGTCATCATGATTACCAACCATACTACTAAAGAAGTCTATTATAAGGCCTCCTATTACCATTTGTGCGAAGAATACAGCACCAGTATAAATCATACTAGAGCCAATATTGTATAGCTCAACTTTTTGTGCTACTACGTTATTATAGGTTACTAATACCATACCAATAACACCTAAGAACAGAGCTATGTAGCAACCTGACCTTATAATGTTTTTAGAGAATGAATTTACTTTATTAAGACTTTCCACAATTTTACCAACCATGATAAACATCCCCTTTAATCTTCTTTATAGACATAATTATAGCACGATATTATGTAAAAATCAACACTAAAAATCTTGCAAAGTATTGAAATAAAGCCAAAAATCGGTAAAGCGTATACGGAAGCACGGTTTACGTAATTTGAATAAATTTGATAAAAAATACTAAAAAGCGTAAAAAATCGTGAAAAGCCATATTTTTCAAATTTTACTTGCTTTTTAGCATACAATGTGCTAAACTGTTCTTCGTAGATCGTTTAAGATACTAGAGATACAGATAAAAGGGAGGTGCCACAACATGCCAAATATTAAATCAGCTATAAAAAGAGTAAAAACAAGCGAAGCAAGAACAAACGAGAACGCAATGGTTAAAACAGCTTATAAAACAGCTGTAAAGAACTTCCAGAAAGAAGT
Source organism: uncultured Clostridia bacterium (assembly GCA_934169745.1). Classification (GTDB taxonomy): domain Bacteria; phylum Bacillota; class Clostridia; order TANB77; family UBA1234; genus RGIG4465. Next base: position 26,396 of record CAKPOE010000002.1, on the reverse strand, counting down.
TGAAGCTGGAAATAAAGAGAAAGCAACAGAATTATTTAAAGTAGCTACTAAAGCAGTTGACAAAGCTGCTGATAAAGGTGTTATTAAAGCAAACACAGCATCAAGAAAAAAATCAAGCTTAGCAAGAGCTTTAAATACATTGAACAAATAGTCTACAATCTCTTTAATTATGCTATATGCTTCAAAAAGGAGGGAAAGAGATGTCAGGAATTAAAATTAGAGATAATGAATCTATAGATAATGCTTTAAAAAGATTTAAGAGAGACTGTGCTAGAAGCGGAGTTTTACAAGAGGTTAGAAAAAGAGAACATTATGAAAAACCTAGTGTAAAAAGAAAGAAAAAATCAGAAGCTGCTAGAAAGAGAAAATTTTAATTAAGAAGTGAAGGTGAACTTGATGTTAAAAGAAAAGTTGATGCAGGACTTTAAAGATGCAATGAGAGATAAGGACGAACTTAAGAAAAATACAGTTATGATGATAAGGGCTGCAATCCTTCAAGTTGAAAAAGATACTCAAAAAGAGTTGGATGATAATAACATAACAGAAATTATTGCAAAAGAATTGAAAAAAAGAAAAGATTCTTTAGAAGAAATTCAAAAAACAGACAGACAAGACATGATTGATCAAGTTAATTCTGAAATAGCAATAATTAAAGCATACTTGCCTGAAGAATTATCTGAAGAAGAGCTTACTTCTATTATAAATGAAACAATAGCAGAAGTTGGTGCTACTTCTATGAAAGACATGGGAAAAGTTATGCAAGCTGTAAAAGCTAAAACTACTGGAAGAGCTGATGGAAAAACAATTAATGAAATTGTAAAAAAGCTATTAGCTTAGTATCCAGATAAAATTAATATAAATTATCAAGAGTGGACGAGAGATTCGGCTTTATGACTCCACAGCAACCTGATGTAATAGTTAAGGTGCTACAACCGACAAAGCTTATTGCTTTGAGTGATGAAAAAAAGATATTCTCGCCTCAGAGCTATGCTCTGGGGTATTTTTATGTGATATGAAAGTAATAAAAGTGAACCAAAGAATAAATTATGCAAAAACGTTGTAGGGTGCGGGCACTGTACCGCACCGACCTGTAGAAACACATGACTAAATATTTGTAAATAAACATTAAAGGAGGAATTTTAAATGAAAAGATTTTTTACGAGTGAAAGTGTTACGGAAGGACACCCAGATAAAGTATGTGACTATATTTCAGATAGCATATTGGATGCGATTTATGAGCAAGATAAGAATGCAAGAGTTGCTTGTGAAACTTGCGTAAACAATAATGAAGTAATAATAATGGGGGAAATTACGACAACAGCTGATGTTGATTTTGAAAAAATTGCAAGAGAGGCAATAAGAGAAGTTGGATATACAAAAACAGAGTATGGTTTTGACGCAGATACTTGTTCAATTCAAATACATTTGAAAAAGCAATCAACAGACATAGCCCTAGGTGTTGACAATTCTTCAGAAACAAAAAAAGGAGAAAATCTTGGACATGGTGCTGGTGACCAAGGAATGGTTTTTGGATATGCAAGCAATGAAACAGAAAATTATATGCCAATGCCAATATATTTTGCACATAAACTAGCAAAAAGATTGGCAGAAGTTAGAAAAGAAAATATAATTTCATATTTGAGACCAGATGGAAAAACACAAGTAACGGTTGAGTATGAAAATGATAAGCCGGTTAGAATTGATACAATAGTAATATCAGCTCAACATGATGATGATGTATCTCAAGAAAAAATAAAAGAAGATATTATGAAGTATGTCGTAAATGAAGTTGTGCCAGAAAATCTATTAGATGAAAACACAAAGTATTATATAAATCCAACGGGAAGATTTGTAATTGGTGGTCCCGTAGGAGATAGTGGATTAACAGGAAGAAAAATAATAGTTGATACTTATGGCGGATATGCAAGGCATGGTGGCGGAGCTTTCTCTGGAAAAGATCCATCAAAGGTAGACAGAAGTGCTTGCTATATGGCAAGATATATTGCTAAAAATATTGTTGCAAACAAATTGGCAGATAAATGTGAAATTCAAATATCATATGCGATAGGTGTTGCAAAGCCAGTATCCGTATATATTGATACATTTGGTACTAACAAAATTCCAGAAGAAAAAATATCAGAATTAGTACATAAGAATTTTGATATGACTCCTGATGGAATTATTAAAAAATTAGAGCTAAGAAAACCAATTTATCGTGCAACGACAAATTATGGACATCTTGGAAAAGAAAGCCTAAGCTGGGAAAAAGTTATTCCTCTAGAAAAGAATATTTAATTGACAAAAATGAACAAAAATAGTAATCTAGAATTAGATATATTTTAATATAGGAGGAGTACGCATGGGAATAAGTCTAAAAGATATAATGAAAGACGACAAAAATTCATTAGTAGAGGACAAGCAAAAGAAAACAATAAAAACATTAGTTATAATTGGTGCTATCCTATTGTTTCTTATTGTGGTGGTAATCATGATGATAATAACTAATATGGCTAATAATGCAAGACAAGAAAGAGTTAGACTGATTGCGAAAGATGTCGTAAATATTAGTAATGTTGTTAAGAAAATAGGAGAGCAATACATTTCAAATACATATGACAGAACTCTTGTTGGAACATCATTAGATAATACTCCTAATGGAATAACTATAAATGTTAATGGAAAGAATGTTCAATATAGATATGGATATTATTATTTAACAGCACAACAAGTGGCTGAATTGATAACATCACTTAATGTTCCAAATGAAGAATATTTAGTTAATTATATAAATGGCGATGTTGTAAATCTTGCTGGTGTAAAGACAAAAGATGGTAGAAGATATTATTCAAAAGAAGATATTACGGCGATTGACCAAGGCAAAAATGTAAAGAATATTATTTATATTCATACAGCACAAGATATGGAATTGATGCATACATATCCATCAGGTAACTTCTGCTTATCAGAAGATATTGATATGACTAACTATGGTTCAAGTGAGGGATGGAAACCTGTTGAAAGCTTTTCGGGAACATTTGACGGAAGAAATTACACAATTACAGGATTAACTCTTGCAAGACCAACAAGTACATATTGCGGATTGTTTGGACAAGTATCAAGTAACTCATATATTAAAGATGTAAAATTTAAAGATGTTTCAATAAGAGGCGGTCAATATACTGGTGTTGTCGCAGGTTTCTGTAGTGGAAATATTTCAAACATTACAATAACAGGTGGTAGTGTAAATTCACAAGCTGAATCTGTTGGAGGTTTGGTTGGTTCTTACGACAAAGGAAACATTACAGACTGTTTTGTAAAAGATGTATCAGTAAATGCTAATGGTAGTTTAGGTGGTTTAATTGGAACATTGTATAGTGGAACAATTCAAAGAAGTAGTGCAGACGTTAGACTTATTGGCATAAACTCAGTTGGTGGTTTAATAGGTGAAATAAGAGCAAATTCTACAACTTCTGTAAGAGAAGCTTATGCAAATGCTAGTATAACAGGTAAGAACGAAGTTGGTGGTTTGATAGGTGATATTCAAATAATAAGTCCAAGCTTGTTTAAATTAAATGACTGTTATTCTGAAGGTGCTATAACAGGTGGTATTGATAATGTAGGTGGATCAATAGGTAATATTTACGCAACCAATAGTGCTGAAATAGATATTCAAAGTGTATACACAGCAACAGACACAAATGAAGATGCTAAGGTAAGAGGTGGATTTATAGGAAAAACAAATATTACTACTGGTGTAAGCACACAAGTTATAAGATGTTGTTTTGAGAAAGATCCACTACTTGATTTAAATGTACAAGACGTTGGAGATAAAACTGATGGAAGCCCAGTAACAATCGATTCAAAAACACCAGCAGAAATGAAGAATAGGGTATCGTATGCAGATTGGAATTTTGATTTATGGGTACTAGAAGAAGGAGTTAATCGTCCTCGTCTAAGATGGGAATATGAAAATTATGAACCACAAGAGATAATTGAAGAAAAGTAGGTGGACATATGAATGAAAAAGGTATTTCTTTGATAGCGTTAGTTGTAACAATAATAGTGATGATTATTCTAGCAACAATAGTAATTAAGGTTGGAAATGATGGATTTACTACAGCTACAAATGCTCAAATTGCAAATGAAATAAGAGATGTGGAAAGTGCAGCAATGAAACGTTTTTCGGATAATGCAGTTAGTGAAACTGCATATCCGCTTTTGGGCGAAAAAATAGAACTTGAAACTGCGATTACAACTATTTGTAGCAATACAGAATATACAGATGCAGATATTAGAGAAAGCTTAACAAAAAATATTTCGTATGTAAGAAAAATTAATTCTACAGATATAAATGGACTTGGTGTAAAAAATGCTACTGGAAATTTGTATATTGTTGATTACTTTTCTGGTAAGGTTTATGGCCCGATAAAATAAGGAGGAGTACTAATGAAAGAAAAAGGCATTAGCTTAGTTTCGTTAATAATAACAATAATAGTGATTATTCTTCTAGCTACAATAGGAGGATATTATACAATTGATACGTTAAATAAAAATACAAGAATGGATATTGAAGAAGAATTGCGAAATGTTGAGGAATTGGTATCTGTGCAAAGAGTTAATATTCAAGCTGGAAGATATGAGGTGCCAGCTGATTATGTTGCGACAGATACACAAATAGATGATAGATATGGCAAGTTACTAAGTACTGATGCGATTAGAATAATTAAAGAAACTAATAACAATGCTAATATTTCACCAGTTTATAAGTATCATTTGATGAACCAAGAAGATTTTGATAAAGAGTTTAAAGATGATGTAAATGTTAGATATGTGAAGAGAGAATATCTAATAAACTATGGTAAGAAAGTAGTTGTATTAAATGCTGATGGAAAATTATATATAGTAGGAAAAATAGAAGAGGATGAAGCACTTGATACAAATGAAATAGTAGTTAAATTTTCTCCTGATGGAAACATAACATGGGCAAAAGAACAAAAAACAACTGTTACAGTAAATGGAGCAGTTGATATGAAATACGAATGGTTACAAACTAGAGAAGAACCTAGCAAAGACGAAATAACACACACGTTTTTTAGTGGTGATGAAATAAAATTGGAAGCCGTTACGGGTAACGACTGGTATCTTTGGGTGTATGCTGAAAATGAAAATGGATATAGCATAATAAAGTGTAGCGACCCATTTTATATCGATAATACAGCTCCAGAAGGAACTCTGGAAGTGGAGTAACATAGGCTAAATCTTTTGCTATGGAGGTAACAAATGAAGAAGAAAATAGGTTTGATGTTTATTTTAATGGCATTGTTCATTTTAATAGGGACTACTACTGTACGAAGCACAGAGACATGTGCTCACACGACGTATCATGAAGAATACAATAAAAAGGATGGAACATATCACTATACTGCAGTATGTATACATTGTAGAGAAAAGTTATTTCCTCAAAAGCATACATTTGGAAGTTGGTCTAGTGATGGATATGGAACAACCCATTCAGCAATTTGCTCAGCTTGTAGCTATAAAAAGAGTGAAAGCCATGATTATAATAATGTATATTCTTCAAGCGGTAACTCTACTGAATGCTATTGGGAAAAGTGTACAGTGTGTTCAAGTAGTAGTAGTGGTAGATCTCATGATTGGAGTGAATCAAGTAGAATATCTGCAACTTGTACATCGGAGGGAACAATTAACTATGTGTGCAAAAATAAATCAAGTCACACCAAAACAGAGACGATAGCAAAAGCTGATCATGTCTTTGGAACTCAAGAGGTATCAAATACATATTTAGCAAGTGCAGCAACATGTACTAGTCCGGCGGAATATTATTTTAAATGTAACAATTGTTCTGAAAAAGGCTGGAATACATATTCTTATGGCTCAGCTAATGGACATAGCTGGGGAAGCTGGGTAAATGATGGTTTAGGTACTACACATACAAGAACTTGTTCTGTGTGTTCAACTAAAGACACTGAAGACCACTCGTATGCAAGTAGTTGGACTAAATATGATAGTGATTCCCATCGTAAAGAATGTAGTAAATGTGATAGCTTTTATAGCGGATCACACTCTGGCGGTACAGCAACATGTAGTTCATTAGCAACGTGTAGTTACTGTAATGCTACATATGGAAGCTACGGCAACCATGATTGGGATAATGGTACGGTAACGACAAGTCCAACATGTAAAGAAACAGGAATAAGAACATATCGTTGTAACTATAATTCTTCTCACACATATACAGAAACGATACCTGCTAATGGCCACACACCTGAAACAAATTGGGAAACAAATGATGATCAACACTATAAAAGATGTACTGATTGTAACGATATAGTTGAAAGTGGAAATCATGCAGATAATAATTCGGATGGTAAGTGTGATACGTGTGGTTATATAATGCAAAGAGATGCGACAATTACTCTAAGTCCAAGCCCAACATTAACACTTGAATATGGAACAACGAATAAATTTACATATACATATGACGGAGACGGAACACTTAGTGCAATATCTGGTTCTACAACAATTGCAAGAGTATCTCTTAATACTTCGAATAAAACTATAACTGTTACACCAGTTAAAGTTGGTGAAACAACATTAACACTTTCAGCTGGCGAAACAAATAGATTTTTTGCTGCAAGTGCGACAGCTACAATTAAAGTAACATACGGAAAGATAACACTACCTTCATCTGTAAGTTTTGTATATAATGGAAAGACACAAAATTATCCAAGTTTAGGTGATGGGTGCACTATAACAGGAGAAACAAGTGCAACTAATGTAGGAACGTATACAGTAAGTTTATCGTTAGATAGCAATCATGAATGGAGTGACGGAACGAGAACAAATAAAACAGCCACATGGAGTATCACACAAAAATCTATAAACTCTAGTGATATAACAAAAACAGTAAATCCATCAAGCTATACGTATGATGGAAATGCGAAAGTACCTACTGTAACAGTAAGAGATACTTCACGAAATGTCAATTTGGTAGCTGGAACAGATTATGACATAACAGGATATGGCGAAAATACAAAGGCGGGTAATCCGATAATTACGATAGTCGGTAAAGGAAATTACAAAGATACAACTACTGTAACTTTTGAGATAAAGCCAAAGAATTTGAATTCTTCAGATATAGTTGCAACATTATCAGAAACAAAATATGAGTATGATAAAACAGCAAAGAAACCAACTGTAACTTTAAAAGATGGAGAGAAAGTATTAACTGAGAATGTAGATTATAAAGTAACATATACAAATAACGTAGAAGTTGGAACAGCAACAGTTACAATTCAGGGAAGTGGAAATTACACAGGAACAATAATAAAAACATTTATTATAGAAGACACAACACCACCAACTGTTCCGATAATAACAGCAAAGTATAATAGTTCAACAGGAAATACGTATAATAGTGGTGTATGGACAAACCAAAATGTATACATATCACTACTTAGTACAGACTTAAGTGGAATAGCAAAATATCAATATCAAGAAGGTGGTACGAGTGGAACTTGGCGTGATATGCCAACTGGTGGAGCAAGAATTTGGTCTTCAACTATAGATAAGACAGTATATTTTAGGGCAATGGATAAGCATGGCAACTATAGTGGAACGTCAAACATTACAATAAGAATTGATAAGATTATGCCTACAATAGGAACAATTAAGGCAACATTGAGAATAGAAAACGGAGCAAATTACACTTGGGGAACTAATACAGATAAGAGCGTATATATAAAAATAGACAATCTTGGTAGCGACCTTGGAGGTTCTGGATTAAAAGAAACTACATATAAAGTTGAAAAAATAGATCCAGATACAAATAATTTAATAGAGACAATAAAAGAAAAAGAAACAGCCGCAACAACACTAGTTAAAAACGGAACGTATAGAATTGTAGTAACAACGGAAGACAATGCAGGAAATAGAGTAGAGTCACAAGCATATATTGTTAAAATAGAAAAATACTTTGTGAATACAGTAAAAATAAACAATATATATGATATTGGCTCAGGAATAAAAGAAATAGAAATAAAGGCAGTAAAAGAAGGAGAAACAACACCGCAATATGAAAATGTACTAAAAACGAATGAGCCAAACATAAACCAAAGAATTAAATTAACAGATGGAACATTCACAATAACAGTAAAAATAAGAGACAAAGTAGGAAATGAAAAGACGTTAACACAAACATTAACAAATACGGTATATTAAAAGAAGGAGATATCTCCTTCTTTTTTTGTCGGTATGTAAACAGTCACAAACAGCTATGTAAACCATATAATATATTAGGAGTTGGTATTATGTTTGGTTATATTATCGATGTGCTTATATGGTCATTTGCGATTTATGGCTTTTTAAATTTCATAAAAGAGTTTTGGTTAGATGTGCTTTGTTACATAGTTGAAAAGTGTGTTACTTTGGTTGTTTTCTTTAAGAAATTCGTTGCTAAATTTTGCAGGTAAATGTATAATATCCCTAGGAAGAGAGGATTTTTTACTATGCAGATAAAAGGGCAAGTTGAAGATATAATTTATACAAATGATGTTAATAGTTATACGGTGTGTAATTTGTCTTGCGATAATAAGTTAGTAACTGCTGTGGGATATTTACCTTTTATATCAGTTGGTGATGTTATTATTGCAGATGGAAATTTTATTACGCATAACACATATGGAGAACAATTTAAAATAGATACTTTTGAAAAGGTTATGCCTGATTCAATCGACCAGATAGAGAAATATTTAGGAAGTGGAATCATAAAAGGCGTAGGACCAGTGACTAGTGGAAAAATTGTTGATAAATTTGGAGAAGACACAATTTATATTCTTAGATTTGAACCACAAAAATTATCACAAGTACCAGGAATTACTCCAGCAAAAGCAACAGCCATTTCGGAAGAATTCAATAATCAATGGGAACTTTGGCAGATTGTTTTGTTTCTACAAAAGTATCAAATAGGTACAGTTAATGCAAGTAAAGTTTATAAAGAGCTTGGAATAAATGCCATAAAATTAATTGAGGAAAATCCATATATTTTACTTAATATATTGTATGGAGTTGATTTTAAAGCGATAGATAAAATGGCACTTAGTATGGGAATTGATTATGATTCTCCAAGTAGAATTGCGAGTGCTATTAAATATGCTTTAATACTAGCTTCTAGAAATGGACATACTTGCGTTTTGGAACAAAATTTGATTGAATATATGTCTAATATTTTGGGTGTTGATGCGGATGTGGTTAAAAATGAGATGACATCACTTTTGTATTCAAGGGAAATATGTTTGGAGAATGATTTTGCTTTTCTTAAACCGTATTTTACCGCAGAAGAAAATATTGCAAAGAAATTATTAATGATGTGTAATGATAATGTCAAAAGATTTAATTCTTTGGAAGATAAAATAAATAGTGCTGAAAAAGAATTAAATATTAAATTGTCTGATGAACAAAGGAAAGCTGTAAGAGGTGTTTTTGGTAACAAGGTTATGATAATAACTGGTGGCCCAGGAACAGGAAAAACAACAATTATAAAATTAATTATGAAGTTGTGTGAAAAAGAAGATATGAAAATTTCTCTTTGTGCACCTACAGGGCGTGCTGCCAAGAGAATTACAGAAACAACAGGAGAAGAAGCAAAGACCATTCACAGACTTTTGGAACTTGGTAAACTAGATGATGAAAATATATCTATTGATTATGATGTGGCACATTTGGATAGTGATATAGTAATTGCTGATGAGATGTCTATGGTGGATGTTGTTCTTATGAATTTACTCGTTAAAGGTTTATCGGATAAAACAAGACTTGTGCTAATAGGAGATGCTGATCAGCTTCCATCCGTAGGTCCTGGAAGCGTTTTGAAAGACTTGATTGCTAGTGATGTAATTCCTACGGTTCAACTTACCGAAATTTATAGACAAGCAGTAGAAAGTAAAATTGTTACGAATGCACATAGTATAAATAATGGTGAAATGATTGACTTAGCTACAAAAGATGGAGACTTTTTCTTTATAAAATCTGTGTCACCAGTTGAGCAAATTATTGAACTAGTTCAAAAAAGATTAAAAAATTATGGAAATTATGATTCTATAAAAGACATACAAGTTCTAACACCAACAAAAAAGGGAGAAACAGGTACAAAAAATTTAAACAAAGAACTTCAAGCAGTGTTAAATCCAAAATCACCTATGAAAAAAGAAAAAGAATTTGGTGATGTTGTTTTTAGAGTTGGAGACAAGGTTATGCAAATCCGTAACAATTATGATGTATACTGGGAAAGCAAGGATGGTAACAACTACGGTAGCGGAGTATATAATGGAGACTTGGGCATAATTGATAGCATTTCGGAAGATGGAGTTAGAGTTATATTTGATGAAGATAAAGTTGTTTTATATGAGTCTTCGATTTTAGAAGAACTTGAACATGCATATGCAATAACGATACATAAAAGTCAAGGAAGTGAATTTCCAGTTGTTGTTATGCCAATACTTAGTGGACCACCAATGCTATATACGAGAAATCTTCTATATACTGGTGTCACAAGGGCAAAAAATTTATTGGTGATAGTTGGAAACGAAAATGTCGTTAAATATATGATAAATAATGCTAATACAAAAGATAGAAATACAGGTTTAAAATATAAATTGGAAAAATATATGCAAATTTTCAACAATATATGATATAATCTTTATGTTAGTTTTAGGAGGTAAAAAATGAGTAAGAAGTTTTATCTAGCTATTTTTGTTGGATTGATGACAATGTCGTCTGTATGCTTAGCTTATACAGATACGGAGGAGCATTGGGCAAAGAAATCAATAGACAATTTGTCAAAAATAGAAGCTATTAAAGGTTATGACGATGGAAGCTTTAAACCAGATAACTATATTACAAGAGCTGAATTAATGACTACGGTAAATAGATTACTAAAGAATGAGGTTCAAAGTGCAAAGTATGTACCAGATAATAATAGTAAGGAATGGTATTATACAGAAGTACGAAAAGCCATAGAATCTGGTATTATTACTGGGGATCCAGATGGTAGTGTTCGACCAAATGATTACATAACAAGAGAAGAAGCTGTTGTTATATTGTATAGAGCTTTTTCTCGCAGTAATACTGAGAATATGAGACTCAACGCATTTAGTGATGCTAAATCTGTGTCTAATTGGGCTTACAATGCTGTTTCAATATTCGCAAATGAGAATTATATTAAGGGATATTCTGATGGTACAATAAAGCCAAAAGACAAAATAACTCGTGCAGAAATTGTAACTATTTTGGATAGAATATTTGCCGAGATTATGATAAAAGGTCAATATACGGGAAACATATATGGTAATTTGTTAATAAACGGACCAGACGTAAAAGTTAGTGATTCTGTTATTGATGGTGACTTAATAATTGCAGAAGGCACAAATGGTGAAATATCACTAAAAAACATAATTGTAACAGGAAATTTGATAATGAGAACACCTTATGAACTTCCTACAAAGAATTTTAGAGTTAATGGTAGCATAATAAAGGCATATGATGAAGTAAATGATAATGAAGCAAAAATTTACTCAAATGAAGCATATGGAATTAGTTTTTCTGTTCCAGATAAAGCTACAGTTGTTGAAAAAATGTCTGGAGAAAAGATAAATTATAAACGTAAAAATTTAGTTGTTGTAAATATAGAGCAAGCTGAAAATATACATTTCAAATCTTTTGATACAGTTGAAAAAGAAGAAACAGAAAGATATGATAATGTGTATAAGAAAATTTTTGAACAGAATATAGGAACATCTAAAGTTGGGTATTATTATGATGAAAAAAGTGATATACGTTTAATTGTTATAAAGAGATATGATATTGTGTATACGATATTTTTGTATAACGTATCGAGTGAAAATGTTGCAGATAATTTACTTAATAGTATAAGCTTGAATGACGGAGAAAAGGTACATGAACACAAAGTTTTGACATATAAAAATAGAAAATTAGTGTTAGAATTTAATTATCTAGACTACATTGGTGTTGATGATTCGTATAATACTAACATCGTTTATGAAGGCGACCCTTATTTCATGCTATTTATACAAGTAACAGCTATCACGGATATGGACAAATATTCAATAGAAGAATTGAAAGTTCTATTTGATTCGCTAGCTAAATCAGAAGGAGAGATTATAACATCAAAAATTAGAAAAGTTTATCAGTATAATGCGATAGATTATATGATAAAAGATGGTGAGAAATTGACGAGAACTTTATATATTGTTGTTGAAAACAGATTATATAAGCTTATTTTTACAGGCGAGTATGATAAAGTAATGTCAATTGGTAACGAGCTTTTTGATGATGTTGTTAATACTATTGAAATGTAATTAAGAAAGGTTTAAGTTATTGTTTGAAAGATTCTTATACCCAAGTGTTTGTGGGTTTTGCAATAAAATTTTAGAAGATGGATATATTTGTGATGAATGTAAACAGAACATAAAATGTATTAGTTCAGAATACATTCCTTTCGTACAAACTTCGTATTTTGATACACTTTATTGTAGTTATGAATATGTAGGAGTTGTGAGAAAGAAAATGCTAGATTATAAATTTAATCACAAAAAATATCTGTGTAAAACTTTTGCAGAAAATATGATTGACAAACTGAAAAATAGAACAGACTTAAAATATGATGTGATTATTGCTGTTCCGACCAGTAGAAAAAGAAAATTACAAAGAGGATATAATCAAAGTGAGTTGATTGCGAAGCTGGTAGCGAAAGCGATAAAGACACCATATGAGAAAAATGTAATAATTAAAGCAAAACACAATGCTACTCAAAGTAAGCTTGGAAGAAATGAAAGAGTCGAAAACGTAAAGAATGTATTTAAAATAACTAAAGATGTAAATAACAAAAAAGTACTTTTAATAGATGATATTTATACAACTGGTGCCACAGTGAATGAATGTAGTAAATTATTGAAGAAGGCTGGAGCAACAAATGTTACAGTATTTACAGTGGCTCGTGCAACGATAAATTCACATATAGACTAAGGAGGAAAACTATGGACGAATTAGTAGAAAGCATACTAGACTATATAAGAAAGCCATATACTGACCATGCGATTATGATAAATGGTGAATGGGGAAGTGGTAAGACTTACTTTTGGAATAACAAAGTAAAAAGTAAAATTGAATCGATTGATATTAATGGTAAGAGATATAAAACAATTTATATGTCACTATATGGTATTTCGAATTTGGATGATATAAGTAAGAAAATATTTATTGAAATGAATCCAAACCTTAATAAATCTATCAGAAAAATATTAGATTCAAGGCATATGTCTAGTATTCCTGAGTATGTAAAAACAGGTATTGATATGGCTAATTCGTTTGGTTTTATGAGCCAAAATGATAGAGTGGATTATGCAAGCTTTTTTGATATTGATGATAAGGTTTTGTGTTTCGATGATTTGGAGAGGGCTAATGTAGATGTAATAGATGTACTTGGGTATATAAACAATTTTGTTGAGCATGACCATATAAAAACAATAATAATATGTAATGAAAAAGAACTTTCTAAAAAATTGAAGAGTACAAATGTTGAAATGAAAACATTCATAGCAACATATATTTTGAACCATGAAGGAAAAATAAAACCAGAAAGTGATACTACGGAAAATTCAGAACAAGATGATAAACCGATGGTTGAACTTATTGAAGATAAAATAGAACATATTTTTGACAAAGCGAATGATTACGAGAGAATAAAAGAAAAACTTATTGGTGAGACTTTTGAATATATACCAGAGTTTAGCTATATTATAAATGGTGTGTTAATGCGTTATGAATCAAATCCACAATTGATTCAGTTCTTGAGAAAAAATTCTAACTTGATTATTCAAACATTTAATAGAAGTGGAACAAGAAACTTGAGAATATTGAAGCATGCATTAAATGATTTCCAAAAGGTATTTGAAACAACCAAGAAATATTATCCAGATATTGCAGATAACGTATTGAAGTCTTTACTTATATTTACAATTGCCATTTCGTTTGAAATAAAAGCGGGAAAGATAACGAAAGAAAAGTTAAAGGATATTCAATCATTAGAGGAATATAAAACGATATTGGTTGCTTCAAAGCTTATGAAGGATAATAGACAATTTTATATAAAAGAATTTGACAGCAATTATTATTTTACTTTTAAAACAGATTATAGATTTTTTAAGTTTGTAGAACAATACGTAAGAACTAGAATCTTTGATATGAAAATATTTAAAGATGATATGGAGGCTATCGTTGCAACAGAAGTAAAAGGAAGTTTACCAAGCTATAAGAGATTATTGACAGAAGATTATTGGAAAATAGAAGATAATGATTTTAATACTGTTGTAACAGAAACATTAGAAGATGTTAAGGCGGGAAATTTACAGTTAGTTGAATACTTGAAATTGTACGTTATTTTCCATTTCTTTATGCAAAAGGGATTACTTGAAATAGATCCAGAATATTTAAAATTGACATTTGTAAATGGAATGAACATAGCAGCTGCAAATTCTAAGTATTGTAAAAATATTGATAGTTACTTAGATGGATTGAATTTAGAAGATGGCGATGAGAGTATAGAATATATTTTCAATCACTTTAACAACTTGAATTTACAAACAAAAGAAAAAGAATATATTGATGTTGCAAAAGAACTATTTGAAATGATACCAGATAAAATTGATAGACTTACAGATGTATTTGCAGAAAAATATTTGGATATTCCAATAATGAAATATTATAATATGAATACTTTATTTGAAAGAATATTACTTTTGGATAATGAAGATATTGTACTTGTTAAAAAGCTTTTTGCAGCCAGGTATGAGAAGATTACTTCAATAGAAAATGAAGAGAGAAATATAAGATTGTTAAAGCAAACCATGGAAGAATATATTAGAGGAAAAGTTCCAACAATAAAATTAGTATTGTTAGAAGACTTTATAAAAGTTTTAGATAAAATACTACTAGATGGAAAAGAAAAGAAAAAAGTAAGAAGAGGAAGAAAGAAAACTACAGTAGAAACGGAAGAACAAACAGCTTAGAATTATAAAAAACAAAATTCCAACTTTTTTGAATAAAAATTAGCAAAATATTTCATAATAAGCATAAGAAGTCAAAAAAGGAGGGAGAAATTTGAAAGCTACAGGTGTTGTAAGAAGAATAGATGATTTAGGTAGAATTGTAGTCCCAAAAGAAATAAGAAAAACTCTTAGAATAAGAGAAGGAGATCCTTTAGAAATCTTTACAGATAAAGAAGGCGAAATTATTTTAAAGAAGTATTCACCTATTGGGGAGCTTAGTGAATTTGCAGCTCAATACGCAGAGACACTTGCAAAAACTACAGGACATATTGCATGTATTAGTGATAAAGATACTATTATAGCTGTTGCTGGTGCTTCAAAAAAAGAATATCTTGAAAAAAGTGTCAGCACTGAATTGGAAAAGTTGATGGAAGATAAAATTAGTTGGACTGCTAAAAATCAAGCAGAAAAACACATGCCAGTTCTATTAACGGAAACTGATAATGAAAAATATACTTCACAAGTTATTTGGCCAATCGTTGCAGAAGGAGATACGATTGGAACGGTAATGTTACTATCTACTATGCCTAATTCAAAAATGAATGAAGTGGAAATGAAAGTAGTACAATCGGCAGCTGGTTTTTTAGGTAAACAAATGGAAGAATAAAAAAATAAAGGGTGTAGAGAAAGTTTCTGCACCCTATAATAATAAAAAGGAGTGTGCTAAATGAAAGAAAGTGAGATTCAGAGCACAGAGCGTTCAAATGCAACCAAGAAAGTTGGAATTGTTGGTATTATAGGAAATGTGTTTTTATTTGCTATAAAAATAACAATTGCGTTAATTAGTAAAAGCCAAGCAATGCTTGCGGATAGCGTTAATAGTGGCACGGATATTCTTTCTTCACTTATGACAGTGATTGGTGGAAAAATTTCTGGAATACCGTCAGATCAAGATCACAACTATGGACACGGAAAAGCGGAATACATATTTTCAATGTTAATTAGTGTGATAACTGTGTACTTGTCATTTAAGATTTTAATTGATGGTATTATTTCGCTTGTAAATAAAAACGAGTTTAAATTTTCGATTTGGCTAATAATTGTTGCCATAACAACTATTGTTGTAAAATTTTCGCTATATATATTTGCAAAAAGAATACGGAGAAAAAGAACATAACATTCTAATATTAGCTAATGCACAAGATCATATAAATGATGTATTGATTACTACATCGGTTATAATTGGCGTTCTTGGAGCACTTCTTAATATTTATTGGCTTGATGGTGTGGTCGCAATTATAATTTCGTGTAGAATTTGTTATGTTGGAATTCAATTTTTTGTTGAGAGTTATCAAGTATTAATGGACACCGCTATGAGTGATGGCGAAAAACAAATAATAAGAGAAATTATAGAAAAGCATGGAGAAGTAGATCATATAGATAGTATTACTTCAAAAGCGGTTGGAGACAAGTTTGTTGTGATTATTAAAATCTCTGTTAATGGTGAAATGACAGTAAATGACAGCCATAGAATTGCAGGAATAATAAAGTCAGAAGTGATGGAAAGAGAAAACGTTTATGATGTAATAGTTCATATTAATCCAGCATAAAAATAACTGGGCTAGAAGTTCTCTAGCCCAATTACATATATTATAACATATTTAAAATAAAATATCAAAATATTTAATCTTATAAAAAACAGAGAATAAGAGAGATATTTATAGATAGTATAATCTATTTAACTTTTATTCTTTGTTTCAATATTTGCTTATTATAGTCTGATATGGTAATATAAAAATAACCCTACGAAGTACGTATCACTTGAGTTTTATTTAGAACCAACATCTAAATTTAAGGGGAGTCAAGTGCTCTAGATATGGTGTGCAAGCTCAAGCAAAAGTATTGAGAAGCCCGGAAGTATCAAGGATGACACCCACCTGTGAAAACAGGCTCTTAAATTCGCTCATGTAGACGGCTTATGTGGGGTATCTTTTTGTTTAAAAATAAAAGCTGGTCAAGCGTATGATATGACCAGCTTTTACGTATTTATCAGTATGGAGCTTCCAACGGGAGTCGAACCCGTGACCTCATCCTTACCAAGGATGCACTCTGCCAACTGAGCTATGGAAGCGAATTGTTTGTTATCTTTCTAATTCATCACTTCCAATAATGTGTTTATTTACTTTTCCTTTTATTCTCTGAACAGCATTATCAATTGCTTTTTCTGTTGTCCCTAGTTTCTTTGCCATTTGTTCGTACGAATAGCCATCTAGTCTGTATCTAAAAACGTTCTTTTCAAGTGGACTAAGAACAGTACCCATTTTTTCGTATATTTGAGAAAATGTTTCTTTGGCTGCAACAGTTTCCGCAACGTCTGGGGCTTCAATTCTTATAACATCTATAACTTGTCTACCATCATCTGAATCGCCAAAAGCTTCCTGCGTAAGTGAGATAGATGAATTAAGTGGTATATGTTTTTGTCTAGTTGAATTTTTTACGGCTGTTAAGACCCTTCTTTCAATGCATTTCTTTGCAAAAGCATTAAAAGGTATTGTTCTAGATAAATCAAAACTCCTAACAGCATTTAAAAGTCCCATCATTCCTTCTTGTGATAAGTCACTGGTGTCTCCACCTTGTACAAAGAATTTTCTTGCAATACCATCTACAACCTTTTCATACTTTTTCATTAGCTCATTACAAGCTTTTACATCACCTTGCCTAATTTTTTTAATTGCTATTCTATCTTCGTCAATACTATCGTATTCATCAATATCAAATTCAAATTTCTTTTCAACATCTGATGACAACTGCTTTACCTCCTAGAATTTTATCTAATGTCTAGCCATATTATACAGCCAAAACCCTTATAAAGTCAACAAATATTTTGATTTTAAAAGTTAGAACATTTTACTCGTAAAAATAGTCTATTAACTTGTAATTTTACCAAATTTAGGGTATAACTTATTTAGGAGGGGGATGGATTTATGAACTTCGAAAAAAGGAATATTTTTGTGATTTTTATTATTGTTTTTGCTATCACATTGGGTGTGGCTTTAGGCGTTATGCAGGTTAGAAAAAACGTGTCCAGAGAGCCTGGTGACAATGAAAACGATCAGATTATAGATTTGCCAGTTGATGATGTAAATAAGAAGGATGTAGAAGAAAACGAAAATAAAGGTAATGAAAAAAAGTCAAATGATGAAGAAGATCCTGCAAATAAAAGCACTAAGAAAAGTGTGAAAGCTAAGGCAGTATATTTAACTGGATGGTCTGCAGGAACAAAAAGCAAGAGAGAAAGTACTATTACTAATTTAAAAGAGAATGGTTTTAATGCTGTTGTGGTTGATATAAAAGACGAAGCTGGTAGACTTTCATATTCTTCTAAGGTACAAACGGCTATAGATATAAAGGCTTCTCAAGGTATGATTGCAAATATAGAAAATGTAATAAAAGAATTTCATGACAATGATATATATGTGATAGGCAGAATAGTTACGTTTAAAGACCCATTATATGCAAAAAACAATACTGCAAATGCATACCATTATGCTGATGGCAGTGTATGGAAAGATTATTCTGGCAATAATTGGCCTAATCCATATAATAAGGATTCATGGGAATATCCAATCGCTTTGGCAAAAGAGGCTGCTACTTTAGGATTTGATGAGATCCAATTTGATTATGTTCGTTTTCCATCTTCTGAGGGGAAGATAAAACAAATTTCATTTGGTTTTGATTCAGATACAAAAACAAAAGCTGATACAATTAACAGTTTCTTAGAAAGAGTGATGTCAGAATTAAAAGAATACAATGTAGTTGTTTCGGTAGACGTGTTTGGAATAACAACAAAAAAGAAAGGCGATTTCGAGAACATAGGACAAGACTTTGCTAAAATAGCTCAAATTGTTGATGTTATATGTCCAATGGTTTATCCTTCACACTATGCATATAATGAATATAAAATAGCAAGACCAGATACAAATCCTTATGGAATAATTTATGGAGCGTTAAAAGATGCTAAAACTAGAATTTCGGAACTTGGAGAAGTTGAAAATATAGCAATAATTCGCCCATATTTACAAGATTTTACTGCTTCTTGGCTTGGTAAAGGCAATTATATAACATACGGAACAAAGCAAGTTAAAGACCAAATACAAGCATGTTTTGATTTGAGAATTGATGAATTTACATTATGGGATCCAAGTAATAAATATTGTTATGATGCACTTGGACAGGCAAATTGGATGAGCGAAGAAGAGTATCAAGCAAAATTACTAGAGGAACAAAAGAAAGAAGAAGAAAAGAAAAAGCTAGAGGAGCAGAAAGAAGTAGTGGAATAAATGCGAGAATCATAAACAGATGTTGGAAGGTGTTGCCAACTTAGGCGATATACGAACATTCAATAATTTTGAGGAGGTTTTGGTATGAATAGAAGAATTATGTTGACAATTATTGGTATTTGTGCTATACTAATTCTCGTTGGTTGTGAGAACGGAAAAACAAATAAAGAAACACAAAATTTTGAGCGAACAGATATTGAAATACAGGGGAATACTAATTCTGATGATGAAAAAGAGCCAGAAGAAATTGTTACTCCTGAGGTTTATAAGTATAATGAAGCGGGTAAAATTATAATAGCAATGTATCATAAGTTCTCGAAAGAGGAAGGAAAAGATGAGTGGAATAGGTCTTTTGATAATTTTTATAAAGACTTAGAATATCTTTATGAGAAAGGATATCGCTCTATATCTCTTACGGACTATATAAATAATGATATAAAAGTACCTGTTGGCTGTACTCCAATAGTTTTTACTTTTGATGATGGAAGTAAAGGACAGTTTAATTTAATTGAAGACGAGAATGGAAATTTAGTTGCCAATCCAGATTCTGCCGTTGGTGTTATGGAGAAATTCTATAAGGAACACCCAGATTTCGGATTGAATGGAACATTCTTTATAAATGGAACTGGATATTTTGGAAGTGTGGGTACTAGAGCAGAAAAATTACAATACTTAATTGATAAAGGTTTTGAGATTGGAAATCATACCAATACTCACGTTAAGTTTAGTAAAGCGACGCCTGCAGAAATACAAAAAGAAATAGGTGTTGTCGCTAAAGAGGTTTCTGAGTTAGCTAATGGTTACATAGTGGACACATTAGCGCTTCCGTTCGGAATTTCATCTAAAGAATATGCAGATTATATTAAGAGTGGTGAATATGAAGGCACCACTTATGAAAATAAGGCGATTTTATTAGTAGGATCAAATCCAGCATTAGCACCAAACAATGAGAAATTAAATTTATTAAGATTACCTCGTGTCCGCGCTAGAGGTGGTAATAAAGAAGTTGAGTGTGATTTATATTGGTGGTTAGAGAAAATGGAGAAGAATCCTGAGATGAAATATTATAGACTTGAAAATTAAGAAAGGAGAATTCGATTGACAGAAGAATTAAAGACAAATGATAATGTAGAAAAAAAGAAAGTTCAAAGAAGAAGTAACTACAGAAGAAATAATAGAAATAAAAATAGTGCGGAAAGAGAAAAAAATAGCAACGATGTAAAGAAAGAAAATGTTGGAGCAAATAAGCAACAGGCTAAAAGCAAGAAAATCACACCTGTTATAGAAGAGAAACTTACTACTCCAAAAACAAATAAGTTGAAAAGGGAAAGACTTAAAATAATCCCACTTGGCGGTCTTGAAGAAGTTGGCAAAAACATGACGGTTTTTGAGTATGGCGATGATATGATATTACTAGACTGTGGTATAGCATTTCCAGAAGATGAAATGCTAGGGGTTGACTTGGTAATGCCAGATATAACTTACTTGGAAAAAAACAAAGAAAGATTGAAAGCAATAGTTATTACACATGGTCACGAAGACCATATTGGAGCTATACCTTATGTATTAAAGGCGGTTAATGTTCCAATTTATGCAACGAGATTAACATTAGGATTAATACAAACTAAATTGGAAGAACATAAGATGGTAAGAACAACAAAAATGAAATGTGTTAGAGCTGGAGATGTTATTACAATTGGTAACATGAAAGTTGAATTTATACAAACAACTCACAGTATTGCTGATTCAGTTGCTGTTGCAATTCACACGCCAGTAGGAACAGTAATTCATACGGGAGACTTTAAGGTCGACTTTACACCAATAGATGGAAAGGTTATGGATTTTGCAAGACTTGCAGAACTTGGTTCAAAAGGTGTTTTGGCACTTATGTCTGATAGTACAAACTCGGAAAGACCTGGATATACTATGTCAGAGAGTAGTGTTGGAAAAGTTTTTGATGAAATCTTTTTAGATTGTAAAAAGAGAATTATTGTTGCAACTTTTGCTTCTAATGTACACCGTGTACAACAAGTTGTAAATGCTGCAATGGATAACAATAGAAAAGTTGCAATTTGTGGACGTAGCATGCTAAATGTTATGACTGTTGCAAAAGATTTAGGTTATTTGGACATACCTGATGGAGTATTAATAGATATTGAAGATATCGATGATTATCCACCAGAGAGACTTGTGCTAATTACTACTGGAAGTCAAGGCGAAACCATGTCTGGACTTTCAAGAATGGCAGCAGGAAGTCACAAAAAAGTTTGCGTTACAAAGGATGATTTAGTAATTATTTCGGCTCACCCAATACCTGGTAATGAAAAACTTGTGTCTAATGTAATTGATGATTTGTTCAAGATAGGTGCTGATGTAATATATCATTCTTTGGCTGATGTACACGTTTCAGGACACGCATGCGCTGAAGAACAAAAATTGATGATTTCACTAGTAAAACCAAAATATTTTATTCCAGTACATGGAGAGTATAGACATTTGAAAGCACATTCTGAAACAGCTAAGAAAGTTGGTATACCAGAAGAAAATATTACATTACTTTCAAATGGTAAGGTTCTAGAATTGGATAGGGATTTTTGTAAGGTTACAGGAACTGTACCTTCTGGTAGGGTCCTTATTGATGGACTTGGAATTGGCGATGTTGGAAATATAGTTCTTCGTGATAGACAACATTTATCACAAGATGGTCTTATAGTTATAGTGATGGCAATGGATGCACATTCGGGAGAAATTTTATCTGGACCAGATGTTATATCAAGAGGTTTTGTATACGTGAGAGAATCGGAAGATTTGATGGACGAGATAAAGAAAGTTGCAAAGAAAAGTTTAGAAAAGTGCAAAACAAAAGATTGGACTGTAATAAAAAATATGCTTAAAGATGATTTGCATGATTTCTTATATTCAAGAACAAAGAGAAATCCAATGATTATCCCGATAATTACAGAAATAAATAATTAAACATAAGCAATAGGTGCTGGTATTTATACCGCGCCTATTGTGTTGAGATAGAAAGAATTATGAACGTTTGAAAACTATTTGTAGGAGGAGCTTATGAATTATATAAAGGAAATACTACGTGGCGTAATAATTGGCATTGCAAATGTTATTCCAGGAGTTAGTGGTGGTACTATGGCTGTGTCAATGGGAATATACGATAAAATAATTTTTGCAGTAACAAACTTGAAAAAAGATTTTAAAAATAGTGTTAAAACATTACTTCCATATGTTATAGGCGTACTGATTGGGATAATTGGTTTGGCATTTTTGATTGAAATGTTATTTGACAAGTATAGAGTTCCAACTGTAATGGCTTTTCTTGGGCTTATACTTGGGGGGCTTCCACCGATTGTGAAAAAAGTTGAAAACGAAAAATTTAAAGTAACACACTTAATTTCATTTGCAATTTTTGTTGCGATTATAGTATTTCCAACGTTATTGGCATCTACAAACAACAATGTGGTTGAAATTAGTTTTGGGATAGGCTCAATTGTACTTATGTTAGTTCTAGGCTTTATATCAGCTGGTACAATGGTAGTACCTGGCGTTAGTGGTTCAATGGTTCTTATGATGCTTGGCTATTATGAAACAATAATTCAAACGATAAATTCATTTATAAAATCATTAACAGCCTTTGATTTTGGCAAAGTATTATCATCAATTCAAATGTTAATTCCATTTGGAATAGGTGTATTGGCTGGCATATTTATTGTTTCTAAAATAATAGAAGTATTGCTAAAAAAATATCCAAATACTACATATTGGGGAATAATAGGATTAGTAGTGGCTTCGCCCGTTGCAATTCTTTATCCAACAAACTTTTTAGAAGTGGGAATAGGAACAATTCTAATTTCATTAGTGACATTTGTTGCTGGCTTTTTCACTGCATTAAAATTATCAAAATAAAGAAAATATAAATTGTGCCGTAGCGGTCGACATTGACCTATACGGCATTTGTTTATCTTTAATACATTTATGGAATTTTGCAAGTAATTTCTTTAAAAATATTGTACAAAAAAATAAAATACGATAAAATATTGTAGAAAATAAAGCACAAAGGAGGAAAATATAAAAAAATGAAAAAGTCTAAAATATTTTTTCTGTTCTTAATAGTAGCAACGTTGATATTAGGAATAGGAGTGACAGCTTTAGCAAAAGTAAGTATAAATAGGCCAAGCTTGTGGGGTGAAGGCGGTTCGTGTAAACACTCAAAAACAGAAACCGAAATAACAAGTGCTGCGACGTGTACAAAGACAGGTACCTCTGTCACCAAATGTAAACTTTGCGGAAAAACATTGAAAAATAACATACTTAAGAAAAAGAGCCATAGTTATACAAAATGGGGGAACAATTCTACAGAACATTGGAAATATTGTTCTATGTGCTATACTTCCAATAGTTCTAGCAGGGCTCCACATAATTTTAAAAACGGTAGTTGTACGGATTGTGGTGCAAAAGTACCCAAATGTACAACTGAACGTTTTGAATCAAGTCACTTCGATGTTATCAGTTATGAATATTTTAATAAAACAGCTGAAACACATGACGTAAAAATAACATGTCCAAAGTGTAATGTTTCTAAAATTAATAAGGGGGCTAAACACCAATTTGGTGGAACAATTACTTGTTTGCTTTGTGCATATTCTAAACCAGCGGATACTACCAAATGTAATGCGGCTAATATAGTTTCTGGTCATAAAAATTATCACGTAATGACAAGTTGTATACCACAGTATTATGATTACGATAATAGAGAAAGTACTACTCATTCTGAATATTGGAAGTGCACTAAATGTGATTCTGTATGGTGGATACACAATATAAAACATGACTTCAAATCAGGAAAATGTGAATGTGGATATAAAAGACCAGGAGATACGACAACTGATTGCAGTAAGGGACACAGATTTTTAGGATATGGCTCTTGTAAAGTTTGCGGCGTACAGCTTAGAGTTACAGGTGGTTCATATTCAAATTGGGCTACATGGTCTTCATATTCGCCATATAATTCTGAACCTAGTTGGCAATCATCTGTTACAATAACATTTAATTATGCGCCATATGATGAAAATGGAAAATTGATTAGTGGAACGATGAGTTGTACAAGTTTTACAAGACATAATGCAACATGGCATAGTAACGTAGCTAAGAAATATAAGCTTAATGAATCAAGTTATACTACACATCTTTTTAGTGGTGGTGCAATTGGAGGAACAACAACTGTAACAGGTAGTACTTCGGGCAACACAATAACTTTTAGCGGAATACCAAGAGGAAGATGTTATACAGATGTTAATTTAAGTGGTATATCAGTTTCAATTCCAACAAGAAGATACACATCAGGAGGAAATGATTCGGAAGATCCAGGACCAAAGGATGATGATAGTACACCAAAGACTTATAGAGTAGTTGTTATACATAGAGACTTAACAACGAACCAAGAATTATCTAGCAGTCAGAAAACAGTAAATGAAGGTGGCAGTGCAATTGCATACAAAGAAAACTTTGATGGCTATAAGTATTCATATGTAGAATATCCAGAAGGAAATAAAAGTTATACAGATTCAGTAACAATAACAGATATAAAAGAAGATAAGGAAATAACATTCTGGTATTCAAGAGCACTAACTGTTTCAGTTATTCATTATGACCGCTCAGTAGGAAGAACGCTAACAACAAAAACATATTCATCACCAAATGATTTTGCGTATAATGGTTCTCTTTCTGTTTCAAGATTGTCGGATAGTACATTAAAGGCTTATGGAACGGATTATACGTATACTAACGAATTTACTGTTAGCACAAATGGTGCCACTTCTGAAAGGAAGACTGGCGATGGCACAACACTTTCTAACATTACATCAAGTATAACGGTAACGTTTTATTACTCAAAACCAGCATACGTACAAGTGGTTGGAAGAGTGAATTCAGCTCCATATGAAAAATTGTATAGCAATGAGTTAGAAAAAGTAGAAATTACAACAAGTGGTGTAAATAAAACGTATACAGCAAGAAAAGTTGATACTTATGAATGTGTTGGATACACAGTAGAAGATACCTTAAATTCGAACATAGATGGTTTAATAGGCAATATGAAAGATGGAAATAGTCTTTCTGTCACATTGACAGCAACAGAAACAGTGAAATTGATTACTTTCTTATATAAACCAACTTCTGGTGTAAACGTTAAGCACATACAAGTTGGACCTGAAAAAGAGGGAGGTGGCTACAAAGCAAAGATACTAGACGAAGAATTAATTTCAGCAAAACCTGGTGAAACGATATCTGTTGATAATAAATTAATTACAAAAGAAGGACTACTAAATTATACTATTATAACAGTAGATGGAAAAGATAAGGATTTGCAATCAGGAATTGAATACACAAAAACAAAATATACAGAAAAAATTACTACTGAAAAAGATAAAATTACAGAAGTTATAATTTATTATGTGAGTCCGAAAGTTGAAATAGAACATAGATTTGAGGATAAAGATGGAAATGTTAAAAATTCTGAAAAAAGCGAAGAAAAATTGGATAGAGAAAAGGATATTCCATCAAAGAATTTGAAAGGCAAAGACTATGTAAATAAAGAGGCAATTGTTGATGGTGAAGTAGTTGAAAAAGTTCCACCAACACCTCCAACATTGAAAGGAACATATACAGTTTCTGTAAAACCAGATAGTCCTGATAATAAAAACGTAGTAATGATATACGTATATCAAAAACAACCAGATGGAGGTAACACACCTTCAGATGATGACGAAGACTCAGAATATACACCAGTAACTTGTGACCCAACTGTAGGTAATTCAAATGTTTTAGTAGATTCAAATGTAACTATAGTAATTCCAAATCATGGCGTACACACAGATTTTGGCGAGGATGCTTATTACAATAAGTTATTTGCAAAACAAAAGTTAGTTAAGTTCCCATTTGAAGTATATTACAATGGTGA
>CAKPOE010000001.1 GCA_934169745.1 uncultured Clostridia bacterium | reverse complement strand
TAAGAGTTAGAAGCACCTCTCCACTTTGGCGTTTCCAAAGTGGCGTCACCATAATAATATGTTATGTTACCATTACTTTTGTTAGGATAGAAGTCTACATATTTACTTAACGTATTATCTCTTGCAGCTCTATATAATATGCTTGAATACTGGTATGTTGTATCTGTAGTTTTTGTATCTCTGTGAGCTGTAGCTGTGTATGTATATTTATAATTATTGTTTTCTTGCCAGTTGTTTGACATGTCAAACAAACCATAATAATAGCTTTCCGTTCCTGCTGCACCTGTTGTAGAGTCACCAAGTGTGTATGTATTGTTTGAAGCATTGTATATACCACTTTTCTCTGGTACTTTTTCGCTATAACCGTATTGTGAAACTGATAATATTGCAGCTGCACCATACTCTGTGTTTTTACACATATGTGCGTCAATATTGTTTGAAGAACTTGCTTCTCCACCTGTTTCTTGGTCTATACTTGCTTGCTTTCCAAGTACTCCTCCTGGCGCTTCCATGTTTCGTGCTTTAATGAAAAACTGATTAGCTGTTTGTGAAACTAGTCTTGTTCTGTCTGGCCTTGATTGTAAATTAGCAAAGCTTACTGTTGATAGTGTAAGTATTGCAACAATTAGAAAACAAATTTTTTTCATAAGTATCCTCCTATTATTTTGGTTTTGTGTATTGATATCTATTATTCGGCTGCTGATACTTGATATTTTGACATCCAGTATCCAGGAAGCTCATTCCCTGCAAATGAAAATGCTTGTGGTATTATATATCCATCTGTGCCTTTTGTACCTGCTGTACCAGTATTAGCCGATATAAATTTTACGTTTGCATATCCTAGTATTGAATCTCCACCTGCGATATACGTTCCATCATTAAATGGATCTTGATCATTCAACTGATATTTATATCTTGGTATCCAAACAAAGTATGCTTTGTTTGTGCCATTCATTACTAATATGTTAGCCCATTTTCTGTTTGTGTAATCATACCAATTTGAAGGTGCAGATTCTGTAATTGGTGTCAATGTTTCGTTTCCACTTGCATCCCAAGTTACGTAGTATGTCTTGCTTTCCTCAAAGCCTGTAAGTACAGGGGCTTCCAAGCTAGATGTGGTATCTGCAATACGTGGTAATTCACCTTTTATTGTTTTTATTTCTCTTTCTATGTAATTACCATTTGTACTTTCCACTCTTATTGTATATGTTGTATTCTCAGAAAGGTTTGCAAACTTAAACTCTTTATCAGATGCTGCAGTACCCTTCTTTGTTCCGTTCAAATAATATGTATATGTTGTTCCTGTGCCTAAGGCTATCTTAGCTCCTTCATTAAGAGACTTTACTGTTATAGAGTCAATTCCTCTTGAAACATAAAAGGCATCCATCATTGATACTTGATATTTAGACATCCAGTAACCTGAAAGTTCTTTACCATCGAAAGCAAATGCTTGTGGTACTATGTAACCATCGCTATCTGCTCCACCTCCTGCAGTTCCTACAGAAGCTGAGATGAATTTTACTTTTGAGTATCCTACGTGTGTATCTCCTGAAATGAAGTCATTATATTCTTTATCTGCATAATCAAGTTGATATTTATATCTTGGTATCCATACAAAATATGACTTTCCCACACTTGATTGCACCATTATATTTGCCCATTTTTTTTGAGAATAATTATACCAATTTGATGGTGCTGCACTTGTAATTGGGGTTAGCGTTTCTTTTCCATTTGAATCCCATGTTACGTAGTATGTATTGCTTTTATTAAAACCCGTTAGATCTGGTTCTTCCGGAGTTGTAACATCTATCTTTGGCATTTCTTTAAGAGTCGAAACGTATCTTTCTATGCTTTCTCCGTTACTTCCCACAATTCTTATTAAGTATGTACTGTTTGGTGCTAAGTTTGTATATGTAAATGTCTCGCCAGCTTCTGCAGTACCTACTAACAATGAACCTTTGTAATATTTATATGTTCCACTTCCAAGACGTGCTTCTGCCGCATCTATTGATTTCACAACAATTTTATTAAATAATCTTTCTACATAAAAATTATCCGCAAGTGATACTTGATACTTTGATAACCAATAGCCTTGTATTGGTGTTCCATCCCAATTAAATGCTTCTGGAATTCTCCAATCATTTTCACCTGTTCCAATTGTAATTTGCTCTAACTTACCGCTTGGGTCTTTATATTTATTATTAATATCTACAAATCTTACTTCTGAAGTTTCGTTTGCAGAATTTAATCTGTACACATATCTTGGTATCCATACCATATATGCTTTGTTTGAATTACCTTTCACTAATATGTTGGCCCATCTTTGTTCTGTATAGTTATACCAGTTTGAAGGTGCACCATTCGAAAGCGGTACCGCTGTTTCTTTGCCTTCTGCATTCCACGTTACGTAGTATGTACAATCTGCGTTGAAACCAGAAGTTGCTGGTTCATATAAATATGTGTCTCCAGTAACTTTAACGTATCTTGAATCGGCATCGCCAATTACCAATACTGTTTCTCCTATGGTTTCAACTATAATTGTGGTTCTATAATGTGCTATATTTTCGTGACCATCACTAGATGAAAAACCAAATAGTGAATCATTTGTACCTCTTATTATAAATGGCTTTTCAGAGTTTGGCTGTGTTGTTTGGCTGTTGTACCAAGCTGATTTAGCCCCCTCACCTGTAGATGTTTCTACAAGTGCATCTGCATAACTTGTAGGGTTTGTAGAATTCAAACTACCCCAATTACCGGCTGTTGTAAATCTATCAACATATTTGTTTTCTGCATCTTTTAATACAGTACCGTTATTTTTTAATGCATTTGAGTTTGAGTCAATTATATGTGCTGCAATATATTCTTTCTCGCCTAAGTTTATGTCGCATATTCCAGACAAGTTGTTTGTTGTACTTTCGCCAGATTTTGCCGCTCCGCACGCTTGTGCTAAATATGCAAATGCAGCCCACTCAGAATTTTTTAACAAGTGTGATGTTGCTACATTTTCTTTTTTATAAACATCTAGCGCTTCATTAAAAACATTTGATATTGTACTTGATGTTTCAGTAGTATATTTTTCTACCCATATACCAGCAAGTGCCATATCACCAAAAGTAAAAGCTGGTGGTACGATATATCCATTTGGAAGACTGCTTCCATCAACATCTAAGTTAGATGTTCCCTTCAAGAATTTTATATCAATAGCTGTAGATGGCACATTTGGTAATACATTTTCTTTATAATAGTCTTGAATTTTATATGCGTACCTTGGTATCCATACATATGTCTTTTTAATTTGATGTCCATTGCTAGTAACTTCTATTTCCATGTTTGCGTAGTTAGGGGCCTTACTATCATAACTGTACCAGTTTGTGTTGAAAACATCTTCAACATACTCCCCAACTTCAGACTTGCTAAACGTAACTGCTTTCATGTCAGAAGTAAGTTGAGGCCTATTGACGCCCGCAACAGGATCAAATAAAACGCTAGTTGAATATTTTGTATCGGTTACATTAAGCTCTTTATATATCTCGTAAGGCTTAGTCTTATTGGTATCTATATACGTTTTCAAATGATACGTTCTTTTGGTAGTATCTGCTGCATTATCAACTCCACCAATTCTTTTCGAGAACGTAACCTCAGGCATTTCATCGCCCTTAGCGTAATAGTCCAAACCCATTTTTACGTAATCATCATCTTGTAATACACGCTCTTCTGAAGTGTCACCAATTCCCAGTGACAACTCATCCTTTACCAGAGCCTCATATATTACCTCCAAACGCTCCTTCGCTTTTGACTCCCTAGCTTTATTTAGCATGTTTGCACCACTAAAAATAGTAATTGATGATAGTATAATTATAATAACTACTGTAACAATAACCGAAATAACCGAAATACCTCTTGAACTCTTCATATCTTTCTCCTTATAATAGGGATTTTATATCACGCAAATCTATACAATAATTATATTCTACCAATATTTTTTGTCAAGAGAAAGCTATCCGAATGAACGATTTTCCGGCTGCCTCTTTTTCGTTCATTTCGGCGAAAAATTTCATTTTACTCGTTCATCATTTCTTCAATTCTAAGCAAACGATTATATTTCGCTACACGTTCACTTCTTGTAGGTGCACCTGATTTTATATATTTCGCATTTAAGCCAACTGCCAAATCAGCTATAAACGTATCTTCTGTTTCTCCTGAACGATGTGATATTATTGTACTATATCCATGTGCTTTTGCAATTCGTATTGCATCTATAGTTTCTGTTACTGTTCCTATCTGATTAGGTTTTATCAAAATACTATTAGCCGCTCCAGAGTCAATTCCTTTTATGAGTCTATTTACATTTGTAGTAAACAAATCATCTCCAACTAATTGAATTTTCTTTCCGAGTTTCTTAGTTAACTTTTTCCACCCCTCCCAATCTTCCTCACTCAATCCATCTTCAATAGAAATTATTGGATACTTTGAAATTAAATCTTCATAATATTCAATCATTTCTTCTGTTGTTTTTGTTTCTTTCGTCTTCCAAAAATTATATTCACCATCTTCATACATTTCACTTGCTGCCACATCCAGCGCAATCGCAAAATTATCTTTATAACCACTCTCTTTAATTGCCTCTGTAATTAGCTTTAACGCTTCTTCATCTTCTTTTAGATTAGGTGCGAAGCCACCTTCATCTCCAACACTTGTTGCATATCCATTTTCTTTCAAAATGCTTTTCAACTTCCAATACACTTCACTACACATTCTAAGTCTTTCTGAAAAATAGTCTATACCCGTTGGCACTATCATAAACTCTTGTATATTTACGTTATTATCGGCATGCTTGCCGCCATTTAAAATGTTCATCATTGGTGCAGGAATATTTCTTCCAGATACTCCACCTAAATGCTGATATAATGGAATCTGCAAGTTACAAGTTGCCGCCTTTGCAGCTGCCATAGACACTCCAAGTATAGCATTTGCTCCCAATTTGGATTTGTTTTCTGTTCCATCTAGGTCAATCATTGTTTCATCGATTTCTGTTTGATTTAATACATTTAACCCTTCAATTTCTTGTGCTATTAAAGAATTAACATTATTTACCGCATTCAAAACGCCCTTTCCACCGTACCTTGTTTTATCACCATCTCGAAGTTCGTGTGCTTCATATTTTCCTGTAGAAGCTCCTGATGGAACAATGGCTCTTCCAACATCTCCATCTTCTGTATAAACTTCGACCTCTACCGTCGGATTTCCACGAGAATCAAGTACTTCTCTTGCATGTACATATTCAATTTCAACATATTTTTTCATACATTCTACCTCCTCAAATAGAGTATGGCTAATTGATGGAAAAATATACAAAAAAAGGCGGATATTTTATCCGCCTTCTTTAATTATTGTCAATCACACTGCAAATCATCGCCAAGAATTGTTGGTCGTTCTTAATCGCATTCATCAGCTCTTCAATGAATTCCGCTCCGCCTTCCTTTTTCAAGATTTTGCTAATCACAATCTTGAAACACTGAATATTCATTTGAATGTTCTGGAATTCTTCATGTACATATTTGCCATCTTGCTCCGAGAAATTGCACCACTCTCGCGCTACAATGCATTCGAGCGTAATCCGTAAAATGCACGAGCCTCCATACGTACAAAACGGTCTATCCTGCATCACCCTTTTCGCTAGATAATTGAAGATCTTTTTTTCCGGATCAATGCCAAAGCAGTAGTCACCAAACAGCAATTGTTGCTCCATCTGAACATCCTCCTAATTTTTTATAGAAAGCATTGCTTTCCATATTTCATTATATCCATACGCGTATTATATTACCACCAATTCACAAAAAAGTCAACAAAACCACCCTTACTTATGTAAAGATGGTTTTGAACAACATTTTTAATATTACAATTATGCATTTTTCATGGCTTCTTCTACTGCAACTGCAACCGCTACTGTAGCTCCAACCATTGGGTTATTACCCATACCAATTAATCCCATCATTTCTACATGAGCTGGAACTGATGAAGAACCTGCAAATTGTGCATCTGAGTGCATTCTTCCCATAGTGTCCGTCATACCATATGAAGCTGGTCCTGCAGCCATATTATCTGGGTGCAATGTTCTACCTGTACCACCACCAGAAGCAACTGAGAAATATTTTTTATGTTTTTCCCAGCATTCTTTCTTATATGTTCCTGCAACAGGGTGTTGGAATCTTGTTGGGTTTGTTGAATTTCCTGTTATTGATACGTCGACATCTTCATGGTGCATTATAGCAACACCTTCTCTTACATCATCTGCACCATAACATCTTACTTCTCCTCTTTCACCATCAGAGTATCTAATTTCTCTTACGATTTCCAATTTTCCTGTATAATAGTCAAACTTTGTTTGAACGTAAGTGAAACCATTTATTCTAGAGATAATTTGTGCAGCATCTTTTCCCAACCCATTTAATATTACTCTTAGTGGTTCTTTTCTTACTTTGTTTGCAGATCTTGCTATACCAATAGCTCCTTCTGCTGCTGCAAATGATTCATGTCCTGCCAAAAATGCAAAGCATTTTGTTTCTTCACGAAGAAGCATTGCTGCTAAATTTCCGTGACCTAATCCTACTTTTCTATCATCTGCAACTGAACCAGGAATACAAAAAGCTTGAAGTCCTTCACCAATTGCTTGTGCCGCATATGAAGCAAGTTTTATATCTTGTTTTATAGCAATTGCCGCACCTACTGTATATGCCCAACATGCATTCTCAAAACATATTGGTTGAATTCCTCTTACTATTCCCGCAACATCTATACCTTTATCATCACATATTTTTTTAGCTTCTTCTAATGAAGCAATACCATACTTGTTAAGTACTGGTATTATTTGGTCGATTCTTCTTTCATAACTTTCAAATAGTGCCATCTTTTTTCCTACCTTTCTATACAAAAATTTTCATTATTCACATCTTGGGTCAATTACTTTATCAGCTTCATTAAATCTGCCATAAGTGCCCGTTGCTTTTTCTATAGCTTCTTTAGGCTCTATTCCTTTCTTTATGAAATCCATCATCTTACCCATATGTATAAATTTATAACCTATTATTTCGCCTTCTTTATTAACGCCAATATCTGTTACATATCCCTCTGCAAGTTCCAAGTATCTTGGTCCTTTAGCGACAGTAGAATACATTGTACCAACTTGGCTTCTTAATCCTTTTCCTAAATCTTCAAGTCCAGCTCCTATTGGAAGACCACCTTCTGAGAAAGCTGTTTGAGTTCTACCATACACGATTTGCAAGAATAATTCTCTCATTGCAGTATTGATAGCATCACAAACCAAGTCTGTATTTAATGCTTCCAATATTGTCTTGCCAGTTAATATTTCAGCAGCCATTGCAGCCGAATGAGTCATTCCACTACATCCAATTGTCTCAACCAAAGCCTCTTGAATTACTCCGTCTTTTACATTCAAAGTCAATTTACAAGCTCCTTGTTGAGGTGCACACCAACCAATACCATGTGTTAATCCAGAAATATCTTTTATTTCTTTAGCTTGTACCCATTTGCCCTCCTCTGGAATTGGTGCAGGTCCATGATTTGCTCCTTTAGCCAATGGACACATTTTTTCAACTTCACTTGAATAAATCATTAAAAAACCTCCTTCATATAGCTTACGTTTTATGCATATTCTCACATTGCTATTATAATTTATCATTTTTCCTCATAATTTACAAGTACAACCGCGAAATTTAGTTACAACAAAAATGTGTTAAAAACGAGGTCGCTGGAAAATTGTTCAATTTTGAACGAAAAAGAGGCTGCCGGAAAATCGTTCATTTTTGAACGAAAAAGTGGCTGCCGGAAAATCGTTCATTTTTGAACGAAAAAGTGGCTGCCGGAAAATCGTTCATTTTTCTGTTTTGGTTGATTTTGCTACGTTTTGAGTGTATAATGTTGTTATTATGGTTAATTTAATTGTTGATAAATCTGGAGATGGCAAGAAGCTTGTTAATTTTCTCCAAAATAAATTTAATAATCTTTCTTCTGCTACTGTTCATAAGGCTCTTCGCAACAAGGATATTCGTGTTAATGGTGTAAAAGTTAAGGAAAATGTTGTTTTACATGAAGATGATTCTCTTACTATTTATATTATTGACGAACTTCTATATGGAACAAACAAATTTTCTTTGGATATTGCTTATGAGGATGACAATATTATTGTTGTTAATAAACCTCAAGGCATTTTGGTTCAGTCTGATGTAAGTGATGTTGGCATAGATAAGTACGTTGAAGGGCATTGCTCTTTGCCGTATGTTAAACCTTGTCACAGATTAGACAGAAATACTAGTGGACTAGTGATATTTGCTAAAAATGAAGTTTCTGAAGCTACTATGCTTAAGATGATTAAAGACAGGACTATTAAGAAATATTATCGCGCTCATGTTTTTGGTGTTCCTAAGCAAAAGTCCGCAACGCTTACTGCTTTTCTTTTTAAGGATGCTAAAAAGAGTAATGTTATAATTTCAGATATTCCTAAAAAAGGCTATCAAAAAATTGTTACTAAATATTCACTAGTTGAAAAACATCGCGATGGCTCTTCTGTTTTAGAGGTTGAACTTGTTACTGGAAGAACCCATCAAATACGAGCACATTTGGCGCACGTTGGTCTTCCTATTATAGGCGACGGAAAGTATGGTATTAACAGTGTTAATAAGCAGTTTGGCTCTTCTAGACAAGAACTAGAAGCTTACAAATTAGTTTTTGAAAATGCCTACTCTCCTCTTGAATATTTAAAAAATAAAGTTATTACGATTTGACTTTCATAAATTGCGTCCCAATCTAATATTCATTTACAGAGGTGAATTATATGAAATTGGGACTTTCTTTATCTGGTGGTGGAATCAAAGGTGCAGCACATATTGGTGCTTTAAAAGCTTTTGAAGAAAACAATATAAAGTTTGATGTTGTTACAGGTACTTCTTCTGGAAGTATTATAGCTACGCTCTACGCTGCAGGATATTCTTCTGATGAAATGCTTAAGATTTTCAATAAGTTTAGTAAAAAAATCAAGTATGTAGATTTTAGAAATGTTTTGAAGTTAATATTTGGTTTTTTTTATGGAGAGATTGCTATTAAAGGATTTAACAGTGGTCGTGTTATCAAAAAAGCTGTAAATGACTTTTGCAAACAGAAAAATATTAATAATATATCTGATTTCAAACTTCCGCTTGGAATTCCAAGTGTGGATTTATATACAAATACTATAAGCGCTTTTATCTCAACTAATTACTTAGCACATAAATCAGAAAACATAAATTATATAAATGATATTCAAATTGGAAAGGCAGTTAAAGCTAGTACTGCCTTTCCTGGAATCTTTGAACCAGTTAAGTTTAAAGATAGTATATTGGTTGATGGCGGGCTTAAAGAGAATACTCCATGGAAGCTTGCTAAAGACTTAGGTGCCGATAAAGTTATTAATATAATTTTTGATACTCCTTATAAAATGTGTAAATGTGATAACATTGTACAAATTATAGAATCCTCAATCAATGTTCTGTCAAGAGAAGCTTCTCTTTGTGATATGATTGGTGCCGAATGCGTAATACATATTCATACTGACGAAAGCATTGGATTACTGGACATGAAATATACAAATCAACTTTATGAGCTTGGATATGCTGCTACCATTAAGAAAATAAATGAGATACGAAAAATGGGATACTAAAAAGTATCCCATTTTTATATTTCGAATTTTTTTATTCTTTCTTTTTCCGCTTCTGACAATTCTTTTAACCACTTAGCAAATTCATCTATATTTTCATTACGTATATATTCAAAATATTTTACCCTGTTGTCCTTGCTGATAACTACTGGTGCAATATCATTTTTCAGTAATTCATAATTAATAAGTAATCTTCCAGTTCTACCATTTCCATCTTCAAAAGGATGTATTTTTTCGAATTCAATATGATATTTAGCAATTTTCTTAAATACATCTTGTTCATCATTATTATAGTTATATATATAGTAATTCATTAAGTTTGGTATTTTTTGTGGCTCTGGTGGTATATGTTCGCTTCCTCTTATAAATACTTGAACAGTTCTGTAACCAGTTGTTTCTTTTATGTTTTTATTTATCGTTTCATTTATTTGCTTTATAAATTTTTCATCCAATTCATCTTTGTTTTTTAAATGTTCAAAAACCAGTTCTAATGCTTCTTTATGATTGATAGCTTCGTATATTTCTCTTGGTTCTTTCCCTTCTATCTTAAAGCTATTATCATTATACAGAATTGCATAGGTTTCCGCATATGTCAATGTGCTTCCTTCTATAGAATTAGAATGGTATGTACTTCTTGTAACAAAATCTTCTAAGTATTCCTTGCTTTTAAAGAACATATCTAACATATTTTTCTCCTTTCATTATATAGTCTTAAACTCTCCCCAAATTCCTATTTTCTTTGGTTTACATTTAAATGACATTATCTCATCTTTTACTGGATGTTTAAACTCTAGTTTGTACGCCCATAATGCTATTTGTACATTTTTAGGTCCGCTTCCATATCTTTGGTCTCCGTACAAGCTATGCCCTACATTTGCAAATTGCACTCTTATTTGATGATGCCTTCCTGTCTCCAAATTTATTTTCACAAGTGAAAGTCCATTGCTTTCTTCTAATACTTCATAGCTGAGTTTTGCATGCTTTGCTCCATGTTTTTCCTTACTCACAACCTTTGTAATGTTTAGCGTTTCATCTTTATACAAGTAATCTTCCAAAGCTCCAACTTTCAATTCTTTTGAAAATGTTCCATTCACTACTGCCAAATATGTTTTTTGAAAGTCTTTAACTCTAATACTTTCAGATAATCTACTAGCTGCCTTTGAGGTTTTTGCAAACACCATTATTCCACCAACAGGTCTATCTAGTCTGTGTACTAAACCAACATAAACATTACCTGGCTTTTTATATTTTTCTTTTATATACTCTTTTACCAGTGCTATCATATCTATGTCACCAGTATTGTCACCTTGTGACGGAACATTTACAGGCTTTTCCACAACAATAATGTGATTGTCTTCATACAACACGTTTAGTTTGTTCATGCTTTCTACTCTTCCCACCTTCCATATATTCCACAAGGAAGTATCAACTTACTATCTTTCATTGGTAAGCCTATTTCTCCACATGATATTTTTCCATCTTTCTTTATCGTTAAGCTAAGTATATTTGCAAGTATTGTAGGTGCCAAACCTGTTGTATATGAGTTTATAATAAAGAATAGTGGTTTATCTGACAATACTTTCGTACACAACTCTACTAAAGTATATAAACTTTCTTCTATATTCCAAACTTCGCCATTTGCACCTCTACCATAAGATGGAGGGTCCATTACTATTGCATCATATTTATTTCCTCTTCTTATTTCTCTTTGTACAAATTTAATAACATCATCTATTATAAATCTTATTGGTCTCTCTGACAAACCAGATGATGCAACATTTTCTTTTGCCCACAATGTCATCCCTTTTGATGAGTCAACATGGCATACAGATGCACCAGCATAACTGCAAGCAACTGTTGCACCCCCTGTATATGCAAAAAGGTTTAATACTTTTATCTCTCTTCCAGCATTTCTAATTTTATTAATCATAAAGTCCCAATTAACTGCTTGTTCTGGGAACAGACCCGTATGCTTAAATCCCATCGGCTTTAAGTTGAATGTTAAATCTTTATATCTTATTTGCCAACTTTCTGGAACATTTTTAATGTATTCCCATTCGCCACCACCCGTTTTACTTCTGTGGTAATGCGCGTTAGCTTTTTTCCATAATTCTGGTTTTGACTTGTTACTCCAAATTATTTGTGGATCGGGCCTTATTAAAATAATATTTCCCCATCTTTCAAGCTTCTCTCCATTTGCCATATCCAAGATTTCATAATCTTTCCAATCTTTAGAAATAATCATACTTTTGTCCTTTCTTCATATATATTAACTAGGTGATACCATGTTATATTTTTTATTATTTATAATTTTATGCCTAGCTTTTATTGCACTTCCAAATAGTAAAATTAATGTGCAAGTCATAAGAATAAAACGCTACTTCTTTCCTTGCTTGATATTTATATTTTTGATTTTGCTTGTTGTTTTTTCAAAGTCTTCATTTAACAGTGCTCACAAAGCTTTTATGTTATGGGTTAACAATGTCGTTCCATCGCTTTTTCCTTTTCTAATAGGGATTGAGCTTATTAAAAGAACTAATTTTCTCGAGCTTATTGGTAAAATGCTTGAACCGATAATGAGACCTTTATTCAACATCCCTGGATGCGGGGCTTTTGCATTAGCCATGGGATTAAGTTCTGGCTACCCAGTTGGTGCAAAGATTGTAAGTAGCCTACGTGAACAAAAATTATGCACCAAAACAGAAGCTGAACGTTTGCTAGCTTTCTGTAATACCTCCGGCCCTCTATTTATTGTAGGTTCTGTCGGAGTAAGTATGTTTGGTAATAGCCGAATAGGATTAATGTTATTGTTAACTCACTTTTTAGCTGCAATTACAGTAGGTTTATTATTTAAAAACTACCATAAAAATAGTTCATCTTCGAATATTATAGCACAAAAGTCTAATTCTGCCAACAAAAAAGCCATATTTCGACTACGTAACTTAGGTGCATTAATGGGTGAGTCTATAAAAAGTAGTGTTAATACTCTCCTTCTTATATGTGGATATATAGTCTTTTTTGCCGTTTTGGGAGAAGTTTTTGAAAACACAGGAATATTAAGTTATTTAAAGCTTTTCATTGAACGTTTTTTAACAGTGTTTGATATTCCTCTTGTATGTTCTAGTGGCATATTAAAAGGTATCCTTGAAGTAACTAGTGGCGTAAAAGAATTATCAAGCCTTAACACTATTACGTACATAAAACTTTTATCTGTTATTGCATTTATACTTGGATTTGGTGGCTTTTCAGTTCACATGCAAACTTGTAGCATTGTTGCAGACACAGACATCTCTATGAAGCCTTATTTTCTAGGGAAATTTTTACACGGTGCATTTGCCAGCATTTATTCATATCTAATTATGAAATATACAAATTTCTTTAATTGGGACGTCGTCGAAACATTTAGTTACAGTTTTTCAAATACGTATCCAGCAGCCCAGAGTGGCAATCTGTTTTTAGTCATACTCACAACACTACTTATTATAGGCATTTGCTTACGTTTATTTAACAACCAAAAACAAAAAGAGTAAGCATTTTAAATGCTTACTCTTTTATGCTATGCAACTACTATATTTGTATCACGTGTTCTTATTTTACAAGTGGGTATTCCAAAACTTTCTGCCATTCTGCACAATGCCGTGTCTGCTGACAAAATCATAGCGTCTTTAAAACATTTTGCACAGTCGATTATGTTTCTATCTACATTGCTAAGTTCAGAAATTTCTGTACTTTCGCGTACTCTTGAGCGAAATAGATACACGCCTTTGTCTCCAGCTGCCAGAAGTTCTCTCAATCGTTCATACTCACACTGCGCAATTCCACCAACAGGTTCTTCGGCATATGACAAACCTTGAAGTTCTTGCATAACGCCGGTTGTAACAATGTAAGTACTGTTACGTCTCAGGTAGTTTGAATTAGACAATATAGCCGAGGTATCTAAAAAGACAATTTTTGAGTCCGTTGGCATCATCGCCTTGTCACTGAGCCGCATATAGCTTTCCTCCTTTTAATCAAAATTAGGCATATATTCACAAATGAATACACATATATTTTACATTATGTCTACCCGTTCGTCAAGCATATTTTTTATATTTTTTGCAATTTTTTCTGTTATTCCATCTACTTCGCATAATTCCTCGATAGTTGCCGCTTTAATTTTTTCAACTGATTTGAATTTTTTTAGCAATGCCTGCTTTCTTTTTTCTCCTATACCTTCTATAGTATCAAGTTCCGACTTAGTTATTTCTTTTTCTCTAAGTTTTCTATGATATTCAATAGCAGTTTTATGGACTTCATCTTGCAAAAATGTCACAAAGTTGAATAAAGTTGGCTTATCTGATATTAAATATTCTTCACCCTCTTCATTCATCAAGGCTCTTGTTCTGTGCTTATCGTTCTTTACCATTCCGTAAACGGGTATAGTTAAGTTATATTCTCGAACAATCTCTTTTGCGGCGCGTATTTGTGTGATACCGCCATCCATGAGTATTAAATCTGGTTCAGGTCCAAAAGGATTTTTTTCTAAATCTTTATTTACTACATATTTGAGTCTTCTTCTCAAAGTTTCTTTCATACATGCAACGTCATCTTGCCCGATAACTGTTTTAATCTTAATTTTCCTGTACTCGTTTTTCTTTGGTTTTCCATTCTCGAAAACTACAATTCCTGCAACGGTATTAGTTCCTGATATATTTGAAATATCATAGCTTTCTATTCTCTTAGGAAGTTTGTTTAAATCCAGTACTTGTTTCAATTCTAAGAGTACATTCTCATTTTCAACTATGTCTGTCTTATTTTCTAAAGAAATAGTCGCATTTCTCTCAGCCATATCAATAAGTTTGAGCTTTTCACCTTTTTTAGGAATCTTAAACTCCACATTTTTTCTTCCGCTAATTTGTATTAAAAATTCTTTTATTAACTCTTCTTCGTTAAGATTCTGCTTAAACATAATCTTGTTCGGAACATTATCCGAATTATAGTATTGCTTAATAAAGGTTACTAAGAGCTCTTCTTCTGTTTCTTCTCCAACATCTTTTAATATGAAGTTTTGTCCACCTATCATTTTACTATTACGTATATTAAATATTTCTATTGAAGCCCTGTCCAAACGCTTTACAATTCCTATTACATCTAAATCATTTTCAGAAATATTATCCATCTTCTGCCTTTGAAGTAAGTTTTGAAGACTAGAAATTTTATCTCTTAAATCCGCAGCCTTTTCAAATTGTAAATTATTAGAGGCTTCTACCATTTCAGCTTTTATTTGCTTTATAAGTTCTTCTGCTTTACCATCTAAAACAGCCATCACTTGATTGATTATCTTTCTGTACTCTTCTTTAGTCACATTCCCTGCACAAATCCCCATGCATTTTTTTATATGATAATTTAGACAAGGTGTTTCTTTCTTAGTAAAAATTTTTCTACATTGTTTTAGTAAATATACTTTATTAAGAAAATCAACGGTTTCTTTTGTAGCATAAGCGTTAGTGTATGGTCCATAGTATTTTGCACCATCATTTAATTTTTTTCGTGTGATCCTTACAGTCGGAAAGTCCTCATTTATAGTTATCTTAATGTAAGGATACATTTTATCATCTTTTAGTAAAACGTTATACTTTGGTTTATGAAGCTTTATCAAGTTACATTCCAATATAAGTGCTTCCATTTCCGAATCCACAACTATATACTCAAAATGGTCTATTTGTGAAACCATCTTTTTTATTCGTTCCGTTTTATTTGTTTTTTGAAAATATTGACGAACACGATTTTTAAGAATGACTGCTTTTCCTACATAAAGTATGTTGTCATCCTTATCTTTCATTATATAAACGCCTGGTTTTTCTGGCAATTTTTTCAATTCTTCTTTTATATCAAACATATAATCAACCTCAAAAATATTATATCATATTTGCATATTTTT
Source organism: uncultured Clostridia bacterium (assembly GCA_934169745.1). Lineage (GTDB taxonomy): Bacteria > Bacillota > Clostridia > TANB77 > UBA1234 > RGIG4465. The sequence continues at coordinate 326,373 of CAKPOE010000001.1, read as the reverse complement.
TGTAAAACAAGTTAAAAATATTATCGTATGGAGGTGTTTTTATGGCAGTAACAAAAACTTTGTGTATTCAAGGAGTATCAAACGTTTCATTTGACGATGCGATTCAAACTGCGTTATATGAAACTAGTAAGTCTATAGACCACATATTTAAAGTTGAAGTTGTCTCACTTTGCTGTAATGTGGAAAATAACAGTGTAAAAGAATACATTGCAGATACAAAAATATCTTTTAAAATTGATACAGAAAGGACGACTCATTAGAATGAAATCAATTGAAACAAAAGCAGATTATCAGAAATATGTTGATGAAAAAACTCCTAATTCTCCGATTTGGCTAAACATTCTAAAAGCATTTGTTGTTGGTGGAATAATTTGCTTAATAGGTCAATTCATAGCAGACTATTTAACTTCAAGAGGATTAGATAAAGATACTGTTTCTTCAACAACAAGTATTGCTTTAATATTCATAGGCATTTTTTTAACATCAATAAACGTGTACAATCGTATAGGAAAATTTGCAGGTGCTGGTTCAATAGTTCCAATAACCGGCTTTGCCAACTCAATTGCATCACCTGCTATCGAATTTAAAAGTGAAGGTCTAGTGCTAGGTGTTGGTGCAAAGCTATTCCAAGTTGCGGGACCAGTTTTAGTATATGGAATCAGTACTTCTATTGTAGTTGGTCTATTATACTATTTATTTAAGTAAAGAGAGGATATTAATATGACAGATAAAAAAATAGGAAAGCAAACTGTAAAACTATCATCTCCTCCATCAATTGTATCAACATATTCAATTGTAGGGCCAAAAGAAGGCGCCGGACCATTAGGCAAATTTTTTGACACAATTTTGGAAGATGAATACTGGGGAGAATCAACTTGGGAAAAAGCTGAAACAAAGATGGTAAAAGAAGGTGTAAGTAATTGCATAAGCAAGACACGCCTGAGTAACGAAGATATCGATTATCTTTTTGCAGGAGATTTAATAAATCAGTGTACACCTTCGTGCTTTGGCTCTAGAGAAACAAACATACCTTTCTTTGGCTTATTCGGCGCTTGCTCAACCTTCGTTGAAGGACTTAGTTTAGGTTCCATGCTTATTGATGGAGGCTTTGCCACAAACGTTGTATGTTCTACTTCAAGCCATTTTTGCAGTGCTGAAAAGCAATTTAGATTTCCACTAGAACTTGGTAACCAACGTCCGCCATCGGCTCAATGGACCGTAATTGGTGAGGGTGCTGCAGTTTTATCTAAAGATGGTCAAGGACCATTTATAACTCATGTAACGACTGGAAAAATTGTAGATATGGGAATAAAAGATGCAAATAACATGGGAGCTGCAATGGCGCCAAGTGCAATAGATACAATGTATCAACATTTTCAAGATACTGGTAGAGGTCCAAGTTATTATGACCTTATTTTAACTGGTGACCTCGGTCACATAGGAAAAGAAATTGTAATAGAATTAATGGAAACAAGAGGATATAACATTAAAAATAATTACAATGACTGTGGTGTACTAATATTTGACAAAAGCGAACAAGACACACACTCTGGTGGAAGTGGATGCGGTTGTTGCGCATCAACATTTTGCGGATATGTATATAATCAATTACAATCAAAGAAAATAAAAAGAGTACTCCTAATTGCAACAGGAGCACTCATGAGTCCAACAACTGCACAGCAAAAAGAATCCATCTCAGGAATAGCACATGCAGTTAGCATAGAAGTATAGATTTTTTATATGCGGACATTTTTTCGGCAGTCCATGAACAGATTTCAGGCAGCCACTTTTTCGTTCATTTTTCATTGCGGAAAGCTATTTACCGAAAAAAGCATACAAAAATGAACGAAAAAGTGGCTGCCTGAAATTTGTTCATTTTATCAAAATCTATTCATCAATAACTCATTCACTAGAACTTATTTTACAAGTTTTACTTTTTGAAAGAATTTATATATTTTTGTTCCATATGGAAGCATTTGATAGTCTTCTTCTCTAAATACTTTCATCAAAATTAATGATAATAAATATACAATAACTGCAACTAATATTGATAGTATAGTAACAATTTTTGAACTTCCAATTATATATGGCAATACTTTTTCTGCTACAATTGCGCTTATTGCCATTAGTGCAGTTGCAAGTACTGGCTTTATAACAAAATTTTCTTTCGTTAATTCTAACTTAACCTTTCTTCTTAAAACACTATATCCGATTATCGTAGCAATCAAATGGCATGATACCGAACCAATCGCAGCGCCATTAACACCTATTGATGGAATAGGAATCAAAACTAGATTTAATATTAGTTTTAATGTAGCACCTGCTGCAAGTGTTAATGCTGGCACAAACACTTTTCCAATTCCTTGTAATGCTCCATTTATTGTTTGGTTTAAAACTGAAAATACAATTGTAAATGCACTTATCTGTAATAACAGCGTTGCCTCTGGCGCATATGCACCAGGAAACAATAGTTTTAATATTGGTTCTGCTAAGACGCAAAGTCCTACAGCACATGGAAGTGCAATTAACATACTAGTTCTAAGTGAAAATGAAATTCTTTTTACGGCTCTGTCTTTCTCTCCTACTGCTAATGCTTCTGAAACTGCTGGAACAAGAGCTGTTGCAAATGCTATGTTTAACGACAACGGTAGTCCAATTAGCATATCAACTTTACCAGACAATATTCCATATAATCTTGTTGCTTCTGCTGATATTCGTTCAACAGTTAACCCACTTGTTTCAAGAGCTATTTTTAGTCCCCTTATTACTGTAAATGTATCAACATTTCTATTAAGTGCCGAAACAATTGAAGCGAGTGACATTGGAATGGATAAGCAAAGTATAGTTTTTATAACCTTCTTTACATTTTCTTTGTGATAATCTTCCTTTGCATTAGCAATGTCCTTCCAAATTTCTTTCTTACGTCTCGTGTAAAATATATACAAGTATATAAATCCTATTGCTGCTGCTATTGTTGAAGCCAAGTTGGCACCAGCAGCCATAACCGATGTTACGCTTTCTTCTGTCACATTAAATATATTAGCTAGCTTTCCAACTTGAGGAAGCATAAAATACAGTGATAATACTATTACTATTGTTAATAAACTCTTAAATATTTGTTCTATAACTTGTGAATTAGAACTGGCCTTCATGTTATACATTCCGTTAAAATATCCTCTTATTACAGCCGATATTGCAACGAAAAATATTGATGGTGACAAAGCAACCAGTACACCTTCAACTTGTGAATTTCCAATCAAAGTAGTAGCAATGTATCTAGCATTAGCAAATAAAATTAAAGATCCTATAAACCCAATGACCGCAAATAACGCAAAAGCAACTCTAAATATCTGATGTGCCTCTCGTGGTTTGCCTAAAGCTCTTTTTTCTGAAACCAATTTTGCAATTGCTCCTGGTATACCAGTAGTTGCAATTGATAATATCAACATATATATTTGAAATCCTGCACCATACAAGCCATTTCCTTCGTCGCCAAAATAAGGAATGTTTGTAATTACAAGTCTATAAATTAGTCCTAAAATTTTAATCAAAATCTGTGCAATAGCAATAGTAAGTACTCCAGCCATAAAAGTTTGTTTCTTATTTATTTGTTTTTCCATATACTCCTCCTTAAAAGATACAATACAATTATATTTATTTTACAATAATTAAGCAAGTGTAATCTTTTTGTTTTGCTATAATTCAGTAAGCAAAAAGGCAGAAAATCTTTAATTCTCCGCCTTTTTTGACCGCTTTTACACGCCATTAAATTATCTTTTTAATTGTGTACAAAACCCACCTTATATTGAATATAATTCAACATCCTGCCTTGTATATTCGTTTCTAGCCTTCTCAAGCTCCTCTTCAGAAACAGTTTGAGATACTCTTTCTTCATTTACAATAGTTGTTTTAGTTATAGTATATTCTTCTTCTGGTCTGTCACTCGTTTCATATTGTTCGACAAGGTTTAATTTTCCGTTTGTGCCTAATTTATAATATGCTTCTATTGATTCAAATGCACTTGAAGCTCCTTCTTCATATATAATTCCATCATTGTACAACATATATCTATCTCTTTCCGCGCTTGATAACACATGTACAAGTTTATTATCAACAATTGTATATATATCATATATTATATTTTCGTAATCTTTATTTTCAGAATCAACATACATCAGTAATTCTTTTACACCATCATTGTTCAAGTCAATCAATGCATATTTACAATTAGTCTCCGCTATATTCTCATCGTATATATATAAATATGAAATATCCATCTTATCAGTAATATTTTCATCTTCTGCATATTGATAGTTAAACATATACTTCTTAAATTCATCTATATACTCTTTATATTGAATAGGAAGCTCCCTACTCTCTTTGTTAGTATCGTTCTTTTCTTCAATTTTTACATCAAGTTCATTTTCGTTTTCATTTTTATTGTTATTACATCCTACTAGCGAAAAAACCGTAATTAGTGCCAATATGGTTATTAGTACTTTTTTCATTTATATCAATCCTCCCCTTAGTGTTTATACATTTACATTAAATCATTGTCAATATATTTCACATAAAGTTTTCAAAACAAATTTTTAAATTTCCGTATCAAACCTACATTTTTTGTAAAAATATATATGTATAGCTTTATTGAAAGGAGCAATTAAATGGATATTATGAAATATGTTTGGTGCTTTGTAATTGGCGGTGCAATTTGTGTTATCGGTCAAATATTAATTGATAAAACAAAATTAACTTCTGCACGTATTCTCGTTTTGTTCGTTACTGTTGGAGTTATTCTAACAGGTCTTGGCTTATATCAGCCATTAGTAGATTTAGCTGGAAGTGGTGCTACAGTTCCACTTACAGGATTTGGATACTCTCTTGGTAAAGGGGTAATGAAAGAAGTTGATCAAGCTGGTTTATTAGGTGTGTTTACTGGCGGAATAAAAGCAACAGCAGCTGGAGTTGCTGCCGCAATAGTTTTTGGTTTCTTAGCGGCGTTACTTTCTAAACCTAAAATGAAAAAGGAGTAATCATGTTTGTTCCAAATGAAATATATTATGAAAATAATGTTATAAACTACCCACTTGGAAAAGAACTAATAAAAAAGTATTTTGAACTTAAAATTCCAATGTATATTATTGACAATCACAATAACATTCCTGAAATGCGTTCTAAGTCCAATTCTGAATTTCCTCAAATGAAGAAAAATCTGATTATTGGAATCAGAAAAACTCATAAATTTGTCAAAAATAATAAAGTGTCTGATTATCTAGTTCCTTATACATCTTCTGGTTGCACGGCAATGTGTCTATATTGTTATCTTGTTTGTAATTATAATAAATGTGCCTACCTAAGGTTATTTGTAAATCGCGAAGAAATGCTTGATAAAATAATAAAAACTGCAAACAATTCATCCAAAAGTTTAACTTTTGAAATAGGCAGTAATAGCGATTTGATTCTAGAAAATACAATAACAAACAATCTGCCTTGGACAATAGAAAACTTTGCAAAAAGTAAAAATGGATTAATTACATTTCCCACTAAATTTGATATGATTGAACCACTGTTAAATTTAAATCATAATAGAAAATGCATTATAAGAATGAGTGTAAATCCAGAAGAAATAATAAGAAAAATTGAATTTGGGACATCGTCTCTTGAAAACAGAATTAAAGCAATAAACAGACTTGCTGATGCTGACTATCCTATTGGTATATTAATAGCTCCTGTAGTTTTAGTTGAAAACTGGGAGAACTTATATGAAGACTTATTTAAGACTTTAAGTGAAACTTTATCAGCAAAGGTTAAGGAAAAAGTTTTTTTCGAAGTGATTTTAATGACATATAGTTATATTCATAGGGCTATAAATTCCGAAGCATTTCCAAATGCAATTGATTTGTACAACCCCGAATTAATGACAGGAAGAGGAAAAGGTAAATACTGCTATAAACAAGATGTACGTGATAAAGCAGAAGAATTTCTGAAAAGATTATTTGAAAAATATTTTAGAAATAATAAAATAATTTACTTTTCTTAGTGAAAATGAACAGATTTCCGGCAGCCACTTTTTCGTTCAAAAATGAACGAAAAAGTGGCTGCCGGAAATCTGTTCATTTTTGAACGAAAAAGTGGCTGCCGGAAAATTGTTCATTTTTCTGTTGATTTTATACTTTCCTTGTAAAAGTTTCTTTTGCTCCCCATACGCAAGGTGCTGCGCAGTGCCAGCCGTTCATACATCTCGCGCCTCTACTATATGGTAGTAAAATATCATACACTTCTTTATTGGTTTCTTTTACATTTTCTATATATTTATCAAGTGTCTTTTTAGTTTGAAGTGCTATCTCAAGCTGTGCACACCCGCACAATCTTTCACTACATTTTTGTATAAAATCTTCATAAGTTCCACGCTCATTTATCATAACAAGCATTCCTTGTGGAAATCTATCTACTAACGAACTAATATCACTTAGCCATTCGTCTACTAATTTTTCATTATTTCTAATTATTAGTGGAACATAAAATTCTGGTTCTTTCAAAAATTTCATTGTGTATCTAAGCGTTCTGTGTCGTTGCGCTTGTGCCAATTCTGCAAATGAGCCCTTATAATTAATAGAATAACACTCATTGAAAAATTCTTGCCTACTTTCTCGAGAGTCAAACATTGATATTGTTCTATTTTTCTTGTCTTCAATCTCATCAATTGCCTGCTCACGCGTCTTTTCCACAAATTCGCTCATATATGGTTTTAACATTTTATTAAACATTGTATCTTCTGCATTCTGAATAAAGTTTTCAAACCAAATACGTATATATGAAAGTTGTCTTGCATCAATTGAATGTCCAAGTATTGTTGGTGTAAACACACTAAGCATATACCTTGCATTTTCTTGAGCCAATTTTTCAATTTGTATCTTTGCCGCTTCTTCCGGTGTTTTCTTTTTTGGAGGAAATTTTGTATTGTATAATACAAATTTTTCTTCATACTCCTCTTTTATTTTATCTGAAAAGATTTGTAACCATTTATTATATTTTTCTTGTTCTTCTGCAGTCGGTTTCATTTTTGTATATCTTGCAGATTTTTCTGATGTTGTATATACTCCCTCATTATTTAACACCATTGCTAATATTTTGGGAATATCTGATATTACATAATTATATCTTGGATGCTCAGAAACACTATGATGTCCATTCTTTATAACACCTTTTGCCCTGTTGATAGAAATATTTGAATCTTCATTAAAAATATCTTCAGCTGTTCTCTTTGTATAGCAAATATTTGACATTTTTCCTGCGAGTTCAAGTACTTCTTCTTTTGAAGAAATATGCCCTAATTTAGTAGATGCAACAACATTTATCTCCATAATTTTCCCTCCTCAAGGAAAATTATATATTATCACTTATATCTCGTCAACAAGATTATTTAAGTCGTCTAAGCACTTATTACTTTAGTAGTTTTGTAAGTTCATTTACATGGTATATATCAAGTGTATTCATCGCTCTCGTAATACATACATATAGAAGCTTTGTATCGACTTCCGAATCTGTATAATTGTATATATCTGCATTTGTGATTATAACTGCATCAAACTCTAATCCCTTTGATAAATATGATGGCACTATGTTTATTCCGCCACTATATTCATTATCTTTATCACTAATTATATGTACGTCTTCCCTTTCTAATTTTTTATATAATCTTTCGCAGTCTTCAACTGTTTTACAAATCAATGCAATATTTTTGAAATCTTTTCTTTCAAACTCAGTTAGCCTGCTAATTATTTGTTCCACCATCTTGTCTTCATTTTCGAATTGTTTTATTGTAACTGGTGCACCATTTTTCATTACAGGTTCACCAAGCGAACAATTCAATTTTTCTATTAGATGTGATATTACTTTATTTGCTGTATTCATTATTTCTTCAGTAGTTCTGTATGTTTTCTTTAAAGTTAAATACTCTAAATCTGTATCTGGTCCAAAAACTATGCTCATCGTTTTTTGCCAATTTTGAGTACCACGATAATAATAAATACCTTGAGCTAAATCTCCTAATATTGTTAATGAATTACTTTTTACAATTTGCTTAAACACATAAAACTGAAACTCACTAAAATCTTGTGCTTCATCTACTACTATATGTTTAAGCTCAAACTTTGTTTTAATTCCATGTATTTTATATTTCAAATACATTAGCGGAGCTATATCTTCCATTTCTATTTTTTCGTTCTTTTGTTGATTGTGAAACTCATTTTTAATATATTTTATCTCGTCATCACTCAATCGATTTTTGGCAATTATTTCTAGGTAATTGTTTAAAAAATCTTTGTAGTATTGTAATGGCTCTAGCACTTTATTCTCTTTAAAGAATTGTTGAACTTTCTTCTTAGCATCCTTTGTTATTGCTTTTATTTTTTCGTCACGCTCGTCATATATTCTACGTATTTCATTTTGTTGGGTAGAAATATCATCTGCAAATTTGAATTTAGCCTTAGAAATTTGATAATTACATTCTTCTTCGTACTCTTTTATAAGTTCTCCACTCTGCATAATTACTGAGTTGTGCAAATGCTTCGTAAGTTCCTCAACTCTTCTACATAAAGGTAAATTTGCATATTCTACTAAGAATAAATATCTAAGTTTATTCTTATCCATAAAAGTGTGGTCATTAATTATAAAGTCTTGCTCTGGAATAAACGTTTTTTCTATTTCATATATATACTCATCAATCATATTTTTAAATCTGACAGATGATTTAATTATGGATGTTCTTTCTATAATTTCAGCAAGTTTCTTTTCCTTATCTGTCTTATTATTATCAATCATAAAACTTAGCTTTAAATTTGGATCTTCAATATTAAACTCTCTACCAATTACCTCAAACGCAATTTCTTCATAAGTCATTTGCGAAACTCTTTCTACGCCCAAATCTGGAAGTACATTTGAAATGTAATTTAAAAAGAATTTATTTGGTGCTATTATTAAAAATTCTTCTGGATAAAATCTCTTATCATAATTGTATATCAAATATGCTATTCTATGAAGTGCTATAGTCGTTTTTCCGCTTCCTGCAACTCCCTGCACAACAAGTGGTTTCCACATATCAGCACGAATTATTTTATTTTGTTCTGCTTGAATTGTAGCAACAATATTCTTTAATCTAGTATCTGAGTTAGCAGCTAAAAATGGTTGCAACATTTCATCATTTGTTGTTATATCTATATCCATTAAGTCTTGAAGTTCACCATTGTCTTTAAAGAAATACTGCCTCTTTAATTTTATCTCACCTTTTATAATTCCTTCTGGGCAGTCGTATTCAGCATTACCAAGCCTTCCTTCATAATATAAATCAGCTATTGGTGCACGCCAGTCAACGACGACCTGCTCTAGCGTCTCATGGTCTGTTACAAATGTTTTTCCCAAATAAAAAGCATCCCTATTAGTTGTTCCGTCCTCAACAAAATCTACTCTTGCAAAATACGGTTTGTCTTTTACCTTTTGTAAATTTTTAATTCTTTGAGTGAACTTATCTTTTAGGGCTGCTTTCATGTAGTCATCCGCATAATCATCAAAATCATAATCTTCAAAACCACGTTCTAGTCTCTCTTCACTTTCTTTAATTTCGGTTTCAATATATTGTCTTGTCTTCTTTAGTTTTTGCTTTTCACGTAAGTACTCTTCTTCACTATAACTCATATTAGCACCTCCGGACACAAAATTAACAGGCTTGCTCTATTGTTGTTCAAAACAAAAGAAGCAAGCCTGTTTTGTATTTTAGCATAATATGATAGTTTTTGTCAACACTTTTATCTTGGTTCAACCACCAATCTTATACCAGTTCTATCTTCATCTTCTATTTTAACTTCCGTAAATGCCGGAATACAAATTAAATCTACACCAGATGGTGCCACAAATCCTCTAGCAATAGCAACAGCCTTTATTGCTTGATTGATTGCACCAGCACCAATAGCTTGCATTTCCGCTTTTCCCTTTTCTTTGATTAATCCTGCTATAGCTCCTGCTACTGAATTTGGATTTGATTTTGTTGAAATTTTTAAAATATCCATTTTATGCCTCCTTAAATATATAATTTAGTAAATCTACAATTATAATTATATATCATTCTTGGTAAAATACTAGTAATTTCTTCCATTTTATTAAAGAATCGGTCTACAAAAAATGCTATATTTCTACTGTTTAATATTTATTCTTGTAATATTCTTTACTTTATTATTTTTATCGTCAATTTCAAATACAACACCATTAAGCATTCCTTTTCCTATAGCACAACTATAACGCTCTGGCATTTGAGTTAAAAATCTTTTTAAGGCAGCTTTCACATCCATGCCGATAATTGAATCCGAAGGTCCTGTCATGCCTACATCAGTAATATACCCCATACCTGTATCATAAATCTTTTCATCAGCTGTTTGAACGTGTGTATGAGTTCCAAATACAACTGTTGCTTTGTCTTTCAAATAGTATCCCAATGCGATTTTTTCGGCCGTTGCTTCAGCATGAAAGTCTATTACAATTATCTCGGCACCTTGCGCCTTAATTTTATCAATTTCTTTATCTGCACCAGTAAAAGGATTTTCATAACTTCCACCCATGTTAACTCTACCGATTAGATTTATAACTCCTATTTTTTTACCAGCCGCATCTACAACAGTTGAACCTTTTCCAACTATCCCTTCTGCATAGTTAGCTGGTCTAACAAGACGCGTTTCATCCTCAATAAAACTGAATATATCTTTTTTACCCCAAGTGTGATTACCCATCGTAACAACATCTGCACCTCTTGCGTACAACTCTGTTAATATATTTTTCGTAATTCCCATTCCATCGGCACTATTTTCTCCGTTTACTATTGTAAAGTCTACATTATACTTTTCTTTCAAAGAAGAGATATTTTTTGAAAACATCTCAACGCCAACCTTACCAACAAGATCTCCTATAACTAAAATATTCATAAGCATCCTCCTATCACAAATGTAATGTTAACACATTTCCATGCAAAAAACAACACACAAAAAAGGTAGCCTTTTATAGCTACCTTTTACATTTTATTTTGCGTACTCTATTGCTCTTGTTTCTCTTACAACATTAACTTTTATTTGTCCTGGATAATCCATCTCGTCTTCAATTCTCTTTGCAATGTCTCTAGCCATTACCGTCATCTGATCATCATTTACATTTTCAGGTTTTACTATTATTCTAACTTCTCTTCCTGCTTGTATTGCAAATGATTTTTCAACACCATCAAATGAAGTAGCTATCTCTTCAAGTTTTTCAAGTCTCTTTATATATGTTTCTAGTGTTTCTCTTCTTGCACCAGGCCTTGAAGCAGAAATTGCATCAGCTGCTTGTATTAATATAGCTTCCATTGTTTGTGGTTCCACATCACCATGATGTGCTTGTACTGCGTTGATAACAACGTCGCTCTCTTTATATTTCTTTAAGATATCGACACCAATCTCAACATGTGTACCTTCCATCTCATGGTCTATAGACTTACCTATATCATGAAGTAAACCTGCACGTTTTGCAAGTTTAGAATCAAAACCTAACTCTTCCGCCATAATTCCAGCAAGCTGTGAAACTTCTATCGAATGATTCAAAACATTTTGTCCGTAACTTGTTCTATACTTCAATTTACCAATTAATTTAATAATGTCTGGATGCAATCCTATTACTCCAGTCTCTATTGATGCACGTTCTCCCTCTTCTTTAATTGTGTTTTCAAGCTCTACTTTAGCTTTTTCAACCATCTCTTCAATTCTTGCAGGATGAATTCTTCCATCCGTAACAAGTTTCTCAAGAGCTATACGTGCAACTTCTCTCCTAATTGGATCAAAGCCAGAAATGATAACTGCTTCTGGTGTATCATCAATAATCAAGTCTATACCAGTTAATGTTTCTAATGTCTTGATATTTCTACCTTCTCTACCGATAATTCTTCCTTTCATATCGTCGCTTGGAAGAGGTACTACAGATACTGTTGTTTCAGAAGTATGGTCTGCAGCACATTTTTGAACGGCATAAGTAATAATCTCTTTAGCCTTCTTGTTTGCTTCGTCTTTTGCCTTAGACTCTATATCTCTAATCATAACAGCAGAATCATGAGTTAATGTTTCTTTTAACGTAGCAAGTAAATATTGTTTTGCGTCTTCTCTCGAAAGACCAGCAATTCTTTCCAATTGCTCAATTTGTTTTTGCTTAAAGTTGTCTAGCTCTGCTCTTTCTCTTTCCAACTCATTTACTTTTTCTGCTATTTGGACTTCTTTCTTTTCGATGTTGTCCATTTTTTTGTCTAATGTTTCCTCTTTTTGCATTAATCTTTTTTCTTGTCTTTGCGCTTCTGCCCTTCTCTCTTTTATCTCTTGGTCTAACTCAGCCTTTTCTTTTTGAATTTCTTCTTTAGCAAGAATAACTTTTTCTTTTTTCTCTGCTTCAGCTTCCTTCTTTGCTTCATCAACAATCTTTTTTGCCTCAATTTCAGCATTTTTCAATTTTGATAAACCTTTTTTCTCTCTAGATTTAGATATCAAAAAGAATACTAAACCTGAAAGTGCTGCTGTCACCAAAAAGATAATAATTGAAGGGACAATCATTTCTTGTGTAAAAATATCGTCCACCCCCTATTAAATTTTCAATGTTCAATATATTATCATGAATACGTTTTTTGTTGGCCGTATTCAAACCTCATAAAATCTAAAAAATAATATATTTTTCATTACTATTCTATTTTACATTTATAGTAATTACTTGTCAAGAATTATATTTTCTTATCATCTTGCACATTTTGACATTATATGATATTATTTGCATAAATTACTATTAATTTGTCTTTATTTACATTTCAAGCATACAAAAAGACCACTAGTCAAACTAGCGGCCTTTTTTCGTATTACTTGTTATTCTTATATAGTTCAAATGAAGCATCAATCTTCTCGTTTACCATTTTTTCTACATTCTCTTTATCAGTTGCTTCTGCTAAAACTAATTCACTAATCAAAATTTGCTTTGCATTCGATAGCATCTTCTTTTCACCTGTTGCTAATCCCTTTTCTTTTTGTTTGAAAGAAAGATTTCTAACAACATCTGCAACTTCGTATATATCTCCGCTCTTCATCTTCTCCATATTATCTCTATATCTTTTGTTCCAATTAGTAGACATATCTGTATTCTCTGAAGCCAAAACATCAAGTACACCTTGTGCAGTTTCATTCGCAATAACGTCTCTAACTCCGATCATCTCTGCGTTCTTAGTTGGCACCATAACTTTAATGTCCCCGACAGGCATCTTCATTATGTAATATTTTTGTTTTTCGCCTAAGATTTCTTTTTCTTCAATTGATTCAATTGTACCAGCTCCATGCATAGGATATACAATTTTATCTCCAACCTTAAACATTTCACCACCCCTTATTCATAGCTTCCGTAATACGTTCTTTCTCAAGACACGAGTTAATTATATCATAATTTTTGGTAAAAGTCAAAGTTTTTGGCAAAATTTATGTATACTAATTTTGTTAGTAATAATACAACAAAAAAAACAGCCTATTTGGCTGCTTTTTCTTTCTTTGCTATAACTTCTTTTCCATCGTAGTATCCGCAATTTTTGCATACTCTGTGTGGTTCTACTGGTTCATGACAATGTGAGCATTCTACAACATTTGGTTTTTCAATTTTCCATGTAGATCTTCTTAATCCTGTTCTAGCTTTTGACCATCTTCTTTTTGGTTGTGCCATTATAATTCCCTCCCTTTTGCCCTTGGTATCTATTATTATTTATGATTTTCGCTTCAATTTCGACAAAATCTAAAGTTTTTGTCAACGCCTAAAATTATATACTTAAATTTAATGTTTGTCAAGCGCTAAAACTAATTCTTTGTACTTATTTCCACGTTCCTCAAAATTCTTAAACATATCAAAACTAGCACTTGCTGGCGAGAAAAATACTAAATCGCCATCTTTTGCTAACTTATATGCCTCATTAACTGCTTCTTCCAAAGAAAAGCACTCTTTTATCGGCAAATTATTATCGCCAAATCTTTTACCAAGCTCTTCTTCTACGGCTGTTTTAATTTTTTCCTTGGTTTGCCCTAGTAAGATAACGGCTTTTGCACGGTCAACAATATATTTGCCAAGTTCTGTATAATCTAAGTGTTTGTCGTAACCTCCAGCGATCAATATAACTTTGCTAGGAAAACTAATCAATCCAGCAATTGTTCTTGTTGGGCTGCTACCAATGGAGTCATTGTACCATTTAGCTCCATTTATTTCACGTACAAACTCACATCTATGTTCCACGCCTTTAAATGTTTTTAGCACTTTAATTATAGACTCAACGCTAACTAAATCTTGCACTGCTGCAATGGCTGTACAAGCATTTTCAACGTTATGTCTTCCAAGTAATAGAATGTCTTTTATATCAATTATTTGTGTTCGTATTTTACCAGAAGATGTTTTAATAATGTTTTGATCCAAAATAACACCATCATCCAGTCTTGTATTTACACTGAAAAATCTTACTTTTCCTTTAGCTGTGTCTGCAAATTCCCTTGTAATATCATTGTCATAATTTAATACTACCAAATCATTACTGTTTTGGTACAAATATATATTTCTCTTTGCGTTTATGTACTCATTATAATCTTTATGAATATCCAAATGATTTGGAGAAACATTAGTAATTACTGCTATATCTGGGCTCTTTTTAAGTGTCATCAACTGAAAACTGCTTAGTTCAAGTACCACAATATCATCAGGTCTCATCTCATCTATTTTGGCAAACAATGGAATACCTATATTACCACCAAGATAACAATTATAGCCTTCCTCTTTTAGCATATTATATATAAGAGTAGTTGTAGTAGTTTTTCCATCGCTACCTGTTATTCCAATTATCTTTCCTGGGCATAAATCTATAAGCATTTCTATTTCAGATGTAAGAACAGCACCTCTATCAAGTTCTTTTTCTATTTGTGGCAAATCTGGTCGCATACTTGGAGAACGGAATATAATGTCATATCCAACCAAGTTATCCAAATAATTTTCTCCAAGAGAAAATTTAACGCCTTGAAGCATATATTCTTCGCAAAGTGCTCTATCTAATTCTTCTTCTGTCTTTCTATCAAAAACCGTTATATTCGCGTCTAAATCCATCAAATAACGAATTAGAGGTGTATTGCTGACTCCCATACCCATTACAGCAACATATCTGCCTTTAATGTAATTCTTAAATTCTTCAAGATTTTCATTTACGTACATAAAACTTCACCTTTCATTTTAATCTCCCAAACAAATTCCAACTCTACGTGCAGTATTTACAATATCGCTTTGTAAATCAACAAGTTTCAAATTAGACGATTTACTACCTGTTTCTGTATTTCTACCAGCAACATCATCTAAACTAACGTGTGTTAACTTACCATTAAGCATCGTAACCATTTCACCAAACTTTTCATCTATAGCTAATTGCATTGCCATAGAACCATATTCTGTAGCCAAAATTCTATCATAAGGACTTGTGTCTCCACCACGTTGTACATAACCAAGATTAGTAGCTCTCGCTTCTTGGTTTGCAAGCTTCTCAATCTCTCTAGCCACATATTCTCCAGCTCCGCCTAACTTTACGCTATCTAATCCCGCACCATTTTCTTCTGTTTTTCTAATTGAGATTGTGCCTTCTTTTGGTTTAGCACCCTCTGCAACAACAATAATGCTGAAGTTTTTTCCCATTTTTCTTCTTTGGTTTATCTTATCCAAAACTTTATTTAAATCATATGGTATTTCTGGAATTAATACAGTATCGGCTCCACCCGCAATTCCAGCTTCTAATGCAATCCATCCAGCATATCTTCCCATAACTTCCAAAATCATAATTCTTCCATGAGATTCAGCCGTTGTATGAAGTCTATCAATCGCTTCTGTTGCAACGTTCATTGCTGTGTTAAATCCAAATGTCACATCAGTATATGGTACATCATTATCAATAGTCTTTGGAACTCCTATTACATTTATGCCTCTTCTCATATAATCTCTAGCAGACTTTAAAGAACCATCCCCGCCAATAACTATTAATGCATCAAATCCTTCATCTCTTAATCTGTCAGCAATTTCAAATGATTTATCCACATATGCAACTTCACCTTTTTCATTTTTCACTGGTATTGCAAAAGTATTGGTTTTATTATTAGAACCTAATATTGTACCACCTTTGCGAAGAATTCCAGATGTAACATAAGAGTCTAATTTGATAAGTCTATTCTCAAGTAATCCCTTGTATCCCTCTAAGAAACCATATGTCTCAACGCCATTGTATTCAGCCGTTTTAACAATGCCTCTTACAACTGCATTCAATCCTGGACAATCTCCACCAGCCGTCAATATTCCAACTTTCTTTATCATTTGTACCTCCTATAATTAATAATTTCTCCAACGCCAACGTAAATATGAAGGTGTATCATCATCTTCCTCATCATCGCCAGAGTTATAGTTTGTATCGTATGTTATATAATTGCCATTCTCGTCTTTTGGACAATAATGCATATCTAGTTCACAATATGTTTTTGGAACTTCGTATTCGTAATCTTCTGGCAAACTGCTTGGAGGTGTTTGATAATTTCTATCAATAAACACTATTCCGACAGTTCCAACTTTGCTTATACATGTAGGGTTTGCTAACTTAAATGAGTCTGGACAAACTTCTACAACTTTATGTGTAGTACAATACTCTGTTGGTATTGTGCCATTTTTACTATTAAAATATTCAGTATATACTCTACTTCCTCGTCTATCTTTCTTACATAACTCTGTTGGAAGAAGTCCAGAATCTCTACAAACTTCAACCTGAACAACTCCACTAGGTTTTGTAAATGTTGCTGCAGGTAGACCATCATGTACTTTTTCCATAACAGCTTTCCATAGCTTAGCAGATGGATTAACACTCGTACTTATTGTTTTTTGTTTATCATATCCAACCCATACAGAACCAACATAGTATGGCGTGAATGCACTATACCAACGATCTTTAGAATCACTTGTTGTTCCTGTTTTTCCGGCTGTATCAATATCTTTTATTTTTGTAACCCTAGCTGTACCCTCACTACCTGTTACAACATCCTGCATCATGCTTGTTAGTATGTATGCATTTTCTCTCGACATTACATCTCTAATTGTACTTCTCTTTTCTAAAAGAACTTCACCATATCTATCAACAACTTTTGTGTATACTTTTGGCTCCATGTATATTCCACCATTTGCAATAGTTCCATATGCTCCTGCCATCTCTACTGGTGAAATACCATTAGTCAAACCGCCAAGAGCAAGAGCTGCCGGATATCTATCATTTGATGACAAACTTGTAATTCCTAGTTTCTTTAAAAATTCTATTGAATAGTCAACACCAACATCTTGGAATGCTTTTACTGCTACTATATTCATAGAAATCATAGTTGCTTTCCTTATGTTTGAAAGTCCTCTATAACGTCTGTCATAATTAGTTGGTGTCCATACCTTGTTTCCAACTTTTAATGTTATTGGTACATCATCATAAACTGTAGCTGCTGTCATAACGCCTTTCTCAAGTCCTGCGCCATACACTGCCAAAGGCTTAATGTTCGAACCAGGTGCTCTAGTTGATTGTGTTGCTCTGTTAAGACCTCTAAGTGTTGTTTTTTCTCCTGCACCACCAATTAATCCAACAATGTTACCTTTCTTATAGTCTATAATTACCATTGCAGATTGTAAATCTGGGTCATATTCACCTTTTGCATTTTTAAAATAAGAATTATCTGTATATACTGTTTCCAACGCATCTTGCACCTTTGGATCAAGCGTTGTGTATATTTTTAATCCATTATTGTACACCATTTTTTGTGCCATAATACGTGTGATGCCTTTTTCCTCTTGTAAATCATCTATTACTTTTTCTATAACAGCATCTATAAAATATGAATTACTAGATGCAAGCTCAATATTTCCTTTTTTGTACACTAGTTCTTCATTTTTTGCTTCTTCATATTCGTTCTCACTTATGTATCCACATTCGTACATTTTTTTCAAAACCAACAATTGTCTGTTTTTTGCTTTTTCTGGATATTTATACGGATTGTATCCTTCTGGTGCTTGTGCCAAGCCACCTATAAGGGCACATTCAGCTATGCTCAAATCACTCGCATTTTTATCAAAATAAACACGTGACGCAGCTTCAACGCCATAAGAGCCCTCTCCCAAATAAATAAGGTTCATATACAATTCTATGATTTGGTCTTTTGAAAGCCATTTCTCTAGTTGTATAGCTCTAACAATTTCTCTAATCTTTCTTTTGGCATCTCTGTCTTCCTCGCCTGTTACTTTTTTTATAACTTGCTGTGTAATAGTACTTCCACCATAAGAAGCCTTTCCAATTTTAAGTTTACTAAGTACGTACTTCACAGTCGCACCTAATGTTCTTTTTATATCTATTCCACAGTGTGTTTCGAACCTTTCATCTTCTATTGAAATGAAAGCTTTTGGTAGATATGGAGAACATTCTGAAAGAGATGCATACGTTCTATTTTCTCCACTATTAATAGTTGTATATTCATTTCCATCTTTATCATATATATATGTCGTAAATTTATTGATTTCAAAATCCGCTTTTGATAAAGCACCTGCTCCATTCATAATTGAAGATATAAAGCCTGCACCCAACCCAATTAATATTAAAATTCCAACTAACATTGTCCAAAGAATAATCTTAAGCACTATGTGCTTCTTCTTTTTCTTTTTATCTTTTGGCATATTTTCGCCTCCCATAAATATTCGTAATTATTATATATTAAATGCAGAAAAAAGTAAACAAAATGACGCAAAATTTCGGCGTATATACAATTTGACAATTACAAATTATAAGTCCTCAAGCACATCATTTATACTTGTTACGGTTTTTGCCCCTTGCTTTATCAAGTCGTTCGTTCCTTCACTTTGTATAGAGTTTATATTACCTGGTATAGCATAAACTGTTCTACCTTGCTCTAATGCAAAATCCGCAGTTATAATTGCTCCACTTTTCGCCTTAGCTTCAACGATTACAACTCCGTTAGACAAACCACTTATAATTCTGTTTCGAGCAGGAAAATTACCCGCTTCTGGTTTTGTGCCAACGATGTATTCTGATATTATTAATCCTCTTCTCAAAATTTCTTTATATATAACCATATTTTCATTAGGATAACAAATATCTATACCACATCCCAATACAGCTATTGTCTTTCCTTTTGCATTCAACGCCCCTATATGTGCTGCTTTATCAATGCCTCTAGCCAGTCCACTTACTATTACTATATTATTTTGTGCAAGTGAATATGACAATTCTTTTGCTGTATTAAAGCCATAACTTGTTGCATCTCGTGACCCAACAATGCCTATTGATTTTTCACCTAAAAAAGTTAAATTTCCCTTTGCAAATAGAGTTATTGGTGGATCATATATTTCTCTTAATGCTGCAGGATAATTAACATCATCAATAGGTATAACCTCAATTTCATGATTATAAATATATTCTTCATATTTTCTCATCAATTCTTTGTTTTTGCTCTTTTCAATATTAATAATAGCGTCTTTTCTTATTCCATTTATTTTTTCTATATCACATATATTAGTCTTATAAATCTTTTCTGGTGTTCCTATTTTCTCAAGCAAGATTTTCTTTTGTATTGGGCCTAAACATTTTATTGTTGAAAACCATATCCAATAATTCATTTTACCTCCTTAAAAACAAGAAAGGCATAAAAATCCTATGGATTTCTATGCCTTTTCTATAAAATTTTAATTAACATATTACTCTACTGTTTTAATTACATTACTCATTAATGTAATTATCGTCATTGGTCCAACTCCACCTGGCACTGGAGTGATAAAGCTACATTTATCTTTCACATTTTCAAAGTCGACATCCCCCACAATCTTCTTTGAATCAGGAATTCTATTTATACCGACATCCACAACAACAGCACCTTCTTTTATCATATCTGCCGTTATATATTTTGGTTTTCCGATTGCAACTATAACTATATCTGCTGTTTTCGTGATTTCTGCCAAATTTTTAGTTTTAGAATGGCATACGGTAACAGTAGCATTCGCATTTATCATAAGTTGCGCCATAGGTCTTCCAACAATATTACTTCTACCAATTACAACGCAATGCTTTCCTTCTATGTCTATATTGTACTCCTCCAACAACTTCATTACTCCAAGTGGTGTACACGGTGCAAAAGTAGCTTGTCCCAATGCTAACTTTCCAACATTTATTGGATTAAAACCATCCACATCCTTTTCTGGGTCAATTGCTTTAAATGCTTCTAGTATATTCAAATGATACGGTATTGGGCTTTGAAGCAGTATAGCCGTAGTATTTTCATCAGCATTAAGTCTATGAATCAATCCAAGCAAATCTTCTTGTTGTATGTTTTCATCCAAATGATACTCAGCAAAATTTATTCCAAGCTCCTCGCACATTTTTGCTTTTAACTTTATATATATTTTAGACGCAACGTCCTCACCAACACGTATTACAGCCAAACTTGGTGTTTTTTTAACATGAGCCATTTTTTCTTTTAATTCTTCTTTCAACTTTTGAGAAACAAACTTTCCATCAATAAGTGTCATAAATACCTCCCTATATAACCCATAGTAATACTAACAAACCTGCTATAATTCTATATACCGCAAAAACTTTGAAACTCTCTTTTTTCAAATAATTTAACAAAAACTTTATTACTAATACTCCAATTATGAAACTAGTTAAAACACCAACTATAAACGGAACATCAAAAACGAAGTCTTTAAATTTGTATACGGTCGCAGCCAAAACAATTGGTGCAGATAACATAAAAGAATACCTTGCAGAGGCTTCTCTAGACAAGCCAAGTGCTCGCCCTGTCGTCATTGTTATACCAGAACGAGATACTCCCGGTATAAATGCAAGCGATTGCGACAAACCAATTAAAAAAGTCTGTTTAAATGTCATCTTTTCATAACTGATATCCTTGCTCGAATTTTTATCTACAACATATAAAACTATTCCCATAACGATAAGCATTATAGCTATCAGTACAGGATTTGTTAAAATATCTTCAAAAAACTTATCTAAAATAAAACCTATAATTCCGTCCAGGTACTGTTGCCATCACTATATAGCAAAACATCTTACCATCAGAATTTTTTCTTCTTTGTATTATCTGTTCATATGCGCCTTTGATTAGCCTTAGCCAATCATTATAAAAAAACAATACAATTGCAAGCAATGTTCCTGCATGGAGTGCTACGTCAAAAGACTCTGGTATCTGCCACTTCAAAAGAAAAGGAATTATAAATAAATGTGCCGAACTTGAAATTGGCAACAATTCCGTCAATCCTTGAACAACTCCCAAAACAATAGCTTGCAAAATCGTCATAAAAGTCTCCTTTACTTTCCAGAATACTTATCCATATAATTGAAGGCTTCGTCTCCAATCTCCATTTGCTCGTACTCTGAATTAGAATATTTTTCGTTCACTTTCTCATTAATTTCTTGTTCTAACTTCATTTGTGCCTGTGAAACCATATGTATTCCAGTTAAGTAGTCTTTTATTTTTTTAAATAGTGGTTCAGATTCCGCTTTATAGCGGTATGAAGCATCTATTTCAAATGCATATTCTAAATATGTTACAGCTTTAATTTCTTCATCATTTAATATATATACTTTAGCTAGTTGATAATATGACTTAGCAGCTAAATCTTTATCATACAAAGAACGTTTAAACATTCTCTCGGCCTCTAAAAGTTCTCCCATTAGTAAATGAATTTGTCCTAAACTAAAGAACGCTTCATACAAATCTGGCTTTAACTCGATTGCTTTTTCATAGCACTCTCTAGCTTCATTAAAATCTCTAAGCTCTGTCCTAACAATACCCATACTATAATATAATTGATAATTATCCGGACTATACTTTATTGCATCTTTGTATACATTTATTGCTTCATCATATTTGTTCAATGCACATAAAACTAGTGCTAGTAATTCTGATGCCTGTGTAAAATCAGGTTTAATTCTTAATGCGTTATCAAGTACAACTCTTGCATCATTTTTCTTACCCAATTCATTAAATATAATTCCAATCTCGTAGTATGACTTATAATCATTTCTATTTAATTCCACTGCTTTTGCAAATCTATCAAAAGCAGTTCTTCTATCTCCTATTGCATTATATGCATTTCCAAGTCTTGCAAAAATAGTACTATCACTTGGATCTCTGGTTAATGCCTTTTTAAAACTTGAAATTGCTTTCTCATATTCACCAGATTTCATATAATCATCACCGAACTTCAAATCCGCGACCTTATATATATCTATCTTCAAATATTCCAAAACAAATAGACAAATTGGTGCCAATACTCCCATCACACAAATATAAATTTGTATAATAGTTGATGGAAAAATTCCATTAATAAGAGATAAAATATTTACAATACACGCAATAATCTGAAAGGCAATCATTGCAAGTATCATATTATTTCGTGTCTTGATAAAACTATGTACTACATATGCTAGAAGCCCAAGACACAATAGGCTAAAAACAATTCTTTCAAACAACATTTCTTACTACTTTCCTTTCTAATTTGAAAACTTTTCTTCATACCTTTCAATTGAATCCTTAATACTCTTTATAGCTACACTCCTATCACTTATTTTTTGAACCGCCGTATGTTTATCTTCCAATATTTTATACACTTCAAAAAAGTGAGAAATTTCATCAAACAAATGTGATGGTAACTCAGAAATGTCTTTATAGTCACAATATGATGGGTCGTTCACTGGAACCGCAATAATCTTCTCATCCGATTCGTCATTATCAAGCATTTCTAAAATTCCTATTGGATAACACTCAACCAATGTGAGTGGTAAAATTTGTTCCTGACAAAGAACTAAAACATCAAGCGGATCATTGTCTTCAGCATAAGTTTTGGGAATAAATCCATAATTAGCCGGGTAATGAGTAGAAGTATATAAAACTCTATCTAGCCTAAGCATTCCTGTTTCTTTATCCAACTCATATTTGTTTTTTCCACCTTTTGAGATTTCTATAACCGCTGTAAACTTCTCAGGCGTAACTCTTTTTTTATCTAAATCATGCCAAATATTCATACTCGTCCTCCTTGTCAAAACAATCTTATCACAACAAAATATAAAAAACAACAAAAAGTTTTTCATCGTATGGTCTCGGCGACCTGTAAAACAAAAGTGTAGTGCAATGTTCATATGTTGCATTTTCGTCCAGCCCGCCAAATGTGCACCAAAAACGTACACATTTGGCGCTTCGCTTTTTCGTGCAGTCTGTTTTGAACGAAAAAGAGGCAGCCGGAAAATTGTTCAAAAATGAACGAAAAAGTGGCTGCCGGAAAATTGTCCATTTCTATTAAAAATATAAAAAGAAGTCAACCAAACAGTTGACTTCTTTTTGTGTTTAATTACTATTTTGTTCTTGGATTTTTGATTTGAGCTTGTGCTGCAGCTAATCTTGCAACAGGAACTCTGAATGGTGAGCATGATACGTATGTTAATCCAACGTTGTGGCAGAATTCAATTGTTGAAGGATCTCCACCATGTTCTCCACAAATACCTAATTTGATATTTGGTCTTGTTTGTTTACCAAGTTCAACAGCCATTTTTACTAATTTACCAACACCAACTTGGTCAAGTTTAGCAAATGGGTCATTTTCATATATCTTCTTATCATAGTAAGCTCCTAAGAATTTACCAGCATCATCTCTTGAGAATCCAAATGTCATTTGTGTTAAGTCATTTGTTCCGAAAGAGAAGAATTCAGCTTCTTTAGCTATTTCATCAGCTGTTAATGCAGCTCTTGGAATCTCTATCATTGTACCAACTTGATACTTCATATCAATTCCTGCTTCTGCAATTATCTTATCAGCTGTAGCACATACTACGTCTTTTACGTATTTCAATTCTTTTACCTCTCCAACAAGTGGTATCATGATTTCTGGTGTAATCATCTTACCAATCTTCTTAGAAACATTGATTGCAGCTTTAATAACTGCTTCTGTTTGCATCTCAGCTATTTCTGGGAATGTAACAGCTAGACGGCATCCTCTGTGTCCCATCATTGGGTTGAATTCATGAAGACTAGCAATTATAGCTTTGATTTCTTCTACTGTCTTTCCTTGTGTCTTAGCTAATAATTCAATATCTTTTTCCTCTGTTGGAACGAATTCATGTAGAGGTGGGTCTAAGAATCTTATTGTAACTTCGTAACCATCCATTGTTTCAAATAGTTGCTCAAAGTCACCTTGTTGCATTGGCTCTAATTTAGCAAGAGCTGCTTTTCTTTGTTCAACTGTATCTGAACAAATCATTTCTCTGATTGCAGCAATTCTGTCACCATCAAAGAACATATGCTCTGTACGACATAATCCGATACCTTGTGCACCAAGTTCTCTAGCTTTCTTAGCATCTGTTGGTGTATCAGCATTTGTTCTAACTTCTAGTACTCTATATTTATCAGCCCAAGCCATAATTCTACCAAAGTCTCCGCCTATTGTAGCGTCAACTGTTGGGATTGAACCATCATAAATATTACCTGTAGAACCATCAAGAGAAATAACATCTCCTTCATGATATGTCTTTCCACCTAATGTGAATTTCTTGTTTTCTTCGTCCATTACGATTTCACTGCAGCCAGATACGCAGCATTTACCCATACCACGAGCAACAACGGCAGCATGAGATGTTCTACCACCACGAACTGTTAAGATACCTTGTGCAGCTTTCATTCCCTCGATATCCTCTGGAGAAGTTTCAAGTCTTACAAGAACTACTTTTTCCTTTCTTGCAGCCCATGCTTTTGCATCTTCAGCTGTAAATACGATTTTGCCACAAGCAGCTCCTGGAGAAGCGCCTAAAGCTTTTCCTATTGGAGCAGCTTCTTTCAATGCTTTTGGATCAAATTGTGGGTGTAGTAATGTGTCCAAGTTTCTTGGATCTATCATTGCTACTGCTTCTTCTTCTGTTCTCATTCCTTCGTCAACTAGGTCACAAGCAATTTTCAAAGAAGCTTGAGCTGTTCTCTTACCATTACGTGTTTGTAACATATATAATTTACCATGTTCAACAGTAAATTCCATATCTTGCATATCTCTGTAATGTTTTTCAAGTTTTTGGCAAACATCTTTGAATTGCTCAAAAGCTTCTGGGAATTTGTCAGCCATTTCACTGATGTGCATTGGTGTACGAACACCAGCAACAACGTCTTCACCTTGTGCGTTTGTTAAGAATTCACCAAATAATCCCTTAGCACCTGTTCCTGGATCACGTGTAAATGCAACACCTGTACCACAGTCATCACCCATGTTACCAAATGCCATCATTTGAACGTTTACTGCTGTACCCCAAGAATATGGAATATCATTATCTCTTCTATAAACGTTAGCTCTAGGGTTGTCCCAAGATCTAAATACAGCTTTGATAGCTCCCCATAATTGTTCAACTGGATCTGATGGGAAGTCTGTTCCGATTTTATCTTTGTATTCAGCTTTGAATTGATTTGCTAATGTTTTTAAATCATCAGCTGTTAATTCAACATCTAGTGTTACGCCTTTTTCTTCTTTCATTTTATCTATAAGTTGTTCGAAATATTTTTTACCAACTTCCATAACTACATCTGAATACATTTGAATGAATCTTCTGTAGCAGTCCCAAGCCCAACGAGGGTTTCCAGACTTAGCTGATAATGTTTCAACAACATCTTCATTTAAACCTAAGTTCAATATTGTATCCATCATTCCAGGCATTGATGCTCTTGCACCAGAACGTACAGAAACAAGAAGTGGATTCTCTTTATCTCCAAATTTCTTTCCTGTAATTTCTTCAAGTTTTGAAATATACTCTGTAATTTCAGCCTTGATTTCTGGATTGATTTCTCTTCCGTCCTCATAGTATTGTGTACAAGCTTCTGTTGAAATTGTGAAACCTTGAGGAACTGGTAAACCTAAATTAGTCATTTCTGCAAGGTTAGCACCTTTACCACCAAGAAGCTCTCTCATGTTAGCGTTACCTTCGCTAAAAAGATAAACATATTTTTTGCTCATTTTGTTTCCTCCTTAATTCTTGAAATATTAGTCTTATCATCTTTTGTCCGTAACGGTATTATTATATACCATTACAGCAAAAAATCAAGTGTTTTTATGTGAAAAGTATTTGCACATAACGTAAACAGAAAGGAGGGGTTATACTTTTAAATGTAGCCCCTCCTTTTTACTATTCTTGTACCTCTTCTACTGTTTTTTCTGCTTCCACTGTTGTCTCATCTTTAACTGGTTTCTCTACTGGTGTTTCTTCTTTAATTGGTTCTTCTACCGGTGTCTCATCTTTAACTGGCTCTTCTGCTGGTGTTTCTTCTTTAATTGGTTCCTCTACTGGTGTCTCATCTTTAACTGGCTCCTCTGCCGGTACTTCTTCTTTAATTGGCTCTTCTACTGGTGTCTCTCTTTTAATCGGTTCTTCTGGAAATTTCGGTAATTTTAGAGAGATCACGTCATTTGGATCAATTCCATCTTTTCCATTAACTGTTGTTAGTTTTATTTTCAACTCTTTTGTTGTCGAATATCTTGAATGAGCAATGTCCCAAAGTAATTTTCCATTTTCTGCTGTCAAACCATTTTCTTTCAATTGTTTAGCATATTCTATTGTTGCTATTTCTTTATCCCCACTCATTATTGTTATTGGATAATAGTTACCGTCAAATTTCGATACATCTATTTCAAGTTCACCAGATTTTGTTTTTGCTGTATCAGCAATGTCTTTCGCTAAATTTTTAAATACTTGTTTGATTTCATCCGCAGTAGATGTCTTTCTAACTTCTGTTCCTTCTCCCGTGACAATACTATTTAAGATTTTAGCAGCCTCTGAATTATCATTTTTAAAGTCAGGACCAAATCCTATAGCGTATGCGAAACCATCACTACCAACCTCTGTTTTAAATCTATTGTAATTATCATTTGTTGGTTTGTGTTCTGGCTTATCCGTTGTTGGCTCACCATCGCCAAAGAATATTGCATAATTAATCATGTCTTCTTTCTTTGTTTCATTAATTATTTCAGTAGCTTTTTCCAACGCACCTTTTATATTTGTTGTATTAGCTGGCAACATCTCATCAACAATAGAAATTATACTATTTTTATTTTTTAATAAGTCTTGTCCCTTAATGTTTACAGTTACATCGGCTCTAAAAGTTATAATTGATATATTTACAGTTTCTTTATTTTGTTTTGCCGCATCGTACATACTGTTTATGAAGTCTTTTACTGCAACTTTCAATATTTCGATTCTTGTATTTTTAGCTTCTTTACATTCAACCCACTTACCATTTTCATAAACCTCATGTCCCATATATGGTCTTGAGCAATATACATATCCATCAGACTCTCCACCTTTATTATTAAACATATCAAGCGTTAATTGGTATGTTGTTGGAACATTATCTTTTGTTTTGTTGTTGTACCTATATAGTGTTTTTGGTGATTGATTTTTATTTACTGTTCCAAGTACTGGTATCCAATCAGAACTTCCACCTATTATATTATGACTGCATGATGCATATTGCATACTTCCAGACATATCTAGTATCAATGTTATATTTTTATTTTGCGTCTTTCCTGTATATGTTACTACTGTTTTTTCTACGCCATTGCAGGCTGTATCCTCAATTACTTTTACTTCATCGCCTTTTTTAACATCAGCTGTTACTGTTGTTTCATAATTTTTAGAAATGTCATGCTCTTCAGGTATTGTTCTCTTAAACTTAATTGTAACTTTTTCATTTGGACCAAGTTTGCTTGGAAGTGTACCTTCTGTTATTGTTGCATCACTTGGTAATTTAATTTCTACATCTGTTTCAATACTCTCCTTATTTTCTATAACGAGTGTGTATTCAATTGAATCTCCTGTTTCTGCATTTTCCTTATCACCATCAAGTTCTAGTATAACATTAGGGTTCCAACAATATACAACTGTTACTTCTCTGTCGCTAGCACCCATGGTTCCTGTTACAGATGTCTCTATCTTGTTATTTACTTTAGCTACATATCCTGTTATTACTTCTATTGCAACATCATATTCTTCTTCAAACTCATATTTTTCTGTATATGTTTCTTTTGCTTTTTCTCCATCTTCATATACATACTTAATAGTCAATGTATATTCATTTATTTTCCATATTGCTTCATACGTTGTATCTTCTGCAGGCATTGTTGTTGGTACTTCTTTATCCCATCCAACAAATGTGTATCCTGTTTTCTTTAAGTTTGTTGGAGCTTCAAGAGCACTCTTGTAATCCTTTGTTATAACTACGTCGCTCTTTCCATTGTTTAATATAAAAGTAGCTGTATATTGATTAATTTTGAAACTTGCTGTGTACTCAGCATCTCCTAATATTTTTGATGGAAAATCTCTTACATTCCATTTATCAAAGCTATATCCAATATCAGCCTTTGGTGTTGGCACATCAATAACATCTTCAAAATCAGAACCATAAGGAACATTTACGAATTCTGTTTTTCCTTCTAATTCGCCATTTTCACCAGCCACAAATCTTATTGTATGTTTTGTAGCCACAACGATTGGGTCTTTTATCTCTTCCCATACCGCATATAGATTTGCTCCCTCTGTTGACTTTAAAGTATATGTTGCCTTATCTTTATATTCAACTTTACCATCAGATGTTGTAGACCATCCAACAAATTTATATCCTTTTCTTGTAAATGTATTTGGATTTAAATTTGCAGGAACATTTATATCAAACAATTGACTAGTTGTCTTTCCAGTACCATTATTAGCGTAGAAAGTTACTATACCTTGGTCTTCGCCTGGATCTCCTGGCTCTTCTGGTTCTTCAACCTTTTCTTCTGGAACATCTTTTTCAGTAACGATAGTATAATCTATTTCTATTACTTCTTCCGTTCCATCATCATTAGCTACCACTATTCTGTCTTTATATCCAGTTGTAACGTTTCCAGCATTATCATAAGCCGTAATTCCTAAATAGTATTTACCTGGATTTAATCCTTCTGGTAATTTAATTAATCCTTCTGGTAACTCTTCCCACGTATCAGAAACTCTCTTATAAGAATTGCTACCAACTTTTTCAAGCCAAGCATATTTTACTGTTTCTTCATTTACGCCACTAATCTCAAAAGATTTTCTTGTAGAATCAAACACGTCAACTTCTACGCCATCTTCTTTCTCAATTCCTTCAGCAATTGGTGCAACAGTATCAACTCTTACATGTTTTTGAACAGCCTCTTTACTGTTCTTATATCCTTTCTTCGTTGCTTTAGCAGTAATTGTATATTCACCATCTGGTAATTCAAATTCTACCGTTGTACCTTTCTTTACAACCACTTCTCTAGTAGTTTGAAGCTCACCATTGACTTTAACTTCGATTGTGGCTTTCTCTGTAGCAGTATGAACTTGTACTGTTATTTTTTCATCATTTTTATGAGAATTAGCTTCTTCTAGGTTGTACCATTCTACACTGTCGTTGGCTTCTACAACAGTAATTTTAGGTTGTCTAACAGTTGAAGAATCGCCTCCGCCTGGTCTATCAATTTCTACTTTTTGTTCTAACTTATGCAACAACTCAACAGTTTCTGCTCTTGTTACATTTTGCATTAATCTTATTGTCTTATCAGGATATCCATTTATAAAATTGTGAACTGAATAACTATGAATTGCTTTATAAGCCCACTCTTCAATATCATCACCATCTAGATATTGTTCCATACCATCTTTATGATTCTTTGGATAAGTTTCATTATCTATCTTCAATATTCTTGATAAGATTACAGTTGCCTCTTGTCTTCTTATTGGCTCATATGGCCTAAATGTTCCATCTTCGTAACCTGTAATATATCCTCTACTTACAGCCTCATTTACGTATGGTGCAAACCATTCATCGTTGTCAACGTCTGATAAGCCAGATGCTTTATTAGATTTTGAATATCCAAAGAAGTTGTTAACTATCTTTACATATTCAGCTCTTGTTATTGTATCATCAGGTCTAAACGTTCCTGTATCATCACCATCTACATATCCTCTTTCGTAAAAGTCCATAATTTTTTCGTAGCACCAATGCATTGGGCTCAAATCTGGAAATTTAGCTTTTGCTTCTACTGCTACAAATGTCATTACCAATACAAGCATTAGCAATGTTGATAATAAAATTTTACTTAACTTTCTCAAAGTAAGCACTCCTTTCATAAAACTTATATATAGCATTTTATTACTGTTCAAAATTAATTTGTAACATTCACGTTAAGCTCAGTTACATATTTTCTGTCTAACGTATAAAATTTCATTTTTGATTTTCCTTTTTTCTTTGCCGTCAGTTCATAAAAGTACTCATCAAATTCTATGTAGTCATTTCCTGATACAATTTCACACGTAGTATCTTGACCTTCATACCCATTTGGCATTTCTATTGATATAATTATTGAATCCCCGTTTCTTTAAATTTACTTCTCCGTCTAGTTTTTTAAAGTACATTTCTCCGTCTTCGTTTTCTTCGATGCTTCCAACAACTAGTCCTTTTCTTTCAACATCTTCATACGAAGAATGTTTCATACTATCAAATTCTACTTTACACCTTTGAAGTATCATTACCAATTCAGCTCTTGTTATTTTTCGCTTCATTTTTAACGTATTATCATTATAACCAATAACCTTACCATTTATAACCATTTTTTCAACAGAATCTTTTGCCCATTTTGAAACGTTTTGATAATCAGAAAATTTTTCATAATTAATTATTCCGTTAGCATTAGTTAGGTTGCTAATCATTCGCTCAATTATTACACACGTTTCTTCTCTCGTTAATGTATCATCAGGGGCACCTATTGGCATATATCCTTTTTCAACCCCAAGCTCAAAGCTTTTTTCCTTCCACTCTTGGTCATCGCTATCAACTGATTCGTATCCCATAATGTTGTTTACCGCCACACAAAATTCGGCTTTAGTTACATTTTCATCTGGCTCGAACTTCTCAGCAGTACGTCCGAAAATAATGTTATTTTCGCAAAAATCATTTATTTCTTTTTCACACCAATGACCTTTTATATCACTATACATAGCATTCGCTACTGTAGGAATTAACAATACAAACATACATATCAAGGCAAAGGACATCATTATTCTTTTGTTCAAAAAAGTGTCCTCCTTTCTTTTTTCAGCACCAAATTATACATTTGAGCGTTAATCATATTATCACTTTTTTCCATTTTTTTCAACTGTTAATCACAATTTTTTCTAGGGAAATTGCAGTCTTGAGGCTTTTTCAGTTTTATGTAAACATCAAAACTTTTTTATAGCTTTTCTGAATTCTTCAAACTCTTTGTATCGTCCGCATCTGTCCATTCCGTAGTATTTTTGCGTTTTCAAATTATGTATACTTTGCTCCTCTAAAAAATTTTTTAAAAAAATTTTCAATTAATACGAAAGTCCGAAACCTTGTGTTTCCGTAGTTTCACGTTTTTTCATCTTTTTCGATTTTTATATTGATATCTAGTGCTTAATGTGATATAATATTTACTTTTTTGTCTATAAATGGTATAATATAGCTATACAAAAGAAAAGTACTAGAAATATTTTTAAATTTTTAGTATCAAAAAGGGGTGATTAATATGAAAGGAACTATCAATAAAGCTTTAACAATTGGATTAATGTTTGTATTACATTCTTCGATTTCTTTTGCTGGTGAAAATGTTCCTTTCTTTTATAACGTTTTGCCAGTAGAAGCAAATAATTCAATTATTGATACGAGTGTACAACAAACAATTAAATTTGAATTATATGAAAATGAAAATGAAATTTATTATAACGATTCAAAACTTGAAATTGTTAATGATTCATTTGAAGTTAATATTGCTGGTTTAGCTGGAAAAACAACATTTACTTTTTACAATGACAAAAATGAACAAGTAACTTTTACTTATTTCTTATCTGATGAAAAAGGTTTTGTTAATGGCTATGATTTCAGTGGGATGAAAAATATTAAAACTTTTGTTAAAACGATTGAGAATATTAAAGTTATTTACACAAACAAAGACGCAAAAGTAATGAGTCTTGTTGAAAAATATTTGAAAAGTATCCCTTCTAATGTAAGAAGTAATGTAGAAGAAATTGTATTAGTACCTTATAAGAATACAGGAAAAGTTGCTGGCGTAACAAAATGTAACAAAGTTACTCTATATAACTTATCAAAGTATTCTGCTAAAACAATTCAAAATATTGTAATCCACGAAGTTGCTCATACATGGGCCGATTCATTAATGCAACAAAAGAAAATAGACTTCCAATATACAGAATATGCAAAGGCTGTTAAAGCAGATAAAAAATTTGTAAGCAACTATACGAAAAAATATATAATTCAAAAAGAAGATTATAGTGAAGATTTTGCTGATGCGATTGCATTCTATTTAATGAACACAAAGAACTTTTCTAAGAAATATGCTAACAGAACAGCATATATTGAAGAAATTATAAAATAATGTTTTACGCGTATGGGTCGCCATTTTGGGCGACCCATATGCGTTTATTCTTTTTTACTTTCTTATAGCTTTTTCAAATTCCGGAAGCACTCCAAGTTGTCCTTCTTCCATTTTTTCAGCCACCTGATAAATATCGTGACCTGGAAATTGATTTCCTTCAACAAGTGTTGGTCCATCAACTGTTATTGCCACGTCCCATCCAACATATCTGACATGTGGACTTAGCTTTGCAGCTTCAATTACCATCGCTCTTGCTTCTTTCCAACATGGAATTTGAAAACCTTTTATTGTGGTTTGGCTAATTGGGTGTTTCTCATACACCTCTCCCAACTTGTTAACGGCTTCTTCTACAATAACACCCGTATCTCTATCAACTTTCGCCGTCATTCCGCCACTGTTAAAATTATCAACAATCTTTCCATTTCCTATTCTTGAAAATGTTGCAAGTATTGTTACATCTCCGTTTTCATTCATTACTGTAACCATCCTTGTAGTATTTACACTACTAGGATTAAGCTTATTCATATCTTCATGTTGCTTTATTGGCTCTTCTAACAATTCTAATTTGTTATCAATTAAATGATTGTATAGTTCTTCCACTTTCCATTCAGAAACATTTATTTTCTCAATACCTTTCCCACATTGTCCATTATTGGGCTTGGCAAATATTACATTGTGTTTTTTAAAAAACTCCAATGTTTCTGCCTTCCTCTCGCTTATTGGATAAATCCAATCTCGACTGATGAATTTTGAAAATGTTTGATTGAATTCATTTTTGTTATCAAATATGTGCCAGTATTCTTTTTCGTTCAATCTTTTTACAAATTTATTATTTATACCTCTAGTAAGCATAGTCTTGCGTTGAGCCGTAGTTAATTTATAAAAACCGATCACATCATAATCAACATAGCCAGCGCCATAGCGCATGCCACACCAAACCATGTCACAAAAAGTACAAAATTTAGTTTTATTAGCTTTCTTACTTACTGCATTAACTCTATCGAAAAAATTTTTATAATTCATATTCATTAATCGTTTAAACAAATAACTAATGCTTGGCATTTAACACCTCCGACTTGTAACTTTTTGCTTACATACATAGGTCTAAAACTCAGCAAGCATTAAAATTTAATTTTTTCTTCTATGTACTTTTCTAACTCGCTTATTGGAAGTCTAATCTGTTCCATTGTATCTCTATCTCTTATTGTTACAGTGTTATCTTCTAACGTATCAAAGTCTACAGTTATGCAATAAGGTGTTCCGATTTCGTCTTCTCTTCTATATCTCTTACCAATACTTCCAGCTTCATCATAATCAATATTGAATTTCTTTGACAATTCTTCATATACCTCTGTTGCTTTATCACTCAACTTTTTAGAAAGAGGTAACACTGCTGCTTTATAAGGTGCAAGAACAGGGCTTAAATGAAGTACCGTTCTAACATCTCCCTCTGCAATTTCTTCCTCATCATAAGCATCACATAAAAACATTAAAAATAATCTATCAACACCAACCGCTGGTTCTACGCAATATGGAACATATTTCTCGTTTGTCTCTGCGTCTAAGTATGTTAGGTCTTCTTTTGAAGCCTCCATATGTCTTGACAAGTCATAGTCTGTTCTATCAGCAATGCCCCATAATTCACCCCAACCAAATGGGAATAAGTACTCAATATCAGTTGTACCTTTACTATAGAAAGAAAGTTCTTCTTTCGAGTGTTCTCTCAATCTTAAATTTTCCTCTTTTGCACCAAGTGAAATTAAGAATTTTTTACAATGTTCTTTCCAATATTCATACCACTCTAAATCTGTTCCTGGTTTACAGAAGAATTCAAGTTCCATTTGTTCAAATTCTCTTGTTCTAAATATGAAATTACCTGGTGTAATTTCATTTCTAAAAGAACGTCCCATTTGTCCAATACCCATAGGCATTTTTCTTCTAGTCGTTCTTAAAACGTTTTTGAAGTTAACAAACATACCCTGTGCTGTTTCTGGTCTTAAATACACCTCTGATTTTGCATCCTCTGTAACACCCATAAAAGTCTTAAACATCAAATTAAATTTTCTTATATCAGTAAAATCAGATTTACCACAATCAGGGCACGGAATATGATTATCACTTATAAATTTTACAAGTTCTTCATTAGACCAACCATCTAATCCTGAAATTTCTTTTCCATTCTTGAAAGCCCATTCTTCTATTAGTTTATCTGCTCTATGTCTTGTCTTACAAGCTTTACAATCTATAAGTGGATCACTAAAGCCACCTACATGTCCTGTTGTAACCCAAACTTGTGGATTCATAATAATTGCTGCATCAATACCAACATTATACTTTGACTCTCTTATAAACTTCTGCCACCATGCATCTTTAATATTCTTCTTAAGCTCTGAACCTAATGGACCATAATCCCAAGAGTTTGCTAATCCACCATATATTTCAGAACCAGCATATACAAAGCCTCTACTCTTGCATAAACTAACAATCTTATCCATAGATTTTTCTACCATAAAAACTCCTCCTTTTGAAGTTAAAATTTTGCAATATACGAATTTTGAACTGATTATATGACTTATGTCATGTAATGTCAATATTTTATTACTCTATATTCCCTCTCCAACTTTTCCGTTACATATACTTGTGCTAAAAGTTTCAATTCATCAATTGACTCTTGTGGCACTTCAAATGAAAACAATTTTTTTGATTCAGCCGTTAATATGTATATAAGAGCCATAAATGATGTTTTAGTAAGTTTTATAGCACCTCTATCTTGCCTAGCACACGCCTCGCATTTTACGCCATCATCTTTTATACTAAAGTAAAACTCTTCCATTTGTTCTTTCATGACCTCGCCACAATTTACACAAGAGTTCACTCTCGGTGTGAAACCTAATAAGGCTAGTAGCCTTATCTCAAATATTGATAATATTAAATCCATATTCTTATCCGTATTTGATAGTACATATAATGAATTTAAAAATAATTTTAGTATTTCCGATGTAAATTGATTTTCATCTGTACTATCATAAATCATTTTAGCCATAACAGTAGCATAATTCAGTTTTTCAATATCCATTCTTAAATTATAGAATAGCTCTATTGATTCTGCAGAATTAAGCGAATAATTATCATTTGGACTTTTATATAAGAGCATTTCGCTATATGCCAAATATTCTGCCACACTTAAAAGGGCGCTTTTATTTTTTTTAGCGCCCTTACAAAACACACTTATTCTTCCCAAATCTTCTGTAAGCACTGTTAAAACTTTATCATTATCAGAAGAATTTGCAATTGCTATTACAATTCCTTTAGTCTTTATTAACCCCATCAATTTCACCGCTAAATTCAAATTTCATTATTTTTTCTTTTTCTTGTTTTTCTAATTCTTTCATTGTTAGATATGCTTCCACATTACCAGTATTCTCAAAAAGATTCCAAGCAATGTTTTTCAAAGTCATAACTTTCCTCCTTTACTTAATTCCAAGTTGCTTTAATTTTGCTTCACTATCTCTCCATCCTTCTTTTACTTTTACCCAAAGTTGAAGATTAACCTTCGCACCTAGCATTTCTTCAATATCTTCTCTTGCTCTTTCTCCAATTAATTTTAATACAGCTCCATCTTTTCCTATTATTATTCCTTTATGCGATTTCTTTTCACAATAAATTGTTGCTTCAATGTCGTAAAGATTTCTATTTCCACGTTCTTTCATACTCTCCACCTCAACGGCAATTCCATGAGGTATTTCATCATCTAAAACCTTTAAAGCTTTTTCTCTAATTGTTTCTTCAATAATTTGTCTTTCTGTTTGGTCAGTAAAAGCATCTTTGTCGTAATACATTGGTCCTTCAGGCAACAATTCTATAATTTTATCTAGTAAGATCTCAATTCCGTCATCTTCTTTTGCTGATATAGGTATAATAGCCTCAAACTCATATTTATCACTATACATTTTCATTAGTTCTAAAATGTGTTCTTTTGCTATCTTATCGACTTTGTTTATTACCAAAATAGTTTTTTGATTTAGTTCTTTTACCTTTTTCAATATGAATTCATTTGCTGTTCCAATTCCTTTGTCTGTTGCCTCAATCAAATACAAAACAACGTCTACGCCTTGAGATGCCTCATCAATAGTTTCAGACATCTTTTCGCCCAATTTATTTTTTGGTTTGTGAATTCCAGGTGTATCTGTAAATATAATCTGTGCATTTTCTCTATTTATTATTCCTTTTATTGCTGTTCTTGTAGTTTGTGGTTTATTTGATACTATCGCTATTTTTTGTCCTGCTAAATGATTCAATAATGTTGATTTTCCTACATTTGGTCTTCCTATTATTGTTACAAATCCTGATTTCATAAAAATTCTCCTCTCATTTATCATTAGTCAATTTATAAGCTAAATGTCTCTGGTAATAATTTTTTTAACAAAAATGATTTTTCTTTTATTTCTCCATTCTCTTCATATCCCATAATCACTTCTAAGTTCGTACCAAAGTCGGATAAGAATTGTCTGCATGCACCACATGGCGACGTGTGTTCTAAACTATTCATACCACCTACAACAGCTATTCTTTGAAACTCTCTTTCGCCATCATACAAAGCTTTCACTAAAGCCACTCTTTCAGCGCACACAGTCATACCATAACTTGAACATTCCATATTAGCACCTTGATATACTTTTCCTGTTTTAGTAAGTAATGCTGCACCAACCTTAAAATGTGAATACGGCACATGGGCATGTTCACGTGCTTCTATTGCTAAATTAATTAACTCCTTATTATTCATAATTTTCTCCTCTTAGTTTATATCAATTTTGCCTGTAATAGGTACTATTTGTACCCAAGTGATTCCATCGTTTAGTTTTATTTCATTTCCCTCTAAATCTGTATAAATAGTTTTTCCGCTTCTCGTTGTTTTACTCCACTTTATATCAATATATTTTCCGTCTGTAATATAGTGACCATTACCCGAACCAATATTATATAACTCTCTTCTTCCCTTATTTTCTGGGTCGTTTAAAAGTTCATCTCTTACATATATAGCAATAATGTTTTTAGCATAAAATCTCTCACCTGTAAATCTATCGACATGAGCATAATCACGTTTCGTTCTTAAATACGTTTTTGATTCTTCATCGTATGTATAGCTTGTACTATGTAAGTTAGAGTATTTAATCTTAACATTCTCTGCTTTATTCCCACCATTTAGTTCTGTATCCTTTTGATTATATTCAACTATACTT
The DNA here is from genome assembly GCA_934169745.1 of uncultured Clostridia bacterium. GTDB lineage: Bacteria > Bacillota > Clostridia > TANB77 > UBA1234 > RGIG4465. The sequence continues at coordinate 288,547 of CAKPOE010000001.1, read as the reverse complement.
TCTGCATCTGAAGTTGTTCTGTATTTTTTATAGCCAGCAAATTTTTGTAATTTTTCCATACTTGTAAAAGCATTATGATATGATTTTATAGGCGCTTCTCTCCAATAAAAATCATCATATATTCCATTGATGTTATTTATCTTCAAAGTTTTAATGTCTTCCATTGCTTTTGGACTCCAACCAAAATGAACAAATATAGCATCATGTTCCATAGCATAATCCAAGAAATAATGTCTAGCGCTTCTTACTGGTCCTATTTTTTCTGGCATAGTACCTTTAAAGAATGCCATTATTCTCGTTTCTCCACCCTCAACAATAAATTCATATAACATATATGCATCATTTAAACCAGCGTGTGATTTAACTGCAGTTTCATTATCTATCATAACTGCAAACGGTCTACTATTTCCAGTAAATATTTTCGGACCAGTGTATTCTTCCTCTGGTTCTTTTTGTTCTTCATCATCCTTATTTTCTTCGTTATCATTTGCACCAAGTACATCTTCCTGTTTTGGTGGCTTTTCAACAGGTTGTGAATTTCTAAAATGTAATACTCCTAATATAATTCCTGCACATATCATAGAAACAACAACAAATGTTGATACTATAATAATTATATCCTGCTTTTTCATTTTTATATCCCCCTTATAATTCTTATAAACCCCTGCTAATACCTAACTTTTCCAAGACCATTTCTTCGTGTTTGCGCATTACTTCTTTCTCTTCATCTATCATGTGGTCATAGCCCAACAAATGTAAGCACCCATGCGTTACCAAATATGATAATTCTCTCTCGAACGAATGACCATACTCTTCTGCTTGTTCCTTTACTTTTTCTATTGAAACTATTATATCTCCTAATATTTCCTCTTCATCAGAGTTTTTATCAACTTTTAAATTTTTAATTTCATCTCTTTCATACATTGGAAAAGATAAAACGTCAGTAGGTCTATCTACATTTCTATACTCTTTATTTATCTTGTGTATTTCTTCATTGTTGGTTAATGTTATATATATATCTAAGTCATGCTTTACTCCTTCATTTTCCAAAACTGCTTGTACCACTTTTTTTATTAGTGCTTCTTCATTTGGTAGTTCTTCTATATTGTTATAATTTACTTCTATCATTCTTAACTCCTCTTTTATATGTTTTAATCCCCTACTGTTCTTCTTCTTGTCTTCCATCTGCCTGTCCACTTTTTAGTATGATTCTTTAACTCGCGAAGACCATGAAGCTGTTTCATTCTATCCACGTAATATGTTTTTAATTTTTCATATTTTTTCTTTGTCGTTTTCATTTTCTTCAATTCAGAACATATAAAAATTATTTCTCTTCTTCTTTTATATTCTTCAAAATCAATTCTTTCAAGTTTCTTACACTCAGCAAATTCATCTCTAAGTTTTTGGAATTCTTCCCTCTCTGTCTGAGTATCCCAATAAACTTTTTTATCCAGAATATTTTCATGATAACTTTCTAACAAATCTAGCAACAATTGATAAACCTCAAATTGCTCTGCATCAATAAAAGAATTCTCAATTGCTATTCTAGCTTTTTCAATCAAATCCATAAAACATTGTTCAGCAGCTATCATTGGCAAACTATATGCAAATAATTCTCTGCTTATTTCCAGAAGAACTTTATTTCTTTTAATTTCATCACTTTTCTTTTTCGAATAAACATCAATTGATGCAACCAAATTTTTGTATGCTTCTATTATTTTATCTTTATCAGCAATGTCATCAACATAAGGAAGCACATTCTTTATGTAGTCCTCTATCAATGCATATATTTTGTTATATTTGTCATCACTTTCACCAACTTTTGCACCTGTTAATAGAACCGCGTAATGTCTCATGTTTGCCTTATACAATTGTTCCATATTATAAATATAAAACTCTTTATACTTTTTTGTAAAAGCCTCATTTTTACCTGAAAGAACAGTGGCCCAATCCATATCCAAAAGTAATATCTGTCTTCTATTTTTATACTCTACGTATTCATTTCCTTTAAGAGCATTTATCTCATAATATACTGATAACAACTTATTTTCCGATAAAGAGGCAACTTTCTTTTGAACCCTATTATAAACAATCTCAAGCAAGTATTTTTCCAAAGCATTTATGTAATTTTCATATGTCTTTTCATATTTGTTTGTTACTTGATTTCTCTTATTTTCATCAGCAATAGAAGAAATGTTTTTGTAGCTTGAAAAAGATTTAATTACACTGTTTCTTTTTGCGTTTATGATAATATTATAGAAACCACCACCAGATGAATATAATACTCTATTCAAGTTTGAAAGTGCTTTACCAAATATACCATCATCTGTATTTTTTGCCACTTTTAATTGTAGTTCAGCCATAATACTATCCTCCCAACTTTTCTTTTGTGCCAATCCTTTCAATACATTCAATGCTTACTTCTGCCGCTATCCCATCATCATATTCTCTTGTTAAAGTAGAATTATCAACAATCTCCACTCCAGCAGGAACTAATTGCATAGCCATATTCATTGCATCATTTTGTGCCATGCGAATTGCTTGTTCCTTTGAAAGTGTAATCGTTTCAACAGAAACTTCTTGATAAGTCGTTTCTGTTATTTCCAGTGGCAGTATAAAACAATTAAAAATTTTCAATTGATTGGTTTCCTTAATTGTATCATACTTTTCAAAATTTGTACTGTTATTTAACAAATTTATTTCATTATTTAACAATTTTATTTTATAACGCTTTTCTGTATTTCCAGTCTTAGAAATAACATCCTTCTTATATGGTGCCTTCGATTTATACACATACCAAGTCTTTGCATAAACTTCTCCATCTGCATGAACAAGCCTTTCATCAGCAAATTCACTTGTCATAACACCACTAATTAAAATCTGTCCTTTTTGTACTAAATCATCTTTTTGTACGCAGGCTGTTCCATCTTTCACAAAAATTTTTGTCACTATTCCATCCTTACTAGCCACTATATTGCAAGGAATACCCTCCAGCTCTTCATGCTCTGGCATCACCTTTTCGACTATCTCTACTGTAGCTTTTGTTCCCTTGATGTTAACTCCAACCCATGCCAAATCATTTCTCTTTAAAGCCATATTAAGCTTTAACTGCTCTATATCAACCGCACTTTTTCGCACTGCCACTTTTAAATTTTCTTCTGCCAATTGACTTTTTATTTCCTCAATAGGTATGCTAAAATCTCCAACAATGTCAACTTGCCAAATATATGAATTATAAACACACACGCTAATTATTGCAACTAAAATAAATATTACAAAAATCTTTCGCTTTCTATATTTAATAATAAAAAATGGTATTCCGCTTTTCTTTAATATTTTAACTCTGCACTTTGTAGTTCTGGCAATTTTTCTTAAATACTTAAATTCTTTTGGCGTTACCTTGGCAATTATTCTGCCATCTTGCATACGCTTTATATCCCAAATTGTAATTTTTTGATTTAACGCTAAATTTAAAAATCTTTCAACAAAGTAACCTTCTATTTGAATCTTTACATAGCCACTCATTTTTTTATAAAAATTTAACGTCAAATCAATTCCTCCTAATTTTCAAACTCAACATTGTTTATCTTACCCGTAATGAAAATGTCAACATCCGTAATTTCTTCAACATTTAAATTAGTACCAAAAATGTTTATTCCATTATTTAGCCTAATAATATTTTCTTCGTATTCAATAATTCCCTTATAATTTTCAATAAGGATATCTTCATTACCAAGCAATGTAATTCTAGAAACATCCTTTAATAATTCTTTAGGAAGTTCCATCATATCTAAAAATTTCTCTTTAATGCGTTTTTCGCTTTCTCCCATACTACCTCCATAAAAAGTAAATGTAAAAAGGTGCAAAGTGAACGAAAAAGTGGCTGCCGGAAAATCGTTCATTTTTGAACAGAAAAGTGGCTGCCGGAAAATCGTTCATTATCTTTCAAACTCGCTCAACGGCCTAATTTCGTACCCTTCTTCTTCTATCTTGTCGATTATCTCTCCTAACAATGCTGTGTTGTCTTTTGATACTGCGTGTAGTAGCATTACGCATCCGTTATGTAAATTGCTATATATTACTTTACGCGCATAGTCTAATCTATCTTGCTTTTTTACATCCCAATCATCATACGCAAAACTCCATAATACTGTGGTGTATCCAAGATCTTTGCTTATTTTAACTGTTCTTTCACTAAATTCACCTTTTGGTGGTCTTAAGTACGTCATTTCGTAGTCAAAGTTTTCTTTAACATAGTCATGTAATCCTGTTATTTCCTTTTTTAATTTCTCATCATCCGTTACTGATGGCATACTAGGGTGATTTACCGTATGATTTCCTACTATATGCCCCTCATCTATCATTCTTCTTATCAGGTCTGGATTTTGCTTTACATATGGCTTTGTTACAAAGAATGTAGCTTCTATTCCTTTATCTTTTAATGTGTCCAAAATACTAGCCGTATACCCATTTTCATATCCTTCATCAAAGGTTAGATATATAACTTTTTTATCTTTATTTCCGACATATATCCCATCGTAATCATCTAATGGCTTAGCATAGCTTGCTGTAAATTCTGGTTGTATTCCATTTTTCATCCTTCTAAATCCCCAAGCAAATGTTTTGTTTGATAGTTCTGCAGCGCTTACTTCTACCACTTGAATTTCTTCGTCTTTTTCATCTTTTGCCTGTTCGCCATCGTTCTTTTCGCCTTTTGCTTGCTCCTCTTGTTTCTCTTTTTCTTCATCGTTTTTAACTTTGTTTTCTGTACGTTCTACATTTTCAATATTTTCTTTTGGTTGTACTTCCTGCCTTAATTTTTCCGTATCGCTGTCACATGCTGTTAAAACGAGTAGCATTGATATTAAAACCATTAATTTTTTCATTCGTTTTCCTCCATTCATCTTTGATTTTGCTTTTATTAATTCTTATGATTACACATTAAATTTATTACTATATTATAAAAAAATCAACTAATATATTTTTATTAAAAGTTTTCAACAGCCTATACATCAACCATTAACAACTTTTTGAACCCTGTATTAACCTTCTATAACTTGACATTCTAAAATTTGAGTTATATGATAAAGTCAGGTTTTGTGCTTTTCCGGGTACAGACAGGAGAATGTATGTTACGTTTCGTATTATGTGATGATAATAAGAATACACTAGAAAAAACTAGTTCTACATTAGAGTCAATATTTTGTAATAACGATATTGATGCAACTATTTCTTTTGCAACGACTAGTTCTTCTAAACTTCTTGAGTATCTTACAGAAAACGAGGCTGATGTTATTCTCCTAGACATAGATTTATCCAATAAAGTCTCTGGCATTGAACTTGCAAAGGAAATTAGAAAGGTAAACAAACACATTTATATCATTTTTATTACTGCTCACTTTGAATATTCAATGCTTGCTTATAAAGTCAAAACATTTGATTTTTTGGTTAAACCAACAACGTATGAAAGTCTAAGAGATACTGTTACAAGATTACACGATGATATTTATGGTAACAAAAATTGCTTCGTTAAGTTTGGTCGTAGTAAAAAATATATAAGAGCTAATGAAATTGTATATATAGAAAAAGATAAAGCTAAAGCTACAGTTCACACTTTAGACTCAACTGTTCAAGTTTATGCTACAGTTGATGAAATAACAAGTTGTCTGCCAGACTACTTTGTAAGATGCAACAAATCTTTCATCATAAACAAAAATCGTGTATCACAGGTCGACATGCACGAGCGTAATTTGTCTGTTAATAAATTAAGAATAAACTACACTCGTAGATATGTTTCAGATGAAAGGAAGATGATTTTCAATGAAAGAATTACTAATTAATGGTGGAATTTTGTTTTTGAGTAGCGTAATACAATTATTTATTTTAACTTTACTAATCACATCACTGTCAAAAATAAAATTTTCAAACACTCAACGCATATTATATGCTACCGTACAGTCATTTATAGTTATTGTAATAAAACTTGTTTTGCCTAAAGACCTGACAATAGTAACAACGCTTTCTTCGCTTCTTATAGCTGTATTGTCCGGAATGCTATTTTTGAAAATCGATATGAAGAAAAGTGTTATATCTACATTTTCATTTATGCTTATATCAATTCCAATAGAACTAATAAGTGGAGTAATCGGATTAAATATATTTGATATTCCTGTAAATTGTACAGACCCTATAAAAACTTTACCTGTTACTCTTATGATAAACCTTTGGTTTTTGATTATATATGGAATAGTTTATATTATTACAAATAAAAACAAACTCATGGATAATCGCATTGTATTTACATCAAATAAATATAACTATATAAATATTTTTGCACTTGTTCTTTTTATAATTCCTAACATCTCATTCTACACTGCTACAAATTACAATTATCCAATCGGATTATTAATTTATAATATAATTTCTTTAATCTTTTTAAGCTTTTTAAGTATTTTTAACACATATAAAAGTATGCAATTAGAAATAAAGAAAAGAGATTTAACAAATTCAGAACTTCATAATAAATCTCTAAAAGAACTACTTGACAGTATTAGAGTTTTTAAACATGATTATAATAATCTTATACATGCAATAGGTGGCTACATTTCTTGTGGTGATATTAAGGGCTTGGAGAAATATTACAAAGGTGCTTCAAAAGAAGCGAAGAGAGTAAACAGATTAGAAAGTATAAGTCCACTCAAAATTAACGAACCTTCAGTTTATGGTTTAATTGCTGGAAAATTCGAGTTTGCAGATAGCAAAGGTGTGGATTTCAACTTTGAATCTATATTTGATTATCAAAAATTAGATATGCCTATTTATGACTTTTGTAAAATATTTGGCATACTTTTAGATAATGCTATTGAAGCAGCCGAAGAAGTCGATGAACTAAAAGAAGTTAACGTATATGTTAGAGAAAATAAACTTGAAGGATACCAAGCCTTTGTTATAGAAAACACGTATGCAAACAAAGATGTTGATACAGAACAAATATATGAAAAAGATTTTTCAACTAAAAATAGAAATTCCGGAATTGGTTTATGGGAAGTAAGAAGGATTGTTAATAAATTTGATAATGTCACTCTTACTACTTCAAAAAATGATGACTATTTTAGACAAGAATTATATGTTGAGATTATCTCAAAAGAAGCAGAAGAAGAAAGTCCAAAAGAACTTTCCTCTACACTGGATTCATAAATAATAAAAATATCGAGGTGGTCATTTGCAGATGACCACCTATTTTTGTCTATACTTAAGGGATTATTTTAACAAAGCCTTTGGACATTTTGGTTCATGATAATAGAAGAAATGACACTCACTTGTACTTGCCTTTGCATACTTCTCTGCTAATTTTGCTAACAATTTCATCATAAAAACTCCCCCTAATAATAAATTTTTTATATATGTTAAAAGGCCGGCTCCCTTTACATACTCTCACTTAATATTTCTTCTCTTCTTTCTTTTCCATATTTGTTATGAAATATCTTATACGCTAACGGTGTAATCATTAAAGATTCGGATGTTATCATATACATGAATAAATTTGTTAGAACTCTTTCTTTAATTATAAATGTGCAAATTATATATACTGTTGTTACCATTAGTACGCTTTCAATTTTTTGTCTTTTCATTTGACTCTTTTTCATTATTGGTCTATTTTCAGTATCAGCTGGTGCATACATTATTGCCATTACAAAATTAAATACAAACAATAATGTGTAAACCCAAAAAGTATTTTCGTATATAAATTCTTTTGCAAAATATGTACTGCCAACTACCAGAATTGTACTCGTAATTAAACAAGATATATGTGTTTTCAAATGTACTCCTCCAGCAAATCCTCTGTATATGAGCATTACCGCACTTCCAAGTAAGACAAGTTTAAACACTCCGAAGATGGCTGCTATAATTAATATCGCTATTCCTTTCGGAAGTTCTCCTATCATATTTTGTAATCCATAATAAATAATTTCAGATTTTTCTTCATCAATACTAGGATCATTGCTTCTTATCTTATCTAGTAATGAATCACATATTTTATCTACCATGTGCTCACCTCTTGTTTATTTATCTTATGAGTACATTGTATAATCTTTTTTTCAAAATTATTTTTTATAGTCATATAAAGCTTTGTTTATAGCACAAAAAAGCTCAAAAACATTTTCGTGATGTTTTTGAGCACTTTTGTAAAATAAGTATTTTGTTATCTGTCTATGAATAATAAGATAAAAATTAGTATAAAGAAAAGAAACTTACTGTTGCAGCAACAGTTGTTGCTGTTATCATTGTTGTTGCAGCCACAAGACTCTACATTGTTATTATTGCATCCACAGCCTCTTAATTCGTCTCCCATATTATCTTCTCCCTTCTTTTTTGTATCTAGTTTATAATATGTGAGAAAAATATTTTTGTTACAATCAATATAATAAATTACCTAACTTTACTCCTTTAGCTTCTACAATCTGCCATTTTCCGTCTTGATATTTCCATACAACCGTAATCTCATCAATTATATCGTTTTCATTCATTCCATAAATTCTCTGAGTCGTTTTTACGCCACTTCTATCATTTAGCAAAACAACTTCTAATGTACAAAAAGGTGTTGTTGTTACACTTTTATTTTCCGATAACAATTTTCCAGAAGCATTGTAAAATGAATTATTCTTATATTCCTCTTCATTACTTGAAACATTAATTGCCTTATCAATGTTCAACTTTTTATTTACAAGCTGTACTTTAAATCCGTCTATAAATTCTCCGTCAAAGACTAAACCTTTATTATTACGTTCTTTCCAAATCTCCTTTAATTTAGAATCTTCATATGTGTATATTCTTATACTTTTTCTTCCATCTTCCTCGCTTATTATCATTACATCTTGCGTTCCGTTTCCAGTAAAATCACTTGTTATAATCTTATTATTTTTACCATTAAGTTTTCTTGCTCCCGCTTTTATAAATGTACCATTTGCAACATCGTACAAAACAACATCCATATTTGTTATAACATTATTCGTCATATCCGTACCTTCTGAATTTTCACCTATAAGAAATACCATATCTTTATCTCCATCACCTGTTATATCAGCAATTTCATAATTTATTATAAACATCTTGTTTGGATATGAAATTTCTGTAAATTCGTCACCGATATTTTTTTCAAGTGGTTTAAATTCTTCTGTATTAGTGTCATTTGTGAAAATTTTTGAAAAGATTGCAATTATTATTAAAACAATAACTATAATCCATATAATTTTTTTATTCATAATAAAACTCCTCCTTTATACTAATTAGTATTAGGAAGAGTTCTAATTTATGAATATATTTTATAATATACTCCTATAACGGATTTGCACTTAATTTTATTATCAATTTCATGTTATCATCTTTTGCAGCGATGTTTTTGCGTATAGCTCCACATTTCTTACATCTATACACTATCACATACCCCTTTTTAGAATTGTTCTCTATTCCTATTGGTTCTAACATTCCATGACATTCTTCTTTTCTATCACCAGGAAATATATCCACATGCTTAGCATACAAACAATATGGACAATGATCTCTACAAGAATAACTTAACTTTGAAACTTCTTTGCCACAATTTTCACACACAAATTCTTCATCAATTTCAGTAAAAGACATCTTTCTCTCCTATCTTTCTATCTATAAAAACATCCACCACCAACAAACTCTCTAATTATTGAATTTAGTGGTATGTCATCTGTTTCTATTGGTAAGAAATACCCTAAAAACTCATACAATCTCTTTGCTTCTGAAAATTCTGGTGAATCATGTGGTACGGAAACTAAAAGTGGTTCTACTTGTGATTTTAATGCAGATATCTCATAAACAAGTGATGAGTTAAATATGACATCAGCTTCTTCTTGATATGGAAAAATGTACTTTTCTTCGCCTCTTCTAACTGATGGCCACATTCTTATCGTTGCGTCTGCTGGATGTGAACGATACTTACTATCTCTAAGCATTCTTCTCAAAAGTCTTGAGTCTGTTGTCGAAATTCTATTGTAGTCATCTATGTTTAGTGCTGTTAATGCACTAATATATATTTTATATTTGTATTCTCTAGGTATTGAAGCAGTAAGTTTCTCATTTAATCCATGTATTCCTTCTATAACAAGTACTTCATTCTCATGAAGTTTTGCTTTATTTCCTAAGTATACTCTATGTCCTGTAGTGAAATCAAATGTAGGCAAATCAACTTCAACGCCATTTAATAATGCAGTCAATTGGTCGTTAAACAATTTTATATCTATTGATTCTAAACATTCAAAATCGTAGTTTCCATCTTCATCTTTTGGATTATCTTCTCTATTCACGAAATAGTTATCCATTGATAAAGTTACACCTTTTATACCATTTGTCTTCAATTGAACGCCTAGTCTTTGTGCAAATGTCGTTTTACCAGAAGATGATGGACCAGCGATCAAAATTATTTTTTTATTTCTGTCTTCTGCAATATGTTCAGCGATTTGAGCAATTTTCTTTTCGTGTAATGCTTCTGATACTCTTATCAAATCTCCATACTTTCCATCTTGAATACACTTATTTAATTGTGCTACATTTTCCACGCCAAGAATTCTGTGAAGTTTGTCATATTCATCAAATGTTGCATATAACTTTTTAGTTTCTATTATCTTTTCTATCTCTGTTGGATTCGATCTTCTTGGATAAATAAGTAATATTCCTTTTTCATAAAGCTTTACATCAAAATATTTTAAATACTTTGTTGAAAGTGGCATAACACCATAAAAGTAATTGCATGTATCTCCACAATAATACATAGACACATGAGATTTCATTCTACTATCCAACAAGCCAACTTTATCATTTCTATTTTTTTCTTTATAAAGTGCTTTCGCTTCATCAATCGTCAATATCTTCTTTTCGAATGGAATGTCTTCAGCCACAATTTCCTTCATTCTAGAAGAAATCTTTTCTATCATTTCTTGTGTGATTTTAACTCCATCATGCGGTTCACAATATATTGAATGTCCTAGCGAATAATTCACTGTCATTCTTATTTCAGGATATAATTCTTCAAATGCTTTTAACAAAATAAAAGTTAATCCTCTTATATAAATTCTACTTCCGTCAGACATTGTATAATCTATTAGTTCTAATGCACAATCCTTAAAAAATTCATATTCTAACGATTTTACTTCATTAAATACTTTACACGCAAGAATGTTATCCAAGTCTACATTTATACTATTTAAAAAATCTTTAACTTTTGTGTGTTCTTCCACTTCATACATTGAGCCATTATAGCTTACCTTAATCATAGAATTTCTCCTTTCAAATACCATACGTGTTGTGATAATATTTTCAACTTTACTTCTTTGCCAATCAATTCCTTGCAGCCCTCAAAATTAACAATTTTTCCTGTACGTGTACGACCTGTTAATACATCGGAGTTCGTTTTACTCTCGCCTTCCACCAAAACATCTTGAATTGTTCCAACATATTTTTTCATCGTTTCTTCTACTATTCCGTCTGCCAAAGTTTTTAAACGATAAAATCTCTCTGATTTGATTTCTTCTGGAATATGATTTTCCATTCGTTCTGCTCTTGTACCTTTTCTTACAGAATATATAAACATGAATACCTGCTCAAATTCAACTTGTTTTACAACATCTAAAGTGTCTTCAAAATCTTCCTCACTTTCGCCTGGAAATCCAACAATTATGTCGGTAGTAAAGGTAACATTTGGAACTTTCTCTCTTATCTTCTTAACCAATTCCAAATATTGCTCCTTAGTATACCCACGGTTCATTTCTTTTAAAACTTTGGTACTACCTGATTGCAATGGCAAATGAATTACCTTACACACACTTTTACAATCTGCTATTGCATCTATAACATCATCTTTGAAATCCTTAGGATGTGGAGACATAAATCTAACAATATCTATTCCTTTTATTTTATCAATTTCTCTTAACAAGTTAGCAAAAGAATACCCATCACCGCCATTATACGAATTAACGTTTTGTCCAAGTAGCATTATCTCTTTATATCCATCTTTTGCAAGTTGTTCCACTTCTTTTAAAATATCTTCAGGCTTTCTACTTCTTTCTCTTCCCCTAGTATAAGGTACTATGCAGTACGAACAGAAATTATTACATCCATTCATAATTGTAACACTAGCACTCTTTGTGTCATTGCGTTTGATTGGTATTCCTTCCCAAACTTCTCCATCAATGTTCCAAACATCGAAAACTTTTTTGTGTTCAATCAATTCTTTGTATAACATTTCTGGAAATTTATAAATATTATGTGTTCCAAATAATATATCCACTTGTGAATAGCTTTTCTTTATTTTTTCAATCACGTGTTCTTCTTGGCTCATACAGCCAGCAAAGCATATTATTGTACCACGTTCTGCTTTCTGCCTTTTCAACTCTCCTAATTTTCCAAACACCTTTTCTTCTGCATTTTCTCTTATTGAACAAGTATTAAAAATAACTATATCTGCATTTTCCACAGAATCTGCCTCATCAAATCCCATTTCTGAAAGCATTCCAGCCATTTTTTCAGAATCATTCTCATTTAATTTACAACCCAATGTACAAATAAAATACTTTTTTGAAAATCCAAGGGCCTTTATCTTTTCCATGTATTCATGCTGTTTATTGATTTCTTCTTCAGACACTGTTTGTATCATATTATCAATCCTTTTCTATGTATTTCAAAATCCTCCATATCCTCACCCAATTCATTTTGAATTAACTCAATAACTAAATTAGGGTTTAGATTCTTTTCGCTACCCGCAAAACAATGAATAGTAGTTCGTATATTACAAAAACTAATAATTTCATTTTTACTACTTATTAAAAATTCTTTTATATCTATTTGCTCTTGCTTTTTGTTTTTCGTTTGTTTTTCTATGAATAGAGTGTCTCTTGCAAATAAATTATCTAATTTATTTAAACATTCTTCTATGCTTTCAGAATTTACTGTAATTGTAATTTCATAAATAGCTTCCTTTACAAGTGACATTAGGCTTTTGCTCTTTTCTATTTTTGTGGCACTTATAATTCTAAATCCTTCTGGAAGGACTCTATTCATTTCTTTTACAATTTCACTTGTATCTAACTCTACTTCATCTTGCAACTCCAAATCTACATATTCACATTCACTAGTAACACCAACACCTAACGGAAGTGCAAACGAAAGCTGAACTCTAGGATTAAAACCACCTGAGAATTTTATTGGTAATGTAGTTCTTTTTATACATCTTGTAAAAGTTCTCATAGTATCAAGGTGTCCAATATATTTAACTTCATCTCTTTTTTCATATCGCATACGATATATCATAACTTTTCTCCTTCTTTTGGTACTGGGCAATTCATAATGCCACAACCATTACATTTCGCTCTACAATTTGGTGTCACTACTTCATTGATTGCATTATTATATTCTCTTTTAAAGAATGCTTTTGAAACCATTATATCAATATTGTCCCATGCAAGCACTTCATCTAAATCCATCTTTCTTTCAGTATAATATTTTATATCTAGTCCAGACATTTCAAATGCTTTAAGCCATTTATTATAATCAAAAAATTCTCCCCAACTATCGAATTTACATCCAAGTTTAATAGCATTTTCTAAAACTTTGCATTGCCTCCTATCACCCTTTGCAAGTGCAGCTTCAATAACACTTATCTCTGGTTCATGCCAGTTAAACTTTACGGCTCTGTTAGTTAAATTTTTTTTCAAGAAATCCTGTTTCTCTTTTATGGTTTCTATGCTATCTTGTGCAAACCATTGGAATGGAGTAAAAGGCTTTGGAACAAACGTTGATGCACTAACCGTAATTGAAAGTCCTTTAGTTCTTTCCGCTTTTGGAACATTGTAATACACATCAACAATCTTGTTTGCCAAATCAACAATACCTTGCAAGTCATCATAGGTTTCGGTTGGTAATCCTATCATAAAATATAATTTAATTGTATTCCATCCGCTTCTAAAAGCTAAATTACAAGCATTAAGTATATCCGTTTCTGTTATTCCCTTGTTTATAACATCTCTAAGCCTTTGCGTTCCTGCTTCTGGCGCAAATGTAAGTCCACTTTTTCTCACTTGATTTACTTCGTCTAATAGCTTCAATGAAATAGAATCTATACGAAGCGATGGCAATGACAAATTTACATTTTTAGGTTTCATAGTTTTTATCAAATCATCTGCCAACTCATGAAATTTAGTATAGTCACTTGTACTAAGCGATGTAAGTGATATTTCTTCGTATCCTGTATTTGCTATTAAATTACTTGCTAGCTCTTCAAGTCTCTCTTTACTTTTTTCTCTAACCGGCCTATATATGTATCCGGCTTGGCAGAATCTGCATCCTCTAATGCAACCTCTAAACATTTCAAGCATTGGTCTATCATGAACAACATTTAAGTAGGGTACTAACCATTTCTCTGGATACGTTAATTTATCCAAGTCTTTTATAATTCTTTTTGTCACTTTATCCTTAGCATGAGGATTCTTTTTTTCATATCCAACAAGTCGTTGCTCTTTATAAATCGGTTCGTAGAAAGACGGCACATACACGCCATCAAGCTCGGCAATCATTTCTAGAAATTCTTTTCTTGTTTTCTTTTCCTCTTTCCACTTAATATATAAGTCATTAACTTCCATATTAACTTCTTCGCCTTCGCCCATAACAAAGAAATCAAAAAAGTCAGCTAGCGGTTCAGGATTGTACGCACAAGGACCTCCAGCCATTACAAAAGGCATTCCGTCTTTCCTGTCTTTTGATAGAAGTGGTATCCCTGCCAAATCCAGCATATTAAGTATATTTGTATAACTCATCTCATATTGTAATGTAAAGCCAATCATATCAAAGTTACGTATTTCATCTTTTGATTCTAATGCAAATAACTTTATATTATTTTCACGCATTAATTTTTCCATATCAACCCAAGGCGCAAAAACTCTTTCACAGTATGTATCTTCTCGCTTATTATATAAGTCATACAGAATTCTAAGACCTAAATGTGACATACCTATTTCGTATACATCAGGAAAACAAAAAGCATAACGTACTTTCACTTTTGTTTTGTCTTTCTTACACATATTAACTTCTTCGCCAGTATACCTAATAGGTTTTTCCACTAACTTTAAAATATTCTTCATACTATTTTACCCTTCTAATAATATACCCATTTCCAACATCGGTTGGTATTTTTATCTTTACCTTTTGTTCTTTTACACCAGGATTTACATTTGAAATCTCTTCGTTTGTTTCTACATCATAAAGTTTATCGATTGTAAAAGTGTATGGTTCTAATTTATTTGGTATCATAACTTCCAAAGTATCACCTACCGAAAGCTTGTTTCTTATCTCTACAGTAGAAACGCCTTGTAAATCTGTTGATAAAATCACACCACCAAATTCATAATCAGGATTAATTTGTTTTCCATCATAATCTTGAATATCAGGATTATACTTATCGTTAAAATAAAATGTTGTAAGGCCTCTAGTGCGAGCCTTATCAAGTTCTTTCATATATTTATCTGGGTTCCATGTGTTTGGACTTTGTGCATAATCATCAATTGCGTGTCTATATGCGTTTACAACTGTTGCTAGGTAGTATTCTGTTTTTAATCTGCCTTCTATTTTTAAACTATCAACGCCAATGTCGAATACAGTTGGCATATCATTAAGCAAACACATGTCTTTTGATGAAAATATGTATGTTCCTTTCTCATCATATTCAACTGGCATCATTTCTCCTGGTTTGTTTTTTTCCTCAACATACAAATTATATGCCCATCTACATGGTTGTGCACAATCACCATGGTTAGCACTTCTACCGGCCATATAATCGCTCATGTAGCATCTACCTGAATAACTATAACAAATCGCTCCATGGATAAACATCTCAATGTCCAAACCGTTTGGTTTATTTTGCGTTATATATTTTATTTCATCCTTATTCAACTCTCTTGCAAGTATTATTCGGTTTGCACCATTTTTATACCAGAAATTACATGTATGTAAGCTACACACATTTGCTTGAGTACTTATATGTAGTTCTGTGTTTGGAGCATATTCCTTTACAACTTCTGCAACTCCACCATCAGCAACAATAATCCCATCAACTCCGATTTCATCCAAATATGATGCTTCCTTTTTTATTAAATCATATTCGTTATCACGTGCGTATACATTCATTGCCACATAAACCTTTTTGTTTAAAGAATGAGCTAATTTAACTGTATTCAATAAATCATCAAATTCCATTGTTGTTCTTGTTCTAAGTGATAACTTTGATGTACCCGCATAAACTGCATCTGCTCCATACATAAATGCCACCTTTGCTTTTTCAAATGTTCCTGCCGGTGCTAATAATTCTGGCTTTTTCATAATTTTCTCCCCTCACTATTTCATTTTTTTACTAACAGTAATTCCGTCACCTATATCAATCAACTTTGATTCCAAATTTTCATTTTCTAATACCATATCTATAAATGCCCTAAGCTTATTTACAGCCGTCCTTTGCTTGTGTTTATTATAATCACTTTGTACCATTCCTTTGTACAAAACGTTATCTGCAATAATATAACCACCTTTTTTACAAAGCCTTAAAGCGTGTTCAAAGAATTCGAGATACTTTCCTTTCGCAGCATCTATAAAAACCACATCATATTCCTCTGTTAAATACGGAAGAATTTCTAGCGCATCTCCCTCTAATACTCTTATCTTGTCTTGAACTCCCACTTTCTCAATGTTTTCAAGAGCTTGCTCTACTCTTAGGCTTTCAATCTCTATAGTGTCTATTCTTCCATCCTCACTCAAATATTTTGAAAAACACAATGCAGAAAAACCTATAGCTGTTCCAACTTCTAATATTCGCTTAGGCTTCACTTCTTCTAATATTTTCGATATGTATTCAAGTGTATCATCTAAAAGTATTGGTATTTTATTTTCTCTTCCATACTTTTCTATATCCTTTAAATATTCATAATTTGGCATTGTCACACCTCTATATTTGGTCGCTTTCTATATCCTCATATATTTTCTTTAATGTTTCTTCTCTCGATTTACCAGTATCATAATACGAAATCCCATATTGTTCACATTCGTTTTTTATTTGATTACTAAAATCGATATTTTGTTGTAATAATTTTTTCAATTCATCGTCACTAAGTTTACTAGTCCAATAATTATCTTTATCATTTTCTCTTATTTCTTTAAGTCTTTCGTCTACCGACGAATCAGCATATCCCAAAAAAATGACCTTAGTATCCTCATCTTCTATAGTTTTGGCGTCATGTGGAAATAAATGACAAGTATCAATAACATAATGTTCTTGGTTATAATCTGTATCAGTTTTATTGTCTTTCAAAATTTGTCCGATAATCTTGGCCATTTTAGGGCTTACTTCTTCCCAATTAGAACCATCTTCATCAATAATATTGCCGTATAAAGCTCTTTTTATCGGATCCATTTTATAATGTGTATAATCAAGTTTAGCAAGTTCCATTGACAAAGTTGTCTTTCCAGATCTGCTAGTTCCTGCTAGAATAATATGCTTTTTCTTCATATTAAATCCACCTCCATAAACTCCACATCAATTATACTCTATTTTTCAACAAATATCAATATTTTTAACCGCAATCCCAATCAACAAAAGTAGTTTCAAAATTGCCATTTTCCATATCTTCTTTTGAAATTAAAATAACTTCAAAAAATGTAGAAATATAAGAATTAGTATGTAAATCTTTAAATATACAATATGTTTCACTAAATAATGGCAAAAGTAAAGAGACCTCGAGTCCGAGGTCTCTTTACCAGATTGAAAATTAGATGCTAAAATCAAACGGCTTGTTCACAAAGTCAGTGCTCTTACGAGCCTTAAGGACCGTGTAAACCTTCTTGTTCACATTGCGACTGTTGTCACCGTACGGGATCGAATCATCCCCTGTACAGTTAAAACCGCCGTGGTACATAAACAAGTAATTGCCGTCCAGACGATACTCATGAACGTCACGCTTGAGGAAGAATTCCCAATTCTTCCAGATATCTTGAGTCTTCGGGTCAGTGAATTCAGTCGGAACGCAAGCTTGTGCCGCAATTTCATGGAAAGTTTCCGAGTAGCCAAACGCAAAACCAAGAACAAATCTGTGTGTTCCATTGGGAAAGAAACTTTCGAATCGTTCCTCAATGAAACTCATATTATAGCCAAATCCACAAATAAGCTCCGACAGCCGGCGATACTTCTCTTCATAGCCCGTGTAGCTAGTCATTTCATTCGCCTGAGAAACTTCCCTGATGTCAAGTACAAACTCGTCAACCTTCATCTTGATGAAAAGATCCAACGGAATGCCGTTTACCTTTTGCCGAAGAGCAATTTCATCAGGAAGACAGTCAAGATTGGCCTTTAGCGAACCAAGAACGAAACCAATTTGGTACTGGTAATTGAGCTTCTGCTCATTTACAAGTGCAAAAGCGGTTAAGCTGTTAGTTGCACTAAGGGCTTCAATGATGCCTTGTGATTCCTTTGCTCTGCCAGCCATCTTGTAAACACGTTCCATGGAGTTCGGGGCACCGCTGATAGTCACTTCGTTCATTGTCATACCATCCTTTCAAATTAGGTTGTCAATATACTTGGTTTTCAATCTTGCATTGCTCGTCTAACCAAATGTGGCTCGACAAGACTCTAATGTAGTGAAAACCTATATATTATTATACCACACTTTACATAAAATTGCAAATTTAGCTATCAAATTTTATTTACAATTATGTTAATTAGTGGTATAATATTATTAGCAAGTATATCTTGTACATATCCTCGAAAGGCAACAAGGACTTGACTATAGAATCAATAATTTGGGAGGAAAAAATGATGGAGATGGAATCCTACTATCCTGAAGTAGCGTTTAGTGGTATGTTTGAGTGTTTGATGGCCCCTAATACAAAGGTGGAAGTGATAAAAGAGCGTTGGGCTACGGTCAAACCTCTGATAACTCTTCCGCGGTGCTATGAACTCGAAGAAACTCTGTTCAATAAAGTCAAGGAAAATGCTGGGGATGCCTGCATTAATGGCGATCTTTTCCAAGTAACCCTGGCCAGCGGAAAATCGTTTATTGCGCAATTCGCAGGTGACTTTATGAACATCGGTCTCGAATATACCGTCAATGAACTCTTGTCGCTGTTTGAGTAATGATTATTGGTCTCAGCGATCGGCAATCTCCAAAAAAACTATTTGTTTCTACCCGCCTCATTCGGCGGGCAGTTTTTTTATTTGAAAAATATATGCTATATAAGTCTATAAAAAATAAATTATCCGAATAATTTAATCCTCTTTTTATTTTTCTTGAATACGGGAATAAAATATATGTCTAGCCAGCACTGAATTTGTACTCCTGTACAAATTCTACTATGGGATTTTCCATATACCCTTTAATTGAAATAAGATTATTAATTTGCAAATAATTTCAATTATAAATTGCTATTTATCATTATTATCTATAAATTTATTACCTTCTTTCTAATTTGATAAACCTCATCTCCAAAATATTACATGAGCATAATGCTATTTTATAATTAGAACATACAAGCCATATACTGCAATTTGGCATAAAACGACTAAACGAGAAATCCTATATATTTTTTCTATTTTCTTTCTTCTTTCTAGACTATTATAAAATTTGCCTATTTGAATTTCATTTTTTTCTGTATAATCTGCTATGTTATCCACATATACCATTTTCCCAGATGACTGATTATAGTGTGAATACTTTCTCTCCGGTATAATGTTTTCATATAGCTTATTCATAATCAGACTGCCAAAAATATTGCCAATAATTATCGAAATTGCTGTATGCACACCAACAATAACATATTTATTATTAATAAGAGGAATTATTTGTTCAGGCATTTTATCTATATTAAGTAACATTATAAACACAGCAATATACGAAAATATCATACCAATACTAAAATAGAAGCTTTGCATTCTTATGCTTCTTCTTTTTATTGTTTTATCGAATCTGTTTTCAGAATCTTCCAAAATACTTCTTAAATCTGAATAAATTGTATGGACTTCGCTTTCGAGTTCTTTTCCGTCAACATAGATATTTATCCTATCCTCGTAAAAATCGCCACGAATAGTCAAATGTTTACTTAAAGATTCAAACATATCATTACCCATTTGCGTACTGAAATATATTCTTAATTGAATCTGAATAAACTTAATGACCTTTGGGTCTTCAATAAAGTTTTCAAACCAACCATATTCAGTTTGAGTAATGCTTTTACCGTCTAAAGTTTCTATAGTATATTCTAATTTTGGTGCACTTCCATAGTATTCATAATTTCTTTCTTTATAATCCAGTAATTCATTCTTTTCTTTATCATTGATTATCAATTCATCATATTTTCTGTAGATATCCTGCAAATAATTAGCAAATTTCTTTATTGTATCTATTGTGATAATTTTATTGGTAACTTTGATATTCTGTTCCATACAATGTTTCCTCCTTTTTATCATTTATACAATATAAACAAATTAGTTATACTTTTTAATTTTATATTCTACAGAATGGATATTTCTCTTAAGTTCTCCTATTTGCTCTATGTATAGTGTTTCCAAATCTTTTTGATCTTCACTACTTATGTCTTTTTCTAAAAGTGCTCTGCTTTCAAATCTATTTTGCAAATCCAACAAATATTTCCTTCTATCACTTTTCATTTTATACTCTTCAAAAAAATTGTTGGTAGTTTTGACTTGCGAACTTTGAATATCACTTGAGTTAGTGTGTTCTGCTTTAGATTCAACACAAACCTCTTTTTTAAATAAATGATAAATCCACGACTTTACTTTTGAGAAAAAATTTATATTTTGCAAATCTCTATTCTTTTTCATATGTTTCTCTCCTGTCTGGGTGTTTATTTGATTGTAATTCAGCCAATGTGGCTTGTCTTTTTTCTAAAACAGTCTCAAAATAGTGCTTTTGTTGTACAAGTGCTTCTAAACGCGATGGCTGCTCTTGACGAATTATCTCGCCATATTCGTTTATTTGAAAACCATGTTCATTTTTTGCTTCACTTCTTTCACTGCTTGTTGGAGGAGTAAAAATTGGAATTTCGTTGCCTTGGGGTTCTATTTGTGGTAAATCTTTTTGAATTGTTATCCATTTATCAATTAAAGAAGACGATAGACCATTTGTGTTGGCAAAATCCCTTATTTCTTTTTCTTCAGCACCGCTTTTAATCATATTACATACAGTTTCATAATTTATATCAAAATTAGGGTTTTGAATAACATATCTTCCCAATTCCATACTTTCTATGCCGAAACCTTTCTGCAATTTTTGCCGAAAGTGGATTTGCAGCATCTATATATACTTCACTTATATCTGTTCTAGATGTAATTTCTTCGAGCATTTTTTCAAAACCATTTGTTGCATAACCATGTCCTTGTGCTTCTGGTTTTGTTTCAAAGTCTAATTGTCTTATTGTTGATATAGGTTGCATAGAATCACCAATTCTTTTTAATGTGAAAACTGTCTTTGGATCATCTAAATCATATAAAGCATACACATCAGTATCGAGAGCATCATCAATAAATCTACATTGTTTAGCTAGTTCTTGTATTTCTTCTTCATTTTCAACTTTTCTTAATTCCACATCAATCCCTCACTTTAAAGAATAAGTGTAACTTCATTTTGTATATTATTATATCATATTTTAGCCAATTACAATCTTAAAAACAGAGAAAAATACAAATTTTTCTCTGCTTGATTATGTTATCTAATCCTTGAGCCAAGCCGATTTGGTATTACCTATATATATGTCATTCAATACAATTTCTTCAGCTTGATTTTTTATTGCATTCATTATTCCTGCCCATTTTAATGGATCTGAATTCTTCATATTCTCTGCAAGTTCACTAGTAGCTTTTAACTTATCAACAGTATCTTCAACTTGATTACTTGCTTGTTCTTGTATTTCTCCAAGGTGAGAGGATAGAGTTCCATTCATAAGCATTTGTTCATACAACCACACCTTGTGTTCCTTTAGATAGTTTAATCTCATACGTCCATATTTATTTAATACTATTTGTTCTTCCATATTATCTTGCTCCTTTCATTTTTTTGTTTATTTGCTAGTTCTTCTTCAGTAATAACTACTCTATCAGGATCTTCCATAATTTCTTTATCTCTTTTAGTTATTACATCATATTCATATAGTTCTTTCGCGATATCTTTATATCGCTGACTCTTATCATATCCAATCTTTTCTTGAAACTTACCAATAATGCCTTTCCAGAAGTTCTTGAACTTCTCATATAGTCCTTTGAATTTCTCAACTTCTTTTTCAAGTCGTTCAATGATATTGTCTTTTTCATCTAGCTCATATTTTAAAATTAGTTTACCATTTCTTGTAGTTTGGATATTGGATACTTGTTGGCTAAATTTCCTACATAGAAGTACTCATGTTCATTAAAGAACAGGTACGGCCTATCTCTGATGAGAACTCTATGAGGCTCAACATAAGCCAAATTAGTATGCTCAATAATTCTCAGACTACCGTTCTTTATCTTTGGTACACAATTTTTAAAAGTGCATGCCCATTTAATCTTTGAACGTAATTCATCTGTCATATTGATTTCTTTAATTATTGTGGCTATCATATCACCAAAACCTCCTTTTTTCAAGATTTTTATAGAGGTTTAAGCTATATAACAAAAAAAGAGATAGTCTAGAATCAAACTAAACTACCTCGTATCTTAGTCTAAACGGTGCGACGAAAAACTCTTATGGAGCCGTTGACGTAGATGTTTACAACTTTTCTCCTTTAACGATTGATACAAATATCAATCAGATTTTCTATGTGTAGAATATAATATTAGTGGATAAAAATCAAGCATTTGTTTAACTTTTATAATGCGTTTTACAAGAAGCTATGACAATATACTCAGAAGTAACCTTATAAACTATTCTATGTTCATCTGTGATTCTTCTGCTCCACCAACCTGAATAATTTTCTTTTAATGGCTCAGGCTTGCCGAATTCCGTCCAAACGGATTCCTTTTTCATATCTTTGATTATTAAGTTAATTCTTTTTAATATGGCTTTATCTTTTTGCCACTCAAGATATTCTTCCCAAGCTTCATCTTCCCATAAAATATTCATAACTTACTCCTCAATTAATTCATGTTTTTTAAGTTTTGCTTTTCCGCTTTCTATTTTTTCTATTACTTTTTCCAAGTGTTCCTGATTTGCCTTAGAGTAAAAAGGATCTTCAGCTGTAATTTCAAAAGGTATTTTTTGCTCTCTAACAGCTTTTTTAGCAAAAACACATATTGCGGTTGTCATTGTCATGCCAATATCTTCGCAAAATTTATCAAAGTCTTTTTTTAGTTGCTCATCCATTCTTATATTTACATTTGTTTGTGCCATACGATACATCTCCCTTCATTTCACTATATATTATATGTATTGTATCATATTTTATTCACAATGTAAATAAATTTATTGAATATTTTTAATTAATGATTGGTGTGTCAGCTTGACTTTTATGTTAACTTTTGGTATAATATCATTAGTACATTATGTCTTGTACATATCCTTCGGTAAGGCAACAAGACTTCACAACAATCAATATTTTGAGGAGGAATAATCATGACAGTTACATCTTCTATTGAAAAGCAGGCTAGGTACATTGCAGCATGGTGGATGGGACTACTATTCTGTGAAGAGGATTATGCAGAATTTTACGGTAAGTCTCCGGTTAACCGCGAGTACGTTGTTCCTAAAAAATCAACTCTAGATGAAAAGAAACGATTTGCAAAGATGCTGAAAAATAAAATAGTGGAAGAATTTCAGCATAATGGTCGGGTAATACTTAATACCGACTATGGAGCAGATCGCATTTTAGGGGCGTGTATGGAAGCTGTGGACTATGACTATAGGGCGTATTACTTTCCAGAAAAGGCAATCACCATTTTGGAGAACAACGGCACTATACGTTACAGTGTCAATAGAACTTCTAGATGGAACTGGAAAGAAATAAAACCTTGAGTTTTTCTCTCCGCCTGCACAGGTGGAGAGTTTTTCTTTTACATTTTATTGCATAAATACATTTCAATTTGATTTTGTTCTTCTAATGGCAATTCTATTATCATAGCAATTGTGAGAAGAATTGTACCATACTTCGCCATATTTACAATCGTTGTCCTATATTCTTCATCAATTTCTCGCAATCTAGTATCTGCAATCTTTAGCATTTCTTTTTTGTCATAGCTAATGCTTGACATACTGCTATCAGCTAAGCATATTGCTAGTCTTAGCTTGTCTTTTTCACTCATAGTTCTTATAACATCAATCATTTTATTTGTTTGTTCATTTATCACAATATTTTGACCTCCTATCTAATTTTATCATTTCTACTCTTATTCGTTTTCTGCAATTCTTCAGTAGTTTTAATTTTTCTTGATACATCAAATACAATTTCTTGCTTAATTACCTTCATTACAAACGCCATCCTTCCCTACTTGGCTAAAAAGCCATTTTTATTTTGGATGATATTTTTGGCAACAAAAAAATCATCCATTTCTGAATGATTTTTGTATCAATCTGTTTTATAAAAGTTCGAACAGATTCGTTATTGGAGCCAATAGCCGGAATCGAACCGGCGACCTACTGATTACGAATCAGTTGCTCTACCGACTGAGCCATATTGGCACAATTTATACCTAAAAAATACGGTACAATATACATTATACCGTATTTTTATTATTTTGCAATAGAAAAATTATCTATCCATTTCAAAAGGTGATCTTTCTACTTTTGTGTGCTTCTTTTTAACTTCTTTGCCTTCCTCTTTTGATGTGGTAGAATCGTCTAAACTAAATGGACTCTTATCATCTATATATCCTTCTTTTAACTCGCTCTGATCATCTGTTTTTATTGCATTCAACCTATTCGCTGCGTTCTGATCGAGTTCATTCATTTCTTCATTTAGATTATTTAATTCTTTAGCTACTGCTCTTACATCATCAAGTTCCATATCATCATTCACATTTTTTTCAATTCCTTTGGCACATTTACTATATATATCTGCTAACTCATCAAGGTTCTTTGCATCCTTAAGCTCCTCTATCCATCTATCAAGTATACGTCTTTTTTCTTGAGCTGTATAGCCCGTTTTTTCTAGGCCCATTTCTAGAGCCTTTCTAAGAGAGTCAATCATACTATCCATACATATCACTCCTATCAACTATACTATACATATATTTTATCATATTATTCCATATTTTTCAATCTTTTTCCTACTCATATTCTCATTAAAATATCCGCAAGAACCTCATTTCTTACGGATATACATATATTACTTATTCAACTCTTCTAAAATTAATTTGTTTAATATTTGTGGATTTCCTTTTCCTTTCATTTCTTTCATACATTGACCAACTAAAAATCCTAAAGCTCTATCTTTACCTGCTTTGTAGTCAGCAATCGATTGCGGATTTGCAGAAATTATTTTATCAACAACTTCCTTTATCGCCGACTCATCTGAAACTTGCATTAATCCCTTTTCTTCTACAATTTCTTGTGGTTCCTTTCTTGATTGTATCATTTCTTCAAAAACCTTTTTAGCTATAGAACCGCTAATTGTTCCTTTATCAATTAATTTAATAAGATTAGCAAACATTTCAGGTGTAAAAGGCATACTATCATACTCAAATTCATATTCTCTTGAAGCCCTTATTATATCGCTCATAATCCAGTTACTTACAGCCTTATAGTTACCACATTCTTTACCAGCCTTTTCAAAAAAGTCAGAAAGTGCTTTAGATGAAGTTATAATTCCAGCATCATATTCTGGTAGTCCTAACTCGTTTATATACCTTGCTCTCCTGCTTTCTGGAAGCTCTGGCAACGTATTTCTTATATTTTCAATATATTCATCTGATAAACTAATTGGCATTAGGTCTGGTTCAGGGAAATATCTATAATCTTGTGCTTCTTCTTTTGAACGCATTGCAAAGCCTTCACCTTTTTCATCGTCCCATCTTCTTGTCTCTTGAATAACTTTTTCGCCAGCTTCTAGCACCTCTTTTTGTCTTTCAATTTCAAATTCAATTGCTCTTGATATTGCTCTAAATGAATTCAAGTTCTTTGTTTCCGTCCTTGTTCCAAACTTTTCTTGCCCTACTGGTCTTAATGATAAGTTAACATCTGCTCTTAAAGAACCTTCTTGCAATTTGCAGTCAGATACTCCTATATACTCAAGAATTCCTTTCAACTTTTCAACATACGCTACAGCCTCTGCACTCGAACGAATATCTGGTTCAGAAACAATTTCTATTAGTGGAACTCCAGCTCTATTTAAATCAACCAAAGTTCCGCCAGTGTATGGGTCATGAACCAATTTTCCTGCATCATCTTCAATATGTATTCTTGTAATTCCTATATTTTTGTTATAGTTTTCTAATTTAATATCAACATTTCCATGCTCACATAAAGGCAAATCATATTGTGATATTTGGTATGCTCTTGGTGTATCAGGATAAAAATAATTTTTTCTATCTTGTTTGCTATAATGTGCTATGTCACAATTCATTGCCAATCCTGCTTTTACAGCATACTCGACAACCTTTTCATTAAGTACAGGTATTGCGCCAGGCATACCTGTGCATACTGGACAACAATGTGTGTTTGGGCTTCCGCCAAATTCTGTTGAACAGCCACAATATATTTTGGTTTTAGTAGAAAGTTCCGCATGAACCTCTATTCCTATGACAACCTCATATTCCATGTATAAGACCCCTTTCTATTTTGTATCCTGCTTTGAATTTTGTTCATATGTGTATGCAAATCTATATAACATTTCTTCGTTGAAATGTTTTGCAATTATCTGCATTCCAATAGGCATTCCTTCACTATCTTTTCCACATGGAATTGAAATTGCAGGTACACCAGCAATGTTTATCGGCACAGTGTATAAGTCCATTAAGTACATTTCTAGAGGATCACTTATTTTTGAACCAATATCAAATGCAACTGTTGGAGCAGTCGGAGTAATTATAACATCATATTTTTCAAACGCTTCATCAAAGCTCTTTTTAATTAGGCTCCTAACTTTTAAAGCTTTTTTGTAATATGCATCATAATAGCCAGCAGAAAGCACATAAGTACCCAACATTATTCTTCTTTTTACTTCTTTTCCAAAACCTTCTGTACGACTATTACGATATATATCTTTTAAATTGCTATAGTTTTTCGTGCGATAGCCATATCTTATTCCGTCAAATCTTCCCAAATTTGAACTTGCTTCAGCACATGCAAGTATATAGTACGTTGGAAGCGCATACTTAGTAATTGGTAAAGAAATTTCTTCAACAATAGCTCCAAGTTCTTTATACTTTTCTATCGCTTCTTGCACGCTTTGTTTTACTTCTTTATTTATTCCTTCTGCAAAATATTCTTTTGGCACGCCAACTTTCAAGCCCTTTACATCATTTATTAAGGCTGTAGTATAGTCCTTTGCTTCAACATCACTAGATGTTGAATCCATTTCATCGTGCCCAGAAATTACACTCAACAAAACAGCATTATCTCTAACATCTTTACTCATCGGCCCGATTTGATCAAGTGATGATGCAAATGCAACCAAACCATACCTTGAAACTAAACCATATGTAGGTTTTAAGCCAACAACTCCGCAGTATGAAGCTGGCTGTCTTATAGAACCACCAGTGTCACTGCCTAGTGATATTGGTGCTAAACCAGCTTTAACACTAGCTGCACTACCACCAGAAGAACCACCTGGTACTTTGTTTAAATTGCATGGGTTTTTAGTCTTGAAAAATGCCGAATTCTCTGTAGAGCCACCCATTGCGAATTCATCCATATTCAATTTTCCAAGTATTATTGCATGCTCTCTTTTTAATTTTGTTATAACAGTTGCATCATAAGGTGAAACAAAATTTTCTAACATTTTAGAAGCACACGTCGTCTTTACGCCATTAGTACAAATATTGTCCTTTACCGCTATTGGTATTCCTGCTAAAGGCCCCATCTTTTCCCCATTATCATACATAGCTTGTACATTCTCAGCTTCTTTTAAAGCTTCTTCTTCGCAAAGTGTAATATATGCACCTATTTTTTCATCATCTTTTCTTATTTCTTCCAAAAAAGCTTTTACAACATCTATAACTTTTAATTCTTTATTTTCATATTTTTCTCTTATTTCATGAGCTGTCATTTCACAAATATTATCCATTCCAAAAGCCTCCTATTCCATCATACTAGGCAAAGAATATGCTTCACCATTACTACTTGGCGCATTTTTAAGTAATAGATCCCTATCAAAAGATTCTTTTACTTCATCTTTTCTAAAGACATTAACTTTACTAGAAATAAACTCTTGAGCACTTGTCTCATCTGTATTTACCTCATTTATTTGTGTTGCAAATTCAACAATTTCTTGCATATTTTTTGTATATTCTTCTATCTCAGAATCCGAAATATTTAACATACTTAATGTAGCAATATGTTTAATATCGTCAGTTGTTATATTCATTGGTTATTCCTCCCCTCAAAAACTGTATCGATTATACACCAAATTTAGGTTAAAATCAAGTAAACTATTGAATTCTAGCTAATATTGCAGTATAATACTTGCATATTTGTTTGGGAGGTGCATATTATGCAAAAAACTACTATTCGTGAATTATTTAAAAACATTAATGATTATGACAAAAAAGAAGTTAACCTTGCAGGTTGGGTTAGAACAATGAGAGACTCTAAAACTTTCGGGTTTATCGAATTAAATGACGGAAGCTTTTTCAAGAATGCTCAAATCGTGTTTGATAATACATTATCAAACTTTGAAGATATAACAAAATTGTCAATAAGCTCTTCAGTTAAGGTTACTGGTACAGTTTTAGCCACACCAGAAGCAAAACAACCTTTTGAAATAAAAGCTACAAATATAACAATTGAATGTTTATCACCAAATGATTATCCTCTACAAAAGAAAGGACATACTGTAGAGTTTCTAAGAGAACAAGCTTATTTAAGGCCTAGAACAAATTTATTTAATGCTGTTTTTAGAATTAGAAGTGTTGCAGCAATAGCTATACACAACTATTTTCAATCAAAAGGATACATATATTTCCATGCACCACTAATTACCGCTAATGATGGTGAGGGTGCCGGTGAAATGTTCCAAGTTACCACTCTTGACTTAGATAAAGTGGCACAAAGCGGAAAAGTGGACTATGACAGAGACTTCTTTGGGAAACATGTTGGTCTTACAGTAACTGGACAACTAGAAGCTGAAGCATACGCATTAGCATATGGAAAAGTCTACACTTTTGGTCCTTCATTTAGAGCCGAAAACTCAAACACAAAAACTCATGCATCTGAATTTTGGATGATTGAGCCTGAAATTGCCTTTTGCGATTTAGATGAATTAATGGATATCGAAGAAGATATGCTTAAATATATTGTAAAAGATGTCTTGGAAAAATGCCCAGAAGAAATGGAATTTTTAAATAAGTTCGTTGCCCCTGGATTGATAGAAAAACTTCAAAAACTTCTTGACAGCAAGTTCACTCGCATATCTCATGAAGACGTTATAACAATTCTTAAAGAAGCAAAAGTTGATTGGGAATTCAAACCCGAATATGGTGAAGATATCGCCAAAGAACATGAAAAATATATTACAGAACACTTTGGTGGACCTGTATTTATCACAACATGGCCAAAGGATATAAAGGCATTTTATATGAAACAAAATCCAGATGGTAAAACAGTTGCCGCTGTTGACTTAGAGGTTCCGGGTGCTGGTGAACTTATGGGCGGAAGCCAAAGAGAAGAAAATTATGATAAGTTGTTAAGTCGTATGCACGAATTAGGAATGCATACAGAAGAATTGGACTGGTATCTAAATTTAAGAAAATATGGAAGCTGTGTACATTCGGGATTTGGCATGGGATTTGAAAGATTGCTAATATACTTAACTGGTGTAGAAAACATTAGAGATGTAATACCATTCCCAAGAACACCTGGAAACTGTGATTTCTAATATTTTTTAAGCTAAATATCAAGAATTCATTTTAATATTATCTTGTAAGGGTCGCCACTTTAATCTTGGCGACCCTTACTTATTTAAATTTTACAAACTATTAAAATCTACTGGTTTTCCGCCTTTTTGTATTTCAAAATGAATGTGTGGTCCATCCTCACTTTCAAAGCCATAACCTGCTCCAACTCCAGAAATTATCTCTCCTTGCTTTACTTCTTGATTTACTTGCACTAATTCTAGTGTTGATAAATTACTATAAATAGTTTTGTATCCATCATCATGCTCTATTATTATAGTATTGCCATACCTTGGATCTACCTTTTTGTCTTTTACTTTTCCCGATTCACTTGCTTTTACAGGAGCTGCCTCGTCTCCTCTTATATCAATTCCGCTATGAGTTGTCCATTCCTCCAATGTTTTAGAATACACAAGTTTATCTTTTGCAAATTCTTGAATAATTTCTCCCTCTAGTGGCTTTATAAAATTTAATTCTTTCTTTACTGGTTTTGCTGCTACTTCAACGACAGGAGTAGGCTTAGTTTTATTTTCCGTTTTGGTCTGATTTGTTTTTTCTTTTTCTACATTTTTATTTTCAGCTTCAGCAATCTTAACATCCGTATTCTCTGTTCTTTTTGTTGCTTCAGGATTTAATCTTATAGAAGACTCATTTGTTTTATACACATATTCATTAACAACATTTGGATTTACTTCAGGAACTTTTGCACTTCTTCCTCTTAAAACAAAAATAGTAGTAGCAAAAGAAAACACTCCTAGCGCTATAGCTCCACTACCTATATAAATGTATTTCTTATATTTTTGAAAAAAGTTCAATCTTTGTCTTCTTCTAATCATAAACAATACCACCCCTCAAATTAATGTTAGTGGTATTGTTACCAAGATTTGCCGATGTTATACATCATCTCCGTATATCTTTACAATTTCTACTCCTGTATAATAATGTTGTATAATTTCTCTATAATTCTTTCCATTTGTGGCCATTCGATTAGCACCTTCTTGGCTCATTCCGACACCATGACCATATCCAACAGTTTTAAATATT
This sequence comes from uncultured Clostridia bacterium, assembly GCA_934169745.1. Classification (GTDB taxonomy): domain Bacteria; phylum Bacillota; class Clostridia; order TANB77; family UBA1234; genus RGIG4465. The sequence continues at coordinate 257,412 of CAKPOE010000001.1, read as the reverse complement.
ATATTATTATCATCATTAATAATTTCAAATTTACTTGAACGAAGTCCAAATATGTTTCTAACATCTGTTCCAAGTAGCACAAGATTTCCTATTTTAATATGAAATACTCTATTACTAATTGTATGATCTTGAACATTTATACTTTCTATGTTCTCATCAAACTCTTGATACTTCTCTTTTAGTATTTTTTTAAATTCATCTTTGGAAAAAGTTTTAGTATCTTCAAACGCATAACTTTCACAGCCATCCACACTTTTTAAGTAAGGAATAATTTCTTGCCCCCAAATATATCTTGCATCTTCTGTTTTACCTCCACTATGAGCATGAAAAAAAGCATTTATTAACTGATTATTATATGTAATAACTTCACCACTTGTTTCATTTACAGCCTTTTCAATTTTGTTCCAATTTTCATCTTTTTCATTATCTTTCCAAACAGAATACGCATATTCTTTTGTCTTATATGCCTGACAGTGTGACGGATTATCGCACATATCCGCATTTTCATGTGCTCCCTTGCTATATTTCAATTTATACATTGCATACGTTCTGGCAACAACAGCCTGTGCCTTTAATGCTTCCATATTATAGCTTGCAGGAACTTCTCCAATCAAGACACCCTTTAAATAGTTCTCAAAATCTATCTCCTCAACTTCATTTGTCTCTGTTTTTAATAGTCGGATTTTATTTACGTTATAAATTTTCGTTTCTTGTTTTCTCACAAAAATGTTTGGTATCATGAAACAAATTAACATATACAAAATCATAGCGCCCGCAATTTTTCGCATAAAAATACCTCCTGTCCATCATTTAATCTTATGAGGACAAGAGGTAATATAGAACTTATTTAGTTGCAGCTTTTACTAATTCTGTAAATGCAACTGGGTCATTTACAGCCATTTCTGCAAGCATCTTTCTATTAATATTAATTTGAGCTTTCTTTAATCCGTTTACAAGTGAACTATAGTTTGTTCCATTAGCTCTTGCAGCAGCATTAATTCTAGCAATCCATAATCTTCTAAAATCTCTCTTCTTTAATTTTCTTCCAACAAAAGCATATTGTCCAGATTTCATAACAGCTTGTTTAGCCATTCTAAATCTAATGCTTTTTGCTCCATAATAGCCTTTAGCCATTTTCAAAACTTTTTTATGTTTTTTTCTTGTTATTTTTGCAGTCTTTACTCTTGCCATTTTCTATTCTCCTTTCTTTCTTTTCAATTAGTTTCCGTATGGTAACATTCTCTTAACAGTAGCTTCCATTGTCTTATCTACTGTTGTTGGTTTTCTTAGTCTTGCTTTTCTCTTGCTTGTCTTAACATTTAATAAATGTCTTTTATTCATTCTGTTTCTTTTGATTTTTCCTGTACCTGTAAATTTAACTCTTTTAGCAGTAGCTCTGTGTGTTTTCATTTTAGGCATAATTAAAACTCCCTTCTATTTTTAACTATTTTTTGGATTTATTAGTAGAATCATACTTTTACCTTCTAGTTTAGGTGCCTTATCTACTGTTCCAACGTCTGACAAGGTTTCAGCAAACTTATTTAATACATTTGCTCCAAAAGAAGTATTGTTTACTTCTCTTCCTTTAAATTTAATTGTTGCTTTCACCTTATCGCCATCTTCCAAGAATTTCCTTGCATTCTTAGCTTTAAATTCAAAATCATGCGTATCAATTGTAGAAGACAAACGAATTTCCTTAACATCAACAACCTTTTGTTTTTTCTTTGCTTCTTTTTCTTTTCTCGCCTGTTCATATTTGTATTTACCATAATTCATGATTTTACAAACTGTAGGTTCTGTTCCTGGTGCAACTTCAACTAAATCTAATTCTTTTTCCTCTGCGATTTTCAAAGCTTCATCTAAAGACATAACTCCAAGTTGTGCTCCAGATTCGTCAATCAACTTCACTTCTTTTGCACTGATTTCGTCATTAATTCTTAATTCCTGCTTTATAGAAATCCCCTCCAAACTAATATAAATGATTTTGTTTTATATAAACAAAAAAACTTGAGCAAGCTCAAGTCATTCCACGAAATATAAATCACTACTTAAAATGAATATATTTAACCGGTGCTCATATGTATGGCACGGTGAGAAGTGGATGACTTCTTCTTGAACTTACACAAGTATAATATGTTTTTCTCCATTTGTCAATAAAATTTATCAAAAATATTGACTTTTTTTCCAAATTATATTAGAATGATGAAGCATGATGTTGGAGCTAGCCCGGAAGGTTTCAATATCAAACATAGAAATATATATTGAAATGGAGGTTTAAGTATTACCATGAATAATACTACACATAGCGTTAAAGCTAGCGAAATTGAAAGCAAATGGTACATTATTGATGCAGACGGTAAAGTTTTAGGAAGACTTGCATCAGAAGTTGCTAAATTATTAAAAGGAAAACACAAACCAACTTACACTACTCACCTAGATGTTGGTGATCACGTAATTGTTATCAATACTGATAAAATGGTTCTAACAGGAAATAAAATGGAAGACAAAGTTTATAGAAGACACACAGGTTACATCGGTAATATGAAAGAAATCAAAGCAAAAGATATGCCTTCTACTGAAATGTTAATGCTTGCTGTAAAAGGAATGCTTCCAAAGAACAGCTTAGGTAGAAAAATGTTAACAAAACTAAGAGTATATGCAGGTAGCGAGCACGAGAATGCAGCTCAAAAACCAGAAGTATACAACTTTTAAGGAGGAGAAATAAATGCCTAAAAAAGATTCAAATGTAATTAATGGTACTGGTAGAAGAAAATGCTCTATTGCTAGAGTTAGAATTATGCCAGGAAAAGGAAAAATGACAATAAATGGTCAAGATATGGAAGAATACCTACCAACAGACGTTTTAAGAGTAATTGCAAAACAACCTCTTACTGTTACTGGTAATGATGGAAAATTTGATGTTATCGTTAAAGTTACTGGTGGTGGATTATCTGGTCAAGCTGGAGCTATCAGACATGGTTTAGCTAGAGCTTTGGTTGAAGCTAACGAAGAAAACAAAGCTGCTTTAAAAGCTGCTGGTTTCCTTACAAGAGATCCAAGAATGAAGGAAAGAAAGAAACCAGGATTGAAGAAAGCAAGAAAAGCACCACAATTCTCAAAGAGATAAATTTATACAAATTACAAACCCTACAGTTTCAAACGGCTGTAGGGTTTTAATTATCTGTAAATAGAACTCTATACTTCATTTACACCCCCAACTCCTCTTTCATCTCATCCATTGTATGTGTTTTTGAATTTTTATTATACCTATGTTATACACAATATATAACAAAATGCAAAAAGAGCCGTCTCTACGACAGCTCCCGAATTTTATTTTATTATCTTTGGTGTGTATGGATTAACCTCTACTGATGAATAAATATTCATTGGTGTTTCTCCTGTTACCTCTGCATATGAATAATCATTACCATAGTTATTGTCCCAATTTCCTTCTGTATCTCTAAAGCAGAACTTCAATTCTGCACCCGCAGGAATAGTAACCTCAGTCTTATAACAGCTCTTCAATTTTCTCATCTTACATTCTGAAATTCCGTCCCAATTATCCCCTATTCCATAATGCAAATAAATAGTTTTTGCACCGTCTAAAGAACCTGTATATTTAAGTTCTAAATTTTGTTCTTTTTTTGCTTTCATGTTTATCTCTCCTTTGTATATATTATTTCTATAATCTAGAAATTTATTCACTATAAACTTGCATCAACAAAAACTATTTCATATGGCATTACAAGTCCTAATTTTTCTCGTGCAACTTCTTCTATATATTCAGGCGACGAAATTTCTCCTCTTAATTTTGCCAGTTGCTCACTTCTAAGCTTTTCTTCTTGAATTTGTTTATTGTATTGAGCCGCACTACTCCTTAAATCCATAAGTTTCATTTGTTGATTTATTAAAATAGCAGCGACATACATAAATACCGCCGTATATATAAGTGTCTTACCTAATTTTAATATAACACTCTTCATAAGTATCTCCCATTTTTATCATAAGTAACTTCCAATTCCATACTATATTATATTTCCTCAAAAAGCAATAAAATCCTGCCTAATTTTCCAATTTTTTGTTATTTTTGTTCGTAAATTTTATTTTCTTTACAACATTCGATACTTTTCCTACTATAACCTTAAATATTTTTTCAATGCTGTCGAATAAAAAAGAAAATGTCTTTCTAATGAAATTACTAAATAGTAGTATATAAAACACAGCTCCAAGTATATATCCAAAAAGCATATATCCTCTTAGTTCACCATCATTTATCAAAAATGTACTAACTATAATTACTATTGTAACAATGAGCCAAAACACTACATCTTGTAGGTATACCATTATATCTTTAGTATTACCTTTCCTACGCAAAATTCGAAAAAAATCAAAAACAAATCCAAGGATCGCTCCAATCATTATTGTCCACAAAAAAACTGTTACTTGATTTTCTATCATATTGTGCCTCCTTATTTAAAGATTTTGGTTAATAAACTTTCTCCATTCTTTTTGTTTGCAGATTTATCATTATAAACTAACGACACAATATTTCCTTCAACGTTCAAATCTGTACTTTCCAAATTAAATTTGTTAAGTCGTAAATTTGAGCCTTTAATAATTAATATTCCAAGCTCTGTATCAATAGTGATTATTTGCTCATCAAAATTCAAAACATCCAAAACTCCAGAAATATTTAATTTATTACGATTTTCCAAAATAACATTTTGCATTTTTATCATTTTTTTTTCTTCAACCATATTAAACCTCCTCCTTTGCTTTACTATATTATATATGCAGACCTTGTCTACTTTAGAACAAAAGAAAGACAGAAAATCTTAGATTTTCTGTCTTTCGACTTGTAATTTATTCTTCTTTTTTTATAAGTAATTTTTCAACCCAACCTTTTTTATATTTCAATGATATATATCCAATCACAGACATCACAAAAGCACCAATCGCATCTACTACTAAATCTTTCATCGTATCAGATAATGCTGCTCTTCCAATTAATCCCGTGCCATCTTCTAACGCAAATTTTTGCATATTAAGTCCAAGAATTCCATCAAAAGTAAATTCGTAAATTTCCCATATTACTCCCAACGTAACAGCAAAACAAAATGCAAAGAAAGCAACGAAAAAAGGTGTTAAATTTAAAGGAATATTTTCTTCTTTATTCATAAGTGAAACAAATGAAAAGCCAAGCGCACCAATCATCGCTCCGCTAAAAGTATGTAATATTGTATCCCAATGTGGAACATTATAATAAAAGTTTCGAACTTCTCCAAGGAAGATAGCTCCATATAAAAATACGACATACAACATATACATATTAGTCGGAATCTGTACTTTATACTTTCTTGAAACAAAGGTTGGAAGCATAAGCGCAAAAACGCCAAGTATGCATTGGACTAGCATAAGTACATAATCAGACCTAGTTCTAGTATAAATTTCTGTAGGAAGTTCATTAGAAGATACTACAATTCTATATATCAAGAAAACAATCGGAACAATAAAGCTAATTAACACAAACGTTCCAACTATCTTTCTAGTTTTTTCTTTTCTTATTTCATCATTCATAAATAGTTCCACCTTTCATGTATCAATATGCATATGATATATGAAAATTAGAAATTGTGCAACAAAAAAAAGCAGAAAATCTTTGATTTTCTGCTTAATATTATAATATGTTTCGTTATGCTTTAGGTTCACTTATGTTGCCCTCATCTTTTCAAGTGCTTTCTTTTCTATTCTTGAAACTTGAACTTGCGATATTCCAAGTATATTTGATATTTCTGTTTGTGTCTTTTCTTTAAAATATCTATACAATATAACTCTTTTCTCTTTTTCATTTAACATTTCCAACATCTTCTCTATAGTTATTTTGTTAAGCAAATCTTTATATTCATTATCTTCGTATATTACTCTTTCACCGATTGTTGTTTCATCATCGTAAATCTTTCTATCTAAAGACTCTACATACGAGGTAGAATCTAAAGCTATTACAATGTCTTCTTTTGAAACATTTAACTTGTTTGACAGTTCTTCTATTGATAGTTCTTCTCTTCCGTTTTTCTCTTCATCATCTTGTAATTGCCTTACCTTACAAGCAAGTTCTTTTAATGAACGGCTTACTTTCACTGGTCCATTATCTCTTATAAATCTTTTTATTTCTCCTATTATCATAGGAACAGCATAAGTAGAGAGTTTAGTTTCATAATCTGTATTAAATCGTTGCACTGCTTTCACAAAGCCAATACATCCGATTTGAAACAAATCTTCCAATTCGTATCCCCTATTATTAAATCTTTTAACAATGTTCCATACTAATCCTATATTATCATCTATTATTTCTGACATGGCGCGTTTGTCTCCACTCTGTGCTTGCCATATCAATTCATTCATGCTACCTCCTTAATCTTCTTTCTCATCTTTACTTTTGTACCAACTCCAACAATCGATTCAATTTTTACTTCATCCATAAAACTTTCCATTATTGTAAATCCCATACCGCTTCTGTCTAAATCAGGCTTAGAAGTATACAACGGCTGTTTTGCAATTTCTACATTTTCAATTCCTTTTCCAAAATCTATGATTTCTATTTCAATTTCTTTTTCTTTTAATTGACAATTAATATGTATAATTCCATCTTTACCATCATAACCATGAATTATGCAATTGGTTACAGCCTCTGAAACAGCAGTTTTTATATCCGCCAATTCTTCCACTGTTGGATCTAATTGTGACGCAAACGCCGCAACAACAATTCTAGCAAAAGCTTCATTACTTGATTTACTTTTTATTTCTAATTTCATTTCATTTTCCATATTAAGCACCTACCCTTTCTATTAATGGTATTATCTTAAATATTCCTGACATTTCAAATATACGTTTTACGTCATAATTCACATTCATCATTTCCGCTTTTCCACCAACTCTAAGTATTTGCTTGTATCTTCCTATCAACATTCCTATTCCTGAACTATCCATAAAATTTACTTTTTCAAAATCAAATACAACTTTTTTAGGACTAAACTTTTGAATTTCATAATCTGATTCAATTTTAATCTTGTCACATGTATGATGGTCTATTTCGCCATCGTATTTTATGTGTAGTGTCTTTTTCTCTTTATCGTACTCGCACATCATATTATTATTTCCTCCTTTGTATAATCTTATACAAAAATTATACAATTTTATAATCAAAAAAAATGCCGAAACATGAAAAGAGTAATAATTTTTCTATGGTATAAAACTATTAACCAAAAAAGGGTTACCTTCTATAGGTAACCCTTTTCTTCTACTTTAGATTGTTAATTCTTTCTTCTGTTTTTGCAAGTAATTCTTCGTATTTCGCTTTTTTATTCTTTTCCTCTTCTATTTTAGCTGCAGGAGCTTTAGAAATAAAGCCTTCATTTGATAACATTTTTTCTACTCTCTTAATCTCATTTTCGTATGTTAGTTTTTCTTTTTCTAATCTTTCTAGTTCAGCACCAATATCAACTAATTCATTAAATGGTATGTATATTTCTATACCTGGCACAGCAAGAGATACCGCATTTTCTGGTATTCCATTTTTATTATCTTGAATTGTAATATTTTCTGCTCCGGCCAATTTCTCTATGAAGCTTCTTCCTGCCTCAATTACATCCTTCTTTTCAGTAACAAAAATCATACTTGCCTTTTTCGATGGTGCAACATTCATATTTACTCTTAAATTTCTTACACCCTTGATTATTTCTTTTACTGTTTCGATTTCATTTTCTTCTAATTCAAAGTTAGCCAATTCCGTGTATTTAGGCCACTCTGCAATCATTATGCTCTCAGACTCAGTAATTAATTTTGTATATATTTCTTCTGTTATAAATGGCATAAATGGATGTAACAATCTCAAAGCAACTGTTAATATTCCATTTAATACAATTAACGCTGTTGGTCTTGTTTCATTCGTCATATCATACAATCTTGGTTTTACCATTTCTATATACCAATCACAAAATTCATCTCTTGTAAATTCCATTATTTTTTGAAGTGCAATTCCGAAATCATATTTGTCCATCGCCTCTGTCACTTCTTTAATTGCTTTGTTAGCTTTTGAAATAATCCATTTGTCTTCGATTGTATACTCTGGTTTAACATCTTCAAGTTTCTCCTCGCCTAAATTCATAAGTACAAATCTTGAAGCATTCCAAAGTTTGTTTGCAAAGTTTCTTCCTGCTTCTATTTTTTCATCGGAATAACGCATATCATTTCCTGCAGATGTTCCATGTACCAATGCAAATCTGAAAGAATCCGCACCATATTTATCTATTACTTCTAATGGATCTACACCATTTCCCAATGATTTTGACATTTTTCTTCCCTGTGCATCTCTTACTAGCCCATGAATTAATACATCTTTAAATGGTACTTCTCCCATATTCTCTATACTTGAGAATATCATTCTTGCAACCCAGAAAAATATAATATCATAACCTGTTACCAAAACATCTGTTGGGAAAAACTTTTTAAGTTCTTCAGTTTCATTCGGCCAACCCAATGTTGCAAATGGCCACAATGCAGAACTAAACCAAGTATCTAAAGTGTCTGGATCTTGTCGTAAGGCTCCTCCACATTTTGGGCACGTTGTCTCATCGCGTTCACTAACAATTACATCTCCACAAGCATCACAATAATATGCAGGAATCCTGTGTCCCCACCAAAGCTGTCTAGAAATACACCAATCTTTTACGTTATCCATCCAAGAGAAATATATCTTATCGAATCTCTCAGGAACAAATTTTGTTTCACCATTTCTTACTGCTTCATTTGCTGGTTTAGCCAATGGCTCCATTTTTACAAACCATTGCTTAGAAACGGCTGGTTCTACTGTTTGATGACAGCGATAACATTTTCCTACATTGTGAGTATAGTTTTCCGTTTTTACAAGAACGCCTAGTTTTTCCAAATCTTCTACTATAGCTTTTCTTGCCTCAAATCTATCCATACCCTCATACTTAGGTACCAAACTATTCATCTTTCCATCTTCAGTAAATACTTTTATAACTTCTAAATTATGTCTTAGTCCTACCTCGAAGTCATTAGGATCATGTGCTGGTGTAATTTTAACAGCACCTGTACCAAAATCTTTTTCAACATATGTGTCTGCAACTACAGGAATTTCTTTATTCATAATTGGAAGTATTACTGTTTTTCCAACTAAATGTGTATATCTTTCATCATCTGGATGTACTGCAATAGCTGTATCTCCAAGCATTGTCTCAGGTCTTGTTGTAGCAACTATTATCTCATCTTTTCCATCTGGAGTTACATATCTTATATGCCACAAATGTCCAGCTTCTTCCTCGTATTCAACTTCTGCATCAGAAATAGAAGTCTTACAAGTTGGACACCAGTTAATCATTCTTTCGCCTTTATATATTAGTCCTTTATTATATAGGTCAACAAATACCTTCTTTACAGCCCTTGTCAAATTCTCATCCATTGTGAAACTAACTCTAGACCAATCACATGAAACACCCATTTTTCTAAGCTGGGTTAATATTGTATTTCCATACTTTTCTTTCCAAGCCCAAGCACGTTTCAAGAACTCTTCTCTACCAATCTGCTCTTTAGTAATGCCTTCTTTTTTCATCTGTTCAACAATCTTTGCCTCTGTTGCGATACTTGCGTGATCTATTCCAGGAACCCATAATGTTTCAAACCCCTGCATTCTCTTATATCTAACGATTATATCCTGTAATGTGTTATCCATTCCATGTCCCATGTGAAGTACGCCAGTTATGTTTGGTGGTGGCATAACAATACTAAATTTAGGCTTTTCGCTTCTTGGATTAGCCTCAAAATATCTTTTTTCACACCAATTCTTATAAATTCTGTCCTCAAAATCTTTAGGTTCATAATTTTTTGCTAATAAGTTCATTTATATACATCTCCCCTTCTATATTATCATCAAAATTCCACCAATAGTTGCCACTAATGCTCCAAATATTTTACAGCCTAAAACTGTATTATTCTCTTCTGCAGTTGGAAAACTCTTTTTAATAATTCTTCTTGCGTCAAAAACAAAGATAAGTCCGACGAGTGCCATCACCGCACCTAATATTTTCAAAAACATCCCATCACTTCCTTGTCGTATAAAAAAGACAGACATCAATCCAAAGGACGAGTCTGTCGTGGTACCACCTTAATTTACAATGATTTAAAATCATTGCCTTAGCACATTTAACGCATGCATACGTCAACACTTACTCTTAGTTCAGTATTGAGACTCACAAGCTACGTTCAATTTTCTAACTTAAGAAAAGCTTTCAGCCAACGACTTTTCCTCTCTATCAAGCCTCAAAAATCTACTCCTCTTGCTCAACGTCTTTACAATATGTGTCTATTATACTACCAAAGTCCAAAAAATGTCAACTATTTTTGAAAAACTTGCTAAAGTGTGTCGTACAAATATAACAACAGGCAACATCCTAATAATTTGACACAAATCTCTTTATGTATTAAAATAAGAGTCATACGGAGGTGTAAATCAATGTATGATTTTCATATGCATTCAAAATATTCTGATGGTGCTTATGACATCAATGAACTGTTAGAAAAGGTTGTACAAAATAATGTAAAATATTTTTCTCTAACTGACCATGATACAATAACTGGCTCCAAAGAAATCCTAACCAAGTATCAGAATTTTTTAACGAAAAATAAAATCAAATTTATCATTGGTGCTGAACTCAGTACTTCAATGGACGGCTTTAAAACGCACCTATTAGCATACGGTTTTGACTATGAAAATAAAAATATGATTACTCTTTTAAAGATGTTAAAGGCAAACAAATGGAATGAGTCTTTATATAGAATTCAAAAGCTTAAAGAAATCTTTAACATTTCTTTAAGTAATGAATCTATAGAATATTTAAAAGGCAGGGACAGTGTAACAAAGCCAAACATTGCTGAATGCATGAAAAATGAGGGTTTTGTTACATCAAAAGGCGAAGCAATTAAAGAGTATATAAATAAAATTCCTAAAGAAAATTTTTATCTTGATTCAAAAACAGCAATAAATCTAGTGCACGCTGCTAAAGGAAAAGTTTTTCTTGCACATCCTTTTGGTGAAAGCAGTGATGAAATATTTAATATTTCAACTATAGAACCATACATATATTCTTTAGTGAAACTTGGTATTGATGGTATGGAATGCTATTATTCCGCCTATGATAACAAGAAAATTAGATTTTTATTAAATTTGGCAAAAAAATATAATTTACTCATTTCAGCTGGTAGTGATTGCCACGGCAATCCAAACAAATATGGCACTATTGGTCAAACATCTTTGGATCATACACCCATAGATTCAAGTCAGCTTTCTATTTTATCAATCTTTTAAAAAATATGGCACCAGTTATAAAAAACTAGTGCCATATTTTGCTTCTCATCAAATTTTTTTGTATATTTACATTAACCCCTTATTATTTTTAAACAAATTCAATATTGTCAAATCGCTTTTTTCTAATTCATAATCTTCCAAAGTAATTTTTCCTATTTCTCCAATTCTGTATTTTGTCCCGTGATAATCGCTTCCACCTGATATCAAAATACTTCTTTCTTTTGCAATACTTAGCAGGTAATCTATTTGAGCATTGTTATATGCAGAATAATAACACTCCATTCCATCAATACCTTCTTTTATCAAACCATCAATGTATTTTTCAAATTCATCATTTTCAAATATTTCATCGCAAGCTTCGCCAAATGGATGTGCCAAAAAAACTTTTCCACCTGCTTTATGTACGCTTTCAGCAATTTCTTTTGGTGTAACAGAGAAATCCTTTTCTGGTACTTTGTTTATATATTCTCTAATGGCTTCTCCTTTTGATGCAACAAGCCCTTCATTCTTCATACATTCTGCTATTATTGGTTTTTTTATAATAGCTTTTCCCTTCATATATTCATAAGAAGAATCACTCAATGTAATGTCAAAATTATTTTTTAAATACTCCATTCTATACAAAGTATGTTCCCAACTTTTTTCTTTTAGTTTTTCCAACAAATCTTGCATGAACACGCTATCTTTATCAAAGCCATATGCTAATAAATGGGTTCTCCTATTCTTGTAATTCGACGTCAATTCAACACCAATTATAAATTGTATTCCATATTTATTTAAAAAATCTTTGTAACCCAAAATTCTTTTCGATCCTTCAATATTATCATGATCTGTAAGCGAAAAATACTTGATGTTTTTCTCCTTTATTTTTTCTAGTATTTCTACTTCACTCAAAACTCCATCAGACCAACTTGAGTGAATATGAAAATCATACATGTTTAAACCTCCTTCTCACTAAAACTAGGTAATCGAAGTACATAATTATCCTTTAACTGTTCTAAATAAATAACATTTTCCCTACTCATTATTCCACTTTCATACACAAATTTACTACAAGCATCCATTTCAAACAAATCTCTATCTTCTAGATGTATTGCATTTATAAAAGCTATATCAACAGTTTTATTTTCATGCGTTCTCAATTGAGAAAGTCGTTCTTTTTTATCTCTAAAAGTAAACCATGGGTCTTGTCCCATATAAAGGAATGTAACATACCCTCGCCTCTTTTCGATTCTATCTCTCAGTTCTGTTTTTAATTTAAACATATTGTCATAAAATATATCATCATTTTCGAATTGATTACACACAAACAGTATAACGCCTCGATTTGCAGGTCCTTTATACTCCATATTATATGCGTTTATCGCAACCATATTTCTTTTTAGATTTCTCTCGTATTCTTGCCTATTGTCTCCATATCGTATCTTTAAATCATATTTTCTATAAGAAAGACTAAATTCATAATAATTATCAATAATAAAAGTTCCTTTTACTGGCAAATCGTATACTTTCAGCAACTTAGCCAGTTCTTCCAAGTTTTCTGGTTCAAATATATCCGGCTTTAATATAAATGTTCCATATTCTTTTTTTCTCATTATTTTACCTCCAAGATTTTATTCATATTTAACTTCATCATATGTATAAAAGTAGGAGAAAATTTTTAATCTTTCTTTTGTATAAAAGACTTTAAACAATTTAGTTGATGCTCAAATTCATACCTTGTAAAAACAGTTTCCGACTTTTCTGTTTCTCCAATCGAGTGAATAATATCTTTGTCACAATTTTTTAGTGCGTTTCGATACAATGGATTCTGAATTGCTGATATATACAACTCATCAATTAAATCTTCATATTCCTTGCTGTTTCGCTTTATTGCCGTTCCTTGCCAATAAATAATTCCTTCTTTTTTCCAATCAAAATCACTTGCAATTTTAATATTATTTGAGTCTAATCCACTATATTTTAAAACATAATCTTGCATGTTAATATCTCTAAATTTAATTCCTTGAAAAAAAGATTCTATACTATTAAGTTTTTTTCCTCTAAAGCAGAATTCATATGGAAATAAGTTGGAAAGCACTTTAGAAAATGCACCTTTTAGCTTATATCCAACATTAATCCATTTTTCCGAACTACCCTCTGGTTTTTCCGCATTATGCAATAATACCAAAGCATCATCACAATACAAATCTTCACCTTTCTGCACAATTTCCTTTTGTACAAATATAAAATTTTCTTTAAATTTTTTGTATTCTTCCAGTTCTTTTTTTATTGTTAAATTCATTCTCTTTCCTCCCCTTCTTCAAAATCTTTGTGTTTCTTTACATTGTTTTGTCGACTTATCCTATTGATTTCATTTCTTAATGCTTTGCACAAAATCACAGAAGACTTTTTTGGTATTATACCATAATAGCCACTTCCATACAAATCTATGCCACACATTTTTGCGTTTTCTTCAGCATTTTTAATCAAAACCTGAAAGTCACTCATATCACTTTTTCTATACCCAACCAACTGTAAATAATTGATATAATCTTTTCCCGATCTATTCAATTGTATTACAGATTGCTTTATCAATTTGTGTCCTGGATAATCAAACGGTGTTAATAAATCAATCATTTCCACATTAAACCTTTCTATATGCTTTTCTCCTATTTCAACCTTGTGATAATTGTGCCAATTATACTGAATCGCGCCACACACCGATTGCCCTCCATCAGACAAAATTTTTTCAGTCAAAAGTTTCATTGTCGCACCAGTTCCCATGTTATCATCTAATATCAAAATCGGTTCATTTGCTCGTAAATATAAATCATTTGACGTAATTTCTTTTAATTTTCGTTCTCGATATTCTGTACATTTTATATTGTCAACAATATATAAACTTAATAAAACATTAGTATAATCAACATTATGCATGGCTTTAAAAAATGGTCCTATGTATACTGAGCCCAAGCCAGGAGTTAAAATATGCCTCTTTCTTGAAAAATTCAGCACTCTTGTATAAATATATAGCAAAGCCTTATTATCCATTTCAATTGCGCGATCCGTCGTTTTTAATTCACCAACTGGCAATGATTCTTTAGAAACACATATTGAAGTTCCATTAAAAAATCTTACAATATTTTGAACATCCTCTTCCATACATTCCTGTGCTTCTTTCATATGGTTTTCCTCATTAGGTAATACAATCTTTCTTTGAAATTCATTATAGAAAACCTTTGCAGATGAATTTAACATGTTTTCAAGGATAACAAAATTCTTTTTATCAAAATTACCATTGAGTCGCTTTTTCAAATTTTCACGTTTTTCAGAGTGTTCAGTATATGTCATTTGCTTGTAATAGTCATAATTTCTAGACAAATACAGATCTTGATCAACTCTTTCTACTAAATCTTCTATACCATTAACATCTCTCAATAAAAATATTCCCATAAAATCAAATTCGTTTAAATTTAATTTTTCCATTTTTATCTCCTTACTATAAAACCACCATAAAAGTCTTTTCCACTCCAAATAGAATTAGGCTATGCTTCTTCAACTATATGTAATTATACAATGTCATTGCGAGCATGTCAACATTTTTTGTAAACTCTTACATATTTTTCTTGTAATGACTAATTTTAACACATATTTAGACCTGTGTAGCACCGTAAAAATGTCAACTATTTTTGAAAAACTTGCTAAAGTGTGTTATAATACGCGATATGGAGGAGTTTGTATGAGATTTAAGAGAGTTTATATAGAAATAACCAATATTTGCAATTTGAGCTGCGATTTTTGTTTGCCACACCACAGAGAAAATAAATTCATGTCTTTTGATGAATTTAAATTTATTCTTTCTCAAATAAAACCATACACAAAGTACATATATTTACATGTTAAAGGTGAGCCTCTTTTGCATCCTGAATTTGATACATTTGTTAAATACGCTTATGATAATGGATTTTTCATAAATCTTACAACAAATGCAACACTATTGTCAGAACATCTCAATGTAACAAAATATTTACGCCAAATAAATATATCTCTTCATGCAACAAATAGCATAGAGATAATTAAGGTTGCAAAACAAATAACTGATTGCATTGTATGTTTTAGAATTTGGAATATAGACGAAAATGCAGAAACAAAGCAAGCACTTGAAAATGAATTTGATACAAAGATTTCTAGTAATGAAAACTTTACTCTATCAAAGAATATATTTCTTTCTCAAAAAAATAAGTTTGAATGGCCGACTTTGTCTTCAAATGCTAACCAAGAAAACAAATACTGCTATGGATTAATTTCTCAATTGGCTATACTTGTTGACGGAACTGTAACTCCATGCTGTTTAGATAATGATGGAGATATTGCTCTAGGAAATATATTTACAGAAGAATTAAAAGATATAATCACAAATGAAAAATCCGTTAAAATAATTAACGGATTTAAGAATCGTATTGCTGTTGAAGAACTTTGCAAAAAATGTACTTTTAGAAATGAATATTAATACTCATTCTCCATTATTTCCTTAACCTCTTCATCAGTTAAGTACCTCCATTCACCTTTCTCTACACCCTTGCAAGTAAGTTTTCCTATGCCTTCACGTTTTAGAGCAATTACAGATAGTCCAACAGCCTCACACATTTTCCTTACTTGCCTATTTCTTCCTTCATGAATTTGCACCATAATACGTGCAACATTATTTACATTATCTTTTAGCAATAGTTCAACTTTTGCTGGTGAAGTAATATAATCTTCTATTTTCAAACCATTTCTCATTTTTTCCAAGTCTTTTTCTGCCGGCACACCTCTTGTTTTAACAATATATGTCTTTGTCGTTTCATGTTTTGGATGAGTGACTTTATATATGAATTCACCATCATTTGAAAGTAGTAAAAGACCTGAAGTGTACATATCTAGTCTTCCAACAGGTACAACTTTTTCATTAACGTTTTTCAAAAGCTCCATAACAGTTTTTCTTCCTTGTTCATCCGATACAGTTGTAACATATCCCACGGGCTTATTTAAAAGAATGTATACTTTTCTTTCTTCGCCTATCTTTTTGCCGTCAACCTCAACAATATCAATCTCAGGATTTACTTTTGTTCCAAGTTCACATACAGTTTTGCCGTTTATTTTCACCTTTCCATTAGTTATATATTCTTCACACTTTCTTCTTGAAGCCACACCACATTCAGCCATATATTTTTGAAGTCTAATATCTTCCATAAATTCCCCCAACATATTTGTATTTTTTTCTAAAATTTTCACATAATAGTAACTAGGAACATACTATATCTTAGATATTAATCTTCCATAAGCTTCTAGCTAGGTTTATGGTTAATATAGATCGTAAGTTTGAGAAGAATTATAATATTTTTCTCAAACTTACCTATTATATAATTCTTCGTATTCTCTAGCTTGTCTATTCCATGAATGATCCTCATTCATAGCATTCGTTTTTATTTTATTCCATTCATCTTTACTATCATTATATACTTCTAATGCCTTTTTAATAACCTCAGTAAAATCTTCTGGTCTGTCACGCCAAAAGGTAAAACCATTTCCTTCTTCTTTATTTCCCAAGTATCCGATTACTGTATCTTTAAGTCCACCCGTGCTTCTGGCTATTGGAACTGTTCCATACCTAAAACTAATCAATTGTGATAAACCACATGGTTCGAAAATCGAAGGCATTAAGAATATATCACTTGATGCATATATTCTTTTTGCAAGTTCTGGATTGAATTCTTCATTAACAGAAACTTTATCCGGATATTTTTCCTTTAAATATTCAAACCTGTTTAAATAATGCTCTTCGCCAAGTCCTAGCATCACCAATTGTACATCTTGTTTCAAAACTTGGTTCAAACTTTCTATTAAGATGTCAATTCCCTTATGATGAACCACTCTCGTAATAACCGAAAACATTGGCACATTTTTCATTGGCAGCCCCAACTCATTTTGAAGTGCCTTTTTATTGGTTGCTTTATTTTTTATTGTTTTAACATTATAATTTTTAACAAGTTCAACATCTGTCTCAGGGTTATACGCTTCATAATCTATACCGTTAACAATTCCAAATAGCTTACCTTCTCTAGATTTCTCTCTCAAAAGCCCATCATAACCAAATCCAAATTTTTCTGTTTGAATTTCTTCTGCATACGTTTTGCTTACAGTAGAAACTATATCCGCGTACATTATTCCACATTTCATAAAACTGAAATCCCCATAGAATTCAAACTTGTTTGGTGTAAATTCTTCATCAGTAAATCCGAAATGATATATATTTCCTCTATTAAACTTACCATTATACTCCAAATTATGAATTGTAAATATAATTTTTATATCTTTTCTATTCATTTTTTCTTTTATAAGTGGAGCAATCGGTCCACATTGCCAATCGTTTAAATGAAGTATCTCAGGATTTAATATTTCTGTGAGCTTACATACAGCCTTGTCGAAAAAAGCAAATCTTTCAGCTTCATCACTGTGACAATACATTCCATCTCTATCAAAGTAATACGCACTATCCACAAAATATGTAATTAATTCTTTATCATTTACTTTTTGTATATGCTTCTTGATAATACAATTTTCTATTTTGTTATGCATTTGAATAGGAAAGTCAGTTACATATTCAAGTTCTTGTTTTATTTCTCTGTATTTTGGCATAACCACAGAAATATCATGTCCTAATTTTAAAAGTTCTTTTGGTAAGGTCCCAGCAACATCAGCAAGTCCTCCAGACTTAGCGTAAGGAACCACCTCAGAGGCGGCATATAAAATTTTCATGTTTTTCTCCTTTGTAAAATCTTAATTTATCTCATTCAAATTTTTTAGTATATCTTCAAAATACTTCGGTAATGGTGCCTCAAATTCCATCCATTCATTTTTTGTTGGATGAGTAAAGCACAATCTATGTGCATGAAGCATTTGACTTGTAACGCCAAATGGATTTTTACCAGATGAATACACAGTATCTCCAACAATAGGAAAGCCTATGTGTGAGAAATGAACTCTTATTTGATGTGTTCTTCCTGTTTTTAAATTTATTTTTACTAACGTATAATTTTCTTTATATCTCTTTAAAACCTCAAATTCCGTTATTGCATCTTTACCTGTTTTTACTACAGCCATCTTTTTTCTGTCAGTTGGATGTCTACCAATTGGCATATTTATCACACCACTGTTTTCTTTAATTAGTCCACTAACTAATGCGACATATTCTTTCTTTGTCTTTCTATATTGAATTTCTTTCGCGATTTTTTGATGAGCATAATTGTTTTTTGCAATAACCAAAATTCCTGTTGTATCTTTATCCAGTCTATGCACAATTCCAGGCCTTATATCTCCATTCAAATTGGAAAGTTCGTGCTTTCCTAATACAGCATTTACCAATGTTCCTGTTCGGTTTCCCGCAGCAGGGTGTACCACCATATTTTTAGGTTTGTTAACAACAATTATATCATCATCCTCATAAATTATATCTAAAGGAATATCTTCTGGTTTTATTGTATCGTCTACTTCACGTTCTAAATTGATATCAACTTTTTGTCCTTCTTTCAATTTTAATGATAGCTTTGGAACATTTCCATCTACTAATATCTTTTCTTCTTTTATTAAATTCTGTGCCAAACTTCTTGATATCTTTTCACATTTTGTGGCAACATAAGCATCTATACGCATGCCAACATCTTCGGCAGCAACAACAAACTCTTCTTTCAAATTTCTACTCCTTTAACAAATATTATGGCTTTACACCGTTTTTAATCTCGCGATATATATAAGTTATACCTAGAAGTATTACACCTATAACAACAAAGCTATCTGCTAAATTAAATGTTGCAATGAATGGTGTATCAATAAAATCTATCACATAGCCCCTAAAAAGTCTATCTATCATATTTCCAATTCCACCAGCAAGTATCATATATATTGATTTTTCTACTTTCTGTCCATCTCTTTTTAGTTTAACGACATATGCAATAAGTGCAACACAGACAACAAACGAAATAGCACCCACAATATATACGCTTCCTTGAGCAACACCAAATACCATTCCTCTATTTTCAACATATGTAATATTTAGTAAGTTTTTTATCAAAGTTATTTGTACATCACCTTTAGAAATCAAAATCTTTGATAATTGATCTATAATGACTAATACAATAGTTAATATCATTCTATCTCCTTTGAGTTATTTTCTTTGTCATGTGATCTATTGTGATTACTTCTTTCACTGCTAATCTTATGTTCATGTTTGATAGCGACTTTATCATTATTCACACTTGTTTTCTGATTGCCATTTTCTTTTATAAATTCGTCTGTTCTAACACTCAACTCCATACTTGTCTCAACAGCCCTTGGATTTGCTGATTGCTCAACTGGAATAAGAGCCAAATCATCAGCTTTTATTCCAACAAAATTATATCTTTTACTCTCTATAATATATTTCATTATCTTCCTAGGATCTTCAAGAGTTAAATCAACGGCAGCTGGAGCAACTCCATCTCTATTAGCAATAGACACCATAAATCTTCTTCGGATATAATTTTTCGCTTGTTCATCATTCTTCAAAAGACCAACAATGACACTTCCAAGACTTACTTTCTCCATTTCAGCTTCATATTGCTCTATACGAATAAGATTGGCAGTAATATTTCTTTTTAATGCAGGCAAATATGTTCCATCTTTTAAGCCGTTATATTTAGCTTCCAACATATTAGCCTTTTTTAATATAGATATTTTTTCTTCATCAGGAGTATTTTTATCTAAGGAATCTATCACTTTTTCAAATTCGTTTTTTATTGCATTCATAGCATTGCTATCTACGCTCAAAGCAACATATTCGTCTACTTCTGCTTTCAACTCATCTTTTAATCTATTATATTCCTCAACAGATTTTATCTTTTTTAATCCTCTAATCCTATTCATACACATTTCTCCTTCGTACTATTTAACATACATAAATTATATATGTTTTAGCTTATAAAGACAATAGTTTTCTTACGTATTCATAGGCTATAATGCTGGCTGCAACTCCTGCATTTAGACTTTCTGTTTTTCCTAAAAGCGGAATTTTCACTTTAATATCAGCCAATTCTTGAATTTCTTTTTTTATTCCTTTAGATTCGTTACCTATTACGATTACACATTTCTCTTTAAAGTCTAACTTCTCATAATAGTTTTCTGTGTCTAGAGTGGTTACTATTATCCTATATCCCTCACTTTGCATTTTCTTAAGCTTTTCTAGCAAATCTTCGCACTCATCTATATGTATTCTGTATATTGCTCCCATTGTACTTCGTACTACTTTTGGATTATAAACATCTGCTGTACCATTAGACACCATTAAGCTCTTTATTCCTGCACAGTCAAGAGTTCTTATTATAGTTCCGACGTTACCAGGATCTTGAACATCATCTAATGCAAAAATCACATTCGATTGAGCAGGAACAATGTTTCCTTTTTTCAACACAGCAAGTATCCCTTGTGGAGACTTTGTATCTGTAATGCTTTCAAATACCTTACTAGATACAAATTCGACAGGATAATTTTTTGTATCAACTTGCTTTTGAAGTAATTCTTCGCATATTACTATTTGTTCAATAGAAGTGTCCTCAAGAATAGCTTCAGTAACAGACTTAATTCCTTCTATAAAATACTCATTATACTCATCTCGATATTTCTTTTGGTTTAAAGATTTAATATGTTTTATAAGTTCGTTATCTTTGCTTGTTATCATAAACTTCTCCTTATACTATATAAATACGAATAGGGTCACTGTTACACAGCGACCCAAAATTCAGTTATAATGTTACTTCTTTTAATAATCTTTTATTTGTAATTACTGATGGTGTAGAATTGTATATTTCAAGTTGACCTTCATATTTTCCTAATTCTTTTCTTATTGCCTCTTTTGTCTCATCTTTTACACCATCATTCACTGCTTCAAGTCTTATGAAAGAAGCATTGCTGTCGTTTGATATAACATCTGTATACTCACCCGCATTCAATTTCAATAGGGCATTATATAAATCTTCATTTCCTAAATAACCAGATAAATATGGCTTATCAACACTTTCAAGTTCTCCGTTATATTGCTTTAATTCGCTACCTGATATTGTAAGTCTGGTTGTTGCATTTTCTTTAGCTAATGTTTCAAAGTCTTCTCCGTTTTTTACTCTTTCTAGTATTCCTTTTGCTTTTTCTATAACTTCATCTTTATTTGTTTCACCAGTTTCTTCATCTTTTTCAAAAGCAAATTGCATCATTCTGAAATCATAAGACTTCATATCATCTTTAGCTTGCTCTAAATATTCATTAAACGTATCATCACTAATTGTATAATATTCGTCTAAATTATTATAAAAATCATTGGCCATTTCAATAGTTTTTTCAGTTTCAATATATTTTTCTCTTGTTATTCCTAACTCTGTAAGTCTATCCCTATTAAAATCTTCCGCATCATATTTTGCTTCAATTGTTGTAGTGATACTTGCAGATGGTTTATAGCCTTTTTGAGCTGCTATTTGATTTACAAGTAAGGCATTTGTATATTCTGTAAAAGCATCTTCTTTTATTTGCTCTGGGTCCAAGTCTTTTTTCTCTTCATCGCTTGCTTCTTTATTTGCTTCCTCTTCCTCAAAATATCTTATTCTATAATAATCTTCAAATCCTTCTTTGGCGTAACCAACATCATTTATTTTTATAATATAATTGTCTTTCGAATCCGCAATAAATGCTGCTCCAATCAATACAAGAAGCACCACTACCAAAACTGTTATTACTATTTTCATTGTTTTATCCATTTTCTTTTCATCCTTTCATGATTTTTAATATTTTCAAGACTTCTTTTAATATATCACTTTCTTTATCACTTTGCAACTTTAATGTTATATATGGTAAAGCTCCAGCAGAGAAAAATAGTCTATTTTTATATTCATCAAGCAACAACTGCACTGTTTCCCCTGATAAACATTCGCTATTTTTCATATTTATAACAACTTTATCACCCTTCTGTTTTATCGCAGTAACAAAAAGTTTTTTAGCATACGTCTTTATTCTAGCGACCTCCAAAAGATTAACAACTTCATTTGGCATCTCGCCATATCTATCAATTAACTCATCTACAATTTCCGAAATTTGTTCTTCTTCACTAATGTTTGCAATGTCTTGATATACTTCTATCTTTTGACTTGTATTAGAGATGTATGTATCTGGTATGTACGCAGATACTCGCAAGTCAATTTGAGTTTCAAATTCTTCTTTAACCTCTTCGCCTTGTATTTCTTTAACAGATTCCTCTAAAAGCTTGCAATACATTTCATATCCTACCGCTTCCATATGTCCATGTTGCTCTGGTCCAAGTATATTACCAGCACCTCTTATTTCCAAGTCTCTTAACGCTATTTTAAATCCAGAACCAAACTCTGTAAATTCTTTTATTGCTTTTAATCTTTTTTCAGAAGCTTCACCAAGCAACTTGTTTTTTCTATATGTTATATATGCATAAGCTGCTCTGTCACTTCTACCAACACGTCCCCTTATCTGATATAATTGTGCCAATCCAAGTCTGTCAGCATCTTCTATTATTATAGTGTTGGCGTTAGGAATATCAATTCCAGATTCAAGAATTGTTGTACAAAGCAAGACATCAATCTTTTTATCAACAAAATCTTTCATCATATTTTCAAGTTCCCTACCAGTCATTTTTCCATGTGCAAAAGCAACTCTTGCTTCGGGCACTAATCTTTGTAATTCACTAGCCTTTCTCTCTATTCCTTCTACTCTGTTAAACAAATAGAATACCTGTCCTTCTCTTTCTAATTCCTTCAATATTGCCTCTCTAATAACTTCTTCATCATATTCCAACACGTATGTTTGAACCGGCCTTCTATTTTGAGGTGGCTCATAAATAACGCTCATATCTCTTATTCCAACAATCGACATATGAAGTGTTCTAGGTATTGGTGTTGCGGTCATTGTAAGAACATCAACATTGCTTTTCATTTTCTTAATCAGCTCTTTATGTTCAACACCAAATCTATGTTCCTCATCTATTATCAGTAATCCGAGGTCTTTAAACTTCATATCTTTTTGCACTATTCTATGTGTTCCAACAATAATATCAATTTCTCCATTTTTTAGTTTTTCTAATATCTTTTCTTGCTCTTTCTTTGTCTTAAATCTATTTAATACCTCCACTCTAACTGGATAGTTCTTCATTCTTTCTGCAAAAGTTTTATATTGTTGTTCTGCTAAAACAGTAGTTGGCACCAAGTATGCAACTTGTTTTCCATCCATAACAGCCTTAAATGCCGCTCTTATTGCCACTTCTGTTTTGCCATATCCAACATCTCCACAAAGTAGTCTATCCATAGGTTTTGTACTTTCCATATCTTGCTTTACTTCTTCGATACAGCGCAATTGGTCATCAGTCTCTTGATAAGGAAAATTCTCCTCAAATTGTGTTTGCCATACTGTATCTTTAGAAAATTGATATCCAACTTGTTTTTGCCTATTTGCATATAATTCTATTAATCCTTTGGCTATATCTTTTAAAGATTCTTTTACTTTAGCTTTTGTTTTAGCAAACTCTTTGCTTCCAAGCCTATTTAGTTTTGGTGCTGCATCTCCGCTTCCGATATATTTTCTTATACTTTCTAATTGATTGGTTGGTATATATAAAATATCATCATCTTTATACTTTATTTTTATATAATCTTTTTTCTTTTCGTCTACAACCAATGTATGAATGCCAATATATTGTCCAATACCATGAGTTGAATGAACCACATAATCGCCAGGTTTTAAATCTGCAAAAACAACTTTTTGCCCTTCATTGAAAGCAGTTGGCTTATATGAACGCTTTTTCTCTTTTATAACATCTGTTTCTCCTGCAGCAACAATCAAGTTAAGTTCAAAATACTCAAAGCCCTCTGAAAGATTCCCTGATGTAACAATAATTGGTCCATTCTCTATTTCTAAATCAACCTTTTCTTTTTCTACAAATTCTGCATTTATATTATTATCCAAAAGCATAGTTGCAATACTTCTAGCCTTTGAATTACTTCCAGCTAATATTATAATTTTCTTTTTTGATTCATACTCTTTTTGTATTTCCTGAACAAATATATCCAGTGAACCACGAAAAAAGTTCACCTCCCTACAGTTAAAACTGTATCCGTTTCTCTTTGCATGCGTATTTGTATCCATTCTTTCAAGATAGATAACATTCTTTTCTTCTAATTCAGTTATTATCTGAACAAAAGAAGACATCTTTTCAATGTATCCAGGAACATATTTGTTTTTCTCTAAAAATTGTTCAATTATCTCCTTGTTTTCAAATTCAATAGCTTGACACTTAGATTTTATTCTAGCAGGTTCATCTATAAATATTATTGTGTCTGAAGAAATATAGTCAAACAACGTAGCTGTTTTGTCATAAAAATACGAGAAAAATCTATCTAATTTCGATAAATAATTTCCATGTTTTATTACTTCTACATCTTCTGCTCTTTCTGGATTATCCTTTAAAATCCTATCACCTATCTCTTCCAATCTAGAACTATCAATCAAGAATTCTTCAACAGGAAAAATACTTATTTGCTTTATTGGTTCTATTGACCTTTGTGAGTTTTCATCAAATAAACGAATTGAATCTATTTCGTCTCCCCAAAATTCAACTCTTACTGGATGTTCAACCGTAAGTGGAAATATATCAATTATTCCACCCCTTACTGCAAATTGACCTTTTCCTTCAACCATATCACATCTTTCATATCCCAATGCAATTAGATTTTCTTTCACTTTCTCTAATGAAATACTAGCTCCAACCTCAAGATGAGTGACTTTTGAAAACATCTCTGTTTTGGGAACTGTTTTTTGCATTAATGCCTCTACTGTTGTTAAAATTAATCTCTCATCCGAATTATATAATTTAGCATACACATTAAGTCTTTCCATGCTGACATCTTTATTCATTGTATCTATATCATAATAAATAACCTCTTTTTTAGGAAAAGTAAGAATTTCTTCATCATCAAAAAAAGAAAGATTATTTTTCATTTTCTTTAATTCTATATCATTATATGTAACAAGAAGAACTGGTCTATTGGTATAAAATTTTGTAGCATACACGAAATGAGCCTTCTGACTATCAGTAAGACCTGCCAAGCTAATTGGAAAATTTGACTTTTTCACATCATTAATATACTCTTCAAACTTCTTCATCTTAGGTAATACTTTAGCAAACGTTTCCATATCCATCTCCTAATTAAAACTTTACAATCCATTATATTATAGCATATTTCAGTGGCAAAATAAAGCGAAAAACTATAAATATCCTTGATAACACAAAAAATGTAGAATTATCCACTCTTAAATTTGTAACACTTAATTATATTTAAAGGTATTATATATTAATTACCTGTATCAGCCATTTTAAAGAAAAGGAGGCACTTTTATGTGTGGCATTGTTGGTTATGTTGGAAAAAGGAATGCAAATAGCGTTCTGCTTTCAGGATTAAAAAAACTTGAATACAGAGGTTATGATTCGTGTGGAATTGCAACTTTAAGTGGCAATAATTTAAATCTTTTTAAATCTACTAATAGAATAGATAGTTTGGTGTCAGAAATAATATGTACCGAAAATCCAAATATTGGAATTGGTCATACTAGATGGGCAACTCACGGAAAGGTCACAATAGAAAACGCTCACCCACATTTAGATAATAGCAAAAAAATTGTAGTCGTCCATAATGGTATAATTGAAAATTACATAAATTTAAGAGAACTACTAAAAGAAAAAGGTTACAAATTTTATTCAGAAACTGATACTGAAATCATTCCAAACCTAATATCAATGTTTTATGATGGAAATCTTTTAAAAGCAGTCAAAAAAGCCACAGATATGTTAAGTGGAAGCTTTGCTTTAGTTGTTATGTTCAAGCGGAAATCCAAACGAACTTGTAGCAACAAAGAAAAACAGCCCCCTAATAATTGGTTTAGGTGAAAATGAAAATTTCATTGCATCTGATTTTTCTGCCATTCTAAAATACACGAACGGTGTAAACATACTAGAAAATGGCGAGTTTGCTGTTATAACTAAAGATACAGTAAAGTTTTATAATAATAACCTAGAAGAAACTGTTGGAAAAATAAAAAATATTGAACTTATAGATTCAGATAGTGAAAAGAATGGGTATGCACATTTTATGCTTAAAGAAATAAATGAAAATCCAATCGCTGTTAAGAAAACTTTGACTCAGTATGTTAAAGGTAGAAAATTAAACTTTAATTTAAATTTAAGAGAGGAAGAATTAAAAGGCATCAAACATATTCACATTATCGCCTGTGGTACTGCAATGCATGCTGGATTAAACGGAAAATATGTAATTGAAACGTTAGCAAAGATTCCAGTAAATGTTGAAGTTGCATCTGAATTTAGATATAAAGAGACTTTAATAGATAAAGATGATTTAGTATTATTTATAAGTCAATCTGGTGAAACAGCAGATACGATAGCCTGTCTAGAACTAATAAAGGAAATGAAAAGGAAGCATATTTCAATAGTTAATGTTAAAGATAGTACTATTGATAGGTTAAGCGATAATGTCCTTTACACAAAGGCAGGAACAGAAATTGCAGTTGCTTCAACCAAAGCATACATTGCACAAGTTACACTTCTTGATTTGTTTGCAATCTATCTTGCACAAATACATAACTCTTATGATATTAAAATATTGTCCGAACTTATAAATGAAATAATTGAACTTCCAAACAAAATGCAAGAAGTTTTAGGAAATGACGCCGAATACATAAAATACGCATCAAAGATATACACTTCAAAAGATGTATTCTACTTAGGAAGAGGATTGGATTATTATATTGCATTAGAAGGCTGCTTGAAACTAAAAGAAATTTCCTACATTCACTCATCAGCCATACAATTCGGTGAATTAAAACATGGGACAATAGCTTTAATCGAGGAAACAACTCCATCAATTGCAATTTGCACGCAAAGAAATCTTTTAGACAAATCCATTAACAATATAAAAGAAATAAAAGCAAGAGGTGCGAACGTCTTAGCACTTACGACACTAAAAGATTTTCCATTAGACATCACAGATGAAATAATAAAACTCCCTAGTGTAAATGAGTTATTTGCCCCACTTATAAGCATGATCCCACTACAATTAATTGCTTATCATGTAACTGTTATTAAGGGATTAGACGTCGATAAACCTAGAAACTTAGCCAAGTCTGTTACTGTTGAGTAGAAAGGAGTTAACCATGGAAAACGTCAAGGTTAATGCGTTATATGATTTGAATAAGACAATAGCTAAAGATATTTTTAAGGATTTAGAGTATCCTTGGCAAGCATTGCCAAAAATCAAAGAATTTATTTTAGAATTTGGAAACACTTTGTCTCTCGAAGAATATTATCAACCCAAAGAAAATGTTTGGATTTCAAAAAGTGCAACAATATCTACAAGTGCATATATCAATGGACCTTGTATAATCGATCATAATGCTGAAATCAGGCATTGTGCCTTTATTCGCGGAAATGCAATAATTGGCAAAAACTGCGTTATTGGAAACTCAACAGAATTAAAAAATGTAATCTTATTTGATAACGTTCAAGTTCCTCATTATAATTATGTTGGAGATTCTATTTTAGGGTTCAAGGCACACATGGGTGCAGGTGCAATTACAAGCAATGTTAAAAGTGATAAAACATTGGTGACAATAAAAAACTTTAATACGAAGATTGAAACCGGAATTAAAAAAGTGGGAGCTTTTATTGGTGACAATGTTGAAATTGGCTGTAACAGTGTCCTTTGTCCTGGGTGTGTTATTGGCAAAGGAACCAATATATACCCCATATCCAGAGTAAGAGGTGTAATTCCACCAAATTGCATTTTCAAAAACGAAAACAATATTATAGAAAAAAGAAATCAGGAGGTATAAAATGGGAAGATTATTTGGAACGGATGGTATAAGAGGAATAGCAAACTCTTCATTATCATGTGAACTTGCACTAAAACTCGGAAGAGCTGCTGCTATGGTACTTTCTAGCAAAGCCAGAAGAAAGCCACTCTTTGTCATCGGAATGGACACACGTATTTCATCCGAAATGCTATCCTCTGCAATTACAGCTGGCCTTTGTAGTGTTGGTGCCGACGTTTTAATTTTGGGAGTAGTTCCCACTCCAGCAGTTGCTTATTTAATAGAAAAATACAAAGCCGACGCTGGAATAATGATTTCAGCTTCACACAATTCATTCGAATATAATGGAATAAAAATATTTAGTGGAGATGGATACAAACTCCCCGATGTCTTAGAAGATGAAATCGAAAGTATAATAGAAAATATAAAAGAAATTAAAACTGTTGAAGGAGTAAGCGTTGGCAATGTTACATACGTAAATACTGCAATAAAATATTACATTGAACACTTAAAAAGTACTGTGCCATACTCGTTGAACGGAATAAAAATAGCAATCGACTGTGCAAATGGTTCAGCAAGTTACACTGCCAAATCACTAATGGAACAATTAGGTGCCGAAGCTTCTATTCTTTATGATGAACCAAACGGAATTAATATAAATGATAACTGTGGCTCAACGCACTTAGAAAATCTAATCAAATATGTAAAAGAAAATAAAATGGATATAGGAATTGCATTTGACGGTGACGCTGATAGATGTTTATGTGTTGATGAAAATGGAAACATTATTGACGGCGACCAAATAATTGCGATGTGTGCTGCAGATATGAAAGAAAGAGGAAAGCTCTCGAAATCCACTGTAATCGGCACAATTCTCACAAACCTAGGCTTTGTAAAATTTTGTGAAGCAAATGATATAAACTTTATTGCAACTAAAGTTGGAGATAGATATGTACTTGAAGAAATGCTTTTGGAAGAATATAACTTAGGTGGCGAACAATCCGGACACATCATATTTAGAGATTATGCTACAACTGGTGATGGAGAACTAACTGCCATTCAAGTGTTAAGCCTTATAAAAAGAACAAAGAAAAAAATTTCAGAACTTGCAAACATTATGAAAAAATATCCCCAAGTTTCAATAAATGTAACCGTTAGCCAAGAAGGGAAAGTACAATTTTATACTAATGAAAAAGTAAAAGAAATTATTGATAGAGCAAAAGAAAAATTAATAGATTCTGGGCGAATAATTGTAAGACCGTCAGGAACTGAGCCAAAAATAAGAGTCATGGTAGAATGTTTTAACGAAGAACTTATGAACGAAGTGGCAAACAAAGTCGTTGAAGTAATAGAAAAAGAATTAGGAAAACTATAATTACATAAACATCTACCTTTTACTAACACATATGAAAAGAGATTACTTTATAAGTAATCTCTTTTCATTTACACTTTATTCTTTGTCGTTCTTGTCTTCATCATCGCAGCAATCGTGATGGCAATCATCACAATCGCATCCACAACAGCCATCATGTTCATCCAACATCATTTCTAATTCAATCATATTATGACATTTAGGACATTCGATTTCCTCTGCATCCTCATTTGGTAATATAAGTGGTATTGTTTCTCCGCAGTATGGACATTCTCCTTGTAAGTCTTCTCCAAAGCTAGATATCATTTCTTCTTCTATTGATGATAATACATCAAACACTTCTTCTACTCTCTTCTCTAGTTCTATTTGTTTTTCACTTAGAACAATAACGTGTTCAGTAAAAGTTTGAACCATATCTTTTACAGCACTAAGTACATTTGCTTTTTCTTTTTCATCAGAAACCGCTTCACTTATCTTAGTTACTTGCTCTGTTAACTTATCTTTTAATTCTGACATATATGTCCTCCTTTATACTCTTTCCATATATTCGCCTGTACGTGTATCAATACGAACTTTATTTCCGATTTCAACAAATAAAGGAACATTTACTTGATATCCTGTTTCTAGAGTAGCTGGTTTGCTTGCACCTGTTGATGTATCACCCTTAAAACCTGGTTCTGTGTATGTAACTTCCAATTCAACAAACATTGGAGGTTCAACACCAAATACTTTACCTTTATATGAAAGTACTTTAATATTCATATTATCTAGTAAATAATTTAATGTATCGCCTAATTCATCTTTGCTAAGTGGTAATTGCTCATATGTCTCATTATCCATAAAATAATATGTATCTCCATCATTATAAAGATATTGCATTTCTTTTCTATCAATTTGTGCTTCTTGCACTTTTTCAGTAGGATTAAATGTTCTTTCCAAAACAGCACCTGTAATAACATTCTTTAACTTTGTTCTAACGAATGCAGCTCCTTTTCCTGGTTTAACATGTTGAAATTCTACAACTCTAAACACTTGACCATCCAAGTCAAATGTAACTCCATTTCTAAAATCTCCTGCACTTATCATTTTTAAAACCCCTTCCATTTTTTCGTTACCTTGGTATTTTATAACATAATACATTATTTTTCAATACCTATAGGCTCATTTTAAGTATTTTGTCAACAAATTCTTGATTTGTTTTAGTTGACGTTATTTGTTTTATTAGCATATCTGTTACACTTGATGTATTAACATCACTAAATGCTTTTCTAATTTTTGTAACTGCTTCCAGTTCTTTAGGTGTAAGAAGTAAATCTTCCCTTCTTGTTCCAGATTTATTTAAATCAATCGCTGGGAATATTCTCTTCTCTGAAAGTTTTCTATCTAGGTAAACTTCCATATTACCAGTACCTTTGAACTCTTCAAATATAACTTCATCCATTCTACTTCCTGTTTCAACTAGCGCAGTAGCCAGAATTGTTATACTTCCACCTTCCTCGATATTTCTTGCTGCTCCAAAGAATCTTTTTGGCTTATGTAATGCTGCTGGGTCAAATCCACCAGATAAAGTTCTACCAGATGATGGTATTGTTAAGTTATATGCTCTAGCAAGTCTGGTTATGCTGTCTAATAATATTACTACATCTTTTTTATGTTCTGCAAGTCTCTTTGCTCTCTCTAGCACGATTTCTGCAACTTTTGTATGATGTTCTGGTAGTTCGTCAAAAGTAGAATAAATGACATCCCCTCTAATTGAACGCTTCATATCAGTTACTTCCTCAGGTCGTTCATCAATCAACAAAACGATTAATTCAACATTAGGATGGTTTGATGTAATACTGTTAGCAAGTTGCTTTAACATGGTAGTTTTACCAACTTTTGGTGCAGCAACAATCATTCCTCTTTGTCCAAAACCAATTGGTGCAATCAAGTCTAAAAGTCTCATTGAATACTCTGATGGATTAGACTCCAAATGCATTCTCTTATTTGGAAATATAGGTGTCAAGTCATCGAAGCTTTTTCTCTTCATTGCTACCTCTGGACTATCACCATTTACCGAATTAACATATATTAGAGCAGGAAACTTTTCGCCCTCTTTTGCCATTCTTCCAATACCTTTTAATTTATCACCTGTATCTAACCTAAATCTTCGTATTTGAACCGGTGAAACATATATATCTTTTGGCGTTGAAAGATAATTATCGCCTCTAATAAAGCCGTATCCGTCTGATAAAACCTCCAAAACGCCTTCAACATAGAAATCATCCTTATTATTTGGCAATATTTCAGCTTCTCCTTTAGTTTTTTCAGAGCCTTTATCATTTTCTTTATACAATTCTAAAATGGCATCAATAAGTTCATTTTTGTTCATTTTAGAATGATTTTTAATTTCTTTTTGCTTTGCCAATTGCTTAAGTTCAACAAGTGACAACTGATTTAATTCATCCAAAAAAAATCTCTCCTTTATTATTCAAATTTAATGGGTAATTTTAAAACAGAATAAAAATACTAGACACTCAACAAAGCTATAAATCAAAGATTTTCCACTACTTTTGTCACAAATTTTTATAATACGCGGACACTGTGTGTTGCACCAACTTGCAAAAACTTATAAATAAACACCGTAGAGGTCACTATGGATGATGCCACCCTACAGTGTTTATTTCAATTTTACGTATTTATCTCTTTCTAGAAGAACCTCTTTTTCCTTCTATATTTCTTTTTAAGTCCAACTGTCTTTCATCGCTATCTTTCATAAATTTAGAAAGCATATCATCTAATGTTAATGGCTCAGATGGTTTTTTCGGTTGAAAATCATTATTTTGTCTTGGGCGTCTTTCCTCTCTAGGAAGAGCCTTTTTTATTGAAAGCGATATTTTTCCTTTTTCATCAATTGCTAAAACTTTTACTTTTACTGTATCTCCGACATTTAGTACAGTATGTATGTCTTGTACATACTCTCTCGATACTTCTGATATATGAACCAAGCCACTTTTGTTATCTGCTAGTTTAACAAAAACTCCATAGTCCATTATATCTGTTACTTTTCCTTCTACAATTTCGCCTACTTGCACTGGCATATATAAAATTTCCTCCTTTAAGTGTTTCCACTTGCTTTTTACTGCTATATTTTACACCTAAAGTGCAAAATAGTCAATACGAACACCATATGAAAGTGCATAAAAAAAGTCCTATCACGCATGTGATAAGACTATGGCAGGGGTGGAAGGAATCGAACCCTCCTCTGGAGTTTTGGAGACTCTTATTCTACCGATGAACTACACCCCTATTTTCGATACTCATTAAGTGTAGCATATTAGATTTTCTTTTGCAATACTTTATATTAATTTTTTTAAATCTCTTGACTTTTTATGTTAACTCTGCTATAATAAATACAATCTAACTAGATATTTATATCCAATAGTGATGGAAGATGTTCCACACATATTGAGGTGTTTAACTAAGTAAGCTGAGGAGAAGATTCCTGTGAAGCATGAAAGGTTATATGTGTATCGAAGTTAGAAAAATATATTGAAGGAGCTTATATGGTAGAGTCATCGAAGTAAAGTACACATACTAGTTGGTTTAGTGTGTGTATTTTACTTTTTATAAAGCGGAAAACAGTTAGTTTTCCGCTTTTTTAATATTCATTTTCAAATATGCATCTATAAAATCATTTAGCTCTCCATCCATAACTGCCTGAACATTGCCTGTTTCAAAGTTAGTTCTGTGATCTTTCACAAGAGTATATGGACAAAATACATAAGATCTAATCTGGCTTCCCCATGCTATTTCTCTTTGAACACCTTTTAAATCTTCAATCTTCTCTTTATTCTCTTTCTCTTTTAATTCCATAAGCTTAGATATAAGCATTTTCATGGCCGTTTCCCTATTTTGAATTTGCGAGCGTTGAGTTTGGCATGATACGACAATGTTAGTAGGAATATGCGTAATTCTTATTGCTGATTCCGTCTTATTGATGTGTTGTCCACCCGCACCGCTAGAACGATACGTATCTATTCTCAAATCGTTAGGATCAATATCAACTTGGACATCATCATCTATTTCAGGTATAACCTCCACAGATGCAAATGAAGTATGTCTTCGGCCACCTGCATCAAAAGGTGAAATTCTTACAAGTCTATGTACCCCGCTCTCGCCTTTCAAATAGCCATACGCATTTCTTCCTGACACACTAAATGTAACACTTTTTATTCCAGCTACATCCCCATCTAAATAATCCAATTCTTCAATCTTATAATGATTCTTTTCAGCCCACATAGAATACATTCTATATAACATTTGCGCCCAATCTTGTGACTCTGTGCCACCGGCTCCTGGATGAATTGTTATAATTGCATTACTATTATCATGTCTGTTAGATAATAAATTATCAATTTCTATTTTTTCTAAATTCTTTGATAATTCTTTTACAGAATGCTTTACTTCTGGAATGATAGTCTCATCATTTTCCTCTTCTCCAAGTTCTATCAATACATTCGTATCATCCATTTCTTTCCTCACAGAATTATAGCTCAAAAGTTTATCTTTTAAAACTTTAATTTCCTGTAACACTTTTTTACTATTTTCTTGATCATTCCAAAATTCTGTATGGTTTGTCATTTCTTCTAATTCTTTTAATTTTTGCTCTTTTTTATCAATGTCAAAGAGATTCACCCAATTCTATAAGTTTTTTCTCCATCTCTTTCATCTTTTGCTTCGCCTCATCAAGCTCTATCATACTTTCAACTCCCATACTAAAATAAATTTATTACATCCTTTATCGTTACAAATATGGCCAAGCCAATTATTATAACAAAACCAGCTAATTGCCAAGATATTTCTGTCTTTTGTTCCAACGGCTTTCCTCTAACTCCTTCGATTATTAAAAACAATAATTTTCCACCATCTAAAGCTGGCACCGGTAACAAATTGAAAATTCCTAAACTCAAACTAATTGCCGACATTAAATAGAAGAAATCTACCCATCCTTGCGTTTTCGTGATTTGTCCGGCAATTCCTACAGGTCCCATAACTTCCGCATCCTTTGTTTTTCCAGCTATAAGCATCCCAAAAGCCCTAATTGTCTCATTAAAATAATATCCTGTTTCGTCAATTGCATAATAAGAATTGTCGAAAAAATTAAGTTTAGATAATACTGTATAACTAACATCAAAAATTCTAACAACTTTTGATGATGGTGTTATTTCATAGCTTAATTCTTCATTTTCTCTAATAACTTTTATGTCCAACTCTTTATTTGGTGCTTCTTTTATCATATTCACATAGTCTGTTATTCCAAGTCCTTCTTTACCATCTATAGAAATCAATTTGTCTCCTACTTCTATTCCAGCAGTCTCAGCACTTCCTCCTACTTGAACATAAACAATATTAGCATCCTTATCAAAACCCATTCCTGCAACTCCAATTTCTGTATTTGGAATTGTAACATTCAAAGTTTCTAATTCATTGTTTCTTCTTATAACAAATGTCATTTCATCAGATGTGTTTCTGCTAATCTCATTTACAACATGATTTTGAGTTTTGGTTCGCCTACCATTAATGCTAACAATTTCATCTCCACTTCTAAAACCCTGTTGATATGCCACACTTGTATTATCAACATCTTTTAATATTGATGAAATATACACGTTAGTTGACACACATACTAAATAATATAAAACGAGTGCAAATATTATATTAACTGTAGCTCCTGCTATTATTATTAATATTCTCTGCCATACTGGTTTTTTATTAAATGCCCTCTCATCTTCGCTTCTTTCATCCTCACCTTCTAATTGCACAAAACCGCCAAACGGAATTACTCTAAGAGTATATTCCGTTTCTCCTTTTTGTTTTGTAAAAATTTTTGGTCCAAATCCAATTGCAAATTTGTGGACTTTTACTTTGCAAGCCTTAGCAACTAAAAAGTGTCCCAACTCATGTATAGTTACTAATGTTCCAAGTAAAACAATTATTTTAATAATTCCTATCAACCACGTCATCTTATTCTCCTTATAAAATGCTAAAAAACATATAAATAAATGGTGCAATCAATATTATTGAATCAAACCTATCCAAAATACCACCGTGTCCTGGCATAATGTTTCCAAAATCTTTTATTTCGCAATATCTCTTTATTGACGATGCAGCGAAATCTCCAATTTGCGATATTACACTTGTCACAATACCTATTATTCCCATTAAAATGTAATTCAATTCAAATCCAAGAGTATTTAAATAATATGTATATCCTACAAAGAATAATACGCAACCAACTATACCACCTATGCAACCCTCAATTGATTTTTTAGGGCTTATTTCAGAAATCTTGTGCTTTCCAATCGTTATGCCCACCAAATATGCAAATATATCTGTCATCCATGCTCCGCCAAGGATGAACCAAATATAATACACACCTTTATTCATCTCTCTTGTAAAAATCAAGAAAGCAAATAGATAAGTAACATACATTATTCCAAAGATAGTTATTGCTATGTCAGAAACATTTACTTTCAATTTTCTTATTATTGACACTAAAAAAGTCATCAATAATAATATTGGTACTGCCATTGTCAATGAAAGCCTCAATGAATCTATTGATATATACTGAATTGCAAGAAGCAACGCTGTTGCTAGATATCCCACCCATTCAACTGGATGAAAGCCTTTCTTCTTTAATGCAGTGTAAAATTCATAAATTCCAATCATAGACACAATAGTAACAGCAAGACTAAATACAAAAGTATTATTTGAAAGCATGACTATAGCTAGTATAATAATTCCTACAATCATTGACACAATTCTTTTCAGCATTACTTACCTCCAATTATTTTCCAAAGTTTCTTTTTCTACTATTATATTCTACAATCGCTTTATCTAATTCTTTTTCTTTAAAATCTGGCCATAGACATTCTGTAAAGTAAAATTCTGAATATACGGATTGCCATGGTAAGAACCCACTTAAACGTTCTTCACCACCAGTTCTTATTACCAAATCTGGATCTGGCATTTCACCAGTATACATATATGTACCAACAAGTTTGTCATCTATATCTTCTATCTTCAATTTTCCATCTGTAACATCTTTAGCTATATTTTTAGCTGCATTTGTAATCTCGGCTCTTCCGCCATAATTAATAGCCAAATTTACAGTCAAACCAGTTTTATCCTTTGTTTTTTCCTCAATATCTATAATACCTTCTTGAAGAGTTTTTGGTAATCTTGTAATATCACCAATTAATTTTATCCTTATGTTTCTGCCACTTGACCTTTTCTCAAAGTCTCGTATAAACTTCTCTAAAAGTTTCATTAAGTAGTCAACTTCTTCTTCAGATCTTTTCCAATTTTCTGTAGAGAAAGCAAAGACTGTCATATATTTTACGCCAATCTTTTCGCAATACTTAGCCACTACTTCCATTGTGTTCGCACCTTCATTATGCCCTAATTGTGGTGGTAATCCTCTTTTTCTTGCCCATCTTCTATTTCCATCCATTATCATTGCAATATGCTGTGGAACAGTCATGTTTGTTTCCATACGAAATACACTCTCCTTATATAGACATTATTTCTTTCTCTTTTTCACTATACGCATTATCTATCATACCAGTATATTTATCAGTAAGTTTTTGAATTTGTTCTTCAGCTGTATGCAAATCATCTTCTGTAATCTCATTTGCTTTTTGCTTTGCTTTAAATTCTTCTATTCCATCACGACGAATACTTCTTATTGCAACCTTGCTGTCCTCTGCAAGTTTCTTTATATCTTTTACAAGTTCTTTTCTTCTTTCCTCTGTCAATTCTGGAAATACAAGTCTAATTATTTTTCCATCATTGTTTGGATTTATTCCTATATCAGATTTTTGGATTGCCTTTTCTACTTCTTTTAAAACACTAGCATCCCAAGGTTGAATAGCTATCATCCTTGCTTCAGGAACCATAATATTTGCCAATTGATTTATTGGCGTTGGAGCTCCATAATAATCAACTAATATTTTATCCAAAATTTTTGGATTAGCTCTTCCTGCTCTCACGCTTGCTAATTGTTCATCTAAAACGTTTAAAGTTTTTTTCATTTTTTCTTCGATTTGTGTATACATTAACTTTCTCTCCTTTTAAAATTTATTTATAATATTATTTTACAAATGTACCTATATGCTCTCCACATACTGCTTTTATAATATTTTCTGAATCAGATAAAGCAAAAATCATAGTTTCTACATGATTATCCCTACATAAAGAAGCAGCTGTCGAATCCATTACCTTCAAATTATTTTTAAGAATTTCTGTATATGATATTTCATCATACTTTTTAGCATTTGGGTTCTCTTTTGGATCAGAATCATAAACACCATCAATTGTTTTTCCAAATAAGATAATTTCAGCATTTATCTCAGTTGCTCTAAGTGCAGCACAAGTATCAGTCGAGAAAAATGGATTACCCGTTCCTCCTGCAAAGATAACAACTCTGCCTTTCTCCAAATGCCTAACAGCTTTTCTACGTATGTATAGTTCTGCTATCTGTCTCATTTCTATCGAGGTTTGAAGCCTAGTATCTAGTCCTCTGTACTCAAGTGCATCCTGAAGTGCTTGACCATTCATTATAGTAGCAAGCATTCCCATATAATCAGCTGTCGTTCTCTCCATATCTTCAGCTTTGCGACCTCTCCAGAAGTTTCCTCCTCCAATTACAATAGCAATTTCTACTCCCATGTCAGCAACTTTTTTAATACTATCGCATACTTTTCCAAGTGTTGGAGCATCAATTCCGAAACCTCTTTCTCCTGCTAAAGCTTCTCCACTCAATTTTAATAATATTCTTTTATATTTTGGTTTGGGCATAAAATACCTCCTCCTTCTTGATATATATATCATAAATCAGGCAATAAATAAACATTTTTTTCAAAATTTCACTTTAATTTTAGTTAAACCATATATCTCTTCACTTTAAGGTATTCATTTTCAATAAAAGTATGCAAATATATGACCATAAAAATAAACCTGCAGTCGAGGCTATGCCCTTTCCACAGGTTATCTTATCATAATTTACGTAGACGCATCAAATTTTACATCTGTTAAATCCTCTTTTATCGTATTTTCACTTAACTGTCCATTTTTGTATACAATTTCGTAATCTCTACGATGATATTTTGCCATTCCTCCATGCGAATTATCTTGTCCGTCATATTTATATTCTGTAACTAAAAGTCTATCACCATCAGTTTTGCATAAAAACTCTCTGTTAACTTCGTCATAATAAACACCAAACTTTTTCACACTGCCATTTGAATCAACCAAATTAAGATCAGATTGAACTTGCCCCCATGGTGCTGTATACAACGTACATAAATAATCCTTAAAATAAAAAACATCTCTAACACCAAATTGGTCCTCCGTAAGTACTACGTCAAAATTTTTATTTAGTTCTGCTGTATTATTCTCTTCGTCCCATTCAACACTTAACCCTGATAATTGTGCAACATTTCTCATTGGCAAATAAGTTCTGTCGTGATATGTAATCGGATACTGAATTTCGCCTGTTATTTCATC
Organism: uncultured Clostridia bacterium; assembly: GCA_934169745.1. Taxonomy (GTDB): domain Bacteria; phylum Bacillota; class Clostridia; order TANB77; family UBA1234; genus RGIG4465. Next base: position 218,167 of record CAKPOE010000001.1, on the reverse strand, counting down.
CCTAAATATTTGCACTTCGCCATTTAATTTAATTTTGATTTGATCATTTTGCATAACTTGTATTGCTTGATTTGCGCCAGCAACTGTTAAACCTCCAATAATTATTCCCGCAGTTAATCCACAACATAATGTTTTAATATTTTTCATTAACGCTTCCTCCTTATTTTATAAATTAACATTGAACATTTCTCTTACCTACAATAATTAAACCATACATAGTTTCTTATTTCAATCATTTCCATACAATTTATTTCATTTGTCTCTATTATCATTCCGTTTTTCAGCAAAATACAGCAATGCAACAAGTTTATTATCTTGTTTTTCAAAAAAACAAAGCGGTCTCTCGACCGCTTATCCCAACAATCCTTATGTTCTATCTTTATTTTTTCCATAAAATGCAATAGCCCATAAACCAGATACTCCTACTAATATATATACAAGTTTAGTAAACCAACTAGCAGCACCAAAAAGCTCAGCAACTAAATTGTAATTAAATAATCCAATTAGTCCCCAATTGATTCCACCAATTATAATTAGAGTAAGAACAATTGCGTTTAAAACTTTCATATTCATCCCCCTTACATATAAATTTGCTCAAGAATATATTGTACCGATTTATGCATTTTTATGCATTTTTATCACTTTCCTATTAAACAAAAAAGCGTCCTTCTTCAGGACGCTCATTTTATTTTAGCCATTCATTTGTTTCATTACTTCTTCAGCGAAGTTTTCTTCTTTCTTTTGAAGACCTTCTCCTCTTTCAAATCTTACAAATCTTCTAATTGTTATATTTTCACCAATGTTAGCAATTTTTTCTGTTAACAATTGACCAATTGTAATATCTGGATTCTTAACGAATTCTTGCTCTAACAAGCAAACTTCTTTATAGTATTTTTCAATTCTTCCAGCAACCATCTTTTCAGCAATTTCAGCTGGCTTGCCTTCATTCATAGCTTGAGCCTTGATTACTTCTTTTTCTTTTTCAAGAACATCTTCTGGAACGTCTTCTTTCTTTACATACTCTGGTTTTGCAGCAGCAATTTGCATCGCAACATCTTTTACGAATTCTCTGAATTCTGGATTTTTAGCAGCAAAGTCTGTTTCAATATTAACTTCTACTAAAACTCCAATTCTACCATCACCATGTATATAACTATCAACTAAACCTTCAGCAGCAATTCTACCAGCTTTTTTAGCAGCTTTTACAACGCCTCTTTCTCTTAATAGTTCAGTTGCTTTCTCCATATTTCCGTCTGTTTCCTCAAGAACTTTTTTGCACTCCATCATTCCAGCGCCTGTCATTTCTCTAAGTTCCTTTACTTGTCCTGCAGATATCATACTATATTTCCCCCTTAAATATTTTGGATTTTATTTACATTCTTCTATAGCTTATTCTTGTACAGTTTCTTCTTCTTCGGCTTCAGCTTTTTCTAAAGATTCACCTTGTTTTGATTCAATAACTGCGTTTGCCATAGCTTCAATAATCAATTTAATAGCTCTTATAGCATCATCATTTCCAGGGATAACGTAATCAACGTCTTCTGGATTACAGTTTGTATCAACTAGTCCAAATACTGGAATTCCTAATTTCTTTGCTTCTAGTATAGCAATTCTTTCCTTCTTAGGATCTACAACAAACATAGCTCCTGGAAGCTCTGTCATTTCTTTAACTCCACCTAAGTTTTTCTCTAACTTTTCTCTTTCCTTCTTTAATTCAGCTACTTCTTTCTTTGGAAGAACATCGAATGTTCCATCTGTTTCCATAGCTTCTAATTGTTTAAGTCTGTTAACTCTTGTACGCATTGTATTGAAGTTTGTAAGCATACCACCTAACCATCTTTCGTTTACGTAGTACATACCACATCTTTCAGCTTCTTCTTTAACGCATTCTTGAGCTTGTTTCTTTGTTCCAACAAAGATAACAGTCTTTCCTTCATCGATGATTTTCTTTAATTCTGCATATGCTTCATCGATCTTTTTGCAAGTTTTTTGTAAATCTATTATATAGATTCCGTTTCTTTGTGTGAAGATATATGGAGCCATTCTAGGATCCCATCTTCTTGTTTGATGTCCAAAATGAACACCTGCTTCCAATAATTGTTTCATAGCAACTACTGACATTTAAAATTCCTCCTTGTTTTTTGTTTTTCCTCTGCAACCCATCAATATAGAAAACCACCTCTATACTTAGAGGCACACGGCATTCTACTAGAATCGCATGTGGATTTGTGTTTACACACTGCGTTATTATATCACGGTATAGCAGCAATTACAAGCCTTTTTTGCATTTTTGCTGGAATTCGAGAATTTTAATTTGAATTTAATTTTATTAAAATCAGCAACCTATAGTAATCAGAGTTGAAGACTTGTAGGTGTCGCTGCCTTCAGCGACACCTACAGAGTTTGTTGCACTTACAGTAATTTATTTGCCTTTTTCAGTCAGTTGGCGCGGTACAGTGTCCGCGCCCTACAACGCTTGTAACTGATTGTACACCGATGAAAAAATGAACGAAAAAGTGGCTGCCGGAAAATCGTTCATTTTTGAACGAAAAAGTGGCTGCCAGAAAGTTGTTCATTCTTTTGTCTGTGCTGTAATTGTTTCAAAAAAACTCTAGCACATTAGCGCTAGAGTTTTATATGGTAGGTTACAGCTTACTAAAGAATCCTTCCGGCCTACAGATGATACCTTTGAGATTATGAAGCAAATTTTTCTCTCTTCCCAAGCAATGGAGATATTCATCAAGTTGATATCTCTTCAACCTAAGAGCTGCTACAGAATGCCTCCGAGCTTCCAAGAAATCTTTTTGCTCGTCAGGAATTAAGTATTCTTCTTCACAAAGCTCCATTTGCTTTTCTTCTATCTGTCTATCAAGTTCTTTGATCTCTTCCTTGATAACATTAGAAGTTTCATCGATGTCAAAGGTTTCTGCTTTAAGGCACTTCATCAACGTGTAAACATTGATGTCTTTCTTAAAGTAGTCAAGTGCCAAAATCTCGGTCACCATCGAAATGTAGCTTTTGACCTTCTTTTCATCTTTAGCCTTACAAGTGGCCAAAAGCTCATTCATGTGCCGGACTTTTCCCCTAAGGAAACGCCGTAAATCACTTACATGATTTACACCAGGATACCGTTCTTCCTGCCTTGTAGCCATTGCAAGCCTACCTCCTATAAATATATTTTCAACTTATATGTATCATACCTAAAAACAAAAAGCAATACTTATTTTACTGTTATATGTATTTTCTCAACATCTGTATCGAATTCATGCATTACTATATTTTGGATTTGAGCTATTTGTTTACTTGTTAATTCTTTTTCCTGTATCACTACATTTATGCTATTATCATTTACCATAACCAAAATATTTTCATACCCTTTAAGTTTTATCAAATTTTCCGATATTATTATTGCATCCCTTTCGCTATTTATTTTTCTTATTTGCTCCTGTGCTATATTTTTCTGTTCTTCAGCAACACTTGGATTTTCAATCATTTTTTCATATATTTCAACTTGTTCGGCATATGCGTTTGTTCTTTCTATCTTACTTTGTATAAAATAGTCTTCAACAGAATTGCTTGAAACTTCTAAAGCATCAATGTTGGTTTCGACGTTTGGAGTACTTACATATATTGCGTCTCCTGGATCTTCAATTATCCCTGTTAGTTCAACATCATATACAGAATTAGGATCATATTGATAGTTCAAGTATCCAGCAACGACAAGCATTAACGAAACTGCTACAATCAAAATTTGATTTTTCTTTATAACCTTAAATGTAATTCCTCCCATATAAATACCTCCATTATTTTTGTTTTGAAAATACTTGTATTCGGTGCGAAGGTACATCAACCACAGCCGAAACAGCATTTATTATACATTCTTTCACCTTAATGTTACCCGCACCGTCTGCAACAACAATTACGCCAACGATTTTAGGCATTTCTTTTTCTTTTATAGCAAGAGATTTTGAATTATTATTTTCCTCAAATATAACGCTTTTTTCTTTGCTTGTTTGTTCTGTTTTCCTTGTACCACCTTCTTTATCTTTTTCCTCAGTAACTGTCACGTTTTCCTTTGTATCATAAAGTGGAACTTCTGTGATTGTAGAAGCATACGATATCATTACATTTGCTTTTCCGCACTCCGTCAATCATGCTAAGTATCTTTTCTAACTTTTCCTCTAAATCATCTGTTTTTTTGTTTTCATTAATTATGGCTGTTGGAATAGTTTCACTTTTTTCCTCAACTGTTCCAAAACCATTTATCACTATCATAAGTATGACAAGTAGTATTATAAATATTACTATATTTTCAATTAATCTTTTTTGATTACCAAAACCAAATTTTTCTATCAGCTTATTCATAGTTAGCCTCCTAACTAATTTTATTTATTATAATATTGCTTTTCTCAACGCCATATGTTTCACAGAGTAAATCTTTTATTTTAGGAACTTCTACATTCTCTGTTTTGCCATTCTCGCTAACTGAAACATCGATTACAACATTTTGTATACTTCCATCATCATGTTCAATTTCTAATTCCATTTCCGTCACCTCATATGTTTTATTATCTACTTTTACCGAGATATTTCTCACTAAATATCCATTTTCTTTCATTCTACTAATAATGTCATCTTTCAAAAATGTATTATATGTGTCTTGCATATCTTTTTCTTTTGCATATTGCATTTTATTTTTATATTCACTATTTAAAATAAATGTTTCGTTATCTTTTAAAATGCTTTCAATATCTATATTTTTATTTAAAATAGCTGTTATCGGATTAATCACAACAATTACCAATACAATTGATGAAACAAAAACTACATATTTTTTTATTTTATTACTAGGCAGTATCATTTCAATAAGGGTGATTGCGACAACACTTGACACCAGTGACATGGCAAACTGATTCATAGAACCTCCTTTTATCTATACATAATCGAAAAATTAGTAACTTTAATTATAAGTGTTATTGCAATAATAAAAAGAAAAGTAATCGTAGCCATAATAGCGAACAAGATTTTTATAGAGTCACCTATTCCGGACATACACTTTACAATTCTTCCATCGGCTATCGGCTCCACTAGTGCTGATGCAACATTGAAGGTAAACATTAGTATTAGAGTTTTTATAAGAGGGAGAATTGTAATCGCCACAACCACAATTACCCCAACTGTTCCCAAAGCATTTTTGGTAATCGTCATTCCTCCTATAACACTATCTACTGTATCTCCTAAAAGTTTTCCAACAACAGGTACAGCACTAGATACCACCGCTTTTGCAGTTTTTGCCGTTATTCCATCAACATTTGCAGATAACGTTCCTTCTAACGACAGGACACCCACAAATATTATTAAAGCAATTTCCATACACCAAAGCGAACATTTTCTAAGTGTTTCGCCAATCTTTTTTACATTAACATGTTCTGACATATTACTAATAATGTTTATAATAGTTGATATAAAAATCGCAGGTATTACAAAATTAGAAAGTAATGCTGTAATTACTGAAATCATTGATAACAATATTGGTTCCACAACAGCTACTGTTGCTATATTTCCTGTAACTAACATTAAACTTATAACTACTGGAATCAATACTTTCATAAAGTCACTTAGCTTTACTATAGTTGATTTACAAACATTTATTATATTAGTAAATGATGTCATAATTAAAACCACAATTAGTATGTAACAAACATAAAAAGCTATTTCACTTATTCCTGACTCCCCTAAGTTTGATTGAATGTTTTTCAATATACTACACAAAATAGCTATACCTATAACTTTAAATATAAGTGAAATATTGTTTCTAAATTCTTTTGTTATGCTACCCAAAATTCTTTTTATAAAAGTCTCTGTATTCAAACTATTACTTGCACTAGACATTGCTGTTAGCAAATTATCATCACTTAGTTCCGGAAAATATTCATTACTATATTTTTTTATTTCCGAAGTAAACTCTGTTAGATCAACCGCGTAAGTTTGATTAAATAAGAGAAGGAATATTATCGTGATTAAAAAAAGTTTCTTAATAAATATCACTCCCTCACAATTTATGGCAAAATGTTAATTATTGTTTCCAACAATGCTGCAACTATCGGAATAGACATTCCTATTATTATTATTTTAGCAGCCACTTCAACCTTAGAGGCTATTGCCGTTTCTCCGGAATCTTTGCAGACATTAACAGCAAACTCTGACAAGTAAGCTATCCCTGTAATTTTTATAAGTATCATAAAAAACTTTGAATTTACGCCAAGTTTATTTGAAAGAGATTGTAATAGCTCTATTATTGATGATAGTTTAAATACAACCATTCCAAATATTATAATTCCCGCCAATATAGAAACGTGTATTACAAATTCAGGCTTGTACTGTTTTAATAAAACAATTATAAACGTTGCTATGAAAGCAACGCCAATTATTTTTACAATTTCCATATGTACTCCTTTTAAAGATTAAATAAAGTCTTTACAGTATTAAAAAGATTACTGATTTCTTTCACAACCATTGCAAGAACAATAACAAGACCTGTCAAAGTAGTCATCATCGCTTGATCCTCTCTGCCAGCCTTTACTAGTACTTGATGCAAAACTGCCACTAATATTCCAATGGCAGCTATTTTGAAAAGTAATTGAACTTCCATACTTCTCCTCCTAAATCAAAACAATCATTAAAACCAAACCTGCTAACACTCCCATGTTTCTATATAATTTGAAATTTTTTGATTTTTCTTCTTTTGCTTGTTCTAGTTGTGAGTTCAATGTATGTATAACCAATCTAATATTTTTTATTTGACTATCCAAATCGATTTGTCCTAACGAAACCGAGAGACCTTTTAATATTTCTATATCTGTATCATTTAAATTCAGAAGAACACGTTCATTATCAAGTACATTTTTAAAGCAATCGCCTGTTGAAACATCATTTTGTTTTTCCAAGCATGAAGCTGTTTCTTTGAAAATTTTTCCAATACAACCGCCTATATATTCTGATATAGCCTTAAAACAATCTGGGATTGTATCATACGTATAATTTATTTTTGTTTCAAATAGTTCTAATGATGTAATAATATCTTGGAGCTCCTTCACTCTCCCTGAATATCTGTTTGAAATAAGATACCCAACTAAAGTAGAAGCACACAATATTCCAAGCAATATTGAAAATTTAATAACAAGCAACATATTTTTCCTCCTTCAATCTATAGATATTTTTTACACTACCTGGTTTATTACTATTTTTTAAAATAATAATATTTGAAAACACTTTATCGTTTATAAAATTTTTAGAAATATCCTCAATTTTCTCGCCATGAGCAGTAAACAAAAATTTCACTCCCGAATACATTGCATTATATATTGCTTCCTCATCTCTTTCTCCGCCAACTTCATCAGTCGCAATAACTTGTGGCCCCATACTTCTCACAAGCATGCTTATCCCAATATGTTTCAAACAATTATTCATTACATCCGTTCTTTTTCCAACATCATTTTGTGGCACTCCTTTATACATTGCTGCAATTTCTGAGCGTTCGTCAACAACACCAACATTCTTTCCTTGAAAGTCTTTATATCCATCGCTTAGGCACCTAATCATATCTCTGAGCATAGTTGTTTTACCACACCCTGGCGGCGAAATAATTATTGTATTAGAAAAAGTATTATCATTTAATATGTAATCCATTATAAAATTGCTACACCCTTTCACTTCTCTAGCAATCCTTACATTTAAACTAGAAATATTTTTTATGTTCTTAACAATTCCATTTTCTATAATGCAAGTGCCTGCTATACCAATCCTATGCCCACCCTTTATTGTAATAAAGCCGTTGTTAATTTCTGACTGTACTGAGTAAATAGAATTGTTAGAAAAATTTTCGAGAAGCCTCATTATATCATTACCGTTTAACTATATTGTCAAGACGTACTTCTCTACCGTGTAATTTTATAGAAATAGCTTGTCCAATTCTTATACGAAGTTCCTCAGCAAAGTTCCATATACATTTGTCAACATTCAAAATATCATTTAAAGAAGGTGGAAAAAAAGAAAGAATTTCAGAAAAAATTTTTTCATACATACTCCAATCACCTCTAATACATATATATGAAAAAATATTCAAAAATAGAACAAAAACTCATCGACAAGAAAACTGAAAATTAAAGATTTATCATATGAAAAAGCATTAACTGTAGGGTCACTAATGACCCTACAATAATTTATTTGCAAAATCTATGTTTTCCGATTACTACTGTTAATGGGCGTGACCATATCCATTTATTTGTTGCTGTATTTGGATTAAAGTAGTATAATGCTCCTCCGCTTGGATCCCAACCATTTAGTGCGTCTTGTGCCGCTCTATATGCAGTTTGATTTGGTTTCAAATTTATCTGTCCATCATCAACCGCTGTAAACGCTCCTGGTTGATATATTACACCAGCTACACTACTAGGAAAATTTGAACTTCTAACTCTGTTTAGTATAACCGCTGCAACAGCAACCATTCCCTCATATGGTTCGCCTCTTGCTTCTCCATAAATAGCTCTTGCTAACAAGTTTAAATTTGATTGATTGTTACTTGTAGCAGAAGAACTCGAAGATATACCCATAGCTTTTAATGTAGCTGTACCAGCAATTCCATCAACAGTAAGTCCATTACTTTTTTGAAATTTCTTCACTGCACTTGTTGTTCTACTGCCATAGATTCCATCTATATCGCCACTATAATATCCCCAATTCTTTAATTTAGTTTGTATTTGTTTAACTTCATTGCCACTGGAACCAAATTTTGATACAACTTCCTTGACTTCATTGTGATTCGTAAAAGCAATCAAAGACACTGCCAAAATATTAATTAAAATCAAACCAAAAATTATTATTTTTCTATACAAAAAAATCACCCTTTATATGTCAATTTATATTACTATTATTGACAACAAAGGATGATTTTATGTATTACTTTGAAAAAATAGAAATCACTTTACCCAATATAGTTACAATCTCATCTGCTCTAGTAATTCCCAAGTGTTTACCAAATCCTTTTCCAAGAACGGTAAGAGAAGTTACTATGGCAGTTACAAGCATTGTAACAATAGTTATATCATTCATGCCTAATGCAGCTGATATATTAACAGAAATAAGTGCACTAGTTGCTCCACTAAGTATTCCACAAATATCTCCAACAACGTCACCACATACGTTTGAAACTTTATCTGCATTTCTTACAAGCTTTACTGACTGTTTAGCTCCTTTCTTTTTGTCTGCGGCTTTTGCATGAAATGGTGTTTCATCCGCAGCAGTCACGGCGGTTGCAATCAAGTCAGATACTATACCTGTTAAAATTACTAATACTAAGATTAATATTGACCATATAATATTTAAATTTTCTACAAACTCTGTTGATAAAGAGTTAAAAATTAAAGACAGTATAAAGGTTATAAAAAATATTTTTATTAACCATTTATGCTGACTATCCGATTCATTTTTATTTGACATTTTCACTCACCTTTAAAATTAATAAGTGGTAATGTAATGAGTAAATTTTGCGGCTTAGGTCCAGAAGGATTTCCCTACTACTTACTAAGATATCGCCATCTCAGTGGTTTCCCTTTAAAAGTAGCATCTCCACGTTACCGTTAGAGAGCCTGGATTACCACTTAGTCCACACCTCAATCCTCAAAACATCTCTTTATAAGAATGCTCTAGAAGTTTTCCTTGACATTGCTAAAATGATTGTTTATCCTCTTTTGCAGTAATGGTTTCAATTTCTATTCGCCACCACCACTCAAGGAAGGCTACGCTGTGTACCAGATACTATAGTATTGGCCTTGCAGGTTTATCATATAGTACAAAATACTATATGTCTCCACGGTAGAAGGGTCAACGCCTACATGCCGTTGCAGATCGCCCTTAAACCTTACTCCCTAGAAAGACCCTCGACTGGGCGTCGCGAGCCAGACTAAAGAACTTCATCGATATGCCCTTTCAGCGGATTTTTAGGCCCGCCCTCGCAATCCATAGCAATAACTAGAATAGCACACCACTTGAATATTATGATAACATTTATATTTTCAAATATCAATGATTATTTTATGTATTTGCTGCCAAAGGCAGCCCATAATTAACAAATTATTACATCCAATTATGCTTTTTCATCATTTTTTTGCTGTTTTTCACAATCTTTCTACTCATATCATATATTTCATCACTTGCAACAGTTCCAACCATACCGCCAAGTAATGCTCCAATAAACATACCAGTAACTAAATTCTTCATTTTATTTTCCTCCTTTGAATTGCTGGAGCTCACTGTGCTCCGCTACAATTTTTCATAAAATATTTAATACTATCTACTTCTATTTTTTACAGTTGTTATTATTTCATACGTTCCAACAATTAGCAGAAAAACTCCAAAAAATTTTTTTAAATTATTTGCCTCTATAATCCCAGACACATATGAACCAATAATTCCTCCAATAACGCCAGGAATTGCTAATTTTAAAATCAAACTTTTATCAATATCATTTTGCTTAAAATGCACCCAAATAGCCATAAGTGATGTTGGTATAAAGAATAATATGTTACTAGCTTGAGCTATATGCTGTTCATAATTCAAAATATTAGTTAATATGATTATTAAAATGGTACCTCCACCCATTCCAAGTCCAGAAATTATTCCTGACACTACACCTGTCAAAATCAAAAACATAATTATCTCTCACTTTATAATATCATTCTAAATCCTACAAAAATCATAAATGCATAAAAAAATATTGATAGCCAAAATTTTGATATTTTTCTCATTATTTTTGCACCTAAATATCCACCAATTATTCCTCCTATAATTATATATGTCGCAATGCTAAAATCAAAAAAATTATTTTTATAATACATAAACGCACTTGCTACAGTAATTATAAGTACAACAGCTAAAGTTGTCCCTCTAGCCTTATATTCATCAACTTTTAAAAACTTTATCATGGCTGGCAAAATTATTAATCCGCTACCAGCACCAAACATGCCACCAAGTAAGCCCCCAATTAAACCAATAGCATAAATCAAAAAATACACCTCATATATATTATGAAGTGTATTTTTCTTTTTATTCATTTCTAATCAATTTTATTTCAATTTTTCTTCTGTTTCATCTGGTATATAATATTTTGTTCCAACCATCTTGTCTGGTAAATATTGTTGTTCGACTTCATGATTTGGATAATCGTGAGGATACTTATAACCAACTCCATAACCTTCTTTTGACATTCCTTCAGCAGGAGCATTTCTTATATGCATTGGAATTAGTCCTGTATCCATATTCTCGACATCATGAAGAGCCTTATCCAATCCTAAATACGCCGCATTTGATTTTGGACTTCTTGCCACATAAGTTGCTGCATGTGCCAGCAAGATTCTTGCTTCTGGCATTCCTATTTGATGAATCGCTTGCATAGCAGCATTAGCAACAACTAAAGCATTTGAGTTAGCCATTCCGACATCTTCTGAAGCACAAATAGCTATACGTCTTGCCAAAAACATAGGGTCTTCTCCAGCATACAAAGCTCGTGCCAAATAAAATAGTACCGCGTCCGTATCGCCTCCACGCATAGATTTTATAAAAGCACTTATATTATCGTAATGACTGTCTCCATTTTTATCAAACTGTGCTATTTTTTTCTGTACACATTCCATTGCTATTTCTTTTGTTATTTCTATTTCGCCATTTGCATTCATATCAGTCGTAAGTACAGCAATCTCTAAGGCATTTAACGCTACTCTAACATCACCGCCAGAAAGCGTAGCAATATATTTTAGTACATCATCTTCAACACGTAGATTATATTTGCCCAAACCTTTTTCCTTATTTTCAATTGCATTTTTTAATACTGTATAAACATTTTCTTCTGTCAAAGGTTTCAACATAAAAACTGTAGAACGTGAAATTAGAGCTTTATTAACAGAAAAGTACGGATTTTCTGTAGTTGCTCCTATAAGTATAACTGTTCCGTCTTCAACATAAGGAAGAAGTGCATCTTGTTGCAATTTATTAAATCTGTGAATCTCATCAATAAATAGTACTACTCTTCCAGATGGATTCATAAACAAATTTTTAGCTTCCTCTACTATCTTTTTTATATCACCAACACCTGCTGCCACTGCATTAAGTTTTTCAAACTTGTTTTTAGTAGACTTTGCAATAACTCTAGCAAGTGATGTTTTTCCGCAGCCAGGAGGTCCCCATAAAATAATGCTCGATAATCTGTCCGCCTTAATCAATCTATATAACATTTTATCTTTTGATATTATATGTTCTTGTCCCACATATTCATCCAACGTCTCTGGCGACATTCTATATGCCAATGGTTGTTCCATACCTCATTCTCCTTACTTTGTAAAATATACTAATGCCTTCTTAATTATTTCTTCTACATTCATTCCATCAGCCTTCACAGCTGTTACGGCCTTTGTTGCTTCCTTAATAGGATAGCCTAAAACTTGCAAAGCAGAAATAGCTTCTTGTGCATTGTTATCAGATTTAACAATAGGTCCAATTTCCACATTTTCATCTGCAATTGTTTCTTCTGTTTTTAATTTATCTTTCAGTTCTAATACCATTCTTTGGGCAGATTTCAGTCCAATACCAGGAAGTTTAGTAAGTTCTTTTACATCATCAGTTATAACCGCAAGAGCAAATTTTGATGGGCTTATATTGGCCAAAATTGTATTTGCCGATTTTGCCCCTATTCCACTAACGCCAATCAATAACTCAAACATTCTAAGTTCTTCCTGACTATAGAAACCGTACAAACTCATATCATCTTCTTTAACACGTAAATGTGTATGTACTTTAACTGCACTACCCAAATCTCCTAACTTTTCAATCGTACTTAAAGGTGTAAAAACTTTGTATCCCACTCCATTAACATCTATAACAACAAAATCATTACCTTTAAATTCTAAAATTCCTTTTATATATGCATACATATTATCACTCACCTCATTATTTGTTTTGTCACATAAAATAGCATACATTAGTTCGTAATTAAAGTCAAGAAAAAGTGACCAAATAATTGGTCACTTTCAATCTCAAAATTAATACTTTGTTGGCTCATCATACTCAACGCCAAACGTCTCAACTGTCATTGTTTTTATTACAGGTGGTGTTGCTGGTTTGTCAATTTCCATTGTCTCCTTTATATATTGTTCATACAAATCTGTTCCAACTTCTAATTGTTGTCCCGCTTGTACATAAGCATTATAAAAATCATCAGAATAATCTCTTCTTATTACATCTGCATTAACAATCGTATAAACCGCATCCATTCCTTCTATAACTTTTCCAAAGCCAGCATATAATCCGTCCAAGCTACTCTTGGCTTGAGCATCGGTAACAATAAAGAATTGAGAACTTGCAGAATTGTAATCTTGTGCTCTTGCCATTGAAATAACGCCAACATCGTGTGATAATTCGTTAGTAAATCCATTTTCTTTGAATTCACCAAATATTTCATAGCTAGCTCCACCAGTTCCGTTTCCCTCAGGATCTCCGCCTTGAGCCATAAATCCTGGTATTACACGATGGAATGTTAATCCATCATAGAAACCACTTTTAACTAATGAAACAAAATTTTCAACAGTTTGAGGTGCTATTTGTGGATAAAGCTCTATTTTTACTACATCACCATTTTCCATCGTCATTGTTACAACAGGATTTTGTGTAACATCTTTATATTTATTATTCACGTTTTCCTCCTGTTTATTTGGATTATCATTTGGGTTAACTTCTGGCTCTTTTGTGGTATTACATGCTACTAATGAAAAAGCCAACACTATACTCAAAATTATAAATAATATTTTTTTCATGTTTCCTCCTTAATTCTAATATGCATAACTTTCCTATTATATAAAATCAACCAGGTGCTAGCCCTGGTCTCTGTTTATTTCTTTTAGTATTTCAAGTTGTGAAATTAATAATGATTCCATTTTAGCTTTATAAATATCAAATTGTTTCTTTGCCTCATCAAGTTGCATCTGCTTCTCTATAGCCTTTTGATTTATATCGTCAACAGCTTTCATAGCATTTATTTCAGCTTCTTTAACAATATTATCCGCTTCTGCTTTCGCATTTTGTTTTACAGAATCTGCCGTTCCCTGAGCTACAATCAAAGCATTTTGTAGTGTATCTTCAATTGATTTATAATGCTGAATTCCTTGATTTAATACTGCAATCTTATCTTTATATTCAATATTCTCTTTGTAAATTTTTTCATAGTCTTTAAGTAGTGCCGTCATAAACTCATGCACTTCTTCTGTACTATATCCATTTACTAACTGTTTATTAAAAGTTTTGTTTTCAATATCTAAAGGAGTAATCATACAAACCTCCTACTTCCTTATTTTATCCATGATACAGATAACTTATTTTTTATATCTTCTTTTAATACTTCATTTGTAATTTCATAATTAAATGGTGCTATTAAGAAAATCGAATTAGAAATCTTTTGAATATTTCCATCCAAAGCATATACTGCTCCACTAATAAAATCAATTATTCTTCTAGCAACATCTTTATTTACATATTCTAAATTAACTATAACAGACTTCTTTTCTTTAAGGTGCTCGCATATTTCCTCTGATTGCTCAAAAGTGTTAGGTTGCGAGATAATGACTTTCACCTGTGGAACACCTGGCATTCCTACAACTTTAGTCTTCTTATTAGAAAGTGGTGCTGTATATTCTTTTTCTTCTGTATCGTAATTTAACTCTCCATCATTGTAATCTTCAACATCTTCCTCATTCTCAACGCCAAGCAAATTCCAGATTTTGTTAACAAATTTATTACCCATTAATTTAGACCTCCCTGAATAACTTTCTCATCTTTTGTATAATTCTATTTTATATTTTTTTCCTGTAAAGTCAACAAATACTAAGGTTGTAATTTTTTTTTAATATTTTCGTAACATTCCTGTAACATTAGTTTAAAACAACATCATTATACAATTTTATTGTTGACCTATTATTTACTACATCTTCGCTTACTCCCATTTCTAGTAATTCTTCATCTGTATAATTTTCTATTATGGAAGCTGTATTTGCTTGTCTTATTACTTTTACCCAAACACTTTCAGTATATGATGATTTTTGAATTGTAACAGTTGCAACATTCTTGATGACCTCTCCCGTTTTCTCATTTTTTATGTCAGTATACCTTATAGCATCATTTGGAACTTTTAGTCCAGTATCTCGCCACCAAACAACATCAAGATTTATTTTTCTATATTTTATAAGTTCTTCAACATTAGAAGTTATTTTTACAATTATGAGTCTAGTATTTTCTTCATCAGATATATACTCGACTGTTGCAGAGACTAAATCATCATTCGTATTGTCAAACCTCAATCTTATCTTATCATTTAACTGTGCTGACTTTCCTTCACTTGAATTTGTTGGAATTGCTATGTAACAATAAAAATTATCTATAATCTTCACTTTTGAAGTATCAATAGGAATTATTTGACCCATATTCACTTTTAACTTTTCTAATTCTTTTATTGTTAAACTTGATAAACAATCTGGTGTCAAAACATTTTCATAACCGTCCACCCTATAAGAAACCATTCCTGCCTTGGGAGATTTTAAAATCTGCTTAGCACCATTTAAATCTTTTTCATATCCAAGTCTTTCTTCTATAAGTTCCTTTAGTTTTGAACCGGCAGGACTTAAATCACCAACGATCTTAGCCTTCTTCTGAATAAGTTGATTTATAGTCGTTTTGTATTCATGAGCAGAATATACATCTTTCCTTGCTTTTACTGCTTCATATAAATTAGTTTTTATTTCTGATTCAATATTTTTAACATCGCTATTATAGTCAAAAATATTTTGTTGGTTATCCATTGTTTCTTGTATTTTTGCATCTAAATCAGATATTTTTTTCACTAATTTTTTCTCAGTATTTGAAACATAAGAAAGAATTGTTCCTCCATTTGCAACACGATTTCCATCGGAGATTGTTGTATTTACAATTCCACTATATGCACTCGTATCAACAATTTCTTCATCTCTTATCACGTACCCAACAACTTCCTCATATTTCGTCAGTTCACCATTCTTTACTATCGTTGTTAGTGTTGGTTTCTTCAGCAGTCCAATTACTCTAATTAGAAACATTACAAGTAAAATTATTAAAATCGATAAAATAACAAAAATTACATTTTGTTTATATTGATTTCTTTTCTTTTGCATACTTAACTCCTAAAATATATTTTATGAATAGCTTATTTGTTGCATTATCACGCCTACCAATTTTTCCTTTGGTACCCACGTTATTCTCTCATCACGTTTAAACCACGTTATCTGTCTCTTAGCATATCTTCTTGTTTCCATTTTTAGTTTTTCTATCATTTCATCATAATTACAATTTCCATTTATATATTCTATTACTTCTTTATAACCAAGACCTTGAAGAGCTGTTTTAGACATTTTATACTTTTTATTCAATTCCTCAACTTCGCTTACAAGCCCCTGCTCCATCATATAATCAATTCTTTTGTTAATTCTATTATACAACTCTTCTCTATCTGTTTTAATACCGTACATCAAAAAATCAAATTTAGTTTCTTTTATTGATTCTTTATCAAGTTCAGTTTTGGTTTTTCCTGTTACTTTATAAATCTCTAATGCTCTTATAACCCTTCTCACATTATTTTTATCAATTATATTTGCTGCCTCTGGGTCTACACTTTTTAACTCTTCATATATGCTATCTATGCCTTCGGCACTCACTCTATTCTCAAGTTCTTTTCTATATTCTTCGTCCTTATCAATCTCTGAAAATTCTATACCATTAACAAGTGTGTTTATATAAAGACCTGTACCACCTACAACAATAGGCGTCTTACCTTTTGAAACAATTTCCTCTAGTGCTTCTTCTGCCATTTTCTTATACATAGCAACATTAAAGTCTTCATCTGGGTTTACAATATTTATCATATAGTGCTTAACACCTGACATTTCTTCGTTTGTAACTTTTGCGGTTCCTATATTCATTTCTCTATATATCTGCATAGAATCAGCCGATACTATTTCACCATCAATTCTTTTTGCTAATTCAATCGCGCAATCTGATTTTCCAGAAGCTGTCGGTCCCACAATAACAATTACTTTTGGCTTCATTAAAATCTCCTTTATTCTTAATTATCTTCTACCAAATTTCTTTTCAATTTCCATCTTGGTAATTCTTATAGCTGTTGGTCTTCCATGAGGACAAGTAAAAGGATTCTCAAGAACTAATAACTGATCAAGAAGTCCTCTTATTTCTCTCTCTTCTAATTTCATGTTTGCTTTAATTGCAGCTTTACATGCTACTGTGGCAATAAACTTTTCTTCAACATCTTGCTTTGTTGTTCTATTTGTAATATCTATCCCGTCTAGAATATCCATAAACAAATCTTTTGTATCCATTTCAAAGCATATAGAAGGAACTCCTGTAATCTTTATTGTGTTTTCGCCAAATTCTTCTAAAGTAAATCCTGCATTTTCAAACAAATCAATGTGGTCTCGCACAATATGCATATCACGTTTCGATAATTCTACAATATCAGGAAGTAATAGCATTTGAGCTTCTTTTCCTCCACCTTTGTAAAAGTTTTCTTTTACTTTTTCGTATAGAACTCTTTCATGCGCAGCATGTTGGTCTATAATATAAACATCGTCTTCCATTTCTAATAAAATATATGTAGAAAACGCAACGCCCAATATTTTGTACTCAGGTATCTCTGCTTTTTCTTCAACTATCGAAATATTTTCAAATATTTGAGATTGCTTTTCTTCTGGTTTAGCTACAACCTCTTCATTTTCCGAATTATACTCAACATTTTCATTTGCGACGTCATTATCATGTTCGTCGTTTTTCGTAAATAATTCGTCAACTAATTGTTCATTATTACTTTCTTTATTATTAGATACATATTCTTCCTTTGACTCCTCAACTTTGTTTTTGAAATCAACGGTGAATACATTGTTCTTTTTTTCAACAGGCTTTGGTCTGAATATATCAAATAACCCTTTCGAAGGTTGCTTTGGCTCCTGAGGCATTTGAACTTCTTCTTGCGTAGTTTCTTTTTCTTCATCAACGTCAGCATCTCTAGTAATGTCTTGTTTTAAAAGTGCTGTTCTTAATGCTCCATTAACCGCTTTAAAAACCTTTCCCTCTTCTGAAAATCTAACTTCTAATTTTGCAGGGTGAACATTTACATCAACAAGTTCTGGATTCATATGTATATTCAAAATACAAAAACCGTACTTGCCATGAGGTATTAGAGTTCTATACGCTTCCTCTGTTGCAGCCGATAATATTTTATCTTTTATATATCTTCCATTGATATAAAATAATTGATTAACTCTATTTGATCTTGCAATTTCTGGTTTACCCGCTACTCCAGTAACTTTTATTCCTTCATATTCATAATCTACATCAATTAGATTTTGAGCTATATCCTTTCCGAAAATATTGTAAACAACTGCTGGTACATCACCATTTCCACTAGTTCTTATTATTTCTTTTTTATTGTTTGTCATTTTAAAAGACACATTTGGGTTTACAAGTGCAATTCTAGAAACAGCATCTTCTATATATCCACCTTCTGTAAAGTCTTTCTTTAAAAACTTGTAACGAACAGGGGTATTAAAGAACAGTTCCTTTATAGTAATCGATGTTCCTATAGGTGCTCCACACTCTTCCAAAGATACTACTTTTCCACCCTCTACCATAATTCGTGTTCCTAATTCATTATCTTTGGTACGCGTTACCATTTCAACTTTTGCAATGGCCGCAATACTCGCTAAAGCTTCTCCTCTGAACCCCATAGTAGAAACTTTTATCAAATCACTTGCATTTCTAATTTTGCTAGTTGCATGTCTTTCAAAGGCTATTTCTACATCGTCTGGTGCAATACCTTTTCCATTATCAGTAATTCGTATATAAGTTATTCCACCATTTTCTATATCAACAGAAATTGATGTAGCACCTGCATCAAGAGAATTTTCTATCAATTCTTTTACAACATTTGCAGGTCTCTCTATAACCTCTCCTGCAGCTATTTTATTAATTGTTAAATCATCCAAAAGAACAATACTTCCCATATTTATTCTCCTTTATTTACCTATAATATTTTTTATTCTAGTCAATTGTTCATATACTTCTTTTTTCGCAACTTCATTTACTGCTTCATATGAAACTATTGGATAGTTAGAATTCTCTTCATTTTTAACAAACGTTCCATACTCTAAAGTAACATATTTTAACGTTTTATACCTTTTTATCGTTTCTTCTAAGAATTCATAATCTTCATTGTTCATGGCTTTATGTGGTGCTCTTATTCCACCAGCTTTTCTCGGTGCTGTTCCAGATAAATGTATCTCTACAAGTTTGTCCATCGGAAGTCTATCTACATATTCATTGAAAGGAATTCCAAGTACATCTGCCGCAACACGTGCATGACCAATATCAAACAAAAATTTACACCCAGCCTCATTAACAGCTCTGCTTATAAAATCAGGATTTGAATAGATATGCTTAGTTGAATCATCGTACCTTGCCGGAACATTTTCAAGAAGAACACTCATCTCAAACTCGTCTTTTAGTCTTTTTACATTTTTCTTTATTTTATCAATTGTAACATCTTCATTATCAACATTATCATCATCACACTTGTTAATATGAACTGATACATGAGGCGTATGCCCTGTTTTGTATATTTCTTTCTGTCTTATAACATCTCTATCATTCCAAAATGTATCATCAATTATATTCGAACCATTTCCAAGTAATCCATGAAACATTAATGGCTTGTTTTTTATGCACCAATCAAGGTGTGATAAATCAGCATTTATACTATACAATTTAAAATAATCAACAAAATCTATTTTACCTTCGTTAAATAATTCTTCAACTTCAAGCAAATGATTAACTGCTAATTTCATTTAATTCTCCCTTCTTTTGTACTCATAACTTCTGCTTCATCTTTGATAATATATTTAATGCATCAATCGGTGTTAATTCATTTAAATTTATTTTATCCAATTCCGCAGCTATTTCACCCAATTTATAATTGAACAAATCAAATTGTCCACTTACATTGGTTTGTTTCTTAGTTTCACTCTTATTTATAACACTATCTTCTTTTAATTTTTTCAAAATTTGGTTTGCTCTTGAAGTTACAGCATTTGGAACGCCTGCTAACTTAGCCACATGAACGCCATAACTTTCGTCCGCTCCACCACGTATTATTTTACGTAAGAAAATAATATCTTCACCTTTTTCTTTTACTGCTATACAATAATTCTTCACACCATCTATTTTATCTTCCAATTCTGTAAGTTCATGATAATGCGTAGCAAACAAAGTCCTTGCTCCGATTTTTTCTTTATTGCTTATATATTCTACGACAGCCCAAGCAATTGAAAGTCCGTCAAACGTTGAAGTTCCTCTTCCTATTTCATCTAAAATAAGTAAGCTTTTTTTATCAGCATTTAATAGTATATTTGATACTTCATTCATTTCAACCATGAATGTTGATTGACCTGTAGATAAATCATCTGACGCACCAACTCTCGTAAAAATCCTATCTACTATTCCAATTTTTGCATAGCTCGCTGGTACAAAGCTACCTATCTGTGCCATAAGAGTAATCAAAGCAACCTGCCTCATATATGTAGATTTACCAGCCATATTTGGACCAGTTATAATATTTACTCTATCTTCGTCAGTATTTAAGGTCGTATCATTCGGTACAAAACTTCCAGCAGGAATCAAACTTTCAACAACTGGATGTCTGCCATCTTTTATAATTATATCTTCCGAACTATCAACATCAGGCATAACATATCCATTCGCATCTGCAACTTCTGCCAATGATGCTAAAACATCAAGTGTCGCAACCGAATTACTAGTTTGCTGCAATCTTCTTATCTGACCTGCTATTTGGTCTCTTATCTTTATAAAAATCTCATATTCCAAGTTGACAACTTTATCTTGTGCTCCCAAGATTGTACTTTCTATTTCTTTTAGTTCATCTGTAATATATCTTTCTCCATTTGTTAAAGTTTGTTTTCTTATATACCTATCTGGCACCAAAGAAACATTTCCTTTTGAAACCTCAATATAATACCCAAAAACCTTGTTATAGCCAACTTTCAAATTCTTAATTCCAGTTGCTTCTCTTTCTTTCGCTTCGAGTGCAAGTACCCAACTCTTTCCTTCTGTAGAAGCAGTTCTCAGTCTATTAACATCTTCATCATATGAAGATTTTATTATTCCGCCTTCCTTTATCAGCATCGGTGGATCATCAATAATTGCATCATCTATCAGCTTTGACACATCTTCTAGTAAATCCATCTGCTTATACAAAGTCTTTATAATATTCGAATCCGCAGTTTCAATTAAATGCTTTAATTCTGGAAGTTGCATAAGTGAATTTTTTAGCGAAATCAAATCACGTGCATTTATCGTTCCATAAGCTACTTTTCCTGTAAGACGTTCTATATCGTAAACTTTCTTTAAAACATCTTTAATCTCGCCACGTGTCATTACCGCATCTTTTAGTTCTTTTACTCCGTTTAATCTATCATGAATGTCTTCAATACTCATAAGAGGTTTCTCTATCCATCTTCTTAAAAGTCTTCCCCCCATTGATGTCGATGTTTTATCAAGTGTACCAAGTAAACTTCCTTTTTTATTCTTATCTCGTAAAGTTTCTATCAATTCCAAGTTTTTTCTAGCCGTACTGTCTAATACCATGTATTTATTTATTTCATATATCTCAATATTGTTTATATGTTTTAAGTCTATCTTTTGAGTCTCTTTTATGTATGAAAGCAATAGCGATGTCGCCTCGTTTGCATATGGCATTTTTGAAAGTATCTGCGGTCTACTAACGTCAACATCTAAAATTTTATCTCGCATAGAAATATAAGTATTAAATCTATTTTTTATATCTGTTATAATGTTTGTTTCATTGTATAATTCACTATTAACCACTATTTCAATAGGTTCAAACCTTGAAAGTTCGTTTAAAAGTTTTGTATAATTATTTCCTTCTGTTATCTCTGTAGTAGCAAACTCTCCTGTTGATACATCACTATAAGCCAAACCGTAGTATATACCAAGTTTGTATATTGAAGCTATGTAATTATTTTTCTTTTCGTCAAGCATATTTGTCTCAACAATCGTGCCAGGAGTAATAACTCTTATAACATCTCTCTTCACAAGCCCTTTTGCTAGTGCTGGATCTTCCATTTGCTCACAAACAGCTACTTTGTATCCTTTCGCAATCAACTTTCCAATATAACTTTGTATGGCATGATGTGGTACTCCACACATTGGTGCTCTTTCAGGAAGGCCGCAGTCTTTACCAGTAAGTGTAAGTTCTAATTCTCTAGATGCAGTAACAGCGTCATCCCAAAACATCTCATAAAAATCGCCTAATCTATATAATAAAATACAATCTTTATATTCTTCTTTTGTTTTCAAATATTGTTGCATCATCGGTGTAACTTGTTGTTCCATTTTACTTCACATCCTTCATAGTAATTTTATCATTTGCAACCATTTAATGCAAGAAAAATGAATTTGTTTGCTAGTTTCAGCCAGTTGGTACGGTGCAGTGCCCGCACCACTACAGCTTACAAAAAAACTGCCTCGTTTTAATAAACGAGACAGTCATATTTTTATAATTTAATTAAGCAAGTTCTACAACTGCTCCAGCACCTTCTAAGTCAGCTTTCATCTTTTCAGCATCCTCTTTAGATACATTTTCTTTAAGTGTCTTAGGAGCTCCATCAACTAAATCTTTAGCTTCTTTTAATCCTAATCCTGTAGCTTCTCTAACTACTTTAATAACAGCTATTTTGTTAGCTCCAGCTTCTTTTAATACTACGTTGAAAGATGTTTTCTCTTCAACAGCAGCTGCTGCACCAGGAGCTGCTGCTACAACTGCTGCTGCAGCTGCAGATACTCCAAATTTGTCTTCAATTGCTTTTACTAAATCAGCCAATTCTAAAACTGTAAGTTTTTCGATTTCAGCTATTAAATTTTCGATTTTTTCCATTTTAAATTTCTCCTTTTTACATTTATTTTATGTCTTTCGGCACATAAAACCATTTAAATTTTTACAATATTTTAATTATTTTTCCGCCAATTTGATGGCAAACATTAAACTTATTTACAAGTTATGCATTTTCTTTTTGCTCTCTAACTTGATCTAATACAACTGCTACATTTCTGATATTAGCAAGCAATGCAGTAGCCAATTGAGTAAGTAACATTTCTCTTGATGGAAGTTTTGCAAGTTTAAGTATTTCATCAACAGAAATAATTTTTCCATCCATTACTCCACCTTTAATTTTATAAAAGTCAGAATCTTTTGCATAATTGTATAATACTTTAGCTGGCTCTACATAATCTTCATAGCTAAATGTGATTGCTGTAGGTCCTTCAAATAATTCTGCTAAGCCTTCAAGATTAGCTTCTTTAGCAGCAAACTTTAATGTTGTATTCTTTGCTACTTGATATTCACAATCAGCTTTTCTTAAATCAGCTCTTATTTTTGTAATGTCTTGTACATTAATACCTCTATAATCAGTTAATATAATTAACTTTGATTTTTCGAATTTTTCTTTTAATGCTTCCACATCACTTTGTTTTTTTGCTAAAACTTTTGCGTTTGGCATTTTTACACCTCCTTATTTTTCTATGAATTTGAAAACCGTTGTACTTACCAAGGTAAATACAACGGTTTAAATCCGAACATTTACCTCGGTAGGAATTTTACGCTTTTAACTAGCAACCTACTGTCTTTGGCTTCTCTATGCTTTTATCATGATACCAGGTCCCATTGTGCTTGAAACAGATACACTCTTCATGTATTGTCCTTTTGCAGCAGCTGGTTTAGCTTTCATTATTGCTTCATACAAAGCTTGGAAGTTATCATTTAACTTTTCAGCTCCAAATGATGCTTTTCCAATTGGGCAGTGAATAATATTGTTTTTATCCAAACGATATTCAATTTTACCTGATTTAATTTCGGCAACAGCTTTTGCAACATCCATTGTTACTGTTCCTGATTTTGGGTTAGGCATTAAACCTTTTGGTCCTAATACTTTACCTAATCTACCGATAATACCCATCATATCTGGTGTAGCTACGATTACATCATAATCAAACCAGTTTTCTTTTTCAATTCTTGGCACTAAATCTTCAGCGCCAACAAAGTCTGCTCCAGCTGCTTCAGCTTCTTTTGCTTTATCACCTTTTGCAAATACTAACACTCTTTGTGTTTTACCTGTTCCGTGTGGTAATACAATTACACCTCTAACTTGTTGGTCTGCATGCTTTGAATCAACACCAAGTTTAAAGTGAGCTTCAATTGTCTCATCAAACTTAGCTTTTGGCATTTTTTCAATCAATTCTAGTGCTGTTTTTGCATCGTAAGACATTGTCTTATCAATCATTTTAACACTATCTTGATATTTTTTTCCTCTTTTCATACTTTACCTCCTTTGGTACAAACGGCTATAAGCCTCCCATTTTAAAATTATTCAGCTACAACTATACCCATTGAACGAGCAGTACCTTTAACCATACTCATTGCAGCTTCTAAACTTCCTGCATTTAAATCTTGCATTTTTGTTTTTGCAATTTCCTCTACCATTGCTTTTGTTACTGTTGCTACTTTATCTTTATTTGGTTTTGCTGAACCTTTTTCGATTTTAGCAGCTTTTAATAGTAAGTCTGCAACTGGTGGAACTTTTGTTATGAATGAAAAAGATTTATCTTTATTAACTGTGATAACAACTGGGATTGTCATACCAGCTTGATCAGCAGTTCTATCGTTAAATTCTTTTACGAATTGCATAATGTTAATTCCACTTGAACCTAAAGCTGGTCCTACTGGTGGTGCTGGAGTTGCTTTTCCAGCTGGAATTTGCAATTTTATCATAGTTACTTCTTTTTTCTCTGCCACTTTTAACACCTCCTACTTATGTTTTCTGTATTTGTGAAAATTCTAGTTCTACAGGAGTTTCTCTTCCAAACATAGATACTAAAACTCTTACTTTTGATTTTTCAAGATTGATTTCCTCAACAACTCCTACAAAGCTTTCAAGAGGTCCTGAAATTACTTTCACGCTATCTCCGACTTCATAGTCAACGTTTACAGGAATATCTTCAAATCCCATATTTCTAATTTCATCATCTGTAAGAGGTACTGGTTTTCCACCTGCACCAACAAATCCTGTTACTCCTCTAACATTTCTAACTACATACCAAGACTCTTCTGTTAAAATCATCTTTATTAGTACATAGCTAGGGAATACTTTTCTCAAAGATGTTTTTCTTTTTCCATCTTTAATCTCGATTTGTTCCTCCATAGGAACAACAACCTCTTGAATTATGTCTTGCATGTTCCTATTTTCAACGGCCTTTTCGATCGTATCCTTTACTTTGTTCTCATAACCAGAATATGTATGTGCAACATACCATCTTGCAACATCTGATGACCCAATATCGTTATTTTGAGGCATTTTACTCCTCCTTTATTTAATTATTGTGTTCCACCAAAGTGAATCCAAACCTTGGAAAGCAAGATTTAGAACAATCAAAATCACAGCAATCAACAATACAAAAGCAATTGTTGCCCCTGTACTCTTAGCTGTTTGTTTAAATGAAGGCCAAATAACCTTCTTCAATTCTGCATTCATGCTTTGGAAGAATCCCTTTTTTACTTTGTTCTCAACTTCTGGCATAATCAATCACACCTCTTCTTTATTTTGTTTCCTTATGTGTTGTATGTTTCTTGCAGAACTTGCAATATTTTTTCATTTCTAGTCTGTCTGGGTCATTCTTCTTATTCTTCTTTGAATCATAATTTCTTTGTTGACACTCAGTACAAGCTAATGTAATTTTATCTCTCATTTCTACACCTCCGTACGCCTTTAAATTTAAGGCTTAGCCGCATCTTTTCTTCAAAAAAAAAGAACCTTTACGCGGTTTGCTTACTCATTCTACCATCGCGCACTAATTTTGTCAATATTTTTAAGATATTTTGTTGAAAATCTCACCAAAAGCAAATTCTATTTTTTAAGTACAGCTCTATATGCCTCTTCGCAGTCATCTACCATTCTCTTTATCGAATAATACTTTTGTATTATTTCTCTGTTGTATTTGCCATAATTTTCCTTGTTATTATTGTTCATTAACTCTATTACATCTCTCTTCAAAGTTTCTTCAGTTGGCATCTCTAATCCTCTACAACAAAAATTAGTTTCTATACCCTTATCTAACTTTGTCTCATCAAATATTCCTAAATAGCCTTCATTTCCAGCAACTATTGTAGGTACCTCGCAAGCCATTGCCTCAAATGCAGATCTACTAACCCCAATAAATATTTCTCCTGATGCAGCAAATTTGTTTATATCAGTCCTAGCACCAGTCATTATTAATAGTCTTTTTCCAAGTTCCGAGTTGATTTTTTCGCACTCTTTCTTTAACTCTTCAAAAACATCGCCACCACCAACAATCACAATTTCCAAATTTTCAATTTCCTTATCTAATTCTTCAGAAATCCTTATTAATTGTCTAGCAACTAGTGCTCTACTTTCATCCATTCTGCTTATATATACAACCCTTCTACTATTCTTGCTTAAATTAAATTCCTTTTCTATATCACTAAAATCTACATCCTTAGAAAACTTCTCTGTATCAATACCATTCACTGTAACAATAATTTTATTAGAATCAACATTATAGTTTTTTATCAAATAATCTTTTATATCATCACTCACGGCAATGGTATACTGTCCCCAATTTGTCATAGCCTTTAAAAGTGGTGTAACTTTAAAAGTCCAATGTGCAGAAGTAACAAATGGAAACTTCATCTTTTTTTCTAATAACCCACATATAAATGATGATATTCTGCTATGAGAATGAACTATATCTATTTTCTTATCTTTAATTGTCTTTTCCAAAATCTTATATGATTTTATTATATTATGAGGTTTTTTATTATTAAGTGGCGCCCATATGTGTTCTATTCCGCTCTGTTGTAGCTCTTCAATATATTTTCCGCCGTTAGAAACAACATATACGTTATTATTTCTTCTTTTCAATTCTTTAGCTAATTCCAATATGTGTGTTTCGGCACCGCCAATATCCATACCCATAGTCGCTAAAAGTATATTCATCAAACATTCTCCTTTGCTATCATATGAATACATTATATACAAAAAAATAAAACTTTACAATACAAAATAAAATGAATAATAGAAAAGAGTCTGTAAAAAGTCTCTAAAAAAATAGGATTTGAATCACTTGCTTGATTCGAATCCTATTTTTTGTAAACAATTGCGTGAACTTTTACTTTTGGTTTTTCCTTCTCATTGCACAAAAATCAAATTTTCACAAAAGAATTTTTCGTTTTCTTTCGAAAAATCTCAAGAATCTAAATTAATACGAAAAACTTTTTCTACTGATTTTGATTTTCTAATTCTTTTTTTATATCTAACCTAGCAAATAATGGCTCAATCTTTTCAACCACTTGAATGTCACTTAGTACATCATACTTCTTGATGCTCTCCCATGTTCTAAATTCATCACTTATATTAAAACTATCCAGTATTTGTTCCGAGATATCAGGCATAAACGGCTTTATTAATATCGCAACTTTTCTAATGTTTTCTAGCAGATGATACATAACAGATTGTAATTTCTCTGTATTATCGCAATTTTTAAACAAAGTCCATGGTGCTGTTTCATCAATATACTTATTAGAACGCGATATTATTTTCCATATCTCATTCATAGCCTCTGCTACATGCACAGTATCAAATTTGTTTTCAATAACACTAATTTGACCAGTTACAAATTGTTCAACTTCCTCATCATATTCATTTGGTTTTCCATTATATGATAATATTTTTCCATCAAAATACTTATTTATCATTCCAATTGTTCTACTAACTAAATTTCCCAAATCATTACTTAAATCAGAGTTATACCTTTCCAAGAAACTTTCTAATGAAAATACTCCATCATTATCATAAGCTATTTCTCGAAGCAATAAATATCTTGTCGCGTCAACACCATATTTTTCGGCCAACACATCTGGATAATACACATTGCCTTTTGATTTAGACATTTTTCCGTCTTTCATTACATACCAGCCATGAGCATATATATGTTTTGGTAATGGTAAATCTAGTGCCATTAAAAATATAGGCCAATATATTGCGTGAAATCTAATTATATCTTTTCCAATTATTTGAAGATCTGCTGGCCAATATTTATTAAAAAGAGTCTCATCATCAGAGCCATATCCAATAGCTGTTATATAATTTAGTAATGCATCTAGCCACACATAAATAACATGTTTCGAATTGTTTGGAACCTTTATTCCCCAATCAAAAGACGTCCTTGTTACACAAAGATCATCCAAACCTGGTTTTAAGAAATTGTTTATGATTTCATTTTTTCTAGAAATAGGTAACAAAAATTCCGGATTTTCATCATAAAACTTCATCAATCTACTTTCATATTTTTTCATGTTAAAGAAATATGATTCTTCGCTCATCTTTTCAACTTCTCTACCACAATCAGGACATTTCCCATCAACTAATTGAAATTCTGTAAAAAATGTTTCGCACGGTGTACAATACCAGCCATTGTATTTGCCTAAATATATGTCTCCGTTTTCTTGCAATTGTGTGAATACTTTTTCAACTACTTTTGTATGTCTAGGTTCTGTAGTTCTAATAAAATCATCATTGGATATCTTCATTGTTTTCCACAACTTTATCGATTCTTCAGCCATTTGATTAACGTGTTCTTGAGGACTTATTCCGTGCTCTTCTGCTACTTTTTCTACTTTTTGTCCATGTTCATCAACGCCAGTTAACATATAAGCGTCATAACCTCTTAAAACCTTGTATCTTTTAATCGCATCAGCAAGCAAAGTTGAGTAGGCTGTTCCTATATGAAATTTACCACTTGGGTAATAAATAGGTGTTGTAATATAAAACTTATTATTCAAAATATTCACTCCTTAAAAAAATTTGGTAACGGGAATTGGATTTGCACCAATATCTCCATGGATATGAGCCATGGGCTTTTCAATTAAGCTATCCCGTTATACTTTCAAATGGACTTTCTAACAAAGTAATTTTTAGATTATCACTATCTATTTCCGCGCGCACACCGATAGGTATTGTCATTATTGGCTTGCTATGTCCAAAATTCACATTACAAATCATTGGCTTATCAGTAATATACTCATTAAGTATTTTTTCAAACTCAGACTGAGCGGAATCAACAGCAAAAAAAGTTCCAACAATTATTCCATTTATCTGATTTAATATATTGTTTTGTTTTAATGTTTCAATATCTCTATTAAATTTTTGTGGAGATGTAAAAGCATCTTCGATAAACAATATTTTTTCTTTAAAATCAGGCATGTACTCAGTTCCTAACAAAGAAAGAATAGTATTTAAATTTCCTCCCAATAAAATACCTCTTGTCATTCCATTATTATTTGATTTCCAACCAGCAAACTTGTGATAGTTCAAACTCCTTTCGTCCTCTATGTCCCAAAAATAGTTGGACATACTTTGAGTTTCTGGTTCTTTATATATATACACGCCATTTTTATATGACATAATATCATTAAAATTCTTAGCAGTATACGAATCAATTTGAGGATACTCTCCAAATGTTCCCATAAGTGCTGGTCCATAGAAAGTAACAAGTCTTATTTTAGTATACAAAGCCAACAATAAAGCTGTTGTATCACTATACCCTATAACAACCTTTGGATTTTTTGCTATCTCACTATAATTTATATTATCTAAATGTGTATTAGTCGTATAACCACCTGTTAATGACATTAACACATTAATATTATCACTTTTAAACATATTTATCAACTGCTTTGTTGCTGATTCTTCATTTCTCCACTCATAAACATGTTCACACATCTTTTTCAAATTTTTTATAGCTCGCTTATATCTTTTAGGAAAATTAATATCATCTCTATTGCTTAGTGAAAAAATTCCAATATTCTTACCACCACACAGATATTGAGGTTTTATTGTTTTCATATTTTTTCATCCTTCTTTATAATAAATATTTGTTTAGGAGAATCTTTTGAAAATTCTTCAAATTCATAACTTCCAAATTTTTTTTCAATTTTTAGGCCTGTATTTTCTACTATTTGTTCGATTTCCCCATCATAATACTGTCTCATTTTTGCATCTGCTTGTGTAATTATCTCATCATCCTTTATATATATGTATTTTATATAATTAATTTTTCTTACAGGATCATACACTCTTTCCTCTTCTACTAAAATCTCACAATTCAAATATTCACTATAAAAACTACATTTGTTCTCATGTACTTTTTCTGTATTTAGAAAAAGAGGATTAGGATTAAAAATATCAACAATAATTCTACCGTCATTTTTCAATAAATTACAGGCTTTTCCAAAAAAATTACTTGTTTCCTCATCATCTAAAATGTGCTGTAATGAATTGTATCCGCATATTATATAATCAAATTTTTTATCAATATTTTCCAATTTCGTCATATCGCCTAGCACAAACTCAACATTTTCATCTTTAAGCTTTTTCCTTGCAATACTAAGCATTTCTTCCGAATTGTCTAATCCCATTATATAATTTGATTCTTTACAAATCTTTGATATTATCCTACCAGTTCCACATGCAACCTCTAAAATATCTTTATTTTTTTTTAATAATTTTTCATAAAATTCCAAATCTTCACTTTGCACTTTGGAATTCAAGTCATCATAAAACATATAGTCGCCTTTATAAGCCATTTGTGATTCCATCTTTACCTCCTATTTTAGGACTTTATTTTTTGACGTAAAGTTTAAAATTGTTGCTCTCTTGGTATCAACGTCAATACTTTTCCAAGCCTTTCTAATCTTTGACATATCCCATTCGTCATCAAAGAATTTAAATCTTGTATTATGCATATAATCAATTATTTCCAAGTTTCCTAGTGGTGAAACATATATTGCAACACCATCACTATTTTCTGTTCCCCAATACCATGTTGATAGATTCTTGTATTGAGCATTAATAATTCTAAGTCTTCTTTTGATTTCAGAATCATCAAGTATGCCTAGAGATTCAATTACGTCTTTTCCCCTCCCAGCAGGTAACAATTTAAATATAAACCATTGTCCAATTCCTATGTTATTCAAAAATTTTGCTATTGCTTCTAATTCACATTCATTCTCTTTATTAAGTACTGTAACAACCCTGACATTTTCAACATATCGTTTCGCAAGAATAATATTCTTCATTACTTTTTCTAATGCGTCTACACCTCTAAACTTATAATATTTTTTCTTTTCCAACGTATCCAAACTAATTTGTAAAGTTATACATGACTTAGATATTTGATACAACAATTTTTCATCGTCCAATAAAATTCCATTTGTTGCAATAGCGGGTTTTAGTGATGAATTTTCAAACAATTTTAATATTGGTATAATATCAGCTCGTATAAGTGGTTCTCCGCCACCAATAACAATTCTCATGCATCCCCATTCTTTTAATAATTGTGCAATTTCTTTTATTTTATCAAATGGTAACTCGCCATATCTTTTACCAGAGTCATTACAGCAAAAAATGCATTTAGAATTACAATTTGAAGTGATTTCCCATGAAATCGATATCGGTGATTCCAGATCCAAATCTTTATATGCTATGGTTTTATCCATAAATTCATCCTCATATTTATACGGTGATAACGTATATATAGTATCTGGCAATTCCATGTCTTTTAGTGCCCAAATCCTATCATATAATTTATCTTGTACTAAAATCCCCCATTTTTCTTTTCTTATTAAAAATCTTTCATTTTTTTCCATAAGCTACTCCAACGTTTTTATTTTTTCTAACTCATTCTTTATCTTTTTCCCTCCTATGTTAATAATATCCTCGTATGAGCGACAAGAATAATTTTCAAAAATATTTATTTTTTCTGTAAAACACGGCATTATTGCCGATAATGAAACATTAATAAAAGCACTTAGTTCAGCTAATTCAATAGCAATTTCCTTGTTGAATACATTCCTCTTTGATGAATCAGATATAATTCTGTTATATTTATTTACTGTATCAATTATTATTTTTATTATTTTATTTACTTCATTAGTTTCGACTTTTTCTTTTATTTGTTTTATTTCATCATTAAAATAATTTATATTTTCATCACCATCAGGTATTACACGTATTTTTTTTAACAAACAATACACACGATAGTTTAAATTAACAATCTTTTTTATCAAGATTTCATTTATAACATCTATAAAAGTTCGTGTTTTGAATTTAAAATCTTTTATATCATCTGTAACTTTATACGCAATATAAAATCTTAAATAATCAGCATCATATTTTTTAATAGTATTTTCTATATCAAGTAAATCATTGTCACTTTCTTCTTCATTCCAAAAGCCACGTACAGATAACGCTATTTTGGCATCGCTATTAATCCCGTACTTTAGGATAATAGGCCATACTATTCCATGATAATAAATAATATTCTTACCAAAGAAATGTATAAAATTAATTTTAGAATCTTCAAATCTAAACTTTAATATAAGCGAATAATATCCCACTAATGATTCAAACCATAAGTACAAAGTTAATCTCTCATCTAAAGGAAATAATATTCCGAATTTATTATCTCTTGTGAAATCCCAATCTTCAACATTTTCTAGTTGAGAGTATAAAAAATTCTTTACATCATCTTGTAATATCATATTATTAAGCATTGATATAATTTCTTTCTTTTTATCCTTTAGCCTTAGCCACCAATGTTCACTAGAAATTTTTTCAAAATCACTACTACCACAATAAGGACATTTTTCTATCTCTTTTGCTTCTACCATCTTGTATGGTAAAAATCCTTTGCATTTTTTACAAAAATACGAGTATGAATTTTTAGTAATTAATTGATTATATTCGTGTAATTTATTAATCACAGCTTGTGTATATTTAACATGAGTATAATCCGAAGTTAGCATATAATTATCATAATCAATATGCATTAATTCATATAGTTTATTATATTTATCATTAAACTCTATTACTTGTTTTTTATCAATGCTAATTCCATCTTTTGAAGCAAAGAAACTATGTACATCCGTAGCATTTACTTGAATCACTTTATAATCAAATAATTTTAAATATCTGTATATAATGTCCGCCGGTACATATGTGCTCGCAAAGTGTGCAAGATTGAGTTGTGCAGGTACAAATGGGAAAGCTGTAGTAACAATATACACATCATTTTTATCCATATATTTTTTCTCCCATAAAAAGTTCTGGTTCAGGATTAACATTTTCTTTAAATAATGCCAAAATACTATATCCCATATGTGATAAATTATCTCTAAATATATAGATATATTCTCTATATTTCTTTGACAGTATTTCAAACACTTCTGGTTTTAGCACCTTTAGATGTTCCCTCGATAAAATATAGTTAACGAATTTTTCTATTTCTTGATCGCTTATATACTTAAACTTGAAGTCTTGTTCATATTTGTATATTAAATCATTAATATTATAGAAATCTTTCCAATATTTTTTGTCACATATTTCAACATTTACTTGAATTGCTTCAGATACTTTTTTTATCAAATCTTGAGATGGTTCTTTTATGTAATACATAGGAACAGCAACTAACACTCCACCATTTTTTAGTACTCTGTAATATTCAGATAATGCTTTTTTTCTATTAGGTATTAAACTTGTCACATTTCCGCAGAATACTATATCAAAACTCTTATCTGTAAATATCATATTTTGTGCGTCACAAACTTGAAAATTAATATATTTTAATAAGTCCTCTTTTTCAGCCCTTTTTTTTGCCTCTTCTATACTTCTTGGATTTATATCAATAGAATCGATTTTACATCTAGTTAATCTTGCTAGTTCTATTGCTGATACCCCTGTGCTGGTACCTATTTCCAACATATGTTTGCTACTATCTAGCATAGTAATATTTGCAACTTCTTGCAATGTTTTGAATCCTCCTGGAGCTCTATTTGTTTCTTTCACTATTGAAATTAAATTATTGTAGTCCATATCTTCAACATCTTTAACCGTTAGTTCTTCTAATCTTTTCATAATTGATCTCCTTAAAAATTAATTTTTAAAAACTTTCTAATATTATTATACAATATTTTATCTTTGGCGTCTTCAGAAATATCTAGTTGCTCTATCAATCCAATCTCATCTTTCAAATCATATTTCCACCACAAGGAATATGGAAAACTGCTTCCAAAAACCAATTTGTCTTCTAAATTCATTTTTTTTACACAGTGTTCTAATATTTCCTTTGAATCCATGTTCTTCAGCTCTCCTGCATCATATGACGGAAAAACATTTTGCTCATTTTCATACCACTTTTTTTGTGAACTTACTCCACTAGTTTCAACTACCACATTATCCATTATTGATGCTTTCTCTAAAGAGTCTATAGACAATCTTAGCATATGTCCCAAAATTATTTTTTTGTAACTAAATTCTCTTGCAAATTCTATTGCATCTTGCGGAGTATAATTTCCTATTTTCTCCACCCTTTTTATATCTTTCTCATTTCCAGCGCCAACATGCAGATATATAAAGAAATCATATTCTTGGCACAATTTAACAAATCTTTTGTCTTCTTTAAGTTTTAATAAATCAACATCGCATAAAATAGGCCAAATTACTATTCCGCATACATCAAATGCTTTAAAATATTCTTCTATACATCTGTATGATTCATCATAATTAGTATTAAGAGCAAATACTGGTATCACATTATTCGCATTATTTTTTGCATACGCACATATCATTTCATTTTCGCTAATGTATAATTGATTTTCAGAACTTGGGAAAGGACAAATAAGTGCTTTAATATTATGATTTTTAATAGCAGTGATATCATTTTTGTACTCTAATTCCCTTTTGTTTTTTGACAACCAATAATCAAGACCAACTAAATGATGTGAATCTATAATTTTTTTCATACAACTCTCCTTATTATTAACATACTATTAACTCAAATATCCATTACAGTGAGCATTTACATCAAGAAATTTCTCAATCTCATTCTTTGATGGCTTTTTACTATTCTTTCCTATAAATCTTATTCCCGATTTAATTGTATCTAGAAAAAATTTACCATCTGAATCTACTAATATTACTGCTCTTTCATTATATTTTTCTTCATCGTAATGTACCGAAATATCAAGTTTATCACCATATTTATAAATTAAGCACTTGCAAATATCTTCCAGCTCTTGTTTTTCCACTTTTATTTGTTCATAATAGTCTTTGCATTTTTCACAATAATTCACTCCATATAAATTCCACCTTTTTACCCCCAAAGCAATTAAATTATTTGCTAAAGCCTCTAGTTCATCTTTATTATACATAGTAACAACTGTATGAACCATAAATAAAGCATTTGCAAATCTCAACTTTTCGATATTTTGTTGTATATTTTTTAGTTGATCCAATTTAGAGCTTTTGGCTATTCGAACTTTATTTAATATTGTTTCATTGAATGTATCAATTGTAATTCTTACTAAAGCATTTGACTCTTTTATTTTTTTTATTAATTTATCATTCAACAATACTGTTCCATTAGTATCAATACATATTGCACATTTACCGCATAGCTTATCGATAATATTATATATGTATGGATTTAAAGTTGGTTCGCCTCCTGTAATACCAACTACCATAGTATTCAGCTTTAATATATGTCTAACTGTTTTTAAGATATGCATCTTATTTTCTTTTTTCCCCATTTTGTCATCTGCAAAGCAATATACACAATTTAAATTGCAGTTTTCAGATATTAGCCAATTAATCCTGAAAGGAGATGTATATATTATATTTTTGTTGATTTTTTCTTTGTTTTTTTCTAAATATTCTAATTTTTCTTCATCTTTTTTTATATGTACAATATTTCTGTATTTTAGATTTTCATAAAATTTGTATAAGTTATCTTCCGCATTATATACGGTAACACCATTTTCTTCTTTTCTAACATATGTTATATTATTTATAGCTACCACAAGAAACCTCCTCTATGGCAATATATTTTCGCCATTAAATCTTAAACAAATTTGCATATTTCTTATATCTTCGGCCTTTAGTAGCCACATTAAAAATCTTTCTACGCCCATGCCAAACCCAGAAGTTTGCATTGGAAGTTCTCTTTTCATATTAATATACCATTCATATTCCTTTGCATCAACACAATGTTTTTCTAATGCATTATTCAGTTCTACATCATTCAAATGTCTCTCTCCACATCCAACCGTTTCACCTATCCCCATAAGCAAATCTGCATTTCTTGTAGTTCCCACTAGTCTATTATCAATTTTTTGATAAAACGGTACAGCAAGTTCATCATAGTTTGTTATCCAAACAACTCCAAATTTTTCAATAAGCACCTTCTCAGCTTTTCGAGTTATTTGCCTCCACCCATCATTGTATTCTATATATTGCCCTATATTTTGTGGATAATTTTGGATAAAATATTTTTCCGCTTCATCAAATGTAATTCTTTTAAAACTTCCCATATAGCAAGCCATTTTTTCGATATGAGAAATATCTCCTACAGAATCCTTTAATTCTTCTCCCATTCTTTCTATTATTTTAGCTGATAAGTATTTGATATACTTTTCTACTAAGCTAATAACATCCTCTAATTTACCTGGAATTTCAGCCTCGCTGTGATAAAATTGGCAAAGATGACTTTCATCGGCTTTTTCTCCTCTAAAAGATGGCATAAGATAATAGCATCCGTTATCACATAATCTACAACCATACTCTAATAAAAATTGCATTGAATCAGCTAAATATGTTTCTGTACCTTCTAAATTAACTCTAACAGGTTTTGAATCACTTCCTCTTCCCATTGGACTTGATATTGAACTGGTTGTTACTGGTAAATGTAAAGTAGTTATCCCCATTCCAGAATAAAAACGTACAGTTTCCTCCGTAATTAAATTTTCCAGTTTAATAAGTCTTTTATACCAGTCACTTCTTAATACATTAATGTAAAAATTGCTCTTATCATTCCACAAATTAGGTTCACTAATTATCATATGCAAAACCTCCTAAAAATACATATTACTACTGATAACATGTACCTATTCTATAATTATTGTGACGAAATAATTTTAAAATACATATAATATTGATTGGTACCATAATTAAACTAATTCGTCATATAAAAAACAAATATATACAGGATATTTTCATATTTTCATTTATTTTTCGTATGTACATCAAAGAATTACAGCATTAAACTTCAATAACCTCATATTTAAACATAAAATATTAATATGATTAAAATTTATTGAATTATAGCATTACGTTTTTATTAAGTCAATATACTTTAGCAAATTATGTAACACATAGATATGTAAAAAAGCTTGACTTTTTTATATATTTTAAATATAATAACTTTGTGGTTTATGGCGGATTAGCTCAGTTGGCTAGAGCATTCGGTTCATACCCGAGAGGTCGTAGGTTCAAGTCTTACATCCGCTACCAAGCTTTGAAATATTATTTTCAAAGCTTTTTTGTATAAGAAAACTTTTTTGTTTATTTGCATATACAATAATACAGTATTTCATTCTTTGATTTGTTTTAAACAAATTAATTGTTTCATGTACAAAGAATTATTATTTTGACTAACCTAAAAACTGTTAACTTGATAAAAATTATTTAATCTTAAACAAACGTTATATCATTTTTTCAACTTTTTCTTCACTCCCCTTAATTTTCTCTGCCATGCTTTTTTATAAATTCCTCATCAGAAATAATTAAATAAGGATTTATTAATGCTTTTATTGATTTCCATAATATTTTTGCTTGTATTTTTTCTTTTATATTCTTTTTCAACCACATCCTTATCATAAATGGTCTTTACAGTTATTTTTACTTCTTCACTTTTTGTTCATATATTAAAAATCATACAAATTGCGACACACATATGATATAATAACTGTTAAAGGAGGAATTTTTATGAACAAATTAATTGGGAAAACAGCTCTTGTAACAGGTAGTAGTGGTAAAATTGGCGAAAGTATAATAAATCTATTTTTAACTGAGAATATAGATAAAGTTATTGCAATATACAATAACACTTTTATTAACTCAACTCTTATTTATAATGAGAAAGTTCTGCCATACAAATGCGATTTAAGTCATAAAGAAAATATATTAGATTTATATAACAATTATCTTAAGAATTACGATTTTGACATATTGATAAATTGTGCCGGCTGTTGCAATGATTCACCTTTTCTAGATATATCTTTTGAAGATTTTAAAAAAACATTTGACACAAATTTTTGGAGTGCTTATCATTTAATAAAGTTACTAATTCCTAATATGGTTTTGAAAAAATACGGAAAAATAGTTAATATCTCTTCTACTTCTTCTTTTGGAACGATTAATAAATCAGATTATTGTGCTTCAAAAGCTGCACTTGATGGTTTAACACGTGCACTTGCTAAAGAATATTCATGCAATAATATAACTATAAATAGTATTCAACCGAGCTTGATTAATACAGATATGTTAAACATTTTACCAGATGAATTACTAAAAGATATTATTAACCATACTGCAATTAAAAGATTAGGGAATCCAGACGAAATAGCTAATATTGTATTATTTTTATCTTCTGATGATTCTTCATATTTAAATGGTGAAAATATTATTGCAAGTGGCGGAAGCATTACAAGAGATTAAAAGGGAATTTTTATGAAACTGCCAAAAAAGGATAT
This sequence comes from uncultured Clostridia bacterium, assembly GCA_934169745.1. Classification (GTDB taxonomy): domain Bacteria; phylum Bacillota; class Clostridia; order TANB77; family UBA1234; genus RGIG4465. Next base: position 179,280 of record CAKPOE010000001.1, on the reverse strand, counting down.
ATAGTATAACTAAACTTTATGATATATTAATAACAAAAAATAATTTAAGGAGACAACTGGCAAAAATGGTTGACTTTTCTTTTGTATATGAAGAATTAAAATATAAATATTCTTCAACAATTGAAAAAAAGCAGAAGATATTTCCAAAACGCTTAAATACTTGCTATTAAATGGATATTACAAACTATCAGATAGAGGTCTAATAGAAAGAACAAAAACAGATCTATTGTTTGAATATTTTCTTGGATGCACACTAAAAGAAACAGCAATTAACTTGCTAGATAAATTAATCGAAAAAACAGTAGAAGTAGCATTAAAAGAAGGATTAATAGAAGTAAAAAATAAACTAATACATATTTCACATAGCAATGACATTAGAAAGAATAATAACAGCAGCAACAATAACTAGTGGTGAGAAACATGATGGCAAGCAGTTACAAGAATTAGTAAGGAAGTTTCAAAAAAAGGAATTGAAGTTGAAGCTGTTATTGGTGAAGCTACATACTCAGAAAAGGAAAATATAGAAAAAGCGCGTACTTATGTAAAACATATTGAAATATACTGAAAAAGTAGAAATTGCTATTTGAAAACAGATAAAATGCAACCTTTATGAAAATAAAGAAGACCACAAAATGTTACCCCCTTACAACGTACAAGTAGCTGTTTGCGATGAATGTATTGCTGTTTTTAACGTAAAACATTGTGCACTTGCCACAGAATATTTTGTACCACTTATGGAAAAATTCAATAATTTTTATGAATATTATCCTAAATACCCTGTATCTGATGCTGATTATGGCTTATACAGCAATTGCATATATTTTAAAGAACATAACATAGAAAAGTATATGAAATTTACAATGCTTAAAAAAGAAACTAAAGATGAAAAATATGCAAACAATCCATTTTTTAAACACAATAAAAATGGAAATTTAATTTGTTCGAATATAACCGTGAACAAAATAGTATAAAACTTTATGCATAGACTATTACAAAATAAATTTTAATGTATATTTCATACCCTAGTTTGCTATGTCTAAAAACAAATTATTCACATTTTGAAAAATATTTATGTGTTTGTTTTACAAAAAAATAGGCTTTGAATCAAGCAAGTGATTCAAAACCTATTTTTATTAGGGAGCTTTTTACAGCCCCCTTTAAACTATTTTTTATTATTAGTTAAAATAGTCTTCAAATTACATTTTCATATAGTTCATCAATATCTTAGCAACTTCTGCTCTTTTTGCTGATTCTTGAGGTGCTAGTGTTGTATCATCAACACCATCAATTATATTATTTTGACATGCCCATTTAAAAGCAGGAATTGCGTATTCCGAAATTTTTCCACTGTCTTTATAAGATGACATATCGTACTCTTCTTGAATGGTTTGTTCTTTTGCATTTGCATAACGATATATCATAGTAACAATTTGCTCTCTTGTAATAATCTCTTCTGGTGCAAATTTATTATCGCCAATACCATTTACAATGCCTTTGCCTTGTGCCCATGCAATAGCTTGTGCATAATAAGCATTTTTATCAACATCTTCAAAAGTTGATAATTCATTAACTTCTTCTCCACTCATTCGATATAGAACCACAGCCATCATGCCTCTTGTCATAGCAGTATCAGGCTCAAAAGTCTTTAATGTTGTACCATTAAACAACTTCTTTTGCGTCACATATTTCACAGCTGAATAAAACCACTGACTCTCTTTTACATCTTTATAAGGATTTTGCCAAGCTGTGCCTCCGCCTTCATCTTCTTCATTTTTCAACTCAATATTTTCGCCAAATATTTCTTTCATCTTATCAACATTTTCTATGTTGGTTATTTTTACGTCTTTACTTATCTTCCCACTAATTTTAGTTGCATCATCGGTTTGAGAAGCACCATTTGAACCAGGTAATAATTTTTTAATTACTGTATTCTTGCCAGCTATCTCTATTTCAGCCATTCCATATTCTCCTGTTACACCTTTGTCATCCGTCTCTCCACCGATATATACATTTTCAAATGTACCACCTAATATTTTCATTTTTATCTCATCTATTGTTCCTCTATTGATACCTTGAAGAACTGTTCCAAAATCTCCATCATTTATAGTTAAGTTTGCTTTTCCTGTATAACCATTTGAGCCACCCGCTGTAACATAAGTGTTTTCAAATTTTCCACCATTTATAACTAAATTTGCAACATCAGTACGGCTTATTCCTTCGCCACCGCCGTATAAAAGACTATATGTCGTTCCCTTAATTTCAGCTCCCTTTTCTATTGTTACATTCGCTTCTTCTACCACACAAGGAGATGCTTTTGCATCACCATTATACCAAACTGCATTTTCACATCCGCAAAGTTTTGTTAATGATGAAGCTCCACCGCCCATTACCGCGTTTTCTATTGTTCCGCCTTCAATTTTAACAGTTGCTTTCTTTACATTACTCTTATGCAAGCCTCCACCATATATTGCAAAAACTTTTCCACCTTTCATTGTTATACTAGTAGTCATTTCTGTAGAATCATCATGTGCTCCACCAAATACTTTTGTATTAGCAGGAACCTCTTGTTCTCCGCCGTCCCATTTAATAAGAGCACCTTCTCCTTTTGTACTTTCTTCAATTGTTATAGGAGTACCATTTGCAAAGAAGTATACCGTTTCATCTGTTCCAAGCTTATTATCTGAGCCATCAAAAAGTTTAGGCTCTGCAGCATATGCAGAAGCAGACAACACAAAAATCATCACACCTACAAGTACTAAACACTTACTTAAAAGTAATTGAACTTTTTTCAAGTTTACCACTCCATTCTTTTGTATTTTAATTGCTTTACATAATGTATATTAACACATAAAATCCTTTTGCACAAGGCATTTGGGCTCAAAAGTCATATGTAATTATTTCAAGATTTATCAACCTTATCCAAAAAGAAAGGCGCCCACTCTTCGTGTACGCCTTTCTTTTTTTATTGAATCTTGTATATTGCATAATATGCAATAACCTTGTATCCCAAGTCCATCATATAATCATCAATCGATTCGTCTTTTTCACATATATCCATCGGAAGTCGCCACCAGCCCATTTTATGTGACCACACACCATTCTTATTTTGTCTCGCAAAGTGAAAATCTCTCAAGTTCACACTATTGCAGAGTACAATTTGGTATGCATTTGCTGGCCGTCTGCCTTGATAACCTCCTAAACGCTTAAACCTAATTCCTAGCTGATTCATCCTCTTTTCAAAAGCACTAATCAACTCCTCATTAGCAAAAAGCTTGTCACTAAAATTAGGCTGAGTTCTGTCTGCTTCCAAGTCGTATATTTCTGTCCCTCGCTTTGGACTATACGTACAATTGAGTGCATACGCCATACAATTAGTTACATTTATGATACTCGTGTCAAGCCAATTCTCATCTGGATACTTAGGCGGAAATACATTTCCCGATATGCTTTGCCGAACTCTTGTTGCAACAAAATCATTCATACCTTAGCCCTCCACAATTTAATTCACAAGTGAAATTATATCACAAATTATGTAAATTTGCAATCGATTAGAATATAAAATTCATTATTCATATGCAAAAGACGACTTACAAATGTAAGTCGTCTTTTATTGGTGACCCATACGGGAATCGAACCCATGATTCGGCCTTGAGAGGGCCGCGTCTTAACCGCTTGACCAATGGGCCATAAAACAATAATTAGTATAACATGTGATTTTACAAAATACAAGCATTTTTTCAAAAAACTCTGTAACACTTTTTAAATTGAAGAATAGTATATACCATAAGCAGTTGAAAAAACAGTTCACACCCCTCTCTCAACTGTAAACATATTTTTAAGGAGGATATATATGGGATGTTTTTTAAGAAATCTATGCTCTAATGATGACGACAATATCCTATGGTTCTTAATCCTATTCCTACTATTATTCTGGAATAATGGTTGTGGATGTGGATGTAACAACCGCTCTAACTAGTTCATATAATTATAATATGAAAGGAGGTTATACGTATGGGTAACAGAGGCGGATGCTTCGGAGGTTGTGATGATTTCATTTGGATTATCATTCTAATCTTCATTATATGTTGCTGCTGCAACGGTGGCGACAACAGACCAGTTGGTCCTTGCTGCTAAATTATAGAATATTTACTAAAAGAGGTCGCATATTGCGACCTCTTTAGCTATTTTTTCTCTTCTTGTTTTTTCTTCAATTGATTTATTGGATTTTTAGGCTTTGCAAGCCTTTTTCTTAAGTCTTTTCTTAGTTGCTCTGGCGATATATCTCTTATTATTTTTCCTTCAACAGCTAATGAAATAGCTCCAGTTTCTTCTGAAACAACTACAGCAACTGCATCGGTTGATTCTGTTACACCAATTGCCGCCCTGTGCCTTGTTCCAAATATTCTATCAAGTGTTACTTTATCTGTAAGTGGAAGAATACATGAAGCTGCAACGATTTTGTTATCCCTTATTATGACCGCTCCATCATGTAATGGTGTATCTGGAACAAATATATTTATAAGTAATTCTTTCGATGTCTTTGAATCAAGCATTACTCCTGTTCTTGTTAATTCTTCCAAACTTGTTTCTCGTTCAAAAACAATCAGTGCACCAACCTTATGACTAGCCATATCGGTGGCAGCGTCAACAACACTGTCTATACATGAAGGTTCTTGCTCTTCATCATCTAGGTAAAGTATCTTTTTTATATTAGCATTACCCACCTGCTCTAAAGCCTTTCTCAGTTCTGGTTGAAATACTACTATAGCAACCAAAACTCCATACGTCATAATAGAGCTTAACAAATAGTGTAATATATTGAGCGACAAAAAATCACTAACAGCTGTTGCAAACACAAGAATAATAATCCCCTTTATAAGCTGTATTGCTCTTGTTCCTTTTAACAATTTCCAGCACTTATAAATAATATAACTAACAATGGCTAAATCAACTAATAAAACAACAATCTTTATAGGATACTCCAAAAGGGTATTAACATATGCTAATACCCTTGTTTCATAAAATATTTTAAATGATTCTAAAATTGAGTTCATTTGTATATCAACACCTTATCTAAAAATAACAGCTAATAATGTTGGCACTGCAAGTAATATAGCTAAGATTAAGCAACTAACTTGATAAAACTTTTTTGTTTTTGGTTTCATGTAACTCCCTCCTAATATTTATACAAAATACAAATCTTACAATATATATTACAACATTTTTCATCTTAAAAGTCAATAAGAAAATTATGGTGCAACGAGAAAAATGGAAATTCAAAAGGGAGGCCATTAGGCCCCCCTCCTATATCTTTTGAAAATCTTCTCAACACTGTCGAGAAAATCGCTTTCAGAAGTCGCAGAATACTGCACCTCTTCGATTTCCACTTTGGCAGACGTCGGAGCCAAGATGTACCTCGGTTCAGTACGAAGTTTCCTAAACTCTTTCAAGATCTTGCCGTGCGTTGCTTTGCTCACCTCCTGTCGAGAAACAACCTTAAACTTGACATTGATTAATTCGTCCATTACCGTTTTGCCTCCTTAAATGTTAATGTTAAAGAATCCGCACGCAAACTTCCGCCACCCTGGCCAAAGTCCATTAACGCAATTATCAATATGATTAATCATACCAATAATGTTTTTGGTTCCACGTGCCCTCAGCGGAGCTTCAACATTGAATTTGACTTCGTTGGACAATTCCACCGGACAATTTTCATAAAGACAGTTAACAACCGTTTTCATGAACCTTTTTCCAGCTTCTTCGCGCACCTGCTTCTCTTTCAAAGCTATCTCAGCATCGTAGCACGAAGCCACATCGCTAAGCCGCGCATCCCTGATTACGCTAGTCATTCTTCGAGTTGATGACATACCAAAGCCTCCTATAATATTTGTTTCCAATCTCATTATAACGTGTTTTACATAACTTTTCAACAAATATTTCAAAAAAAGTGATTTTTTTGTTGACAAACAACATACTAAATGCTATTATATTTTTTGTACACAAAAAACGTGCGCGAGTGGCGGAACAGGCAGACGCACAGGACTTAAAATCCTGCGGGCTAATAACCCGTACCGGTTCGATTCCGGTTTCGCGCACCATAAGTACCAAGGCTTTGAGATATCATTGTCTTGGTGCTTTTTTTATACAAAAATCATTTCAACCTTTATTACTCTCATTTGCATATAGTGTGTTGTGCATATAACTAAAAAAACCGCTAACAGTTGTTAGCGGTTTTTTGTTCTCAGAGAAATGCTTTGCTTGCGATGGTCTCCCACGTTTTACGCGAAAGTCCACGCTCTTCGAGTTCATTTCCCAGCCTAATAATCAATGCATATTTGGCAATAGGCTGGTTATACAAACGAATAATGTTCTCAACATTTTCTTCTCCGAGCACATCTTTGTATCCCACTCGGAAGAAATTCAGTATAGGCTTCATAGCCTGTAGTTCTTTCATTGCCCGTTCTTCTCGTTTCTTTTTATCTGCCTCCTTATCAATGTAGTCCTTAGCTTGTGTAGCTTTCATTCCGGGCAAGATGTAACGAAAACGTTTCATTGCAATTCCAGTACCTACAACACTCATTGGGATACCTCCTAAATATTATTATGTACTTTCATTATACAATATATTTATAAATTTTTCAATAAGCTTTAACTTTTTATTGCTATATTATGTAAATTGTGTTATACTATCTTTGGACCAAGATTTATAATATATGGAGGGAAATAACATGACAAAAGACTCTAAAACGACTGGCACCGAAAAGAAAAACACCACTTCTGTTAATCCCTATCGTCCAAATAAAAATTACGATGTTTACAATTCTGATGGCGTCGTTATTGGACGAGATACCTAAAGCAAAAACCCGGCATTGCCGGGTTTTATTCATTTAAATTAAAGAAACTATCTGGCACATCACCAACAAGTATTGTTTCTGCTATACTTATATTAGTCGTTACACTCATCTCTTTAGTTATTAATGGAGCAACTACAGATACATTCGTTAAAACCTCCAAGTAAATTCTATGCCTAACTTGGTTTATACCAGCCGAAACAAATTCTGATTTAAAATCTGTAGCCACCATTCCAAACGGTATTATTTTTACAGTTATATTTGGTCCAAACGATGATAATAATGCATTGCCCGTAAAAGTTCCTACAGGAATTTTCACATATGCACCTTCCATTGTATCATACAATTTTTGCATTTCATTACTAATTTGTGTTGCCATTTTACTCATTTCCATAACATTAGCTCTAAGCGCTATTATTTTTCCGTTTTGATCTTTTTCAAGTGTAACTAAATCTTCATATGTCACACCTTCCATTACGTTTCCTATTGCCTCGTTAGAAACTAATATGCCTATATTTTTAGCTTCTAATGTGCACATTGCCATAAGTGTTGGTTCTACTACTTTTGTTATCGCATTAAAAATCAAAATTGGAACTATCACACAAATAATAAAAATAATAAACTTTATTCTTTTACTTTTTTTTAAGTTGTTTTTTTGTATAAGCTTACGATTAAGACCTAAGCGTTCCATATTAATTTAGTGGGTCTAATGTAAGTCTATATACTCTTCTTGGGATAATTAATTGTTGCATTGGGTAAATCATATCATCACTTAAATCATTTGCTGTCTTAATATTATCTATTGTTGTTCCAAACTTTTTTGCAATACTCCATAAAGAATCTCCACTTTTAACAGGATATACAACAACACTTGCTGGACTTTTTGCTTTTTCACCAGTTGCTTCTAAATTGTCTATCATATTTATATTTATTGTATCCATAACTTCATTTTCAAAATTTAATGTCATATTCAACTTCAAATTTCCAGATGGTGCTAGTTCATATTCTATGTCAGATACTTGAACTGTAATATCATCTTGTTTATTTTCTTTTGCAACGCTTTGCTCAAATGGTATGTCTATCCTCTTTGTTTCTATTGTACCTTTATCCAACTTGTAAAACATAATATCAACATTAACATTTCCATCTACTATAATTTTATCTTCCATATTCTTTTTCTCTGTTATTGTAGGAGTAATGTTAATCTCTAAAAGTTTTGAATTATCAAGCTCAGGAATTTGCAACATTTGATCAAACTTTATATTAGTTATTCTATTATCCTTCATTTGTTCCAATGCTATGCTTTTTTCATCATACTTTAAGATGTTATCAGGATTATACAAGTCTCTAATCACAGTAAATTCTTTCTCTTCATGTGCAATAACCATAACATCAATCTCTGCTTCAACAGAAATAGCAGAAGCTTTCATGTCTTGATATATTGGTTTAATGCAATAATTTTTCAAAGTGTATCCTATATCAAATTTTGTATTTTCATTTACCCCATTAATATCAATAAAGCCTGTAAATGGAATAAATGTCTCAAATACATTTATGCTCCCCATTTCATCATCAGCAGAGTAAACTATTCTCACCCTTGCATCAGCTTTAGCTAATACTTTGTTATAGCTTACTTTGTAATCTTGGTTAACTATCTCCAATGAACAAGTAAGTATCTCTCCTATTGGTGGTAAATTTTCTGAAAGCGAAACATTTTCATTTATAGACAATGTTTCTGTATTATGACCAACTAAAGAATTTAATCTCATATTTTCTTTTAACATTTGTACATTTTCAAGATCAGCAACATCTTTAGGTATGTCAAATTCTGAATCACTTATAACTTTCAAATCGATTTCAAGTGGGCATTTAACCGTTATCTTTCTTCCATTTAAAACTCTGCTTTCCACATTTGAAAGATTAAATTTCAATATAGGAATCATATCGCCATTGCAACCTTTCATATCAATATTCTCATTAAAATTCAATGTGGCAGTTAATCCTTTTAATGAATTAGTTTCATCATCTGCAATATAAATTGCATAAATATCAATCATACCCTGAATTCTGACTTTATCATCCTGTACTTCCCTATTGGTTATGAAAGGTCTACCCTCAACTTTTACTAAGCTTAATATATCCGGTTTAATATCTGGCACAATAATATCTCCCTCAACAAGTTCAAGTAAACTTTCATGTCCAACAAATTGGCTTGCCCTCACATTTTCCTTTATTATCTCCATACAGTGTAACTCCTTCCTTAATATTTTGTTAGTAAAGTATATTAAGGATTTTTCAAAAATAGTACAAGAAAGAAAAAAAATAATGACGAGCAGAAGCTCGTCATTATTTGCTAGTTCAACGTGTTTAAGATAGAATCAAAACCTGTATTTGTAGTAATTCCTAATTCTACAGTCTTTGTTAAAATATCAGTATAACTATATGTTACATTTCTCTGACTATCATCCATCTTAACTACAAAAATATTGGGATATGTATTTACTAAAGTTCCTTCTTTTTCGAATGATTTGTTTCTTCCAAGACTACCACGAAGTAAAACTTTTTGGCCAATACAACCTTCTATATTTTTCTTTACTTCATTTATGTTACTTTTTTCAATCATGCACACCACCCCTATATTCAAACTATGACGTGAGTATATCACAAAAATCACTAAATGTCAAAGCTTATTTAAACATGTCGAAGCTTAGAGCCTCAACGGCTTCGCGTGTTACTTTATGTGAACTTTTTGTGACTTTTTTATGTATAATTATTATGGTTTGCATTGACAAATGTTATGTAATTATGCTTGACTTATAGGTATTTTTTTAAGAATTGTCCTGTGTATGATTCTTCACATTTAGCAATTTTTTCAGGTGTTCCGGTTGCTATTACTTGTCCTCCTCTTATACCACCTTCTGGTCCTAAATCAATTATATAATCTGCAACTTTTATAACATCTAAATTGTGTTCTATTACTACAACTGAATTTCCTGTTTCAACTAACCTGTTTAAAATTTCTATCAGTCTGTGAACATCAGCCATATGAAGTCCTGTTGTTGGTTCATCTAAAATATATAAAGTTTTCCCCGTTGAATGTCTTGATAGTTCGGTGGCTAACTTTATTCTTTGTGCTTCACCACCAGATAGTGTTGTTGATGATTGACCAAGCTTTATATAGCCAAGTCCAACATCATAAAGTGTTTGTATTTTGTTTTTTATTTTAGGAATGTTTGCAAAGAAGTCCAACGCCTCTTCCACAGTCATATCAAGTACTTCAGCTATATTTTTACCTTTATATTTTACTTCCAAAGTTTCCCTGTTATACCTTGTTCCATGGCATACATCGCAAGGTACATATACATCAGATAAGAAATGCATTTCTATTTTTATTATACCATCACCCTCGCAAGTCTCACATCTTCCACCACTAACATTAAAACTAAATCTTCCTTTTGAATATCCACGTGCTTTTGCTTCACTTGTTTCTGCAAACAAATCTCTTATCAAGTCAAATACACCAGTATATGTTGCTGGATTAGAGCGAGGTGTTCTTCCAATTGGTGATTGATCTATGTTTATTACTTTATCTAAATTTTCAATTCCTTTAATTTTCTCACATTTACCAGGTTTTGTGTTTGCTCTATTTAAATCTCTTGCAAGTCTCTTGTATAGTACTTCATTTATAAGAGAAGATTTTCCAGAGCCTGAAACACCTGTAACCACAGTCATTACGCCAAGTGGTATTTTTACATTTACATTTTGTAAATTGTTTTCATGTGCTTTTATTATTTCTAATTTTTTGCCATTTCCTTTTCTACGATTTTCTGGAACTAATATTTTCAATTCACCACTTAAATATTTTCCAGTAATTGACCTTGGTGATTTCATAATTTCTTCAGCAGTTCCTTCTGCAACAATTTCTCCACCATGAACACCTGCACCAGGTCCAACATCGATAATATGGTCTGCCGCGTACATTGTATCTTCGTCATGCTCTACAACTATTAATGTATTTCCTAAATCACGAAGTTTTTTCAAAGTTGCAAGTAACTTTTCATTATCACGTTGATGAAGCCCTATGCTAGGTTCATCTAAAATATAAAGAACGCCCATTAAACCAGCACCAATTTGAGTAGCAAGTCTTATTCTTTGTGCCTCGCCACCGGAAAGTGTGCTTGCATTTCTAGAAAGAGTTAAATAATCAAGTCCTACATCAACTAAAAATGAAAGACGTGCGTTCAGTTCTTTCAATATTTGATGAGCTATCATACTTTCTTTTTCTGTTAATTGCAATCCATTTAGAAATTCTCTAATTTCATAAATTGACATCGATGTTAATTCATAAATATTTTTTCCACCAACAGTAACAGCAAGTGATTCTTTTTTCAATCTTGCACCATCACAACCAGGACAATGCGATTCAGACATATACATCTCATAAAACTCTCTCATTCCATTAGATGTAGTCTCTCTAAATCTCCTTTCCATTGTATTTACAATTCCCTCAAAAGGCGCTGTAAATGTTCTAAGTCCTGTACTTCCTTCATATCTAAAATCTATTTTCTCATCGCCTGTTCCATATAAAATTTTATTCATGAAATCTTCTGGTAATTCTGAAATAGGTTTTGTCACATCTACTTTGTAGTGCTTTCCTAGAGACTTTATATACATAAGTCCCATACTATCCTTTGCTTGGCTCCATCCCATTCCTTTTATACCGCCATCAATAAGTGATTTACTTTTATCTGGCACAATTAAGTCAGGATCCATTTTCAAAAGTGTTCCAAGTCCACTACATACATCACATGCCCCATATGGATTATTGAATGAAAACATTCTTGGTGTTAACTCTTCTATACTTATGTTACAATCTGGGCATGCATAGTTTTGAGAAAATAAAAGTTCTTCTCCAGCTATAACATCTATAAGAACAAGTTTATTTGCACTCTTTAAAGCTGTTTCAACGGAGTCTGAAAGTCTATTTCTTATATCACTTTTAACAACTAATCTATCAACAACAATCTCAATATTGTGTTTCTTCTTTTTATCAAGATTTATATCATCTTCACCAAGTTCAAATATTTCTCCATCAACTCTAACTCTAGCAAATCCATCTTTTCTCGCATCATCAAAAAGTTTCGTGTATTCACCTTTTCTGCCTCTAACCACAGGAGCAAGAATTTGAATTTTTGTACCTTCCCCTAAATCCATAATTGCATCTAATATCTGGTCTATGCTTTGTTGCTTTATAACTCTACCACAGTTTGGGCAATGCGGTATGCCAATTCTTGCATAAAGTAAACGCATATAATCATATATTTCCGTAACCGTTCCAACAGTAGATCTTGGGTTTTTAGATGTGGTTTTTTGGTCTATTGAAATAGCTGGAGAAAGTCCTTCAATATATTCAACATCTGGTTTATCCATAATTCCTAAAAATTGTCTTGCGTACGATGAAAGACTTTCAACATATCTTCTTTGACCTTCAGCATAAATTGTATCAAAAGCAAGTGATGATTTTCCAGATCCACTAAGGCCCGTAATAACAACCAACTTGTCCCTTGGTATTTTTACATCTATATTTTTTAAGTTATTAACCTTTGCACCTTTAACTACTATATAGTCGTTCATAAAATCTCTCCTTTTATATATGCATATGAAGTCATTATATCACGAAAATTTGTTTGGTTCAACTGTAAAATCAGGAAAAACTACAACAAAAACGAGACCACCTTAAAAAGTAGTCTCGCTTTTGTGTTAGCCATTTGCGTAATTTTTGAAGTAACCTTTAATCCAAACAATTGGTGTTCCTTTGTCTCCGCTTCCTGAAGTCAAGTCTGCAAGAGACCCAACCAAATCTGTAATCTGTCGGGGCGTAGTTCCTTGAGAACTCATATCACCAACGAGATTCTTACCCTTATGGTTAATCTCATCAGTGATTGCTTTCTTTAGTTCTTCACCGCTCAAATTAGCATACTTGCCATCTGCAAGAGCTTTAAGTTTTAGTTCATTAGGTCTACCGGCAAGCCCACTTGTAAAAGCAGGCGACACTACAGGGTCAGCAAGCTCCCAAATCTTACCTACAGGATCTTTGAAAGCGCCATCGCCATAGACCATCACCTCAATATGTTTGCCAGTTGCTTCTTTAACCAAGATTTGCACTCTCTCAACAAGTTTATCGCCAGTTCTCGGAAAGAGCTTTAGCCTTTCTTCATTAGCCTTGTTGCTACCAAGCAGACCGTACGATGGGTTGTAACCACAGCCTTCATATCTAGGTGTAGTACATATATCATCCAAGCCATACACAGTTGCGCCATACTCTCTCAAAATTTTTTTAGTGGCTTCACGAGTATGGATATCACAGCAAAGAAAATCGTACCCATCCAGAGTAACCATATCAGAAGCATTATTAGAGAAACTTATCTCAGCTTCACAATTTTCACTTTCGATAAGTTTTCTGTAATAGTCGACATAGTCGACTCCCGTAAACTCATGTACTTTATAGCCATATAATGACCTATATGTCTTTTCAGACATGGTTTTCGAAGAATCATTGCCTCCAATCTTATCGAAATCTTCATTGCTTATAAGCTTATTTCCGACTTCGTCAGACGGATACTTAAACACAATCATCAGCTTTCGAGCCGCTCTTGCAATTCCTTTTAGACACATTGCAAAACGATTACGACTCATGATTGGAAAGAGCACCGCAATTTGAGCATCTTTTCCAAACTTTTGCTCGATATCGTATGCGACATCATCCACAGTAACGTAGTTCCCTTCTGAACGTGCAACGACAGATTCAGTCACTGCAACAATATCCTTATCCTCGACAGGAATATTGTGCAACTCACTAGCCTCAAGAATACTGGTTGCCACAATCGAAGCCAAGTCATCACCTTCACGAATTATAGGAGCTCTAACTCCCATTGATATGGTTCCAAGCAAATCTTTCATGTTAATACCTCCTCATCAATTTTGACCTTGAAGTAATACATACCAAATCCACGCGTACATTGTACATCCAGATAGAATATTTGTCAACATACTAATTATATAGTATAATACACTTATCAAAAATTTTATTAGGAGTATACAATGAAAAACATATATATAATATTATCACAATCTGGTACTGGCATTTCTAGGCTTTTACAATTTTTTTCAAAAAAAGAATATAATCATTCTTCACTCTCACTTGACATTTCATTAAATGAGTTTTATTCATTCGGCAGAAAAAAGGTTAATAATTTTCTTATAGGAGGATTTGTAATCGAGCACAAAGATAAAGGAGTATTCGCAAAGTTTCCAAATACTCCATGCACAATTTTAGAAATGCCAGTTGATGATAAACAGTATAAAAAATTACAAGAAATTATAAACAACTTTATTGCTAACAAAAATGTTTATAAATACTCTTTTCTCGGTGTTCCCTTGGTACATTCAAAAATTACAATCAGAAGAAAAAATAAATTTTTCTGTTCTCAATTTGTTGGCTATGTTTTGAATTTAATTGGTATAAAAACAGTAAAGGCCCCAGAGCACTTGGAGCCTATAGATTTTATGGAAATAGAAAATTCTAAAATAATATATAAAGGATACTTGCAAGATTATTCTTCAATATAAGAAGTATATTTTTCATATACTTCTTTTACTTTATCATCCCAGTTTTTATACAGATCTCTATATGCTCCCTCTGAAACCACTTTGTAGAAATCATTATCTGTGATTAATTTCTCGATTGCTTTTGCATAGTCTTGTACATCATTTTTAGCAATAACACCATTTACATTATTTGAAACAGTCGCACTTGTTGCTGAGCCCTCAATAAAAATGGTTGGTGTTTTTTGAGATGCCGCTTCTATCTGCACTAACGAACTGGCATCATATAGCGATGGAAATAGAAACAAATCGGCTCTTGCATATATTTTTTTTATTACTTCTCTATCTGTTACTCTACCACATAAAATAACATCATTATTCAAATTCAATTCCTGTATTTTTTCTTTCAACTTTTCTTCATCTTGTCCATTTCCAACAAAAAGCATTTTAAACTTATATCCATCATCTTTAACTATTTTTAAAGCATCCGCTATAAACAAAATATTCTTTAATATATTAATTCTCCCTACAAAAAGGAAAACTTTTTCACCTGAAGAAATACTATACTTCTCATTTATTTCTTTATCTGCTTCTTCTCTATTTTCTATAATCATCATATCCGTAGCATTATTTTGTACATATGGCAACTCTTTATATCCATACTCTTCATAAAATATTTTTGCAACTTCATTGTTTACTGCCCAACACTCTGTACACTCATCAAATACTTTTATTAAGTTTCTCGTAAGCATATTAGCTAAAAATTCAAATTTGACAGCCCTTTTAAAATCTTGCTTGTATTGACTGTGCATTGTCGCAATTATAGGAATATTATTCTTTTTAGCGTATTTTAATGCGATTTTTCCAATTGTAAATGGCGAATGTATATGTACAATATCTAGGTTTGAATTTTCTAATTCCTTTTTAAAATTACTATCTATATTCGGAACTGGAAGTGAATAATCTAAAAATGGTACTGGCATAGATTTACATCTTACAACTTTATATGGCAATGTTGAATCATCATATGATTTTCTGGGTACACTAGGTGCAAATACAGTCACATCAGCATATTTTGTAAGCCTTCTCGCATAATTATCAACAACCATTACAACGCCATCAACCATTGGAAAGAATGTATCTATGAATAATCCTATTTTTAATCTCCTCATATTAGACTCCTTATACGTTTTTTTACATTATATCACACTTGTATAACACATGCAAAAAAGGTTGCAGATTTGAACCAATCCTGCAACCTTTTTATATTTTCTTATTTTCTAGTATCAATTAATACTTCTGGATCTTCTTTAGGCACTGTATTTTCTGTTGGCTCTCCTGTTTCTGTTGAGATTGGTTTCATCTCTCTATACTTCATTAATCCCGTTCCAGCTGGTATTAATTTACCTATAATTACGTTTTCTTTTAATCCTACAAGTGGATCAATCTTTCCTTTTATTGCTGCTTCTGTAAGTACTCTTGTTGTTTCTTGGAATGAAGCTGCTGACAAGAACGAATCTGTTGCAAGTGAAGCTTTTGTGATTCCTAGTAGTAATCTCTTACCTACTGCTGGTCTTAATCCTTGCTCTATCATCTTCTTATTTTCATCTTCATATCTAATTACATCAACAGTTGTTCCTGGAAGCATTGTAGTGTCTCCAGCATCCTCAACTTTAACTCTCTTAAGCATTTGTCTTATTATTGCCTCAATGTGTCTATCGTTAATATCAACACCTTGACCACGATATACTTTTTGTACTTCTGCAACAATATATTTTTGAACACCTTCTGGTCCTTTTATTCTCATAATGTCTTGTGGATATATAGAACCTTCTGTTATTACATCTCCTGGTTCTACCTCGTCTCCCTCTTTTACAGCAAGTCTTGAACCAAATGGTATTAAGTATGTATTTGAATCTTCATTTGATGTTATAATAACTTCTCTCTTCTTCTTTGTATCGCTTATTGATACTTTACCTGCTATATCAGAAATTATTGCTAATCCCTTTGGCTTTCTAGCTTCAAACAATTCTTCAACTCTAGGAAGACCTTGTGTAATATCTCCACCAGCTAATCCTCCCATGTGGAATGTTCTCATTGTAAGCTGTGTACCAGGTTCACCAATTGATTGAGCTGCTATAATACCAACAGCCTCACCAATATTAACCTCTTGTCTACCAGCCAAGTCGTTACCATAACACTTAGAACATACTCCTCTTTCTGCTCTACAAGTTAGAAGCGTTCTTATCTTTACGCTTGTTATGCCTGCTTTTACTATTTCATCGGCAATCTTATCAGTTACAAACGTATTCCTTTCTGCGATAATTTCACCTGTTTCAGGGTTCTTAACATCTTCTGCTAAGTATCTTCCAGAAAGTCTCTCTTCCAAACTCTCAATTAATTCATTACCATTCTTGATTGCTGTTACTTCAACGCCATCAGTTGTTCCGCAATCTTCTTCTCTTACAATAATATCTTGTGATACATCAACAAGTCTTCTTGTTAAGTATCCAGAGTCAGCTGTACGAAGGGCTGTATCAACAAGTCCTTTTCTAGCACCATGGGCAGATACGAAATACTCAAGTACATCCATACCTTCTCTAAAGCAAGAACGAATTGGAATTTCAACTGTTTTACCCGATGTATCAGCCATAAGTCCTCTCATAGCTGCAAGCTGTCTGATCTGCTTCATATTACCACGGGCACCAGATGTAGCCATCATATATATTGGGTTCATTTCATCGAAGTGTTCTATCATTGCATTTGTAACGTCTTCTGTTGCTTTATCCCAAACTTTGATAACACTGTTGTATCTTTCATCGTTTGAAATTAAACCTCTCTTATATTGCTTTGTTATTTCATCAACTTTTGCTTCAGCAGCAGCTAAGATGTCTTTCTTCTCTGGTGGAATTATAACATCGGCAACAGATACTGTGATAGCACCTTTTGTTGAATATTTGTATCCCATAGCTTTGATAGCATCCAAAAGTTCGGCTGTATCGCTTAGTCCATGTACTTTTATTGATTTCGAAATAATCTTTCCTATCGTTTTCTTTGTAACAGGGAAATCAATTTCCAAATCAAATGCATGCTCTGGGTTGCTTCTATCAACAAATCCCAAATCTTGTGGAATAGCTTGGTTGAAAATTACTTTACCAATAGTTGTTTCAACAATTCTCTTCTTAATTTCACCATCTATTTCTTTAGTCATTCTGATCTTTATCTTTGCATGAATTGCAATATCGCCATCAGCATATGCCATAAGTGCTTCATCAACATCTTTAAATATCATGCCTTCGCCTTTAGCACCTTTTTCCTCAATTGTTAAGTAGTATGAACCTAAAATCATATCCTGTGTTGGAACAGTAACTGGCTTTCCATCTTGAGGTTTTAATAAGTTATTTGCAGATAGCATCAAATATCTTGCTTCTGCTTGTGCTTCTGGAGTTAGAGGCAAGTGAATAGCCATCTGGTCTCCATCGAAGTCAGCATTGAATGCTGTACATACTAATGGGTGAAGCTTTATAGCTCTACCTTCAATAAGTACTGGTTCAAATGCTTGTATACCAAGTCTGTGAAGTGTAGGAGCACGGTTTAGCATAACTGGGTGATCTTTAATTACATATTCCAAAACATCCCAAACTTCTGGTTTTAATCTTTCTACCATTCTCTTTGCATTTTTAATATTATGTGCAAGACCTCTTTCAACAAGTTCTTTCATAACAAACGGTTTGAACAACTCAACAGCCATTTCTTTTGGAAGACCACATTGATAAATCTTAAGTTCTGGTCCAACAACAATAACTGAACGTCCAGAATAGTCAACTCTCTTACCTAACAAGTTTTGTCTAAATCTACCTTGTTTACCCTTTAATAAGTCTGATAAAGATTTCAAAGGTCTATTTCCAGGTCCAGTAACAGGACGTCCTCTTCTACCATTATCAATCAAGCTATCAACAGCTTCTTGAAGCATTCTTTTTTCATTTCTCACAATGATATCTGGAGCTCCAAGTTCTAGTAACCTCTTAAGTCTGTTATTTCTATTTATAATTCTACGATACAAATCATTTAAGTCTGTTGTAGCAAATCTACCACCATCTAGTTGTACCATTGGTCTAAGATCTGGAGGAATAACTGGTAATACGTCTAATATCATCCATTCTGGTTTATTTCCAGAAAGTCTAAAGCTATCAACAGTCTCCAATCTTTTAATTATTTTAGCTTTCTTTTGACCATTTGCTTTATCTAATTCTGCTCTTAAATTACTTGCTAATTTTTCAACATCGATTTCTTGTAGTAATTCCTTTATTGCTTCAGCACCCATGCCTACTCTAAAAGCATTCTCTCCATATTTATCAACAAATTCTCTATATTCCTTCTCAGAAATTACTTGTCCTTTTACAAGAGATGTATCTCCTGCATCCATTACTATGTAAGCAGCAAAATATAATACTTTTTCAAGAGATCTTGGAGCAATATCAAGCATAAGCCCCATTCTGCTTGGTATTCCTTTGAAATACCAAATATGAGAAACTGGAGCTGCAAGCTCAATATGTCCCATTCTTTCTCTTCTTACTTTTGATTTTGTAACTTCAACGCCACATCTATCACAAACAATTCCCTTATATCTAGCTCTCTTATATTTTCCACAATGACATTCCCAGTCTTTTGTAGGTCCAAATATTTTTTCACAGAACAAACCATCACGTTCTGGTTTCAAAGTTCTATAGTTAATTGTTTCCGGCTTTTTTACCTCGCCTTTTGACCATTCACGTATTTTTTCAGGAGATGCCAAACCAATTTTTATTCTGTCAAAAACTTCTAAATCAACCATCTTTTTTCTCCTTCCTATATAATCCTTATTCTTCATCGTCAACGAAGTCATCATCATTTAAAAAGCTGTCATCGAATAATTCATCGTCTTCTTCGCTATCTTCATCTTCATCATCATCAATAACTTCTCCGTCTCCATCTGAGATTACCATTGAATCTTTTATTTCATCAGTTTCAACAGCAGGAGTAACTATATTCAACGTAAGATCATCATCGTCTCCAACATCTTCTTGTAATTCAACTTCATTTTCATCGCTTTGATTATATAACTTAATATCTAGTCCCAAGCTTTGTAATTCTTTTACAAGAACCTTAAAGCTCTCTGGTATACCAGGCTCTGGAATATTTTCGCCTTTAACTATTGCTTCATAAGTCTTAACTCTTCCTACAACATCGTCTGACTTCATTGTTAATATTTCTTGAAGTGTATATGCAGCACCATAAGCTTCTAGTGCCCAAACTTCCATCTCTCCAAATCTCTGTCCACCAAATTGTGCTTTACCACCAAGAGGTTGTTGAGTAACTAAAGAGTATGGACCAGTTGAACGAGCGTGTATCTTATCATCAACAAGGTGATGTAGTTTTAACATATACATTATACCAACTGTAACTTCATTATCAAAAGGTTCACCAGTTCTTCCATCATAAAGTATTGTCTTTCCCGAAGCTGGAAGGTGAGCTTTTTCAAACATCTCTGCAAAGTCTTCATCTCTTGCTCCATCAAATACTGGAGTAGCAATCTTAAATCCTAATGCTTTAGCTGCATATCCTAAGTGAACTTCTAGCACCTGTCCAATATTCATACGTGAAGGAACACCTAATGGGTTAAGTACAATTTGTAATGGTGTACCATCTGGTAAAAATGGCATATCTTCTTCTGGAAGTATTCTTGAAATAACACCTTTGTTACCATGACGACCAGCCATTTTATCACCAACTGAAATTTTTCTCTTTTGAGCGATATATACACGAATTACTTCATTAACACCTGTACCTAATTCATCTGAATTTTCCTTAGTGAATATCTTAACATCAACAACTGTACCAGCTTCTCCATGAGGACAATGAAGAGATGTATCTCTAACTTCTCTTGCTTTCTCTCCAAAGATAGCTCTAAGTAATCTTTCTTCAGCTGTCAATTCGGTTTCTCCTTTTGGAGTAACTTTACCAACTAAAATGTCACCAGGACGAACTTCAGCACCAATTCTAATAATTCCTCTATCATCCAAATCTTTTAGTGCATCTTCACCAACATTTGGAATATCTCTTGTTATTTCTTCAGGTCCTAGTTTCGTATCTCTACATTCGCAATCATATTCTTCAATGTGAATAGATGTAAGTACATCTTCTTTAACTAATTTTTCATTTATAAGAATAGCATCCTCGTAGTTATAACCCTCCCAACTCATAAACCCAACTAAAATGTTTTTACCAAGTGCCAACTCGCCTTTGTCTGTTGAAGGACCGTCGGCTATTGTTGCACCAGCTTTAACTTTTTCACCAACTTTTACAATTGGTCTTTGGTTAGAGCAAGTACCTTGGTTTGAACGTCTAAATTTGATTAGATTATACTCATCTATTCCTTTTTTAGTTTTTATTGTTATCTTATTAGCTGTAACTTTATCAACTACACCATCTTCTTTAGCTATTACACAAACACCAGAGTCTTTTGCAGCTCTGTATTCAATACCAGTACCAACAATAGGTGAATCTGTTTTAATTAGAGGCACGGCCTGACGTTGCATGTTCGCGCCCATTAGAGCACGTTTTGCGTCATCGTTCTCCAAGAATGGAATTAGTGCAGCACCAACAGATACTAGTTGTCTTGGTGAAACGTCCATCAAATCAACCTGAGATGGATCAACTTCCATAAGTTCATCTCTAAATCTAACTTTTATCTTGTTGTTTACAAACTTTCCTTTTTCATTTACAGGCTCTGTAGCTTGAGCTATAATGTGTTTGTCTTCCTCTTCTGCTCCAAAGTATCTAACTTCATCAGTTACAACGCCCTTCTTCTTATCAATAATTCTATATGGTGTTTCAATAAATCCATATTTATTGATAATAGCATAAGTTGAAAGAGAACCAATAAGTCCAACGTTCGGTCCTTCTGGGCTTTCAATAGGACATAATCTACCATAGTGTGAATGGTGAATATCTCTAACTTCAACACCTGCACGTTCTCTTGACAAACCACCAGGTCCCAATGTAGAAATTCTTCTCTTATGAGTAAGCTCTGTCAATGGGTTGTTTTGATCCATAAATTGAGACAATTGGCTACTTCCAAAGAATTCTCTAATTGATGAAACAACTGGTTTAATATTTATTAAAGATTGTGGCGTAACGACATCTAAGTCTTGTACAGCCATTCTTTCTCTTACAACTCTTTCAAGTCTTGTGATACCAATTCTGAATTGGTTTTGTAATAACTCGCCTACGCTTCTGACTCTTCTGTTTCCTAAGTGGTCAATATCATCTGTATGTCCAAGACCATAAGCCAAGTTATTTAAATAGTTTACAGCGGCAATCATATCTTCTTTTGTGATATGATTTGGAAGCAATCTTTCCATGTTTTCTTCAATTGCTTTATATAAATCTTTAGGGTCTTTATTATTTTCGATTAGTTCTTTAAGAACGGCATAATTTACCCTTTCTTCAATTTCTAATTCGCTTAAGTCTCCCTCAACAAAGCTATTAATCCAAACAGTTCCGTTGCCAATTACATTTACAACTTTGTCCTCGATCTTAACTTTAACAAGATTTATACCAGCTTCCTGGATAGCCTCTGCTGTTTCTTCTGTTATCATCTTGTCTTTAGAAACAAGTAGCTCCCCTGTTTCTGGATTTACGATTTTCTCAGCTGAAACTTGACCAGCAATTCTCTTAGCAATAGAAAGCTTATCATTATACTTATAACGACCAACCTTAGTTAGGTCATATCTTCTAGGATCAAAGAATAATGATGCAAACAAGTTTCTAGCAGCTTCTATTGAAGGCATTTCTCCTGGTCTTAATTTCTTATAAATTTCTATTAAAGCTTCTTCCTCTGTCTTAATAGGATCCTTTGCAAGTGTTGCAACGATTCTCTCGTCTTCACCAAATAGTTCAAGTATTTGACTATCACTAGCAATACCAATAGCTCTTAATATTAAAGTAACAGGTATCTTTCTAGTTTTATCAATTCTTACATAGTAAATATCATTTGAATCCGTTTCAAATTCAAGCCAAGCACCACGGTTTGGCATAATTGTAGATGTGAATAATTGCTTTCCAAGCTTGTCATAAGTTTTATCATAGTAGCAACCTGGTGAACGAACAAGCTGAGAAACGATAACTCTCTCCGCACCATTAATAACAAAAGTACCATAGTCAGTCATAACAGGAAAATCACCCATGAAGATTTCTTGTTCTTTTACTTCACCAGTTTCCCTGTTAATAAGTCTAACTTTAACCATCAAACGAGTAGAATATGTAGTATTTCTAGCTTTTGCCTCATCGATAGTGTACTTAGTCTCTTCATTAAAATGATAATCAACGAATTCAAGAATTAATTTGCCTGAATAATCAGTAATTGGAGAACATTCTACCAAAACTTCTTTTAGGCCTTTTTTGACGAACCAATCATAAGAATCTTTTTGAACTTGAATCAAATTTGGCATTTCGATAACGTCTTGAATCTTACCAAAATACATCCTGCTAGTTTTCTCATTTTTTACCTCACGCATAACTTTTAAATCACCTCAGTATAAAAATTTTTCTTACTAGCCATCAACATAATTAATCATTAACCCAAACTACATTCAAGATGCTATGTAAATGTCGCTATTTACTTCTTCCGTAGACAATATCCGATACGATATCCATAGTATTATATCAGAGATAGTCCAAGCGGTCAATGGTTTTCGTAAACTTTTTCACATATAATATGAACAACTTTCCGGCAGCCACTTTTTCGTTCATTTTTGAACGAAAAAGTGGCTGCCGGAAAATTGTTCATTCTTGATGTACCTTCTTCCACACTTGCGTTTTAAGACTTTTTGTGATAAAATTCCTAACAAACATTTAATTTAAAAGGAGTACCGTAATATGATTATTAAAAATCCTAGATTTGAAATCTCTGTTATGAACAAATCACAATATCCAAAGGGAAAAACTCCCGAAATTGTTCTTGCGGGAAAATCTAACGTTGGAAAATCTTCTTTCATAAATACCATGACAAACAGAAAGGCTTTAGCTAGAACTAGTTCGGCACCAGGAAAAACAAGGCAATTAAATTTTTACAATATGGATGACATATTCTATTTTGTAGACTTACCTGGATACGGATATTCAGAAATGTCAAAATCAGAGCAAAAAAAGGTTGGAGATTCTATTGAAACATACTTAAAAAATAGAATTAATATAAACTTAATTATACTTCTAATTGATATACGTCATAAACCTGGCGAAAATGATAAAATGATGATGGAATATATAAAATCAACGGGTCGTAGATTTATTGTTATAACATCAAAAGCGGATAAAATAGCTAAAACTAAAGTCCAGTCATATGTCGATGATATTGCGAAGGAATTAGATATACCTGAAGACCTAATATTTGCATTCTCTTCAGAAACAAAATTAAATCAAGATATAATTTGGGATGTAATTGAAGAAAGCTTAAATTCATAGAAAAGAGAGGCAGAAAATTTCTGCCTCTTTCTTTACAAGGTTTTAGGTGCGGTCGAAAGCATTTCATCCTCGTAAACCCTATCGCGTTGTTTTATTCTCACGAGTTTCATACTGTCATCCCATTCAAATGTAAACGTTTTTTCCAGCAGGTAACCTGCACAAGAAACTTTAAAAGCTCTCCTAAAAACCTCCTTTTTATTTTCTAAAATATAAACACGGAAAAACCTTGTGAGTTCATTAAACGGAGTATAGTAACAATGTAAACAAATCACATGTTCATCCTCCACTACTGTCATAATCATTGCTCTCCGTTTCATATTCTCCTCCTTAATTGCGGTTGGTTTGATGTATACTAACATCCAACAGTATAATAGCACAATTTTGGATTTATGTCAACTTCTAATAATTTTCTGCCTTTATTTCAAAGTATGATTGTGGATGTGAACATACTGGACAAACGGCTGGCGCTTCTTTTCCAACTACTATATGTCCGCAATTTCTGCATTTCCATATTTTATCCCCATCTTTGCTAAATACTAAGCCGTTTTCTACATTTTCTAATAATTTCAAATATCTAATATGTGTATTTATTTCTTGCTTGCGATTCACCATCAAAAGCCTCCATTAAATTTTTCTCTGTTTTTGAACCTTTTAATTCCATAACTTTACCTCCTGTATTTAATAATATTCATTATATTAAAGCTCTCAAAATTATATTTCTTTTTTACACATTTTTCATAGAAAGGCTTACTTTTTTCTTATCCAAGTCAACTTTTAATACCCTTACTTTTACAACATCTCCTACAGAAACAATATCCATTGGGTTTTTAACATATTTGTCGCTTAGTTCCGATATATGCACAAGCCCATCATTTTTTACACCAATATCCACAAAAGCACCAAAGTCAATAACATTTCTGACTGTACCTGTAAGTATCATTCCCTCTTTTAAATCTTCCATCTTTAAAACATCACTTCTTAATACTACTTTTGGCATGTCATCTCTTAGATCCCTTCCTGGTTTCTGTAATTCTTTTATTATGTCTTTTATGGTTGGCACACCAATTCCCAACTCTACTGATATTTTTTCTGGATTTATAGTATTTAAGTTAGCTCTAATCTCTGGCAACTTTTCTTTTAAATCTTCAACTTTAAAACCAATCTGTGCAAGAATTTTTTCAGCAGTCTCATAACTTTCGGGATGCACTGAAGTATTGTCTAATGGATTCTTTCCATCAATAATCCTTAGGAAGCCCGCGCATTGTGTGTATGCGGCAGGTCCAAGCTTAGAAACTTTTAATAACTCTTTTCTTTCCTTAATTTTTCCTTTTTCATCTCTGTACTTAACAATGTTAGTCGCTACTGTCTTGCTTATTCCAGAAACGTATCTTAAAAGTGATGGTGTAGCTGTATTCAAATCAACACCAACACTGTTAACAGCATCCTCAACAACACCTGTCAAACTCTCTTCTAATTTTCCTTGATTTACGTCATGTTGATATTGACCTACCCCTATACTCTTTGGGTCTATTTTTACAAGTTCTGCAAGTGGGTCTTGAAGCCTTCTTGCAATAGAAATGGCTCCTCTTAATGAAACATTTATATCTGGATATTCTTCTGTAGCAAGTTTCGAAGCTGAGTATACAGAAGCTCCTGCTTCACTAACAATAGCATAATATATTTCGTGTTTAACCTCTTTTATCATATCTGCAACAAACATTTCGGATTCTCTAGAAGCTGTTCCATTTCCTATTGCTATCATATTAACATTATCTTTTTCTATCAATTCTAGTAACTTTTTCTTCGCACCTTCCACGTCATTTTGTGGTTCTGTTGGATACACAGTCGTAGTATCTAACAATTTTCCTGTATCGTCAATAATCGCAATTTTACAACCAGTACGATACGCTGGGTCAAATCCCATAACTGTCAAATTTTTTATTGGTGGCTGTAATAAAAGTTTTTTCGCATTTTGTCCAAAAACTTTTATTGCTTGTTCTTCTGCCTTTTCTGTAAGCTCATTTCTTACCTCTGTTTCAACAGATGGCTTTATAAGTCTCTTATATGCGTCTTCCACTGTTGTCGAAAGAATATGCATATATGGACTGTTCTCTTTTATAACTTCTTTTTTCAAATATGACAAAATCTCTTCATCTGTTCCATCAATTTTGACTTTTAAAAATTCTTCTTTTTCTCCTCTATTTATAGCAAGAATTCTATGACTAGGAATTTTCGCTACTGCTTCACTATAATCATAATACATCTCATATACAGACTTCTCATCTTTAGCCATCTTAGATGTAATTAGTCCCACTGAATATATTATCTTTCTTATTGCCTTTCTATACTCGGCAACATCGGAAATCATTTCTGCAATAATATCCATAGCGCCATTTATTGCGTCTTCTGTCGTCTCTACACCTTTTTCAGAATTTATAAATTCTTTTGCAAATTCATTAATGTCTTTTCTTTCTTTTTGTTCAAAAATAACTAACGCCAACGGTTCCAAGCCTTTTTCTTTTGCAATTGTTGCTCTTGTTCTCTTTTTTTGCTTATATGGTCTGTACAAATCTTCTACTTCTGTCATGGTTTCTGATTTTTCAATATTTGATTTTAATTCATCAGTCAATTTACCTTGTTCATCAATCAAACGAATAACTTCTTCTTTTCTCTTTTCCAAGTTTCTAAGATATGTAAGTCTTTCAAAAAAATCACGAAGTTGTTCATCAGACATTTCGCCAGTTGCCTCTTTTCTATATCTGGCTATAAATGGAATTGTATTTCCTTCGTCTATAAGTTTTATTGCGTTTTCAACTTGAAATGCCTTCAAACTAAGTTCTTTCATCAACTTCTCATTAATTAAATCCATCAATAAATCTCCTTATTTTATAATATCTTTCCGTTCTCACATTCAAGAATTATGGTAACAGGCCCATCATTCACAAAGTCTATTTTCATATCAGCACCAAATTGTCCTGTGACCACTTTTTTTATGCCAACATTTCTCATACATTCTACAAATTTTTCATATAAAACATTTGCCTTTTCTGGAAGAGCAGCATTAGTAAAGCTTGGCCTATTTCCCTTATGACAATCTGCATACAATGTAAATTGAGATACAATTTGAATCTCTCCATCAATATCGATAATAGATAAATTCATTTTATCATTTTCATCGCAAAAAATTCTCAATTTACTAATTTTTTCAGCAAGAACATTTGCGTCATTTTCTGTATCTTCATGGGTAACGCCAAGCAAAACCAAAAAGCCTTTATTTATTTTAGAATACTCTTTTCCATCAATCGACAAAGTTGAGTGCAAAACTCTTTGTACCACTGCTTTCATAAGATTCTCCTATTTGTTTTTGTATTTATCTTCAAAAACTTGTTCTATCTTTTCTCTTCTTATTTCTATCTCATCTATAATTAGGTAACTAACTATAGATATAATCATTCCACTAAAGTCGACAATCAAATTTATATTAGATTTCATAAACATAGTATGTATAATCAATAATGCTGTATATGAAAGCAACAAAATCGCAGGAAAAACACTCTTCTTTTTCCATGCTCCAATCACATTCAAAACAACAGTTACTATTATTGCAACAACTAACACCCTCAAATCTGCAAAATTTATATAATCCATATCGTCTCCTTATTATTCAGACCAATTGTGCCAAATCTCTTGTACATCATCATTGTCTTCAAGTTTTTCAACTATCAAGCTCATTTTTCTCGAGCCTTCTTCATCTAAATCTATGTATGTTTGCGGAACCATCTTTATTTCTGCTTCTACATACTCAATTCCCTTACCTTCCAAATATTCTCTCACAGACGAAAAATCATCTGGCGAAGTTGTAATTTCATAAAACTCATCATCAGCTTCAAAATTTTCTGCGCCAGCTTCTAATGCTTCCATCATCAATTCTTCTTCGGAAAGTTTTGTACTAGCTTTTTCAATTATTATTACTCCTTTTTTATCAAACATCCAACTTACCGAGCCACTAGTACCCAAGTTACCACCAAATTTATCAAGTATATGTCTTACATCTCCAGCTGTTCTATTTCTATTATCAGTTGCTACTTCAATTAGTATTGCAACGCCATTTGGTCCATATCCTTCATATGTTAGCTCTTCATAATTAGCTGCGTCGCCATCCCCTGCTGCTTTTTTAATGCTTCTTTCAATATTATCGTTTGGCATATTATTAGCCTTACATTTTGCAATTACATCTCTTAATTTAGAGTTAGCTGCGGGGTCAGGTCCACCATTTCTTACAGCTATAAGAATTTCTCTACCTAGCTTTGTATAAATTTTTCCTCTTTGTGCATCCGTCTTTCCCTTTTTTGCGGCAATGTTATGCCATTTGCTATGTCCTGACATTTTAACTCCTCCTTGTTTTCTTAATTCTATCACTATCCACTAAAAAGTATTCAAGTGACTATATATGATATCAGCAAAACTTTTACTGTTACCCACTTATTTTAAAAATCCATTTATAATTTCTTCTTCAGCTTCTTTTTCACTTAATCCAAGTGTCATTAACTTTGTAATTTGTTCTCCAGCAATTTTACCAATTGCAGCCTCATGTATCAAGTTTGCATCTATATTATTGGCTGTTATTTCTGGAATAGCAACAATTTTTCCATTTTCTTTTATAATAGCATCACATTCAACATGTCCGAAGCATTTTGAATTTCCATATACTCTTGATACAAATTTTTGTCTCGAATCTCCCATCGCTACAGATCTTGATGTAACGTGTGTGCTTGAATTTTGTCCATTTAAACTCACATCAAAAATTGTTTCAGCATATTGATTACCGTCTGTTAATATTTTCTCTGCTACAACAAGATTTGTATCATTACCTAATACCCCTTTAGTTGTTCTAACAGTTGAATCAACACCTCTTATTTGAATTGTTTCCATTTCAAGAGTTGCACCATCTTTTAAAGTAACCTCAGTTACAGGATTTAAAATTCTTTTTCCTGTTCCGTTTCCTTCTCCATAATGTTTCTCTATATATTTTACTTTTGCACCCTCTTCCAAGAAGAAACGATGTATTCCATCATGTTGTGAATCTTTATGATGATCATTGTGAATTCCACATCCAGCAACAATTACAACATTAGCATTTTTGCCAATATAAAAATCATTGTATACAACATCTTTAAGTCCACTTTCTGTAATAATTACAGGAATGTGAACAATTTCAAACTTAGTATTTTCCTTTACAAAAATATCAATTCCAGATACATCTGTTTTACTTACTATATTTACATTTTCAGTAATTTTTCGCTCTATTCCTTTACCATCTTTTCTTATGTTGTATGCGCCTTCAATTTCTCCATCTATATCCGAAATAGTTTTTAGCAAACCCTTATCTATATTGTCCATTAATTCTTCACTTCCTTTATTTCATTTTGCAACATACTGGTGACGTACCATTTAAGTTCTTCATTAACTCATTTTTCTCCACGCTTTGTGCTTTACCAGCTTTAACCAAAATAATCTTATCAGCAATATTTAATATTCTTTCTTGGTGAGAAATTATAAGGGTTGCACCCTTTATGTTTTTTCTCATATCTTCAAAAACTTTTATTAAATCATTAAAACTCCAAAGATCAATTCCTGCCTCCGGCTCGTCAAACACAGTAAGTCTAGAACCTCTTGCAACTACAGAAGCAATTTCAATCCTTTTTAGTTCTCCACCAGATAATGAAGCATTAATCTCTCTATCGACGTACTCTTTGGCACACAAACCAACTTTAGAAAGAATTTCACAAGCCTCTGCTTTATTTATATCCTTCTGTGCAGAAAGCTTTATTATATCATATACTGTGATTCCTTTAAACTTAACCGGTTGTTGAAATGCAAATGCAATTCCCATTTTTGCCCTCTCATCTATGCTTTTATTTGTTATATCAATGCCATCAAAAAGTATCTGCCCTTTATCAGGCTTTTCAATTCCCATAATAATCTTAGCAAGGGTGGATTTTCCTGACCCATTAGGACCAGTGACCGCTGTAAAACTATCCTCCTCTATATTAAGACTAATTCCGTTTAATATATCTTTATTATCTCTACTAAAATAAATATCTTTTAATTCTAGCATTTTGTACACCTTTCTTTCAAATTATTCCGCATAAATTATATTCTATTTTTCCCAATAAATCAACATTTAATTCAACATTTGGTAACAGTTTTTGTGCTGATCGCTACTCATGAGCATATTTTCGGCAGTCACAAAAAACCGCCCTAAAAAGGGCGGTTTTCTTTACTCAGCAGTATCCTCATCAAAAGAAGACTCCAAAATTTCAGCCATCATCGGCACATAACTTACATTC
The DNA here is from genome assembly GCA_934169745.1 of uncultured Clostridia bacterium. Lineage (GTDB taxonomy): Bacteria > Bacillota > Clostridia > TANB77 > UBA1234 > RGIG4465. The sequence continues at coordinate 148,970 of CAKPOE010000001.1, read as the reverse complement.
AGCGGATATTTTTCAGTTGCGAAAACACTTTCCATCTCAAAAACTTCACCGTATCTGTACTCAATTCCAAGCACCATCGATTCAAAGCCTTCCACTGAAAAAACAAGCATATCCGGTCTAGAAGAAATGCATACAAAACGCCCCCTTACCTTGGTACAACCTTGAAAGGTGGGACCGTTACTCTTGCAATTCACAATTCTGCTTACCGCCTTGGCATTCAATGTCTTTACAGGAAAACGAGAATCTGGTGAGCATGCCTTAATATTTTGCAATCCCGAAATTTCCCACTCATAACGCTTTACTCCCTGAGCACAGATTTTAGCCTTTCCTTGAGTTTGACTGTAAATCACATGTGCTACTTCGATATTCTGAATTCCAGTAATCTTCCGCATTACCTCTGCACGCTTAATATTCTGTGCTTTCCATTCTGATGCCAACTTCAAATACAAATCCATGATAGTCATCATTACGATTCCTCCTAGCATTATTATTCTACCGCATTATACTTCATTTTATGTCAACAGTCAAGTGTTAATGTGCTTCATACCAATTTTTCCCTACCTGTGCCTCTGCTTTTAATGGCAATTTTAGTTTTATCACATTCTCCATACAATTTACCAAAATCTCTTTAGCCGTTTCAACCTCATCATCAGGCGCTTCTATTACTAATTCATCATGTACTTGGAGTATCAGTCTCGATTTCAAGTTGTTTTTCTTTAATTCATCAAAGACATTAACCATTGCTATTTTGATAATATCAGCTGCTGTTCCCTGAATTGGCGCATTCATTGCAACACGTTCTCCAAATTGCCTTACATTAAAATTGTTTGATTTTATTTCCGGAACATATCTCCTTCTTCCCCATAATGTTTCAACATATCCAAGCTCTTTACATTTTTCTTTTTCACTATCCATATATTTTTTTATGTTAGGATACTTTTCAAAATACTTTTCTATATAAATCTTCGCTTTTTTACGATTTATTCCAATATTACTTGCTAATCCAAAATCACTAATACCATAAACAATTCCGAAGTTAACAGCTTTTGCTTCACTCCTCATTTGTTTTGTAACTTCTTCCAATGGTACACCAAAAACCTGTGAGGCTGTAATAGCATGGATATCCTCACCATTCTTAAACGCCTCTATCATTGTTTCGTCTCCAGAAATGTGGGCAAGCACTCTAAGTTCTATTTGAGAATAGTCCGCGTCAATAAAACTGCATCCTTCTGGAGCAATAAATATTTTTCTAAGTTCTCTGCCCAATTCTGTTCTAATAGGAATGTTTTGTAAATTAGGGTCTGTACAACTAATTCTGCCAGTTGCTGTTACTGTTTGTTTGAAGTTTGCATGTATTCTCTTTGTTTCTCCATTTATAAGTGGTAACATTCCGTCAACATACGTAGCTTTTAACTTACTAAGAGTCCTATATTCTAATATTTTTTCTATAATTGGATGTTCATTTTTTAACTTTTCAAGTGCATCAACATCAGTTGAATATCCACTCTTTGTTTTCTTTATTACTGGCAAACCTAATTTTTCAAATAATATAACACCAAGTTGCTTAGTAGAATTAACATTAAAATCTTCGCCTGCCAAGTCACAAATTTCTTTTACCAAAGCATCCACTTTTTTGCCCAATGATAAAGAATATTCTTCTAACATCTTTTTATCAACTAATACGCCCTTGTATTCCATCTCAGCCAGAACCCTTACCAAAGGCATTTCAATCTCATTAAATAATTTATATTGTTCTTTTTCTTTCAATTTATCAGTCAATTTGTTTTTACACATATAAATATATCTTGCATATTTGGCACTTTGTTCTTTATTGTCTTTTGTTCTCTGCTCAAAGCCACTTAACATTATCTGTTCTTCTTTTTGTTCTTCGTCGACCATTACTCCAAGCTCTTCTAAAATCATATCATTTAACTTGTAACTATCCTTTGAAGGATTCAAAACGTAAGATGCAATTGACAAATCAAACATCATATTCTTAGGTTCAATCCCTTGGCGTTTCAACTTTAAATATGTTTCTTTTTCTTCAAACCCAATTTTTAATGCACTGCTTTCAAATATGTTTTTTAACAATTCATTAGTTACTTCATTTGTATAAAATACATTCTCTCCATCAAAAACAGCAAGTCCATCACTCAAGTAGTATGCAATCTCGCTTACATTCATATCCAAATCAGACATATTTTTTATCTCTAACTTAGTATCTATAACTTCAGGTTCTAGTTCATTTTTCACACTATTATTAAGTCCTAATTTTTCTATAAAATTTCTAAATTGTAACTTCAAAAACAAATTATACAGCTGTTCTTTATTAAAATCTTTCCTTGCTAATTCATTCAAATTAATTTCAATAGGAACTTCTTTAAAAATGGTTCCTAAATCTTTTGATAAATATGCCAAATCTTTATTTTCAATCAATTTTTCCTTTAATTTCCATTTGATGCCATCTAATTCTTCTCCACTATCTAGTGCATTATATATGGTATCAATATCATGATATCTTGTAATTAGTCCAAATGCCGTTTTTTCTCCAACGCCTGGTACGCCTGGAATATTATCAGAAGTGTCGCCCATTAATCCCTTTATCTGTATAAATTGAATTGGCTCTATTCCGTATTTTTCTCTTACAATTGCTGGAGTATAGTCCGTACTTTCTGTAGTTCCCATTTTAGTAGTTGGTATCCTAACCGTTACATTATTTGAAACAAGTTGTAACGAATCTCTATCTCCCGTGAGTAGCAAAACTTGTATATCATGTTCATCACCGTATTTAGCAAGAGTTCCTAATATATCGTCCGCTTCATATCCTTCCAATTCTAAAATTGGTATGTTCATAGCACGTAAAACTTCTTTTATAATCGGCATTTGCACTCTTAATTCATCTGGCATTCCCTTTCTTGTTGCCTTATAACCATCATATTTTATATGTCTGAAAGTTGGTGCTTTCAAATCAAACGTAACACATACATAATCTGGTTTTTCATCATTCAATAATTTAAATAATATTGAAAGAAATCCATATATCGCATTTGTATATGTTCCATCAGTTGTTACTAAAAGTCTTGAATTCATAATGCCATAAAAAGCTCTATTCATAATACTATTTCCATCAATTGCAACTAACTTTTTCATTTATATCTCCTCACATTTCGTAATGGAGCACATTGCGCTCCGCTACGGTATTCTCTTTATCTTTCGTTATTTGTTTACTATACCTATCTTCCTCTGAATATATGCATCCGCAATACTTTTGCATATATAAGCCTGCATCACGTGCCATCTGTTGTCCTATTCTAAAACCCTCACGAAAATCTTGATATAAGAACTTAATATTGTATTTATCAGCCATTTCATTTGCAATCTTTACTATTAATTCGTGCTTTTGATACGGACTAACTAAAAGAGTCGTACTAAAAGTATCAAATCCATTCTCCACCGCATATTTTGCTGTTTTTTCCAATCTTGAGCGATAACAAAATTCGCATCTTCCATCTATGTTATTAACAACATTTTTAGTAAATTCCCTAATACCGTAGTCTTCCTCAACTATTAATGGAAGTTCTATCGTTTTTGCATATTCGATTAATGTATCTCTTCTCATTTTATATTCTGTATATGGATGTATATTTATGTTATACCAGTATGACGTAATATCTCCGTATCCATCTTTTCTTAATTTATCAACCACATACGTTGAACAAGGTGCACAACATGTATGTAATAATATCCTATTTTCCATCAAATTCAACTCCCATATGTTTATATGCATCTATTGTCGCAGTTCTTCCTCTTGGTGTTCTGTTTAAGAAACCTATTTGCATTAAATATGGTTCATAAACATCTTCAATAGTATCAATATCCTCTCCAATAGAGGCGGCAAGCGTTTCAACACCAACTGGTCCGCCAGCAAATTTCTTTATAATAGTATCCAACATCCTTCTGTCAACATTGTCAAGTCCCAACTTATCTATTTCCAAGTTTGACAAAGCCCTATCAGCAACTTCATCTGTTACTACACCATTATTTTGAACTTGTGCAAAATCACGCACACGTTTTAATAATCTGTTAGCAATTCTAGGCGTTCCTCTAGAACGCGATGCTATTTCTCTAGCACCTTTATCTGTAATTTCGATTTTAAGTATACTTGCCGAACGTTTTACTATCGTCTGTAATTGTTCCACGTTATATAGCTCTAATCTATGTATAATCCCAAATCTATCTCTTAATGGTGAAGACAAACTACCAGCTTTAGTAGTAGCACCAATAAGTGTAAATTTAGGTAAATCAAGTCTTATAGACCTTGCACTAGGTCCTTTGCCGATAATAATGTCTAGCGAAAAATCTTCTAGTGCTGGGTATAATATTTCTTCAACACTTCTGTTTAATCTGTGAATTTCATCTATAAATAGTACATCACCCGGTGCCAAATTTGTAAGTAGTGCCGCCAAATCTCCAGGTTTTTCTATTGCTGGTCCAGATGTTATTCTAATATTTGCATTCATCTCATTTGCAATAATATTTGAAAGTGTTGTTTTTCCAAGTCCAGGAGGACCATATAATAAAGTGTGATCTAAAGGTTCTCCTCTTTGCTTTGCAGCATCTATAAATATTTTCAAATTTTCTTTTACTTTATCTTGTCCTATATAATCTTCCAAGACCCTTGGTCGCAAACTAGTCTCAGTATCAACATCTTCTTTTTCAAGGCCTGGACAAATAATTCTCTCATTTTCGTTATCCATATACAACCTCCCAATCTATACGTACAATCTATCATAAACAGGTGTTCCTGTCAATCTGATAAAGATATTTCTTTAAACTTATACTTGTAATTTTCCATATTTTGTGATATAGTGCTTCTGTACTTGAAGAAGTACGGTTTAAATATCGATAATTTGTCCTTCTTTTTATAAAGTGGAAAATCGTCAATATTTCACCATTATTATAAAAGGAGGTCTCATAACATGGAATACACAGATAAGACATTAACATGTAAAGATTGTGGTGCTGAATTTGTTTTCACAGCTGGTGAACAACAATTCTACGCTGAAAAAGGATTTGAAAATGATCCAATCAGATGTAAAGAATGCAGAATTGCAAAGAAAAATGCTAGAAGAAACAATCAATAATTAAAGAAAAGCGGAAAACAAAAGTTTTCCGCTTTTTTAATTACTTCTAAGAGCTACAATTGGATCTAAACTTGCTGCTTTATACGCTGGAAATATTCCAAACAACACACCAATAATTAGTGAACTTCCAAATGACTAATTTTACCATAAATATCTAATGGCTTCATTCTAATTATCCTCATACATACAAACTTGTGCATTATAAGGTTCATGTTATATTTTTCTACTGCCATGTTATATTCATCACGTACCTTTTTTAATGTCTTTTCCAATTCAAAAGCATTAGTCAAAGTAGCTTTTATTACTGGATTATCTTTTTCCTTCTCTAAATCTAAATACACACCCTTTAATTTATCATTCAATTCAACATCTAATTTTATTTGTTCAGTATAACTCATTTTTTTACTTTTCATTCTACTATCTACAAGTTTTATAATCTCGGCTCTTTCCTTTTTATTCTTAACCTCAGGTACTAATTTCATTATCAATAAATCTCTTGTATCAAGGGTCTTTATAAGTATTCTAAATATTTTCTTCACTTCAACATAATCTTTAAAGTAAAGAAAATATACTATCATTATTAAAATAATTGCAAGTAAAATATACCACATATGCAACCTCACTATTCAGAAACGAATTTAACAACATCCATCCAATTTAAAATATCATTATATACTTCTAATTTGTTCGTTTCATTAAGCATTTCATGCCTTTTCCCTTCATATAATTTGAATTCTAATTCTTTTATTCCTATCTTTTTATAAAGCTCATATACCTTTTTCACACCAACTCCATTTTCGCCGACAGGATCCATACTTCCAGAAAAAATAAACATCGGTAAATCTTTAGGCGTATTTCTTATGAACTTTTCATCATTGCATAATTTAACTAGATAGAATAAATCTTTGAAACCAGAGGCTGTAAAAATAAAATTAGCTTTTTCGTCAGCAGCATGCGCTTTAACAACTTCTTCATCACTGCAAGTCCAATCATATTTTGTTTTTATTGGTTCAAAATTGATGTTTGCAAATTCAAAAGAAAGCCTGTCCAACTTTTTACTTCGGTACAAAGGACCTTTTCTTTGTATAATTGTATCAGCCAATTGTATTCCTGCATCAACCATCCATTGAGGACCAATAGTTCCACAAAGCATCAAGCCATTTAGTTCACAACCATACTTTGCAGCATAGCACCTAGCAATAAAAGAACCCATTGAATGACCTAATAAAAAATATGGTTTTGTTGGAAATTTCTTTTTCACTATCTGTGTTAATTTATGAACATCTTCCACCATATATTTATATCCGTCTTTGCTTGCAAAAAAGCCTCGTTCCGTATCATCTTTCAATGAACTTCCATGACCTAAATGGTCATTACACGCAAAAACATATCCGCTAGAAATTACAAAGTCTATAAAATTACTATACTTTTCTATATACTCACACATGCCATGCGAAAACTGAATTACGCCTTTTATTTCATCTATATTATCTGGCATTATAATCTTGGCATGTATTTTATTTATACTATTACTACTATCATAAAAGAATTCATCAAATTTATGTTCCATTCAAATCACCTGCTGTTATTATATACAAAAACATTAAAAAAATCAACAAAGCTCTAACAAGCACATCTCCTAAATCTCATCCATAGGATCATCACTCAAGTCACTAAAATCCATATCTAGTTCTTCTTCAAAAACCGGAATATCTGGTTTTATTTTATCTTCCTCTAATATAGGATGTTCTCTTCTATACATCTCCAACTGATATATTGAAGGCACTTTTAAGAGTTTTAGTCCAGACACTGGAATATCCTTTCCATATCTTGAATCTTCCATTGAGTTTAAGCTATTTAACGTTCCATCCCTATATGGACGTTGTTCTTCAACTCTAGGTGGTGTTTCATTCCAATATGTTACCTTTTCGTACTCTAAAGCATCCCTATCTATTAAAACACATCCAAGACTCTTATCTTCACCTACCAGATCATCCCAAATATTTTCTAGTAATTCGCATACTTCTTTTTTTTGTTCATCTGGGAGTGATGAAGTCGCTTCCATAACATGTTGCATTGCTCCTGCTTTATTACGTGTATATAATTTTCCACCAAATAGAAATGTTAAACTTTCTGGTGTATGATTCATCCAAAAAGAATTTGTTTGTGACGCCATACTAATTCCCTTTGAAAAACCAAAGCCTTGTGACAAAACTCTTCCCGTTTTTTCTGCAGTACTATCATGTTCCTGCTGATATTTTTGAGCAGCAATTATTTTCTCTTCTGCTTCCTTTGAAAACATGCTATTGTATGCACGAAAGCAACCGTCTCTTTCTATTTTTTCTAGTATTCGTGGTGTTGTAAAATGAACAGCAACTCCGTGCTTTAATCTCTCTATCATTTTTTCATGACCATTCTCTAAATATGACTCATCATATTTTTGAAGAGTTTTCAAGTACATCTCTTCTTCATAGGCGCTTACTGATAAAGTACCACCATACCCATAATCTGCATTCTTTAGCAAATCTATCATTATAGCTTTTATAGTTTCTCCTCTTTCCACTAGTTGACACGCAAATAGTGCAGTATTAAAAACTTTAGCCGAATTTTCTTCCATCAAATTCAATTCATCAGTTTCACAAATTCTATTATACAAGTCACAAAAGAACTCACTTTGTATTATGTTATTCATATTTTTTTGTATTATATTTTGGGGAATCATTTTATACATATAACCACTCCTAAAACTCTTATTATTATAATTATATTTGATTTGTAACAAATTATCTATATATTTTTAATATTCCTCTCAAAGACCTTCTCATTGCTTATTTATTATACAAAAAATAGCAGACAATTCTGCCTACTATTTAAAATTTATTAAATTTAGCTTCCTGTATATTTTAATCTTGTGGCTTCCCCACCTCTTATGTGTCTTTCCGCTTTATTCTCATCCAAAATTTTTTTTGCAGCATCTGCAAGCGCAGGGTTTATCTTTCTAAGGCGTTCTGTAACATCCTTATGTACTGTACTTTTGCTTATTCCAAATTTTTTGGCGGCACCCCTTACTGTATCTTTATTATCTATAATATAATGTGCTAGGTTTACCGCACGTTCCTCTATGTATAGCTTACCCACGTAAAACCCCTCCTTAAATACGCTTTAGTTAATTGTATTCAAGGAGGGCTTGTGTTATGACGACTTTTCCACTAGCCAATTTTTCAGTCTATTTTTATTGATATTCAACCACATTTATCCACTTACTTAAAAATTCTTGTTCTTCTGCTTTTTCTTTTGTCATCTGTGTAGCTGCAACTATTGGTAACCATCTTTGAACATCTTTTACTGCTATCTTACTCTTTTCTGCAAATAGTTCAATGTACTTTCTGGCTAATTCATCTTTTCCATCCATTGAAAATAGTAAAAATGTTCTTGCTGCATCAGCAGCACCGCTTCCTTTAGTTACATGCGCCCAGTCTATAATATATGCACTTCCATCATCTCTTATTATTATATTACTTGGATTAAAATCTCCATGGCATAATTTTGTTTGTTCTTCCATACCTTCAAGTCTTTGCAATAAATCGAATTTTGTATTTTCATCAATACAACTTGTCGCTGTTAATTTTCTCCTAAATTTATCTTTTATTCTGTTTAGCAATGGAACTGTATGCGACAAAACATTTAGTTGAATGTCTACAAACATATTCAAATATTCATCTAATTTTTCAGGATGCTCTTCCATCAATTTATTTAAAGGTGTCCCCTCTATATATTCAAATACAAGAGCCCATCTATTTCCTATTTTTCCAACTTCAATTAATTTTGGAATATTCAAATCTGTCGCTTCTTTTACTCTTGCTTGATTTAATGCTTCATTTAAGATATTAGACTCTAAATAGTTTTCAACAAATAGTTTTATTGTTTTATCTCCATCTTTATAAACCGTTTTTGTTGGTCTTTCTGCAATTGGATTATTCAAATTATATTCCATTATCTTTCACCTCCATAATATGCTTTTAAATACATCTCTTTTATTTCTTCCATTAGTGGATATCTTGGATTTGAACCTGTACATTGGTCATCAAATGCTTGTTCAGTCATATCATCTAGTGTTTCTAAGAAATATTTTTCATCAACGCCATAATCTTTAATTGTTTTCTTAATACCTATTTTTTCTTTTAAATCATTTATAGCAGTAATTAATTTTTCTAATTTTTCTTCATCTGTATTTCCACCTAAATTCAAAGCTTCTGCAACTTCTGCATATCTTCTTAATGTATGTGGATGATCATATTGTGGAAACGTTCCCATTTTTGTTGGAACTTCTTCGCTGTTAAATCTCAAAACATGTTCTATCATTAATGCATTTGCAATTCCGTGTGGAATATGATGGAATGCACCAAGTTTGTGCGCCATAGAGTGACATACTCCTAAAAATGCATTTGCAAAAGCCATACCTGCCATAGTTGCAGCATTTGCCATTTTTTCTCTCGCAACAGGGTCATTTGCTCCATTCTCATAGGCACTTGGTAAATACTTAAATATATTTTTTATAGATTCTATAGCCATACCGTCTGTATATTCTGTTGCCATCATTGAGGCATATGCTTCCAAGCAGTGCGTTACTGCATCTATTCCAGATGCTGATGTCAATCCTTTTGGAGCATTCATCATCATGTTTGCATCTACAATAGCCATTTTAGGCATTAATTCATAATCTGCAAGAGGATATTTAGTTCCGCTTTTCTCATCTGTAATAACCGCAAACGGAGTAACTTCTGAGCCTGTACCAGCAGATGTTGGAACTGCTATAAAATATGCTTTTTCTCCCATCTTAGGGAATGTGTATACTCTCTTCCTTATATCCATAAATCTCATTGCCATATCCATAAATTCAACTTCAGGATGTTCGTACATAACCCACATTATTTTTGCAGCATCCATCGCACTTCCACCGCCAACAGCAATAATACAATCTGGTTTAAATTCATTCATTGCTCTTGTTCCCTCGATTGCACAAGCAAGTGTTGGATCTGGTTCAACGTTTGAAAACGTTGTATGCTCTATTCCCATTTCATTCAATTTATCTGTTATACATTTTGTATATCCATTCTGGAATAAGAATGTATCTGTTACTATGAATGCTTTCTTTTTATTCATTACATTTTTTAATTCTTCTAAAGCTACTGGCAAACAACCTCTCTTAATATATACCTTTTCAGGTGCTCTAAACCAAAGCATATTTTCTCTCCTTTCAGCGACTGTTTTTATATTTAATAAATGTTTTACTCCTACGTTTTCTGATACAGAATTTCCGCCCCATGAACCACATCCAAGTGTCAACGATGGTGCTAATTTAAAGTTATACAAATCTCCTATTCCACCTTGTGAAGATGGTGTATTAATTAGCACCCTACATGTTTTCATCGTATTATAGAATCTTTCTATTTTCTCACTTTCTGTAAGTGTGTTTACGTATAATGATGATGTATGTCCAAATCCACCATCTTCTATCAATTTAGTTGCCTTTGTAATTGCATCATCAAAATTTTTTGCTTTATACATTGCAAGTACTGGAGATAATTTTTCATGTGCAAATTCTTCAGATAAATCAACACTCTCAACTTCACCAATTAATATTTTTGTTGTATCCGGAACATCTACATCAGCAAGTTTTGCTATTGTTACTGCTTTTTGTCCAACTATTTTTGCATTTAATGCACCATTTATTAAAATTGTCTTTCTTACTTTTTCAGTTTCCTCTGGATTTAAGAAATAGCATCCTCTTTTACTAAATTCGTCTTTTACTTTATCATATACATTCTTCAAAACAATTACTGATTGTTCAGAAGCACATATCATTCCATTATCAAATGTTTTAGAATGAATTATAGAGTTTACTGCAAGTACTATATCTGCCGAATCATCAATAATTGCCGGTGTGTTACCTGCTCCAACTCCTAATGCTGGTTTTCCACTTGAATAAGCAGATTTAACCATGCCAGGTCCTCCTGTTGCAAGTATCAAATCAACTGATTGCATTAATGTTGTTGTTAAATCAAGTGATGGTACATCAATCCAAGCAATTATTCCCTTTGGAGCACCAGCCTTAACAGCTGCTTCCAAGACTATTTTTGCAGCCTCTATTGTTGATTTCTTAGCTCTTGGGTGAGGACTTATTATAATTCCGTTTCTTGTTTTTAATGCTATCAACGTTTTAAATATTGTTGTTGATGTTGGGTTAGTTGTAGGAATTACAGCACCAAGAATACCAACTGGTTCAAGTACTTTCTTCAATCCATAAATATTATCTTCTTCTACAACTCCACAAGTTTTTTCATTTCTATATTTGTTATAAATATATTCTGCAGCATAATGGTTTTTAATAATCTTATCTTCAACTATTCCCATGCCTGTTTCTTCAACTGCCAATTTTGCAAGCGGAATTCTCGCCATATTAGCTGCAATTGCCGCCGCCTTAAAAATTTCATCAACCTTTTCTTGGGAATAAGTTGCAAATTCTCTCTCCGCTTCTCTAACCTTTGCAATAACTTCTTTTAATGTATCCACGTTATCAACAACAGGATATTTCTTATTCATACATCTTACCTCCTATTACTTTTCTTTATTATTTAAATCATATAAGTCTACCGAATTTTTTATGTTTTGCTCTTTAGCTCTCTTACCAAACTTGTCTATCTCTATAACATTCTTAGGTCCATGGTGTATACAAAGCGCACCATTTAAACAACCTCCATCACAAGCCATTCCCTCAAAAAAGTTTTCCAAAGCTTTTCCCATTTTTAATTTTAGAAGATTCATTTTACAATCTTGTATTCCATTCATTGCAACAGCTTTAACGTCATGCATATCAAAGTATTGCTCTGCAACTTTTTCAATACCTTCTTTTATTCCACCAGATTTTGCGAAAATTCTACCATAGAAAGAAGCATTATTCAAAGCAGTTTCCTCTAAAGACTCAATGTCTATCTCTCTGGCATCAAAAAATGCTTGAAGCTCTTCAAAAGAAATAACTGAATCAATTGCACCTTCTGTTTTCTCTAAGTTATATTCTAGTTTTTTACTAGTACATGGACCTATGAAAATTACTTTTGCTGTTGGATCTGCATTCTTTATAAGTTTTGCTGCATATACCATAGGTGATACACTACTAGAAATATACTCTTTTAATTCTGGAAAATTCTTTTCTACATACATTACAAAAGATGGACAACATGACGTCGTTAAAACACCTTTTTCTTTTAATTCTTTTGCCTCATTGTAAAGTGCTATATCAGCACCAATTGCTGCTTCTACAACTTGATGAAAACCAAGTTTCATTATTCCTGTAACAACTTGTTCTGGCGTCACATTATCAAATTGTCCTGCAATTGATGGTGCTATAACAGCATAAACTTTATACTTCTTATTATTTTCTGATTTTCTCAAAATATCTATTGTTTCTAAAATTAATGATTTATCTGAAATTGCACCAAAAGGACATTGATATACACATGCTCCACATGAAATACATTTGTCATTATCAATTTTAGCTTTTTTATTTTCATCAATGGAAATGGCATCAACTTTACATGCTTTTATACATGGTCTCTTTTGCATAATAATTGCCGAATATGGGCATACCGTAGTACATTTACCACATTCAATACATTTTTCTTTATCAACAACAGCTTTATGGTTTACTATGCTAATTGCACCTCTTGGACATACTTCAACGCATCTGTGTACTAGACAACCTCTACAAGCGGGCGTAATATATATTCCCTCAACAGGACATTCATCACAAGCAATATCTATAACTTCAACAGAGTTAGGATTTTCCTTATCTCCCCCCATTGCAAGCGCAATCCTTTCTTCTATAACCGCTCTATCTTTATATACACAACAACGTGCGATTGGCTTTGGACCAGGAGATATAATCTTTGGAATCTCTCTATAACACGTGTCTAATTTATCATCATAAGCTCTCTTGATTACTTCCTTCAAGACTTGATATTTTAATTGTTGCACATACGTATCAAAAGTTTTCATTTAATCACATCCTTAATAATATCTTATTTCTATTCTCTTTCCCATTTTCTTTAAGTTTTCTGACAAAGTATCAACCAACTTAAATTTCAATGTACTATTTATCGGTAAATTGCTGTGTGCTTCATTCACAGCTTGACCTACAAAAAAGTTTATATCTGTTGCTTCTTCAAACAAAAAGTTTGCAATCAAAGAAGCACCATCTTTTCTCAAATAATTCTTAGGAACATCACTGTCTGTTCTTAAATATTCTTCAGACAGCTCTATTAACCTCCTTAATGTCAATACCCCTTCTGTTGTTAAATCAATTCCTTTAATATACCCAATTGGTGGCAAATCACAATCAACGTAATTCAATTCTGTTTCAACTTTTTCGTGTAAATGTTCTGCAACAATTTGTGATGTTGTACCACCACAAACAATTCTAATTCCTTCTTTACTCAAAAAGTCTTCTACATACTGCTCACACTCGTCTCTTCTCACTGGCGGACCAATCATTATATTCACACATTGTTCCTCACGAATTTTTATTGCAGCTACTGTTGTATCATCACCAGGTTCATTCATATATAAAGCCTTACTTGCACTAGCTAAAATGTTTGCAACACATCTTGCAGACATATCTGGTTTTATATTTTCTTTTAAATATTCAACTATATCATCTCTTTGCCAGCCTAAATTCATAGTTTTGCCAATACCTGCGTGAGGCACACCATCTGACATAACAAGTATCATGTCTTGATCTTTTAATTTCAACTCTGACTTGTATATTTTTTTGTTCAATATTGTAAGTTCTTCTCTTTCTAGTTCTTTAAATCTACCATTTTCAAAAAATATACATTGTGGATTATCAAACTCAAACATATAGCCTACACCTTCATTATTTAAATGAATCACCGAAAAAGTTGAGTATGCCACACCTCTTTCCTTGCAAACAGGTAATGTTTCCACTATAGTTTCTATACATTCCTCCATTGGAATATTGTTTGAAACCATTGTGCTTAAAATTTTTGATGTTAATGTTGATAAGATATTAGCCTTAACCCCGCTTCCAAGTCCATCAGCAAGAACCAAAGTTGTATAATCATCTTTCTTTACTATAGAGACTCTATCTCCACATAACTCTTCACCAAATTTGTTAAAAGACGTATAGCCATATTCAAGAAAAAGCCCCATCACTAATCACCCTCATTATCTTCATTTAAAGTTTTTTTCAAATTTACCAAAGCAACTTTTGTCTCAGCTGTTGTTTCACCTAAAAGCGATGCAATTTCTTGAGCTACTCTCATTTGCTTTTTTATAACGGCATCGGTTGTAGCTATAGTTTCTAATTTTACTTCTTGCAATCTATTATTATAATTAACTTTTTCTGTTATATCTTTTAAAATTGCAAACATCATATTATGATTTTTAATATGTGTTATTGATAGTTCAACATAAGAATTAGTAGCCTCAATTTTTATTTTCTTTGAATAAATATTTTCGCCCTTAGATAAAGCTTCTATAAAATCCGCATTATCTTTTATATAATCTAATACACATTCAGTATTAGGTCGAAACTTACTAATTCCAAGTAAAGATTTAGCTTTAGCATTTATATCAGTAATATTCAATGCTTCATCGATTACTACGATTCCATTAGGACTATTTTGAATCACTTCATAAGACATGCTTTCTGCTCGTTCTCTCATATATGGTAAGCACATTTCTACATCTGCAAAGCCATTTATAACAGCCCAAGCTTTCTCTCTACAACTTGAATAGCCACAGGCTCCACAATTTAGTTCATCTTCTTTGGTGTATTTGCCCGTTTTTTCTAAAACAGCCCTTATTTGTTCTTCTGTTGGTTCTATAACTTTCATGTTTTGCTTTTTATGTTCATGTGTAATATCTATGCTTTCTTCTTCGTCAACGCCTTTACTTACCTTTTTATTTTCTTTTACATACTTACGAACTTTCGAATTAGCTATTATTGAGTTCTCATTTCTCTTAAGGCTACATGGTCCATTTATACAAGAATGTTCGCATGCATTAAGTTCTAAAAACACATGGTCTAATTCATCAATTTTTTCAAGAGTTTCTTTACATCTATCCACACCATCTACTGCAATAAATTCATAATTTGTATTTAATCTATCAAAAGACTTTATTACACCTCTACTAATAGGATAAAATCTCGCTTTATTCCATGAAACGTCTGCCTCTTCGTTTTCATCTTTTAATTCAATATTATTTTCTTCAAACAATTTTGCAACTTCTTCAAATGTAAGAACACCATCTATAATACCAGACTCTTTACATTCTCTCTTTTTGGCTATACAAGGTCCAACAAATACAATTTTGCAATCAGGATATTCCTCCCTTAACAACTTTGCATGTGCAATTGCAGGTGAATCAACAGGTGCTAAATACTTTAAAGCATCAGGATAATATAAACTAATCATTGTATTTACAGCAGGACAGCATGAAGTGATAAAGTTTTTATATTTCTTTTCTTTTAATAACTCACTATATTTTTCCGTTACTAACTTTGCTCCCCTAGCCGTTTCTTCAGCGAAGAAAAATCCAACTTCTTTTAAGGCTTCATTTATAGTCTCAAAATTGTTCAATTCAAAATTTGAAATAAATGATGGTGCAACACTTGCTATAACTTTGTTGTTTTTCAACAGTGCTTTTACTTCTTCTAATTCGCTATGAACATTTTTAGCATTTTGAGGACAAATCAATGTGCAATTTCCACATAAAATACATCTATCCTCAATTACCTTTGCTTGGTTGTCTTCTATCTTTATAGCCTTCACAGGACAATTCTTTAAGCATTTATAACAGTTCTTACATTTAGCCTCTTTAAAATCTAAATATTTTAACATTAAAAACACCTACACTTTACTTAGTATTTGATTTTGAAAAATTTCCTCAATATTACTTGGTGAAACGTTTAGAACCGGCTCTTCATCAATTCTCATTGAAACTCCATTTGAACAATTTCCTAAGCAAAAACTAGCTTTTAATTCAACCTTATCTTCTAACTTATTATCACTTATCAATTTTTGTAATTTTTGAATTACATCATATGAACCTTTCAAATGACATGAACTTCCAACACAAACTTTTACTATCATACAAACATTCTCCTTTTCTATTTTTTATTTAAACCTTTTAACAAAATAAGCAAAGAACCTGATAAATCTTCATCTTTTACCACAACATTGCTTGGAACATTCAACTTAATTGGTGCAAAGTTCCAAATCGCCCTTATTCCAGCTTTTATCATCATATCACAAACATTTTGTGCTTCTTCTTTTGGAACAGTAATTATTCCTATATGAATGTTCATTCGTTTTACTAAATCATCGAATTTGCTAATATAAAAAATCTTTTTGTTGTCACATTTTTCCTTATCATTATCAAAAGCCATAACAATATTTACGTTGTTTTCAAAACCTTTATAATTAAGTAATGCTTGACCAAGTTTTCCAGCACCAACAATTATTGCATCAGTCATATTATCTATGCCTAAAAAATCTTCCAAATCTTCTATAAGCTTTCCTACATTAAACCCCTTACCAGGTTTTCCATCATTTTTGCTTATTAAAGCTAAGTCTTTTCTTACTTGAATTGAACTAAAATTCAATTCATTTGCAATAATAGTTGAAGAAACGTATTCTACATTTTCATTTCTATTATCTTTCAATACTCTAAGGTATTTGGGAAGTCTTTCTAAGCAAGCTTTTGAAA
The DNA here is from genome assembly GCA_934169745.1 of uncultured Clostridia bacterium. GTDB lineage: Bacteria > Bacillota > Clostridia > TANB77 > UBA1234 > RGIG4465. The sequence goes on along the minus strand of CAKPOE010000001.1, from coordinate 132,036 downwards.
TATATACAGTATTTTTCACATAGCACCTCCTTAATCGATATTTTTTTATCGATTTAAGCTTAACATACTAGAAAACTTTTTTCAACAATTTTTGACCATATTTATCTGAAAATTTTTGGAAAATAAAACAGAGCAAGGAAAAAACTCCTTGCTCTGTTCATAACACAAAATTAGGTGATTGACGCATTATATATCTTAACAATAACATCATTCAACTTTGCATCAAACTCTTCTTCTGTTTGGTTTACATTCAAATCTTGTAGTAATGCTCTAGAAAAACTTGCTATCATTCTATTATTTTTTGCAAGCAATTCCACTGCTTTTTCGATATCATATCCACCTGATAATGCAACAATTCTTACGACACATTCATAACCATACAAATCTAAATAATGATTATCTACAGTAGGAATTGTAAACTTAAACATAATCTTATCTTCTTTATTCCAATTTTCTAATTGCTTTTTAATCTCACTCTTTAATATATCTTCACATTTTTCCTTTTCAGGAGCATTTATATCAACTTCTGGTTCTATAATTGGTACGAGTCCAGCATCACATATTATTTTAGCAAATTCAAATTGCTGTTTTACTACATCTCTTATTCCATCTTCATTTGGTTCATATATAACAGATCTCATCTTTGTACCAAAAACATTCTTTTCTCTTGCTTCTCTTAATTCTTCTGTAAGTTCTGGTATATCTTTCATCAATTTAACACCATTACTTTGTTCTGCTAACCCTTTATCTACTTTTAAAAATGAAACAATTCGCTTTTGGTTCCATAAATAATCAGCCGTATATTCCCCATTTACTTTTGAAAGCATTGTTTTTTCAAATAATATTGCACCAATAATATGTTCATTTGTGAAAGCTTTACTAGTAAAAACTCTCTTCCTCATTTCGTGAATTAAATTGAACATCTCTTCTTCAGAATTATATTCTGTTTCTGGAATTCCATAGCTCTTCAAAGTTTTGCTACTACTACCACCGCTTTGGTCAAGTGCAGCTATAAAACCTCTTTTATCTTTCATAATCTCATACATTTCATTATTCATATAATTACCCGCTCTCCTACAAATTATAGTTTTCAAGGTTACACTATTAAACCATCATTTATATTTACAAATTCGAGATATACATATTATTATATCCCCACAAAGCTATTTTAATAAAAATATATGAGATAGTCAATAAGAAAGGTTTAAATACCACACGCCTTACAAGAATGTTCTTTCAAATTGCATTTTTTCTTTATTTCCTCTTCAGACATTTTGCCTTCTTTTCTATAATAATCTGCTATTGCCTCATGTATTGCTTCTTCTGCCAAAACTGAACAATGTAATTTAACTGGTGGTAATCCATCTAATGCCTTTACAACATAACCATTTTTCAAAGCCAATGCTTCTTCTAAAGTTTTTCCTTTTATCATTTCTGTAGAAATACTGCTTGTTGCAATAGCAGCTCCACAACCAAATGTTTTAAATTTAACATCAACTATAACATTGTTCTCCACTTTTATAAACATCTTCATTATATCTCCGCAAACAGGATTTCCAACCTCTCCTATACCAGATGCATCATCTATTTTTCCAACGTTTCTTGGATTTGTGTAATGTTCTATAACTTTTTCAGAATAATCCATTATTTACCCTCCTCTACAAATTTCTCCCACAAAGGAGACATTTCTCTTAATCTACTTACTATTTCTACTAATTGCTCTATCAAATAATCCACTTCTTCTTTTGTATTATACTTTCCTATTGATATTCTAAGTGAGCCATGTGCAATTTCATGTGGTAAGCCAATTGCTAAAAGAACATGCGATGGATCTAACGAGCCAGAAGTACAAGCACTTCCACTTGAAGCACAAATACCTTTCAAATCTAAATTTAGTAAAAGTCCCTCGCCTTCAATAAATCTAAATGATATATTACTGTTTCCCGGTAATCTTTTTTCTCTATCGCCATTCATTTTTATATATGGAATTTTTTCTTCTATTTCCTTTTCATAATAATCCCTTAATTCTTTTATTTTTGCATTATGTTCGTCCAATTCAGAATACGCAAGTTCCAAAGCACTCGCCACACCAACTATTCCTGGAACATTTTCAGTGCCTGCTCTTTTGTTTTTTTCTTGATGACCTCCAGAAATATACTTTTTAAATCCAACGCCGTCACGTACATACAAAGCTCCTACACCTTTTGGACCATAAAACTTATGACTAGACATAGATAAACTATCTATGTTTAATTCTTTAACGTCTATTTTTAAGCTTCCCATAGCTTGTACCGCATCGGTATGAAAATATATATTATTATCTTTAGCTATTTCACCAATTTCTTTTATTGGCTCTATTGTACCAATTTCATTATTTGCAAACATTACGGTAATTAAAATAGTAGTTGGTCTGATTGCCTTTTTTAATTCTTCTAGGTTTATTACTCCATTTTCATCAACAGAAATATAACTAACTTCAAATCCTTCATTCTCTAATTCCTTACAAGAATCCAAAACTGCGGGATGTTCTATTTTTGACGTAATAATATGATTTCCCTTATTTTTATAATTACGAGCTATTCCTTTTATCGCTGTATTATCACTCTCACTACCACCAGCTGTAAAGTATATTTCAGATGGCTTGCAATTTATAATTTTAGCAATCTTTTCTCTTGATTCTTCTACCGCTTTTCTTGCGTCTCTTGCAAGTTTATATATAGATGACGCATTGCCATAGTTTTCTCCAAAATACGGCATCATACTCTCTAAAACTTTTTCATCCAACTTTGTAGTTGCTGCATTATCAAAATATACTGTTTTCATATTATTCTTCCTTTCATACTATTTTAGTATGAATTATATAATCCATTTCCTACTTTGTCAATAGGAATTTAAAATAAAACAAAAAAGAGCCCCAAGGGGAACTCTAAGCATCAATTTTCATTTTACTTTAATAAATCTTTCAATGTTTTGCTATTAACGTACTCATTAATAACATCGTCTAATCCTTTCCAGAAAGAATATGTTTTGCATTCCTTTTTTCTCAAACATTCTCCATCTTCTGTCAAACAATAAATTGGCGCCAAATCTCCTTCAGTTGCTCTCAAAATATCTCCTATGTTATATTCCTCCGGCTTTCTTGCAAGTTTATATCCGCCGTTATTACCCCTAGCAGTTTCTAAGAAACCTGCTTTATTTAAAAGAGCAACAATTTGTTCCAAATATTTATTCGTAATGTCTTGTCTTTTTGCAATATCCTTTAAAGTTATGTAGCTTCCATTATCATTTAACGCTAAATCAATCATAACTCTTAATGCATATCTACCTTTAGTTGAAATTTTCATTTCACGCCTCCAACACAAACAACGTATCTAATCATCTTATTTTTCTACAACAAAATTAACAAATTTGTTTCTTTTATAAGTCAAAGTACCAATTTGATTTTCTTCATATTGCTCATAATTCTTATATGCACACACAAGTCTTTTTGTTTTTCCATCAATATCAAACGTTAATATGTAACTCGTATTTATCATATTATTCGAATCAATAACAGTATCTATATCTTTCTTTACAAGCTTTGCTCTCACTGTTTCTTCCTGTGCAGTTTCATTCAAAACCAAATTTATTATCACATATGCAAAACAAGCTATGGCTAAAATCCAAAATAAAGCTCCCATTCTCTTCCTCCTTTTTTCTGCCTATGGGTCGCTGAAAATAGCAACCCATGTAAAATCATCTATGTGTCTTTTTATCTATCGTCATATATTATCACAAATTTAATTAGTTTTCAACCTTAATGCGTTTAAAACAACCGTTAAGCTGCTAACTGTCATTGCAAGAGCAGCCATCATTGGATTTAGGGTAATACCAAACGGCTCTAAAATTCCACATGCAATTGGGATCATACACACATTATAGAAAAATGCCCAAAACAGATTTTGCTTTATGTTTCTTATTGTTTTTCTACTAATTTCAATTAAATCATTTATTTTTTCTAAGTTATCTTTCATAAGTATAACACTAGCGGAATCCATTGCAATATCCGTACCAGATGAAATTGATATTCCTATATCAGCTGTTACCAAACTAACACTATCATTTATTCCATCACCACACATCATTACAATGCCTTTTTCTTTTAGTTCTTTTATTCTTATCGCTTTTTCTTTTGGCGTAATATTTGAAAACACTTTTTCTATTCCAAGTTGATTTGCAATAATGTTTGCCGTTTTTTCATTATCTCCAGTTAGCATTACAACGTCAATTTTCTTTTCTTTCAACTCTTTGATAACAGATGAAGCATTTTCCTTTAAAACGTCTTTAACGCCAAGAAGAGCTACTAAATTGTTATCTATGCTCACAAACAAAATACTATTTCCATCATTTGTTAAAGTATCTTCGTCATTTTGATTTTTTAATTGTACTCCTTGCTGTATCATTAATTTTTTGTTTCCTATCAAAATTTTCTTACCATCAAGAGTGTTAGCACTAACACCCAATCCAACTAATGCTGTAAAATTTTCAATACTTTCTATTTCAATATTTCTGTTTTTAGCACCTGTGACAATTGCTCTTGCAATAGGATGCTCTGATGCGTTTTCGACACTTGCAATTTTCTTAAGCAACTCCTCATCACTCATATTGCTATAATTATATATTTTAGAAATACTTAAATTTCCAGTTGTTAAGGTTCCAGTTTTATCAAAACATATTGTTTTTACTTTATGTGCATTCTCTAGTGCTTCACTTGTCTTTATTAGAATTCCTTTTCTACTTGCATTTCCCGAAGCAATAACTATAGCAAGCGGAGTTGCTAGTCCAAGACTGCAAGGGCACGCAACAACCAATACACTCACAAATATATTAAGTGCCGTTCTAACATCTTTTGATACTACAAACCATATTGCAAAAGCTATCAAAGATATTGCAAGAACCGTTGGTACAAAATATCCACTAACTTTATCAGCCACCTTGGCAATTGGTGCTTTAGTTGAAGTTGCATTTGCTACCAATCTAACTATTTCTGAAACAGTTGAATCTTTTCCTATCTTCTCAGCTCTATATTTTATGGTTCCCTCATAATTTATGCTTCCAGCAATAACTTTAGAAGTCACCACTCTTTTCAGTGGTACACTTTCACCAGTTATAAAAGATTCATTTATATGTGTCTCGCCTTCAATTATTTCTCCATCAACAGCAATTTTCTCTCCTGGTTTGCAAATAACAATATCATCTTTTTTTATCTCATCTAGCGTTACCACAGCCTCTTTACCAGCTTTCATTACAGTGGCATGATTAGGTGTTATACTCATCAAATTTTGTAACGCTTCTTTTGTTTTATCTTTATTTTTATTTTCAATAAATTTACCTATTTTAATAAAGAAAATAACAACTGCAACAGATTCATAATACAAACTTTCAACATATTCCGTACGTCCTTTTAATATCTCTATTGTTGCATAAAGACTGTATACAAAACTTGCAAGAACTCCAATCATAACTAGTGTATCCATATTTGGAGTTTTGTGTATTAAATTTTTATAACCATTCTTTAATATGTCTCTACCTAAAAATAATACAACAAGCGTCAATATTAAAAGTGAAACAGCATAATTTACAGGATATTTCATCATGTTTAAAAAAGGCATAACTGGTAATCCAACCATATGTGACATAGAAATATATAAAGTCAAAATAGATATGACAGAAATACTAATTAATTTATACTTTTCATTCGAGTCTTTCTTTTTTTCTTTTTCAAAATCATCAATTCCTAAGCTTGTAAAGCCAGCCTTTTCCACAAATTTTTCAACTTGTTCTAATGTTAGTTTTTCATCATCATACTCTATATTAGCATTATTCATTATAAGATTAACACTTGCACTCTTAATGCCATCTTGCTTATTTAAATACTTTTCAAGCCCTGATGAACACGCAGAACAAGTCATTCCGTCTATCTTTAATAATACTTTTTTCATTTTTACTCTCCCTTAAAACCAGCATCCTCAATTGCTAATTTTATATCTTCAATGCTTGTTTTTTTCTCGTCAAATTCGATATTGGCTTTTCCTGTTTCAAAGTTCACACTAGCTTTTTGTATTCCATTCAAATTATTAAGCACCTTTTCAAGTCTCATAGAGCATCCTGTACAATGCATTCCTTCGATTTTTAATTCTATATTCTTCATATAAGCTCTCCTCCTAATTTCTATTTTAGTGATGCACTATCGTTTATTAGCAAAGTGCTATATGCAAATAACACATCTTGGTTTGTGAAAGTAATATAATCTTCTAAAATCTTTGGTGATATATATCTTGTGTCTACCACAGTTACTTTACTGTATGCTTCTATCAATAATGGAGTTAAACTGCTTCCATATGAGTCTCTAAATATAATCAATTCCTTACCAGAAGTATTGTTCGGATTATTTATTGCTAACAATGAAACCGCACCAGATAAATAAACATCATACTTATCATAAGCTGTAGTTTTGCTCATATCGTACACTTTAGTAGTCTGCTTAGTTTCATAGTTATATACTAAACATTCTTCCAAATTATCATTTGTTAAGACTCTTATTTCATCAACATTAGTTTCAAGTGGAAGTCTGCCGGCATAGACCCCCTTAAATTTAATTATGCTTTCTTCTGTATAAGGCCAGCTCAATTTTAAATTCATACCATCGGCGATTCTATTTGCTACTTTTTTTATCTTCTCTTGTTTCCAATGAGAATCAGTATAGTAGTAATCATTCAGTTCAAGTGTATCAAAAATATTTATATATTTAGCCCACTCAAGATTTTGTCCCATCAATTTTTCTATTTTATCATAATCCAATCTTAAATTTTTCTCATTTATAAAATAGTTTTTATCCGGAATAATTGTATAATAAACATCGTTTTCTTCTGTCAAATACTTATTTTTTATATCATTAATTTTATTTGTCATATTCTGCACAGACTTTTCGTTAAGTGGATAAAGTTGTTCGATTAAAAAGCCATTAACATCATAAATATTATTATAATCCTGCTTCTTAAACACATCTAATTCTACCACTGTTTTCACTTTTCTAAAATTTTCTCTTTGAAAAAATTGATCCATCGTATATTTATCAAATTTTTCAAAAAAAGTTCCATTATTCAAATTTGAAAGTGAAAACTCTGGAAATTGTTGAAGCTTTCTTCTTTCTGATATTGATATTGCTTCATCCTCTTTCACTAAATTAATTATAAAAATAGCAAAAATAATAATAATAAACAATGCCGTTGTTACAACATTTTTTACATTATCACTCATAGCCTACCTCCTTAAAACCTAAAATACAAAAATGGGTTATATGAGTTGTCAACAATATAAGCTGTTGCAACAAATAGCAACGCTACTATACACACTGGTTCTAGTATATTTACAACTTTTTTCAATTGCTCTTTTTGACTTATTCTCTCTATAACATTCTTTAATAGTGGAGTCGCACCAATTATTGCAATTATTATCGTTACTAGATAACTCTTTAAATAATATAGTGTATAACTATTTACGAATACTTCCCCATTTGCACCAAATAAGCCTGCAACATTCGTAATAGCTTCTTTCATGCTTGAAGCATTAAAGATTACAAAGCTAATCATAACAATAAAAAGTACATATAGTCTTCTTAAAAAGTTAGGTGCTTTCTCAAGATATTTACCCAAGAACACTTTCTCGATTATAAGTAACACACCAAACAATAGACCCCAAATCACAAAATTCCAACTTGCACCATGCCAAATTCCTGTAAGCATCCAAACCACAAGTATATTCCTAATTTGTTTAGCCAAACCTTTTCTGTTGCCTCCAAGAGGGATATACACATAGTCTCTAAACCATGAACTTAGTGATATATGCCATCTTCTCCAAAACTCTGTTATACTCTTAGATATATATGGGTAATCAAAGTTTTCAAGAAAATGGAAACCAAACATTCTTCCTAAACCAATAGCCATATCAGAATATGCAGAAAAATCAAAGTAAATTTGTAGCATATAACTTATTGCAAATATCCAATAAAAAAGTATGCTCTTTTCTGTAGACATTGTAAATTTGTTGCAAAGTTCTCCAAGCAAATTTGCTATTAACACTTTCTTTGCAAGTCCAATAGTAAATCTTCTTACACCATATGCAAATTTTTCAGAATCACACTTTCTATTATCAAGTTCATCCTCTACAGTTTCATACCTAACTATTGGTCCAGCTATCAATTGTGGGAACAGCATAACATAAGTAGCCAACTTCAAAATATTCTTTTGAACTTTAACTTTACCTCTATATACATCTATCACGTAACTAAGAATTTGAAATGTATAAAATGAAATTCCTATTGGCAATGCTAAATTAAGCAATGAAATATGCGACTTAAACACTGCATTTATGTTACCTATTATAAAATCGGTATACTTAAATATACATAGCAAAATTATGTGTATAGCAATTGTTACAGCAAATATACTTTTCTTTTTATATTTATCTATTAAAATTGCGCCTATATACGCCACCAATATTTCGGCTAACATCAAGTATATATACTTTGGCTCTCCATAATAATAGAAAACAATTGAAGCTATAAGCAGTACAATGTTACGCATTTTCTTTGGCAATATAAAATATAAAATTATAACTAATGGCAAAAAATAATATAAAAAACTAATACTTGTAAATAACATTTTTATCCTCCGATACAAGAAAGCAGAAAATCAAAGATTTTCTGCTCTTATTGTTCTTTTATTGTGCAATTATGACTGGAACTTCTATAGATGAAGTTTCAATCATTTCTGGTGGAAGCTCTACATCTTGGTTGTCTTGTGTTTTTTCTAATTCTTTTCCAATATTTTTTGAACCAACATATTCTTTAAATGATTCATATACAGGTTTTGCCCATTCTTCACTAGACATTGCTAAGAATATTACATTTTTATAATTTGTAACATATAGTTTCTCTGCCGAAACACAAATCCACATATTCATATCAATGTTATCCAATATCTCCTGTTTCATCTTTTCAACATTAGCACCATCTTTAACTTTTATAAGTGCAACTTCATATGCTTGTGCATTTATAAGTGGAACTGACACTATAACCGCTTCAACATCCGCACTTGATGATAATCCAGTATATCTTGAAAATTGATATTCATCTTTTATATCAATATTTTCATTATCTATTTCTGGCAGGTCAGTCATTGCGTTTTTATACACCTCGTCCAATGTTTTTTTCATATCTCCAAGCGATTCAATCTTTATTGTACCATCCTCATTCTTCCTTGGTTTCATTGCTATTATCGCTATTTCTACTGCCACCACAACAACTACTAATATCGAAATTAGTATAATCCATGTTTTTTTCATTTTCTTCATCCTTTCATATTTTTTTATAGTATAACCAAACTTTCGAAAATAACTCAAAACAGTTCAGTGTTTATTTGACTTACTTTATTATACATTTGTTTCATAATTTAGTAAATATTATTTTATTTTGTTTCTTTTTTCATACACACAGCCCCAAAAAATTCTACCAAAGTAATTGAAAATAATGCTCCCGCAACTATATCTGTACACCAATGTACACCAGAAAGCACTCTTCCAAAAATAACCGCCACACCAATTATTGACAAAAATGCATCTAATATTTTTCTCAAATTACTATTCTTAATCAAACTTCTGTTAACAATGATTGCACTCACGCAAACAAATATAGCTAACATCGTGTGAGATGACGGATAAGAAGCTTCTAAAACTCCATCGATAAGTATAGGTCTATAATTTATTATACATTTTTCAAAAAAAAGATATATAGCCGCAACTATTACATAGAAAATTCCAAGATTAATTATTTCCTTATCTACTTTAGCCAAGCTTTTTCTTTTTACTAATTGCACTACTCCAACTATGGCATATAAAAGAACAACTACAATCGGTATTAATCCTAACATTTCTGTAATATGATACCATTTCATATTTGAACCAATAACACTAGATACAAAGCTATTCAAAGTAGCAAAACCTACTGCCGAATTTTCCGGTCCAATTGCTTGTACATCAACAAGTTTTACCAAAACGGTAAACACTATTGTTAAAACTGCCAACACACTGCCACAAACAAATTTCTTCGCTCTTTTCTCCATTTATGCTACCTCCATTTCTACTTTTTAAACATCACTATTATAATACTTCATACACACATAATCAACTATATCTCGCACTATATATCTCGAACTGTATGTTGCCGATACCTTGTTCTATATATTTTCTTAAACTTACATTTTTTAATTCGATTTTTCTGCTTGCTGTAAGCACTTCATCATATATTTCTTTTTTTGATTTTCCACTCAATACTTCGCAAAGCTTTTTCTTGTTATCGCAATTCCAACTCAAAACTTCATTTTCTTTTTCAATTATTTTAGAACATACCGCTCTAACAAATATTATTGTAAATATATTTATTACTAATTCCGAATAATTTTCATTATACTCATACAAAGCCTCTTCTATTTCAGCTTTTGAAAACATCTTGCAAAACACATTCTCATAGTATAAAGACTTCAAATAATTCTCTATAAATTCTATACCCTCCAGTTTTCCAAACAAATTATTATATAGTGGATAATCCGCCGTTATTTTAATATTTCTTGCATCATACTCAAAGTCATATATCCTGAAAAATGCATTTATACCATCTACTAACGTGGAATTATACGTTTCATTTTCTGTTTGAAGTATTGTATTTAATACTTTATGATACAGGATTTTACAAAGTGAAACTTTTCGTTTTAATATTTTCACACCAGAATAATATAAATCAATGATTCTTCCATTCACAAGTTTAAGTATTCCCTCATCTGGTGTTATTTCTTTAAGATACAAGTTTATCGTATATATATTCGATTCCATTATTATTTTAGCTTCATCCGCCAAAATCGAAGAATTTTCTATGCCTATATATTTTTTCACTTTAATTTTCAAAAGTTCTAATAATTGATTTTGTATATTGAAAATATTTGACATATCGATTAGTCCAATGGTATATGCCTTTTTCAGCAATGATTCCATGTATTCCTTCTCGTCTAATTCACTTCTCTTTATCATACTTTTCTTTTCTAAATCTGAAAACATTTTCCTACCACCTTTATTCAATCTCAAAATCTATAGGTCTTTTAAGCAATATATTTTTCTTCATCTTTTCTAACACTTCACCAGACAAATATTCCAAATCGCCATGAGCAAATTCTTCATAATATTTTCGCATAAAGTTGATTAACTCATCATCCGATATTAAATTTTTGGTTTCTGTTTTATAATAATAAAACATCTCTATCAAATCACAAATCGTGTCTGCAAAATTCTCTTGACATATATACGACGAATCGCAAAAAGCCTTTATCATCTTATTAACAATCCATCCTTCAAGTTCAATTCTTCCGCTTCGTCTTAATGCCTCGCTTCGTTTTTCTATTATTTGTTCTAATTCATCTTCACTCAAACACAGACCGTATTTCGATAGAAAAGTACTGCACTCTCTAATTTTTGAAATTTCCATATTTGTATTTTTATTAGTTAATATAAGGTTAAAATCTTCACTCATTTTCATCACCTTATATTCATATATCACACTCTAATAAAATTTAATAGACTTGAAATTTTCTCAATTTTGTGGTAATATAAGCACAGAAAAAGGAGAAAAACTTAAAAAGTTTTTCTCCTAAACTATAATGTAATTGTGCTCACAAGCTCTAATCAGTCTGTTCATTATTGCAAGTCCAATCCCTTCCGGTTTCACGCCTTCAATTATCGCAAGTTCAGCACCATATTTATCAATTTCTCTTAAAGCAGAGAATATATTATGTGATATTTCTAATAAGTTTTCTCTACTTCCTATTTCAATAGTATCATACATATTCAATTTATCTGCATCTTCATCTAATACTAGAACTAACACCTTTTTGTGTTCTTTTGCTATTTCATTTATTTTTCTAATCACTACTTCATCATCTTCACCATATACAAGAATACATTTCGTTTTAGGAGCATAATGTCTATATTTCATTCCTGGAGATAAAACCTTTTCATTTTCACCAATTTGCCCCATAACATTTTTATCTACTTCAACATCGGCTATGACCGCTTCAATATCTTTTTTAGTTATTTTTCCAGGTCTCAATATATCAACTTTGTTATTAACAACTCTCACCACCGTTGATTCCAAGCCTATATCGCACTCGCCACCATCAATTATATAATCGACTTTATCATGCAATTCATTGTATATATCTTCTATTTTTGTTCCACTTGGTCTGCCAGAAATATTAGCACTAGGTGCAGCAATTGGAACTCCCGCTCTTTTTATTAATTCATATGCCACTCTATTACTAGGCATCCTCACACCAATAGTATCTCCATTACAAGTTGCTTCTTTTGCAATCCCTTTCTTTTTATTCAATATAATCGTAAATGGTCCTGGCCAAAATGCGTCCATAAGCTTGTACTCTTGCTCTGAAATGTTTTCTGCAATATCATTCAACATATCAAAGTTTGATATGTGCAATATTAATGGATTATCCTGAGCTCTTCCTTTAGCTAAAAATATCTTCTTAACAGCTTCATCATTTAACGCATTTGCCCCTATACCATATACTGTTTCTGTTGGAAAAAGTACCAGCCCGCCATCTTTTATAACCTCACTCGCTTCATCCAACTTGCTATAATCATTACTATTTTTCATATTCAAACAATTGCTACTCATTCAACTACTTCCTTCTTATACTCTTATTTGACAGCTGATTCCAAAAAACAAAAAGCATTATTAGATGAATCCATTTTAACACTTGCACCTATTGGAACAGTAATAATCGGATCACAATGTCCAATATTAACATTAAATAATATCGGAAACTTATAATCGCTTGTTTTTTCTATGATAAGTTTTTTCAGTTTTTCCGTTTCATCATTGCTATAACCATAAGGAATTCCTACCACCATTCCTGATATTTCATTAAACATATTACTTAATTCCAAATCCGTTAAATATGAGTCAATAAACTCTAATTCCTGACCATATTCTGGTCCCATATTACCTTCACAAGATTCCCAAAATAATATGTTACCTCTAAAATCCGGCCAATACTCTGTTCCTCTTAAATGCAATATAGTTTCTAAACACCCACCTATAATTTTACCGTTCCGCTTTTCCTTCTTTTAGCCATTCCCATCCAGGGTTGTTGATAAAATGTCTTTCTCTTTCTAGGTCCTTTCTTTCAAACCAGTCTAAAAATTCGCATGTCCATAAGTTAGATGGGTGCACCTGACCAATGGGTTCGTTTGTCATTACAGCTTTCTTAAAATATTCCAAAGTGTATTCTGGCAAGAATATATCAGCAAATTGATTTAATACTGATGGGCCATAAAAAGTAAAAAAACCACACTTTTTATAAATTGCTAATAGCAATACCGTCATATCAGAATATCCCATTAAAATTTTGGGATTATTTTTTATAACCCCAAAATCCAAATACTTTAATATTTGATTTGAATGATACCCGCCTATAAACGAAATAATCGCTTTTACATTTTTATTCTTGAAAAATTCCATTATATCTTCTGCTCGTTCTTCTGCCGAACCTGCAGTATAAGATGTTACTTCTAATGCATGTTTACCAACAATTACATTAAACCCTAATTCCTCTAGTTTTTTTATGCCATTTTTATATCTATGCTCTACCAATCCAGCCAAAGGCGCAGAAGGACTGATTACTCCTATAGTATCTCCAAAATTTAACTTCTCAGGACATTTTAATAAATCCATAAAAAACTCCTTCTCTAAATTCTTTTGTAATTATAGCACATAATACTAAAAAGGTAAATAAATACGAATTTGTTTTCACATTCTCGGTAATACTAACTTAAAAACAGGAGGTGTAGAAACTAATGAAAAACGAAGATTTGAATATTCTCGATGAAATCAATAAAGGTGCAACAATGGGAATGGATGCGATTGCTTTTGTTTCTAACAAGGTAGATGATCAACAATTCAAGGGTGTAATTTCTGGTGAATACGACAAGTATAAGGAAATTTCTGAACGTGTAAACGATTTGTACAGTGACTATAGTGATAAAAAGCCTCACGAAACCAATCAGTTTAATAAAGCAATGACGTGGTATGGAATACAAATGAAAACTATGTCTGACTCAAGTACATCAAAGCTTTCAGAGCTTTTAATGCAAGGAACAAACATGGGTATAATAGAAGGACGAAGATTAATAAATCAAAATCCTGATGCCGCTTCCAATGTAAAGTCAATTCTTCACGAATTCGTGACCATACAAGAAGATAGCGTTGAAACACTAAAAAAATATCTTTAACAAACAAGTAGTGGTCGCCGTTTTGGGTGACCACTACAATAAGGTTATTTCTGCTTTATGACTTTGCACTATTTTTCTAATAAATATCCTTCAATATCTATATAATCAATTTTTGATGTTTCTGTTTCATACGCTAAATTTACACTTGTAATATGGAACACCTTATTTTCATCAATTATTATTTTATCAATTCTCGGCAAATAATTAGTTAACTTTTCATCTTCAGTCTCATTATATTTTTTTATTATATCATTTATATAATCTGTCATGTCAATTTCCATACTGCTGTATGTATTATCAGCTTGCGAATATTGTAAATTACAAATCATTTTAGAATCTTTCTGCTTAACATTTATTATAAAAGCTTTACTAAATCTAGTATACTCAACAACGTTGACACTTCTATCCCCCTCTAAATAAACATACTTACGACGTGCTTCAACATAATTAGAATCTATATGATAATTCGTAATATCTTTCTCAAATGCAACAGCATATTCTGGAATGTACTTGTTATAATCATTGTATTCAAAGAAAGTATAAGCACTCTTTACTTTTTCTTTTGCACTATTTGAAAGGTCACTAAACTGTGTTCCCTCTGGCATATTTCTTAATATTATATTTCTTTGACTAATTCTCGCAACTCTGTGTGGGGTTATTGTTGTACAAGTAATAAATAATATAATTGCTACTGCTAAGATTAAATGTGATAAATACTTTCTGTCTTTTACTAATGTAAAAATCAAGGCAACAATTTGCATAAACAATACTACTAAACCAATATATCTAATCGGTGTAATTCCGAATTGTGCAATTCTTATTCCAATAGAATATGCCTCTAAAAGTATAAATGGTATAAATGCATACGGTAAGATTCTTGCTGTCTTATGTACAATTTTATTTTCCTCAAAAATTTCCGCCATATTCCAAACAGGAAAAGCAAAAACAAAAAGTGATAACAATATTCTGAATATCACATTAGATGGAATTTGTCTTAAAACAAATATTTTTATTATGTAGATATAAATTACAACAAAAGCAATTGAAACTAGAGGCAGCAAAACGTACTTTACAATACCCTTTATAAAACTGTTTTCTTCTTCTCTATTTACATTTGACAAAGCTCTTATAAGTGCTGGCACATAATAAATCCCAAAGATTAACAAGTTTGCTCTAAATATTATGTCATAATTTTCTCCATCAAAAATTAAAGCTATAAATATTCCACAAATTAGAGAAATTCCAAGTGCTAAAATCGCATACGTAATTGAACTTTTTAATATATTAACAAATACATTAAATAAATATTCTTTAAATTTCAGCTTACTATTTATCAATATGCTATAAACACTAATCAATGTCAAAGCCGAAACGTATGCAAAGTATCCATAAAGAATTTGCTCCATAATAATTTCATTAACGTCGCTCCATATATAGAATGTAAAAACACTCGTCATTATCGCCGTAGAAAAATAAGCAATCATTTTTCTAACATCACTTTTGAATGTACTTTCCGCAAAAAACATTCCAACCGATTGAGTTACTAAGAAAAATAGTATTTTCAAACAAATCTCCGAATCCACGGAATCTAGTACAAATGTAGTAAATAACGTCGTAAAGACAACAAATATTATTGTTAGTGGATATACTTTAAATAATTCCCTAATCGAATTAAATGTTTTCAAATAAAACTCTTCAATTTTCGCCATATAAATTATCTCTCCATTCTTTTTAATAATTCATTTAAAACTAATTTGTAGCCTTCTTCTTCATTTGTGTACTCTATTTTTTTATAATTGCTAGATAATTTTTTTACAAATGTTTCAAGTATTTCTGGATTTCTTACAAGTAGTGGTCCAGAAATATATGTGCCGTAAAAATTTTTGTGTTTTATTCCCTCATAATCTTTATTTTCGTTTTCACCAATGCCAAATTCGACTTTAAACAAATGATTTAAATTATATGTTATATTACTCATTTTATTAACAAAACCTACTATTTTATTTTCAAAGTACTCACTACTATAAATTACATCAGATGTTATTCTATCTTTAGCTCTTTCTACCTCAAAATCAAATATTTTCAATCCTTCTTTTTTTCCTATAAGATTTCCAAACATTTCATAACTATTTCCTGTTGCCAAAAATATTTTATCCGCTTCTATATATGACTTTATTTCATCTTTATATTTTTTTATATCTTCTAAAACTACTTCCTGATTTTTTTCTGTTCCACATCCAATATACACAAAATCATATTCATCTAAGTTTACTTCATCGCCTAATGTTTTTTTATCTACTATTACATCAATGTCTTGATCTTTCAAATGTCTTTCTAGTATTTTCACATTTCCATATTCACCATATAAATTCATAATATCATAATACCAATGTAAAATCTTCAACAGCTTTACCTCCTATCTAAAAACTTCATTCTATCCGAGAAGCAAGTTATTACATATATATCTCCTATAGAATTTTTCTTAACTTCGTTCATCATTTCATCTAAATCTTCTTTTGCAACAATCTTTCCGCTTCCTATATTAGCACATTCAAATCTACTAACTAAATCATGTACATATTTTCCAGCAAGTACGATTTTTTTAACACACTCACTGTTTAGTAACTCAAAATCGATGTCCCATAACCACGATGTTTCACTTGTAAAATATTTTCTACTCACAGCATCAACTATTATAACAACTGTACAAGGCTTGTTTTCTCTTACAACATACATTAAAGACTGATCGTATGATATTGAATTTTCATGTTTTGATGTTAATAGCATTGCTTTATGTCCATTTATTTCAAATGTTTGAACTCTGTCGTTCTTTATTGCATAATCAGTTAACACACTAACTATATCTTTTTCATTTATTCCAATTAAATTTGTTACAGCAAATGCTGCAAGCATATTATAAGCATTATAAATACTACGAAGACTCATTTCAATTTTATATTTGTTGTTTATCTCTATTTCTCCCATTTTCAAATCAACATTTGTAATAGCATAGTCGCACTTCTGTTTTTTATGACCACAATTCTCGCAATAAAAACTTCCTATGTGTGCAAAATGATGGTATTCGTATTTCATCACGTGTTTACAATTTGGGCAATATTTTCCATCATCATACACGCTATTATTCTCTTTTGTTGACAACTCATTTTCGTTCATTCCAAAGTATGTAACATTTTCTCTTTTGTAGCCATACAAAGAAGAAAGAGGGTCATCAGCATTAAGTATTAAATGAACTTTGTTATCAATTGCCTCTTTAACGATATCGTATATAAGTTCAGGATGACCATTTCTTGTCATTTGATCTCTATATAAATTTGTCACAACTAAATACTTAGGTTCAAAATATTTTAGTGTGTGTCTTGTATATCTTTCATCACTTTCAATTACCAATACATCTTTTTTTACCTCACCTTTTAGGTTACAAGCATTTAATATCATTGTTGTAACGCCTTCAGTTTGGTTTGAACCTTCTTTATTGCAACCTACACTATAACCATTCTTTTCTAATATGCTACATATTAGCTCTGTTGTAGATGTTTTTCCGTTACTACCAGTAACAACAATTATATCCTCTGGCAATTTTATCTTTTTCAATATATTTTTATCAAGTTTCAAGGCTATTTGACCAGGCATACTACTACCTTTACCAATCAATTTACCTATAAAATATAAAATTTTCGCAAGTATAATTATAAACATTTTCTTCATTTGCTTTTCCTCCAATCACACAAATATAATACCACATATTCATACAATTTGTAAACGAAAAAAGCTGCCCATTTGGACAGCTTTTTTATGTTTGTTACACCTGACGCATCGTGCCAGGAACGCAGGCCGAAACATGCATACAGTTCTGGTGAGCATAGCCAAGTGTGATTACTTTTTCGGCAAAAAAGTAATGCTGAACATTGTTACTTTCAAGGCAACCGATGCTCTTGGCATTCAGGAATTCTTGGAGTTCATAGGATTGCTGGCAGTACAAGCCATCATACGAGTCGTCTTCCAAGCGAATCCTCTTGAAAGGAAGCACATCAAGCAACCTCCTGAGGAAGTCTTCTTCGTCGTAGATATCAAAGTCCTTCGTCATCACAACAGTCAAAGAGACATCATGTCCACGTTCTTCCTCTTTTTTGCAATTCTTTGCAAGCTTTGCCAGTTCCTCGTCATTCATGACTTCAGTATAGTTAACCCGGAACGTTACCTTATCAGACATTGAAAAATACCTCCTCTGTCTTTTATTAAGTTTACTTTCTAGCAGGATAATATCACGTTTCACATAAAAAGTCAAATATAAAGCTAAAATCTATCGTTTGACACTAACAATTATTTTTTATATAATATTATTTATTTACATATACTAATATTTAGGGAGGTTTTGTGTGTGGAAAAAGAATGGTACTCTTTATCTAAGGAAGAAGTTTCAAAAGTCCTTGATACCAACATTTTCAACGGATTAACTGAAGAACAAGTTGAGAAAAAAAGAAAAGAATCAGGTTTAAACGAAATCGTATCTAAAAAGAAAAAATCAGTTGTAAAAATGCTGATTGACCAATTTAAAGATTTTATGATTATTATTCTTTTAATTGCTGCCGTTATTTCAGGTGTTTTAGGTGTCCAAAATGGCGAAGGAATTACAGATTCAATAATAATACTAATAATTGTTGTTTTAAACGCTATAATTGGTGTGGCACAAGAGTTAAAAGCTCAAAAGTCACTAGATGCTTTAAAGAACTTAAGTGCTCCTCACTGTAAAGTAATTCGTAATGGCGCTGTGCAAAATATTGAATCAAAATATTTAGTTCCCGGCGACCTAGTAAGCCTAGAAACTGGTGACTATATACCAGCTGACTTAAGGCTTGTAGAGGCTGTTAATCTAAAAATCCAAGAGGCAGCACTAACAGGAGAATCAGTCCCGGTTGATAAGTTCGACGAAGAAATAAAAGCAGAACATGTAGGCATTGGAGATAGAACAAACTGTGCCTTCTCTTCTAGCTTAGTAACTTATGGTCGTGGAAAAGGCATTGTTACATCTATTGGAATGAATACAGAAGTTGGAAAGATAGCTTCTATGATACAAGAAGTTGACGAGAGCGAAACACCTTTGAAAAAGCGCTTAGAAGCACTTGGTAAAACTTTAGGAATTGCTGCTCTTTGCATTTGTATTCTAATATTTTTAGTAGGTGCTATAATTTACAAAAAAGAGGCACTTTCAATGTTTATGACAGCTGTAAGCTTAGCTGTTGCTGCAATTCCGGAAGGTCTTCCAGCAATATCAACAATTGTACTTTCAATTGGAGTTCAAAGAATGGTAAAAAGAAATGCCATAATTCGAACTCTTCCATCAGTTGAAACTCTTGGAAGCGCAACTGTTATATGCTCGGATAAAACTGGTACCTTAACTCAAAATAAAATGACGGTTGAAAAAATATTCTATAACGATGAAATTTTTGAAGCAAATGAAAAAATCAATAATATTGATGATCATTTAAATCTACTTATAAACTCAATGATTTTATGTAATGATACAAAAATCAAAGAAGACAATGGCAAATTATTAACTGTAGGAGACCCTACAGAAACAGCTCTTGTAGACCTAGGAATAAAATATAATATAATAAAAACTGACGTTGAGTCACTTTATAAAAGAGTGGAAGAAATTCCTTTTGACTCTGAAAGAAAGCTTATGACTACAGTTCATGAAAAAGAAGGAAAATTCGTTGTATATACCAAAGGTGCTGTTGACGAATTATTAGCGCGCTGTACCAGAATATATATAAACAATCAAGAAATGCCTTTAACAGACGAACATGTTGATGAAATATCAAAAATAAATTATGAAATGGGTTCACACGCTTTACGTGTACTTGCAATGGCTTACAAACCACTTGATATTTTGCCATCTAAAGAAGAAATCCCATCTCTTGAAAGTGGATTAATATTTATAGGTATGGTAGGAATGATAGACCCTGCAAGACCAGAAGCAAAAGAAGCTGTTGAAAAATGTAAAACGGCTGGCATTAAACCTGTTATGATTACTGGAGACCACAAAGTAACAGCTGTAGCGATTGCAAAGGAAATCGGAATATTGGGCGAAAAAGATGTAGCAATTACAGGCGCTGAACTTGAAAAGATGCCTCAAGAAGAATTAGAGAAAAATGTTCAAAACTACGCAGTATATGCAAGAGTTTCACCTGAACATAAAGTAAGAATTGTAAAAGCATGGCAATCAAAAGGTGAAATCGTTGCCATGACTGGTGATGGTGTAAATGACGCACCCGCACTTAAAACGGCTGACATTGGTGCCGCTATGGGAATGGTTGGAACAGATGTGGCCAAAGAAGCTGCCGATGTTGTTCTTACTGACGATAACTTTGCAACAATAGTTTCTGCTGTTGAAGAAGGAAGAAGAATTTATGATAACATATTAAAAGCAATTCAATTCCTACTTTCTTCTAACATAGGTGAAATAATAACTCTATTCATTGCAACTATGCTTAATTGGGCAGAACCTCTACTTCCTATTCACATATTGTGGGTAAACCTAGTAACAGATAGTTTGCCAGCTTTAGCACTTGCTGTTGATCCAGCTGAAAATGATATAATGAGTAGAAAAGCAAAGAAAAACAATAATATATTCTCTAAAGGTATGATTTGGAGAATTGTTTATCAAGGTATTATGGTTGGTGCCCTTGCACTACTCGCCTTCTCTATCGGATGTAATTTTGATTACCACAACGAAGAATTAATACCACAAGCACAAACAATGGCATTTGCTGTACTTGCCGTAAGTCAGTTAGTACATGTATTCAATATTCGTTCAAACAAAGAATCTATATTTAAAGTTGGATTTGGTACAAACAAAACATTATTATTAGCAAACCTAGTATCATTCTTATTAATGCTACTAGTATTAGAAGTACCGTTTATGCAAGAAATATTTGAAATAGCAAATTTAGACTTATCTCATTGGCTAATAACAATAGGTTTAGCAGTTGCACCTCTATTGATTGTTGAGATATTTAAACTATTCAAAATAAATACATTAAAAGACGAATAACACTGATTATCAATTTTCAGCCAAAAGAGTTCCGAAAGGAACTCTTTCTTATTGCTTTCGCTTAAAATAATTAGCAAGGTATTGTATGGCGAAAACGAACGAAAAAGTAGCTGCCAGAAATCTGTTCTTTTGCTATTTTTTCACATTTTTGTTGATTTTTTGTCCATTTTCGTGTATAATTGATAGTAGGTTACATAATTGAAAACGGAAGTAAAAGTAAAATATATAAGGAGGACTTTTATGAGTGAGATTGAAAGAAAAACAAGCAAGAAATATAAGAGGAGAATCTTAATGAGTGAAGAAGAATTCGAACTTGAAAATTCGCTTGAAGGCTCTGATATTGAAAAGTTATATCCGATTTCTGGAGTTAGTACTGAAAGTTACAAACTTCCTGAAGAATCAAAGCAAAAAATCAAAAGAGAATATACTAAATTAAAGGATGCCAGAAATATGGAATACTCTTCAACGCAAATTGAAGAAGATCTTAAGGTTTTATCTGAACTTTATGAAAGAAAAAATAGTTCTGAAGTTAAAGCACTAGTCCAAAAATACAATGTGTATAACAAATACATATTAAAGCAGTTATTAGTGGAAAAAGCTAAAGAATATGGCATCGCAAAAGAGATTGAATCTTCAAAGGACGAAGTAAATTTTAATGAAGAAGAAATCAAACAAGACTATGCTAAATTACAAGAATTAGAGAATGCTCTTAAAGAAAAATTAAATCTTTCTAAAGAATTGGAGAATGAAAAACAAGAAGCTTTTAATGAAATACAGTCTATTTTAAATGGTAGATCTCCTAATGAATTAACTGCAAAAGAATATGAAAAATATTATTCTTTACTTTCTAAAACTAAATTGCTTACTTTAAAAATTAAAGAAGTTGATATTTCTATTGAAGAACTTAAAGGAAAAGCAATTAACTTAATGGATAAATACAAGGTTAATACCTTTAATGATTTATCCGTTTCGTTAAAATCAAAGTTTGACAGCATTGTTGTGCCATCAAAGGAGAATGTTCCTGAAAATGATGAACCAAAAACTCCACAATCTAACGAGAAACAACCGGAGCAAAAAAATGTAGAACCTACTCCAGTGCAACCTGTTATAACACAAACTGCACCAGTATATACTATTTCTCCTGAAACAGAAAAAGTAGCTGATTCTAAACCAATTACAAAAGACCTTGAAGTTGCTCTACCTACTAAATCAGACTTAGCTCGCCGTAGAGTTGAAGGAAACAAATTTTCATACTACGCTCCAGTATATGATAAAGAAAATAATTTAACTGGGTATACTTTTAAAGAAGTGGATATTGACAAAGAATACCTTGATAATCCTATAAAGGCATATAAACTTGCATTAAAGGATGCCGCAAGAAACGAAAGACTTTGGAAAGATCTTAATTGTGAAAATGAAAAAGACATCAAAAAACTATGCAAGGAATTACAAAAAGATTTTTCTAAAACGTATAGTCACTTTCAAAATTATGATGAATGTTTAAAGAGAATTTTGACTCTACGTAGTGCCATTACTCCTGAAGAACTTGAAAAAGCTGTAAACGAATGTGAATACTATGACAAGAGTAAATATGAACCTGTAAAAGTTGTACCATATGAAAACAAAAAGTTCAATATTCATTCTGTTGGAGATTTCTTTAAGGGACTATTTAATCCAAATCTAGTATCTTTAAGAATAAATGAATGTCTTCCTGCCGGCACTGAGAAACCAGAAACTTATAAATGGCCAAATCCTGAGACTGGAGAGCTAGAAACTCTTAAAAGACATCGCAGAATGGATAGATATAAAAATAAAAGCAAGAGTAAAGATAAAGATTCAACCGATATTGAACCATAATAATTCTGTACTTTTGTAAGAAAAATGAAAATCTAAGAGACAGAAGTTTTTAACTTCTGTCTCTTTTTATATCTATTTCTATCTATGAAGCCACCAAATAATATTTCATTATTAGTTCGTCCAGTTCTTGGCTTACTTTGCATATTTCTATATAGTCTGTTCCTTTTAAAATTAAGTTTTGTAGTTTGTCTCTTAATTCACAAATTTGCTTATTAGTTATCATAGTCATTCCTCCTTATTTCTACCATAGTCTTTTTTATATGTTAAATATTACCAAATTTAACCTTTATTGTCAATACTTTTTTAGCTTTTTCTTTGAATTTTTTGTTTTAATAGTATTATTCCAAAAAATACCGCAAAAAGTACTGCTAAAACCTGTGAAATTCTAAAATTAAACATATACAGCGAATCTACTCTCATTCCCTCTACTATGGCTCTTCCTATTCCATATAAAAACATGTACAAATAAAATAATTCTCCTTTTTTTACATTTTTTCTGCTCTTAACAAACAAAAATATAAAAATTGCAAAATTGATTAATGATTCATACAAAAAAGTGGGATGTACATATATGTATGCACCAACAGAACTGTCCCAAATTCCCATCTTCAGAAATGAATCTGTGACAGCCCCATAAGCTTCCCTATTCACAAAATTACCCCATCTACCAATAGCTTGTACTAATGGTAAATATGGTGCACAATAATCGCATAAGCTTAAAAAACTAATTTTTTTCTTACGGCAATAAAAGAAAGCCGTAAGCAGTGCACCTATTATTCCACCATATATTGCTATACCGCCATGCCATATTTTATATATTTCGTTTAAATTACTTTTATAATACTCCCATTGGAATATAACGTAGTATATTCTAGCACTTATAATTCCAAAGACAAGTGCCCACATCAAAAAATCAAATACATCATCCCACTTTAGCCCATATTTACCATTATCACGTCTCATAAGAAACAAAGCAATAATTATTCCTGCTACGATTATTATTCCATAAAAATAAATATCTTTACCAAGTATTGAAAAAGCTACCGGATTTATATCAAATGATAAGTTTAAATTAGGAAATGTAATTGGCTGCATAACTCCCCTCCCCTACAGTGGTTTTACTACGGATACGGCCATCTTATTTTCATCAAAATGTTCTCTAATAACTTGTTCAACATATTCTTTCTTTATGTTTTTATAACTGTCAACGTAATCAAAAGAATTCACTCCTTTAAAGTAATCACTTGTAATAACACTTGCAATTTTTGAAACATCATTAAACAAAAATACATATTCTCCATATAGCATTTTCTTTATTCTGTTAAATTCCTGTTCATCTAGTCCGTCTTTTTTCATTTTAGTAATTTCTTCTTTTATTCTTTCTACTACTTTTTCAACATCATTACTTTCTCCGGAAATAGAGCTATAAGCATAGTCCTCTTCAAAAGTATAATCAGTTCCAAATTCTTTCTTTACTAATCCCTCATTATATAATTCTTCGAAAAATCTAGTACTCTTACCCAAAAGCATTTCAAATGCAATTTCAATCGCCACATGCTTGTCTACAAGCTTTTTATTGTCAACATCATAACCACTGTCATTTGCACCATTTACTGTATCGTCTCTAAAACCTAATATAAACATTGGAATGCTAACATCCATCTTTTTCTCAATATATCTTTGATTAAGTTCAGATGATATCTCTCCGTAAAATCTTTTTATTTTACTTTTTTCATCTGTTTTTCTAACTCTTTCTTCCACAAACTTAGATATTTTATCAACATCAAAATCTCCAACTATGCAAATAACCATATTTGAAGGATCATAAAAAGTATTATAACATTTATACAAAATCTCTGGAGTTATCTCCGATATGCTCTCTACTGTTCCAGCAATATCTTTCGTCAATGCGTGGTCCTTGTATAAACAGTTTAAGAAATTAAAAAATAATTGCCATTCTGGGTCATCATCATACATTTTTATTTCTTGCCCAATAATACCCTTTTCCTTTTCAACATTTTCTTCTGTAAGATATGGCTTTTGTACAAAATTAATCAATACATCCAAACACTTTTCAAAATTTTCTGTTCCTTCAAATAAGTATGCTGTATGATTAAAACTTGTATACGCATTAGCATTAGCACCAAGTTTAGAAAGCTTATCTAATGCATTCACTCCGTCTTCTTCTTCAAATAACTTATGCTCTAAGAAATGTGCAACACCATCTGGAACTTCAACTATATCAGACGTACCAGGAACAACAAATTTATTATTTATTGAGCCAAAATGTGTTGCATACACAGCATATTTCTTTATCGCTCCTTTTTTAGGAACCAAAATTAAATCAAGTCCATTATCTAGGTGTTTCACAACCATTTTTTCATTTAAAATTTCTTTTATCATAGCCCCTCCTACACTCTATCAGTTAAAAAATATGTCATTTTTAGTTCTAATTTATTTGCAACTTCAACAATATCCTCTTTAGTCACGCTTTTCATATCTCTTATCATTTCTTCAATTGATTGTACATTTCCAAGTAGTCTCTGCCCCATATATATGTTTATCACCGCTGTTTGCTCATCAAGATATGAAAGATAAGCATTTTCCAAAGCACTCTTCGCATCTGCTATTTCCTCATCAGTAAAATTGCCTAATCTCATATCTTCAATTTCTTTACCAATCAATCTCAAAGCCTTGTCGTAATTTTCAATTTCAATTCCTGCCGAAACAAGAATAATTCCTTTATGTTTTAAATATGAAGAACGAATTGTATATGCCAAGCTCTCCTTCTCTCTAACATTTTGAAACAACTTTGATGATGGAGTTCCTCCAAGCAAAGCACTATAAAGAATTAGTTTATACATGTCATTTAAAACATCATGCTCTCTTATTCTATACCCTAAAACCAATTTTCCTT
Source organism: uncultured Clostridia bacterium (assembly GCA_934169745.1). Taxonomy (GTDB): domain Bacteria; phylum Bacillota; class Clostridia; order TANB77; family UBA1234; genus RGIG4465. The sequence continues at coordinate 105,796 of CAKPOE010000001.1, read as the reverse complement.
GTGTAACATCTTGTTTTTCTTTTACGACCTTTGCCTCCAAATCTTTTATTTCAAATGTTGTATGAATTTGAGAAGCATCATATCTTCTACTGATTTTTTGAAAGTGCTTCTTAAAATCATCTTTCACTTTTTCTTCGTCAACATTTCCAGAAACATAAATATGAATCTCTGACGTTGCAAGTATATCTTCATAATGACTATACAAATCTTTTGGTGTAATCACATCCAAATCTTCTTCATAACCAAATTTATATAGTCCAAAAGGTTCATCTATGCACATCTCTTCAATACATCTTACATTTGCATAACTACCCTTATTGTTGATTTTTCCTTTTATAAGCTCTCTAAGTGTTTCTTTTTCTTGAGAAACATATTTTTCAGAAAAAACACCACCTTCCAACTTTGGGCTAAGTATTATGTTACAAAGTAATTCAATATTTTTCGAAAGTAAATCTTCCCCCTGGAAAGTGTAGCTATTATTTAAAGAAGTAATATAAAATTGCAGTGTTTGCCTATCTCCTATTTTGTCACTACTTGCATCAAATACACTACCATAGTTCTCTTCCAAAAAGACACTAATATCTTTCATCGTTGGGAGACTCTCACATCCTCTCCTTAAAACAGCTGGAATAAGTGCATTCTTAGTAACATTCTCTCTAGATAAATCTGTGAATAGAAAAGCTGCAACAAAATCAGTTTTAAACCTATCTGTTTTTATAATGTGTAAATTAATGCCATCAAAAATTTCAAAAGTTTTTTCGTTCATAATTAAACTCTCCTTCAAATAAACTTCATATAATAGTATAACGCAAATTGGTAATCTTATGCAACACCGATGACCGATTTTCCGACACCCTACAACGTATCAAAAAAGTAGCCACTCTTCCGAGTGGCTATGTTTTTTATAGATATGCTTCTGTTAAGAATGTTCCCAAGTATACCTCCATAATTGGTTTTAATACTATTATTACGAAGAATATTAAGATAACACCCATTATTGCTGTTGCAACTTCTGGCAACGTTTTCATTAATCTTGATGTTGTTATATTGATATCATCTTCAATAAATTCTACTATTTTATTTATCATATCTACCATGTCTGTTTCCATACCTATTTTCAACATTTCAAGTATCATTGGTGGAAATCCTTTAAAGTTTTCAAATGGTTCTATCCAAGATTCTCCGACTTGTAAGTTACTTTGTGCTGTCTCTATCATTGATAACATCATGTAGTTCTTTGTTACGTTTTTACTAACTTCAATAGCATCTTGCAGTTTTGAGTTGTTTGCTAAATTCAACTGTAATGCTTTAAAGAACTTTTGTAGGTTAAGTCTTAGTATTAATGGTCCAAATATAGGCATCGTTAGTTTAAATTTATCCCATTGATAATGACCTTCTGGTGTACTTTTCCAATACATGAATAACCCAACTATGCTTCCTATTACAATTAAAGTTATTGGCCAATACTGTCCCATACTCTTTATAAAATTAGCCACAGCAACTGTCGCCGCAGGTATTTGGTCTTCAACACCAAACTGTGCATACAAGTTTTGCATAATTGGGAGACCAATAATTATACATACAACAGACATTACAAGCAATAATGCAGACTGAAATGCAGGTCCTACTATAGCTTTTCTTACACTTCTTTTTATCTTTAATGAATCATCCAAATATCTTAGCGCCTGTTCAAGAGAATCCACTAATGTTCCACCAAGTTCTCCAGTCTTTATCATGCTGACATAAATCTCCGGAAACACCTTAGAATAATATTCCATAGTTGTATATATAAAATCTCCGTGCCTCGATACCATTTAAAATATCCTCTATAATATCTCTCATTGCCCTATTTTTTGTGTTTTCCAATAACGTTGTAAAAGCTCTAACGTTAGTAAAGTTAGCTCTTTTTAGAAGATATAAACTTTGAGTAAATGCAATTACATCTTCTGGTTTTACTCTATCCAAAAATGAAAGATCAAAATTTATATCTTGCTTTAAGCCTTTAGCTTTATTAGCTTCTTTAGCTTGCAGTTTTTTTATAGCATTTTGAGTAGAAGTAATAGAAGCAGCTTTGTTACGTCGCTGTTTTCTTCTCTCACCAAAAAATTGTGGCAATTTTAGTTCTATCTTTTCTATAGATATCGGTGTTAATCCATTTTGTCTTAACCTGTTTATTACGTTTTGCTGAGAGACATCTTCTAATCTATTTCTTATAATTTGTCCGCCTTTTGTAAGCGCTTTATATCTATACTGTGGCATAGCTGTTTTTCCTCCTTACTCAAAACTTTTAATAAGCAAGTTTCTTCTTAACCTCTTCTATAGTAGTGATTCCACTCAATACTTTATTAAAAGCGTCAACCACTAATGGACGATATCCTTCTTCATACGCAGCCTTCCTTATTTCGCTTGCAGGTTCATCCGCAATAATCAAATCTTTTATTTTTTCATCAACACTTAATATTTCAATTGCTGCAATTCTCTCATAAAATCCAGTGTGATTACACTTATCACAGCCAACTGGTTCGTATGTATGTTTGCCTTCCAAATTAAACTCATAATGATAGCGATTTCCAATTTTCTTAAATTCTTCAAGTTCTTCTTTTGTAAATTCTCTTTCTTTTGCACAGTCTTTACAAATTCTTCTTACAAGTCTTTGTGCAATACAAGTTACAAGTACACTTCCTACATCATAACTTGAAATTCCTAACTTTCTAAGTCTTGTTATAGCTTCTATACTATCTACTGTGTGAATTGTAGATAGCACAAAGTGACCTGTTTGTCCTGCCTGAATAGCAATTTCTGCAGTTTCTTTATCTCTTATTTCTCCTACAAGTATAACGTCAGGGTCTTGTCTCAAAATCGTTCTAAGTGCTGCGGCAAAGCCTTCATTTGGAGTAACCTCGACTTGGTTTAATCCTCTAATTCTTATTTCTACGGGGTCTTCAATAGTAGTTATATTTATACCAGGCTTGTTCAAAAATGCCATAACACTATATAAAGTTGTTGTTTTACCTTCACCAGTAGGTGCTGCTATAAGTGCAATACTATTTCTTCTATCAAAACATTTGCTTATAATAGCAGGATCATCAGGAAATCCCAAATCAAACAAAGCTTTAATATTTGAATTCTTTTTCAACAATCTTAAAACAAACTTCTCACCATATATATTCCTTTGTGAAGATACACGGATGTTATAATCAGGGTATAATATAATTCTACCATCCTGAGACTCTTGTTTTTCTTGGTGCATATTTGAAATGGCTTTCAATCTACCAATAATTTGAGTCTGTTTATCTTTATCAATAGTTGTTATCTCTATCAATTCACCATCAATACGATAACGAATTCTTATTTTGTCTTCCATCGGTTCAAAGTGAATATCACTCGCTCTTTTTACCATGGCAGAACGAATAATATTATCAATAAGCTGAGTTGTATCTTGACCATATGAATCATATACCGTTGTATTTTCTGCTTTTGAATCAATTGCTTTTATAACATCGTCTATCATAGATTCAAAAGTAACATATACTTCTATATTCATATTATTTTTATTCATTATTATCATTTGAACCATTTTCTTTACACTTGCATTCGTAGGGTCAGCAAAAGCAACTTTAACTTTATTTCCTTCAACAGCAAAAGGTAGAACTTTATGCTGACGAACAATATCCATAGATACATAATCTGTAAATTTTATATCTATGCTTGCTGGATCTATCATTATTGGTTTGGCACCTAACTGTTCTCCAATAACATTCAACAAGTCCTCATCACTCGCAAGCTTTAGTACATGAAATATTTCCCCAAGCTTCATCTTAGGGTGTTCACGTTTATACGCACAAGCTGTATCGATGTCTTTCTCAGTAATAATTCCTCTTCTAACCAACTCTATTCCTAAAGGTGCTCTTTTTGCACTGTTCTCAAATAAAGCCATTTATACTCCTCCTCTTTTGTATCACATAATCTTCCTAATAATATTTTATAATATTCAGAAAATAAGTCAATAAGAAACAAAAAATTTCAAATAATTACTAATTATTTTTATTGTATTGGCGTTGATATATTATTATATAAAGTTCTCATGCTTTCCTCTGATGTGTCTACACTATATGTTTCTTTAATATTTTTAATTGCGGAACTTTGTATATTGTAGGCTGCTACACTATTACTGTATAAAATTATTCCATACATTGCAAAAAACAACATTGCTACATATGCAACGAAAGTTACCGAACCACGTTTGGATTTAAACATATTAATACCCCTTTCCTACTTTATATACTTGCGTGCTCTCAAATATATTTTTATCATTTGCATCTTTACGCGCAAAAACCAAAAAGGCAGTTACTGTATTCTCTAAATGGTCATAATCAAAACATGGTGATTTTACATAGTCATCAGTTTCTTCCACGTAAAAGTACTTTGGTACGATATTTTCACATATTTTTATTGAGTTCCTATATATAACATATTTTTCTTCATTTTCCGATTTTCTTATTTCATATTTTGCACCATTACTAAATGTCACCTCATTACTATTGTACTCATCTACCATCTTGCTAGCTTTTAAATCTTTCACAAAAAATGATGCAAATCGCGCATATTGGTTTGTGACTTCTGTTTTATTAGTCAAATCTGACATTTGAGAAAAGAAGTTTGCATTTAAAAAAGCTAAAATTATAACAACTATACCTGCCACAATAACATATATTGTAAGAGTTGCAAGTGTAACACCACTTTGAGATTTCATATTATACCCTCCTAGTCTAATTACATAGATACTTTTAATGTTTCAAGTGTAAGATGTCTAGAGTCGCTATCATTGGCTCTTATTTTATATTCAACATCCACCGTCACCTTTATAACACTACTATCCATTGCAGTAGTGTTTGTTCCTGGAACTCTTCTATACTTAGTTGTAATAGTCATATTATTGGTTTCCGCACTTGGTCCTTTAACTACATCTGCTGGAACTGCATAATTTCCATCAGCCAAATTTTCAACTGATTCAGCTTTAGCCACATTAAGTATTTCATCTCTGTCCTCTATAATTCCGTAGTGTATTCAAATCTGATTGCAACACTTCCTCTATTGTACTAACCGCATGAGACATTGCAATATTTCGTTGTTGAATAACTCGATAATTATTATAGCATCCATTAAATAATGCAATACTAAAAAAACTAAATACCGCAATTATTAACAAGCCAATTCCAATTTCAATCAGTGAATATCCATTTTGTGATTTCATTTTTATACCTCCAGTATAATATGTTTTACCATTTCAACATCATTTCTATTGATTCGAGTGTATTCGGTATGTATGGCATTACAATTAACATTATATTTACTGCTATGCTAATGTAAAAGCCTAATGCTATATGTGTTTCTTGTCTCTGCTTTTTTGAAATCAAGTAATGTAATGTTGCAAGCAATACTCCCAAAAGCATTGTTAATACTAACATTCCAAATCCCACATACAAGCCTAATACTGCTATATATTTTATATCTCCCATTCCAAATGGAAGTTCATTTTCAATTTTAATTACTTTCTCCAGTATCACATTTATTAGTAATAACAATAACGGCAATGCAACCATCCCAGCCACATTACTAATAATGCTTTCTCCTATTGCCACCTTGAATATAAGGTATGCTATACCTACAATTAATTCATAAATGATTAATCCATTAGGTATTTCCTTTTTCTCTTTATCTATACCAGCAATTATAAAAGTGCCAGCTATAAACAAATATGTTAACGCTAAACTAGCCAATAATGTAATATTCATTTCATAAGTTACGTTTCTAGTAAGCGCTAGCAAAATAAATACTATTCCTGATAATATTTCTAATAAAAAATATCTTATTCTTATTTTCTCCCCACAGTAACGACATTTGCCACGCAAAAATAAGTAGCTAAATATCGGAATCAAATCCCAGAAATTAAGTCTGTGATTACACGTTGTACAATGCGATCTTACATGTGTTATATCTTCTTTTCTAGGTATACGATACACAGCAAGTGTAAAAAAACTTCCAAATGTTATACCTATACTAAATATTGCTATATATAATATTGTATTCATATTTTTCCCCGCTTATATAAACTGCAAGGCATATACAGCTTGTGCATATGCCTTGTATGTATTTTTTTATTTAGTTAAAATTAAGAAGCAGAAGGTGCTTTTTCTAATCCTGTTGGTAAAGTACCCTCAGTTGGTTTTAATTCTCTATTCTCAACTGATAATGTTGCTCTGCTATTTAGTTTAATACTTGGTGTGTAGTAGTTTTCTTTTTCTGCTTTTTCAAATCCTTTATATGCCAATTTACCATCTGCTGTTCTTAAGAACCAACCAGCAGCACCAATTGAAGGTTTATCACAAAGCTTATTAGCAGCAAATTGTGATTCTGCAATATCTACCCATTTAGATTCATCAGATGAAGTTGTTGGCTTTGTTCCAGTTGCTACTTCTTCATAAATGTCATAATGTGTTGGAAGAGTACTTGTACCTGGATCAATTGCATACTTTTGATATAGGTCATAATATCTTAATGTTATTGCTGTTTGAACTCTGTCATATTCTTGGCAGAAGTTAGCAAATTTTGCATCGTTTGGTGTATTGAATACTCCACCAATTACGATAGCTGCTAAGATGATTATTACGATGATTGTAATAATCAATGCGATTAAAGAAATACCATTTTGATTTTTCATAATAAAAATCCTCCTTAAAAATATAATATTGTTTTTGACTAACTCTAAGCGTTAATCCTGCTTTTTTCCGGCACATATGTATCAAATATTTTATTATTTGATTCCGAACCATTAAGTGCCAGATGTTAGACGGTCCGCGTCTACTTCGCCAAGTTTTGAATCAGGAACCTGAACACCAGTTGTTGGATCTACATATCCACCAGCATTACCATTTCCATCTTCACTACCTGATTGCGAAGGGTTTGAAACAGATGAACCATTGACATACTCAGATGGCAAGTCTGTTCCAGAATTTATACTGCCAAACGGATACACTCTGCCTGGAAGAACTAATTTTATTAACTCGTAATATCTTAATTCTTTCGCACTAGACATATACGTTTCAGTATCGTTTTTTACGTTCTCAACATCCCCCCTTACATCGTATTTTGTTTTATCTATACTTGTATAATTTATAGATTCTGGAATTTGCTTTGCAAAAGGTATTTGTTTATAGAACGCAATTACTGCTACACCAGCAATAACAAGTATAAGTATAAGGGCTATTCCTATTTCTTTCAATACCTTTTTGAAAATTTCCATACTTTTTTCTCCTTTTTTTGATTTCATGTTTACATATAATTTTGTAATGTAGAGTAATTACAATTATGTAGTTATACGTTTTTGCATAGTCAGTGCGGTACAGTGCCCGCACCACTACATTATCATTTTGCGTATTCACTACTCTGCCTCTGAAGTTGTTACTATATTTATTCCCGATACTTTAAATGTGGCTTTCGTTACACTGTCTGAGCTTCCACCTTGCATTACTATATTATCAACATTGAATGCAAGTTCTGTATCATTTTCCAAATCATAAATGAAGTTTATAATTGATATATATTTTCCTGTAACATTAAATTCAACAACAGGTGTACCAACATCAGGATTAATCTTTATTTTAACGTCATTTGCATTTGCATAAGTTCCAACTTTCATCCACAAAAAGTCAAGCATATATTGTTCTTTCTTGTTAGCTTCTGCTATGTCTTCCTTAGAAGCCGTTGCTGTTAATTCTTCATATGCTTCTTTTTTTGACTTGTATTCATTTTTTACGCTCTGCAATCTTCTCTCTGTTGACGGAAACTTTACCTCGTTTTCTGTTTTTAATTCAGAAACTTTTGTATCAAGATTTTTGTTTTCATCAACTAGCGTCGCATAAGACTTAATTTCAAAATTTTGAAATGTATAGCCTTGCATTACACTGTTATAAATCCCATAACCAAGAAGTACACATAAAGCAATTAATAATAATTTTCTTAACATTACGGCAACTCCCCATTAATTTTAATTTTTATATCACTGTCCATGCTTAATACTTCCATATCAACATTATTTAATGCCTTTTCAAGTTTTAATCTTGATACGAAATAACCAAGTTGAGCATACTTACCAGAACGAGCCTCTATTGAAACTTGATTATCAGTAGTAATTGTAACTGATGTAACTCTTACATCCTCTGGTATTATAAACATCAACTGACTCATAAAGTTAGGAACACTAAATGAATGTTCTGTAGTCATCTTTATTGTTTCAAGTATCTTTGCAAGCTTATCTGTTTTCGATTTATATTCCATTGCTTGTGTTTCAACGAAATCTATATCACTTTCAACGTTCAAAATTTGATTTTTAGTTGTTTGTATGTTCTTAACTGCCTCATTTGTTTTAGCTTCTATTATGTTGTTTGTATAATACGACAAACCAGAATACGTGAAAAATGCTAAACCTAACGATACAGCAACCCTAATAAGCCATTTATCAAAACTATCTAATCCAACTGACACATATTCTGTCTCAGGCTCCGCGTTAATTATTTCTCCACTACCAACATTTTCGTCAAATTCAACATTTGGCTTTAATGCTACGTCTTGTTCTACTTTTGGATTCTTTTGAACTCTTTTTACACTTAGAAGTTTTTCTTTTACTTTATCTAATGTTTCTTGACTAATAAGTTGTTTCCACTTTTTCTTTATCATATCACCGCCAAGAAATGTTTGGCTTCCTGCGCAAAAATCCAAAGCCTTATCATTCAATCCCAAGCCATTCATAGCTAGTGCAACGGCACTGTTTACCTCTATAATATCCTTTGCATTATTTGAATCTCTATTTATAAAGAATGGCTTTAATATTTCACACGTTTGTGCATCAAAAACCTCTCCGAAATACAAATCAAGATTATTTATTATGACACCAGTTCCTGTTAAATAAACCTTTCTTATTTCAGCACCATACTCAGCAATAGTTTTCTTAACTCTTTCTCTCAAATCGTACATTGATGGAAGTAAGATTTCCATAACTTGTTTCTGGTCATCAGAAAAATTGTAAGTATCATCAAAAGTTATTGTAACACCCTTACAAGCTTCATAAGCTTTTGAGTATGAGTTAAATCTACCTGCAAGAGACGAAAGTATCTCCTCCATGCCAATCGGAATCGACACAACTTTTGCTACTTCACCTTTTGTGATAACAGTAACCGTTGTTTCATCTTCTATGTTCACGATGGCCGATTGCTCACCTAAGCCCTTATCTTTCAATACATTCATGATTGTAAAAGGCATCGCTGATAAACTAGTTAATCGTTCTGTTTCAAACATTTGCCACAAGTTAGAAAGTTCTGCTTTATTTGCCGTAACGCAAATCGCCTTATATGAGTCTGGATTATTTGTGTTTCTTACAAGAGAATATCTCATTTCCCATACTGATGCAGGAACTCCTTTTTCATTACAATACGATGAAAACTCTGTTGTCAACAATTCTTTTATTTCCTTTGTCTTCAACTTGTTAAACACATTAAATTCAACATAGCTTTCTCTTGAAATGTTCATACACAACTCATCAGCTGTACTGTTTGTTTCATTGATAACAGATTTAACAGTCTCTTCGAGATTTTCGTAAAATTTTACTCCGTAAGCTAGAATTTCAAAGTGTGCACTAGCTTTATCTCGTGATACTTTTGCATATTTAATTAGGTTCTTTTCTACGTAAACTCCTAGACAATTTGGCATAGTATCCGTTGCTCCCTTTTTAGAATTTTACTTTTCTACAACTTCCGCTTCATCCTCAACAGGCTCAAAATCAAAATTTTCAAATCTGTGCAAGAATGTCAACATTTCTGAATATGTCAATTCTTTATCTAACATCAAATCACTTTGATAACCAATCAGTACTCCAGTATCATTAAATTGTTGTATTACTGTTGCGTCACTAAGATTTTGACTTGAAAGCAGACTGTACATTAACAATAAAAATTCTCTTCTCGTAATGTCTCCCGCATAAGGTATAATTCCATAATTCAATATTTCTGTGTTTTTTATATTCTTCATGCCTGCCAGTACATACTCTCTGTACTCTCTATCGTTAATTAACTTGGCAGCTTTATATTTTGAAAGTGCTAAATATAAATCTATATTTTTCACACTATTTTTCGTTATATATTCGCTATACTTATTGAATGTCTCTCTTCCGTGATCTATATAGCTTTCCACAATTCTATATTGGTCAGGTGTTAATTCTGTTTTTGAAGTATATGAATTAACTATATCAAACACACCGGCAACAACATTGTTCAAGTACTCCATATCATCATTATGATGTATTGTTCTACCAGAAGGTTGTACACCCTTCATCTTCAAATATTTAAGTATTGTAGCATACAAATCCGTGTGTGATACGCTTTTTTCTAATTGTGCTTGAGACTTAACCGATGTAAGTCCTTTTGACAATCCCCACTCATATCCTGGTGTTGCCCACCATGCTGCAAAGCATGTAGAAGAAACCATACATACTATTGCTACAATCATCAATATTTTCTTAAGTACACTTGAATGAATTCTCATTTCTTCACACCTTTTCCATAAAATCATCTTTTCGTTAGTATATCATTTATTTGACATTTGTATACATCTTCCATAATCTTATAACTGTATTTTAATCATATTTTAATACTCTTGCAATAGTTATTCACGATTTGTAAAGAAAATGTAACATTCTTGTAACAATTTGCAAAGCCATGTTAAAAATTGTAAAACTGTGTATTTTTTATCAGTGAATTTTTTAATGTAAGTACAAAAAAGTCAACGCTTTTGCGTTGACTTTTTTGCTGATTTGTTTATGCAATTTTCATTTCTAATCTTAGCTTATCTGCTATCATAGCTATAAATTCACTATTTGTTGGCTTGCCTTTGTTAGCTGAAATTGTATTTCCAAACATTGAATTATTTACATCTACTTGTCCGCGTGACCATGCTACCTCTATCGCATGGCGTATTGCTCTTTCTACTCTCGATGGAGTTGTTTTATATTTTCTTGCTAGTGTTGGATATAAAAGTTTTGTTACAGAATTAATTATCTCTATATCATTTACAGCAAGCGTAATTGCCTCTCTCAAATATTGATATCCTTTTATATGTGCTGGCACACCAACTTCATGAATTACATTTGTTATTTGTGCCTCGAGATTTTGTGGCGATCTTTCCGAATTTACAGTTATATAAGGAGATTTAACTTCACGAACCATATTTGTTCCCGATGGAATTACTACTCCATTCTTTACCTCTCTTATTCTTTTCGCAAGCGTTTCTAAATCAAATGGTTTTACAATGTAGTATTCCGCACCCATCATAATTGCTTTTTGGGTAATTGTATCTTGACCAACGGCAGAAAGCATTATGTAGAAAGGCTTCTTGCTTAGTGTTGTGGAACTTAATTTCTCGAGTACTCCAATTCCGTCAAGTTGTGGCATTATAACATCTAGAAGTGCCACATCTGGTTGTTTTGAAATTATTAAATCAACAGCCTCCTTTCCGTCATTTGCAATTCCTATGACTTCCATATCTTCCTGCGTACCTAAAAATTTTGAAATAAGATTTGCAAAGTCTTTATTATCGTCAGCTATCGTAATCGTAATTTTCTTTTGCATTTTTCGTTCCTCCTTATAAAATTCTTTTTTATTACTACAATTAAGATTATAATACCAAATTTTGGAAAATGCAATATATAAATAGAAAATTTTTCCAATTGTTCTATTTATATATAAAATTCTGTGCCAACTTTGCTTATATTAAGCTTTCCGCCTAGTTTCTCTCTTAATTTTTCTAAAATTTTAAATTCTTTTTCTTGTTTCATAACTATTTCCATTGAAATAGTATCTGAAAAAGAACTCTCTGTTATAGTAATATTGTTTGTAGAGCAGTAATGCTGAACAACATTAAAATCATTATAAGGAATTTCCAATTTATATTTTACAGCCAAATTCATTTCTTTAAAACTTGCACTTTCTAACGCTAATTTTGCTACATCACTGTATGCTTTTACCAAACCGCCTGTTCCTAACAAAGTTCCCCCGAAATATCTTGTTACAACCACTAATATATTTTGTAATTCTTTGCCTCGTAGTATATCTAATATTGGTACTCCTGCAGTTCCGCTCGGCTCTCCATCATCGCTATAGTGCTCTGAGCCATTTGCAAATCTATATGCAAAAACATGATGTTTTGCATCTCTATGCTTTTTCTTAATCATTTCCTTTTTTTCGGAAAATTCTCTCTCATCGTCTATATGAAACACATCTGCTATAAATCTTGACTTCTTCACATTTATTTCTGCAGTAGCTTCTCCAAATATCGTTTTATATTTTGTCAACATATACCCCTCCGCAGCTGAGGCTCTACGCCTCCGATTTTATATTCTTTTGCCACATATTTCAACATTTTTTCATCCGGCTTATTCGACATCTTTCGACACGCTACCTGCCAAAAAGCCTGTACTGAAAGCGATTTGAAGATTGAAACCACCTGTGTATGCATCCACATCCAACACTTCTCCTGCAAAATATAATCCCTTAATCAACTTAGATTCCATTGTAGAAGGATTAATCTCTTTTACATTTACACCACCAGCTGTAACAATCGCTTCTTCTATTGGTCTAAAACCTTTCATTGTAAAAGTAATGTTTTTTAGCAGTTTAACAACTTTTTGTCTTTCCTCTTTCGTAAGTTGATCTATTTGTTTTTGTTCATCAACCTCTGAAAGTTTTATAATATACGGTATCATTTTTGCCGGCAATAATTCGTCGAAACAGTTTTTGAATTGTTTCTTACTATGTTCTTCAAAGTCTCTTTGTACTCTTTTGTCCAGCTTTTCTTCTGATAAAGCAGGTTTTAAATCTATATGTATAGTTATCTCTTTGTTCCTCAATTTCTCATTCAAGTTTTTTATTCTTAATATGTGACTACTTGCACTTAATATAACTGGACCAGATAAGCCAAAATGTGTAAATAACATTTCACCGAAATCATCATAAACTTTTCTATTTCCATCCATTACTACTATAGAAATATTTTTTAAAGAAAGACCTTGCATATCATTTTTTTCATATGTTTCTATTGGCACAAGTGAACCTTTCGGCTCTATTATCGTATGTCCCACAGATTTTGCAAGTGTATATCCATCTCCCGTCGAGCCTGTGAGAGGATAGCTCTTACCGCCTGTAGCTATTACTACTTTATCGCAGTCGTAATTTCCATTGTTGGTTTTTACTCCAATTACTTTTTCATCTCTTACAATTAGGCTACTAACCGTTGTGTTAACTAGAGTTTTTATCTTTAATCTATCCATCTCTCTTTTTAGTTTTTCAACTATTTCCATAGCATTATCAGAAGCCGGAAACACTCTTTGTCCTCTTTCAATCTTTGTTTTTACTCCAAGTGCATTCAAGTCACTAATTAAATTTTCGTTCGTATAGCTATAAAATGCACTATATAAAAACTTACTATTTCCTGGTATGTTTTTAAAAAAATCTTCAATTGGAACCATGTTAGTTATGTTGCAACGTCCTTTTCCAGTTATAGAAAGCTTTCTTCCGACTGTACGCATTTTTTCAAGTATTGTTACATCATCACCATTTTTTCTTGCCGTTATCGCCGCCATCATACCAGCAGGTCCTGCACCAATTATTACAACCTTCATTTTTCATTTTCTCCTTATTTGTAAGGTGCCAAGAGTATTGGCATCTACAGTATATTTATGTTATTTTTCAAGATTTCGCACTGCGTTTATTACTGCAAGTTTACCATACCCATACGTTAAACCGCCTTGCATAAATGCTATATATGGCTCTCTTAATGGTCCATCACAACTCAATTCTATTGAAGATCCAGATACAAATGCTCCTGCTGCCATTATTACTTTGCTATCGTAACCTGGCATGTCCCATGGCTCTGGTATAACATTCGAATCAATTGGAGACATTGCCTGAATTCCTTGACAATACTTTATCAATTTATCGGCATCCTTAAATTTTATCATCTGTACAATATCAGAACGTTTTGCATCGTACTTAGGAGACGCTTCGTACCCTAATTGTTCTAAAAGTCTTGCTGCAAAAATAGCCGTTTTCAATGCTTCTGTAACGATATGTGGTGCCATATATATTCCTTGCAAAATATCTCTATTATTTTGAAGGGTTGCACCACCCTCTTTGCCTAACCCTGGTGCGCTATATCTATCACTTATTAATTCTATAATTTCTTTTTTACCAACTATGTATCCACCGGTTTTTGCAATTCCACCACCCATGTTTTTTATAAGTGAACCAACCGCAACATCCGCTCCAACTTCAATAGGTTCTCTTTCTTCTGTAAATTCACCATAACAGTTGTCAACCATTATTATTGTATCTGGTGATACTTTTTTTACTGTACTTATAGCTTCTTCAATTTCACTTATTAATAAAGCATCTCTATATGCATAACCACGTGAGCGTTGTATCATCACAAGTTTCACTTTTTCGCTACTTAGTTTATTTTCTATTTCTTTCAAATCGAACTTTCCATCTTTCAATTCCACTTGATCATATTTAACTCCAAATGCTTTCAACGAACTAGGATTTTCACGTATACCAATCACCTCATCAAGCGTGTCATATGGTTTTCCGTTTATGCTCACAACTGTATCTCCTGGTCTTAATATTCCAAATAAAGTTGTTGATATCGTGTGTGTTCCAGAAATAAATTGAGTTCTTACCAATGCATCTTCCGCCTTAAACACTTCTGCAAAAATATTCTCAATTGCTTCTCTTCCAATATCACCGTAACCATAACCTGTTGTTCCATTTAAATGAGCTTCGCTTATATGATTATTTATAAATGCTGTAAGCACTTTTTTTTCATTGAACTCACATATTCTTTGACGTTCTTCAAAAATCGATTTTATTTCATTTTCTGTTTTTTGTATTAATTCTTCCATTGATTTCTCCTTAATTATTTGTGTATTTACATTAGTTTAGTTATATGTTTTTGTATAGATGACCGATTTTCTAGCATAATTAACAAAAAGGGGGCTGCCAGAAATCTGTTCATTGGCTGCCCCACCATTACACCTACATTGTTATATTATTCTTCAACAAAATCAAATGTATCCTTTGTTCTTTCTTTGAACTCTTTAAATACTCTTTCAGCTTCTGCCTCATCATCTACTCCAACATAAGACTCATCATCTTCTTCGCCTTCTACTCTGAATATAACAACTTCTCCGTTTTCAGCTTCTTCTACTGGAAGTAAAACAACATATTCCTTTCCGTCCAATTCAACAACGTCTAGAAATTCAAATTCTACTTCATTTCCATCTTCATCGTTTAAAACGATCACATTATCTAACTCATCAAAGTCTTCTTGTTCCTCTGGATTATTTACGTTTTCATTTTCATTTTCGTTCATTTTTATTCCTCCTTTTATACGATTGTTCTATCTAGATACATCTGCAAAATATATGTTGCAGACATAGTATCTACTATACTTTTTTTCTTGTCTTTAGAAATACCTAACTCGGTCATTGTCCTATGTGCAGAAACAGTTGTCAATCTTTCGTCGATTTTTTCCACCTTCAAGTGAAATCTACTTTTTAATTTTTCTATAAATTTTTCTGTCTTTTCCGCTCGAGGACCTTTTGTTGCATTCATATTTATTGGAAAACCTATAACTATCAACTCTACTGAATATTGTTTGATAATCTCATCAAGTCTATTCAACAACATCTTTTCATTGTTTCCATGATTAATTGTTTCTAGCCCTTGAGCTGTAAGGCCCAGCGGATCTGAAATCGCCGTTCCCGTTCTCACATCTCCATAGTCTATTCCTAAAATTCTCATTCTTCGTTATTTACTCCTATATATTCTTTTACTAATTCTTCCAAAAGTTCATCTCTTTCCAATTGTCTTATCAAGCTTCTCGCATCTTTATAACTGGTTATATATGTCGGGTCTCCAGACAGAATATATCCAACTATTTGACTTACTGGGTTATACCCCTTCTCCACTAAAGCTTCATATACTTGTCTTAATATTTGCTTTGAATTACTTTTCTTTTCCTTTTCTACTTTAAAAAATATCGTATTTTCTTGGTCCATAAGTACCTCCTTTTAACCAAACAAACCTCTTCTCGTTTTTTGCACTGGTGCCGTCCTTCCAACAGGATAAATTTGCATACATAAGCTTTCTACTGCATCTTTAAAATCTTGTGTATACATTTTGTAATTAATATTATTTCTGTACAATCCTTCAACGTAATTAGCATAGTTTTCCATTCTGTACGGAATAATTGAATATATAACTTTTCCATTTAACAACTCATCCACAAAAGACATCTCTGGGTCATTGTAATATGAAAGTCCTTCAACTATCTTCTTTGGTGTTAAAGCTGTTTTTACGTATTTGTTTATTATTATTTTTATCTTAGACATATCTATTTGCCTGTTTTTTAGTTCTCTTAAGAACATTGTTGTCTCTTGAAGTTTTAATATATCCAAATCTTGAACTATATAAATTTCTGAAGCCTGCTCAAAATATTCCACTGGTGTAGAAAAATCTGCATCAACGATTACCAAATTATTATTTCTTTTTACTGTTTCTATTAACGTTTTATGTTTTAAATTTTTTCTATTCTCTTCTAGCGTTCCTGGTACAGCTGTATAAACTCTTAAAAATTTATCTGCTGGAATGAAAGTATCTATACCTTCAGATAGTTTCTTCAAGCACTCTAAAGCAATTCTTCTTAATTTTTGTTCATCTCGATTGTAAATGTAATAAACGCCTCTATCCTTCGTCATATCAAGGATGGCTGTATTTATTTGTTTTGCAGCCATATTATTTGAAATTGCATTTACAAGGAATGTTGTTCCACTCTTATTAGCACCTACTAATACTACAACCTTTTTGTAATCTTTTGGTACCTCAAAAATGCCACCTCTATAATTAGAATACTGCTCATCTTCAACTTTTGCAAGACTCTCAGTTTCTCGTCTTGCTTTTTCTTCCTCAGCTTGTCTCTTAGCTTCTGCTTCTTGTCTTGCTTTTTCTTCTTCAGCTTGTCTCTTAGCTTCTGCTTCTTGTCTTGCTTTTTCTTCTTCAGCTTGTCTTCTAACTTCAGCCTCTTGTCTTGCTCTTTCTTCTTCAGCTTGTCTCTTAGCTTCTGCTTCTTGTCTTGCTTTTTCTTCTTCAGCTTGTCTTCTAACTTCAGCCTCTTGTCTTGCTCTTTCCTCTTCAGCTTGTCTCTTAGCCTCAGCTTCTTGTTTTGCTCTTTCTTCCTCTGCTTGTCGTCTAGCCTCTTGTTCATCGTTTTTAGCATTTTCAACTTGTGTGGCTACTAAATTCTCGACAACAATCTCCGCTTCCTCTCTCTGTTTCTCTTCTTCTCTTCGTCTTGCTTCTCTCTCTAAAGCTTCTTGTCTTCTTCTTTCCTCAGCCGCCCTTCTCTCTTCCTCTTGTTTTCTGTCACGTTCAGCTTCTTCTGCACGTCTTGCTTCTTCTATTCTTTTTCTTTCTAGCTCTTCTTGTTTTTTCTTTTCTTCAGCAAGCCTTCTTCTCTCAGATTCTTCTCTTAAACGTTTTTCTTCCGCTTGACGTTTTGCTTCTTCTGCCTCTCTTCTACGCTTTAATTCCTCTTCTTTTTGTCTTTCTTTCTCTTCTTCCTCAAGTCTTTCCTCTTCTTGTCGTATACGTCTTTCTTCGCGTTTTCTGGCTTCTTCCTCTTCTCTTTCCGCCTTGTTCCACTTTAATATGCTTAAGAGATTTTTCTTTTCTTGTGGCTTACTCTTCTCCTCACCTCTGTCAGGAAGTCCAATGTATAAATATGCATACTTATCAGATGCCATTAATACATCTTTTACTCTCTGCGGCAAGAAATTTGCTATTACCTTAAGTTGCTTTTGTGTATATTGTTCTGAAATCTTATCAAAAGCTTCAACATATTTTGACGAATCGTTACCCAATCTTTCATAATATTTCAATATGCTAAAGATTTGAGTCTCATCAACAGTATCTTCGCTTTCTCCATCACTAGTTATTGATGTGCTATAATCTATTCTTAAAAACTCTTTTGCTTGTTTCTTTGTTTTTGGTGTATTAATAATACTACACAAGTTACTAATACTTCTATCATCGCCTATAAGCATACTGTATATGCCATTTCCATACAACTTATTAAGCAATCCATCAGATCTTGTCCTTCTATCAGAACAAATAAATATTATTTTTGACACTGATGCTTCTATTTCATCAGTAACTTTATCAATATTATTAAATATAAACTTATCAATTTCCTCCAAACTATTTACAGGAAATTGTTCTAGTTCTTCACTTATTACAATTCTATCATACTCTTTGTCTTTCTTTACTTCTTCTATCAATGCTTTAAAATAAAACACGTCTTTATATTCCAACTCTTCATCGTAACGAATTTTATATTGCTCAGCAATCGATTTTGATGTTTGTGCATTACCCATTGCAAAAAGTACTCTCATTATATCACCTTCCTGCTACAACTATAGCAAATAATAATGGTAAAACCTGAAAAACAACTAAACCTAACAAAAATGCAATTATCATTCCAAAACCTTGTTCTCTTTTATCCAATTTTTTATTTCCAATGATAAAAAAGTTAAGTGCACCTATAGCAAGACCTATAAAACATACTGGTATACTATATTTTTGTGCAAGTCCTAAATAATATGCCGTCTTCCCGTAAAAAGCATCCCCTCCATATTTTTTTGTATACTCTGCTATTTTTTGCTCCCTTGACGTCATATTTTTAATTACCGTCTCTGAAGCGTTACTTTGAGCTATTTCTGGTTGTTCTTCTGCAAATGCAACCATCCAAAAACTACTAAGCACAACTAATATCATAAATATTGTAACTAATCTCTTCATTTTTACCTCCATTTTGAGCATATATTACTTATCTATGATACTATAAAAACGATAAAATATCAACATAAATTTGAAATAATTGCCGATTTTAATTTATATTCTGTTTTTTAATGTTCTTCTTAACAAATCCATGAAATAATCTAAAATTTCTTTCCTTTTTATCTCATTTTCTGCTCGTATTTCTATTCTTTTTATAACATTTTCTCCCAATTTTATTACTACCTCTCCACAACACTGATTTTGCCTTATTGGTGCCTCGTTTTCTTGTTCAAAAATATACTGATATTCAATTTTATTCTTTTCATTCTCTAATAGAGGATACCAAAACTCATCGTCAATTGATAATTTGTAAAATTTTTCCTTTGATTTATATATTTCTAGTATATGGTCCTTTTTCATATTCTTACATAAATCAAACATTTCAAAGTTTTGAAATCCATAATTAAGTAATTTTATGGATTCTGTTGTCCTTTGTTTTTTGGTATTGCATCCCAACACAACAGAAATTAATTGCCAGCCATCTCTAGTTGCAGAAGTAACTAAGCATCTGCCTGCATTGCCTGTATACCCAGTCTTTACACCATCAGCCCCCAAATAGCATGAAAGCATCTCGTTTGTACTTCCTATGCCTCTTTCCCTTTCATTAACTCTAATTAATGCAGTTTTTGTTTTTACAATTTCGGCAATATATGGTATTGAAAGTGCATAATCTGCTATCAGAGCCAAATCATATGCTGTAGAATAATGCCCTTCATCATCTAACCCATGTGGACTCGTGAAATTAGTTTCTAAAGCACCTATTTCTTTAGCTTTTTCATTCATCATCTCGCAAAATCCCTCAATGTCGCCACCAATATGTTCTGCAATTGCAACCGCTGCATCATTTCCAGAACATAATAGTAATCCATACAACAAGTCATTTAAACTAACTCTGTCATTTTCCTGTAATTTTACCCTTGAGCCACTTGTATGTGCTGCCTTTTTGCTAATAGTAACAATGTCTTCTATATTACCATTTTCATACGCAACAATCGCTGTTAAAATTTTAGTAGTTGATGCGTTTGGAACTTTTTCTTTACTATTTTTCTCTAACATTACCCTCTTACTTTTTCTATCAAACAAAATGGCCGACTTTGCATAAATAACTGGCTTCTGCTGAATTGTGTTTATCACTTCTTTAATATCACTTTCATATATTATCTCTGTATCATCCTGCTCATAATATCCAAAAACTTGACTAAAACAAAGTATATAAATAATTATAAACACAAATATCTTCTTCATAGTCCACCTCTGACTAAATTTTATTAGTAAATTTTTCTTTTTATTCATATTTATCAAATCATTTTTAGCCAGGCAACTGACATGCTAACTGTGAATATAGATTAAGTATCTAAAGCAAGGAGGTGTCTTTTTATGCTTGGATTAACATCATTTCTAGGAATTTTTCAAGAGTTTTTCTTTTTAGTTGGTTATGTGACTAATTATAATCTTTTCCCAGAGCCACTTTCTCAAGACGAAGAAGCAATGTATTTAGAGAGATATCAAAATGGTGATGAAAACGCAAAAAAAATTTTAATAGAAAGAAACTTAAGATTGGTTGCACATGTTGCCAAAAAATACACAAATCCCCAAACAGATCAAGAAGATATAATCTCAATAGGGACAATTGGTTTGATAAAAGGTATAAACAGCTTCAAAGGAAATAAAGGAGTTAGACTTGCCACATATGTTGCTCGTTGTATAGAAAACGAAATACTAATGCATTTACGTTCATCAAAAAAATTACAACAAGAAGTATCATTAAATGATGCTATAGGTCAAGATAAAGACGGTAATTCAATAACCTTCATGGATGTTATTGAAAGTAGTCCTATAAGCATAGAAGATGAAATTGACTTGAAATTAAAAATCAAAAAATTATATTCAAAAATTTCTGAAGTTTTACACGGAAGAGAAAAAACTATTATAGAAATGCGATTTGGTTTAAATGGACATGAAGCAAAAACGCAAAACGAAATTGCGGAAATGCTTGGAATTTCTAGAAGTTATGTTTCAAGAATTGAATCCAAAGCCATAAAAAAATTAGGAAAAGAAATGTGACGAAGTTAATAAAGTGAGTATATGAAAAATATTATATCAATATTCAAATTAAGTCTTAATTTGAAATTTATATTTTATACATTTACAATCATCTTATGTCCGTTCATGTGTAATCGGCGCGGTACAGTGCCCGCGCCCCACAACGATTTGCATTCATCATTATACAATTTTTACAGCTTGAACGCCCTTGATATTACTGTTGCTATTTCTTCTCTTGTTATATTATTTTGTGGCATAAATGTATTGTTTGGATATCCTTTCATAAAACCTTTTTGAGTTACATCTAAGACATACGTGTAAGACCATTCTGTTGGTAAAACATCTTTAAAATATATTGTCCCTTCCATTCCTAAACCACTTAATTTTAGTAGGGATAGTACTTTTGCAACTTCTTCCCTTGTTACTTGTGCATTAGGTCTAAAATTACCATCACCATATCCAATCATGATTCCCGCTTCTCTCACAGCTTCTATATAATTCTTCGCCCAGTGCTCTTTTGTATCTTGGTAACTTGAAATTGATATTTCTTTTATTTCCAAATTTAACGCTCTTGCAATTGTTACAGCAAATTCAGCTCTTGTAATATATTCTGTTGGAGCAAATTCATAATTATTTTTACCGTTCATATATCCGCTTTGTTTTACTTTCATTATATCCTCATATGACCATCGCTTTTCATCAACATCAATAAATTCTTCATTCATATTTTCACTGTTGTTCAACGCTTTCATATAATAGCTCCATGTTTCCTCACACTCTTGCCCTAAACTCCAACTGCCAGTTCCTTTTATATCATATTTATTAACAAGTGCTATTTTAGCTTTTATACTCTGCTCATTTTCATACCAAAATGTATATGTACCTGCATATAAAGTTCTTCCATTGATTGTAGGCTTAGTATCTGATGAAGAAATTGTAATTGTTGCTTTTACAGACTGTGAATCGTTATCATATACCACATTACTCTTATATTTTTTTACTAATGTGTCTATTTTATTTAAACTTACACCATAGCCTCCATACGAAGAACTGTTTTTCCAATACCTACCGTAAAATGGAATTCCTAGAACCACCTTATCTTTTGAAACATATTTAAGAGCATATTTTATAGATTTCTCAACGAATTGTATACTAGCAACAGGTCCCGCTTCACCACTCTCGTAATGTTCATCATATGCCATAACCATAATATAATCTGCATAATTTGAAAGTTCTGCATAATCATATGACGCATGCCATCCTTGGTTCCATCCGTTAGGATTTGCAGCAACCGCTACTGAAACAGTCTTTGAAGACGATAATTTTTCTCTTAATCTTTTTACTAATTTTGTATAATTTTCTCTATCTACATTTGTAACATTTTCTATATCAACATTGACACCATCCAAATTATATTTTTCAATAGCATTTACTATTTGCGTTGTAAGTTTTTCTATATTTGAAAGTGCTGCTCTTCCTTTCGCTCGATCCCAATGATTACTCAAAAAGGGTACTACTTTCACACCTATTTTATGAGCATTACTCACAAAGTCTTCGTCTATTATATTTAAGCAAAGTGTTCCATCACTATTCAAATCAAAATAACTTGGTGACACCTCATTTAGCGAATTGTTTGTTCGCTTAATTAAGTTTGTATAATTATAATTTCCATATAAATATGACATATTAAATTTTCCGGCATCAACAGAACAAACCCCAGTTAAAATTATTAAAAGTAATATGACACAAACAACTCTAATATGTACACTTTTCCTATGCATATTCCCCACCTCTTAAGTTAATTGTACATTCTAGATTGCCAACTACTCAATGCAAAAAATATAGCAAAAAAGGAATATCTTAACTTATAAGATATTCCCATACTCTCTATTTAATTTTTGTCTTATTTGTTTATAATCTGACATATATTCTTCAATGATACCATAAAATCTTTTTCCGTGATTAGGTTCAAGAAAATGCACAAGTTCATGCAACACTACGTACTCCATACACTCTTTAGGCACATATATTAACGCGATGTTAAGTGTAATCTTATTTTTAGAAGGTATACATGACCCCCACCTTGTTTTCATTTTTCTTACTTTTATTTCTGGCATTTTTATATTGTATTTTGATAAAACTTTTAACCACTTTTCAACTTCAAGTGAATATGTTATTTTTGCATTATTATAATCTTCTTTAGTGTATACTTTTTCTTCGTGCTTCTCTTTTATATTCTTTCTAATCCACTCAAGTTTTCCGCCTAATACTCTTTCTACTTCACACATGGGTACTCGTTTCGGTGCCGAAACATATACTACTCCATTACTTTTTAATGTGATATTAATATATTTTTTGGCACGTCTTGAAAGTACATATTGTATTTTTTCTTGTCCATCACATATATATGGCATACTTCTATTCTACTCCTCCTGCTATATTGTATACATAGTAATACCCCATATCTATAAGCATTTCATACGCTGCCAAACTTCGTGTTCCACTAGAACAATAGAGAATTACTCTTTGATTTTTATTCTTTATCACTTTAGGTACCATTTTCTTAAAGTTTTCAATAGGCATATTTATACTTCTATTTAAATGAAACTGTGCATATTCGTCTTCAGACTTAACATCAACTAATATTGTATTTCTTTGGTTCATCATACCCATTGCTTGTTTCAGTGAAATATTTCCACCTCTGTTTTTTTTCATATGCATCACTCCATATTATACAGTATGCATATCAAGTTTTTTTGTTACAAAGGTTTTATCATTCCTTCGGCTCCAGCTTTAGTTGCCACTTCATTTATGTTCATCACTTCAAACTTTATTATCTTTTCCCCATATTTTATTTCTACAATATCTCCTATTTTTATTTCAGTACTAGCTTTTGCTATTTTTCCGTTTATTGTCACTCTTCCCGCGTCACATGCATCATTCGCAACTGTCCTTCTCTTTATTACTCTACTAATTTTCAAAAACTTATCTAATCGCATTTGTTATCTCCTTTATTATACAAGAAAAATGAGGAGCAAAGATTTTCATACTTGCTAACGCCGATGATCTATTTTCCGACAGCCACTTTTTCGCTTGTTTTTGAAAAAAATGAGCAAAAAAGTGACTGCCGGAAAATTGATTGTCGGTGTATGCTTATTCTGTATTTTTAACACTGTAAATGAAATCATTGTACTTCATTTTTGCTTTGCGGGTCGCCGAAGGCGGCGACACCCTACAATATTTATTTATTATCTTCCCATTATATAAATTAAAAGATGGGAAGTAGTTCCCATCTTTTTTATCGCTTACAAGACTTATCTTTTATTTACTAAATCTTTTAAAGCTTTACCAGCTTTGAATACTGGAGCTTTTGAAGCAGGTATTTTGATTTCTTCTTTAGTTTGTGGGTTTCTACCTTTTCTAGCAGCTCTCTTTCTTACTTCGAAAGAACCAAATCCAACTAGTTGAACTTTATCACCTTTCTTAAGAGCGCTTTCTACTGCACCAATAAATGCGTTTAATGCAGCTTCTGCACTTTTCTTTGATAATTCAGCTTCTTCAGCTATTTTTGCGATCAAATCAGCTTTGTTCATTATTCACTACCTCCTATAAGATTTTAAGAATTGATATAGTCTTATACTACATCTTCTGTAGATATATTTCTCCATTTTTTTTAATATTCCTGCTTGTTTTATGCATTTTTTTAACTTTTTTCAAAAAAAATGTTTATTTTTCAGCGCTTTCATCAATTATGTATACTGCAAACGGCTATTTTACAACATTCTTACAAGTGTAATTTTTTTCCTACCGTATAAAATTATATAAATTTATTTATATAAGGAATATTTTTACATTCTTCTTTATTAAATAATTTTAATAGTACTATAGAAATTAAATATATTATTCCACCAATTGCAATAGTAACTATTGTAGATAATTTTGAATTTAATTGTACATTTTGCTGAACTACAATTACAGCTATTGCCATAAATAGTGTGGCAAATATGATTTTTAAAATAAACTTATCTCTTTTCAAATTTAATTTGATACTTTTATTCAAACTTAAAATTCCAATAATTAAAGCTATTGCGTGAAAAGCAATGGTTCCTATTGCAGCACCATTAATCCCTATTTTAGGTATTAGTATTAAATTTAATATCAATTTAACCACAGCTCCTATTGCAAGTGTAATGCTCGGAATAAACAATTTTCCAATTCCTTGTAATGCACCATTAACCGTTTGATCCAATACTGAAAAAATGATTGTAAAGGAACTTAATTGTAAAAGTGAAACCGCCTCTATTGAATTACTATTTGGAAACAACAAGTTTAAAATTGGCTCAGCTAGTATACAAAGCCCAATCGCACACGGAAAAGCTATTAGTGCAGATATTTTTAGAGAGAATGTAATTTTTTTGGCTGCGCCTTCAATGTCTCTCAAAACTATACGTTCTGAAATTGCTGGTACAAGAGCAGTTGCAAAAGCTATATTTAACGATAATGGCAATCCTATTAACATATCTACTTTCCCAGATAAAATGCCGTAAAGCTTAGTTGCCTCCGTAACTATCATACTTGGTGCAACCCTAGTTGAAAGTACTGTTTTTAATCCTTTTATTACTGTAAGTGTATCAATATTCTTGTTTATCGCGGAAATTAATGCAGTAAGAGACATTGGTATTGCTAAAAACAGTATTGTTTTAACCAACTTTCTTTTTGTTCCAACACTATATTTTTTAGGCTCCGTTCTTATATCATGCCATATCTCTTTCTTACGTTTGCTATAGTATAAATATAAATAAACGAAACCAACTGCGGTAGCTATTGTTGAAGCCAGATTTGCTCCTGCAGCCATCACTGACGTAATATTTTCCTCTGACAAATTAAAAATATTTTCTATTTTTCCAATAGTAGGAACCATTAAATACAATATGAATACTATTACTATAGTAAATAAACTTTTAAAAAACTGTTCTATCATTTGTGAGTTAGATGTTGCTTTCATATTATACATTCCATTAAAATATCCTCTTATTACAGATGAAACAGCAACAAAAAATATAGATGGTGAAAGAGCTACCAAAACTCCTTCCACATCACTATTTCCTATTAAATTATTCGCTATATAATGTGCTCCGAAAAAATAGAATGGCAGTTCCTATAATTCCCACAAGTGAAAATAATACAAATGCAATTTTAAATATTTGATGAGATTCTTTTTCCATCCCGTAATGCTTTCTTCTCAGACACCAATTTTGAAACCGCAATAGGTATTCCTGTTGTAACAATTGCTAGCAATAATGTATATATTTGAAACCCTGCACCATAAATTCCATTCCCCTCATCGCCAAAGTACGGAATATTAGTAATTACAAGTCTATAAAATAATCCAAAAAATTTTATTACAATTTGTGCAATTGCAATCGTTAAAACACCCGCTAAAAATGTTTGTTTTCTATTTATTTTTCTTTCCATAATTCCCCCATTCTTTATTAATACATATTTTATTTTTTTGTTTTTATTACATAGAAAATTGTGTCATTTATAATCAAAAAAACATATATTATATCGATGATACTTTTAAAAATAGTTAGGAGGTGAAATTCATGGAGAAAATACTGGAGCTTAAAAACATTAGCAAACTTTACCAAGATGAAAATGGTGAAACTGTCGCAATTCAAGACTTCTCCTATGCATTTGAAAAAGGAGATTTTGTGAGCATCGTTGGACCAAGTGGCTGTGGTAAATCCACTCTTCTTTCCATCATTGCTGGACTTGAAAATTCATCTGGAGGCAAAATCTTCCTTGAAGGAAAGGAGTTAAATGGACTGTCTGATAGCATTGGCTACATGCTTCAAAAGGATTATTTGCTTGAATGGAGAACCATTTTCAGGAACGTAATGTTTGGATTAGAAGTAAAGCATATGGTTACCGACGAAACCACTAATTACGTTCAAAGACTTCTCAAGAATTATGGTCTCTATGAATTCAAAGATAAATATCCTTCTCAACTCTCCGGCGGAATGAGGCAAAGAGCTGCTCTAATTAGAACTCTTGCCACTAGTCCAGAAATTCTACTACTCGATGAAGCATTTTCTGCGCTTGATTACCAAACTAGACTCTCTGTAACTGATGATGTCTATAAAATAATCAAGCAAGAGGGAAAGACAACAATCATGGTGACACATGACATTCCTGAAAGTATCAGTATGTCTGACAAGGTAATTGTCTTGTCTAAGCGTCCTGCCATCATCAAGAAAGTCTATAACATAGATTTTCAAATGGATGGAAGAACACCACTAAACTGCAGAGAAAACCCAAAGTTCTCAAAATTCTTCGACTGTATATGGAGGGAGTTAAACACATGAATACCATAATTTCTGATGATAGAAAGGAGTACCTTTCTAAAAAAAAGCGAAGGAAAAGGCTGATTTTGATAACTCAAATCTTAACCCTCATCATCTTCATAGCCTTGTGGGAATTGTTTGCAAATCTTGGCGTGATTGATTCATTTCTGATGAGCAGTCCATCAAGAATTGTAAAAACAATTCTCGACATGTCTTCTAACAATTTAATTACTCATTTGAGTGTAACTTGCTTAGAGACAATCGTAGGTTTCTTGCTTGGTACAATAATTGGCGCATCACTTGCATGTATACTTTGGTGGTCAGACTTTGTTTCGAAAGTAGCTGAGCCATTTCTCGTAGTGCTAAACAGTCTGCCAAAAGTTGCGCTTGGCCCAGTAATCATTGTTTGGGTTGGCGCTGGTACTTCTGCCATTATTACAATGGCACTTGCAATTTCTCTTATCGTAACAGTATTAGAAATGCTAAACGGCTTTCTAAGTACTGATAAAAATATAATAAAAATGGCTACCACTTTCGGAGCAACAAAATTGCAAGTATTTACCAAAGTAGTGTTTCCATCAAACATTTCTACACTCATTAACGCATTAAAGGTCAACATTGGTCTATCACTAGTTGGTGTGATATCTGGTGAATTCCTTGTATCAAAAGCAGGACTTGGATATCTAATAGTGTATGGCGGTCAAGTTTTCAAACTAGACTTAGTTATGACAAGTGTCATCGTCCTTGGCATTGTAGCAGCCGCAATGTATCAAGGCGTTGTACTACTTGAAAAGCTAATTCTAAGGTTTGTAATGCACAAAACTACTTGACGTACCATATACTATATAGATAAATTATTCGGCATAGCCGAAGTAAAATTAGGAGGTATATCATGAAAAGTAAGGTAACTAAGATCATCATCGTGTCGCTGGTAGTCATCTTCGTCGCTGCTATGGCTGTACTCGCAGTGACCAAGTACAACTCTACTCTCTACCCTACTAAAGAAAACAAACTTCAGAAAGTAACTGTGAGCGAAGTTACTCATTCTGTGTTCTACGCACCTCAGTACGTTGCACAAAACCTTGGTTTTTTCAAGGATGAAGGCATCGACCTTGAAATAATCAATAGCCAAGGTGCTGACAAAGTAATGACAGCCGTCCTTTCTGGGCAGGTTAACATCGGCTTTGCCGGTCCTGAAGCCGCAATCTATGTGTACAATGAGGGAAAAGAAGACTACGCAGAAGTCTTTGCACAAGTTACTCAAAAAGATGGCTCTTTTCTTGTAGGTAGAGCACCTGTTGAAAACTTCGACTGGAAAAGTCTTAAAGGTAGTCACGTACTTCCTGGCCGAAAAGGCGGTGTACCGTACATGGCATTTGAGTACGTGCTCAAGAAAAACGGACTAAATCCTAGCGAAGATCTCAACTTCGATAACAGCATCAGCTTTGACATCATGAATAGTGCCTTTACTAGTGGTACAGGTGACTATGTAACGATGTTTGAACCTGCTGCAACAGTGACTGAAAATGAGGGAAAGGGATACATCATCGCTTCTGTTGGTGAAGCAGCTGGCGAAATTCCTTATACTGTATACTTTGCAAAAAAGAGTTATTTGCAAAAAAATGCTGACATCATCCAGCATTTCGTAAATGCTCTTTACAAAGGTCAGGTTTGGGTTGATACTCATTCTCCTGCCGAAATTGCAAAAGCGTTGCAGCCGTCATTTACAGACACCGACCTAAAAGTACTTGAAAAGGTAGCTACTCGTTACAAAGAAATTGGTGCTTGGAAAACCGAACCTTCTATGACAGAAGATTCATTCAATAGACTTCAAGAAGTCATGACACTCGCCGGAGAACTCAAGCAAACTGCACCTTACGACAAACTGGTAAATAACAGTTTTGCCGAAAAGGTGAAGTGACAAAAAACACCAATGACCAATTTTTCTGACAGCCACTTTTCTGCTCATTTTTGAAAAAACGAGTAGAAAATGTGACTGCCAGAAAATTGGTTGTTGGTGTTAATATTTTTCATTTATACCGACAACAGTTTGAAACCGTTTACATCTTTTTTAATTCTTCATAAAATTCCATGCTTGGTTTAGACATCTTCTCTCTTATATCTTTTGGCATATATGTTCTTATATCAGCAATTACATTACACACATCAACAAAATCTCTATATTCTCCTGCTATTATTTTATCTATCAAAACTCCAAGAGATTTTTGGCAAGCTGGTACTTTCAATTCTGGACTTAGCTTATAAAACCATCTCATATTTGAGATTACTTCTATTTTTTCTTCGTCATCAATAGACTTTGAATCAATGAATTTATACAACATATATGTTAAATTTTTAGCATAGAAAAATCTATAATAATCTAGTCTATTATTATCTTTAAATAGTTGATATAACTTCTTATATGCCTCATTTATATTATCAAAATATCTTTTAGAACAGTTCCACGAAACCGACAATGTTCCTGAAGTATTTCTTACTCTATAATAATAAATAACTTTTTCATTATAGTAAATGTTATCCGACTTCATTAAAGAAGAGTATGTAAAATATGCATCCTCTGCAGGAACACCTTCTAAAAATCTAAGTGAATTTTCTTTAATAAATTTTGTTCTAAAAATTTTATTACAAACTGATGAATTAAGAACAAAAAATGACTTTATAAAATCTCCCGTTCCTAACTTAAATGTCTTATACTCATCTAAATTAAATATAGGTTTTTCCCAAGGAGTTCCATTCTCATCTGCATTCTTGTAATTAGCAGTAACCAAATCTGCATTCTTATCTTTTATGAAATTATACATTGTTTCACAAGCTGCCAAATCGTAAAAATCATCAGCGTCCGTAAACATTACATATTCGCCTTCTGCATGTTCTAACCCAATGTTTCTTGCATGTCCGGCTACACCAGTGTTCTTTTCACTAGAGTAAAAACTAATATTGTCATATTCACCTGCATACTTTTTCGCAATTGTTGCGCTACCATCAGTTGAGCAATCATCAACTAATATTAATTGAATATTTTCAAAACCTATAGTTTGATTGATTACACTTTTTATACATTCATCAAAATATTTTTCCGCATTATATATCGGAACTATAACACTTACTTTATACATATTCACACCTCTCTAAAAACTCTCTTTTATTCTCTTTTTTAATTGTGATTTTTGTTCATTAGCCTCTTCTTTTGTCATGCAGCTTCTCTTTCTTGATATTTCATCTAATAAATCTATTGCTTTTTGATAATCCTCATTTATAACAAAACTCATAAGTGCAAGAACACCACTATTATCTTCTACTTCCTTTATTTTTATGTTTAATTCTTCACAAAGCTTAATTAACCACCTAATCATTTTTAGCACATCTATTTTTTCGTCATTACTTATTTTATTTGAGTCTATTAAGTTAAATAAAACATACATCACACTATTTAAGTAATACGCCCTATAATATTTTATAAATCCATTTTCTCTGAACTTTTCATAAATTTTATTATATGCATAATTTATTTTTTCAAAATATTCAAATGAAAAATTAGTTGAAATTGATAAGTTGTCCTCACTATACCTTCTTCTATAATTATATATTATGTCGGAATTATAATAACATTTTTTTGCAGCTATAAGTGATGAATATGAAAAGTATGAATCTTCTGCTGGGCAACCCTCTAAAAATTTCAAATTATTTTTTTTAACAAATTCTGTACTAAAAATTTTGAAACAAGCAGAACAAGTCATTGGTAATACGTCATTTTCTATAGAACTAATTTCAATATATTGACTTGGATATTTTTCTAAATCAATAAATGGTTTTTCGTATTTTTGCTTTTCTTCATTCATGTCAATCGAATTTGCTGTAACAAAATCTGTATGTCTCTCCTCTATACAATTATACATTTTTTCACAGGCATCAAGCTCATATAAATCGTCCGCATCTATAAACATCAAATACTTTCCATCAGCACACTTTATCGCTTCATTTCTTGGCTTGCCTGCCGAACCTGTTTTTTCTTCAAATGTTATAACTTTAACATTTGAGTATTTGCTTTCATACTCTCTCATTATCTCTAAAGTATCATCTGTAGAAGCATCATCAGCCAAAATCACTTGAATTCTGTTAAAACCAAATGTTTGACTAATAATTGATTCAATGCTTTCTCTTATGTATTTTCCTTCGTTATGTGCTGGCATAATAACTGTTATATCGTACATATTTGCCTCCTTTTTGTCACTTCTCCATAAAAAAACTTATAGAGAGCCCTCTATAAGTTTTAAAATTCTCTCTAAAGTGCTTACCAAGTTAGCTGACGGGTTCGGAATAGAAAGTTTCCTAACAAAAAATGTATACACCCCAAAATTGGTTCCTCGGCTCCTAAAAACAGGATTCAGCTCCTATTAAACTATTGTTATTATATCACGTAGTTTACAAAAAATCAACAAATTTGATTTTATTTTCCGATAAACATTTGAACTAATACTTTTCCATACTTTGGAGAACTTACTATTCCAATTCCGGTATAGTTGTAAGCATTACTTAGTATATTCGCTCTATGTCCTTCAGAATTCATCCATGCAGTTACAGCGCCTTGTAGCGTTGAATTTCCAGCAATGTTTTCGCCAGCAGTTTTGTATGTTATTCCATAAGATTTCATCATATCAAAAGGCGACCCATACGTTGGTGAATTGTGAGAGAAATAATTATTATCAACTAAATCCTTAGCTTTATCTCTTGCGACTTTCAATAAATCTTCGCTAAACTTTAACTCACTCAAACCATTTTTAGTTCTCTCAGCATTTATTAATCTCAACAACTCTTTCTCATCTGCTGATGCCGAACTATTATCAGATGTAGTATTATTAGACGGAGTTGTGGTTGTTGTTCCAGCATTTGCTTTAATTTTCTTCACGTATTTTGTGCTTACAGCTCCTATTTGGTCACTTGGTGTTTGAATTACATACCAATCACCTATTTTGGCAAACACACGGATATATTCATTTTTATATACAGTACCAATAACTCTGTATCCCGTGCCTGGACCCGTTCTTACATTAAGTGCTGATGCTGTTACCATCCCTGTAACAAAATCAACTTCTTCATAATGTTTCATTGCAAATATACTATTACATGAAAGTATAATTGTAAAAACAATTAGCATGCTAATCAATATTTTTTTCATATAAAAATCCTCCTTATCGGTTTTACATATTGTAATTATTACCAATAAAGAGGATTTTATACACTTTACTTTTTAACTGAAAAGCCGAACTTACCTAAGTTTTCTCCCAATGCATAATACTGACCATGTGAATATGTTATTAAATCACATTTTTCCATGCAAAATCTTCCGCTTTTATCCATATACTTTTCATCAGCATCAACAGCTAATACTCTTGCTATAAACATATGATGAGACCCAAGCTCTTTTATTTCAACAACTTTGCACTCTATGTTTAAAGGACTTTCTTTAATAAGTGGACATTTCACCTTATTTGCCTTTTCTTTTGTTAAATTTAATTTTTCAAACTTGTCTATATCTGCACCGCTTCTAACTCCGGCAAAATCTGTTGCATACGCCAATTTTTTAGTAGTTAAGTTTATAACAAACTCTCCACTACTTTTTATTATATCGTATGAATATCTTTCAGGTCTAACAGATATATATGTCATCGCTGGATCTGTACATATTGTTCCGGTCCATGCAACCGTTATTATATTTGAATTATTCATATCACCACAAGTTACCATCACTGCTGGTACTGGGTAGACCATTGTTCCTGGTTTCCATTCGATTTTACTCATATCTTATCCCTCATAAACTTTTGAAGCCTTTGGTATTGAAATTTTTACCGCCTTATTGTATGAATTAAATTTTGCTTCTAAGTTAAGTTTTATGCTTACATTTTCTTTTGACTCTTTATCTTTAATTGATACATTTAAAACAATTGTTGTTTTAGTGTTCATTCCATTTTTGTAAGAATTTTTTATTTCAACGTTAGCATTTCCCATATCTAATAATTCTTTTAAAGTATCATTCATTGAGTCAGCATATTTTGAAGCTAATTCTTTAGCATCAACTTTTATAGTATATGTTTTTTCTTTTGTTCCAGAAACTTTTACATTATCATTTCCATATAGATTAACAAGTACGTCCACAGTTGCTAACAACTCTTCATAACTATCCTTTGTAAGACTACTTTCCTCAAACTTTAATACCTCTATAAGATCACTGTTCACAAGTTGTAAAGAATTTAAAGTCATATCTTCTAAAACTTGTCCATCAACTTTTACCCATTTTCCTTTTGTTTGTTCATTTGTAGTTGATGTTTTCATGTATGTAACATCATTTTCAAAATCCGCAATCATATCAGCAGTATAATTATCATAGCCATTTTCTTTAAGAGTATCTTTTAATTTTCCACTCCCTGTAGTTTTTAATGATATATTAACCTCTCCTGCTTCATCACCTTTTTTAAATTCTAGCGTTCCAGATAGTTTTAAGCTTTGATTGTTTTTCGAAGAATCTTTATCTTTGTAGTCTAATGTCCCATTCAATTTTGCTGTAAGTTCCCATGTATTAATCTCAACTGTTTGTTCTTTTTTCATTGCTATAAGGTTAGAACATTTTTCTTCTATCATCTTAGCTACATCCGTGTAATCTATTATAACAACTACTTGATTTTCTCCATCCCAACCTACTTGTTTATCCAAACTTTCAGCAATAAATCTTACTGGTACCATTGTTCTTTCGTTCAATATAACAGGAACAGAATCTAATTTTATATTTTTAACTTCGTTTGTTTTTAAATCTTCAACTGTGGCACTTTCATTTTCTATTTGCAATGATATCTTCTTTTCCTCTGTCGTTGCAGTTACTTTTTGTAAAGCTCCATCCCACTCAACATTAGCACCTAATGTTTCAAATATTTTTCTCATTGGGACCATGGTTCTGTCATTAATCAAAGCAGGCTCAACCTTGTTTCCGTTTTCATCTGTAAAATCAATATACTTATCGTTCATTTTAACTTCGATTGCTTCTTGACTTGCCATTACTGAACCAGCCAACAACATTGTTATAGCTAACAAAAATAATAAAAACTTTTTCATATCTTAACTCCTCCTATTTATAATTTGGGTGCGCTGTGCTCCGCTACAATTTTTTTATAAATTATTCATCTTATAAAATTTGAAATCATAAATTAGTTATTTATCTTTACATCATATTCCCACATCTCATTATAATCATTTGTTGCTTTATACGTAATATCAACTTCATTACTTAATAACTTTTCATTTACAACATTCACAATTATTTTTCCACTCATAGTTATACCATTTGTGTCATAAAAAATGTCATCTTGATTTAAATCATAATTAAATACTTTTTTGTTTATTAAACTATATGCTCTACTGTACATGTTATCAAACACTATATTATCTAATTTTGTTAAATCGAAATACTTCATTTTTGCGTTATCAAACTTTAATACTTTAGTATTAAAATTCCAGATATATTTTTTTCCACTTTCAAGATTTTCGTACGAACTACTACCATTAAACAATTGGCAAAGTGCATCAAATTCATTTTTAATCCCTTTAAATGTCTGAACATTTATTTCCTTTTCCGAAACACTTATCCAGCGCCTAAAAAACTGTTCAAAGCTTAAAGTTCCATTTCCATCTAATCCAAGTTTTTCATATTCAACTACGCCATTATCTAAAATTTTAGCAAACATTCCACTCGAACTATACAAGATTTCATTTTCATTAAATACTGCGTTTGCATTACAGTTATTCCACTTTTCATTTATAATATCTTGCATTAACGAATTGTTCCCTGCGAAACTCAATTTCACGTTTTGTTCAATGTTGTTTTTCTTTGCTTCCGAAATTTCAAAATAAATATTGGCTGAATTATTTTTTGTATTATCGTCATTATCAAAATATTTTCTGATAATTGTACCACTAGTCACTTTATTATTGTCATAGTCGTTCTTCAAAAAATAATATAATGCTGGCACTTTATTTTTTAATTGATTCTCAAAATATGAATAATCAATAATAATTGCAGTTTGATTTTGTGCATCCCATCCAACCTGTTTATCTAAACTCTCGGCTATAAACCTCAACGGAACCAATGTCCTATCATTTTTTATTATAGGTGCGCTATCAAGCTTTATATTTTGGCTTATACCATTACTTATTTTCTGTGCTATTGTATTATCTATTTGTAATATAATAGTCACATCATCTTTAGTAGCTGTAATCTTTTTACTAGCACCATCCCATTCAATCTTGCAACCTAAGCTTTCAAATATCTTCCTTAATGGCACCATTGTTCTACTATTAATAATTTGAGCTTCAACCTTATTGCCTTTTTCATCTGTAAAATTAATATTCTCCCCATTCATTTGTACCGAAACAGCCAGTGCAGAAGATGAAAATATCAAAGAGCAAACCAAAGCAAGAAATATAACAAAACGTTTCACAAAATCTCCTCCTTAAAAATTATTCAAAGACCTTTCTGCTAAAAATTCATACTTTTCAATCTTACTCTTAAATTTCTTATCGCAATTCAATATTCCAAAATTTGCATTCATCGGCTGAAAATCTTTATTTGGTGATGAAATGTATTTTGAAAGTGCACCAATAATTGTTTCATCCGAAAATACAATTTTATTTTTACCTTCAATTTTTTGTACCGCATTTATTCCAGCAACTAAACCAGAAGCAATAGATTCAACATATCCTTCAACTCCAGAAATTTGTCCTGCAAAATAAATATCAGTTCCTTTTAAATTGTACGTTTCATCCAATAGCTTAGGCGAATTTATATATGTATTTCTATGCATTACACCATACTTAACGAACTCCGCATTTTCAAGTGCAGGAATAAGTGAAAACACTCTCTTTTGCTCTCCAAACTTCAAATTTGTTTGAAAACCAACCAAGTTATATAAGGTTCCTTCTTTATTGTCTTGCCTTAATTGGACCACTGCATAGTATTTCTTATCAAAACCAACTGATTTTAAAGGTCCAAATGTTAAAGTTTGTGAACCTCTTTTAGCCATTTCTTCAATCGGCATACATCCTTCAAACAAATTTCCTTTTTCAAACTCATGTTTAGTTATCCCTTCGGCATTTATAAGTTCATTATAAAAAGTATCGTATTCTTCTTTTGTCATAGGACAATTGATATAATCACTTTCTCCTTTTCCATATCTATCAGCTGTAAATGCCTTATCCATATTTATAGATTCTTTTGTTACAATTGGAGCTGCAGCATCATAGAAAAACAACTTATCACCAGTAAGACTAATAAGTTCATCCGATAATGCATCTGATGTTAACGGACCAGTTGCAATTATCGTAATTCCATCTGGTAACTTTGATACTTCTTCACGTATAATTTCTATTCTTTCATTCTTTTCAATTTCAGATGTTACAAGTTTTGAGAATTCTTCTCTGTCAACAGCTAAAGCTTGTCCAGCTGGCACTTTATTTATGTCTGCACATCTAATCAATAAAGAATCTAGTCGTCTCAATTCTTCTTTCAAAAGTCCACAAGCGTTCGTCAAACTTGCCGATTTAAAAGAATTGCTACAAACTATTTCCGCCAAATTTTCATTTGAGTGAGCAGGAGAAAATTTTTGAGGTTTCATTTCATATAGTTTAACATCTATTCCCCTTTTTGCTATTTGATATGCAGCTTCAGAACCTGCAAGTCCTCCACCTATTACATTTATGTACATAAAATTCCCTTCTATCTATATATTTTCAATTTGCCAGTCAATTGGGGTTTGACCTGTTTTCTCTAATATTTCATTAGCTTTAGAAAAATGCTTACATCCAAAAAAACCTCTATACGCCGACAATGGACTCGGATGTACAGTTTTAAGAATATAGTGATTTGGATTTGTAACCAACATTTCTTTTTGTTTTGCACAAGAGCCCCACATTAAAAAGACGATTGGTTTCTCTCTTTTGTTCAACTCATATATAACTTTGTCGGTAAAAATTTCCCAGCCACAATTTTTATGCGAATTAGCTTGGTGTGCCCTAACCGTTAAAACATTGTTCAGCAAAAGCACACCTTGCTTTGCCCATTTTTCCAAATATCCATTATTAGGTATATAGCATCCTACATCATCATGTAATTCTTTATATATATTAACAAGTGATGGTGGAATTTCAATATTTGGTTTTACCGAAAATGAAAGCCCATGCGCTTGACCCTCTTCGTGATATGGA
This sequence comes from uncultured Clostridia bacterium, assembly GCA_934169745.1. GTDB lineage: Bacteria > Bacillota > Clostridia > TANB77 > UBA1234 > RGIG4465. Next base: position 68,139 of record CAKPOE010000001.1, on the reverse strand, counting down.
TCTTGACCAATAATAACAACTTTTATATTATCATAATCAGCATATTTTAAACTATTAAAAATATCATGCATATCTGGATACACTTTATAATGACTATATTCTTGTTTCAAAAATTCTCTAATCTTTAAATAATATTCTTTTTCAAATTCGCCCTTTAATATTTCATCCCAGCGATTACCTATTTGTACCATCAAGCTCTCCCTTAATCAATATAATTTTTTCTCAACAATTCTATTTCATTTTTATATCCATCTAATTCATTTGGCGTCTCTAAAAAGAAAGGTAAGTGTTTAAGTCTAGGATTGTTTATTACTCTTATTAAGGCCTCCACTCCTAAACTACCTTCTCCAATCTTCTCATGTCTATCCTTATGGCTTGCAAATGGATTTTTGCTATCATTCAAATGTATTGCTTTTAGTCTTTCAAGACCTATCACATTATCAAATTCATCTAGCACACCATCCAAATTATTAACTATATCGTAACCAGCATCATATACATGGCAAGTATCTAAGCACACACCTAGCTTTTCGCTTAAATCTACTCTATCAATTATTCTTTTTATTTCTTCAAAAGTTCTTCCGACCTCACTACCCTTACCAGCCATTGTTTCAAGTAGCACTGTCGTTGACTGTTCTTTGTACAAAATTTCATTTAGTGCTTTTATAATATAATCTATTCCAACATCAACACCCTGATTTACATGACTTCCCGGATGAAAATTATACATATTTCCAGGTGTATATTCAAGCCTTCTCAAATCATCTTTCATTGTGTCAATACCAAATCTTCTTATTTTTTCATCTGCGGAACAAACATTTATTGTATATGGAGCATGAGCTAAAATTTTTCCGAAATCATGCTCTTTTGCAATCGATAAGAAATTATTTATATCATTTTCGTCAATTTCTTTTGCTTGTCCACCACGTGGATTTCGCGTGAAAAATTGAAATGTATTTGCACCAATACTAATTGCCTCATTAGCCATGTTTGTATACCCTTTTGAAGCAGATAAATGACATCCAATCGTTAGCATAAAATCCCTCCTATCATGCTATATAATACTATAAAAGCCAATTTATTGCAATATATTTTCCATATGGTATTTTAACATATATTCTGCCCTGTCTTCATATATTTTTTTAGGTGAGTTTTTTGAGAAGATTAAAAACTTTTATTATTAATTCAATTATTTTAACAGGTAGTTCTTTTGCTTTAAGACTTATTACAACTGCATTTAGTATTTACTTATCGAGTAAGATTTCACAAGAAGCTTTGGGTGTTTTTCATCTGATTATGTCTGTTTACACTTTTGGTATTACACTTGCTGCATCTGGCATAAACTTGGCTACTACTCGAGTTGTTTCTGAAGAGCTAGAGTACGGAAATGACTCTGGTGTAAAAAAAGCAGCAAAACGTTGTATTTTACTTAGCCTTTGTGTTAGTATTCTGGCCGGTTTTATATTTTTTATAAATGCGGATTTAATCACTCAAAAGTTTTTAAGAAGTAAAGTATCTAATAATATTATCTATTTAATATCATTTGCTCTACCGATGATTTCCGTTTGTTCTAGTTTTACAGGCTACTTTACCGCAGTAAGGCGAGCATATAAAAATGCCATCGGCCTATTTGTTGAACAATTCACAAAGATAATTGCAACAATATATTTATTAAATTTGTACTTTCCTATAGAAATTGAATATGCGTGTTTTGCTCTGATACTCGGAGATCTAATATCAGAGATCGTTGCTTTTCTTTTTAACTACATTATGTACAAATTCGATATAAAAAGATATAACAATTTTAATCACGTACGTACTGGTAATTATTTAAAGCGAATTGCCAAAATATCCTTTCCTGTAGCAATTACGTCATATATAAAATCTGGCTTATCAACTTTTAAGCATCTTTCAATACCAAGTAGACTAGAAAAAAGTGGCATGTCATATTCAGCTTCACTTTCTGGTTACGGAATGATAAATGGTATGGTTATGCCTCTTATTCTTTTTCCATCACTTTTTATTACTTCATTTAGTAATTTGCTTGTGCCAGAATTTTCGCGATATTATATAAAAAAAGATTTTAAAAGAATAAAGCAAGTTTCAAAATATATATTAATTATTTCAACTGTATTTTCATTATTTTTAACAGCTTTTCTTTTCTTCTTTGCTGATAAGCTTGGAATTATTTTTTATGATAATGCTGATATAGGTAAATACATAAAGATAATGTGTCCACTCGTTTTGTTTATGTATGTTGATACTGTTGTTGATAGTATTCTAAAAGGATTAAATGCGCAAGTTGGAATAATGCTTGTTAATATTTTAGACCTTATTGTTACAATTTCTATAATATTTCTATTTGTTCCAAGAACAGGAATGTTTGGATACATATTATCAATCTTTGTTAGTGAAATACTAAACTTCACGATAAGCTTAATGCACTTGATAAAGATAACAAAAAAGGCAGAAAATTCATAATTTTCCGCCTTTTAATTAGCATATATACCGTATTTCTACTTCACTTCCCAGCCTGTATTTTTTAATGTTTCTTTTACACTAGACTTTGACATTCCATAATATTCATATGATTCTGTAAGTTTCTTTTGATTTATAATCACTCTGTTACCAGACTTTTCTACAGTTGTGTTATCGTCATTTGCATATAATGTTGACATCAAATCATAGTAGCTATCTGCTATTTTTTTGCTAGAAAAATTATTGGTAACTTTTGCACTAGATGGTGCATCATTTGTAAACTTTATCTCTTTTTTCACTTCATATTTTCCCACTTTTGCATCTTCTTGAGTTATAGTAGCCGTCAAACTGCTTGTTTTCGTTCCACAACCAACTAGTGTCAAAACGGCAATAATAGTAATCAATACAATCTTAAATACATTTTTCATATGTTATTCCTCCCTTTCACTACATAAATGTTATCATAATCTCATTTTATTATCAACGTTTATTTCTTGACTATTCTGTAAAAAATATATAATATAATCTTAATATGATTGTTAAGGAGATGTAGTATGGTTGAATTGCTTATTCTGTGTTTAAAAATTCTTGTTTGTAGAATTATTGATGTTTCGCTAGCCACAATACGTATGGTTGTAATAGTAAAAGGAAAAACTTTATTATCAGCTATTATTGCTTTAGTTGAAGGCTTAGTATGGTTCTTAATAGTAAGAGAGGCTCTTCTATTTGAAGCTGTTGGTGTTGCAAAATTTATAATCGCTGTTGCGTATTCTGGCGGATTTGCAATTGGTACTTATGTTGGCGGAATAATATCAAAAAAATTTGTTAAAGGAATGGTACAAGTTCAAGTAGTTACAAGTGAGAAAAACGATAAAATACTTGAAGATATAAGAAACGCAGGTTACGCCCTAACAGTTGTTGATATCAACGCATCTCAATTCAGCCATGAAAAATATATGCTTTTTTCAGAAATGTCAAATACAGAGTTAAACAATTTCAAAAAGTTAATTTATAAATTAGATGAAAAAGCTTTTATTATGGTTCATGAAACAAAATATGTGTTTAATGGTTTCTTCAAAGAAGTAAGTAAATAATGTACCACATCACTAATGCCCAGTTCAATGAACTGGGCATCAATATTATTCATTTTCATATTTCGCCATTGCTTCTACAACAATTTGTCTTCTTCTTTCCGCAAGTTCAGGATTAACCGTTGGTGCATAAACACTTGGAGCATTAGGAACACCTGCAAGCATCGTACATTCGTATAAATTCAATTTACTTGGTTCTTTACCGTAATAACCACGGCTTGCATTTCCTATTCCATAATATCCGTTTCCAAAATAATTTGTATTAACATATAGTTCAAAAATTTTATCTTTATCTAGTTCTTTTTCAATTTCATATGCCATAAAAATTTCTGCTATTTTTCTTTCTAATTTTCTATCTTGTGTAAAATATATATTCTTTGCAAGCTGTTGAGTAATTGTACTTCCTCCCTCTATTAGTTTTTTAGCTTTTACATTATTTATGATAGCTCTTGTAATAGAAATAACATCAATCGCCCCATGTTCGTAATATCTATGATCCTCAACTGCAATTACAGCTTTTATATACTCTTTTGGCAAATCTTTAAAATATACGTATTCTTTTTTATTTTCTATTTCTTCTACTTTTTCTAAAACGCTTTTATTACTAAGTGCTTCTCTATACATTGTATATCCCTTTACACAATAAAAAGATACCGTAATAAGCAGTATTAAAACAATTCCGCAAAAAAATCTTTTTTACTAGTTTCAAAATTATCACCTACATTTTTAGTCTATCCTCCTAATAATCCTACAATAAAAACTAAAAATATGCAAGAAAAATGAAAATCAAAGATTTTCATTATAATTTATTTATATAAAAAACGTAGGGGTCGCTGCCTTCAGCGACCCGAGTACATTAAAACATTGCACTATACAAAAATTTATTTGTATGTTGGAATAAGTCGGCAGGGTGCAGTGACCCTGCCCTACAACTGTTTGAGGTTATTTTGTTTTTGCTACTACACAGTTTCAAATGCATTGTTTCGCTTCTCGGGTCGCCGAAGGCGGCGACCCCTACAGCGTTTGTTACACAATACATTTTATTATTTTTCTATTGTGTAAAATATAATTTATCTCACCCTTAGAATATACTGAATATCCGATGGATTTGTAGTGCCAGAAGTTGTTAAGCCGGCAACTTTCACACTATTATTAGAACCACAATTATATACTTTTATATTTACTCTATTTGTTCCTGTCTTTGTATATGAGTAGAAAAACTCAACATGTCCCTGAGTTACTAATATATCGCCAGGCTTAGCATTTGATAGTCCACTAACTACTTTTAAATAGCTATTGCCACCTTGTGCACCTATACTCGCAAAGTTACTACTTGTTTTTTGAGTACTAAAATACTTTTCCATTGACGTCTTACCATTTATTAAAGCATATTCATATAGTGACCAACTCACATACGTACTGCAGTCTACATATCGCACTCCATTATATGTTTTACTTTTATCTGCTGGAATGCTCCTAACACCAGCTGCTTGACTATAATAAAAATTATTATTGGCATAATATGCTTTGCAATTTTTTATAATTCCTAAAAGTGATGTTGTATTTCTTGAAAAAGTTGGTAATGAATTACTGCTATTTGATGAAGCACTATTCTTTAGTGCTCTTCTTGTGGCTGGTCCAACAATTCCATCAACACTAAGTCCCTTTGACGACTGAAATCTTATTACTGCATTGTATGTGTTTGTACCAAATATTCCATCTACTGTTAATTTATAACCATTATGATTTAACATATCTTGAACCCATTTCACTCCGACTCCATAGGTTCCTTTTCTTATTAATACATTTGGCTCTGAATAGCTACTTGTGTATGCAGCATTTACTCCATTCACACTAGTAACCATTATTAATGCACAAACTACCATCAGCAGTATTTTCGAAATTTGTAACTTTCTCACTTTTATTCCTCCTCTCTAGAATTACTGCACAATTCTAGTATAACACCTTCAAAGCTTCACAGTAAACCGGAAATATTTTTCATTAAAAGCAAAAAAATGTAGGGCTCGCTAACTTCAGCGAGCCCTACAGCATTGAAAGCACAGAACAGTTATACCGCCTATCAATTTTCCGGCAGTCACTTTTTTGCTTATTTTTTTGATTTTACTTTTCTCTTACTTGTTGTTTTTGTTGTTTTTCTTTCTTTCTTCTCTTTCTTTTCTTCCAAATTTGCAGGAGTGATAACTCCATTCTTATCTGGTCCATTCCATGCAATGAAATCACATTTAGTCGGATTATTTTCGCAAATATAATATTTCTTGCCTCTCTTACTTTTTCGTATATGTATTTCCCCACCACATTTAGGGCATGGTACATTATCTAATTTTTGTACAATTGGTTTTATATTTCTGCACTCTGGAAAACCTGGACATGCCATAAACTTTCCATAGCGTCCCATTTTTATAACCATCATTCTGCCACACTTTTCACAAGGCACATCTGTTTCTTCATCCTTTAATTCTACTTTTCCTATCTTTTCTTCAACTTCTGACAGATTCTTTGCGAAAGGTCCGTAGAAATCTTCAATTACTTTTTTCCACTTAATTTTTCCTTCGGCTACCTCATCTAGCTTTTCTTCCATTTGTGCTGTAAATTCAACATCAACTATATCTTTAAAATTTTCTCTAAGCAATCCGTCTACTATTCTTCCTAATTCTGTAGGATACAACGTTTTCTTTTCTCTTTCAATATAATGTCTGTCCAATATCGTTGTTATAGTAGGTGCATACGTACTTGGTCTGCCTATTCCTCTTTCTTCTAATGCTTTAACTAAGCTAGCCTCTGTATATCTTGCTGGTGGTTCCGTAAAGTGTTGCTCTGGGAATAACTCTATAAGTCTTAATTCTTCTCCTTCTTCCAATGCTGGTAACAACACATCTTTTTCTTCCAAGTTTTCATCATTACCTTCTACGTACACTTTCATAAAACCACTAAATTTTATTCTTGAACCATTTGCTTTAAAACCATATTCACCAGCATCTATATCAACAGCAACTGTATCATACACTGCCGAAGCCATTTGTGATGCTATAAATCTTTCATATATTAATCTATACAATTTATACTGATCACTTGTATACTTCTCTTTTATATCATCTGGTGTTTTATTAATATATGTAGGTCTTATTGCTTCATGAGCATCCTGAGCATCTTTTTTAGTTTTATAGTACCTATTCTCATAAAACTCTTTACCATACTCCGCAACAATTCTTTCTCTTGCCATTGCACGTGCTTCTTCTGAAATTCTTGTAGAATCAGTTCTCATATACGTAATAAGTCCCGCTTCATATAAACCTTGTGCAACTGACATCGTTCTCTTAATCGCAAAGCCTAATTTTCTCGAAGCTTCTTGTTGCATCGTACTAGTTGTAAATGGTGGTGCGGGATTTCTTTTCTTTTCACTTGTTTTAATGTTTTTTACTATATACTTCTCATCTTCCAATTTTGAAAGAATTTTATCCATTTCTTCTTGAGAAGATACTGTTATTTTTTCATTCTTAAATGTTGCAAGTTTTGCTTTAAAATTTTTCTTCGTTTTCCTTTCTTTTAGCTCTGCATCCAAAGACCAATATTCTTCTGACACAAAATTTTCAATTTCTTTTTCTCTGTCAACAATTATTCTTACAGCAACTGATTGTACTCTTCCTGCAGATAAACCTTTTTTTACTTTTTTCCATAACAAAGGACTAATTTTGTATCCAACTATTCTATCTAATACCCTTCTAGCTTGTTGTGCATCAATCAACGATTTATCAAGTCCTCTAGGTTCTTTTATTGCTGTTTGTATTCCTTGCTTTGTTATTTCATTAAAAGTAATTCTGCAAGTAGAATTATCATCTATATCAAGAATGTGCGCTAAATGCCAAGCTATTGCCTCTCCTTCACGGTCGGGGTCAGTTGCAAGATACACTTTATCTGCTGTTTGTGCTTCTTTTTTTAACTTTTTGATTAATTCTGCTTTTCCACGTATATTTATATATTTAGGTTCAAAATCATTATCAACGTCTACACCAAGTTGAGATTTTGGTAAATCTCTAACGTGTCCCATAGAAGCTTCAACTTTATATTTATTGCCTAATATTTTCTTTATTGTAGTAGCCTTTGCAGGTGACTCAACAATTACCAAATAATCAGCCATATAAATTCTCCAATCTTAGTTTTATTTTTACTAACTTTCAAACATTGTTTTTGAATATTATTTACAACATGACTTTAAATATTTTAAACCATAAACATAAATAATGCAACAAGAAAGCAGAAAATCCTTGATTTTCATGTTCGTTTTCTCTCATAAATATAATATACAAAAGGCCATTCTGTATAGAATAGCCTTTGCATATTTTTAATATATTGGAAACTTTGCAGTAAGTTTTAATACGTCTTTTCTCAAGACGTCTTTGTCTTTACCATTTATAGCATCATTTATAAATTCTGCAATCCTTTCCATTTCTTCTTCTTTCATTCCTCTCGTTGTCATTGCTGGTGTACCAATTCTAATTCCACTAGTTATGTTAGGCTTTTGCTTATCAAAAGGAATTGCGTTTTTATTTACTGTTATTCCTACCTCATCTAGCATCTCTTCCGCTTCTTTTCCTGTAATACTCTTGTTAGTTAAATCGACAAGTATTAAATGATTATCTGTTCCTCCTGATACTAGCCTGAAGTCTTTTTTCATTAATTCCTCAGCTAACACTTTTGCATTTTTTATAATTTGGTTTTGGTACTCCTTGAACTCTGGAGATAAAGCTTCCTTAAAACATACAGCTTTTCCAGCAATCACATGCATTAAAGGTCCGCCTTGTACACCTGGAAACACACTCTTGTCTATATCTTTAGCATATTTTTCTTTGCAAAGTATCATTCCTCCACGTGGACCACGAAGTGTTTTATGTGTTGTTGTAGTAACAAAGTCTGCATAAGGTACTGGACTTGGATGAAGTCCTGCTGCAACCAAACCTGCTATATGTGCCATATCTACCATCAAATATGCAGAAACCTTATCTGAAATTTCTCTAAAACGTTTGAAATCTATTATTCTTGGATACGCACTTGCCCCTGCCACAATAAGCTTAGGTTTGCACTCCAATGCTATCCTTTCAACCTCATCATAATCTATATATCCATTTTCATTCACACCATATGGAACAATATTATACAACTTACCTGAAAAATTAACAGGACTCCCATGCGTTAAATGTCCTCCATGTGCCAAATTCATTCCTAGTATCGTGTCTCCAGGATTTAAAACAGAAAAATATACTGCCATATTAGCTTGTGCTCCTGAATGCGGTTGAACATTAACATGTTCCGCATTAAATAATTTTTTAGCTCTATCTCTTGCGTAATTCTCTGCCAAATCGACGTTCTGACAACCACCATAATATCTTCTTTCAGGATATCCTTCTGCATATTTATTTGTAAACACGCTTCCCATTGCTTCCATTACAGCTTTACTTGCAAAATTTTCAGACGCTATCAATTCAATTTTTTCGTTTTGTCTTTTACGTTCGCTTTGTATAGCATCAAAAATCTCCTTATCTACTACTTCTAAAGCATCATTTAACATTTGTGATACAGCCCCCTTTCCATTTATACAATTATATAATATATCATAGTTTGTTTTCAATGGAAATCGATATATCCAACTAAAAATTAATCTTATAAAAAATTTTCGATCACATCATATAAATGAATTGGTGTAACTTGATTATTAATTAACGTACTAATTACTTTATTTACCTCAGCCTCATTGACACTAACATCTCTAATCATTTCTCTTTCAATATTATTTTTATCAATTTCAACTCCATAAGTAGTTATTGGATCATTAATATCTTCAAATGTCTTTTCTTCTTTAATCAAATAATATTTCAGGTCCATATTTTCTCCACCATCAACGATGACACTAGTAGCGCCAACAAAACATTTTTGCATTTGTATTCCCCCTAATCTTTTGTGCTTATACACCTCCTATTATTTAATTCTTTTCACTAAAATTCAAGAACTTTCCATCGCAAATTATGACATTTTTTTGGCGTTTTCGGATGAAAGAGTTCACTGAACAGATTTCCGGCTGCCACTTTTTCGTTCATTTTTGAACGATTTTCTGGCTGCCTCTTTTTCGTTCATTACAATATCTGTTTATATTTATTTCAAAAGGTCGCCGATAACGGCGACCTTTACTATACTATTTTAAAATTTTGTTTACTTCTTCACTTAATTTTGCTTTGAATTCTTCTTTGCTCATTGCACCTAGGTCACCCTCAGCTCTTGCTCTTACTCCTACTGAATTACTTTCAATTTCTTTATCACCAACAACTAGCATGTATGGAATTTTTTGTGTTTGAGCTTCTCTTATTTTATAACCAATTTTTTCATTTCTGTCATCAACTTCAACTCTGAAGCCTTCTTCAGTCAATTCGTCTGCTAATTTCTTAGCATACTCTCCATGTTTTTCAGTTGAAATTGGCAATACTTTTACTTGAACCGGAGCAAGCCATGTTGGGAATGCACCAGCATAGTGTTCTGTTATTATTCCAATAAATCTTTCAAAAGAACCAAATAAAGCCCTATGAATCATTACAGGTGTTTTCTTGTTTCCATCCTCATCAATGTATGATAAATTAAATCTTTGTGGTAATTGGAAATCAAGTTGTGCCGTACCCATTTGCCACTCTCTACCTAAGCAGTCTTTCATTTTGATATCTATCTTAGGACCATAGAAAGCCCCATCTCCTTCGTTTATTCTGTAATTGTTTTCACCACAAATTTCATTTAACACTGCTTTCAAATCAGCTTCCGCCTTATTCCATGTTTCTATATCTCCCATGAAATCATCTGGTCTTGTAGATAATGTTAAAATATATTCAAGACCAAATACTGAATACAAATCTTTTGCAATTTCAAGAATACTCTTAATTTCACTTCCTATTTGTTCTTCTGTTACATAGTTGTGAGAATCATCTTGTCTAAACATTCTAACTCTAAACAATCCATTTAATTGACCAGATTTTTCATTTCTGTGGATAACATCAACATCATTAAATCTAAGTGGTAAGTCTTTGTAGCTTCTCAATTTACTCTGATATATTTTTATTGAATTTGGACAGTTCATTGGTTTCAAAGCTTGCTCCTTGCCATCTGAATCAGTCAAAACAAACATATCTTCTTTATAATGATCCCAATGTCCAGAAATTTTCCAAAGTTCACTACTATTCAATTGTGGACCAGAGAACTCTTGATATCCATGCTTTTTATGTTCTTTTCTCCAAAATTCTATCAATGTATTTAACATTGTAAATCCCTTTGGAAGCCAGTATGCCATACCTGGAGCTGTTTCATCAAAGAAAAATAGTTCCAACTCTTTTCCTAATTTTCTATGGTCTCTTTTTTTAGCCTCTTCTATCATTTCTAGATGATGATCCAAATCAGCTTTCTTTGGGAATGAAGTTCCATATATTCTTTGAAGCATTTTATTGTGCTCGTCGCCTCTCCAATAAGCACCTGATGAAGATGTTAGTTTAAATGCTTTAACAAGTCCTGTACTCATTAGGTGTGGACCTGCACATAAATCGACATAGTCACCTTGTTTATAAAAAGATATTTCTTCACCGTCTGGTAATTCTTCAATCAATTCTACTTTATATGGCTCTTCTTTTTCTTTCATTAGCTTAAGAGCTTCTTCTCTTGAAAGCGTAAATCTTTCTATTGGCAAATCTTCCTTGCAAATCTTGTCCATTTCTTTTTCAATATTTTCCAAGTCTTCTGGTGAAAATGTTTCATCTATATCTATGTCATAATAAAAACCATTTTCAATTGAAGGACCTATTGCCAACTTTGCATTAGGGAATAATCTTTTAATAGCTTGAGCCATTATATGAGACGTTGTGTGTCTATATGCGCCCTTTCCCTCTTCGTCATCAAATGTTAAAATTTGAAGATTGCAATCTTCATTTAATACCGTTCTCAAGTCAACAACCTTACCATTTAAAAGAGCAGAAGTTGCAGCCTTCGCCAACCTTTCACTGATTTTTTGAGCAATTTCGTAAATTGATAGTCCTGCTTCTTGTTCCATAACAGAACCATCTTTTAATGTAATTTTAATCATAAATATTCCTCCTTAACACTATTTTCTATTGCAACAACAAATCACTCCTAACATCTGCTGTTACAGACATTAGGAGTGATATAATCACGGTTCCATCCTAAATTTAACTTAATTATGGTTATAACGGTACCACCGAGTGCTTACGCAGAGGGTAGTTTTTCAATTATATATATCCTCGACTTGCTTTCAGCTAGGTAACAAATCTTCTCTTTAAGAATTTCAATAATCTACTTTGTCCTCAAACACTACATATTCATTATACTACATTTTTACAAAAATGCAAGTAAGAAAAATGAAAATCTAAAAATAAAAATAAAACAGCCCTAATATTTAGGGCTGTTTTATTGCTCAAAGCATTTTATTAACCAATTCCTCGATTTCGCACATTTTCTTGTCGATGTCCTTCGCAAGTGCAAATTGCACACGCGCACGATCGAGATTATGGTCAGGTCTAGACACCTTGAAATATACGTCACCGTCGTAGTAGTCTGTGAGGAAGCGCATGCCCAACTCAAGCGGCATTAGCTTAATAGCATAGGGCAAAAGCATTTTCTCATTGTCAGAAAGAAATTCTAGCACAAACTCATTTTGCATAACCTCACTGAAGCCCTCGAAGAATGCTTTCAAAAGCTCCAAATCCAAAGAGACTTTGGAAATGTCAGTTTCTTCTTCTGAAGCAGTATTGGCGCTGTACCTGATCGCATCAGCCAAATCATATAGAATTGAGCCAGGCATTACCGTATCGAGGTCAATCATGCATCTCGGTTTGTTGGTCTTTCTGTCGAAAAGCACATTGTTAAGCTTGGGGTCATTGTGAGTTACACTTGTGCGAATCTTTCTACTAGCCAAAGCATTAACAATGACAGAGACAATGCCTCTGTTTTTAAGGACGTAGTCAAGCTCTTCGGCAGACTTTTGAAGTCTTTCAGCATTAGTAGTACGTGCATTATTCAATGCACTCAAGATACAATTTTCGAAGCGATCCTGTGTGTTATGAAATTTTGGAATTGTCTCATAAAGCTCGCTGGCATCAAAGTCACGAAGTCCCAAGGCGAATTGTCCAATAGCTTCGCCAAGCATCTTCATGTCCTCTGGTCTACTAACAGATTGAAATACTTCTGCATGAATGAACTTGGTCATACGATATACATCGTCGCCGTCTTCATACAAAGCCTTTCCATCCTTTGTCATCACAAACTCCAGAGACTCCATGCCCTTACTACGTAAGTGTTTGGTAACTCTAAGGGCATTACTCATCACGTAATCAGCATCCTTAAACACGTTCGTGTTGAGCCTTTGAAGCATATAAGATACGGTGTCATTCCCATGGGGAACAACAATCTTATACGTAGTATTAATTCGTCCGCTCTCCACAAGAATAACGTGAGTAATGGTGCCATTCACGATTTTGAAGTTGTGAGCAATTTCTTTTACCTTCTGTACATCGGCATACGAAAGTTGCATATGGCTTGTCACACTCCTTTTATAAGTTGAAAATTAGTAGTAGTACAAATAGCAGTGCAAGGAACCCCAAGATACCCCTAAGAGAGTCTGCCAGATCGTCGTCGCCAAACAAGAGAATAAGAAACAAGCAGACAATTGCCACTGTCATTATTCATTCCTCCTTTATCCTGTACACTTGTACTTGTTCGTTCCGAGCTTTTTTACAACGGTAGAAGTCAGAAAATAATCAACTGCAGTGTCCTTCTCAATGTCGGAAAGATTAGTGTTAATTAATTCTGCATGCAGGTCTTCAACGGTGAAACTTGGCATACTGGCAGCTTTCCTTTGAATAATCTTCACAGCTTCAGCTTCTTGACGTCTCATCAATTTTCTCCTCCATTTTCTAGAGATATTACTATTTATTTACCGAATGATATTATACATTAAAATCATTCTTATGTCAAATTCGATGATTTTTTCGATTTTTTTTGAAAAATCATTGACAAGCAAAATTATATAAGCTATACTCTTATTTGTGTCCGATGAATGGATCTTTAGCTCAGTTGGTTAGAGCAACCGGCTCATAACCGGTCGGTCCGGGGTTCGAGTCCCTGAAGATCCACCATTACACTAATTTAATATTTGGGTAGGTGGCCGAGTGGCTAAAGGCGGCAGACTGTAAATCTGTTCTCATTGAGTACGGTGGTTCGAATCCACCCCTGCCCACCAGTAAAAGCTAGCAATGAAATGCTAGCTTTTATTTTTATTAAAACAAATATTATAAAGTGTAGGTTCTTCATACTGTTAAATTTGCTTATTTTTCGCTCGCCCTTTTTATCATTATAGCTGCTTCACATCTTGTTGCGTACATTTGTGGTTCTGTTCCATCTGTTATTCCAATTCTAACAGCTTCATCATACTCGCTTTTTGCCCATTCTGGGATAACATCTTTATTTTTCTCTGCTTCAATTAAATTCTTTAAAGCCTTTTCAACCACATCGTAACCATATTCATCTATCAAGTTTTCTAGCATTTTATCCGCCTCCATTCTTAATTTTACACTTTTTACAAACCACTTCCACTCATTTGTATCTCGCAATATTCGCGGACAATTTTTTCCATTCCAATCATGATGTTGTTTTAAGTTTTTTGAAGTAAGTCCAAAAGTTTTCAATATCCACGCAGAGACTTCAATAGCATTTATTAATGTTTTTTCCCTATTACCACTCTCACAAATTTCTAATCCGATGCTTGTCATATTCCCTTCATTGCTTCCAGCATGATTGCTCTTTTCGTTAAGTGGTATAGCAATTATAGCTTCTTTTTCGTCTACACAAATATTCCAACTTGCACCACTTTTATTATTTTCATTTACTAACCAATTTCTCTCATTCAAAGCATTTGATTTCAAATTTGCAGTTGAATGAATCGTCAATGATGTTGGTCTAATAATTATACCTTTTCGTATAAATATTTTTCTTCCACTTTCTGTTGCATGAACTGTACTAAGTGGTATCAATTTTGTCTTTACAGGAATCATTTCTTCTCCTTTCTTATATACAAGAAAAATGAGACTACCATATAGTAGTCTCATTATAGTTTATTCATATCTTTATACTGTGTTACTATTTATTTAGATATAGCTTACAACAACATTTATTCTCTTCTCTCATTTTCTTACAAGGACATATTGTGTCTTCATTTTGCGTTATCACACATGGACAATAGCCATTCTTTTTTTCTAATCCTAATAATATTTTTTCTACATGTCCTTCATCCGGATTTAAAATCATATTTGGATTTGCTTTCAAACCTTTCTCAATAAGTGGATTCATATAAAACACTCCTTTCTTTTATTATATACCTCGCATTACAGTTGGCAAAATCTTGCAACATTCGTCTTTCATTTCATTCATTTTTTCATTAGAATACGGGATTACACTCTTATCGTGGTCAAAATATTTTTGAAGCACATATTTTTTTGCGCCAACCTCTTTCAAATATTTTGCTATTTCAATTACATTTTCAGTATCAACATACTTAGGATACACGGTAGTCCTAAACTCATAATTCTTACCACTTTTTAAAAGAATATCTATGGATCTTTTTATCTTCTCCACATCTATTTTTCTTTGAGTTATATCATCATAATGCTCAAAATCATTTTTTATATCCATTCCTACATAATCTATTTTATCTATTATTCTTTCTAATATTTCAGGTGTATATCCATTTGTATGTATGCCTATTGTAAATCCATTATCATATAATATATTTAAATATTTCTCAAAATCTTCATGAACTGTACATTCTCCGCCAGATATTATAACATGGTCTATAAAATCTTTTCTGTCCAATAATTTTGGAAGTATTACATTTTCAAAATCTAATTCTTTTTCTTTTAATAAACCTTTATTATAACAAAATTCACAATCAAAATTACATACACCAGTAAACAAAGTCGTACAAATATTATCTGGATAGTCTATCATGCTAGACCATATTACTGATTTAACCATTTTTTCCTCCGTTCAAGAAAGCTGAAAAGCGAATATTTTCAGTCTTTCGACTCTATTTTTCATTTTTATACTGCAAATTTAAGGGCCGGCGCCCTCGCCGACCCCTCTCTCTCTTTTAAATTTACTACATAGTTACAATATTTTTCAATTCTTCTACATCTCTCGCATAAACTTTTCCATTCATTTCTATAGCTGGCATTTGTTCAATATCTAAACTAACCATTTTGGCTCTTGCCATAAAATCTTCCTCTACATTTGTTTCAGTGTAATCTATATGACTGCTTTTCATATAATTTTTCAATTCTTCACACATTGGACAATTTGGAATCGTATACATTTTTACCATAATAATTTCCTCCTTAGTTAGCTATTTTATCAATTTCTTCTTGTGCTTTAGCAACCTGTTCTCTATCTATGTTTTCTCTTAATCTGTCTGCAAGTTCTGCTCTCTTACTAGAATTAAATTTATCAATAAATACATAATATCCTGTAATTCTTGTAACGCCTCTTAAATTAATACTTCCACACTTTGGACATTGATCCAATAAACCATTGCTCTTTGTGTGACAATCATGACAAATTGTGTATTCTGGTGAAAGAACCCATTGAACACATTTTGTTTTATACCAAGTTGTTTCAAGCAAATTATAAATAGCCTTTGGACTAGGAACATTATTTCCAGACCAAATATGTATCATACTTCCAGCTTCTACAAGCGTATGAAACTTAGATTGTTTTTGCAATCTTGTAATATAATCAACATCGCTATCTGCCGCAAAATGAACAGAGTTTGTGTAATAGACACCAAAAGAATTTTCTTTATGATATGCTGCATCTCCATATTTTTTAATATCAAGTTTAGCAAATCTTCCCGCTGTACTTTCTGCAGGTGTTTCTTCTAGTTTAAGAGCAATACCATACTGCTTAGATAATTCTTTTGTTTTTTGATACATGAATGAAATTATTTCAAGTCCTAGCATATATGCTTCATCTGATTCATGTAATTGTTGTCCTATCAAATTATATACACACTCGTTTAGTCCAACGATACCAATCAAATAAGAAATATTCTTTAGTCTAATATAAGCCTTTCCATCCATTCCTTTTGTATAGAATGAAAGTGGTGAATTTTCTTGGCTAGCAACTCTCCATACATAGTTTTGTCTTTGAACATTAGCTCTAGCAGCCATTTCCATTCTGTGCTCCAATTCCTTATAAAAAGCTTCCATATTTTTTCCGACTTTCAAAGGAATGTTTGGCATATTAATTGAAACGTTTTGTCCACCAACAAATCTTAATTCTTCTGGAGTATCTATTAACTTTTTATCCTCTTCCGAGAAATCAATCTTCAATCTACAACATTGAGAAACAGAAAAGGCATTTCTATCAAAAATAAAGTATGGACATCCATTTTTACTTGCTGAATCACAAGCAACCATAAGAAGTGCTTTTGTTTTAGGGTCAGTAAAACATTCTTCATTTATGTGAAGATTTATCTTTGGAAATGCGAAAGGCATCCCATCAGCATCACCCTCGCCAACTACTTCTAATATTGCTTTAGCAAACAATCTTGACTCTTTTGCATAATCTTTATATTTTAAGATTCTATAACCTTTTTCCTCTGCAAAAGCTTTTGTTTCTTCCTGAGTATCAAAATAATATATGTTATCAAGTTCATCTGTAACCATATATTTTCCTCTAGCACCCATCGCATATACATTTTCATAATGATGTGGTATAGAAGCATATACATTGAAATCTGAGAATGCAACTTGTCCGCCTCTTGCTCCTGCAAGCTGTGACAAATCGAAAATCAATGTTTGTGCCAATTGCTTAATTTCTTTATATGGCATATTTTCAAGTAATGGTGCAAAGAAAACGTTGATAGCTTCCCATCCAATAGCACCAGCAAATTGTCCTTGCAAGAACTGTGTAAAAGAACAAATATGTCTTGCCAAAACATTTGCACTATTAGCAGGTTTTGAGTTAGATGGAATTGTTGGAATGTTCCTTATTCCATTCTTTTTAACATACTCTGGAGAGTGACCACTGCAATAAAATCTATCAATCATTCCTAAATCGTGAATGTGAATTTCACCTGATAAATGTGCTTCTGAAATATCAGGATCAAAAACATTTTTCAAAGCATATTCTTTAAGTATTCTTTCAGCCAATGTCAAATTAATTGACTCTGGGTTATGTGCAGTGTTTCCATTCTCTTTATTTGCATGTTCAATAATTTCAGTTATATTATAAAAAGGAATTGTTGCTTCTGAATTATTTTTTAATTCCTTGTTTAGTCCTTTTTCTAACAAAACATTGTTAACCATTGATCTTATAAGTGATGTACTTACCACTGAAAGATTTGCAGCCATTAGCCTTTCTGTTACAATACCAGCGATTTCTTTCGCCAAGTTTTTATCGCAACCAGCTTCCCTAATTAACGCATCAACTATTGCTGATTCATCATATTCTTGTCTCTCTGCTTTTGCTGCGGAATCAACCATTAGTGCGATATCTAATGCGTTATTTTCTCTTTTTAACTTAATAACGTTCATTCTTTTTACCTCCCTTATGTATAATACCTGAAGTGCATTTTTTCATAAGTAATTTTTCATGTCTTCATTTGTTAAAAATTTGAATCCGTAAAACATTTTTATATTTGTCTAAAAATGTTGTTATTTTTATTTTAGCATAGTATAAAAATTTATCAATAAAAAAAGATAAAATTTTCAGATAACTTTTAAGTCTTTCTTTTATGTCTATGTTCACTATTTTCAAGGCTTTCGTGAAAAATAAATACCACATAAATTTATTATGTTTTAGGTGTTAACATAGATAAATTTATGTGGTTTTATTTTTGCAAGAAAGAATGAATTTTTTCATCTTCCTTTTGTATATATTTTCTTTTTAATAAATTTTTATGCTTTTTATCACTTTATTTATTTCATTTTCATTTTTTGAAATTTCACCTTCCGTACCAAAAAATACAATTGTTATCTCTCTGCCCTCTGCAGGAATTAACACAGCTATTTCCTGTGCTTTTTCGTTGTCCGCAGTTGTTATATCTACAACTACTTTCTGAGCTTTCACCCCATCTGAAACGATAATTGTTTCATTGCTTACCATTTCTATTTCGTAATTTTCTTTATATATTTTCAAAAGATTAGCAAAGCCTTCACCTATTTGACTAAGTGTTTTTAGAAGTTCGCCTGTATCTTTCCTAGCCGTAGCACTTATTTCTATTCCGTTATTACTATTCTTTAAAAGACATAACAAATCCTTATTGTACTTTTCAATATATGTAGCTCTGTATTTAAATGAAAAACCATATTCATCATTTTTATAAGTTTTCATTCTAAACTTCCAAACAAATGCTGCTGCAACAGCTATTACAGCCACAATAATAATCCAAAATTTTTTCAAATTCATATTTCTCCACCTCAAACGTTATTTTACACTAAAAATAAACAATTTACAATAATTTAATTAGGTTGTATAATGAACAAGAAAGTTACAAAATTTGTTACTATTCTATTGAATAAAAAATCAAGGAGGTTATTTTAATGGCTTTTGACGGAATCGTAACAAGAGCAATTGTTACCGAGTTAAACAAAAATATTATAAATGCACGTGTGGAAAAAATATATATGCCTAATAAATCAGAGGTCCTTTTTCATCTTCACGGTACCGAAAAATACAAGTTACTTATCTCGATAAATCCAAGTAATTGTAGAATTGGACTTACAACTGCCGAATATGAGAATCCAATTAAAGCTTTTCAATTTTGTATGGTACTTAGAAAATATCTTCAAAGTAACAGAATTATAAAAGTAGAACAACATGAACTTGATAGAATTGTAATATTCACTTTTGAAGGTATTGACGATTTTGGCGATAAAAGGCAATGCAAGTTGATTATAGAATTAATGGGCAAACATAGTAATATTATACTTACCGACACAAATAATAAAATTATTGACAGTATAAAACATATTGACGGTGAAATAAGCTCTCTTAGAGAAATCTTACCTGCTAGAAAATATGAATTTCCACAAAATCAAATAAGAGAAAACTTTATAGGTATGTCTCTACCAGAGTTCAAATCATGTGTGTATAATGCTATTTCAAGACCATCTAGTGAAGATTTTAACTTTTCGAAAAAACTTGCAAACGAATTCACAGGTTTTAGCAGGATATTTACCGAAAATTTGTGCAAATATATCAATGCTTCTGAAACACCTAGCGAAAGTGATATTGCCAATATGTATTCTAACTTGAATATTTTGCTATATAATATTTCGGAAGGTCTTGCAAATTTAACAAATATGGATAATGATTATCACTTTGACTTATCATTATACTCTACAAATAGCTCTACTAATGCTCCATTTTCTGATTTCCTAGATAAATTTTATCAAAATAAAGAGCAAAAAGAAAAACTTCATATTGCAAAAATGGATTTGCAACGAGAGGTTTTATCACATATTTGTAAATATGAGAAAAATTTAAAAAGAGTAAATGAGATCATCGAAGAAGAAAAAGATGCAAATTATTATAAAGAATGTGGTGAGCTATTAAGCAGCAATATATACAGAATGAAACAAGGTATGAATGAAATAACTGTAGAAAACTTTTATAATAACAATGAACCTCTAACAATCTCATTAAATGAAAGTTTTTCACCATCCCGAAACGCTCAAGCATACTTCAAAAAATATTCCAAATTGAAAAACGCAATAGTTTACGCACATGCTCAGAAAGAGGAATATGAAAAAAATATAAACTACTTAGAAACAGTAAGCTATCAAATTTCAGAATGTGAGAACTTCAGTGAATTATATGAAATCAAACAAGAGTTAATTTCTCAAGGAATTGTAAAGGAAACTATAAAATCAAAGAAAAAGGATGTCATTGTATCCGAGCCATTAAAATACGTAGTTGATGATGTAGAAATATTGGTCGGCAAAAACAACATTCAGAATGATAAATTAACGTTCAAGATTGCAAACAAAAATGATACTTGGCTTCATACAAAAGATGTTCATGGAAGTCATGTAATAATAAGAAGTCAAAACGTGACAGAAAACATTTTACTTTCAGCTGCAAAACTTGCTGCTGAACACAGCCAATCAAAAGGAAACGGTAAAACTCCTGTAGACTACACTCTAGTCAAAAACGTAAAAAAAATACCCGGTGCAAAACCAGGTATGGTAATCTATACAGATTATAAAACAATAATTGTGTAAATACAAAACGCAATGGTCGCTAAAAATAATGACCATTGCGTTTTGCACAACATAAAAATATTTTAAATCATCTTAGAATAATTCCTACTCTCCAAACTTAATTTCTTTCAATGTTTTTTCTGTCTTTGCATATGTTAAAGCCCCATTTTCTTCTTTAATATCCCACATTTGTGTATTTAAAGCATTATAAAGTATTTTGGCTGCAATACCTTTTGAAGTATATGCATCCGCATCAACAGAGCCAACATCTTTAAAAAGGTCCAATTGTGTTGCCTGTGTCATATATCCATTATAGCTTGATTTAGCAATATTTCCGTAGCCCAAGGCATTTATAACCATAGTAATAAATTCTTTGTTTGTTATATTTGTTTCTGGCTCTAATTTATCTTCATCTAATCCATTAAATAACTTGCTTTCTTTCGCAACACAATAATAGCCATTAGCCCAATGATTCGAAGAAATTTTTTCATATTTTCCTTTGCTTAATTTTGCTACTTGCTCACAATTAATAAGTTTAACCACATATGATACAGCTTCAGCATTTGTTACTGATGAATCCTCATCAAAGGCTTCTGTTATAATATCAAGATCTCCTAACAAATCAATAACTTCTTTGCTTACAGTGTTGTCTATAGTTGTAGTTACATCTTCTTGTTTTATATAGCCACATTTACATTTGTTATTGTCAAAACTATGTGCAACAATCTTTTTTGATTCTGGAATAATTTTCAAACATTTATTGCAACATATTCCTTCCGCATGTGTATCATCATTAATAATTTCATATTCTGTTATACTACTATATTTATGGTTACATTCGATTGTTACTTTACATTTTGCTTTTTTTCCATTACTTGCTGTAGCTGTTATAGTTACAGTTTTTTCGCCCATAATTCCATTAACCACTCCATCTTCTACAGTAGCATATTTTGTATTACTACTTGTCCAAGTTACCGTCTTATCTGTTGCATTACTTGGTGTAAGCTTCACTGTTAATTTTATCGATTCACCATCTTTTATTGTTACATCGTCTTCATCTAATGTAACTTTGGTAACTTCAACTGTTTCGTTATTTATATCACTCACTGCTATCTTTTCAAGTAGACTTAGCACATTAATCATTAATTGTGATACTTCCGCCCTTGTTAATTTTCCTTTAGGATTAAAAGTACCATCCGTATTGCCACGCATTAAATCATTTTCCACAGCAATTGCCACATATTTTTTCAAGTTTTCTGAAATTGAATCTTTATCAGTAAATTTATTTAACGTACTGATTTTATAATTCGAATTTTGCAATCCAGCAGCATTCACTATTGCAAGAGCAATATCTTCTCTAACAGCATCACTGTCTGGCATATATAGTAGAGTTGTTCCAATTGAATATCCAGACAAATAATTACTTGCTGTACTTATATAATCATGTGCCCAATGAGTTGTAGGAACATCTTCAAACGAAACATCGCTTGATGTGCTTGTTAAATTCAAAGTAAGAACTAGTATTTTAGCAAACTCTGCTCTTGTTATTGAATTATCTGGCGCAAAACTTCCATCAGGATAACCAGAAAGTATATTTTTCTCAGTCATTTCACTAATTGGTTTATATGCCCAGTGCGTTACTGGCAAGTCCGTATAATTAGTAGCAAACGCCATAGAAAAAGTAACCGTTAAAACAACTAATAACATTAACAAAAATTTTTTCATTTGTTTTCCCCCTTTTCTCTATGACAATTTTATATCAAAAAGGCCAATGCTGTCAACAATTGGGCAATATGTTTTTACCAATTTTATACATAAACGAAAACATATGCGATTAATAAATTATCTTTTAAATGTTCAAAAATGAACGAAAAAGTGGCTGCCGGAAATTCGTTCATTTTCCGGCAGCTTTATTTAAAGTATTATGCAGATTAGTCCTCCGCTTCCTTCATTTATTATTCTTTCTAATGTTTCTTGAAGCTTGCACTGTGCGTCTTCTGGCATTTTATATAATTTATTTTGTAACCCTTCATTTACCAATTCATGCAATGATTTTCCAAATATGTTTGTTTTCCATATATCTGTTGGATTGCCTTCAAATTCTTGCATTAAATAATTAACAAGTTCTTCTGACTGCTTTTCACTTCCAACTATTGGAGACACTTCTGTTTCTATGTCCGCTCTTATTATGTGCAGACTTGGTGCATGAGCTTTTAGTCTTACTCCAAATTTTGAACCTTGTTTTATTATTTCTGGTTCTTCTAATGACAAATCATCTATATTTGGTGTAACTATTCCATAGCCCTTACGTTTTACATCATTTAATGCCATAGCAATTTTATCATAACTCTTTTTGCTTTGTGCTAATTCCGTGACTATTCCAAATAAGTCGCCCTCTTCTTTCACATTAATTCCAGATATCTCAGTAAGTACTTTATAGAACAATTCTTTATCTAATTCTAGATTTATTCTTATTATACCAACATCTAGTTTAATCTCTGTTATCGAAACTTTATCAACAATATCGTTGTTGCTTGCTATTCCCATAACGCTGTCTATTTGTCTCAAATTTTTAACATCTTTAAATGATGTTTTAATTATATTTATAATTGAAGTTTTTAGCCAGTGACTATCATCCAAAGTGTCTACCCAATTAGGTAAATCAATGTCAATTTCATTTACTGGAAATTCATATAATATTTTACTTAATATATTATTAATGTCAGTATCACTCAAATTTGCGCAATCTATAATAACAACTGGTGCGTCATATTTTTCCTGCAAATTATTTGCTAGTTCAATCGTTTCAGGAGCATTTGGAATATTTGTGTTTAAAACAATTACAAATGGTTTGCCTTGCGCTTTTAATTCTTTTACAACTCTTTCCTCGGCTTCAATGTAATCATCGCGCGCTATTCCGGTAACATTTCCGTCTGTTGTTACAAGAATACCAATTGTAGAGTGTTCATCGATCACTTTTTTCGTTCCTATTTCAGCTGCCTCTTCAAACGGTATCTGTTCTTCAAACCATGGTGTATTTACCATTCTCGGTAGATTGTCTTCCATATATCCTAAAGCATTTTTGACTAGATACCCAACACAGTCCACCATTCGTGTTTTAAATTTAACATTATCGCCAAGTGTCATCTCAACAGCTTCATTTGGAATAAATTTAGGTTCCGTGGTCATTATAGTTCTGCCATTTGAACTTTGTGGCAACTCATCTTTTGCTCTTTCTCTTTTATAATCATCTTTTATATTAGGAATAACAGCTAATTCCATAAAGTTCTTTATAAAAGTTGATTTACCCGTACGTACCGGTCCCACCACCCCAATGTAAATATCTCCATTTGTTCTATTGGCTATGTCTTGATATATAGTGTAATTATCCATTACATTACCCTCCTTTATTTATGTGTTTGTACATCCACTGTTTAGTTAATTTATATTAGAGGGTTGTATCATTTATTCCTAAAATTAAAAGATATTTATTCATTTTTATTTTAGAAATGTTGACATATTGCGTTTACGGTTATATAATGCACTTACGAAATGAAAATTAATTATCATAAGGAGGTATTCCCATATGAAAATGGCATCGATTCTCGGAAACATCCACGAGTTCTTCCTCTCTCGAAAAATCAACAACTTGATTGAAAAGTTCTACGCGTCAATCTCGTTTCCTGAGGAAATCGATCGTGATTTGGATGAACTGATTGGATTTGAAACTGAAAAAGAAACTCTAAAAGATGTTCTCATCTTTTTCAAGTCCATGAAATTCTACGAAGAAAACCCCAACCTCTGTCCTAATCGGCATTTCTTCCTAGCAACAAATCCTAATGCAGGAGATAAAGTTCTACTCAGTGGTCTGGCCAAAACTGCTGGTGTCCCCATCATTACATTCCAAGCCACGATGTTTGTCGGTCTTGAAGCACGTGCACTTATGAAATGTATTGATATGATCTTTGACGTGGCTGACGCATTTGAAAGTGGCTGTATCATCGATTTTACAGAATTCTTTGCTACCTCTACAATTGAAGAAAACCTTGCCGGACTTTTCTTCAATCACTTTGTACAACGAATTAAAGAAAGCCAAAACACTGCGGTGTTCCTAAGCACGGTGGAAGACAAAATCAGTATTCCTGCAGTTATGCTCAAAGATGCACTCTTCAACACTCAACGCATAATCACTATGGTTGCACCTTCTCTTGATGTTCGTGAAAAGCTCATTGCGCATTACTTCGAGCTCTACAATTTGCCTGAAAATGCGGAGCTAATTAAACGAGTAGCCCGCAATACTTTGGGGATGTTTCCAGAGGAATTGGAGTATGTTGTAAGGGAATCTATGCTCTATGCTGAACGTCATGAGCTTTCCGAAGTAACTTTCAAAGAGTTCAACAATGTACTACTCACCATTCAGGCAGGCGAAAAGTGCTACAAACTCTCTGAAAAAGAACGCATTTCTACAGCATACCACGAGGCTGGCCATGTTGTCGCAGCATACTACTCTGATCCCGATTACATTCTGGGACGTGTCGAAATCACTCCTCGTTCCGAATCTCTCGGTCTCACGATGCAAGAATTCGGAGAAGACAAGTTTTCTTCGTTTGAACATGAAATCAAAAATATCATTATCTACAGCTATGGTGGAATGGCTGCCGAAAAACTTATCTATGGTGAAACAACAAGTGGTACTTCTGCTGATATTGCAAATGCAACCATGTGTGCAGACTTAATGTTCTCCAAATATGGTATGCATCCCCAAATTGGGCCTGTATTCATCAATGCTGGTAGTCTCAATTCCGATCTACTCAACAATGAAGTTGACAAAGCTTGTCAAATATTCCTAAAGGAAATGTTTGAAGAAACATATCAAATCGTTGCCGCACACAAGAAGCAACTTGAAGCCCTCACCAAAGCTCTTCTCGAGCGTGAGGTTCTCATCGGTGATGAGATCAAAACTGTACTTGATAACGCATAACTTTGTGTTACAATAAAAAAGAGTTCATTAATTTGAACTCTTTTTTATTGCCTCCTACACCGTTCCTTTAATTTTTCTTTTCATTGGATTTGGAAGTATATTTATTTCTTTGTCTGTTGTATCAGTTGTAATTGTTGTATCTTTTCCATCCAAATTAGTCGCAATTCCTAAGTCTTCACTCTTCGCCAATGCATCAAATTTTACTTTTGCATTCATTGCTTTTGCTGCCTTGATTGTATCTTTATATACTTTCATAGTACTCTTAGAAATTGTATCCCAGTTAAATTCTCTTATTACTTTTTCCCTTGCATTCTTTGCTATTTGTCTACACAAATCCTCATTAAACAAAACTTCCAATATTGAATCTGCAAGTGAATTTGGATTTCCAGCATATGATTTCATACCATCTATTCCATGAGATATTATTTCGTTTAAACCACCCGCATCTGAAACCACTGTAGCAGCTCCTGCTAACATTCCCTCAAGTGCAACAATCCCAAAAGGTTCATACAAACTTGGAAACGTAGCAACATCAATACATTTATACATTTTTGTTATTTGTACATCATTTAAGTATCCTGTAAAATAAACTTTTTGTGATATGCCTAAATAATCAGCTAAACCTTTTAACTCATCCATACAAGGTCCACGACCAGCAATAACAAATTTTACATTTGGATAGCTTGCCAATATCTTTGGTGCTGCTTGAAACAAAATTTGTATTCCTTTTTCATTAACAATTCTACCCGCAAAGAAAATTATCTTTTCATTATCAGCAGCATAATTTCTTCTAAATTCCATGTCTTTTTCTTGATTATCAAACTTATTTATATTTATTCCATTTGGTACAACATGAATATTTTCAATTGGTTTTCCAAATAAATTTTTAATTTCATTTTTCATAAATTGGCTATTGCATATAACATTTCCTGCTTCATATGTAAGCATCCATTCAACATCATTAACATAGCCTTGTGAACTATTGTGGATTCCTTTATTTCTTCCACTCTCTGTAGCATGAATTGTTGCAACCAATGGGATTTTATGAGTCCTTTTCAATGCTCTAGCCGCATAAGCAACAAGCCAATCATGTGCATGAATTACATCGAACTTGCCAAATTCTTTAATAACATCGGCAGCTTTTTCAATCATGCAAAAATTAAGTTGCATTACCCAATCGATTAAATTATTTGCATTAATTGGATAATTAACTACTCTGTGGACATACACGTCTCCATCTTTTTCAAATTCTTTTGTGTCTCCCTCTCTATATGTTATTACATGAACCTCGTGTCCTTGCTTTGCAAAGCTATGAGATAAATCGTGTACAACCCTTGCAATTCCGCCTACAATTCTTGGTGGGTATTCCCAAGAAAGCATCATAATTCTCATCAAAACTTCCTCCTTTGTTATCTCGCACTTGTTATTATTAATATAATATACAAACGTCAAAATTTTTGCAAGGCTTTTACAAAAAATGTGCGAATTTTTTGTAAAAATGACTTGATATTTGTAAGTCTTTGAGTTATCATTATTTAGTAATAATATTGTTTTGCAAAAGATAATTTTAGGAGGTACTAAGGTAAAGTGGTATTAAATAAGTCTGAATACTATGAGTTACCAATTAAATACGATGAAACCGTTGTTAGACTTCTGGTACAATCTCCAAAGCGTATGTATGCGTATTGGGATATTTCAGATGATACAAGGAAATCTTTCTCAAAAAGATTTTTTAATTATGAGAATTCTACGCCTGTTTTGAGAGTTATAAATCTTACTAAAAATTATTTTTACGAAATTGAAATTGATCCATTTGCAAACAATTATTATATCGATGTTGAAGATGGAAACTGTGACTACGAAGTTGAACTTGGGAGAAAAAGCAACAATAGTTTTGCTGATATATATGTTTCTAATAAAGTTACAGTACCAAGCCATGCTCCTTCAGCTTTCAGTATCGATGAAGATGGAATTTTATTTAAGAATTATATTTGTTTAGACAATACAAAAATCAAAGTTAAATTTCCTCGTTACAATTTACGTCAAGACTATGGTGATTTACCATTCGGTAAAGAATTTGAAAATATAAGTTCAATGGAAAATTTGAAATAGCTACTGTAAATAGTAGCTATTTTTATACAATGAAAAAGTAACAAATTTTACAACTTTTTATAGGAGAGATTACTATGGTTAAAGGTTATTTAAATTTCGTATTACATGCCCATTTGCCTTACGTTAGGCACCCAGAAAGTGAGTTATATATTGAAGAACGTTGGCTTTTTGAAGCAATGTCTGAAACGTACATTCCTCTTCTTATATACTTTGACAGCCTTGAAAACGAAGGTGTGAAATTTCGTGTTACTATGAATATTTCTTCTCCACTTATTACGATGTTAGATGATGAACTATTGCAACAAAGGTACAGAAAATATTTATTAGAGCGTATATGGCTTGCAAAAAAAGAAATAACTAGAACTAAAGATAATAAAGAATTGGATGACCTAGCAAAAATGTATTACTACAATTTTAAAAAATATTACAAAGTTTTTAAATACAAGTACAACTTTAATTTGCTAAATGGTTTTAAGCATTTTCAAGACAAGGGGTTTATCGAAATATTAGCGTGTCCTGCAACACATGGCTTTTTGCCTCTTCTTAATGTTACACCTAATGCTGCCAGAGCACAAATATGTATGGGAGTTGATACTTATAAAAAGTATTTTGGCAGAGCTCCAAAAGGAATGTGGCTTTCAGAGTGTGCATATATTCCAGAGTTGCAAGATGCATTAAACGAGTTCGGAATTAAATATGTAATATTAGAAACTCACGGTATAACAAATGCTAATCCAAAACCTTTATATGGTACACTTGCTCCAATAATTTCTCCTAAAGGATTAGTTGCTTTCGGACGTGATTTAGAAAGTTCAAAACAAGTTTGGAGTTCTATTTGTGGATATCCGGGTGATGTAAATTATCGTGAGTTTTACAAAGATATTGGTTATGAGTTGGATTGGGATTATATAAAGCCTTATGTTGCGAAAAGTGGTCACAGAGTTGATACAGGAATTAAATACTGCAGGATAACTGGAAAAACAGATAAAAAAGAATGGTATCATGATGATAAAGCAAAAGCTGTAGCAGAAATGCAAGCGGACCATTTCATTCATTCGAGAATAGAACAAATAAATAAAGTGGCTGACACTATGGTAAATCCCCCTATTATAACTTGCCCATATGACGCAGAATTATATGGTCATTGGTGGTACGAAGGACCATATTGGCTTTATGTTTTATTTAAAAAAATATATTACAATCAGGACACATTTGAATTAATCACACCTAGCGAATATCTAGAAAAATATCCAAACATTCAAGAATGTGCACCAGCAATATCAACATGGGGGGCACACGGATATAACGAGGTTTGGTTAAATGCTGGTAACGACTACATATATAGACACTTACATCATGCTGGAGAAAGGATGAATTTGCTTGCAAAAAATTTTCGAAATCCATATCCGCTTCAAGAACGAGCTTTGAAGCAATGTGCTAGAGAACTTTTACTAGCTCAAAGTAGTGATTGGCCATTTATAATAACCGGAAACACTATGGTTGAGTATGCACACAAAAGAGTAAAAGACCACATCGGAAGATTTAATGCACTAGCTAACATGATTGATAAAGATGAAATAAACGAAGAGTACTTATCAGATATTGAGTACAAAGATAAAATTTTCCCAGATGTGAATTATAAAATATATGGCGATTAAAGCTGTGCTATTTATACATAGTAATGCCGACAGCCCATGAACGAATCTCCGCTCATGGGCTGTCAGTTTATTATTCTAACCTATTCTCTTTAAAATATTTTTTCTTTGTCTTCCGTCTTGTATTTTGTTTATCATCTGAAGTAACTTATTCTTTTGCATTTGATTTAGTAAACTTAATATTGCTTCTATTTCTAATTCTTGATACAAGTTCACTTTTTCTTTTATTAGCAAATTATATACTTGATTTACTAACATATTTCCAACCGCTGCATTTGTTTCTTCCGATAACTCTGTCCTACTTGATGCATCCGAAAAATATTTATCTTTTATTATGCTTCTTGTTCTATAATAATTTTCTAGTAATAACTTTTCATAAAATAGTTGTACATATATTTTTCTTACTTCCTCAGAGTTATTCTTCAAGTTCATTATCATTAAAAGTTGTTTATCATTTTTTCCTTTAGAACAAATATACAAAGCTTGTTCTGCGTCTGTTTGTGCAGTGTTTAACACATAGTCTGTCATAAGCACGGCTTTTCTTTCTTGTAACACGCTAAACTCAGCATTTTCAGTAGGCTCTAGTGAAATTTCTAAAAGTTTTAGTAGCTTACTACCTGTTTTATCATTTTCAATAATTTCTCTCAAATTATTCTGAATCAACTCTTTTTCTTGCTCTATATAATTATTTATTTTAGAGCTTTCAGTAGTATCGCCAATTTTCACATCGATCAAGCAAGATATAATTTCGTCATTTAATTTACTTATCTCGTCAAATGTCGCTTTTTCTTTATCGCTTAACACTGTTATTCTATCTAGCTTTTCTAATTTTTTATTCTTATAAACATATTGCGCACCTTCTTGCTCTCCATCCTTTTGCTTACTTTGTTCATCTATTGTTTCTTCTTTTGCTTCCTCGTTTGCCTCAAATACTTCTTCGTGTTTCTCTTTTACATTTTGAATTTCTTCTGTTGTAGTTACACCTTGTTTTGTTTCTTCTTCTATCTCTTCTTGATTTGTATAAATTTGTGAAATAATATTTTCAACAGAGTTTTCCGATACCAATATTTCCTTTGGTTCAAAATGTGAAAATCTCCAAATCTCATTTTCATCATATATAACCTTTGCTGTTACTTTTGGCCTAAATAATGTTCCTATCTGGACTAATACTCTATCATCAGCTTTTAGTTGCTTGTCATTTTCATCTTTAAATCTAATTATTACATTTGTCTTTTCTTCTTGATACATGATAGTTATAACATTATCTATACTTCCAACTTTTAACTTAACAGGCTCAACATTGAAGAAGCTCCATTTCTTCTTATCATTATCATACAAATATTTAGGTGTTTCTGGAACAAACTCTGTTCCTATTTGAACATTAAAATGTTCATCTTCTTTCAATTTAGCACCATCAATATTTTTATATCTAATCACAACATCTGCTTTTGCCACTTCATATACAAACTTTATTACATTTTCTTTTGGATTCTCCATTACACGTATTGTAGTTTCTTCGTTTGTCACTAGTTCCCATTGATTTCCTTTTCTATCTTTTATATATTGCAAAAGTTTTGGCGAATATTTTGTACCCACTTGCAATTGTTGCGTTTCCTCTTCTCTTAAAAGATTACCATCAAAATCTTGGTACCTTACGCTAACTGTACTATAAACTTCTTCATATGTTACAGTAAACACATTTATTGCTTCCGTACTTCCAAGAGGTGCTTCTCTAACATTTATTTGTTCTGGTTCTATCTTGCTATATTTATACATTAAAGAATCCGCATTTGTAATCGTTGCATCAATATTTGGCTTATACACACTACCTAGTTGTGCTTTCTTGATTATAGGTTCAACTATTTGTTTGCCTAATTTATCTTTTATATACAAAGTTACATCTACTTTTAATGGAATATAAATAAGCTCAAAAATATTATCTTGCTCAGCATCTTTGATTTCAATAGTTTCTTTATCTCTATTTTTATATTCCCACACTTTTCCTTGGTCATCTTCAATTACAGTTTCTAATTCTGGTTTATATGTTGCACCAATTTGTACAAGCACTTTTGTTGGAGCTTTAAGCCTATTTCCATATTCGTCTTGATATTTATATGTTACCAATGCTTTTTGTTCTTCATAAGAAAGTACTATAGTATTGTTTTCTTTTTCTACTTTTATAGAATTTTTTGTATTTGGATTATACGTCCACCTATTACCTTTTCCATCAGTTATTCTTTCAACTATCTCGGCAGAAAACTCACTACCTATTTGTGCTTTAACAGTTGAATTTTTCTTAAGTATTTGTCCTAGTGGATCAACATACATAATAGTAACGTCTGCAAGATTTGGTGTGTATTTTATATAAACACTATTCTTACTTTCATCACTAGCTACCTTCAACGAATAATTATTTGTTACAAACTTGCTTGCAGCATGTACCCATTCTTTACCGTCTCCATCCACAATAAGTTCTTTAATATCTGCTTCGTACTTTGTTCCAACTTGCCTTTGACATATTATTGGTTCAACAATATCTTCATTTGCTTCATTAACAATTCTGTCGTAAACATTCACATAGTATGGCTTGTATTTTATTGTAAAAATATTATTTTCACGCTTGATTTCAAATTTGTTTTCTTGGTTTTCAGCGCTCCATCCCAAGCCATTTCTATCAAGCACATTTAATTCAGCGTTATAAAGCAACACACTTCCTATCTGCTTTCTTAGTTTTTCATCATTTTTAACTTGTGTATTATCTTGATTTACGAAATTAATAACTACATCAACAAGTTTTGGTTCATATCTTATTACTACTTCATTTGCACTCTCATCTGCTTGAACGTTAAAATCTTTTCTGCTTACAGAGACATATTCCCAACATTTGCCCTCTTCATCTGAAATTTCTTCCACTATATTTGGTATATACTTTTCTCCAACCTGAATATGTTCAATTAAATCATTAATTATACTTTCACCGTCTAGTTGTATATATTTTATTGTCACAGCCTTTAATTGTGGCTTATAGTTCAATTGTATTGTGTTGCCTTGTTCAGATAAAACTATTTCTTTATTTTCGGCACCATCATAAACCCAAACTTTCCCATTACTATCCGTAACTTCATCTATAACTTCTGCTTTAAACCTACTACCAACTTGTAATTCTTTTACAAGAGGTTTAATAATTTCATATCCTTCCGAGTTTTTATATTCTACCGTAACCTTTTGCATCCAAGGCATATATTGACACACTACGGTATTTTTTCCTTCTTCATCAGATACTCTAATTATATCTTGTGTTGCTTTATATAACTTCCAACCCAACTTATCGTTTGAATAAATATTTTCAGATTTTTTTATCTGAACTTCCCTACCTATCTGCATCTCTTTTTCATTATCATTAATAAGTTTTTTACCATTCTCATCAACATACTGAACTGTAACTTTTGCATTCTTAGGTTCATATTTTAAAACAACTATATTATCTTGTTCATCTTCCTTTGTTACAATTGACAAATCTTTTTCGCCAGCATATTTCCAATATAATCTAGTAGAATCTATCAACTCTGGATGTATATTAGGAATGTATTGCACTCCCAATTTGGCCGTTACTATGTCCGCTTCTTTTATTACAGAGTTATCAATTATATTTATATATTTTATAACTACCTTTGTACGTATTTCATCATAAATCAATAAAAACTTATTTTCTGCATCCCTAACAACCATATTTTTAGGTTCTGATGAAACCCTTGACCATCTGCCATTTGTTTTGTCCTTTATTCTCTCATAAGTTTCGGCTAAATATTTTGCACCAATTTGATACGTAATTTTTACATCATCTAATATAGTATTTCCATATATATCTTTAAAGCTTAATACAACATCTGTTAATTCTTTATCATAATATACAGAAATTTTATTTTCTTCTTCAAATTCTTGTACATTATAAGTTGATTGATTTGTACTAGCCGCAATCCACTTTCTACCTTCTTTATCTTCCACTTTAGCAGGTATTTCTACTTTGTATATATCTCCGACTTGCTTCATATCAATATTAGGAGCTATAAGTTCATTGTTTTCAGAATCAAAATATCTTGTTGTTATAGTAGCCATTAGCGGATTATATAGTAGCGAAATTACATTATTACTTTCGTCCTCTTCAACCTTTATGCTCTTTGCCTCATTACATACCCATACTTTTCCTTTTATATCACTAATTTTTCCAACATTATTTGAATCATATATGGTACCAACTTGTACTTTTTGTACCAAATCATCTTTTATATTGTTTCCTCGTTCATCTACTATTTTTACTGTAACAGTGCTACAAACAGGAGTGTACTTTATTTTTATTTCATTAGCACTTACTTCTTGTGAAACTTTTATAGTTTGATTAGATATTTTATCAAAGCTCCAAAGTTTTCCCTCATAGTCTCTAACCTTATCATTATATCTCGCGTTGTACTTCTTACCTATTTGTATAAGTTCAACTACGTCATCTTTAATCTTTTCACCGTCTTCATTCTCGAAAACAGTTGTAACCTTTGCTTTCATTTCATCATAAACAAGATTAACTACATTTTTCTCATTTTCTAAAGGAATAATTGAGGCTGCTGCATCGCTTATATAAACCCATGCTCTTCCTTCCTCATCCTCGATTATTGGGTCTATTTTTGCTGAATATCTCTTGTTAGCAATTGCATTTACTGTTACTGGCTTTCGTAACTCAATTCTATCTTTATTAATATAATTTATTACTACTGGTGTTCGTGTAACATCATATACAAAAACAATCTTATTATCTTCATCGTTTTCACCAACCGTAAATCTTTCTGGTTTTGAATATACAATATCCCACTCTGTTCCTTCTGAGTCTACAACAGTTGGATAATCTTTTTTACTCAACTCTGTTCCAACTTGTAATTTAATTGTTTTATCACCAGAAAGCTTTTGATTTTCTTTATTTATAAAACTAATTTTTACGTTTGCTAATTTTTCCGTATATTCTAATTCTATTTTATTAGTTTCGCTATTAGAAGATAAAATAATGCTTGGTAATTTAGTAATTTTGCAAGTCCATTCTTTACCATTTTTATCACTTATTATTGGCAATATTTCTGGAATATAATTTTCTCCTGGAAACACATTATTTATAACATTTTCTTTTAATAGTTCTCCGCTCTTTGTAATATATCTAACTGTGACTTTTGTACTTCCTTCTACCACATTTCTTTCGTTATACATCATATGTTGAATTTCATCAATTGCATAAAACTTATTGCCCGTTAAAATTGCATCCGAGACATTTTCATAATTCGTTCCGTTGTACATTTTTATGCCATCTTCACTAGCGGCTGGATTTGGCAAATAAAAGTCAACTTCTATACTAGGAACTGGCAAATTTGATGTTCCTTTGCTTTCTATGTCATCATAAATATATCCAAGTAAAGCGGGTATACTACTTGCATCAATCAATGTTTCTCTTCTTATTACAACAGCATTCCCGTTTTGATTAAAATCCGCAATTGATTGTTTCTTAACAACCTTTCCATTTTCATCAGTATAATCCAACTTGTTACCAACAGTAGTTAAGTCTTCAAGTACATTCTCAGTTAATTTATATTTATATCTTCTTCCTATGTTATCTTCTATAGAGTTATATAATCTAGTTTCAAACTCTGCAGGATCTATAATTACTTTATATTTATATCCTAGTGGTTCAATCGGGTCTTCTGGACTTTCTGCGTATTTTAATATCACATCAATTGGTGGAACAACTAATTGATGATTTAGCCTTTTTAAGACATCCTCAATAGCTTCCATATTCACAGGAAATCCCAATTGATTTGTAAATTGATTAGCTATATCTCTCGCTGCTCTATCGAAACCATCAAGCTGTATTGTATCTTTATAATTTTGGGCTTCACTTTTTACAGCAGTATATATTCCAATTTCTTCTTTTCCCTTTTCATTCATTAAAAGCCAAAAATATGAGACCGTATCCAATCTAAAGTCTGTGTAGTTGTTTATCTCATTTAATTTAGCATATGGATCATTTGTAAGATATCCAACTTTTACACCTTTCGACGTCCTCTTTATCATTGCTGTTTTTTCGGCAACTTCAATTCTGTTTATTTTTCTATTAATATATTTTAATTCATAGTTTGTTATTTTCTCTGCAAAGTTTTCGGGATTATCATAAAGCTTCAATACTGGATTAATATTATTAACTATCATTTCATCAATAACAAAATCATTTGCTAATACATTAACGACTTCTCTTGCTTTATTTAGCATTAATCTATTGTTGGCTGTAAGTGCCTCTAGATACTCGTTTATAATTATTTCTCTATCTTTTCCGTACACAAACTCATACTTTTGATTATTATATTTGAACTTTGTATTGCTATCTGGATTATATAGTACAATTTCAACACTCATATTTGTATCGACTAGCACCATACATAGCCTTTTATCCAAAGCAAAGTCCATTAATGTTAATCTACTTCCAGTCGGAATTTGCACGCTTTTTATTTCTATATCGCCCTCCATCAACGCCACTTGAAGGTACTTTCCATCAACATTCAAAAAGTTTCTTTCAATATTTACATTTGGCGTGTTATATTCGATTATCTCTATATCTTTTTCAGTAATATCATTATTAGATGTTATTAAATTAAAGTCCAATTCCTCCAATTTTTTATCGATAACATCATCTGTATAGCCCATATTTTTTAATTTACTCTTTAGTACTTCTTTTATCATTTTTTCACCTCGTATAAACATAGTAAAACATTACTATTTTCCTATTTATATTATACACTAAATTACCTACTTTACAACAATTTTATAATCATTATTTGTTATGCAAAAAGAAGTTATGCTAAGCACAACTTCTTTTAAAGCAATTTACAAATGTATACCACAAAAAAACTAATACATATCGATGAAAGTACAAAAATATTAATTGAATTTTTTCTGAATACCTTTCCATCAAATGCGAGATATACCCATATAATTGGTACAGTAAAAAACAATGGATGATATCTAAAAGCTTCGCTTATCCTTCCGTGAAGAAAAGCTTCCCACGCTCGAGTCATACCACAAGTTGGACATTCAACTTCAAACGCATTTTTCCAAACGCATCCAACCTTAAATATATATGCAATCATCGATACCATAACAACAACTAATAATATAATAACCGAACTTTTCTTTATTTTATTCATGTAAACTAATCTTTCAAAGGAATTCCTTTTGCGTCCTTGTTAATTGAACCAGTTAAAATTTGAATACCTTCAACCAATCCCCAAACATAAGAAACAATTGCTAACATTCCACAACTTAGTATTGAAATCAACAATTGAACAATTGCTTTATTTGTATAGCCTAAATAAAAATTATGAACGCCTAAGCTTCCCAAAAATATTCCTAAAAGGCCTGCCACTAATTTTGATTTTTGCTCCCCATTTGCTTGTGGAGCTATAGCAAAGCCACATTTTGTGCAAACAGCTGCATTTGTATCAGTCGGTTCTCCACAATTTTGACAAAAACTATTTCCACTTCCTTTTTGATATCCACATTTTACGCAAAAAGCTGCATTTGGATCAATTTCATTTCCACAATTTCTACAAAACATTTTTAATCCCCCTTATTTCTTTGCAATTCTATACATAGTTTAATTCATATATACGAAAATGTCAACGAAAAAGGTCGAATTTTATTTGTAACATACTTCCAGCACATCTATTTTTCTGTTTTCAATGTAACGTTTGTTCAAAAGTACGAATAATATATTTCGAATAATTCTTATCTTTTTGTGAAGAATAGAATTATAAGAAAGATATTTTGGAGGTATCATGTGCCCAAAACAAATTTTGATTAAATCAGCTTCAAAAAATTTTACAGAGCTTTTTGTTAGTGAATTAAAAAATATTCCAAGTATTAGATTTGTTTATCATAAAATAAACGGACTTTACACTGTTGCCATAAAGTGTTCCAGATATTATGAAAATTTTTCCAACACACATTCATCATCATTTTATGGAAGCTATATATACTTATACACAAGTGTATCTTTACTTCTATCCGAGCTTATTATGTCTTTTTATGAAAAGACTCTGATAAAAAGATTTTTAAGCTTAAATTATTTTTATTTTCAAGATGAAGAACAATCTCAAATCGCTAACATTGCTTCTTCATTATTAGATTCGAGTTCTCCACTTGAATTGAGTAAAAATTTATATTTAAAAAGAAAAGAAAAATTACTTAGCTATTTGCTAGAAAACTTCAGAAGCAGAAACTATATAAATATAGAAGCCTTCACAAATTTTTCAACGCCAAATTATATGTATGATGTTGAAGAAACAATTGATAGAGCTGTTGAATTGTTTTTATCAAATGTTAGTTACATTGAATTAATACAATTTATATTAGAAAATTGGCTTGTGTAGTTGATAAAATTACTGCTATATAATTGACATTTTACTCCTTTTAATAGATAATATTTACTAGAGATATGTTGTTTTACAAAGGAGGAAAATAAAGTGTATTTATTCGGAAAAATAAATGTAATGCCTAAATTGCCGGAACGAATTTCTGGTTTGTCTGAATTATCAAAAAATCTATGGTGGTCATGGAATTCTTATTCTCTTAGACTATATGAATATATTGACGCTGACTTGTTTAACAAGTTAAATAAAAATCCAGTTAAGTTTCTTTCTCAAATAAATCAAAAAAGATTAATAGAAATTTCAAATGATAGTGAATTTTTAAAAGAATACGATATGGTTATGGAAAATTTCCATGGCTACTTAAATAATAAGGATACTTATTATAATAAAACTTTCCCTGATGAAAAAAATGCCGTAATCGCCTATTTTTCAGCCGAATATGGTCTTGATGAAATATTACCAATATACGCAGGTGGCTTGGGTATCCTTTCAGGTGACCATTGCAAATCTGCAAGTGATCTAGGTATTCCTTTTGTACCTGTTGGATTACTATATAAAGATGGTTATTTCAATCAAAAAATCAACAAAGATGGTAGTGAGACTTTTGAATATACTGCAGCAACAATCGAAGACCTACCTATTCTTCCAGTATTAGATGATGATGGTAACGAATTAATTGTACCTGTTGAATTTCCAGGAAGAATTGTTTATTTAAAAACTTGGAAAATAAATGTTGGCAGAATATCACTTTACTTATTAGACAGTGATATTGATTTAAATTCAGAAATCGATAGACAACTAACATTAAAATTGTACGGTGGAAATCAAGAAACAAGAATTTCGCAGGAAATAATTTTAGACATTGGTGGAATGAAATTATTAGAATTATTACATATAAATCCAACAATATATCATATGAATGAAGGACATTCTTCTTTTGTGGTTTTAGAAGTAATTAAAAAGTTTATGAAAGAAAAGAATGTTTCGTTTGAAGTTGCTAAAAGATTAGCATCAGCTTGTACGATATTTACCACACATACGCCAGTACCAGCAGGTAATGATATATTCCCCGTTGATTTGATGGATAGATACTTTGCTTCATATTCTAGTGAACTTGGCATTTCTAGACTTGATTTTCTTAATATGGGTGCAAGAGTTGATGGTTCTTTAAACAGTGGATTTGATATGGCTGTACTTGCATTAAAAATTGTTGGAAAAAGAAATGGTGTAAGTAAATTACACGGTAGTGTTTCCAGAAAATTATTTGGTGCTATTTGGCCAGACGTAGTTACTGACGAAGTTCCAATAACATACGTTACAAACGGTGTACATACTTGCACTTGGCTTGCACCAAATTTAAAAGAATTATATAACGCATATATGCGCCCATTCTGGCAAGAAAAAGCACAAGAGTTAGATGTTTGGAATGATATTGATAATATTCCTGATAAAGATTTATGGAAAGCTCACGTTACTCAGAAAGAAAAACTGATAAATATGGTTCACCAAAATTTAAAAGAACAAAAGATTCGTAATGGTGCTCCTATTGAAGAAATAAATGATATCGATAAAATGTTAGATCCTTCTGCTCTTACAATAGGGTTTGCAAGAAGATTTGCAACATACAAAAGAGCCGACTTAATATTTAAAGATTTAGAACGTATTACCAAAATATTAAACGATCCTGACAAGCCTGTACAAATTATATTTGCTGGGAAGCCTCACCCAGCTGACATACAGGGTCAAGATCTAGTTAAAAGAATTTACGAAATTTCAAACATGCCTCAATTTAAAGGTAAAGTGATTTTACTTGAAAATTACAATATGCATGTTGCAAGGTACTTGGTAAGCGGGGTTGATGTATGGCTTAACAATCCTCGTAGACCTTTAGAAGCCAGTGGCACTAGTGGCGAAAAAGCTGGTTTAAATGGTGTAGTAAACTTTAGTATTTTAGATGGTTGGTGGTATGAAGGCTTTAATGGTTTAAATGGTTATGCAATTGGTGATAATACTGAATATACCAACTATGAATTACAAGATAGTGCTGATAGCATAAGTATTTATAACATTTTAGAAAATGAAATTATTCCAGATTATTACGATAAAGATTCTTCTGGCTTAAGTAAAAAATGGTTAAAGAAGATGAAATCTTCAATAAAAACTGTTGGCGGAATATACAATACAAATCGTATGCTTTGTGATTATTTGAACAGGTTATATATTCCTCAAATACGTAATATAACATCTTCTTATTCAAATGTAGAAAACGTTTCATCTTTTGTAACGTGGGAAAATTTCGTAAAAGAGAACTGGTCAAATGTTAAAGTGTTATCTCAGGGTTCTCTAGACGAAATCTCTACGAATGCGGGAGATGAAGTAAATGTAAACTGTACTGTTGACTTAGGAAAACTTACTCCTAATGATGTGTTGGTTGAACTTTACTATGGAAAATTTGATACAAACAGTCAACTTATAGAAAGTAAATATAAAGAAATGGATTTACTAAATTCAAATGACAATAATTGCTATGATTATCATGCAAGTGTAACCATTGATAATGGCGGAAATTACGGCTATACGTTTAGAGTACTTCCTAAACATCCATTATTAATCAACAAACAAGATTTATCATTAGTAAAATGGTTAGAAAAATGATTTCTTGGGTCGCTTTTTGAGGCGACCCTAAAATATGTAAAATATATTTATAGAGGTGATTGAATTGAGAAAAACAAAAATTGTTTGCACTTTAGGTCCTGCAACCGATGACTTTGATGCTCTTGCCAAAGTTTGCTCTTCAGGCATGAACGTTGCAAGATTTAATTTTTCACACGGTGATTACGAACAACAAGGGAAAAGAATCGAATTGTTTAAATCCGTTCGTGAAAAATTAAACTTATATATACCTATGATGCTTGATACTAAGGGACCGGAAATAAGAATAGGTACTTTCAAAGACAAAAAAGTTACATTAGTTGACGGAAATGAATTTACACTAGCACATGATGAATGTGACGGAACTAATGAAAAAGTATACGTTAATTACCCGCTTCTTTCCAACGACGTTACAATTGGTACTACTATACTTATAAATGATGGTATAATTGCTTTAGAAGTTATTGAAATAATTGATAAAGATGTTAAATGTAAAGTTATTCACGGTGGAGATTTAACAGATAGAAAGAGTGTAAATATTCCTGGACTAAAATTAAATCTTCCTCTTCTTACAAAAAAAGATGAAGACGATATAGTCTTTGGCATAAAAAATGGTTTCGATATTATTGCCGTATCTTTTGTTAGAAGTCCACTTGATATTATTGCTATCAAAGGCATATTGAAACAACATAATGCATCACACATAAAAATAATAGCTAAGATAGAAAATCATGAAGGTGTTGAAAATTTTGATAAAATCCTGGATGTTGTAGATGGTATTATGGTTGCACGTGGAGACTTAGGCGTCGAAATTCCTATAGAACAAGTTCCTCTACTTCAAAAAGAATTTGTTCAGAAATGCAATAAAGCCGGTAAAATTGTTATAATTGCAACTCAAATGTTGGAATCTATGATTACAAACCCTCGACCAACTCGAGCAGAAGTAAGTGACATAGCTAATGCAATATTTGAAGGTGCAACCGCAATCATGCTTTCGGGTGAAACAGCAGCAGGAAAATACCCTGCTGAATGTGTAAAGACAATGCATACAATTGCAGAATCAATAGAAAATAGTACAGATTATTGGAAGAACTTTAGAGAAAGAAACTATAACTATTTAATTAATAATAGGGCTGACTTGATTGTTGGTCACTCGCTTTGTGAATTAGCAATGCAAGTAGATGCAAAAGCTATTTTCTCTCTTTCTTCACATGGTAATACACCAATTGCGATTTCAGGATTTCATCCAGGATGTCCAATTTATGCCATAACAAGTGATATTTGTACAGCTTCTCAGTTAAACCTTGTTTGGAATGTTACTCCGATACTTGTAGATTATTCAGACTCTCCTGAGGCAATGACACAACAAGGCGTAGAAAAAGCAAAAGAGTATGGGTACATTGCTGTAGGAGACAAAATTATAATTGGTAGTAGTGATACTCATGATAAAATGGGATTTACACAAAATAAGACAATAGGTGGAATATATGTTGTATAAAAAGCAAAAATGCGTGAAAAAATTTCACGCATTTTTATTTTTTATATTCCCCTCTTTCACATCAAGCAATGAATGGCACCTATATTGATACCATTCAAAAGGCCTTCACGCATAGGTGGCAAATCCATCATCAAAATTGGCATACAGGTTTGACGCTTCTTTTCGGTAATCCTCCACATCTTTAGTTCCTTACCGATATTGAGCATCCCATTTGATGCTGCTCGATAGAGTCGCATTACCTCAAAGCTATAGAGTAAAACGCCACTCCAACAAGGAATTACTTCCTCAATGGGCTTCTTCATCACACTCCTAACAACTTCAAGTGACTCAACTCTCGCAGGCTCCCCCTCGATAACCTCATTGCTCCCCAAAAGAACAACAGCTTCTTCGTCCTCGGTTACGCTTACTTTTTCGCCTTTTTGAAATTTTACAATCCGTTCTTCTCCATCTTGATTAATAAATGCAATCGCCCCAACATCTTTGTCGTTTGCCATAGTAGTAAACAACAACTGCTCAGATACACGAACCACGTTATATCCCTCCTAATTTTTTTGTGCATCTACCATTATAGCTTGATTTACATAACTTGTCAAGCATATTCGGTTTACTTTTGTCGCATATTATGACAATTTTTTACAAGTATTACTATATAACCTCATATTTCGTGCCTTCTTTTGTATCAATAAGTTTTATTCCCCTTTCAAGTAGGCTATCTCTTATTTCATCTGCCCTCTTATAATCTTTAGCTTTCTTTGCATTATCACGTTCTTCTATTAAAGAAAAAATTTCATCCTCATTTTCCAGCTTTTTCGTTTCCTCTTCTTTCGTCAAATTAAGTGAAAGCACCACATCAAAGCTTTCTATAAGTTTTAATTTTGTATAATCATTCATCTCTTCTTTTAAAACATCATAAATTGTTGTAAGTGCAAGTGATGTGTTTAGATTATCTCCAATAGCCTCTATAAACTGGCTATTATATTTATTAAACATCTCTTCATTTAAAATGTCTTCTTTTCTATCAAGTTTAGCAATTCTGGCTTTCAATTTCAAATATGCATTTTGAGCACCAGACAAATTTTCAAAAGTAAATTCCAATGGTCTTTGATAATGACTTGACAATACAAAATATCTATATGAAAGTGGTCTGTATCCGTCTTCTTCCAGCGTGTCTACTGTAAGAATTTTACCTTTGCTCTTGCTCATCTTCTCTTTTCCTAGATTTAAATATTCTGTATGGAACCAATAATTGCACCATTTATGACCTAAATACGCCTCACTTTGAGCAATCTCATTGGTATGATGTGGAAATATATTGTCAACTCCTCCACAGTGTATGTCTAAGTATTCTCCAAGATATTTTATTGATATAGATGAACACTCAATATGCCAACCAGGGTAACCAACACCAAAAGGCGAATCCCACTTCAATTCTTGATCATCAAACTTAGATTTTGTGAACCATAAAACAAAATCGGCCTTGTTTCTCTTATTCGTGTCAGCAGTTACATCATCACGTACACCAACAAGTAAATCGTCTTCCTTATGATTAGTTAAAGCATAGTAATCATTTAATTTGCTAGTGTCAAAATATACATTTCCACCTTCTTTATATGCGTATCCATCCTCTAGTAATTTACTTATAATTTTAATATATTCATCTATTTGAGATGTCGCTGGTACTGTAACATCAGGTTTTCTTATATTAAGTTTTTCTGCATCTGCAAAGAATTTATCAGTATAGAATTTAGCAATATCTAAAACACTTTTATGTTCCTTTTTAGCGCTATTTACCATTTTATCCGTTCCGTCATCACTATCACCTGTCAAATGTCCTACATCTGTAATGTTCATAACTCTTTCTACTTTGTAACCAATATATTTCAAGTACTTCTCTAGAATATCTTCTTGGATATATGTTCGTAAATTCCCTATATGAGCAAAATGATATACTGTAGGTCCACAAGTATACATCTTAACTACTCCCTTTTCATTAGGTACAAATTCTTCAACTCTTCTAGTTAATGTGTTATAAATTCTCATACGATTTCCTCCTACTATAATATTATTCATATCTACATATAATAAAGTACAAAAAAATGTAGATACCAACGGCTACCTACATTCTCTATTTCTCATCCACTATAATAGCTAGAGTATTGTAGGCACTAAAAATAAACCTGCGCCTACGAAACATTCCTAGGCATCAAGTTTGCTACAACAACAGCATAAACTTAAAATTTTTACAATACTCATATTACTCTTCCTTTCAATCAATAACATATTTATATAACAAAATTTGTGATTAGTCAAGTGCATAGGTAAAATATTACATAAACATAGTCAAGAACACAAAATATCATTCAACTTTCTTAATTAATGTTGAAAAAAATCGAAAAGTATTATATTCTATTATCAACATCAAATATGAAAGGAGGATTCTTGTGTACGAATATGATTATGAAATTGTTAGTAATAGTATAACCGGTGGTTTGTTTGCTGGCTATACTATTGTTGTGCTTGCACTAGGAATTTTAGGTATCGTTTGCAGTTGGAAAATATATGCAAAGGCTGGCCAACCTGGTTGGGGAGCACTTATTCCAATTTATAACGTTTATCTACTATTCAAAATCACTTGGGGAAACGGTTGGTATTTTCTATTAACTCTTATTCCAATTGCCAATGTGATAATAGCTAT
This sequence comes from uncultured Clostridia bacterium, assembly GCA_934169745.1. Classification (GTDB taxonomy): domain Bacteria; phylum Bacillota; class Clostridia; order TANB77; family UBA1234; genus RGIG4465. Next base: position 23,206 of record CAKPOE010000001.1, on the reverse strand, counting down.
TTTAACGCAAGTTAAGTTAGCTAAGGTATTTGGCAAAGATGGTGGCTTTGCTGTATGATTAATATTCTTAAGTTTCATTTTCTTACCAATCTTAGCGTTTGACAAGAGTGAATATGTAGGCGTACCACAGCAATAAAAAATAGGTCTTCTTAAGACCTATTTTTTTATGCAATAGAAAAGTAATGAATTTTTCAGCTTCCTCATTTAAAAATGTCTTCCGCCACCTCCATGGCTCCTTCCACTACTTGAATGATGTACTGACGAGCCTCCACTTCTTCCACCGCCACTGTCGGAAGATCGTGGCGAATAAACCTTTGATGTATGTGTATTCATAAACTTATCTTCTTTCACATCTATTCTTAATGATTGATTGACAAAATACTCATTAGCATGTGTAGCTTGCTTTACCACTCTGTGCTTAGCACTAGCTATTAGTAAAAATATTGTCGTGCCAATAGCCGAAAACACTATTATTCCGCCAATAGGAGAGGCTGGTGAATATACATACTCCCCCTTATCGTCAATTCTATAATCCTTATTACTTGAAGCATTTCCTTGTTTAGCATAGTTAGTAGCCTTACTAATAAAAGTTTTCACTGTATTATAATAATCTTGATTAGATACATAGTAATATGCACTGTCCAATATGTTATCTACTCTATTATCATCATATACCAATATTGCTTTCCCAGTTGTAGAGAACCATATGTCTCTATTATCCATGTCTATTAAGAATATTATTCCATCGTGCGTATTGCCAATCCCAAAATAATTATAATCATAAAAGTCATCCGCATATTCTTTTGCTGAACTTTTATTATTGCTATCTATAGTCACTACAATCATATCCATAGAATAATCATTAATGTATGTACTGATGTCATCGTACAATAGTACTTCCTCTTCATCACTTAGTAAACCCGCAAAATCATAAATTTTTTCTGTTTCATCCACCTTTGGCGTTGCAAGTATGGCACTTATAGTCTTTTCTGTCAAACTATACTCTTCACTTACTTGCAAATCTTCTCTTGTCCTTGTATATGTTGTAACAGATGCAAAAGTCTCTAAGCTCATAAAAGTTAGTACTATAATTAATAATATAATATATTTTTTCATATAAGCCTCCTATCCAAAAAGCCTTACAATCCATACAATAAATGAAAACAATGCTGTAAAACCCATAAAAACACCAATTCCCCATAATAGTATTTTAGTAAAACTTCTTGGAATATTTCCAACCATTTTTCCTGTTTGCCCGTTCATTGCAAATGTATACAATTTGTTTTTATAATTTATAGTTAGTATCCATACTGGTAGTAAAATGTATTGCAAATCTTTAAAATTTATCTCCACATTTTTGCTTCCTACATTTACTGTTCCATAACCATTTACAGTTTCTCTCATCTTTAGTTCGGCAGTAGTTTCCACTCTTTTTCTTGCTCGAACTGCAGCCTTTTCTTTTTCCACGTCATACTTCTCAGCCAAAAATCCAGATAAATATGATGGGTTAAAATTAACTAAATCTTTATAATCAAACGGCTCAATAGAATCCATAACATCATCTTCAAATTTTTCAGAACCATCAACTGGAACATTATCAAAAAACATGCTTCCTTCTCTTGTAACTAAATATCTATCTGTTTTTGTGTATACATAGTCTCCTATTCTCCATGTACGAATATTTTTACAATTAAACTTCAGCTTTATATAAGTATCACAATCGTATATCCAAAAAGGAACATATACTCCAGCTATTTTTTGAATGTTTTTTTCCTCGCTAAAATCTTTTGGAGCGAATAATTTTCCCTTTTTAAAAAGTTTAAACGCACTAACGGCCATCTTTTTATTAGTCTTAAATGGAATAATTCTTGCTGGTTTAAATTTTCCTTTTATTCTATTTTTCATTATAGCTGTATTTCCGCAATACACACACGCAGTAGCAACGGTATTTTCATCAGTTACAACTTTTGCACCACAGTTAGAACATTCATAAACATCAACATCGATTTCATCATATTCATCGCTTTCTTTGTTGTTATATTTTTCTAATACTTCTAATGTAAAAGAATTGCCACAGTATTCACATGTCCATTTTTGTTCATCTGGATTAAACGGTAGTTTAGCTCCGCAAGCAGGGCATTTATAATCTATAGCCTCCATATACTTAATCACCTCACTATAAATTATATTAGCACACTCTTAATTCACATGCAAGAAAGGTTAAAGCTTAAAATTACTACACAACAAAAATAAGGGATACTCTTCAGTACCCCCTACACTCTTTTTTAATTTTTATTGCATCCACACGTATTTGAATTTGCAGAATTATTACATCCACAATTCGTTCCAGCATTATCATTCATACTACAAGTTTTTTCTTTTCTTGTTGTATCAACATTTGAATTGCAACAACAGTTTGTTAAATCTCCATTTGTACTCATCATATAAAATTTTTTCTCAGCAAGTTTGTCTTGAACTGTTCTTAATGCCTCTCCAAATCTTTGGAAATGCACAACTTCCCTCTCTCGTAAGAAACGAAGTACATCTATTACATCAGGATCATCTGCTAAGTCAATTAAATATTCATAAGTTGATCTAGCCTTTTGCTCAGCTGCAAGATCTTCTGTTAAATCTGTTATTGGGTCACCTTTTACAGCAAGTACAGACGCACTAAAAGGAACTCCACTCGCACTCTGAGGATATACAGAAATTCCATGATCTGTATAATAATCTCCCAATCCTTCTCTTCTAAGAATTTCTGGACAAACACCTTTTGTTAGTTGGTGTACTAGTGCTCCTACCATTTCTAAGTGACCTAGCTCCTCTGTTCCTATATCGTTTAGAGTTGCTTTAGTTGTTTCTGTTGGCATACTAAATCTTTGACTTAAGTATCTAAGTGATGCGCCAAGTTCTCCATCTGGTCCACCATATTGACTAACAATATATTTCGCCATTTGTGGATTCGGATTTTTTATATTTACTGGATATTGTAAACTCTTAATATAATTCCACATACACTACACCATCCTTTCCCAAGGCCATGGATTTTCTATCCATTTCCATTCACAAGTAGCTGCTGCATTATCCATAGTCAATGGACCATACATTTCCTCATATTGTTGTTTTTTCTCCATCGCATCATTTTTTAAATCCCTAAATGTGCACAAGGCTTCTTGGTCAAATGGATGAGTATCAAGATATAAAGCTAAATCATAAGCCGAAAACTCAAGTGCCATAATTTCTTTTAGCATACATTTTCTATCTTCCATTTTCATCAACCTCCTCACATGTATTTGTCTCTTCTAAATATCTCATAACGCACTGCGATTGGCCCGAGACATAAGGGCTCACCAATTCAGGAAATAGTGTTCCGTGTTCCAAAGCATCACATGGCTCAAAAAGCTCATCAGCATATTGATAAGGCACATAACTATTTGCAAGTTGTGGATTACTTGGCATTACAGGTAATTCTCTACAATTTCTGCAATGACAGTTGCATTTACAGCTGCAACGATTGCATCTATTTCTCATTTGCATAAATACCTCCTAAAAACATTTTTATAAGCACGTTGCTTATAGTATAAAATATGACTAAAAACGAATAAATGTTACAATAAAACAGAAAATGTCACACTTAAAACATATAAAAAAACAAGCGAGAAAATTTGAAATTTTCCCGCTTGTTTTTTATCTACCTAGTCCCATTTTACGTCTTGCTTCTTCGTATTTTGCTTTTGCTATTTCTCTAGTTTTATCTCTTCCAGCATCTAATATTTCATCAAGCTTGCTACTATTTATATACTCATTGTATTTATCTTGTATTTTAGATACTTCTTCGATTACAACTTCCGCAACCGCTTTCTTAAATGTACCATAATTTGATGCCACAAATTTTTCTTCAACACTTTCAATTGTTTCGCCAGTTAATGCAGCATAAATATTTATTAAGTTTGAGATACCTGGTTTATTCTCAGGATCATATTTAACCACCATCTCAGAATCTGTTGTTGCCGACATTATTTTCTTTCTTATCGACTCTTTATCTTCTAATAATCTAATAACACCTTTTGGATTTTCAGCAGATTTACTCATTTTTTTATCAGGTGTAACCAAGTCCATTATCTTTGTTCCTGTAGCTGTAATCAATGGCTCAGGGATAGCGAACGTATCACCAAATTTGTTATTAAATCTTTGTGCTAAATCTCTTGTTATTTCAACATGTTGTTTTTGGTCTATTCCAACCGGAACGTAGTCTATATCATATAAAAGAATATCTGCAGCCATCAAAGCGGGGTAAGTAAACAATCCAGCTGTGAAGTTTTCACTCTTCTTGCTCTTTTCCTTGAATTGATGCATCCTTGATAATTCTCCGAAATATGCTGTACATTCTAAAAGCCAAGACAGATTAGCATGATATTCATTTTCTGACTGAATAAATATAGTATTCTTCTCTGGGTCTACTCCACATGCCAAATATAATGCTACCAAGCTTCTTATGTTTGTATGTAGTTTTTCAACGTCTTGTGGTACTGTTATAGAATGTAAATCTGCTATAAACATATAAGAGTCATATTCATCTTGGTATTTAACCATTTGTTTAATTGCTCCTATATAATTTCCAAGAGTTATTACTCCTGTCGGTTGTAAGCCTGTCAAAACTTTTTTCTTGTTCTCCATATTTCACCATCCTAATTTCAAAATTTATTACTATTTTATCAAAAAATTTTTAAAAGTCAAGAGAGTCGCTAAAATAGCGACTCTCTTAATGTTACAGAAATTTGCTGGGAATGCTACGTACCAAACCATATGCGTCAACACGGAAGAAATAGTCACGATCCAAGATACCCACCACCTTGGTTTTCGCTCGCTCTTTAACCATGTTTGCATATGCAAGTTTAGTTTGCGATTCACCATGATTTACCAGCACCAAGTTAAGGTTGTTAAAGTTCTTTAAGAAGTCAATGAGAGCACCAGCCTTCGCATGAGACGAAAACTCAGTGAAGTAGTCCACTTCCGCCCGCCTAGGAACTACCAAACCACCAACCTTAACCGGTTCATTATACTCAACATCTACCATTGCAGCTCCCAAGGTGTTCGCAGGCGTATATCCCGTAAAAGCAATATACGTATCTTCACGTCCAAGGAAGAGTGGCAAGTAGAATTGAGCAGGTCCATAAGAACCATTGCCAGATGAAGTCACGATTATCTTCTTCCCAGATTGAGAAGCGATGTCATTCCTCATTGTTTTATCAACGAACTGAAAATTCGAAGGAAGGAAATCCTTCATGTTTTCACGAATATTCAGTAGCTGATAAATCTTAGTATAGTCAATGCCAAGCTTACCATCCAAGAAAATCGGAATGTTCGGATCGAGTTTGCCGTTTTCTTGCATCTGGCGAAGCCTGTAAAGGACATCTTGCGTCCTTCCAAACGAGTACGCAAGAAGCACTACGGTCTGCTTCTCATTAATCTTTGCTTCAATCGTGTCCATGAAACGAGGTTCAGGAGCAAACTCAGTAGTACCATAAGTAGACTCCTGAATCACCGTAATGGGCATATCAAGCAAATGTTTCGGAAGCTTAGGCACATCAAAGAACATATTTTTGTCGTTGTAGTCACCAGTGAACAGTAAATTAATGTACTTACATCCAGGATACTTAATTTGCACCAACACTAGTGCCGCACCAACAACATGACCATTCTTAAAGAAGGTCACCATCACATCCTTATGTGGCCTAAACGTTTCCTTGAAAGCATACCCTTTTAGTGCTCTCAAAGTCATATCGAGATGTGCTTCATCATACATAGGCCTAATTCCACGCAGCCTTGCATTCTCGTTAATTACCGCGGTACTGTCTTCAAGCGACCTTTTAATGAGATATTCTGCATTATCAAGCGAAGTGTAGATCTCTCCAGAATACCCATGCTTGAAGAGGCACGGCAACCTTCCAGTGTGGTCGATGTGATTATGCGTCGCTATCACGAAATCAACTTTCGAAGGGTCGAATTCAAACTTAGAATTCAATCCTTCGGTCTCTTTCTCCTGATACATACCACAATCAACCAAGAACTTTACCCATTCACCACTAGGAAACCGCACGTTTACCAAGTGACACGAACCAGTAACTTCCGAGTTGAACGCCATGATGTCAACGTAGAACTTGGTCTTATTACTACCCATTCATGTTCCCCCTCATCCTATTTTTGATTTAGGTTTTAACGATCCCATTCTCTAAGCGTAGTTTATCATCTTTTCTAATTTTTATCAATAGAAAAATGTCAATAGTTCTAAATTAACTTCGCAACATATATCTTTAATCCTCAGAATATTTTCTCATAAAATATGTTATGAAGAAAATTATGCTTGCAACAATTACAATTGTTGGCCCCGTCGCAACTTTAGCATAAAACGAAGTAACTAAGCCTAAAATTCCAGATACTGCCGCAAAGATAATAGCCCAGAAGTGATACTGTCTCATGTTTTTCGAAATATTTCTACTTGAAGCTGCCGGCAATATTAAAAGTGAATTTATAATTAAAATACCTACCCATTTAATTGCAACCATTACAATAACTGCAACTATAACAATAAAAATATTTTCAATAAGTTTTACAGGTATTTTTTTGCTTCTTGCAAGTACTGGATTCACGCTAATGGCAAGCAATTTATTAAAAAACAGAAGCCAAAAGCCAAATACAAAAACTGCTATTCCAAGTATCAAATATATTTCTTCTGGCACAATACTCAAAATATCTCCAATTAAGTAATTAGAGAATTTTGAAAAGTTACCATTTTGCGATAATATTACCAGTCCAATCGCAATTGCAGTTGAAGAAAACACACTAATAATTGTATCACGAGATGAACTTTTTATATCTTTTATCTTATTCAGTAATAACGCAAATATTATAGCAAATATTATCATTGAAATTGTTGGATTTGTAACACCTAATATAGCACCAATAGCTATTCCTGTAAGAGCCGAATGGCCTAAAGCATCAGAAAAGAACGCCATTTTGTTATTTACAATCATAGTTCCTACAAGACCAAATAAAGGTGTTACAATGGCTATTGCATAAAGTGCATTTCTCATAAATTCATACTTTAACATACTGCATCACCTCCAAAAGTTTCTTTAAAGGCTTTGCTTGCAAAGACTTCACTCGGTTTTCCCTTTTCAATAACACCACCGTCAATCATTACAACATCATCAGCATATTTGCTTACGTACTCAAAATCATGTGAAACAAGTATAATTGCTAAATCATGATTCGTTTTTAACTCATTTATCTTTTTATAAAATTGTTCTTTACCATTTTTATCTATTCCAGATACTGGTTCATCAAGTATAAGCAGGTCTGGGTATGGCATAGTTGCCATTGCCAATAGTACTCTTTGAAGCTCTCCACCAGATAAGCGATTTACCTTGCTATCAATCAACTCCTCTGCTCCAAAATCTTTCAAATGCTTCTTTATATTCTCATACACATTCTTACTTTTATACAAGAAAACAGGTTTATTTGACGTATAACTAGCAATCATATCATAAACAGTCATTGGAGAGTTTTCCACATTAAGCTTTTGCGGAACGTAGCCAATTCTTATTTTAGCACCATCCGCATCCTTATTTTTAAATGTGATTTCTCCAGTATGTTTTACTTCTCCTAGAATTGCTCTTAAAAGTGTAGACTTTCCAGCACCATTTCTTCCAATTAAAACTGTCAAATGACCACAATGAATATGAATATTTACATTTTTCAAAATTTGTTTTTTACCTAATGTTACACTTATATTTTTTATCTTAGTGCAACAAAATCCACAATGTAATCCCATCTTAATCCTCCAATGCTTCTTTTAAAGTTTCCATATTTCTTTTCATAATTTTTTCATACGCATCATTTTCGAAATTTCCACTAACAACCGGATCTAAATTATACACAGGTATTCCTGTCTCTCTAGATATTGTATCTGCCGCCGTTTTAGAATATTGTGGTTCGACGAAAATTGCTTTAGCCTCAACATCTTTTACAATGTCTATAATTTCAGCTAATTCTCCAGCACTAGGATATGTTCCTGGTTCTCTTTCAATTACAGCAACAATGTTCAAGTTAAACTCTTCTGCAAAAAAATCAAATGCCTCATGAAAAGTCACAATATTCTTATTTTCAATACCGCTCAGTGCACTATGCATTTCATTTTTTAAAGCTTCAAGTTTGGTCAAATATTTATCCGCATTTACTCTATATATTTCTGCATTTTTCTCATCCAACTTCATTAGCTCATTACAAATATTTTCAACTTGTTTTTCGTATAACGAAATGCTTACCCAAATATGAGCATTTTCTCCATGTTCATGGGAGTCACTTGTATCATCATCAGAGTGCTCTTCTAGTACTCCTTCGCTCGAATTTATAACTTTTAAATTTCTGCAGTTATTAACAGCTTTATCGATAAAGCTTTCCATGTTTCCACCATTTATTACCAAAATATCAGCTCTTTCTAAAAGCATTAAATTGCCTGTTGTTAGTTGATAATCATGTAAGCATCCAACTTCTGTGCTTGTTAAGTTAGTAAGAGTAACATCATTTACGCCATCAACTATATTGCTAGTAGCAATATATATGGGATAAAACGATGTAACTATATTTAATTTATCTTCATCCATTTGTTTATTTGTACATCCACACAAGCATATAAAAATAGTACAAATGAAAAACAAAATTACTTTTTTCATTATTGTCCTCCTCAATTTCCATATAGCTAACATATTATATCACGTTTCTTATTGCAAGTCAATTGCAATAAGAGCAAACGTAAAAACATTTCACAAGCATTAATTTTTATCCTATTATTTGAATCTTTCTCTTTATAATCGCGTAATTTTGATATATAATATGCTTGGAGTGTGATTTTATGAGAAACACAAAACAAAGAGACCTAATTATAAACATATTAAACAAAGCAAAAAAACCTTTATCTGCAAATGAGATTTTGGTTCGTGCAAAGGAAAAACAACCAAATATTGCACTTACCACAATATATAGAAATCTCGATGCATTGTATAGTGGCGATTTAATAGTTAGGCAAAGAATTGATGAAAAAGAATATTGCTATGAAATAAAAAAGACTGAACATTCTCACTATTTAGTATGTAAGAAATGTAAGAAGAAGATTGTGCTTCCGGAATGCCCTTTAAAAGCGCTAGAAAGCTCTATAATGGAAGAAACAGGCTTCCACGTAATTTCTCACAGCTTAGAACTAGAAGGCTACTGTGAGGATTGTGGAAAGAATACGTAAAAATCAAGTCACGTTTGCATATTTTATGCAAACGTGACTTTTTTTCTTTATTTATACTTTTCATAAACTCTTTTTGCTTTTGCTAGTATGTCTGTACTATCTTCAAATTCAAACCCTTCAATTTTTTCGTCTATTTTATTCTCTTCTTTTAGCAAATTATCGTTGTTGAAATAGTACTCTACAGTTCCTCCTACGCCATTTGATTCTGATACATATGATAATAATTTTCCATCTTTATCAAAATAGAATACCTGATTATTTAAAAAGTCTGGAGCTGGAACTACTATTATCTTAATATCTCCTTTACTATTTGAAACCTTATAAACTTGTACGTACACTTCCTCTTGCTCAAAACTTTCTAGAAAATCATCTACATCTTTATCAAGTATACCTTTTCCTATAACGTCGTCCATTGGGTCTGGTAAGCTTAATGCGTCAAGCTCCACTCTTGTAGCATCTATTTCACTTACGAGTTCAGCTTTTGTTTTTAATTGTTCATTATCCTTGTCCCATACATCTACATCCTTATCAACACTACCTAGCAAGAATAAATACCATACTGCACCAGCAACAATAGCAATTATTATTATTGTCACTAAAAATTTCAAAAAACCTTTCATAATCATTCACTCCTCTCTACACTATCATTATAACACACAGAACGTTTATTAACAATAAGATTAGACTATAAGAAAAATGAAAATCTTTTTTATTTATATAAAAAATCATATTATTATTTTTATGGTGCAAAAAAGACGAGCTTAAAAAACTCGTCTTTTTATTTTTTATTCTAAGAATCCTTTGTAATGTCTTACTAACATTTGTGATTCTAATTGTTTGATTGTTTCTAGTGCAACACCTACAATAATCAATATTGCTGTTCCTCCAAATGATATTTGAAGTCCCAAAAATTGTGCAAGTATTGGTAATATAGCTATTACTCCTAGGAAGAATGAACCAAACCATGTAACATATTTTAATATTCCATTTAGGTAATCAGATGTTGGTTTACCAGCTCTAATTCCTGGAATAAATCCACCATTTTTCTTTAAGTTGTTTGATACTTCAACTGGATTGAATACCATCATTGTATAGAAGAATGTAAATCCTACTATCAACAATAAGTATATCAAACTATGTATAATTCCATATATCCAGAATTTTGCATCATTTGTACTTAATCCTAATGATGAAAAAGCAAAAATCTTATATAAGCCAGCCCAGAAACCTGTGCTTGTTGCAATACTTGGATTGATTAATTGAATAATCATCGCTGGGAATTGCATAAACGACATAGCAAAGATAACTGGCATAACTCCTGCCATAGCAAGTTTAATTGGAATATGTGTGTTTTGTCCACCATACATTTTTCTTCCAACCACTCTCTTAGCATATTGTACAGGTACTCTTCTTTCGGCTTCTGTAACCCATACAACGCCACCAATAAGAATAACTGCTCCAACTATAATTGCAATTGCTTCTATTAATCCTACAACACTCAAAGCTCCATCTACTACTGCTAAGCTATATAAGTATTGTGCAGTTTGAGGTATACCAGAAACGATACCAGCAAAGATTAGAAGTGATATACCATTTCCAACTCCTCTGCTTGTTATCTGATCACCAATCCACATTAGTAATGTAGAACCTGCTGTAAGTGTTAGTACAAATAGTAATGGTACTAAAACACCCTCGCCTATAAATATACCTTGTCCTCTATATGTCAAATATAGTCCAAAAGCTTCAATAGCTGCTAGAAGTACAGATGCATATTTTGTATATCTTGACAAAGCTTTCTTTCCTTCTTCACCATTTTTAGAAAGTTCTTCTAAAGATGGAATTGCATATGTTAACAATTGAATAATAATTGATGCAGAGATGTAAGGGCTTATAGACATTGCAAATACTGATAGTCTAGAAAAAGCACCACCAGTAATTATATTAACAGTCTGCAAAAGTGTGTTGCTACTTGATGTCATTGCTTGATTTAAAGCAACAGCATCAACGCCTGGTGCAGTGATAACTGCACCAAATCTAAAAATTACTAAAAGTAATAATGTATATAATAATTTCTTTCTTAGTTCAGGAACCTTCCAAGCGTTAATTAGTGTTTTAAACACCTACATCACCTCTACCTTTCCGCCAGCAGCAACGATTTTAGCTTCTGCTGTCTTAGTGATTCTGCTTGCTTTTACAGTTAATTTTTTAGTTAATTCTCCATTTCCTAAAACAACGATCCCGTCTTTGACTTTCTTAATAATACCCATTTCTTTCAAACTTTCAGCTGTTACTTCTGTTCCGTTTTCAAGATTTTCAAGCATTGCTAATGTTACTTCTGTATAACCTTTAGAATTTATATTGTTAAATCCTCTCTTTGGAATTCTTCTGAATAAAGGCATTTGACCACCTTCAAAACCAGGTCTAACTCCGCCGCCTGATCTTGCTTTTTGTCCTTTATGTCCTTTACCAGCTGTTTTTCCAAGTCCTGAACCAATACCTCTACCAATTCTTCTACCAGTTGTTCTTGATCCTGGCGCTGGTCTTAATTCATCAAGTTTCATTTCTATTGCACCTCCCTTAAATTGTTTTACGTGTTGGGCGATTTAAAAGTCGTCCTTGTTTATCTACTTGGGCGATTTTTAAATCACCCACATTTTTAATTAAAGTTCTGCTACTTTCTTACCTCTAAGCATTGCTACTTCTTCAACTGTCTTTAGCTCACTTAAAGCTCTCATTGTAGCATAAACTGCATTTCTTGGATTATTAGAACCTAAGTTTTTAGTTCTTATATTCTTATATCCTGCAAGCTCTAATACTGATCTAGCTCCACCACCAGCGATTAATCCAGTACCTTCTGCTGCTGGTTTTAATAGTACTTTACCTGCACCGAAATGACCTATTATTTCATGAGGGATAGTTGTATCAACGATAGCAACTTCTATTAAGTTCTTCTTTGCATCATCAATAGCTTTTTTGATTGCATCTGGAACTTCTGCAGATTTACCGTTACCAACTCCAACATGACCATTTCCATCGCCAACAACAACTAATGCGCTAAAACGAAAAGTTCTACCACCTTTAACAACTTTAGCAACTCTGTTGATTGCAACAACTTTCTCTTTAAGGTCTAGTTCTTTTGCATCTATCATCTTTTTTCTCCTTTCTATTAAATTAGAATTTAAGACCTGCTTCTCTAGCAGCCTCAGCTAATGCTTTTACTTTTCCATGATATATGTATCCGCCCCTATCAAAAACAACGTTTTCAATACCTGCTTTTACAGCTCTTTTAGCAACTAATTCGCCAACTTCTTTAGCAGCTTCTATGTTGCTAGCTTTTGTTTTTACTTCTTTATCAAGTGTAGAAGCAGAAACTAAAGTTTTACCAACTGTATCATCAATAATTTGAGCGTAAATACCTTTATTACTTCTGAATACGCAAAGTCTTGGGCACTCTGTGGTTCCACTAATCTTAGCTCTTACTCTTTCATGTCTTCTAACTCTTACGTCATTTCTTACGTCTTTATTAATCACTTCTCTTACTCCTTTCCTCTCGAATTAAGTATACGTGATATACTCTTAACTATTATTTCTTACCTACTTTTCCTTCTTTTCTAATAATTCTCTCGCCTACATATTTGATACCTTTACCCTTGTATGGCTCTGGTGGTCTTACTTTTCTAATTTCGGCAGCTAATTGACCAACTTTTTCTTTGTCAATTCCTTTTACAATAATACTTGTTTGAGATGGAGCTTCAATTGTTAATCCTTCTGCATCTTCAAACTCTACTGTATGAGAGAATCCCATATTCATAACTAATTTGTTACCTTGTTTTTGAACTCTATAACCAACACCGTTTATTTCAAGTTCTTTTTGGAAACCTTCTGTAACACCAATTATCATGTTGTTAAGTAAAGTTCTAAATAATCCATCAAGATTATCTTCTTCTGGATTCTTAACTACAACACTAGCTGTAGTAGCTTCTACTTTAACTTCAACATCTTTATTGAATTGTTTTGTAAGAGTACCTTTTGGTCCTTTTACTGTTACAAGATTTTCTCCGTCTACTTTAACTTCAACACCGGCAGGAATAGTTATAGGTTGTTTACCTATTCTTGACATTTTATTTTCTCCTTTCAAAACTGTATAATTCTAATCAGAAAGAAACTACCATACAAACGCTAAAACTTCTCCGCCAATACCTTCTTGACGAGCCTTCTTGTCTGTCATGATTCCTTTTGATGTTGATATTAATGCAATACCTAAACCACCTAAAACTTTTGGTAGTTCATCCTTTGTCGCATAAACTCTTAATCCTGGTTTGCTTATTCTCTTTAAACCAGAAATAACTTTTTGCTTATTAACATATTTTAAAGTAATTCTCAAGATACCTTGTGAATTATCTTCTATTTCTTCAAAGCCCTTTATATATCCTTCTTCTAACAAAATCTCAGCTATAGATTTCTTAAGTTTAGAAGCTGGAACATCAACAGTCTCGTGTCTCTGAGCATTTGCATTTCTAATTCTTGTTAGCATATCTGCTATTGGATCAGTAATGTTCATTTACTTACTTCCCTCCTTCTATTCTAATTCTAATTTAGCTTATTAAAGACTACCAGCTAGCTTTCTTAACACCTGGTATCTCTCCTTTATGTGCTAATTCTCTAAAACAAATTCTGCAAATTCCATACTTACGAATGTATGCATGTGGTCTTCCGCAAATCTTGCATCTATTATATTGTCTTGTGCTAAATTTAGGTTCTAACTTTTGTTTAGCAATAAGCGATTTTTTTGCCATGATTCTCCTCCTTTACTTTGAAAATGGCATACCAAGAAGTCTCAATAACTCTTTTGCCTCTTCATCTGTTTGAGCAGTTGTAACGAATATAATATCCATACCTCTGATTTTATCAATCTTATCATATTCGATTTCAGGGAATATTAATTGTTCTTTTACTCCCATTGAATAATTTCCTCTTCCATCAAATGAGTTTGGAGATAATCCTTTGAAATCTCTAACTCTAGGAAGTGCTACATTAAACAATTTAGTGATAAAATCATACATTTTATCAGCTCTTAATGTAACTTTACATCCGATCTTCATTCCTTCTCTAATTTTAAATCCAGCTATAGATTTTTTAGCTGTTGTAGCAATAGCTTTTTGTCCAGTAATGATTTCCAAATCTCTCATTGCACTTTCTAATGCTTTTGCATTTTCTCTAACATCGCTAACGCCCATGTTAATAACAATTTTTTCTAGCTTTGGAACTTGCATTATTGATTTATATTCAAACTTTTTCATAAGTTCTGGAACAACTTCATTTTTATATGTTTCTTGCAATTTTGTCATGATATCGATTACCTCCTTTCTACTTTATTTCACTTCCACACTTAGCACATACTTTAACTTTTGTGCCATCTTTCTTAACTTCTACCTTTGTTCTTACACCTTTTCCGCATTTAGAGCAGAACAAATTAGCTTTTGAAGCATTGATAGCAACTTCTGCTTTGATTATACCACCTGGTTCACCAGCAGCTTTAGGCTTTGTGTGTTTAGATCTTAAATTTACACCTTCAACTACTACTTTATTATCTTTTGGTAATACTTCTAGAACCTTTCCTTTTTTGCCCTTATCAGCGCCAGAATTAATTACTACTGTATCACCTTTTTTTATGTGTAGGTTGTTCATTTCTTTTTACACCACCTTTAGTTTAATCTTCAAATTCGATTTTACAAAACTTCTGGAGCAAGAGAAAGAATTTTCATATATTCTTTATCTCTTAGTTCTCTTGCAACAGGCCCAAAGATACGAGTTCCTCTTGGGTTTTTATCTTCTTTTATAATAACGGCTGCATTATCATCAAATCTGATGTAAGAACCATCAGCTCTCTTCAAGCCTTTTTTGCTTCTTACGATAACAGCTTTAACAACATCACCCTTTTTAACCATTCCACCTGGTGTAGCGCTTTTTACTGAAGCAACTATAACATCACCGATGTTAGCAAACTTCCTAAAAGATCCACCTAAGCATCTGATACACATAATTTCTTTTGCTCCTGTATTGTCAGCAACACGAAGAATGCTTTGTTGTTGTATCATGATTTTATCTCCTTTCTATTCTATTTAGCTTTTTCTACGATTTCAGCTACTCTCCATCTCTTATCTTTCGAAAGAGGTCTTGTTTCCATAACCTTAACTGTATCTCCAATTCCACATTCATTGTTTTCATCATGAGCTTTTAGTTTAAAAGTTCTTCTCATGATTTTTCCGTATAGTGGATGTTTATAACTTGTTTCAACAGCAACTACTACTGTTTTATCCATCTTATCACTTATTACTTTTCCAACTCTCGTTTTACGAAGTGATCTTTCTTCCATTTCAGTTCTCCTTTCTATAGGATTTTAGTAAAGATTCTACTCTTCACCCTTTATTTCTCTTTCTCTTAATATTGTTTTAATTTTAGCAATATCTTTCTTTATATTTTTCATCTTCATCGGATTGTCTAAGCCATTTGCTGCATGTTGAAATCTTAGTTTGAACAATTCAGACTTCAATTCAACAAGCTCATTTCTTAAATCCGCTGATGTTGATTTTCTTATTTCACTAGTCTTCATTATTCTCACCACCTTCATTATTTTCAACATTTTCAGCTTTTATAAATTTTGTTTTGATCGGAAGTTTATGAGTAGCAAGTCTTAAAGCTTCTCTTGCAACATCTTCTGGAACACCAGCCATTTCAAACAAAACTCTACCTGGTTTAACAACAGCTACCCAATACTCTACAGAACCTTTACCACTACCCATACGAGTTTCAGCAGGTTTCTTTGTTATTGGTTTATCTGGGAATATTTTAATCCAAACTTGACCACCTCTCTTGATGAAACGAGTCATCGCAATTCTGGCAGCTTCGATTTGGTTAGATGTAATCCAACCAGCTTCTAGAGCTTGAAGACCATACTCTCCGTATGTTATTTCAGCTCCTCTTGTAGCCTTACCTCTATTTCTTCCCTTTTGCATTTTTCTAAATTTAGTTCTTTTAGGCATTAGTGGCATTAGTTTCTACCTCCTTCTGCATTTTTCTTAGGAAGTACTTCACCTTTATAAATCCAAACTTTTATACCGATTTTTCCATATGTTGTATTTGCTTCAGCAAATCCATAATCTATATCAGCTCTTAATGTTTGTAGTGGTATTGTACCCTCTCTATAAAATTCTGATCTAGCAATTTCGGCTCCGCCAAGTCTACCAGAAGCAGCTGTTTTAATACCTTTTGCTCCTGCCTTCATAGCTTTAGCCATACATTGTTTCATAGCTTTTCTATAAGAAATTCTTCTTTCTAATTGTCCTGCGATATTCTCAGCAACTAATTGTGCATCAATATCAGGATTTTTAACTTCTACGATATTAACAATAATATCTTTTCCGAACATCTTTGTTAAATCTTCTTTTACCTTATTAACAATCTCTCCATTCTTACCTAGTGCTAAGCCTGGTTTTGCTGTTAATACATTTACTCTTACATTGCTAGCTGTTCTCTCGATTTCAACTTTTGAAATACCAGCAACATATAACTTCTTCTTAACGTATTCACGTATTTTATAATCTTCAACTAATTTATCTGAAAACTCTTTCTTTCCAGCGTACCATTTAGAGTCCCACTCTTTAATAACACCAACTCTTAACCCATGTGGGTCCATTTTTTGTCCCATGAAATAATTCCTCCTTTCTCTTAATCTTTTTCTGTTAATACAACTTCTATATGTGAAGTTCTTTTTCTAATTCTATTTGCTCTACCTTGTGTAGCAGCTCTTATTCTCTTCATTGTAGGTCCTTGATTTGCATATATTTCAGAAACAACTAATTTGCTTCTATCCATATGGAAATTATTTTCAGCATTTGCAATCGCTGATTTCAATACCTTCTCAACTAATGGAGATGCTGCCTTAGGTGTATACTTTAATATTGCTAGAGCTTCATCAACTTGTTTTCCTCTAATTAAATCGATAACAATTTTAACTTTTCTAGCTGATATTCTAGCATATTTTAAACTTGCTCTAGATTCCATTTTAGGTTCTCCTTCCTTTTATTTTACTTTAGTTGTTTTATCTCCAGCATGACCTTTAAATGTTCTTGTTGGAACAAACTCTCCTAACTTATGTCCAATCATCTCATCAGTTATATACACTGGTACGTGTTTTCTACCATCATGAACTGCGATTGTATGCCCAACCATTTGTGGGAATATTGTAGAAGATCTTGACCATGTTTTTAAAACATCTTTTTTATTTTCTTCATTCATTTTTTCGATTCTTGCTAATAACTTAGCATCAACGAATGGTCCCTTTTTAATAGATCTTGACATATTAAATTTTCCTCCTTCTTTAAAAGTTTTCTAATAGCCACAATTTTATTTAGCATTTCTACGTTTAACAATAAACTTATTGCTTGCTTTCTTAGCATCTCTTGTCTTGTATCCAAGAGCTGGTTTACCCCAAGGAGTAACTGGTCCTGGTCTACCAACTGGTGATTTACCTTCACCACCACCATGAGGGTGATCATTAGGGTTCATTACAGAACCTCTAACTTCTGGTCTCTTACCAAGCCATCTGCTCTTACCTGCTTTACCAAGTTTAATGTTTTCATGTTCGCTATTTCCAACTTCACCAATAGTTGCAGTACAATCAACACTTACAAGTCTCATCTCTCCAGAAGGTAATCTTACATGTGCATATTTTCCTTCTTTAGCCATAAGTTGTGCGCTATTACCAGCACTTCTAACCATTTGAGCACCTTTACCAGGTTTTAATTCAATACAATGAATTAAAGTACCTACTGGGATGCTTGATATTGGAAGGTTGTTACCTGGTTTAATATCTGCATTGCTACCAGCCATTACTTTATCTCCAACTTTAAGTCCTAAAGGAGCTAAGATATAAGCTTTTTCGCCATCTTCATATTCTATAAGAGCGATGTTAGCACTTCTGTTTGGATCATATTCTATAGCTGTAACTGTTGCAGCTACATCAACTTTTCTTCTCTTAAAATCAATTATTCTATATTTTCTTCTTGAACCTCCACCTTGATGTCTTACTGTGATTCTACCATAAGAATTTCTACCAGCATTTTTCTTTAAACTTGTTGTTAAAGATCTTTCTGGTTTTGCTTTTGTGATTTCTTCGTAAGTAGAAACTGTCATACCTCTTCTTGATGGAGTTGTTGGTTTAAATTGTTTAATTCCCATTTTTGTTCTCTCCTTATTTGAGGATTAATTTATCAGGTTTAGAATGCTCCTCATCTATTTTCTAACCTATAATTTTTACGCGCCAAATTGTTCAATGCTAGTTTCAAACTTTTTATCAGAAGTAGCATTTTTTCCGCCTTTTGTCTTGTATGACAATGTGCTTGGATTTGTATCAATTGTAACAATTGCTTTCTTCCAATCAGAAGTTTTTCCTTGATGAGCACCTTGTCTCTTTGGCTTACCTTTAACTGTTATTGTTCTAACTTCTTTAACTTTTACTTTGAACAATTTTTCAACAGCTTTTTTAATATCAATTTTTGTAGCTTTCTTACTAACTTCAAAAGTGTACTTTCCTAAAGCTTGTTCCATGCTACTTTTCTCTGTAACAACTGGTTTTAATATAATATCTTCAGCAACCATTATGCGTACACCTCCTCAATTTTTTCTACAGCAGCTTTTGTTAAAATTACATTTTCATACTTCAATATATCGTAAGTATTGATTGTATTAACTAATGCAGCTTTTACATTTGGTATATTTCTTGTTGAAGCTTCAACATTAAAGTTTTTATCAGCTAAAACAACAAGAGCTTTATTAACTTTTAAGTTTTCAAGAACTTTAGCCATGTTCTTTGTCTTAATCTCATCAAAGTTTAATTCATCTAAAACAATGATTTGATTATCAGCAACTTTAGAAGAAAGCGCAGATTTTAATGCTAATCTTCTAACTTTCTTATTTAATGTATACTTGTAGCATCTTGGCTTTGGTCCTAAAGCAATACCACCTTTAATCCATTGTGGTGCTCTAATACTACCTTGTCTTGCTCTACCTGTACCTTTTTGTTTCCAAGGTTTCTTTCCACCGCCAGTTACTTCACTACGAGTTTTTGTAGATTGAGTTCCTTGTCTTTGATTAGCTAAATAGTTAACAACAACATCATGTAAAACGTCTTCATTAACCTCAACAGCGAAAATGCTATCTGCTAATTCAATGTCGCCAACCTTTTTTCCTTCTTTATTTAATAAATCTACTTTAGGCATTTTCTATATCCTCCTTCCCATTATTTCTCACTCTTTACAGCATCTTTAACTCTTACAAGAGCATTTTTACGTCCTGGAACACTACCTTTAATCAAGATTACGTTTTTGTCCATATCAACTTTAACAACTTGTAAGTTTTGTACTGTAACTGTATCTTTACCAGTTTGTCCTGGTAATTTCTTTCCTGGGAATACTCTTCCTGGAGAAGATGTAGGTCCCATAGAACCTGGTCTTCTATGATACATAGAACCATGTCCTTTTGGTCCAATGTGTTGTCCATGTCTCTTAATAACACCTTGGAATCCCTTTGCTTTAGAAATTCCTTGTACGTCAACCATATCTCCAGCAGCAAATACATCTGCCTTTAATTCATCGCCAACGTTAACGCTTTCAACGTCGTCAAGTCTTAATTCTCTAATATATTTTTTGTAAGCTAACTTTAGTTTGTCGAATTGACCTTTTTCAGCTTTGTTCAAATGTTTTTCTTTAACTTCGCCTGTAGCAACTTGGATCGCATTGTATCCATCAGTTTCAACTGTTTTCTTTCTAATTACTACGCAAGGTTCAACTTCGATTACTGTTACTGGAATAGCTAGACCAGTTTCATCAAAAATTTGAGTCATTCCTAACTTCTTGCCATAAATTCCTTTTTTCATTATCAAATACCTCCTTGGTTATTGGTTCACATTTTATGAACATGACCATTATTTGTTTACTTTCATTTCTGCTTCTACACCAGCTGGTAGCTCAATTTTCATTAAAGCTTCAGCAGTTTTTGATGTAGGGTAAAGAATATCAATAACTCTCTTATGAGTTCTCATTTCAAATTGTTCTCTTGAATCTTTGTACTTGTGTGGTGAACGTAAGATAGTTATAACTTCTTTCTTTGTAGGTAGTGGAATAGGACCTGAAACTTGAGCGCCAGTTCTTTTAGCCGTATCTACTATTTTTTGAGCAGACTGGTCTAGAATAACATGGTCAAATGCTTTAAGTCTAATTCTAATTCTTTCCTTTCCTACTTCTGTTGTCGTTTGTTTTTCCTTTGGCATATTGGTTTCCCTCCTTAATATTTTCGTACCGACAAAGTTATCCACGCACCCGGGTGTTTCTTTAATTCCCATATTAAAACCCAGGGGTTAACCTGGGAAAAAGTGCTTTTCCTACCCTTGTCGCCCGGTTTATAATCGGACATACTCCGTGAAAGTTCCCTGCCCGTAAGCGGCAGCCACATTCCACATCATCGCAATATCACAGCAGTTATTATTATACTACCTGCGGAGCCACAATGCAAGAGTTTTTTTACTTTTTTTACATAATTTTTCTAGCCATATATTTACACAACTAATGGCAAAACATTACGGATTGACACATCAAAATCAATATAATATAATTTTTTTAAATAAATTTTTAAGGAGGATTACTTATGAGAACTAGAGGTTTCGAAATATGCAAAGGATTTGAAAATAGTGAAATAAATATGCCAATTAGAAAAACAAAGAATTCTGTTGGATATGATATAGAAGCTGCGGAAGATACTATAATTCCAAGTATTTGGAAAACAGTATTCTCTAACTTTCAAAAATTTTTAAAAGGTGAACATGAGTACGATACTATAAAGCCAACACTTGTTAAAACAGGGATTAAAGCATATTTTGGAGAGGATGAGGCTCTATTTCTTGCAAACAGAAGCTCACATCCTGGAAAAAAGGGACTTGTATTAGCAAATAGTATTGGTGTAATAGAAAGTGATTACTACGGAAATCCAGATAATGACGGACATATAATGTTTGCATATTACAATTTTTACCCTGTTGACACTACAATAAAAAAGCATGACCCTGTTGGACAAGCTTTTTTCCAAAAATTCCTTATAACTGATGATGATAAAGCTGAAGGAAAAAGAATGGGCGGATTTGGAAGTACTGATAATAAATAACTAAAATTTTCTCATATCATCCTTATGGGCGCCATCGCAGGCGCCCATACTTATTCAAACATTTTCTTTATTGCTTCACAGTATATATTTTTTGCAATCTTTCTTCCGCCATCAACTTGCCTCATGAACTTGCTCATACATACGCCTGAATTAACTTCAAGTACCGAAATTTCATTATTCACTCTTATTAAATCAACACTTGCAAATCGCAAGTTTAACTTTCTCATAACATTCAAAGCAAATTGAGCCACTTCATCTCTAATCTTCTCGTCATACACAATTTTTGCAATTGCGCCATTTGAAAGATTGTGTCTCCACTCACCACTTTGCCTAATCTTTTCAAATACAAGTTTACATTCATCATCTATACAAATACATCTATATTCATTTGCGATTTTTAAGAAGGGAGAAATAACAGCAGTTTGTTTTAATTTAAAAATTTTATTTAATGTATCTAGAACATCTTCTGTATTGTTACATAAAAAAACATTAATCCCCTCTGTTCCCATATTGTCTTTTACCACAACTCTGTCATACTTTTTTACATATTCTTCTATCTCTGCTTCACTCTCTAAATCCGGAATTTCTTTCTTTATAAATTTTTTATTATAGATTAGCTTATGCTCAACAATTGGAATTTTTGCACTTGTTAAGGCCTCGTATGTGGCATATTTATCATTACAAATGAAAGCCGAGGCATAATCATTAAGTGGAAACCTCATACCTACAATATATCTAATGAGATTATCCTTTTCTAACTTTATTATCCAATTCTTCGATATCAATTCAAACTTTATATTATTTTCATCACAAATTTCTTTAATTATTTCTTGAAAATTCGACATATTTTCATCTTCCCTCTACATATTTCAGCTTTACAAACATCTGCAATTGTACCATATTTTTTTACAAAAAACAAGGCACGCAAAATTATTTAGCGTGCCAAAAAATATATTTAAACTGATATCTCTTCAATAAAGTAACTTAAGTTAAATTCAAATTAATTTTAAAATTTATTCATCGCATCCCTCCCTTCATTTCTACTTATCTACTACTAAGTTTCACTTTCCTATCACCTCCTGTCTATGATTTAATTCTACTAATAAAATATGTACAAATTGTGTTCTATTAATATAAAGTATGTGAATATTTTTCCAAGAAGATTAAATAATAATCATGAGGTGATTTATATGAATAAAGAAAATAACCAAAAAGAAATGCCTATAGGACTCGCGATGTCTCTTGCATTAAACGAATTTGCAATGGAATACTATGCTGGATTAGATGATGAAATACATGACCAAATAACGAAATACGTGCAAAACAGTAATAGCGGAAAAGAAGCAAAAGAAAAAATAAACACTGTTGTGAAAAGTTTATCAAAAAGAGATACAAACTTTTTAAGATAACAGAAAAAAGCGACCTTGTTAGGTCGCTTTTAACATAAAAAAACTGGCGAATACCTATTTTCACAGGGAGCAACCCCCAACTATCGTCGGCTTTACTGAGCTTAACTTCTGTGTTCGGAATGGGAACAGGTGTAACATCAGCAATATCTTCACCAGAAAATTATATTATACATTGCATAAACAATGCACATTGAAAAATATATAGCAACTTCAAAGGTATCCATCTCTCGACTAGTACCCGTATTGTAATATATATATTGGTTAAGCCCTCGACCTATTAGTG